>NZ_JMLZ01000002.1:597500-2707500 GCF_000686105.1 Robinsoniella sp. KNHs210
GCAAATATCCTACGATCCGGAGATATCTGAATGGGGAAACCCACTTGAGCAAACCTCAAGTATCCATACGCCAATACATAACGTATGGAAGGGAACCCGGGGAACTGAAACATCTAAGTACCCGGAGGAAAAGAAAGAAAACTCGATTCCCAAAGTAGCGGCGAGCGAAATGGGAGGAGCCTAAACCGGAATGCGTGCATTCCGGGGTTATGGACTGCATAACGTGACTTGAATGGTAAAAGAACGGTTTTGGGAAATCCGGCCAGAGAGGGTGAAAGCCCCGTATTTGAAACCAGAAGAGAGCAGGCAGTATCCAAAGTACCACGAGACACGAGAAACCTTGTGGGAAGTCGGGGGGACCACCCCCCAAGGCTAAATACTACTTAGTGACCGATAGTGCATAGTACTGTGAAGGAAAGGTGAAAAGAACCCCGGGAGGGGAGTGAAAAAGAACCTGAAACCCTGTGTTTACAAGCTGTGGAACCACTTTATATGTGGAACCGCGTACTTTTTGTAGAACGGTCCAGCGAGTTACGCTGGCTGGCAAGGTTAAGCACTCAAGGTGTGGAGCCGGAGGGAAACCAAGTCTTAATAGGGCGAAAGAGTCAGTCAGAGTAGACCCGAAACCGGGTGATCTATCCATGTCCAGGTTGAAGTTACCGTAAAAGGTAATGGAGGACCGAACGCACATCCGTTGAAAAGGGTGGCGATGAGGTGTGGATAGGGGAGAAATTCCAATCGAACCCGGAGATAGCTGGTTCTCCTCGAAATAGCTTTAGGGCTAGCCTCATATTAGTCTAACGGAGGTAGAGCACTGAATTTCCTAGGGGGCGTCAAAGCTTACCAAAGAATATCAAACTCCGAATGCCGTATAGATGATGTATGGGAGTCAGACTGCACGAGATAAGTTGGGCAGTCAAAAGGGAAAGAGCCCAGACCTCCAGCTAAGGTCCCAAAGTGTGTGTTAAGTGGAAAAGGATGTGGGATTTCGAAGACAACTAGGATGTTGGCTCAGAAGCAGCCATACATTAAAAGAGTGCGTAATAGCTCACTAGTCGAGAGGTCCTGCGCCGAAAATGTCCGGGGCTAAAACACAACACCGAAGCTGAGGAATGACATAGTCATTGGTAGAGGAGCATTCTTAACTGAGACGAAGCTGTACCGTAAGGAGCAGTGGATTGTTAAGAAGAGAGAATGCTGGAATGAGTAGCGAGAGGAAGGTGAGAATCCTTCCGGCCGAATATCCAAGGTTTCCAGAGTAAAGCTGATCTGCTCTGGGTAAGTCGGGGCCTAAGGCGAGGTCGAAAGACGTAGTCGATGGACAACAGGTTGAGATTCCTGTACTATAGTATAACAGAACTGTGGGGACACAGATGGAAAGCACAATCCGGGAATGGAAAAACCGGTACAAGCGGGGTAGGAGTAGTAAAGGCAAATCCGTACTACAATCCGAAGACGTGACGTGGAGCGAACTAAAGTAGCGAAGTGTGTGAGCCAGCTGTCAAGAAAAGCCGCTATTGTTTATATTATACCCGTACCGTAAACCGACACAGGTGGATGAGGAGAGAATCCTAAGGCCGACGGAAGAAGCATTGTTAAGGAACTCGGCAAAATGACCCCGTAACTTCGGGAGAAGGGGTGCCTCGAAAGAGGCCGCAGAGAATAGGCTCAAGCAACTGTTTAGCAAAAACACAGGTCTATGCAAAACCGCAAGGTGAAGTATATGGGCTGACGCCTGCCCGGTGCTGGAAGGTTAAGAGGAGATGTCAGCGCAAGCGAAGCATTGAATTTAAGCCCCAGTAAACGGCGGCCGTAACTATAACGGTCCTAAGGTAGCGAAATTCCTTGTCGGGTAAGTTCCGACCCGCACGAAAGGCGTAATGATTTGAGCACTGTCTCGACAATGCATCCGGTGAAATTGAAATACCAGTGAAGATGCTGGTTACCTGCGCCAGGACGGAAAGACCCCATGGAGCTTTACTCCAGCTTGATACTGGGATTCGGTATTGCATGTACAGGATAGGTGGGAGACTATGAATTCACAACGCCAGTTGTGAAGGAGTCATTGTTGGGATACCACCCTTGCAGTATTGGATTTCTAACCAGCCACCGTGATCCGGTGGTGGGACAATGTCAGGCGGGGAGTTTGACTGGGGCGGTCGCCTCCGAAAGGGTATCGGAGGCGCTCAAAGGTCTTCTCAGAATGGTTGGAAACCATTCGCAGAGTGCAAAGGCAGAAGAAGGCTTGACTGTGACACCGACGGGTGGAGCAGGTACGAAAGTAGGACTTAGTGATCCGGTGGTATAAAGTGGGATTGCCATCGCTCAACGGATAAAAGCTACCCTGGGGATAACAGGCTTATCACTCCCAAGAGTTCACATCGACGGAGTGGTTTGGCACCTCGATGTCGGCTCATCGCATCCTGGGGCTGTAGTAGGTCCCAAGGGTTGGGCTGTTCGCCCATTAAAGCGGTACGCGAGCTGGGTTCAGAACGTCGTGAGACAGTTCGGTCCCTATCCGGCGTGGGCGCAGGATATTTGAGAGGAGCTGACCTTAGTACGAGAGGACCGGGTTGGACTGACCTCTGGTGTACCGGTTGTTCTACCAAGAGCATGGCCGGGTAGCCAAGTCGGGAAGGGATAAACGCTGAAGGCATCTAAGCGTGAAGCCCCCCTCAAGATGAGATATCCCCCACATAAGTGGTAAGACCCCTTGAAGACGACGAGGTAGATAGGTTAGAGGTGGAAGTGCAGTAATGTATGGAGCTGACTAATACTAATAGGTCGAAGGCTTATCCATAAGGTTTAGGATAATGTCAATAAAGTTGATATGATCAACGAAGTTGGTAATGCAAGAACGGATGATAATTTGATGAATTTCTGTGTGTGATTTTGAAGGTATATGTATGTGAGGCAGCTAAGGATAGCTGCTTTTTTCTTTGCAAATAATTATTGAATGAATCTTTTTTTACAGCAGCATAGTTTTCAATTGATGTAATTTGCTATGGCACATCACTAGCACAAACTGATCAGAACATTGGTCAGTATATCTTGGTAAAATCAGCAGCAATATTTAAACACACTTTTGAGTGTGGTTGAAATATGTATGGACTATTATAAGAATTAAGTGGATGAAAAAAAGAATATAAGCTATACATGTGTATAACTTATATAAATCAACCATCTTTCTATTCACCATCTCAATCTACAAAGTGTCCCCTTCTCAGCTAAACCCCAATATAAGAACCTGCAGAGTCTCAATTTCAAGTAATAACTCATAAGATTGTTTTGAATAGTGAGCCATAAGCCACTAATAAACTGTTTTCTGTAGTGCTAGAGAGTATTTGAAAATTCATTCCAGCCATTTGCATGCCCCACTTTGCGGCATATTTGCCCCAAATTCAGGTTATGTAGCCCGCTACGCGCCCTTCATCAGGGAGAAATCTCCCACAAATTGTGACGCACAGCTGCCAGAAAGCAATTTTAAAACACGCTTTAGGAGATAGAAAATATCTTCTATAATAGAGACGATAATTACTTGCTAAATTATCTAAATTAAATATAAAAATCAAAAAATATAAATTATTTAAAAAAATGAAAAAATATGTTGACAATTAATTGGGAAGATGTTATTATTATCAAGTCGCTTCGATACATCGACAAATTTAGAAAAGAAATTCTAAAAAATGTCAAAAAGTTGTTGACAAAAAGCAATTAACTTGTTATACTAACAAAGTTGCTGACAACATGGTGACAAGCAGAACCTTGATAATTGAACAGTGAAACAACCTTGAAAGATTCTATTAAAAGAGATTTCAAAATTAAGAACCGTATCAGAAATGATACAACCTTAAAACAGTAATAAAGGGATAAAATTAGCTAGTAGTTGATTTTTGAACTAAGATCAAAACTTTATTTGAGAGTTTGATCCTGGCTCAGGATGAACGCTGGCGGCGTGCTTAACACATGCAAGTCGAGCGAAGCATAAAAACAGATTTCTTCGGAATGAAATTTTTATGACTGAGCGGCGGACGGGTGAGTAACGCGTGGGTGACCTGCCTCATACAGGGGGATAACAGACAGAAATGTCTGCTAATACCGCATAAGCGCACAGTGCTGCATGGCACAGTGTGAAAAACTCCGGTGGTATGAGATGGACCCGCGTCTGATTAGCTAGTTGGTAAGGTAACGGCTTACCAAGGCGACGATCAGTAGCCGGCCTGAGAGGGTGAACGGCCACATTGGGACTGAGACACGGCCCAAACTCCTACGGGAGGCAGCAGTGGGGAATATTGCACAATGGGGGAAACCCTGATGCAGCGACGCCGCGTGAAGGAAGAAGTATTTCGGTATGTAAACTTCTATCAGCAGGGAAGAAAATGACGGTACCTGACTAAGAAGCCCCGGCTAACTACGTGCCAGCAGCCGCGGTAATACGTAGGGGGCAAGCGTTATCCGGATTTACTGGGTGTAAAGGGAGCGTAGACGGCATGGCAAGTCTGGTGTGAAAGGCAGGGGCTCAACCCCTGGACTGCATTGGAAACTGTCAGGCTGGAGTGCAGGAGAGGTAAGTGGAATTCCTAGTGTAGCGGTGAAATGCGTAGATATTAGGAGGAACACCAGTGGCGAAGGCGACTTACTGGACTGTAACTGACGTTGAGGCTCGAAAGCGTGGGGAGCAAACAGGATTAGATACCCTGGTAGTCCACGCCGTAAACGATGAATACTAGGTGTCAGGGAGCAAAGCTCTTTGGTGCCGCAGCTAACGCAATAAGTATTCCACCTGGGGAGTACGTTCGCAAGAATGAAACTCAAAGGAATTGACGGGGACCCGCACAAGCGGTGGAGCATGTGGTTTAATTCGAAGCAACGCGAAGAACCTTACCAAGTCTTGACATCCCTCTGACCGGACAGTAACGTGTCCTTTCCTTCGGGACAGAGGTGACAGGTGGTGCATGGTTGTCGTCAGCTCGTGTCGTGAGATGTTGGGTTAAGTCCCGCAACGAGCGCAACCCTTATCTTCAGTAGCCAGCAATTCGGTTGGGCACTCTGGAGAGACTGCCAGGGATAACCTGGAGGAAGGTGGGGATGACGTCAAATCATCATGCCCCTTATGATTTGGGCTACACACGTGCTACAATGGCGTAAACAAAGGGAAGCAGCCCTGTGAAGGTGAGCAAATCCCAAAAATAACGTCTCAGTTCGGATTGTAGTCTGCAACTCGACTACATGAAGCTGGAATCGCTAGTAATCGCGAATCAGAATGTCGCGGTGAATACGTTCCCGGGTCTTGTACACACCGCCCGTCACACCATGGGAGTCGGAAATGCCCGAAGTCAGTGACCCAACCGTAAGGAGGGAGCTGCCGAAGGTGGAGCCGGTAACTGGGGTGAAGTCGTAACAAGGTAGCCGTATCGGAAGGTGCGGCTGGATCACCTCCTTTCTAAGGAAAGAATGAGTAAAGGTTGTTTTACTGTTCAATTATTAAGTAATAAAAAGAGTATTCTGGAAAGCCGGGCAAAAGCCGGGCAGAACGAAATGCAGAAATGAAATTACTATAATAATATAAAATTTCTGGTGGCGATGCGCTTAGGGGAAACACCCGTACCCATCCCGAACACGATGGTTAAGACTTAAGCGGCCGATGGTACTGCACTGGTAACGGTGTGGGAGAGCAGGTGGCTGCCAGATTATAAAAAAATAATATGGAATAACTGTTTTTACCAGTGATTTAAGATCAAAATGCTTTTGGTTTTAAATGACTGATAAAAATTCAGTCAGTAAAATATGTACCTTGAAAATCACATATAGAAATAATTAAAAATATCTAAATTAGATAAGACATCCGAGGTAGTTATCTTTTAAAAAAGGTAATTATTTTAAACTAGCAACAAAACTAAACCAACACCGAACAACGCTATGTGAGGTGAAAAAATGGTTAAGCGAACAAGAGCGCTGGGTGGATGCCTTGGCACTAAGAGCCGATGAAAGACGTGATAAGCTGCGAAAAGCTTCGGGGAGGAGCAAATATCCTACGATCCGGAGATATCTGAATGGGGAAACCCACTTGAGCAAACCTCAAGTATCCATACGCCAATACATAACGTATGGAAGGGAACCCGGGGAACTGAAACATCTAAGTACCCGGAGGAAAAGAAAGAAAACTCGATTCCCAAAGTAGCGGCGAGCGAAATGGGAGGAGCCTAAACCGGAATGCGTGCATTCCGGGGTTATGGACTGCATAACGTGACTTGAATGGTAAAAGAACGGTTTTGGGAAATCCGGCCAGAGAGGGTGAAAGCCCCGTATTTGAAACCAGAAGAGAGCAGGCAGTATCCAAAGTACCACGAGACACGAGAAACCTTGTGGGAAGTCGGGGGGACCACCCCCCAAGGCTAAATACTACTTAGTGACCGATAGTGCATAGTACTGTGAAGGAAAGGTGAAAAGAACCCCGGGAGGGGAGTGAAAAAGAACCTGAAACCCTGTGTTTACAAGCTGTGGAACCACTTTATATGTGGAACCGCGTACTTTTTGTAGAACGGTCCAGCGAGTTACGCTGGCTGGCAAGGTTAAGCACTCAAGGTGTGGAGCCGGAGGGAAACCAAGTCTTAATAGGGCGAAAGAGTCAGTCAGAGTAGACCCGAAACCGGGTGATCTATCCATGTCCAGGTTGAAGTTACCGTAAAAGGTAATGGAGGACCGAACGCACATCCGTTGAAAAGGGTGGCGATGAGGTGTGGATAGGGGAGAAATTCCAATCGAACCCGGAGATAGCTGGTTCTCCTCGAAATAGCTTTAGGGCTAGCCTCATATTAGTCTAACGGAGGTAGAGCACTGAATTTCCTAGGGGGCGTCAAAGCTTACCAAAGAATATCAAACTCCGAATGCCGTATAGATGATGTATGGGAGTCAGACTGCACGAGATAAGTTGGGCAGTCAAAAGGGAAAGAGCCCAGACCTCCAGCTAAGGTCCCAAAGTGTGTGTTAAGTGGAAAAGGATGTGGGATTTCGAAGACAACTAGGATGTTGGCTCAGAAGCAGCCATACATTAAAAGAGTGCGTAATAGCTCACTAGTCGAGAGGTCCTGCGCCGAAAATGTCCGGGGCTGAAACACAACACCGAAGCTGAGGAATGGAAGTACATCTACGGGTGTACCCATTGGTAGAGGAGCATTCTTAACTGAGACGAAGCTGTACCGTAAGGAGCAGTGGATTGTTAAGAAGAGAGAATGCTGGAATGAGTAGCGAGAGGAAGGTGAGAATCCTTCCGGCCGAATATCCAAGGTTTCCAGAGTAAAGCTGATCTGCTCTGGGTAAGTCGGGGCCTAAGGCGAGGTCGAAAGACGTAGTCGATGGACAACAGGTTGAGATTCCTGTACTATAGTATAACAGAACTGTGGGGACACAGATGGAAAGCACAATCCGGGAATGGAAAAACCGGTACAAGCGGGGTAGGAGTAGTAAAGGCAAATCCGTACTACAATCCGAAGACGTGATGTGGAGCGAACTAAAGTAGCGAAGTGTGTGAGCCAGCTGTCAAGAAAAGCCGCTATTGTTTATATTATACCCGTACCGTAAACCGACACAGGTGGATGAGGAGAGAATCCTAAGGCCGACGGAAGAAGCATTGTTAAGGAACTCGGCAAAATGACCCCGTAACTTCGGGAGAAGGGGTGCCTCGAAAGAGGCCGCAGAGAATAGGCTCAAGCAACTGTTTAGCAAAAACACAGGTCTATGCAAAACCGCAAGGTGAAGTATATGGGCTGACGCCTGCCCGGTGCTGGAAGGTTAAGAGGAGATGTCAGCGCAAGCGAAGCATTGAATTTAAGCCCCAGTAAACGGCGGCCGTAACTATAACGGTCCTAAGGTAGCGAAATTCCTTGTCGGGTAAGTTCCGACCCGCACGAAAGGCGTAATGATTTGAGCACTGTCTCGACAATGCATCCGGTGAAATTGAAATACCAGTGAAGATGCTGGTTACCTGCGCCAGGACGGAAAGACCCCATGGAGCTTTACTCCAGCTTGATACTGGGATTCGGTATTGCATGTACAGGATAGGTGGGAGACTGAGAATTCACAACGCCAGTTGTGAAGGAGTCATTGTTGGGATACCACCCTTGCAGTATTGGATTTCTAACCAGCCACCGTGATCCGGTGGTGGGACAATGTCAGGCGGGGAGTTTGACTGGGGCGGTCGCCTCCGAAAGGGTATCGGAGGCGCTCAAAGGTCTTCTCAGAATGGTTGGAAACCATTCGCAGAGTGCAAAGGCAAAAGAAGGCTTGACTGTGACACCGACGGGTGGAGCAGGTACGAAAGTAGGACTTAGTGATCCGGTGGTATAAAGTGGGATTGCCATCGCTCAACGGATAAAAGCTACCCTGGGGATAACAGGCTTATCACTCCCAAGAGTTCACATCGACGGAGTGGTTTGGCACCTCGATGTCGGCTCATCGCATCCTGGGGCTGTAGTAGGTCCCAAGGGTTGGGCTGTTCGCCCATTAAAGCGGTACGCGAGCTGGGTTCAGAACGTCGTGAGACAGTTCGGTCCCTATCCGGCGTGGGCGCAGGATATTTGAGAGGAGCTGACCTTAGTACGAGAGGACCGGGTTGGACTGACCTCTGGTGTACCGGTTGTTCTACCAAGAGCATGGCCGGGTAGCCAAGTCGGGAAGGGATAAACGCTGAAGGCATCTAAGCGTGAAGCCCCCCTCAAGATGAGATATCCCCCGCATAAGCGGTAAGACCCCTTGAAGACGACGAGGTAGATAGGTTAGAGGTGGAAGTGCAGTAATGTATGGAGCTGACTAATACTAATAGGTCGAAGGCTTATCCATAAGGTTTAGGATAATGTCAATAAAGTTGATATGATCAACGAAGTTGGTAATGCAAGAACGGATGATAATTTGATGAATTTCTATGTGTGATTTTGAAGGTATATGCATGTAAGGCAGCTAAGGATAGCTGCTTTTTTTGTGCGCTTTTTTATAAGCTCGAGATTAATTTATCTACGGATCAGGTGCCGTATGGGACTAATAATTATATTGTAGATTCTAAGGTAATGTATTAAACTGTAGGTGATATTAGGAGGGAACATATTAGGAGGGAACATATTAGGAGGGAACATATTAGGAGGAAATATATTAGTGGAACATATTAGGAGGGAACATATCAGGAGGAAACATATTAGGAGGAAATATATTAGTGGAACATATTAGGAGGAAATATATTGGGAGGGAACATCAGGAGGGATCATATCAGAAAAGGAGGAGGTAAGAAGGGCAGGATTTATTGAAGTATTATTGAAGTAATAATATTTTAATTACCAATCGGCTCTTCTAAAAGATGAATATTATGTGGGATAATCTATTACTGATGATGAAGCAGTTGAAAAATATGAAATTGAAGAGGAAGATTATGATTTCTCTTATATTTGTCAGCGTATTTGCAATATTATGTTCAGGTATTGCTGGTATTATTATTTTTAAGGAGATTATGGTAGAAAATGCTGAAAAGTTATCGAATAACCTGGTAAAGCAAATTGCTTATAATCTGGATGAACGTATTGGGGAGTTCGAAAGTACATCATATCGAATTGTTAATTTTCAGAGTACAAAGGAGTTACTGTCGCAGAAAAATATTGAAGATGATTCTGTCGAATACGAGGAGAAGAACACGAACTTTGCAGATACAATTATACAGCAGCCATCCCTTTATCAGTATTCCAGGGCAGCGATTCTAGAATCAAAGTATGGAATGGTATATCGGTTTAGCAGAAGCGGAACTGAGGTACAGGATATGTCAGATGCTAAAAAGAAGCTGAATGATCTAAGGGGATTAGTGACAAAAAGCAGTCCGATTGCATGGACGGTGCTGGATGGTGAGATTGTATTTGTAAGAATGATTGTAAATGACAAGAATTTTGAGGAAAAGGGATTGCTGTGCTTTTTTATGAACCAGACCTTTTTTGACTTTATTGACAGGGGAGACGAGCTGTTATCGAATGAGAATCTTATTATTACCAATGCCCATTCAGCAGTATTGCAAAACTATTGTTATGATTTAGAGAATCAATCTTTACAGGGAATTGTATTTGATGAAGATAAGGATTATTTTCTCAAAAACTACAGAGTGAGTTATGAGAATGAGGAATATCAGGTAACAAGTATTTTAAGCAGTAAGAAGCAGTGGCATGTTATAAGTCTGATAAAAGTGCGGGAACTGATGAAGAAAGAGGAGTTTATTTTTCTGGCAGCTGCTCTAATTGCACTGGTGAGCATTGGATTTGCAATATTATTTACCTGGATTATATCCAAAACGATTACCAGGAATTTAACACTTATGGAAGAGAATATGAAGAAGATTGAAAAGGGGGATTTTAAAGCAAGAGTCCGGCCGGTTAGCTATGACGAAATTGGTATGCTTGGATTACAGTTTAATTATATGTCTGTTCAGATTGAGAATCTGATTGACAATTTAGCAAAAGAGAAATTTGCTAAAGAAGAGGCCGAGTTTAATGCACTTCAGGCACAGATTAATCCCCATTTTCTTTACAATACGCTGGGATCTGTGAAATGGCTTGCTCACAAGAAAAATGATCCGGAAGTGGAGAAAATGGTGGATTCTGTAATATCCCTTATGCGTTTTGCTATAAAAAAGACGGATGCTTTCATTACGGTAGAAGAAGAAGTAAACTACATTCACCAGTATATATTTTTACAAAAGGCGAAATATGGAGATGCTTTTCAAGTTGTTTATGAAGTGGATCCTCTTGCAAAGGAATTTAAGATGCTGGGGTTTATATTGCAGCCATTAGTAGAAAACTCTATTTATCACGGGATTGACATGTCTACGGGTGAGGGAGAAATAAGGATAAAGGTATCAGCAGAGGATCATTCTTTAGTCTTAAGGATTGAGGATAATGGAGTAGGATTCTCAGAAGAAAGGCTGGATGAGATTTTGCATAAAGAGAAAAAGTATAAGGGTTTTAATAGTATAGGTATCAAAATTGTAATGGAAAGATTATCTGCATATTACAAAAATGCTTATGATTTCCGAATTACTAGTGAAGAAGGAGAAGGAACGAAGATTGAAATCAGACTGCCATTGTATCAGGAAACGAAGGAGGTAGAGCTTTATGAGCAGTTATAAAGTACTAATCGTTGACGATGATCAAAATTTCAGATATGCAGCGAAAGAAATGATACCCTGGAAAAAGTATAATTTTGTTATTTCAGCGGAAGCTGTAAATGGAAAACAGGCATTGGAGCTCATGCATCAGGAGATATTTCATTTGGTTGTTACTGATATGAGTATGCCGCTTATAAATGGGGTAGAGCTTATCCGAATGGCTAAACAAGAATATCCGGACGTGTTGTTTGTAGCATTAAGTGCTTACGATGATTTTGAATTTGTGAAAGAATCTCTAAAATGCGGGGCTGAAGATTATATTTTGAAATATGATATGGAGGAAGAGAAAACCGAGCAGGTGATTATGGAAATGAAAAATAAATTGCTGCACATGCAGAAGTCGAAAGCGCATCAGCAGTTTATAATGCAAAAAGAAAACTTTTTTATTGAAGGATTCCTGAAAAGTATTGTGGAAGGAAAGGAGTATTCCAGGGAACAGTTAAGGACATGTATGGAGCTTTTAGAAATTGGAAGTGAAGTGCAAATCAGTGTTATAATTATTGAAACAAACCGGGACATGGGGAAAGATACGATTAATACTTTAAAAATAATCAGGCCGAAGCGTTTAGCGTTTTGTCCGATAGATGAATGCAGATGTTTTTTAATATATGACTTTGGGATTTGTAAAAGTATGAGTGAGGCGCATGAGAAAAAGCAGAAATTTATGATGGATATCTATCATCACTTAAAGGATAAGGGATATCAGGAAGTTACATTGGGTGTAAGTGATTTTTGCTACAGATGGGATGGAATAAAGCTGGCTTATAAACAGGCAGAATCGGCATTTGCAAGAAGTGTTTACCTGGGGAAAGATCAGATTTATGATTACGGGTCTCTGGGTACAGTTATAGAATCGTCTGTAGTGAAGGTGAATTATGAGTCTCTGCAATATGCAGTTTTTCATCAGGACATGGAAGGACTTACAGTAGAATTACACCATTTGGGAGAGCAGATATTGCGTGAGCAGCCAGCGGTGGAGTATTTGAATAAACTGTTGCAGGATGTCTATATCTTTATTTATACGGAGGTCTTGAAAAAGAAATCAATTAAGAGAATATCTGCGGGTGATTTGGACGGATTAAAAGAATCTTTGGAGAAAGAAAACAGCTTCCTTGGTAAAATGGAGGCACTGAATAATTACTTACGACCGGTTTACGCAGTCATGATGGCTGGAAAAAAGGCTTATAGCAAAGATATTACCCGTGCGATTACATACATACGGGAACATTTTAAAGAAGATATTAATTTGAGGGAGGTAGCTGGTTATATAGGACTTAGCGAAAATTATTTATCTAATTTGTTTAAGAAGGAGACGGGAGAAAATATGGTGACATATATGAATCGATGCCGGATTGAACTTGCCAAAGAGCTGATTACAAATACAGGTATGAAAGTATATGAGATTGCAGAGGAAGTCGGTTTCAAAAATACTACATATTTCTCCACGATCTTTAAGAAAATGACTCATATGACGGTGCAGGAGTTTAAAAACCATAAATAGTGAAAGAAATGGATAATTTGTTAATTGTTCCGCTGCCGTTACAGGACTTACAATATACCTATCAAAAGGAACAGGAGGAATTGAAAATGAAGAGGGTTTTAGCAACGGTTATTGTAGGTACATTGCTGGCTGGATTGTGTACGGGCTGCGCTGGGGCACAAAATGAAGCAAAGGCGGGGAATAAAGAGGATAAAAATGTTACGATTACCTGGATGAAAAATACGGGGCAGGATACAGATACACAATGGGAAGATGAAATGGCAAAGAAGTTTATGGAAGAGAATCCGAATATTAAGGTGGATATCCAGAGGCTGGCATTTGATAATTATGTGACATCCGTACAGACGAAAATCGCAAGCGGCGATGCGCCGGACCTTATGTATGTGGAGGGGGATTTATTAAAGTCTTTTGCAAAGAACGGATACCTTACGGATCTTTCTAACGAAGAGTTTATGAAGAACTTTGATAAGAAGGATCTTGCAAGCCTTACGGTAGATGATAAGATAATGGCAGTATCTAACTCCTTTGGTACGATGTGCGTGACCTATGACAAAGATTTGTTCAAACAGGCAGGAATTCAAGAGGTGCCCAAAACAATTGATGAATTTGATGCAGCCTGCCAGAAGCTGCAGTCAGCCGGTATTGTACCTATTGCCAATGGATTTAAAGAGTCCTGGTGCATTTCGGGGAATTTGCAGACGGATTATATTACCTCGGTATTGGCTCAGGATGAAAATGGGATTATTGATGTGATCAGCAGACAGAAAAAATTTGTGGACAGTGATCTTTGGAGAGATGAATTTCAGCGTTTTACAGATCGTTTTCAATATACGAATGATGATCCGTTTGGTACAGACTGGAATGGTGCCGGTGATTTAATGGCAACTGGAAAAGCGGCAATGATTTTGTGCGGAAACTGGGCTGTTACACATGTGCAGGGAAAGAATCCGGATGTTAACCTTGGGATCTTTGCCATGCCTTACAGCAATGAGGCAGATGATACGGTTATGGTCATTCAGTCCGCAGCATCCGGATCGGGTGTTTACAGCGATTCACCGAATAAAGAGGAAGCCCTTAAATTTCTTGCGTATATTTCATCTCCGGAAGCGGCGACCAGAGGATCGGAACTATCTCACACGCCAACGATTGTGAAGGGAGCAAAAGCACCGGAGGATGATCCTGCATTACAGGATATCAATGCTTATGTGGAAAGCGGCAAGACGTTCAGTCAGGGGGCTATTGACCATAATTTCCCAAATGAATACAGAACGGCACTTGAAACACTGGTTTCTAAACACTTGCTGTCGGAAGAGAAGGATGTAGAGGTATTATTGAAGAACCTGGATGAAGAGTTTGACCGTATCGCAGGGGCTGAAGGTAAATAGAATAATTCCAGTATTCCACATCCCGGTATTTGGGATGTGGGAACAGAAAGGATGAGGAAATGAAATCGAACAAGAGTTATCTTCTATTTGCATTGCCGTCTGCCATTCTATTTATTTTTGCTATTGTAATTCCATTTATTATGGGGATTAATATTGCGTTTACGGATTGGGATGGCATTTCTCAAACATACAATTATAATGGCTTGCAGAATTTCAAGACGTTTTTTACAGATAAAAGTGTACTGCAGCCAATTAAGAATACTTTCATTTATGGGATTGGGTACACCGGACTGAATAATATTTTATCTTTAATATTGGCATTATTATTGAACAGATGGATTAAAGGAAGTAAGGTTTTAAAGACGGTGTTCTTTATTCCGATGGTACTCAGCTCTGTGCTGGCTGCATTTGTATGGGGATTTATTTACAAAGATGTATTTTCGGCAGTATTTGGGATACATAGTTTGTTAGGAAATCCGTCTACGGTAATTTCAGGGATCATCGTGATTGCACTTTGGAATGCAGTTGGATCTAATCTGATTATTTATATGGCTGGGCTGGATAACATCCCGGATATGTATTATGAAGCATCGGCGATAGATGGTGCAACTTTATGGCAGCAATTCCGGTATGTGACTCTGCCCATGCTGATTCCTACATTTACGATCTGCATTACGTTAACATTTACTACCGCCCTTCGTGAATTTGGTACAGTAATGGCTGCAACCGGGGGAGGTCCGGCAGGGTCTTCCGAAACACTGGCTATTTATATATATAAAAATCTGTTCTCTTTCCAAAAAGCAGGATATGGGCAGGCAGTATCTTTTGTTTTCATGGTGATGCTGGCTCTCATCGGGACGCTTATGCTGAGATTCTTCAGAAGAAGAGAGGTGGAGTACTAAGATGAGAAAAAAATTCACACCTGGTGTAATTGTTGCTAACATTGCTGTATATTTGCTGGCAGTTGTCTTTCTGGCTCCATTTCTGATCAGCATTCTTTTATCTTTTAAGACCCCACAAGAAACAACCGGCAATGTTCTGGGGCTTCCAAAGATATTGCATTTTGAAAATTTTGCCCAGGCAGCGGAACAGGCTAAAATTGCTCAAAGCTTCTTAAACAGTATTATTATTACAGTGGGGACGGTTGCACTTATTGTATTATGCGCATCTACTGCGGGATATGCAATCGGCAGGTTCTATCATAAACGTTCCATGAAAATCTATGAAATGGTATTAATGGCATCTATGATGCTTCCCTTTCAGACCGTAATGATTCCGATTTATAAAATGTTCAAATCACTGGGGATGCTCAATACCCATATGGGAGTTATGATTATTGTTGCCGCAGTAAATCTTCCTTTTGCAGTGATGCTTTATACAGGATTCGTAAAAGCACTTCCGGTGGAATTGGAGGAGGCAGCGAAAATGGAGGGGTGTACTGGAGGAAAAATTTTCTGGAGTATTATATTTCCTCTTTTAAAACCCATTACCTTTACCATTGCAACGCTGATGACACTTTGGACCTGGAATGAATTTAATGTATCGCTGTTGGTTTTGCAAAAAGATACGGTGAAAACAATTCCGATACAGCAGTATGTTTTCTTTGGTCAGTATTCATCAAATTATAATCTGGCTTTTGCAGCCGCGGTATTATCTATGATCCCGGTGGTTCTTTTCTTTATTTTTGCTCAAAAATATATTGTAAAGGGATTAGTAGATGGTGCAGTCAAAGGCTAGACCTTAATATATAGAAGAAAGATGGTAGAACTATGACAGATAATTATGGCAAATTTAACGCACAAGAGGGCAGTAACAGTCAAAGAGCACGGTGGATCTGGTATCCGGGTGATTTTGAGATATATCACGCATTAAAGGTGAATACCAGGAGAGAAGAAAGGAATATTATGTGGCCGGCATTCTGGCGCCTTGATGATTGCTGCCACAATGTGAGATTCCGAAAAAAAGCAGTTTTTGAAAAGGAAACCAGAATCTGTGTTTATGCAAATGGAAATGGATATTTTGACGTGGATGGAAAAAAATATCCATATGGGGAAATGATTCAATTGCCGGAAGGAGAACACGACTTTTTGGCGGTTGTATTCCATTTGGAGGGGCTGCCGGCACTCTATGCAGAGGGAGCGGATGCGGCCAGTGATTCTTCCTGGGAAGCAAATATGTACAGTGATGAATGGGTGCAGGCAGGTTTTAATGAGCTGTATTTTGATAAAAACAGAACGCCCGACATATTCCCGTTTTCATATAAGGATATCGTGCCAATTTCCAAAGAACGGTTGGAAGAAGGGATTTTATACGATTTTGGGAAAGAGATATTTGCTTCGGTTTTGATCAGAAGCAGCGGAAAAGAAGGGGTACTTAACATTTATTATGGGGAATCCAGAACGGAAGCGCTTGATAAAGAACATTGTTACCTATATGAAAAGACTGATCATGTACAGGAAGAAAAGGTATTCCGAAACAGAGCCTTTCGCTATATTCTGGTGGAGACCTCAAACGAAATTGAAGTATCTGCAAAAGAAGAATATCTTCACCTTGAACCGGTGAAAAGGTTTCAGTGCAATGATGATTTATTAAATAGAATTTGGGAGATATCGGAATATACCTTCCATTTGAACAGCAGAGAATTTTTTCTGGATGGGATTAAGAGAGACCGTTGGATTTGGTCAGGGGATGCTTATCAGGCATATAAAATAAACCAGTATCTTTACCAGGATAAGGATATAAGCAGGCGAACGATTCTGGCACTCAGAGGGAAAGATCCGGTAGAATGTCATATTAATACGATTACAGATTATTCTTTTTTCTGGATAATGAGTGTATATGAATATTATCTGGGATATGAAGATAAAGAATTTTTAAAATTGATTTATCCTAAAATGAAAAGCCTGATGGAATTCTGTATTGGCAGAACGGATGCTGAAGGGTTTATTGTAAAGAAATGCAATGACTGGATTTTTATTGACTGGGCAGATATTGACAAAGAGGGGGCTGTATGTGCAGAACAGATTTTGTTTGCAAAGAGTCTGGAGGCCATTTTGCTATCGGCTGAAATTCTGGGGATTGAGGAGTGCGGTTACCGGGAACGTCTGGAAAAATTGTGCAGAGATATAGATACGCATTTCTGGGATGAGAACCAGGGTGCATATATCAGCAGTTTTTCATCCGGTAAAAAACAGGTAACCCGCCATGCTAATATCTTTGCAGTGCTATATGATTTTGCAGATGTGGATAAGAAAAATAAAATAATTAAAAATGTGATTCATAATGAACAGATCCCGCAGATTGTTACACCTTATTTTAAATTTTTTGAACTGGATATGATGGGAAAGATCGGGGAGTGTCAGTATGTTTTGGACCAGATCCGGAACTATTGGGGCGGAATGGTTGAAAAAGGAGCCACCACATTTTGGGAAACCTATGATCCGGGTGAAGATGAAAAAGAGCGTTATGCAATGTATGGCGATCCTTATGGAAAGAGCCTCTGCCACGCATGGGGAGCCAGCCCGATTTATCTGCTGGGGAGGTATTTCAGGAGAGGGTGCTGATAAAATGGGGGTGCTGATTAAAGAGACGATTTGCAGATTGAGATGCTTTCCAATGGAAAGTATCTTTTTTTGTGCGCAATTTACTTTTGCTATCATATAGTAATAAGAGCCTATGCAGCGAGGAGAACAAGGATGATTACCAATATTTATGATTTTGGGATAATCGGCGGGGATATGCGCCAGGTTTATATGGCTCAGATATTGGCAGAGCAGGGTTACCGTGTCTGTGTCTATGGTTTATGCAAAGATATAAGCCTGGATAAAAAGACGGACGGGATCAAGGGAGATCCTGTTCTGTGTGAAAAGTCTTTGACCAATGCCGTTCAAAAGTCAGGGATTATAATTGCACCGGTTCCAATGACTAAAAATAAAATAGATTTGAACAATCAGACTGGAAAAGATGATTTGCGTTTAAATGTACTGATGGAATCGTTAAAGGAAGGACAGTACTTTTTTGCAGGCTGCATTCCGGAAAGCTTTCAGGTTATGGCAGCGGATAAAGGTGTTGTATGCTGTGATTTTATGAAAAACGAAGAATTGGCGACATACAATAGCATTGCTACTGCGGAAGGATCCATTGCGGAAGCGATTCAGAAAAGCCCACTGAACCTCCACAAGAGCCATTGTCTGGTACTGGGGTATGGAAAATGCGGTAAGACACTTGCGGCATATTTGAAAGGTATGTTTTGTAAGGTTACTGTCTGTGCAAGAAGGCCGGATGTCCGGTCCGAGGCTTCTGTTTTAGCAGATGAAGTAATTGACTTTGATGAAATTCAGGATAATCTTAAGCAGTATTCTTTTATATTCAACACAATTCCCAACATGATAATGGACCGTAGTTTATTAAAGTCCGTTAAAAAACAAGCGATTATTATTGATATAGCATCCGCTCCCGGAGGAGTTGATTTTACGGCAGCGAAAGAGTTGGGAATTCCGGCATGGCTGTGTCCGGGGCTTCCTGGAAAATATGCACCCGAGTCATCTGCAAGAGCAATGACTGACGTATTGATGCAAGTAATGCAGCAGCATGTTAAGAAGGAGTGAAGTGATATGTCTTTAGAGGGTAAAAAAATAGGGGTTGCTTTTACAGGATCATTCTGCACGTATAAAAAAGTATTTGAAGAACTGAAAAAGCTGGTGGATGCCGGTGCTGAGGTACAGACTATCTTTTCCAATGCCTCTCAGACGATTGACAGCAGATTTGGAAAAGCCGCAGATTTTGTAGCGGATGCGGAGAAAATCACAGGTATTAAACCTATGATGACAATCAATCAGGCGGAGCCGATCGGTCCTAAAAGTCTGCTGGATCTGCTGGTTATCCTGCCTTGTACCGGAAATACCATAGCTAAGCTTGCCAATGGTATTACAGATACCCCTGTTCTTATGGCGGCTAAGGCGCATCTGCGTAATGAAAAGCCATTAGTTGTATCTGTTTCCACAAATGATGCATTGGGAATGAATATGAAAAATATCGGACTGCTTTTAAATGCAAAGCATATTTATTTTGTTCCTTTTGGTCAGGATGACCCGGTGAAAAAGCCGAATTCAATGGTGGCGCATACGGAACTTTTGATTCCGGCAGTAGAAGCGGCACTTCAGGGCAGGCAATATCAGCCGATTATTCAGTAAATAAAAGTACGTTGTTAGAAAGGTTAAGGTGATGCTATGTGTGGAATTGCCGGATTTTGTAATCCGTTTACGGAATTTGCCAAGGAGGAAAGAAAATGGAGGGGTATTCTGGAGAAAATGAATCAGGTACAAAAGCGCAGAGGACCGGACGATGAGGGAACTTATCTGAATAAGGGGTGCGGTCTTGCCCATGTGCGTCTTTCCATTATCGATTTGGTCACCGGGCATCAGCCAATGATAAAGAAGGCAGAAGCCAGAGAGTGTGCCATTGTCTACAATGGTGAGATTTATAATATGGGCGAATTGAAAAAAGAGCTGCAAAACGAAGGCGCCTGTTTTGAAACCACCAGCGATACAGAAGTGATACTGGAAGGATACATGCTTCATGGAGTGGACTATATTAAGAGATTAAATGGAATCTTTGCGATCGCAATCTGGGATGCGAATCAGGAGAGTTTATATCTGTTCCGTGACCGTCTGGGCGTAAAGCCTTTATTTTATACAATGGCAGGTGAGACCCTGGTATTTTCTTCAGAGATAAAAGGGTTGTTTGAATATCCCCAGATCACTCCTGTTCTGGACCGGGATGGCTTATGTGAGATTTTTGCACTGGGACCGGCAAAGTCATATGGCAAAGGTGTTTTTAAAAATGTAATGGAAGTTCTGCCGGGGCAGTTTATCCGATTTGCCAAACACACATGGGAGCAGAAGCCTTACTGGGAACTGGTCAGTAAACCCCATGAGGATTCATTTGATGAGACGGTGGAGAAGACAGCCTGGCTGTTAGAAGATTCTGTGAAAAAGCAGATGCTGTCCGATATTCCGATCAGTACGTTTTTATCCGGAGGTGTAGACAGCAGCCTGGTTACGGCAATTTGTGCGAAAGAACTGAAGAAGCAGGGAAAAGTACTGAATACATTTTCTTTTGATTTTAAGGATAATAAGAAGTATTTTAAATCAAATTCATTCCAGCCCAGTGAAGACAGACCATGGGTTGATCAGATGGTGGATTATTGCCAGACAAACCATCATTATCTGGAATGTGACAATATGGAATTAATCGATTACCTGTTTAAGGCGGTGGATGCCAGGGATCTTCCCTGCATGGCAGATGTAGAATCCTCACTTCTTTATTTCTGCTCAAAAGTGGTAGGTATAAACAGCGTAACCCTGACTGGAGAATGTGCCGATGAGATTTTCGGAGGGTATCCATGGTTCCATAAGAAAGAGGCTTTTGAAGCAGATGCATTTCCATGGTCCATGAGCATGGAGCCCAGAAAGACGCTGCTGTCTGAAGATGTCATCCGCCAGCTTCATATGGAGGAATATGCTCATGAAGCATATCAGAAGACCATTCGTGAGACTCCTCTGCTTCCTGGAGAAAGTAAGGAAGAGAAAAGAAGGAGAGAAATTGCATACCTGAATCTGCGGTGGTTTATGGTGACTCTTTTGGATCGTATGGATCGTACCAGCATGTACTCCGGTCTGGAAGCAAGAGTTCCCCTGGCTGACCACAGAATTGTGGAATATATCTGGAATGTCCCATGGACAATGAAGTGTCCGGATGGTATTGTAAAGGGGCTGCTGCGTTCAGCAGGTGCAGGAATGCTGCCGGATGATGTATTGTGGAGGAAAAAAAGTCCGTATCCCAAGACCTATCATCCGGAATATGAACAGCTGCTTGGCAAACGTCTGCAGGAAGTGCTTGCAGATCCAAATGCACCGATCAGGCAGCTTCTGGATACGAAAAAAGTAAATGATTTTGTGAACAGTCCTTCTGATTACGGGAAACCATGGTATGGGCAGCTCATGGCGGGACCGCAGATGCTCGCTTTCATGCTTCAGGTGAATTACTGGCTGGAGCAGTATCATATTCAGATTGTGTAGCGTAATAAAATGGGGGAAAGAGATCACAATATCTTTCCTCCATTTCTTTGCTGAGGGAAAATTTTTTAGGGTTATTGAAGCATTTGCGATATAGTTTCTTTACAGGCAGCGGAAAGAGAAGTATAATATGTTCAAGTATGTTGGGGATAAACTAAGGAGGAAGAGCATTTGATTATAGGTATTGTAATTGTTGCCGCAGTGTATACGTTATTAAACGTATATCTGGCATGGAGGTATACGCCCTTTATCCGGGCGGTTATACCAAAGCTGAAGTTCTGGTGGGTAGCAGTTGTATTTGCAGTTTTGGGATGCAGCTATGTGCTGCCATCCTGTTTGCCTATGTGGGGATGGGTGAGGATTGCCGGTGCAATAGGCTGTTACTGGATGGGTTTTTTTGCATATAGTATGTTATTTTTTTGTGTTTTAGAGATCGTAAGACGTTTGGTGATGCGTCGGCTTAGTGAGAAGGGGCGTGGGAAATATCAGGTAATTTCTGCGGGTGTGGTATTGCTGCTTTGTACTCTATTAATCATTGGCGGGAGAATGCATGCCCAGGATATAGAAAAGATTAACTATGATATTACGCTGGAAAAAAACTGGGATGGCCCGCCGCTTAAAGTGGCTCTATTGTCCGATGTGCATCTGGGACATATTAATGGGGAGAAGAGAATGGAGCAGATTGTAGAAGCAGTGAATGCGGAACAGGCAGATCTGGTCTGTATAGCAGGTGATTTGTTTGACAGCAGTTATGAGGGGGTACGTAATCCAAAACGAATCGCAGAACTGATTGGTATGATAGAAAGTAAATATGGTGTTTTTTTATGCTGGGGGAACCATGATGCAGGCACAGGATTCGCAGACATGAAAGAATTGATAAAAAAAACAGGTGTCCATATTTTAGAAGATGAAATTTTTACGATTGAAGGAGTCTGCACCATTGCAGGGAGAAGAGATTCGGCACCTATTGGTAGTCAGGGAAGTGATCGCAGGGAGCTGGGAAAAATCAGCGAAATAAGCCAGGGAGAAGAACCCTTGCTGGTATTAGACCATCGGCCATCTAATGCTGAGGAATATGAAAATGTGGACTTGGTTATGAGTGGACATACCCACGCTGGCCAGGTGTTTCCGTTTAATCTGCTGACCCGGCTGAGTGAAAAATTTAACTACGGTTATTATACTACGGAAAAAGGAGTTCCGGTAATTGTAACATCGGGCATCGGCACATGGGGACCTCCGTTACGTATTGGCACAGATTCCGAGCTGGCAATCATTCAGCTGCATGGGAAATAAAAATGCGGAAAAGAAATGGGAATATACACAGAAGCAGCAGCTGTCAGTGATGGGCTGCTGCTGTAATTTATGGAAAAATGAAAAAAATTTGTGGAAAAATGCAATTTTGTATTGAAATTATATGTAATTTGTGGTATAAATAATAAGTCGGTAATTTACAGAGGGGATTGGTCAAGTGGTATGACAGAAGTCTCCAAAACTTTTAGTGGGAGTTCGATTCTCTCATCCCCTGTTAACTGATAAGAACACCTTTCCAAACGGAAGGTGTTTTTTGTTGTCTCAAATGAGCAAGTTGTCTAGACATGAAAAAGCATTCTCTGAGCAAAAGCATTCCGGTATTCAGAAGGAGAAAGTCCGGATATTTTTTTATAAGCCCGGGAAAAGTTATGGCTGTCCAAAAATCCCAGTGCATGTGCAATTTCTGAAATGGATTTATTCGTATCGGTGAGCATAAAGTTAGCGGCATTGATTTTATTTGTCAGGATAAACTGTTTCAGCGGAATTCCCGCAACAGTGCTGAATAAATGAGAAAGATATTTTTCATTATAGCCAAAGTGTGCAGCGACATCCGATACTTTTAAGTTTTGATTTATGTTTAATTTTACAAAATCAATGATATCATGATAGATCTGTTTCTGTGTCTTTCTGGACTTTCCCAGAACTTCCTTTTTAGTATAAAACTGACTGAATAATTCACATAAAATTACGGTTGACATATAATTCAGGATCACCGGCTTATATGCATTTTTAACAGCATCCTGCAGCTGTTTCATTAATACAATGATTTTCTCCTGGTTATCGGCAGTTCCCTGTCTGGGAATGCATATGGTATCTTCCGGCAGATCGCAGACGCAGGACAATAAAGCATTGCCGGGTATGTCTTTTAAGACTAAAGGAGAGCCGGTTTCAAAATGCAGCCAGTAGAAAGAACACCGGGAGGGACGCAATCCCCGGCGGTGGTTATTGGGAGCGGGAAGGGGTGGCAGTAAAAGAAATTCCCCCGCTGATACGATAAAATCCTCCTTGTTATAGGTTAAATATAAAGTGCCCTCCGTCATGACGAAAAGTTCGTAGTTATGCAATAACAGATCTTCGTGCACCCAGTGATTGGAAGGTGCTTCAAATTTTCCTGTGAAATGATAAGATATTGGTTTTTTGATGGGAAATTCAAATACGTACATGTAATTCTAACACCTCCATAAGTATATTTAATAGAACATTTAACGATTTAGCAAAGAAATAAAATCTTCAACAATGCTAAAAAAGAGATAAAACTGTGGATATTGTACAATGAAAATATAAAAAAGTAAAGGAAAATGTTCGATGTGTACATAACGATAGAAAGAGTGTCAAAAGGATAGAAGATAAGCAAATAAAAAAAAGAAGTGACTTTTTGATACTTTTTACAGGAAAGTGATATTTACGAATCCCCAAACTCAGAGTATATTAGCCACATAGAGATGAGAAAGAAAATTAGGAGCCAAAATATGAATACAGAGAAGAATTGTCGAAATATAGCAATCTATGAATTTGCTTATGATAAAATAAAATTAACAGATCCGGAATGGTCACATGCCTTCAGACTGGAAGAGGAATATCTGGCAACCCTGAATCCGGACCGTCTGCTGGCGGGTTTTTTGGAAACGGCGGGATATCGGCCAAAAGCTGAGAGATATCCGGGATGGGAAATGACCGAGATACAGGGACATACTCTGGGGCATTTTCTTACAGCAGCTGCCCAGATCTATGCATCTGCTAAGAACCCCTTGTGGCTGGAGAAGATGGACTACATCATAGAGGAATTGTACAGATGCCAGCAGGAGGATGGTTATTTATTTGCATCTCCCAGAGAGATATTTGACCGTGTGGAAAATGGGCAACCAGCATGGGTTCCATGGTATACCATGCATAAGATACTCAGTGGAATTATCAAGGTATATGAGATTACCAATCATCAGACTGCATACCGGATAATGGGAAGGCTTGGTACCTGGATAGCAGATCGTACCGAAGGGTGGACAAAGGAAATCAGAGACCGGGTTCTGTCAGTAGAATATGGAGGCATGAATGACTGCCTGTATGATTTGTTTTTGATTACCGGTGAGGAACGTTTTGCACGAGCGGCACATCAATTTGATGAACGGACTTTATTTGAGGCTTTGCATGATCAAAGGGATGTTTTAAATGGGCTTCATGCCAATACCACAATACCCAAGATACTGGGAGCTTTAAAGCGTTACATGGTATTTGGAAAAACCGAAAAATTTTATTTGGTAACGGCACAGAACTTTTGGGAGATTGTTGTAAAACACCATACTTATGCTACGGGAGGGAACAGCGAATGGGAACATTTCGGTGAACCGGATGTGCTGGATGCAGAACGAACAGCATGCAATTGTGAGACCTGTAATACATATAATATGCTTAAACTTTCACTGTGGTTATTCCAGATCACAGGCGATAAAAAATATATGGATTATTATGATCATACAAAATTAAATGCCATATTAGCGTCTCAGAATCCCGAAACGGGAATGACAATGTATTTCCAGCCTATGGAGACCGGATATTTTAAAGTATTTACAACGCCTTACAGCAGTTTCTGGTGCTGCACCGGAAGTGGGATGGAGAATTTTACAAAACTGCAGGAGGGGATTTATTTTCATAATGAAGAGGGGATTTATATCTGCAGGTATGTGAGTTCAGATCTTGTATGGACAAATGGAAGAATTGCTTTGAAAATGGAAGCTGTGATTCAGGAAGATACATTGGCAGTCAGGATTAGATTTGCAGAGGTACCCGGTCGTAAATTCAGCTTGTATCTGAGAATTCCGGATTGGCTGGAAGAGGATACGGAGTTATTTCTGAACGAGACATATCTAAAGGGTGAAATCCATAACGGATATGTATTTATTTCCCGGGAATGGGAGCAAAATGATATGCTGGATTTGCATATGAAGATGACATTGAAAATACAGGGACTGCCGGATAATGAACGGGTGGCGGCATTTTCATATGGTCCTTATCTGCTGAGTGCAGGTCTTGGCAATGTTATGATGGATATGACGGTAACCGGGGTTGACGTATTCGTTCCCCAGAAGGAAATTACTGTGAAGGATTATCTTATACTGCAGGATGTAGAAATTAAAAACTGGAAAAAACATATAGAACGGTATTTGGTAAAGGAAAAAGGGCGGGTTGCTTTTCGTTTGAACAATCAGGGGGAGGAACTGATTTTCACACCCCATTATGCCAGGTATCGGGATCGATATGGGATTTATTTCAGACTGTATAAAAAGGAATCCAGGGAATTGGTAAATTTACTGGAAAAAGAAAAGCAGGCGAAAAGGTTAAAAAATGTTATGACGGATGTAATTCCAGTGGGAAATGACCAATATGAGCTTGCCCACGGCATTAAAGGGGAAAAGACAGATACGATGCGTCTTAACGGACATCCCTACCGCTTTTGCAGGGAAGATGGATGGTTTTCTTACCGGATGAAATTACAAAACGAAAAACAGGAATTGTGTATGACCTTGTGCGGTCAGGATGTGGGAAATTCCTATCGGATTGTTGTGGATGGTGCAACACTGGTGGAAGACGTAGTTAAGAAAGAGAAAGATGAGTTCTATCAGGCTGCTTATCAACTGCCTCTAATGTCAAAACCCGATCATGAAAAAATCATTACAGTTAAATTTCAAAACTTAACGGGAGAAGGAACTTTCCGCATTTTTGATGAGCTTTATCTGAAAAAATGCGATGAAAGAAATAAATAAATGGAGGTTGTGAACATGAAAAAACGAACAACAGCAATTTTACTGGCATCTGCTATGGCATTTACATCATTGGCAGGATGTGCAGGAAGCAGTACCGCTACCGGAAACAGCGGAGAAACCGGGCAAAACTCTGAGGCAGCAGGAAAGGGCAGCGATTCAGATACGGGAGGCAGCGGGGAGAAAACAAAGTTAAAAGCAGTGTTTGTGTCCCATGCACTGACGAAAAGCGTAGAGGATATGAAATGGCTGCAGGAATTAGAAGACCAGTGCAATGTGGAGATAGAATGGGAACAGATCTATCAGGACTGGGAAACGGTTAAATCAACCAGATTTGCTTCCGGGGATATCCCGGATATACTGTTTAACGCTACCACGGATTCAGACTATACCAAGTACAGCGGATTGTTTCAGGATATGTCAGAGCTGATTGAAACAGACGCTCCGAATATCAGGGAAATGTTTACGGCTGAGCCGGATACTCAGATTTTGGCACAGACGCCGGAAGGACAGATATTTGGGATACCGAAATGCCAGAGCAAGTGGCCGGATACCAATACAGTTTTATTTATTAATAAACAGTGGCTGGACAATCTGGGGCTGAAAGAGCCGAAAACTTTCACTGAGCTGGAGACAGTCTTAAAAGCATTTAAAGAACAGGATGCCAATGGAAACGGAGATCCAAATGACGAGATTCCGCTGGATTTTAATGCTTATGGCGGGAATAATGCATGGTTCAACAGTGCGTATTCCCTGTTAAAATTATTGCCGTCCATGGGAATCCAGATGACCGATATTGTGACAGACGGATATTTTGCAGAAGATGCAAAAGTAAAATGTTTTGCTGTGGATGAACGCTATAAGTTATTCATGAAATATTTGAACAGGCTGTATGCCCAGGGATTGATTAACAATAATGCAATTACAAATGATTACTCCGCATTTCAATCTCTTTCAAGGGGAAATGAAAACGGAGAAGCCGTTGTAGGCTGTGTCTTTGGATGGGAAGAGACGGACAAATTTGGTCCGGAGTTATATAGCCAGTATACTGCGCTGGCGCCTCTGGATTACGATATAGACTGTGCGCCCGGGACTTATGATACTCGCTGGAGTTATGACTTTGACCAGCTGAATATGCAGGCGAACCGTGTTGCGATGAGTGCAAAGTGTGAGGATAAAAATGCAGCTATAAAATTTATAGATGGATTCTATGATAAAACCAGAAGTGTTGAGACATTATTTGGAGGTATCAGTGACGGATGTCTGGAAAAGACTGACGATAATAATTTTAAAGTACTGCCGCCTACGGATCCGACTACCGATGCAGGAACCTGGAAGTGGACAAACACCTTTGCAGACTTCGGCCCATTATATATCCGGAAAGACTGTAATATCGAGATGTCAGAGGATATGAACAATGCGTTAAAGGAGAGAGAGGTATATAAAGATGCGCTTGCAAAGGTAACGGATCAGGATTATTACCCTCAGCTCTTTATGAAATATTCTGAAGAAGATCAGAATACCATGGCACTCACCCAGGCAAATATCAATAACATTATAGATAATTACTGGTCTTTGTGGATGACAGGAGAATCGGATATCGATGCAGATTGGGATACTTATGTAAAAAATGTAGAAGCGGCAGGGCTTGAAGATGTACTCAAAATACGCCAAAAAGCTTTCGATGATTATCTGGCAAAATAATAAAAACCGCGGGATGTGATCAGACTGTTCATCCCGCGTTTTCACCTTGAATTGTGATACAGCGAGAGGAGTAATATTTATGGTAAATGTAAAAAAATATTTCAGACGCAATTGGCAGTTATGGGTCATGCTGTTCCCTGCTATGTTATACATATTGATATTTTGCTATGTGCCCATGTACGGTATCCAGCTGGCTTTCCGGGAATATGATTTTTCTAAGGGGCTGACGGGCGGTGCATTTGTAGGATTCAAATATTTTAAACAGTATTTTGAAAGCCCTATGTTTTTCTCGACTCTGAAAAATACATTTGTAATTTCCTTTGCCAGTATCCTTGTGGGATTTCCCATTCCAATTATTCTTGCGATGGTGGTAAATCAGATTCGGAATAAAAAGTGGAAAAGGACGGTACAGACAACGGTTTATATCCCCTATTTCATATCTGTAGTTGTACTGGTTTCCATGCTGCGGATTATGCTGGCGGACGACTCCGGTGTCATCAGCAATTTCCTAAAAGCAATCCATCTTGTGGGAAAGGATGTGAATCTTCTTGGATCAGAGTCCACATTCATGCCGGTTTATGTGCTGTCTGGGGTATGGCAGACTATGGGATGGAACAGTATTATTTTCATTGCAGCATTGGCTTCTGTGGATACGCAGCTTTATGATGCGTGCAGGATTGATGGCGCCAACAGGTGGCAGACTATGATTCATATAGATCTTCCGGCAATCATGCCGACGATTATCATTATGCTGATTATGAATATGGGAAATATTCTGAATGTAGGTTTCGATAAAGTGTTCCTGATGCAGAACAGCTTGAATCTGGGCGCATCCCAGGTAATTTCTACTTATGTATATACGGTAGGAATTAAGTCATCCCAGTTTAGTTTTGGTGCGGCAGTGGGTTTGTTCAATACGCTGATTAATTTTGTTTTCCTGATGGCTACCAATGCAATCGCAAAGCGCAGTACAGGAACCGGTCTGATGTAAGGAGGGGATTTAATGGGAAAGAGTAAAATGAAATACAAAAGTCCGGCTGACAGAATCTTTGGGGCAGCAGTGATAATCTTAAGTATCCTTGTTTTTGCAATTGTTGCCTATCCTCTTTGGTTTGTTCTGATTGCATCTGTCAGCAATTCCAATCTGGTAAATCTGGGGAAGGTAACTATTCTGCCAAAAGATATCCGGTTTTATGGATATCAACAGGTCTTCCAGGATGTGAGAATCTGGAGAGGATATCTGAATACAATCATTTACGTAGTTCTTGGCACACTGCTGAATATGGCTGTTACCATGCCGGCAGCCTATGCATTGTCCAGACCGGACTTCAAAGGACGTGGAAAAATTATGTTCTATTTTGTTTTTACCATGTTTTTCAGCGGAGGGCTGGTTCCTCTGTATATGACAATCAGTTCACTGGGGCTGATCAGCACCAGAACGATTTTGATTACGATTGTGGCAGTAAATACGTATAACCTGATTATAGCAAGAACGTTCATAGAGTCCTCAATTCCCAATGATCTTTATGAGGCTGCGGTGATTGACGGATGTTCTCATTTTAAATATTTCTTTAAAGTGGTTATGCCGCTATCTAAAGCGGTTGTGGCTGTATTGGTTTTGTACTATGCAGTGTTTCATTGGAATGATTTTTTCAATGCCCTGATGTTTAACAGTAATAATAAGTTTGAACCATTGCAGATTGTCCTGCGGCGGATACTTCTTTTAAATGAAGCATTTGCCAGTGGCAGCGGTGCAGTAGGAGGCGGTTATGCCCAAAGCTCTGCTGACCAGGTGAAGTATGCGGTGATTATAGTATCCACACTGCCGATTTTATGTGTGTATCCGTTTATTCAGAAATATTTTGAAAAAGGGGTTATGATCGGAGCCGTGAAGGGATAGTTGCGCCTAGAGAAAAGGGCGGATAGGTTTAGCGTGTGGAGATGATGTACGGCAAGGTCTAGCAAACCAACGTTAGCGAGTCTTGGGTGCTGTCTGGTAACAGGCAGGGCTAGGTGTAGGCAGTTAGGAAGCAGTATATGAACTGAAATTTCAGGTGAACATGTATGGCTTCCGCCCAAACCGGAGCTTCTATGTGGCAGTGAAAGAGATGTGCATCAGCATGGTACGAAAACGCATCAATTATGTAGTAGATGCAGATATCCAAGGATACTTTGAGCATATAAGCCATGAGTAGACACTTAAAATTGGTGGATATTATATCCATTACCCATACTTTGTCTGATGAAGAAGTAAGGAGGGAGTGTTGGAATATGGAAAGTACCAGACAAATGAAGCAGGACCAGCACAGGGTAACATTATCTAGAGTAATTTACCAGGCGGTAAAATCGAGAACGTTTAAAATCATTGTATTTTCAACGAAAATAAGGTATTTGTATTAGATTTTGTAAAATTCGATGTCGGCTGGGAAAAAATAAGAAAATCCTTGATTTTATAGGGGAATTGGGATATAGTGGGAAGGAAGAATGTTGAATTTTGGTTGGATTAATAGTAATATAGGATGTATTGAAACAAAGGAATAAGCCACTTAACTGTATCGTCGTTATGATTAATAGTAATATAGGATGTATTGAAACTAGTAAACCTCGTGGTCTTACCTGCTCCCCCCTGTACGATTAATAGTAATATAGGATGTATTGAAACCTGGCAGACAATGTAAATAAAGAACTTGCAATTGGATTAATAGTAATATAGGATGTATTGAAACTACTGTGCGCAGATAATGTGTTGCTATGTAAAAATGATTAATAGTAATATAGGATGTATTGAAACAATTCAAATTTCGGTACGATGGCATTGCATTCAAGATTAATAGTAATATAGGATGTATTGAAACGGAGCTGCGTAGTGTTCTCTATTATGAGCATTTGGATTAATAGTAATATAGGATGTATTGAAACTTGAGGAAGTCCCCAGGTGCCAGATGCAAAAGCGATTAATAGTAATATAGGATGTATTGAAACTCGACCGACATTCCAATCGGAACCTGAACGGGTTTTTGATTAATAGTAATATAGGATGTATTGAAACTAGTGTTCGAAGAATTTCGAAGCAGTCTTAAAGTGATTAATAGTAATATAGGATGTATTGAAACGTTAGGTGGTGTCACACCTATTAGAACATGGGTAGATTAATAGTAATATAGGATGTATTGAAACAATGTCAGTACCGTGTTGGATATCTCACAAGTATTTGATTAATAGTAATATAGGATGTATTGAAACAATTTTTAAAACCTCGACTATGCTGTTTTATTTTCGATTAATAGTAATATAGGATGTATTGAAACGAAACTGCAGCATAAAGAATATGGGATACAAATTGATTAATAGTAATATAGGATGTATTGAAACTGAATTCACCTACTTTCTCCTTATTTTGGTGCGAGATTAATAGTAATATAGGATGTATTGAAACGCAACGTTTTTCCAATCCAGATACAGCCCCAGCATAGATTAATAGTAATATAGGATGTATTGAAACGTTTCCAGTGTGGTACTAATATTGTCGCAAATGGGATTAATAGTAATATAGGATGTATTGAAACGACGTTAACAGTGATACAATACAAGCGCAAGTTGGATTAATAGTAATATAGGATGTATTGAAACGCCGAACAGCGTGCCGAGTATGATAAATTATGGCAACGATTAATAGTAATATAGGATGTATTGAAACGAGTAATACTTCTTAGGATCCTTCTCTAAGGTCTTGATTAATAGTAATATAGGATGTATTGAAACATAAAATCGCAAGTAACTCCCACATACCGTGGCATGATTAATAGTAATATAGGATGTATTGAAACCATGTATAGTGTGCAATTCTATGCAATCATAAAATGATTAATAGTAATATAGGATGTATTGAAACTCGACTTTACATATATCCAAATTGGTTTTTTTTCTGATTAATAGTAATATAGGATGTATTGAAGCTTTTGACACGGTTATGTCACTACAATCTGAGTGCGGATTAATAGTAATATAGGATATATTGAAACGTTATTCTTATTGAGAAATTTGTTTTAGTAACTTTGATTAAAAGTAATACAGGATATATTAAAACAGTTCTTCTACAGTTTTAACAATTCTGTTTCAAGATTAATCATAAAATCATCCACCAATGTAAAATCACAATTAAAAAGAAAAAATGAATTGACGTCTCCCCAATTTTATGGTATAAATAACAAGTCGGTAATTTTACAGAGGGGATTGGTCAAGTGGTATGACAGAAGTCTCCAAAACTTTTAGTGGGAGTTCGATTCTCTCATCCCCTGCTATTACAGAACAAAAATAATCAACCGGAAGGTTGGTTATTTTTTTGTCTAAAAACGAAAATGTGTAAGAGGATGGGAATGTGTGGAAAAGTAAACTTTGTCAACATTTATCGAAAAGCACTGCAAAATCCAATATATTTCTGTAATATTAATTCTGGAATATATGGAACGGATATTGTATAATATTCAAACTGGTGTTTTGCCAGGGAAACGAAAGGAAATTTATAAAGGGGGATTCATTTTTTCATGGAAAGAGATATGACGGTTGGAAGACCGGCGAAGCTTATTTTGTCGTTTGCATTACCGGTATTTATTGGAAATGTATTTCAACAGTTTTATAGTATGATTGACTCGGTTATCGTGGGACGGTTTGTTGGAGTGGATGCTCTGGCAGCAGTTGGTGCTACCGGGACAATTATTTTTTTGATCTTAGGATTTTTAATGGGAATGACGACCGGATTCACGGTCTTAACAGCCCAGCGTTTTGGCTATGGCGATATGGAAGGTATGCGTAAGACGGTTGGATCGGCTATTATTTTATCTGTGTTCGTTACGATTGTTATTACGTTTGTCAGCGTGATATGGCTGAAACCGCTGCTGCATTTAATGAACACACCGGAAAATATTTTCCAGGATACATATACTTATATGATGATCACAGCATGTGGATTTTTCACACAGGTTATGTATAATCTTTTTGCCAGCATCCTGAGGGCGCTGGGAAACAGTAAGGTGCCGCTTTATTTTCTTGTGGTATCAGCGCTTTTAAATATTGTATTAGACCTGGTATTTATCATTGTATTCCATATGGGAGTTGCAGGAGCAGCGTATGCTACCGTTATCTCACAGGGAGTATCCGGTGTGCTGTGTATACTTTATATAGTATTTAAAATTCCAATGCTGAAATTAAAAAGGGAACATTTCAAACTGGATTTTTATTGTGTAAAGAACCAGCTTGGCATTGGTTTGCCGATGGCTCTTCAATTCTCTATTACAGCAATTGGTACAATTATGATTCAAAGTGCACTGAATACCCTGGGTTCCAGGGTAATTGCTTCTTATTCTGCTGCGTCTAAGATTGAAATCTTTCTGACTCAGGCTTTTAGTGCTCTGGGAGTTACGATGGCAACCTATTGTGCACAAAATAAAGGGGCAAATAAGATATCACGTATCCGGCAGGGAATTCGCCTGAGTGTAATATATACCATTATCTATGGGGTTTTGGCCGGAGGCGGTATTATTCTCTTTGGAAGGCATTTGGTTAATTTCTTTATTGTTGGACAGCCACAGGATATTATGGGGTATACACAGACATATTTTGTGATTTGCGGTACATTTTATCCGATTCTTGGAATCATCTTTACATTCCGAAACGGACTTCAGGGTATGGGTTACGGTTTGATGCCTATGGTTGGAGGCGTGGCTGAATTAGCTGCAAGAGCGGCCGTGGCAGTGATTGCTTCCGGTATTGGTTCTTATGCAGGTATCTGTACGGCTAATCCGATTGCATGGGTTGCAGCTAATATTCCATTGATCATCGCATATTTTGTGATTTTGAAACGGGAAGAACAGAGAGTAAGATAGGAAAAGTTAAGAGATAGCGATTTTTTGTAAAATGTTGTATGCGGTGTGTTTACATCGCAGATACTGATTTTGCAAAGGGTCGTTATTTTTTTTTGCGAATTTTCAGAGTAATTTCAGTTTGTAAGAGTATGATGGAGTCGTAAAATAAAAAAAGCATACATGCAAGCAAAAGGGAATGAAATGAAGAATAGGAATCGTATAAATAAACAGCGAAGGTATTGGAAATGGATACAGATAGGGGCAGTAGTGACTGCAATAGTCATGGTCACTGCAGGAACCGGGTTTCAGCATTTTGTGGATGAATCGGAAAGCAAAAACGTTACAAACAACAGGAATACAGTGCAGGCAGCAGGTCTTACCATTTTAGAACCGGAGGACACTACCAGCGCTGATATCTCTCTGTTAGCGTCGGTGGAAAAGAGCAATGAGGATTTGATAAACAAAAATATTTCCTGGGAGGAATTGGAACTGAACCTGCAATCCTGCCTGAATGGGTATGATGGAGACTGGAGCCTTTATATCAAAGATTTAGCTGAGGACAGGAGCATCAGTCTGAACAGCCATGAGATGCAGGCGGCAAGTCTCATTAAGCTCTATATTATGGGAGCCGTGTATCAGCAGGCAGAAGAAGGTGGATTGATTCTTGACGGAAACCAGATAGCAGAAGAACTGGAGCAGATGATAACCATCAGTGACAACGAAAGTGCAAATGAATTGGTACGTGAGCTGGAACCGGACAGTGAATTTGCAGATTGCCTGGAAAAGGTGAATAATTATATTGAAACAGCGGGATTCTCAGATACAAGACAGATTAATGGAATTGGAGATGTTTCTCTGTGGAGCGGAGAAGGGGTAAATACAACGTCTGTAAATGACTGCGGGGAATTTTTAGAAAGTGTCTATAATAAGACATTGGTTTCAGAAGAAGCATCAAATGAGATGCTGTCCCTGCTGCTGCAGCAGGAAGTTGATTATAAAATACCGGAGAGCCTGCCATCAGATGTTAAGGTTGCAAATAAAACAGGGGAAACGGATGATTGTGAAAACGATTGTGCGATTGTGTATTCCGACGGGGGAGACTATATTATATGTGTTATGTCCGAGGGGTGGACATCCGATGATGAAGCAGTGGCTAATATACAGAATATAAGTCAGATGGTATATGGGTATTTTAATCCTTGAAGCAGAGGATTGGAATAAAAGTAAGGAGAGTATAGTTATACATAGCAATAGGGGATCCGTGACAATCTGTCCGGATCCCTTGTTTTATAAATAGATTATAATCCCATATTTTTTTTATAAATCAACAACAAACCTTTCAGCAGAAGTTCATCATCCAGAATAATATCTTCCACACAGTGGATAACAATACTTTTAGCCAGTCCGCCGGTTGCCACAACCGTTGCTTTTTGCCCTAATTGTTTATTGATTCTGGTTATCATGCCATCGATCATGGATGCATTTCCATAGATCAAACCACTTTTCATACATTCAATGGTGCTTGTACCAATTAATTTTTTCGGTGCTTCCATGCTTATTTTCGGCAGTTGGGAAGTGCGGCTGGTCAGGGAGGAGGAAGAAACTTTCACTCCGGGAATGATCATGCCTCCAATATAATTTTTTTTCGCGTCCACTACAGAAATTGTAGTAGCAGTTCCCATGTCAATAATAATCAGGGGCAGCGGGTATTTGTGAATGCCGGCAACTGCATTGGCAATCAGGTCACTTCCTACAGTGGCAGGGTTGTCCATTAAGATATTCATGCCGGTTTTGACTCCGGGACCGATAATCATGGCAGAGTGTCCGGTGATTTTCTCGGCAGCATCCCGCACAATATTCGTGATCGGGGGTACAACGGATGAGATAATAGAGCCGGTTACCTCTTTTGGGGTCAGGGCATACATTTCCAGGACATTTTTAAAACTTATGGCGTATTCCAATTCCGTTCGTGTATGGTCTGTGGAAAGACGTTCCACGAAGAGGATTTTATCATTTTTAATGCATCCGATAACAATGTTTGTATTTCCTATATCAATGGCTAGAATCATAAATGTATCTCCTTTTGCAACTTTTGTGAATGTATAATCTGGAGTCTGTTTGAAAATTGCATTTCATGTATCTGCATGTTCCGGTTAACGGTATTATTCAAGCACACTCTGGCAGTTAATTTACTGCTGTGTGATTCTGGATTTTAAAAGAATACGTCCAATCAGGGCAACCAGAATAGCAGCAACGATTGCTTCCGGCACACCATTGATTCCAATGATGGAAAGGATGAATGTGTATACTGCATCAGAAGCTACTTTATTGGCTGTGGCATAAGCATCTTTGAAAAATACAAAGATCAGGTTCATAACCAGAAGCGTATTTGTCAGGGATCCAATCAGTCCGGCTGCCCCCAGAGATACCAGAAGACCGGAGCTGCTTTTTCTGGTCAGCCGGTAAAGCCCGTGATATACATAATAAGGTACAATACCAACTAAAATTCTTGGAACGAAACAGATAATAACACTGCCAATGCCGCCATGTATATCGCCAAGCGTATAAAATGGCGAAAAAACAAAGGACGTAACTGTTGGATTAATCGTATTATTAATAAAGCTTGTCAGTCCAAATACAAACCCTAAAAGGGCACCTTTTTTCGGACCTAATAAAAGACAACCGATAATTACCGGTATGTGGATAATCGTCGCTCGCGTAAAGCCCAGCGGGATATACCCCAGAAATGGTGTGAAGGCAAGGATTATAATCAGTGCTGCGAACAGTGCAACCTGTACCATGCCCAGTGTGCGAGGTTTTCTCGCCATTACTGTGTTTGTGTTATTCATTTTTTTCCTCCTTGTTATTATTCCCGGGATTGTGTCTTGAAAATCATTTTTAGGACACACTTTTATGGGATACAATACAATTACGGCGTTAGTATAGCACGATCAGTGTCCAAAAACAAGATTTAAATTACAGGTGCATTTTATAGAAAGATATGTTAGAATATTGGCATGAGTTTTCAAAAATACTCAAATAAACGCTATCAACGCCGATTAAAAAGTTTATTTCCGCGTGCAGCAAGCCAGCCGGACATGTCCGCATGTTCATCTGGTGGCTGCTGCTAGGGTCAGATAACCGCCGCTTGGGCATGGTATCTGACTTGATAATATATACAGGATTTGAGAGGAAGAACAAACAGATGTTAAAAGGAAAAACTGTAATTTTAGGAGTAACAGGCAGTATTGCGGCATATAAGATTGCGAATCTGGCAAGTATGCTGGTCAAACTGCACTGTGATGTACATGTTATTATGACCAGAAATGCGATGAATTTTATTCATCCGATTACCTTTGAGACATTGACGAATAACCGCTGTCTGGTAGATACATTTGACCGGAATTTTCAATATAATGTGGAACATGTGGCACTGGCTAAAAAAGCGGATCTGGTTCTTGTGGCTCCTGCTACGGCAAATGTTATCGCGAAACTCACTTACGGGCTGGCAGATGACATGCTGACAACTACCGTTCTGGCATGTACCTGTAAAAAAATAGTGGCACCAGCCATGAATACCCGTATGTATCAGAATAAAATCGTCCAGGATAATTTAAGAAAGCTGGAAATGAATGATTTTGAAGTGATCGCCCCGGCTACCGGAATGCTGGCATGCCAGGATGTGGGAGAAGGAAAGCTGCCGGATGCAGAAGTACTTCTGGATTATGTTCTAAAAGAAATCGCCCATGAAAAAGATATGGAAGGCATGAATGTTTTAGTAACCGCAGGCCCTACCCAGGAAGCGGTAGACCCGGTTCGCTATATTACCAATCATTCTACCGGAAAAATGGGTTATGCAGTTGCCAGAGCCTGTATGCTAAGAGGTGCAAAGGTAACTCTGGTTACGGGACAGACAAGCGTTGGGAAACCGCCATTTGTAGAAGTAATTCAGATTGAGAGCGCAAGAGAGATGTTCGAAGCGGTCTGCAGCCGTTATGAACAGCAGCAGCTTATTATCAAAGCAGCCGCTGTGGCAGATTACCGTCCTCAGTTTGTGAGCGAAGAAAAGGTGAAAAAATCCGGGGAGAAATTGGTTCTGGAGCTTGAACGAACAGATGATATATTAAAGTTTTTAGGTGAGCACAAAAAGCAGGGACAGTTTCTCTGCGGATTCTCCATGGAGACTGAAAATATGCTTGAGAATTCCAGGGGTAAGCTCCACAAGAAAAATCTGGACATGATTATTGCAAATAACCTGAAAGAGGATGGTGCCGGATTTGGTACGGATACCAACGTGGTAACAATTATAACAGAAAAGAAAGAAATACCGCTTTCCATCATGTCAAAAGAAGATGCGGCAAACTGTATTTTAGATGAGATCATGGTTGAAATCCGGGGGAAACAGAACGGTTATTGTTAGAACGTGTTTGAAAAAACAGTGCCCGCCTGATCATACAGTCTGCGCGCTGCAACCGTGGAAGTTCAGAAATGTCTGGGAGGATTCATATGAAGAGCTACGAAACAGTCTGGGAAATATATAATCAATGTTCCAACAATCAAATGCGGGACATCTTTGTGGATGAAATTGATACAGAAGATCCGGAACAGTTCATCCTGGATAAATTTAAAGGGAAAAACGTATCATTTGAGAAATCCGTTTTAATAGACGGCACGATCGTCTTTGATATTATGGCATCCGGAATTAAACAGCGTTATTCTTTTACAGAAATATAAGAAAATTGGGTGGGTACATTTAGATGTATCCACTTTTGCAAATAAGAAATGTGAAATCACAGGAGGAAAACATGGAACAGATATTTGCGTCGTTGAAAGAGCAGCAGGTAAGCGAAGGGCTGTTAGCGGATATAGAAAAGTTCCGGAAGAAATACCCGGCAGAAGAGAGATTTACAAACCGTATTGTAAAGCCGCAGATACCGTTTCTTGGAAAAGAAGTATTTGAAATGGCAGCAACAGCCCTTCTTCAGGGCGAAAATGTATTACTTTCCGGAACTAAGGCTACCGGAAAGAATGTCCTGGCTGAAAATCTGGCATATATATTTGGAAGGCCTTCCTATAATATATCGTTTAATGTGAATACAGACAGTTCCTCTTTGATCGGAACGGATACATTTAAAAATAACGAGGTTCAGCTGCGTACCGGTCCGGTATATGAATGTGCCGTAAATGGCGGCTTTGGAATTTTTGATGAAATTAACATGGCAAAAAATGATGCGGTATCCGTATTGCATGCAACCCTGGATTACCGGAGAATGATCGATATTCCGGGATATGAAAAAATCGAACTGCACGAAGCGGCTCGTTTTATAGGAACCATGAATTACGGATATGCAGGTACAAAGGAATTAAATGAAGCGTTGGTTTCCAGGTTTATGGTAATTGATATGCCTCCGGTTACAGAGGAAACGCTTCTGCAAATATTAATAGAACTTTTCCCGGATGCTAAAGGAACCGGGCTGAAGCAGCTGACAGGTGTATTTATGGATTTACAGGAGAAAGCTTCTAATAATGAGATTTCTACAAAACCGCTGGATCTTCGCGGATTGATTGGGGCGATCAAAACGATTCAGGCAGGACTTGCGCCGGAACTGGCTATACGCATGGGGATCATCAATAAGAGTTTTGATATATTTGAACGGGAACTCATTGAAGATATCGTAATGACGCGTATTCCGGAGGACTGGAGCAGTGCCAGTATATTTTGAAGATATAGTCACTGGCAGTATAACAGTTTTGAGGTAGACAGATGACAGATTTAGAACAGAATACAGATCCCCTTGAGGATGAAATAGAGATAGAAAACCGAATAAAGAATCTGATGTGGACAGTAAGCGGCGATTACCAGCTGGATGTAAAGCTGGATGTGGCTTCTTTTCGCAAGTCTAAATATATATCCCTTTATGATGCAATAAAGCAGGGAGCTTTTGCCCGCTTTTTTGACAAAGATCAGTTTGCGATGTATATTGTTAAGAAGGTATACTACGGTGCAGAAGAAGCCCAGCTTATGAATATTGCGCAGATCTGCGTTGATGCTGCATCTGTCAGAAAAGTATCAGCGGAACGGCCGGGAGTGCCTAGAATACGTAAAAAAGCGTTTGAAGCTATATTAGATTATGACTTTGGGAAAATGACCCAGTCTTTTATGGGCAGAGTAAAGATCTGTCTGATGCGCCAGGCGCTCACCGGTAATCTCACGGCGGAGAAGATGATTCTGGATACGGCAGAGACGGTAAGGCAGCTTGAAGAAGTACAGGATACCATGGAGATTATTAAAACGGTGGATCATCTTTATAACACTGTAGTAGACAAAAATTTTGTGAAAAAGCATGGGGACCTGGAACACGTTCTTGCGGTTACATTTGAGGATCTGAAAGAGTTTGACTGGAAAGACCTGTTAGAAGAAGACATGTATGAAGATTTGCTGGAACAGTACCTGGAGCAGGTGGGCAATCAGGTTACTTCCTTTGATGAAATGCAGGAAGAAGAGTCTTTGGAGCAGGAAAAGAAAAAAAGCGGTCAGCGTGTAATTATCCTGGATGAGAAAGCAGCTGCAAAAGTCTATGGGTATATTGAATTGACTTATGGCCGTTCATATTTAAATCCGCTGGAACAAAAGCGTATCAATCACCGATTGTGTACCGGAGCCCATGCAGACTGCAGCCTGTATTATACCGATGGTGTATTGGAAAATACAGTACGTGTAAATGCACAATATGTAAATGCCAAAAAGCAGGCGGATAAGAATCGTCTGGTCTATCATAACAGCAAAACGCTTTCCAGACGCAATATTGAAATTATGACAGATAATCTTAGACGTTCCCTGATGCTTCGCAATGAGATCGATTATGTAAAATCGGATTATGGTCAGATTGTTCCAAGCCGCCTGTGGAGGGTGGGCAGGGCAGATTCCGGGAAGCTCTTTACAAAAGCATGTAAGCAGAATTCTTCGGAATTTGTAGTGGATATTCTGATGGATGCCAGCGGATCCCAGAGGGACCGTCAGGGGCAGGTAGCACTTCAGTCGTTTATAATCAGTGAGGCGCTTAGTAACGTGGGGATTCCTCACCGGGTTATGAGTTTTTGCAGCTTCTGGGATTATACGGTAATGCAGCGTTTTCGTGAATATGACGAGAGCAGAAGTGCAAACCGTAAGATATTTGAGTATACCACGTCTTCGAATAACCGTGATGGTCTGGCAATCCGGGCGGCAGGTGATTCCCTGTATCAGCGGGAAGAAGAAAATAAAATTTTGATTGTATTAAGTGATGGCAGGCCGAATGATGTGATTGTAAACCGTCCAGGTAGTCGGAATCCCAAACCGTATCATGGGGATTATGCAGTGTCAGATACTGCTTTCGAGGTGCGAAAGCTTCGGAATATGGGAATATTTGTATTGGGAGTATTTGCAGGGAAAGAACATGACCTGGCAGCGGAGAAAAAGATTTTCGGGAAAGATTTTGCATATATCCGTGATATCAGCAGCTTTTCAAATGTCGTTTGCCTTTATTTAAAGAAGCTATTGGAATGGTAGTAGAAAGGAGTAGATGTTTATGAAAACTTCAAAAGTAATAAAAGCAGCAATTGCAGCAGGGATCGCAGCAGTAGGCGCAGGCTCCTATGCTTTCTGGAGAAGGGCAGTGCCCAGAGTGGAAAATCCACCCAGACATGCAACGGAAGAAGCGAAAGCGGGAACTCATTGGGAAACAACCCTGCCGTTTATACGCAACAGGCTGGCATGGCTGGATCAGCAAAAAACTGAGCCGGTCAGTATCACTTCCTTTGACGGACTTAAGTTAAAAGGTGTGCTGCTTCCGGCGAAAGAAGATTCAGAAAAAGTTGTGCTGGCAGTACATGGATATACCAGTTGTGGGGATAATGAGTATGCAGCCATGTCCTATTTCTTCCATGAAAACGGTTATCACGTTCTGTTGGTGGATGACAGAGCACATGGCGCCAGCGAAGGTAAATATGTGGGATATGGTTGTCTGGACCGGGAAGATGTTTACCGCTGGACACGTTTTCTGCATGACCGTTATAATGGAAAATGTTCTATTTACCTGCATGGAATATCAATGGGAGCGGCAGCTGTACTAATGGCCAGTTCCATAAGTCTTCCTCCTTCCGTAAAGGGAATTGTGGCGGACTGCGGATTCACATCCCCCTGGGAAGAATTTGCGTATCTTTTAAAGAATAAATATCATTGTCCGGTATATCCGGTTTTGCCGGTAGTGAATCTGATTAATAAATTTACAGCCGGGTATGGTTTTAAAGACTGTGATGCCAGAAAAGAAGTAGCGAATACAGACATTCCTGTATTCATTATTCATGGCGATAAGGATAGATTTGTTCCCGCCAGCATGGGCAGAGAAATCTACGATGCATGTGCGTCCAGAAAACAGATCTGGATTGTAAAAGGAGCCTCACATGCGGAAAGCTATTATATTGCAAGAAAAGAATATGAAGAAAGGGTTCTGGATTTCCTGAAAAGTCTTGGCTAGAGCAGTCTCTAGAGCGTAGGACATTGGTGAAATCAGAATTGGCAGAATGATAAAAATAACTCGTAAGAAACTATCAAAAATGCAGATTATTGCACTGGGATTCTTTCTTCTGATTATGGGTGGAACACTGCTTCTGATGCTTCCTGTTTCCAGTAGAAATGGGACCGTAACGCCGTTTTTAGACTGTATGTTTACAGCAACGAGTGCCTCCTGTGTCACAGGGCTTGTAGTGGTTGATACGTATACCCACTGGAGTCTCTTCGGCCAGATTGTCATTATTACAATGATACAGATTGGCGGGCTTGGGTTTATGACATTTGGAGTGCTTCTTGCAATGGCTTTGCACAGAAGGATTGGCCTTCGGGAAAGGGGCTTGATATCTGAGAGCCTCAATGCCATGCAGCTTGGCGGAGTGGTGGGATTCGTAAAAAAGATATTGATTGGGACCCTGATTATAGAAGGAACCGGGGCAATACTGCTTTCCATTCGATTTATTCCGGAATTCGGGCTGATTGAAGGAGTTGGAAACGGAATTTTTCATTCCATATCCGCCTTTTGTAATGCAGGATTTGACCTGATGGGGAAATATGAACCCTATGCTTCCCTGACGCAGTATTCCGGGGACTGGCTGGTAAACCTGACAATCATGTCTCTGGTTATTATTGGTGGAATTGGATTTTTGGTGTGGGATGATATTATCATTCATAAATGGCATTTTAAGAAATTTCATGTACATTCAAAAATTGTTATCATTACAACCGGTATTCTGGTATTTGGCGGAGCATTTCTGTTTGCCATCTTTGAGAGAAATAATTTATCAGCCCATATGGGGAATGGAGAAGCTTTTCTCACCGCGATGTTTGATTCAGTAACAGCTAGAACGGCTGGATTTAATACAACCGATACTGCGGCGCTGTCCCAGAGCAGTAAGCTTCTGACAACCATTTTGATGTTTATTGGCGGCAGCCCCGGTTCTACAGCGGGAGGTATCAAGACAACTACGGTTGTGGTATTTATCATGTACATGCGTGCATCCATGATGCGGACCAGAGGAATTAATATATTTAAGCGCCGGATAGATGATGAAGCCATTAAGAAGGCAAGTGCAGTTTTGTGTATTAACCTAATTCTTTCTTTGGGGGCAGTAATGCTGATTTGTACCATTCAGCCCCTGCAGCTTACGGATGTAATGTTCGAAGCCATGTCCGGTATCGGTACGGTAGGCATGACCACTGGGATTACCAGAGAGTTACTGCCGGTTTCAAGAATTGCAGTTATGATACTAATGTACTGCGGAAGATTAGGAAGTCTGTCATTTGCTCTTTCCTTTACAGAAAGAAAAAAGATATCTCCAATCGAGCTTCCTCAGGAAAAAATACTTGTAGGATAAGGAAGGAGCTTAAAGCTTGGAATTTAAAATCAATAATAAGAAAACTATTTTTATTGCAATCGCTTTTGCTATTGTGCTGTATTGGGGGTTGAATAATCATGACTTACTCTTTCGGGGGTTAAGTTATGTCATCGGCATTTGCTCACCAATCATTTTGGGTGGTGCGATCGCATTCGTGCTAAATGTGCCCCTTCGGTTTTTTGAGAAGTACCTGGGAAAAGTGATTAAAGATAAGCAAAATGTCCTTCGTTTTACCGGCATTATCCTTTCATATGCCCTTGCGATCGGAATTATCGTATTTGTTATTATGACTGTAATTCCGGAAATGGTAAACACAGTGAAGTCACTGAATCAGGGATTTCCGCAATTTATAGACCAGTTAGACGGCTGGCTTAAAGGTCTGGCGAAGAACTATCCGGATATTACGGACTATATCTCAAAATTAGAAGTGAATTGGCCGTCTATCGTAGAACGGGTGCTGGGAGTCTTGCAAAGCGGGGTTACAAATGTATTGTCTTCCACTCTTGGAGTGGCAACATCAGTGATCGGTGTGCTGACAACTATCATGCTGGGGGTCATTTTCTCTATTTACATTTTGGCACAAAAAGAAAAACTGGGTACCCAGTTCCGTAAAATTTTGTATGCTTATCTGCCTCAGGGCAGGGCGGACCGAATTACGGAAATCGGACATCTGACAAGCAGGACATTTACCGGGTTTATTTCGGGGCAGTGTATGGAAGCCTTGCTCTTTGGACTGCTCTGCTATATTGGAATGTTAATATTCAATTTTCCATATGCGATCAGTATTTCGGTACTGATTGGATTTACAACCTTAATTCCGGTGCTTGGAGCGTTTATCGGTACCGGACTGGGAGCGCTGCTGATTCTGGTAACCAACCCAATTAAAGCACTTTGGTTTGTTGTATTTATTATTGTACTTCAGCAGATAGATGAGCACTTTATGTATCCGAGAGTTGTTGGAAATTCCGTAGGGCTGCCAAGCCTCTGGGTTATGATTGCCGTAACTTTGGGCGGAAGCCTGATGGGACTTTTCGGAATGCTGGTCTTTGTACCACTGGTATCAGTCCTATATGCACTGTTCCGGGAGTCCGTATATGGAAGATTAAAAAAGAAAGCTGTTCCGGAAGCTAAGTACATTGAGTCTGTAGGAGAGAAAATTCAAAAATCAAAAAATCAGAAATGATGGATATAAAAAGATAATAAGTTTTAAGGAGGAAAAATCATGTCAGAAAAAGAATGCAGCAATTCAAGCTGTACCAAAGAAAGTTGCGAAGGGTGTCCAAGCAAGAATCCGAAAAGTTTTCTTGTGGAACCTAATATCTATACGGAGATCAAACATGTAATCGGAATCGTCAGCGGTAAGGGTGGAGTTGGTAAATCTATGGTTACCGCATCTCTTGCAAATAAGCTGACCGCTCAGGGGTACCGGGTAGGAATTCTGGATGCGGATATTACCGGTCCGTCTATTCCTAAAATGTATGGACTCCACGGTCCTGCACAGGGCGACGATCAGGGAATTTATCCGATGCTCGCTAAAAATGATATTAAAGTTATGTCTGTAAACCTTCTGCTTCCGGACGAGGAAGCTCCGGTAATCTGGAGAGGTCCGGTAATTTCTAATATGGTAAAACAGTTCTGGACGGACGTAATCTGGGGAGAACTGGATTATCTGCTTGTGGATATGCCTCCGGGAACAGGTGATGTCCCCCTTACGGTATTCCAGTCACTTCCGGTAGATGGAATTGTGATTGTATCTTCCCCGCAGGATTTAGTACGTATGATCGTAAAGAAAGCATACAGTATGGCGAAGAGCATGAACATCCGGGTGCTTGGAATCGTTGAAAACTACAGCTATTTAAAATGTCCGGATTGCGGCAAAGAGATTAAGATCTTTGGAGAAAGCCATATTGAAGACATTGCAAAAGAGCTGGACGTAGAACTGTTAGGCAAAATGCCGATCGATCCGGAATTCGCAAGAATGGCGGATGAAGGATGTTTTGAAGAGGCCGAAAATGAGTATATCAGTGATGCTGCAGAAGCATTGCGGAAAATTAAATAGTTATGATATTACATGCAGTGGCTTTTTCAGCACTGCATGTTTTGCATATCAGAGGGTAAACTACATACCATTTGCAGATATTGAAAATTTTGGAATAAAAACCACCTGAAATGAAATAATAAATTCAGAAAATACTTTGCATTTATGGAAATATATGTTATCATATGTGAACAGATGAACATATGTTATGGAAAGAGGAGGAGTATGGATGAAAATGAGTATTATGCAAATAAGTGGAGTTATTATTCTAATATGCTTTTATGGGGCATACTTTTCAAAAATGCTATTTCAGAGAAAAAAGGGAATAAAGACAAATCAGATGGGAAAAGGCAAAAAAGACTTTGTTACGCTTTTGGTGGAAAGAGTATTGGGTGTGTTGACGGTACTTATTGTTTTTTTTGAACTGGGCAGTATATTAAAAGGAACACACTGGTATTTTAATGAATTCATCCGTATTGCAGGCATTATTGCGGCAGCAGCAGGAGTAGTAATCTTTATCATTGCCATGTGGACTATGAGAGACAGCTGGCGTGCAGGGATACCGGATCAGGAAGATACCAGTATGATAACAGAAGGCATCTATAAATATAGCAGGAATCCTGCATTCTTAGGATTTGATCTGATGTATCTTGGAATCTTAACCGCATTTTTTAATCCTGTACTTTTGGCCGTGACGGTATGTACGATTCTGGTGCTTCATCTTCAGATCTTACAGGAAGAAAAATATCTTGAGATTGTGTTTGGCGAAGAGTATCTCGTCTATAAGCAGATAACGGGAAGATATTTTTGCTTTTTCTAAGGGTTCATCAACAAATAAAAAACGAATATATGTTCGAAAAAAACTTGCATCCCGGACAAACGTGTGCTACAATAGATACAAACAAATGTTCGGGGTGTGATTATATATGAAGATTCAGGAATCGATGAGTGTATATGACAAATTACAGATTTTATCGGATGCGGCGAAATATGATGTGGCCTGTACTTCCAGCGGTGTTGACCGCAAGGGAAATGGAAAAGGAATCGGCAATTGTATAGCCCCGGGAATCTGCCATAGTTTTTCAGCAGACGGCAGATGTATATCGCTGTTAAAGATTTTATTTACAAATGAATGCATATTTGACTGTAAGTACTGCATCAACCGAGCTTCCAATGATGTAGTGCGTACTTCCTTTACACCGGAAGAAGTATGTGAGCTGACAATGGAATTTTACCGCAGAAATTACATTGAAGGGTTATTCTTAAGTTCCGGGGTACTGCATAATCCAAATTATACTATGGAGCTTCTTTATCAGACTTTGTATAAGCTGCGAAATGAATATCATTTTCAGGGATATATCCATGTGAAAGCAATTCCGGGGTCCTCCCAGGATTTAATAGATAAGACCGGGTTTCTGGCAGACAGGATGAGTATTAATCTGGAACTCCCCACGTCAGAAGGTCTGAAGAAGCTGGCGCCTCATAAGTCCCGCAAAACAATTCTGGCACCTATGCGGCAGATTCAGAGCAGACGGGAAGAGAACCGATATGACGTGGCGGTATATCGAAGTGCACCAAAATTTGTGCCGGCAGGACAGAGTACCCAGATGATTATCGGAGCGACGCCGGAGAATGACTATGAGATCATCTCGGTAGCAGAGTCCCTGTATCAGAAGTTTGACTTAAAGCGTGTGTTTTATTCTGCATTTGTGCATGTGAATGAAGACTCAAATCTGCCCATGCTGCCGGGGGGACCGCCCCTTTTACGGGAACACCGGCTGTATCAGGCTGACTGGCTGCTGCGTTTTTACGGATTTCAGGCGGGAGAACTGCTATCAGAAAAACGGCCGAATTTTAACGTGCTGATTGATCCGAAATGTGACTGGGCATTGGGGCATCTGGAGAATTTTCCAATTGAAATTAACCGGGCAGATTATTTTACATTACTACGGGTACCCGGAATAGGAACAAAATCGGCAAGAAGAATAGTGCAGGCAAGAAGATTTGGGAATCTGAAGTTTGAGGATTTAAAGAAGATGGGAGTAGTACTCAAAAGAGCATTGTATTTTATTACCTGTCAGGGAAGAATGATGTATCCTGTTAAAATTGATGAAGATTATATTCTGCGCAATCTGTTGAGCGTTGGAGAAAAGCTTCCCTTTGAAGCAAACGGATATCGCCAGCTGAGCCTGTTTGATGATTATAACGTAGATGCAAATATGAATGCTTATGCACAAAAGCTGATTGTTCAGGCATAAGTAATTTAAGAACGCTCTATAGAAATCAGGAGGTAAGCATATGGAGAAGACAATATTCAGATGTGAAGACAGTACGGATGGTATCTTTACCGGAGTGTACGATGCTTGGGCCAGCAGGCTGGGGCACGGCAATGTGGCACTGCAGACAGGAACGGATGTTAATTATGAACTTTTTGCAAGGTATGTGGATGTTCCGGTGGATCATGAGAAAGCATTTAAGGTAGCCAGAACAATACGGGAAAAGATGGTGGAAGAAGATTATGAGGCGCTTTATCAGGCCACCCTGTCCAAAGAGAATGACAAAGCAGATGCAATTTACCGCATGATTGTGCTGGGGCTTAGCGGTAATTACCGGGGACCGGTGATACAGAACCTGGGAAACCCTCATGTATGTAAAGTATTTGAGTTATCCCGAAGCGTGGGGAATGAAGCACATCACTATCTGGGGTTTATACGGTTTAAGGAACTTCAAAATAAAATACTCAGTTCTGTAATCGAGCCTGAAAATAAAATTATTCCTATAATCGGAGATCATTTTGCCAATCGTTTTCCCAATGAAAATTTTTTGTTATTTGATAAAACTAATCAGATGCTTATGGTGCATGAGATTGGAAAAGAGTGGGTAGTGGTTTCCGGCGAAGTGAACGACCCGGAGGATTTATACCGGGCATCGGAAAGGGAGCTGGAGTTTCAAAAGCTTTGGAAAGGATTCTGTAACAGTATTGGTATCAAAGAACGTCAGAATCAGCAGCTGCAACGTAAACTTGTACCATTAAAGCGAAGAAAATACATGCTGGAATTTTAATTTTAATATGTAAAATTTTGGAAGATATTCATAGATAATTTGCTGGTGTTGTAGGTAATCATCAGAGTTGGAAACGAAATAGAATAGTTATAATTCATAGATTGAAAAATTCTTTTCTAATATAATTGGATAAAATGACGGAGCGAAATCGATACCATAAAAAGATCACAAAAATGCAGTGTTGACAAATTCTTTTTGACATGACATAATATGGCAACAAATAAATTAGTCAAACATGGTTAAGTGAGGTGAAAAGTATGTCAGAAAGGAAAATTAAGCTTTCCGAAATCAATGAAGTAAAGGAATTTGTATCAACTGCAGGTAAATGTGATTTTGATATCGATGTATTCTATAACAGAGTTGTCATTGACGCCAAATCTATATTAGGTGTGCTAAGCTTAGACCTGACACGTGTACTTACTGTAAAATACGGCGGAGAAGATATGCAGTTCGAGAATGTATTAAGTAAGTATTGCGCATCTTAGAGCGGGTTTGAATATTCATTTCCGCCATCTGCACGCCCCACTTCGGGGGGATTTACCCCGAAAAGCCGTTTCACATCATATGGAAAAGCAAGCGCATAATCTTGGATAGAGGTTATGCGCTTTTTGTGCTATAATGAGAACCATATACGAACATACTATCGTTAGTACTGTTTTAAGAACGATTTTCAGGAATCGGTTGGAAGAGGAGACAGGGAATTGGATGTAATACGGATTTCAGTGCGTAATCTGGTAGAATTCATTTTGCGCAGCGGTGATATAGATAATCGAAGAGGGGCGATGGCGGATAAAGAAGCTATGCAGCTTGGCAGTAAGCTGCACCGGAAAATCCAGGGTCAGATGGGGGCGGCATATAAGGCAGAGGTGCCGCTGAAACATTTGGTGGAGTTTGAAAATTTTGCAATCAGTATTGAGGGAAGGGCAGACGGAATACAGGTAGATGAATCAGGGGTCATGATTGATGAGATCAAAGGTGTTTACCGGGATCTGGAGTTTTTGAATGAACCGGTGGGGGTTCATCTGGCACAGGCAATGTGTTATGCCTATATTTATGCCAATGAAGAGAAGCTGGAAAATATAGGAGTACAGATGACCTATTGTAATCTGGATACAGAGGTGATAAAGCGGTTTTACCAGGAATACAGATTTGAAGATCTGCAGGAATGGTTTCAAAAACTGGTGGCGGAGTATCAGAAATGGGCGGTTTTTCAAAAGGAATGGAGACAGACACGGACAGATTCTATCAGGGAGATCGCATTTCCCTTTGAATACAGAGATGGGCAGAAAGGATTGGCTGGTGCTGTTTACCGCACGATCCAAAGAAAAAAGAAATTATTTATTCAGGCTTCGACCGGGGTTGGCAAGACGATTTCAACGGTATTCCCTGCAGTGAAGGCGGTGGGGGAAGGATTAGGAGATAAGATATTTTATCTGACTGCAAAAACCATTACCAGAACAGTAGCGGCAGAAGCCTTTGAACTTTTAAAAGAGCAGGGACTTCAGTACAAAGTGATTATCTTAACGGCAAAAGAGAAAATATGCCCTTGTGAAGAGACTCTTTGTAATCCTCAGGACTGCCCCTATGCAAAGGGCCACTATGACAGGATCAACGATGCCGTCTATGAACTTCTGAATGAAAAAAGCCGGTTTTTTCGGGAGGATATTTTGGAGCAGGCAGAAAAATGGATGGTATGTCCCTTTGAATTATCATTGGATTTATCCGTATGGGTAGATGCCATTATCTGCGATTATAATTATGTATTCGATCCCAGAGCCAGTCTGAAGCGCTTTTTTGGGGAGGGGATGCAGGGAGATTATCTGTTTCTGATAGATGAGGCCCACAACCTGGTGGAACGTGGGAGGCAGATGTTCAGTGCAAGCCTGTATAAAGAAGAGCTTCTGGAGGTTAAAAGAGCCGTTAAGCCATACAGCAGGAAACTGGAACGCCAATTGGAAAAATGTAATAAGATTATGCTGGAAATGAAAAGGGAGTGCCAGAATTATGAAGTTTTAGAAAATGTAGGTCCTCTTGTCATTGCATTAATGAATTTGTGTGCTGAAATTGAAAAATTCCTGGAGGAATCGGAACAACCCAGTGTAAAAGAAATCATTACAAATCTTTATTTTGAAGCAAGGGCATTTTTGGATACCCATGAGCGGTTGGATGAAAATTATGTCATATATTCAGAAATGGAAGAGGATGGACGCTTCAAGGTAAAACTTTTTTGTATAGATACGTCAAAAAATATCCAGGAATGTCTGGATAAAGGAAATAGTACCATATACTTTTCGGCAACGCTGCTTCCCGTAAAATATTATATGGAGCTGTTAAGTGAAGCAGAAGACGACTATACAATCTATGCAGAATCATCCTTCGATCCCGGTAAAAAAAAGGTATTAATCGGTACGGATATCAGCAGTAAATATACCAGAAGAAGTTTTGGCGAATATCAGAAAATGGCATGGTATATTAAAAAAACCATAGAGGGACAGAAAGGGAACTATCTGGTGTTCTTTCCGTCGTATAAGCTGATGACAGAAGTAGAGGAAATCTTTCGGGAAGAGATGGGAGAAGATGTGATTTGCATATGCCAGAGCAGCAATATGAAAGAAGAGGAACGGGAAGAATTTCTGCAGGAATTTGAGCGTGAGCAGAAGAACAGTCTGGTAGGGTTTTGCGTAATGGGCGGGATCTTTTCCGAAGGGATTGATCTGAAAAGAGACCGTTTGATTGGAGCACTGATCATTGGTACCGGATTACCGCAGATTTGCAATGAACGGGAAATTCTGAAAAATTATTATGATAAACGGAATATGGATGGATTTTCTTATGCATATCTGTATCCGGGAATGAATAAAGTATTGCAGTCAGCGGGCAGGGTAATCAGGACAGATGATGACCAGGGGGTGATCATGCTGTTAGATGAACGGTTTATGCAGAGGCAGTACCAGTATCTGTTCCCAAGGGAGTGGGATAACTATGAGACTTGCCGACTGGATAATCTGGAGGGGAAGCTGGAGGCGTTTTGGCAGGAAAGAAATGCCCCGTAAATTTTAACGAAAAACCCTCCTTGCCATAACTACCACCAGGTGGTAGAATAAAAAAGAAGTTAAACCTAAGAAATAATCACAAAAGCATGGAGGAACCTATGAGCAACGTTAGAAGAGTGTACGTGGAGAAGAAGCCGGCATATGCAGTGCAGGCAAAAGAATTAAGACATGAGATTCACAGTTATTTAGGAATCAGTTCATTAACAGGTGTTCGTGTATTGATTCGTTATGATGTGGAGAATATCTCCGACGAAGTTTATAAAGCTGCCTGCAATACGGTATTTTCCGAACCGCCGGTAGATACCTTATATGAAGAGAGTTTTGATATAGCAGATGGGGCAAAAGTGTTTTCGGTAGAATTCCTTCCGGGACAATTTGACCAGAGGGCAGATTCCGCAGTACAGTGTGTAAAGTTCCTGAATGAGGATGAAGAACCGATTATCCGTTCAGCTACTACCTACGTATTGGAAGGAAGCATTAACGAGGAAGAATTCGAAGCAATCAAATCCTATTGTATCAATCCTGTAGATTCCAGAGAAACTGACATGGTAAAGCCACAGACTCTGGTAACGAAGTTTGATGAGCCTGCAGATGTGAAAATATTTGACGGATTCACCATAATGGACGAAGAAAAGTTAGAAGAGCTTTATGGTTCTTTAAATCTGGCTATGACATTTAAGGATTTCAAACATATCCAGAATTATTTCAAGGGTGAAGAAAAAAGAGATCCTTCCATGACAGAGATCCGTGTACTGGATACATACTGGTCCGATCACTGCCGCCATACTACTTTCTCAACGGAATTAAAAGATGTAGTATTTGGAGAAGGTTATTATAAAGATCCGATCGTTGGAACTTATCAGCAGTATTTAAAGGATAGAGAAGAAATCTTTAAAGGAAGAGACGATAAATTTGTCTGCCTGATGGATCTTGCTCTGATGGCGATGCGCAAGCTGAAAAAAGAAGGAAAACTGGAGGATCAGGAAGAATCAGATGAAATCAATGCCTGCAGTATTGTTGTGCCGGTAGAAATCGACGGTGTGACAGAAGAATGGCTGATCAACTTTAAAAATGAAACACATAACCATCCGACTGAAATCGAACCATTTGGCGGTGCGGCAACCTGCCTTGGCGGAGCGATCCGTGATCCTCTCTCCGGACGTACTTATGTGTATCAGGCAATGCGTGTAACAGGAGCGGCTGATCCTACGGTGTCTGTTAAAGAGACTTTAAAGGGAAAACTTTCCCAGAAGAAGATTGTAAGAAGCGCAGCACACGGCTACAGTTCCTATGGGAATCAGATCGGACTTGCAACGGGACTGGTAAAAGAAGTTTATCATCCGAATTACGTTGCTAAGAGAATGGAAATCGGTGCAGTCCTGGGGGCAGCTCCAAGAAAAGCCGTTATCCGTGAGACATCTGATCCGGGTGATATTATTATCCTGCTGGGCGGACGTACCGGACGTGACGGCTGCGGCGGTGCAACCGGATCATCCAAGGTACATACGGAGGAATCCATTGAAACCTGCGGTGCAGAGGTACAAAAAGGAAATCCACCAACGGAACGTAAAATCCAGCGTCTGTTCCGCCGTGGAGAAGTAAGTAAGTTAATTAAAAAATGTAATGACTTTGGTGCAGGCGGAGTATCCGTTGCAATCGGAGAATTAGCGGATGGACTTCATATTTACCTGGATAAAGTCCCGAAAAAATATGCAGGTCTGGATGGAACAGAAATTGCGATTTCAGAGTCACAGGAGAGAATGGCAGTTGTAGTGGATCCAAAAGACGCAGAGCAGTTCCTGGCTTATGCAGTTGAAGAAAACCTGGAAGCAATCGAAGTGGCAGTCGTAACGGAAGCGAAGAGACTGGTTATGATCTGGAGAGAAAAAGAGATCGTTAATATTTCCAGAGCATTCTTAGATACCAACGGTGCTCATCAGGAAACCAGTGTCTCGGTAGATATCCCATCCGAGCAGGATAAATTCTTTGTAAGAGAAGAAGTAGGGGATGTCAGGGAAAAATGGCTGGATACGCTGAAAGATTTAAATACGTGTTCCCAGAAGGGACTTGTTGAAATGTTCGACGGTTCCATCGGAGCAGGCTCTGTATTTATGCCATTTGGAGGAAAATATCAGCTGACAGAAACCCAGGCTATGGTAGCGAAGCTTCCGGTATTAAAAGGAAAGACAGATACCGTAACCATGATGAGCTATGGATTTGATCCGTACTTATCAAGCTGGAGTCCATATCACGGTGCTGTATATGCAGTTCTGGAATCTGTTGCAAAAATAGTGGCAGCAGGCGGGGATTACAGCAAAATCCGTTTTACATTCCAGGAATATTTCAGACGTATGACAGAAGATCCTTCCCGTTGGAGCCAGCCGTTTGCAGCACTTTTAGGTGCATACAGCGCACAGCTTGGATTTGGACTTCCATCCATCGGCGGAAAAGACAGTATGTCCGGTTCCTTTAATGAAATTGACGTACCGCCTACCTTAGTATCTTTTGCAGTAGACGTTGCCAGTGACAAACACATAATCACACCGGAACTTAAAAGAGCCGGAAGTAAGCTGGTATTGTTAAAGATAGAGACAGATCAATATGATCTGCCTGATTATACACAGATCATGGATCAGTATGGCAGGTTCTTTGAAGATGTAAAAGCTGGAAAGATTATTTCCGCATATACACTGGATGCCAAAGGACTGGCTGCAGCAGTAAGTAAAATGGCATTTGGAAACCATATGGGAGTAAGAATAGAGCATAATGTAGACAAGAGAGATCTGTTTGCAGCAGGATTTGGTAATATTGTGGCAGAAGTACCGGATGGTAAAGTAGGAGAACTTTCCATTTCCTATACCGTAATCGGTGAAGTACTGGATACTCCGGTATTTGAATATGCAGATACCAGGATCACTTTGGAGGAAGCTTTGGAAAGCTGGACCGGAACATTGGAAAAAGTATTTAAGTCTGTACCGGATTCTGAAGAATCAGATGTTCCATCTACGATAAGTGTAACATCCGCAGTTGAAGATGCAGTGATCGAAAATGGTCTGTTTCATGGGAAAAATGTCTATACATGTAAAAATAAAGTGGCGAAACCAACGGTATTTATACCTGTATTCCCAGGAACCAACTGTGAATATGACAGCACGAAGGCATTTGAACGTGCCGGAGCAGACGTCATTGTAAAAGTCTTCAAAAACTTAAGTGCTGCTGATATTCGTGATTCTGTTGATATCTTTGAAAAAGCAATTAACAGCTCCCAAATGATTATGTTCCCGGGTGGATTCTCTGCAGGTGATGAACCGGACGGATCTGCAAAATTCTTTGCTACCGCATTCCAGAATGCGAAAATCAAAGAAGCAGTTATGAAATTATTAAATGAGAGAGACGGTCTGGCACTTGGTATCTGTAACGGATTCCAGGCTCTGATTAAACTGGGGCTGGTACCAAACGGAGAAATTACAGGACAGACTGCCGATTCGCCGACATTGACTTTCAATACCATTGGACGCCATATTTCCAAAATGGTATATACAAAAGTAGTTTCCGATAAATCTCCCTGGCTTGCACAGGCGGAACTTGGAAAGACCTATGTAAACCCGGCTTCTCACGGGGAAGGAAGATTTGTAGCAAATGAAGAATGGCTGCAGAAACTATTTGCCAATGGACAGGTAGCCACTCAGTATGTAAATGCTGACGGAGAACTGAGCGCAGATGGCGAATGGAACGTAAATGGTTCTTATTGCTGCATCGAAGGTATTACAAGCCCGGATGGCCGTGTATTTGGTAAAATGGCACATTCAGAAAGACGTGATGCTTCTGTGGCAATTAATATTTACGGAGAACAGGATCTGAAAATCTTTGAATCCGGTGTAGCTTATTTTAAATAAAAAATAGAGGCAGGTATTCCGCTTTTTCGCGGGATGCCTGTTTTTTTAGGCCCAAACGACCCAGATTACCTTGTCGAATCCTGTATAAAACAGCAACGAAACGTGGCACTTAAGATTCAGAATGTTTCTTGTGGAATAAGAAAAAGCAATAATTGACACAACTTATTGCAAAAAATTAAAACATATTGCAATTTGTCGAAAAATGGGATATATTGTCACTGCACCATCATAGGACTAAGAGGGGCAGTAAAAGTGAGAAATGGAGTATATGAAAATTTGCTGATATGAAGGAGGGCAATCTAATGCCACGTATAGTGAGGGATACGCACGTCTATTATTCAAATCTAAAATGGAAAAATCAAAAAAATGTATTTGCAGATGAAATTGACAAGAAAAAGTTTCTGGATATTGTCGCCTTAGTCCGGCGAAAAATAGAATTCCGGATTTTTGCATATTGTATCACTGATACAGAAGTACATATGGTGATCAGTACGCACAATAGCAGGGTGAATACAAAAGTGCTGAAAGAAGTAACCAGAGAGTTTTCCCGTTATTATAATCAAAATGCAGATCACCGGCTTCAGAAGCGGATCTGCGGATATTATGAAAGCGAGGAAATCGAAGGCTGGGTGAATGTATTTAAATATTGTGGTAAGATACATTTGATTCCGGTTGTCTGTCATACTGTAAAAAATCTGGGAGATTACTGGTGGTGCAGTTACAATGACTACATTGGCAGATATAAAACCGGAATTATTGATACAGAAGTTTGGATGAATTATCTGGATGCAGATCAGGAAACAGCCTTGTATAAATTCAAAGGCTATCACCGAAGGGAATACAGGCAGATTTAATTCCTATATATATAATAACGAAAAAAAGGAATTACTATAATGCTATTTTGGAAAAATTAAAGAAAAATTAAGGTTTCTCATTGCCGATAGTTGTGCTACAATAAAGTAAGAAAATGGCAAGGAGGACAGGCTATGAACTTGAGTGAGAATATAACCGGAGTTCAGCATCTGGGGATACCGGTAGTAAATTTAAAAGAGGCTGTTGCCTGGTATGAAGAGAATCTGGGATTTAAAAAATTTCATGAAAAAATAGTAATGAATCCCTATAAAATTGATGTCGCTTTTCTGCAGCTGGGTGATCTGGTTTTGGAGTTATTTCAGCCTTCCGGCAGCGAATTGGCTGAAGTGGCTAAAAGAAAAGACGGCATTTTAGACCATTATGCAATTGATACACCGGATTTAGAAAAATGTGTGGAACTGGCTTTAAAAAAAGGATTGAAATATCATGCATCTACCAGTAACGGGATTACCTGTTATGAGCATCTTGGCACGAAGGGGGTGAGAGGGGCAAATTTTGTCGGACCGAATCACGAAGTTGTGGAATTCTGCCACGATAACAGTGCGGAATATGGCTGTAAATCCGGATTACAGGGCTGGGCACATCTTGCAGTTAAAGTAAGAAGCCTGAAGGATTCCATTGTATTTTATGAAAAGCTTGGCTTCCGTAAGACGGGAGAAGGGTATCTGGATACACCGGATGGAAGAATAGAGATTGCTTTTGTTTATCTCAAAGGTTTTACTCTGGAATTAATACAGATGGCAGGAGCAGGTCTGGAAGAATTAAAAACCAGAGGGGCAGGCCATATTGATCACATTGCCCTGGATGTATATGATATTGATGAAGCTTTTTATGAAGCGAAGAAGATCGGGCTTCACAGCCTGGATTATCTGGTAAAAGAACTTCCGTTTTTCGAGTTTGGAGTCAAGTTTTTTACGGTAGTTGGTCCTGACGGAGAAAAAGTAGAATTTAATCAAAAAAAGTGCTTGACATTTTCAAGGATTTAATAGTATAATGACTAAGCGGTTTGGTAATCAGGCCGCTGACCATGGGATCTTAGCTCAGCTGGGAGAGCATCTGCCTTACAAGCAGAGGGTCACAGGTTCGAGCCCTGTAGGTCCCATGTCTTTTAATTAAATATGGCGGAATAGCTCAGTTGGCTAGAGCACACGGTTCATACCCGTGGTGTCGAGAGTTCAAATCTCCCTTCCGCTACACAAGCATAATGATATTTCGTTATGCTTTTTTTGTGTCAAATTATGACACAATTCTTAAGAAGAATTAAGAAACGTCAGAAAACTTTCACTTTTATTTAATAAAAATAGCAGGAATTCTAATTTTGGATGTGGTAAGATACCCCCTGTAACGAAACAGAGGTGCAAATGCATCTCGTCAATATGAGGAGGATATAACTATGAAGAAAAAAGTATTAGGTTTAATGGCAGTTATGGCATTAGCAGGAGCATTAGCAGTAGGTTGTGGAAGTTCTGATAAAGGAACAACAGAAGCTGCGACAACAGAAGCAGCTACAACAGCTGTAACAACTGAAGCAACAACAACAGAAGCTGCAACAACAGAAGCAGCTATAACAGAGGCTACAACAACAGAAGCAGCTACAACAGAAGCAGCTACAACTGAAGCAGCTCAATAATTTAAACATAGAAGGCTCCCTGGTCCTTGGATCGGGGAGTTTTTTCGTTTCTAAAGAAATGAAAATTCTCAATATATAGATATGCCTTTGACATTTCTCTTATTCATGACTTATAATGATTCTGTAACTCGCAAAATCCGTCTGTATGAAAGTCTATTCAGGCGGGTATGAATATAGGTAAGATTTAAGATAACTTAACTGGTCTAAGCTGAATTCTCAGCAAAGGTTAATCGCATAATTTTTTTTACAAGCCAATAAAATGGAGGTTGATATGAGAGTTGGAATGGGATATGATGTACACAAGTTAACGCCGGACAGGGATTTGATTCTGGGCGGTGTTTTGATACCTTATGAAAAAGGGCTGTTGGGACATTCAGACGCAGATGTCGTGGTACATGCCATCATGGATGCCTTGTTAGGTGCAGCGGCACTTGGTGATATTGGAAAGCATTTTCCGGACACAGATCCAGCGTATAAAGGAATATCCAGTATTACATTATTAAAGCATGTGTCAGAACTTCTGGAAGAAAATAACTATATGATCGAAAATATTGATGCTACGATTATAGCACAGAGACCAAAGCTTCTGCCCTATATGCCTCAGATGGTAAAAAATATTGCAGATGCTTTAGGATTAGAAGAGAATCAGGTGAATGTGAAAGCCACAACAGAAGAAGGACTGGGATTTACAGGAGCGGGAGAGGGGATTAGTTCCCAGGCAGTATGCCTGTTGATTCCCATGTTTGATCTGGCAGCAGATGACAGAATGGCAGGCGGGGCGTGTCAGGGCTGCGGCGGCTGTTGTAAATAGTGCAGGAGGAAACGCAATTATGAGTTCACGGGATGTTTACCGGTTAGAGGATAAGGATTATGGCAAGACCAGAAAGCTGTGGGAAGAAATTTTCCCGGATGATACAAAGGAATTTCTGGATTATTATTATGAATACTGTACCAGGGATAATCTGATTTACGGAATTGTGGATGATGATTGGAAATTGCTTTCTATGGCACAATTTAATCCCTATGCCGTGCATCTTGGTGAAACAACTGTGGACACCCATTATATAGTGGCGGTTGCTACCAGACCGGAATCCAGACACCAGGGGCTGATGAAGAGCATTTTGCAAAGGGCATTGAGCGACGGATATGAGAGAAATGAGGCATTTATGTTCTTAATGCCTGCAGCAGAGGCGATTTACAAACCCTTTGATTTTGAAACGATATATGAACAGAAAAGCATGATTGTCCGTAAAGAGGATAGTTCCCCGGGGCATATGGAGATTGAGATTCAGGTACAGGAGGCAGAAAAGGAGGATCTTTGCCAGCTTGCTGATCTTTCTGAAAAATTATTAAGAGAGCGTTATCAAGTATATACGGTCCGGACAGCGGCATATATGAACCGTCTGCTTAAGGAGCAGGAAAGTGAACGTGGCGGGATTCTTATTTTTTTGGCAGAAGGAAAACCGGTTGGTTATTGCTTTAGTGCATTGGAAGAAACTCCGCAGATACGGGAGCTGATTTGTACGGCTGAGTATGAAAAAGAAGTAATTTCAGCCCTTTTTTCCTATTATAATGAAAAGGGTGTATTTGATAATGCCCGGGATGAATCCATAACAGTTACTGCTTTTCGTGAAGGGCTCTATTCTAATGCTGTCAAAACTGCATCATTGATCATGGCGAGGATTGTCCATCTGGAATCTTTTGCTTCCAGCCTGAGAAGCAGGGAACCGGTATCTTTTACCATAAAGGTAGAAGACCGGATGCTTCCTGGCAATAATGGAATCTTCCGGTTCGATTTGAGTGAGAATGGAGGATGTGCATGCCGTATCACAGACTGCAGAGCGGAAGATGTGGATGCGGTCCTGTCTGTTGGAGCACTGACGAAATTATTTTTTGGTGCTAAAGGTTTGATAGAAGAGGATCGCCTGCCGCTTTCTAAGATAGAGTTATTTAATAAAATATTTCTGGATGAAATAGTTTAGCGGAAAAGGCTGCGGGGATATTGACAAATGGAAGATTTTTGCATAGACTAATGGCATTGGGTATTAGAGATAAATCCTATGACTGAACAGCCATCAGATTTTATAGAACGGAGAGAATAGAATATGAAAGTATACAATACTTTAACAAAGAAAAAAGAAGAATTTGTGCCTTTGGTACCGGGTAAGGTAAGCATGTATGTCTGCGGACCAACCGTATATAATTTTATTCACATTGGTAATGCCAGGCCGATGATTGTTTTTGATACGGTCAGACGTTATATGGAACATAAGGGATATGAAGTAAATTATGTATCCAACTTCACGGATGTAGATGATAAGATCATTGCGAAAGCAATCGAAGAAGGAGTGTCAGCCCAGGAGATATCGGAGCGCTATATTGCAGAATGTAAAAAAGATATGGCTGCTATGAATGTATTGCCGGCTACAACTCATCCCCTTGCTACAATGGAAATCGGCGGAATGATTGAAATGATCTCCACCCTGATTGAAAAAGGGTTTGCTTATGACGTGAACGGAACCGTTTATTTCAGAACCAGAAAGTTTGATGAATATGGTAAGCTTTCTCATAAGAACCTGGATGACTTACGTGCTGGAAACCGTTCCCTGTTAGTATCGGGAGAAGACCAGAAGGAAGATCCGCTGGATTTTGTACTCTGGAAACCAAAAAAAGAAGGAGAGCCGGCATGGGAATCTCCGTGGAGTGCAGGACGTCCGGGATGGCATATTGAGTGTTCGGTGATGTCTAAAAAATATCTGGGCGAAGAGATTGATATTCATGCAGGCGGAGAGGATCTGGTATTCCCTCACCATGAAAATGAAATTGCACAAAGTGAATGCTGCAATGGAAAAGACTTTGCAAAATACTGGCTGCACAATGCCTTTTTAAATATTGACAACCGCAAAATGTCCAAGTCTCTTGGGAATTTCTTTACAGTGCGTGAAATTGGCGAAAAGTATGACTTACAGGTACTGCGTTTCTTTATGCTCAGTGCCCACTACAGAAGTCCGCTCAACTTCAGTGCAGACCTTATGGAAGCTTCCAAAACAAGCCTGGAACGTATTATAACTGCCGTGGATAACCTGAAATTTCTGGATGGAAATGCAGAGGATAAAGAATTGTCACTGGAAGAAAAAGAGAGCCTGACCCAGGCGGCTGCATTTGAAACTAAGTTTGATGAAGCTATGGATGATGATTTCAATACTGCAGATGCAATCTCTGCGATTTTCGAAATGGTGAAGTATGTAAATACAAATATTTCCGGAGAAAATTCAAAATCATTTATTCAGACAGTTTTGGATAAAATGGTAAACTTATGCGATGTACTGGGAATCATAGTTGATAAAAAAGAAGAAATTCTGGCAGAGGACATTGAAAAAATGATCGAAGACCGCCAGGCGGCTAGAAAAGCAAAGGATTTCAAAAAAGCAGATGAAATCCGTGATGCTCTGCTTGCAAAAGGCATTGTTCTGGAAGATACCAGAGAGGGTGTAAAATGGAAAAAGGCGTAGATTCATTCTCTGATTATTTAAAAGAGCAGTTTAGGCTGGATGATCTGGATATGAAGACGTATTCTCCGCTGACACTGGCATATATCGGAGACAGTATATATGACCTGGTAATCCGCACGCTGGTGGTCTGCCAGGGGAATTGTCCCGCAAATAAACTTCACAAGAACGCAAGTGCACTTGTGAAGGCATCTGCCCAGGCTGAAATGATAGAGAAGATTATGCCTCTTTTGACAGATGAGGAAAAGCAGATTTACAAAAGAGGGCGTAATGCCAAATCTTATACGATGGCAAAAAATGCTACAATGCTCGATTATAGAAAAGCAACAGGATTTGAGGCACTAATGGGATATCTGTATTTGGAAAACCAGATGCATCGTATGATTGATCTGGTAAAAGAGGGTATTAGGAGTCTGGAAAATGTGGATAGTAATGTCCGAAATAAAATAAATGTGGATAAGGCAGCTGATGCTATTGCAGAAGATGATATGACAGAGGCAGCCGTAAAGGAGAATACCAATGAGATATGAGGAATTGACAATAGAAGGCAGAAATGCTGTAATAGAGGCATTTCGTGCCGGAAAGCCGATTGACAAGCTGTTTGTTCTGGATGGCTGTCAGGATGGTCCGGTTCGTACCATCGTAAGAGAAGCAAAAAAGCATGATACCATTATTAACTATGTGGATAAGGAAAGGCTTGATCAGATCTCAGAAACCGGCAAGCACCAGGGGGTTATTGCCTATGCAGCAGCTTATGAATATGCTGAAGTGGAAGATATTTTGAAGATTGCAGAAGAAAAGGGCGAACCTCCATTTCTTATATTGCTGGATAATATTGAAGATCCACATAACCTGGGAGCTATTATACGTACAGCTAATCTGGCAGGGGCTCATGGCATTATCATTCCGAAACGCCGTGCAGTAGGCCTTACGGCAACTGTTGCTAAGACTTCTGCTGGAGCTATTAACTATACACCGGTAGCCAAAGTCACAAATCTTGCGAAAACAATAGAAGAGTTAAAGGAAAAAGGTCTTTGGTTTGTCTGTGCAGATATGGACGGTGAAGTGATGTATAAGCAGGATTTAAAAGGAGCGATCGGATTGGTGATAGGCAGTGAAGGCGAAGGTGTCAGCCGCCTGGTAAAAGAGAAATGCGACTTTACTGCATCGATTCCCATGAAAGGGGATATCGACTCGCTGAACGCTTCCGTAGCTGCCGGTGTACTGGCTTATGAGATTGTAAGACAGCGGATGTAAACAAATATCAGGTGGAGGCGGGAAATGGTGTCCTACGACGGATATACCGACGAAGAATTAATCGTAAAGCTCAGGGATGGAAATCCCGGGATTACGGACTACATTATGGAAAAGTATAAATATCTGGTGCGTAAAGAAGCAAGGGCACTGTACTTAATCGGCGGAGATAAGGACGATCTGATCCAGGAGGGGATGATTGGCCTGTTTAAAGCTGTCAGGGATTACCGGGAAGACAGGGATGCCTCTTTTTATCATTTTGCAAAACTCTGCATCGGACGGCAGCTCTATCATGCAATTGAAGCTTCCAACAGGAAGAAGCATACCCCGTTAAACTCTTATGTTTCACTGTATTCAGGAACCCTTGAAGCAGGAGAAGAATCCCTGCCGCTGGAGGAAATTCTGTTTACCCAGGAGAGTAATCCGGAAGAACTGCTGATTCATCAGGAAAATAAAAAGCAGATAGAGGAGAAGCTGGAAGCATCCTTAAGCGCATTTGAAAAGAAAGTGCTGGACTGCTATTTACAGGGGAAAGACTATGTAGAAATAGGTGAACTTCTGGATAAGCCGCCCAAGTCTGTTGATAATGCACTGCAGAGAATCCGTAAAAAAATACGTTGACAAGCCGGTAGGATGCTGATATAGTGTAATACGCAATTGAATAAGACAGTTCGTGACCATCCTGTCTATAAATAAAACTAGTACGGTATAAGGTAAATAACAGAGAATAGAGTGACTGATATCCATATCAGAAGCGTTCCTGCAAGGCGACGGCGTAGTGTATCCTGCGATTAGCTTTGCAGGCTGCGGTATGGATAACGGGTGCTATATTTCTTTTATTTATGCAGTGCTGTACAGGGAAAATGATTATCGGAAAAAGCCGCAGTGAGGGTTTTTACCGGTACTGTTGATGGCGCTTAATTATAAGCGTCTTTTTTTATTTTCCTTATAACATCATAGCAGTGTGTAATTTTAAAACACGCTCTAGTACTACATCCTTCGCCTTGCAGTCTGACAAAATATTCATCACTGTCACTATCATTACTGTCCGGATGGAGTACTGGTCCGGCTTATCATTATGCTTCAGGTCAGAATGCCGGACGGAAAGGAAAAAAATGACTGAATTAAACCGCTATTCTATTATTTCTGAAAAAAATCCGCGGGAGATCATCCTGCTTCGGGGAAACGGCTGTAAATGGAGAAGATGCCGGTTCTGCGATTATCATCTGGACTATTCCAGAAACGAAGAGGAAAATTACAGATTAAACAAAATGGAAATTGAAAAGGTAACCGGAATTTATAAGACCCTGGAGGTAATCAATTCCGGAAGTTTTACTGATCTGGATGAAAATACGATGCAGGCAGTATTAAGTAAATGCCTGGAAAAGGAGATCAGACAGCTTCATTTTGAATGCCACTGGATGCATAGGGATAAGATTTCGGACATTAAAAGGTATTTTGGACAGCATGGTATTACGGTTAAGATTAAAATTGGTGTGGAAACATTTGATGCCCTGTTCCGGGAAAGTTACCTGGATAAGGGGATTACAACGGATTCACCCGAAGAAATTGCCGGATACTATGATGAATGCTGCCTTTTATTTGGAATTCCAGGTCAGAATGCAGCATCAATGGAGAGGGATATTTTAACCGGACTTGAATATTTTGACCGGGTGTGTATCAATATTATGAATGAGAACAGCAAACCTATTAAACCGTCTCCTTCTGTAATACGGGAGTTTATAAAAGAACTGCTGCCCGTTTATCTGGATAACCCAAGGGTTGATATTTTAATAGAAAATACGGATTTTGGAGTAGGAGATAAGTAAAAGATGAGAAATGAGATTCTATTAATACTGAGTGTTGTTATTATTTATGGAAGTGTTCTGCTGTGGTATAAGCTGCTGGGGTGCAAAGGACTGATGGCATTTACCGTATTGGCAACGATATCTGCTAATATAGAAGTTTTGATACTGGTGAATGCATTTGGGATGGAGCAGACGCTTGGAAATATCTTATTTGCATCTACGTTCCTTGTGACGGATATCCTAAGCGAGGTATCCGGAAAAAAAGCGGCGAATCAGGCGGTAAACATTGGAATACTTACCTCCCTTACTTTTATTATTATATCCCAGTCCTGGCTGCTGTATCAGCCGGGAGCAAATGACTGGGCTCATTCGAGTATCGTAAATATTTTTTCCAATACACCGCGTATGATGGCAGCAAGCCTTATCGTATATGCCATTTCCCAGAAGTTTGATGTCTGGCTGTATCATAAATGGTGGGGGCTGACAAAAAGGCTGTGTGGAGACAGCAGACGCTATCTGTGGCTTCGTAATAACGGATCTACATTACTGTCCCAGCTTTTAAATACGGTTTTATTCACTATGGGGGCATTTCTGGGAACGTATGATACCCGTACCCTGATCAGTATTATGTGGGCAAGCTATGTAATCTTTATATTTACAAGTCTTGCAGATACACCTGCCGTATATCTGGCAAGGAGGATCAGACCTGTGGGAGAAGACGCAGAGTGTGCCTGAAAAGCCTCCTGTTTATTAAAAATATCTCTGAAAAAAGCAGCAGAAATGTTTTTCACAAATTCTTCAACAGGCTGTCACATATTTTTCACAACTATATTTTATAGTAATACATGTAAAAGCCGATAAGACTTTTTCATATAAATCTTTTTCATAACTCGCCAGTATCCGCCAAGATACTGGCTCTCCCTCTTTTTAGGGGTGAGAAAGCTTTTCTTTTTAAAACCTTTATAAATTCTTAAACAACTTTATAAAGCTTTAAGCGGGATGCCATATCTTATTCACAATTGATTGATATAGTATATACATACAAAGCAAACAAGCTTTTTTACATAAACTTTTCTCTCCCTCCTGGACTGGCGATGGCCAGTCCTTCTTTTTGCCATTTTAGCAGTTGGAAGGGAGTATAAAAATCTTCACAAAGTCTTCAAGTACTGTACACAGTTTCTTCACAGCAATCCGTTATAGTATTAAGTGTACAAAGCAAATAAGCATTGTTAATAATCTTTTTCATAACCTGCCAGTATCTTTAGATACTGGCACTCCCTCTGTATAGGGGTTTTATTTATTATAGTAGCGCAAAACATGCGGTACATATTCAGGATCACCGTAAGTAGTCCAGCCAAGCTGCGCTTTCATCTTATCTGAGTATTCCTGTGCATTCTCCGGAGAGTATCCTCCATAATTTTCCGCTGCCCACGTGGCATATGCATTTCCAAAATTATATTCCTGAAGAGCCAGTTTTAATTTATCCATATCGTTGACCGAAGTACACTGCGCTTCCCCGAGGCAATAGGCAAAGGTTTCCACGCCCACCTGAATGGAATAATCCACATCTGTAATACTGCCAGGTTCATTTGAGTATTGGGTATTAAAAGGACTTTCGGAGCATTGCATGACATCCGTTCCTTTTCCGGCACTTTCCTGCTGCATCATTGCAAGAATCACATCAGAATATTCGGAAATGTCGTATTCTTTACAATATTTTTTGACCTGATCTTCATACTGAAGAACACTTTTTGTTAATTCGCCTGGCCGGGGAGTTCCTGAAAACAGCAGAAAGCAGGTAAATATGCCTGCCGTCAAAAGTATAAAGCCTATGAGAAACCAGTTACGGCGCACCTGCCGCTTTCTTTTTAGCAGCTGTTCCTTTTGGCTCAGACGCTTTTTTGCCGAACCGCGGCTAGTTGAAGATAGCGTTGCGGATATTTTTTTTCTTTGATTTTTCCGGGTTGCTGATGATTTTGTTGTTTTTTGATAAGCTGCCATAATCCTCTCTTCTGTAAAAACATTCTGAGTAAACGGGTTGCTTAGAAAAGCAGTTATATACGAAAAAAGCCCCGGATATAATCCAGGGCTCCAAAGAGCTGATGACGGGAATCGGACCCGTGACCTCCTCACTACCAATGAGGTGCGCTACCGACTGTGCCACATCAGCCTGCGATATAAATAACCGCTACAGTTAAGAATTTTATCATAAGTTACTGCGCTTGTCAACGAATTTTTTAAAAAATTGATAAAATTCTGCATATTTCTTTTTATGTGCAAAGAGGAGTGCAATAAAATAAGCCGATGCTTTACACATCGGCTTAAATGATCTAATAAATGATCGGATTTTTATTTGAGTAGCTGATTAAGCTGCACAAACGTTAACTGCCTGCATACCGCGGTTTCCCTGAGCGATATCGAAAGTTACTTTCTGTCCGTCTTCTAAAGATTTGAATCCTTCAGTAGCAATTCCTGAAAAATGTACGAAGAATTCTTCGCCTGTGCTGTCGTTTGTGATAAATCCAAATCCTTTAGTGCTGTTAAACCATTTTACTGTACCGTTATTCATAGTAGGTACCTCCAATTATAATATTATATCTTAACATGAAAATAAAAAAAATCACATATTTTTGTAAATCATCAATCAAATTAGTGACTTACAAAAATATGTGAAGATCAAAAATTCATTCAAAATACTCTCTTAATATACCATGTAAACAAAGCGTTGTCAAGATAAATAAAAAATATTTTATTATCAAAGGAATTTAGTTGAATTTTACCCCTAAATGGAAGGAAGGCCAGTACCTCATCGATACTGGCGAAAATGAAAAAGATTTAATTTCTTGAAAAAGTCTTATTGGCTTTTCATATTTATAATATAAAGGATAGTTGTGAAGAAAGTGTGACAGACGATTGAAGAGTCTGTGAAGAAATTGAAAAGTTTTTAATTGCCACTTTCCTGTGGGTTAAATTTTCTTAACAGGAACTATAATAGGGCTCCATTGCGGATTTCATTTATATCAGATATACTAGTAATAAGAAATGGCCGTTTCCATATTTAGAAGAGGAGCATATAAAATGAATATAGGTGAAGTTATCTTAAAGCTAAGAAAGGATAAACAATTAACGCAGGAGCAGCTGGCCCAGGCAATTGGCGTTACTGCACCGGCAGTGAGTAAATGGGAGACGGGGAGTACCTATCCGGATATTTTATTGCTGCCGCCCCTTGCCAGAGCACTTGGTACCACAATCGACCATCTGCTGTCTTATACCCAGGAGCTGGATATAAATATGCTGGATGAAATTATGGCAGATATACGCGTAATATGTCAGGATAAAGGCTTTCGGGAAGGAATGAAAAAAATTCAATTTTATTTAAAACAGTACTCAAATTCAGAAGAATTGAAAATGAGGGTAATATCCGCTTCCATAATGCTGTCTTATACAATGGATCAGGACTTTATGGAAGAAGAATGGGATGAATGGGGAAATCAGCTGGAAAAACTGGCTAAGGAAATAGTGGGTTCTTCCAATCCGTTAATTCGTGAAAATGCCAAGGTGTATCTGGTTACGAGATGCATGGAAGCGGAAAAATACGATGAGGCAGAAGCATATTTGGATTCCATACCACAGCAGCAGATTGATCCTTCACAGCTGCGGCCCAGTATCTATCTGAAAAAGGGAGATTATAAAAAGGCAGAGAAACTATTGCAATCCAATTTGTTGTCCGGTATCCGAAATGCAGAAATGGCATTGCTTTCTCTGACTGCAACCGCCAGAAAAACACAAAATTTAGAAAGAGCATTTGAATATGCAAGGGCAGGATGTGAGATAGAAGAGATCTTTGGAAGCGGAGGCTGTCTGTTTGCATGGGAAAAAATTACCCAGTTGTATTTGGAAACTTATCATGAGGAAGAAGCATTAAAGAGTATCATAAAATATATGGATCATATTCGGGAAATGGATTATTCTTTCCAGGACCGGGTTTACTTTGACACAGTCACATTGGACTGTAATGAAAACCAGGGTCAGGTAAAAGGAATAAAACAATCCCAGTTAAATCTACTGATGTCAGACGAGAGATATGAAAAACTGCGTGGATATGAGGCATTTCAGGAGGCAGTACAAAAACTCAAAGAACATATTGAGGCATTATAAAAGAAAGGGAATGCGTTGACTTTCCGGACAGCAGGCATTACACTGTAACTATTAAAGAAATGCTGATTGCATTTTAGAATGCAGTGAAAGATAGGAGCAGTGTATATGAATTATAAAATGATAGTCCAATATGATGGAACAAGGTATGATGGATGGCAGAAACAGGGGAATACGGATAATACGATACAAGGCAAGCTGGAGGCAATATTATCAAAAATGGCAGGAATGCCGATTGAAGTCCAGGGGGCAGGAAGAACAGATGCAGGTGTACATGCCCTTGGACAGACGGCTAATTTCCATCTTCCAAAGGGATGTGTCTTAACAGAGGATATCCGTGATTACCTGAATAAATACCTGCCGGAGGATATTGGGATTCTTGAAGTGACAGAGACAGCGGAGCGATTTCACAGCCGTCTGAATGCGAAGGAAAAGGTGTATCGTTACCGGATTTCTACCAGTACATTGAAAAATGTATTTGAGCGAAAGTACATTTATCCACTTGATGAACATCTGAATGTGAAAGCCATGCGTGAAGCAGCGGAAGCGTTAATTGGAACTCACGATTTTAAAAGCTTCTGTTCGAATAAAAGAATGAAAAAATCCTCAGTCCGTAAGTTAATTAAAATAGAAATTACAGAACTGGAAGGGGAATTGCAAATTAATTTTACAGGCGAAGGATTTTTGTACAATATGGTACGGATCATGACGGGAACGCTGATAGAAGTGGGCCAGGGAAAACGCTCGCCAAAAGAGATGACAGAGATTCTTGAGGGGAAAGACCGCTCTCTGGCTGGTATTACGGCTCCAGCCAGAGGGTTGTGTCTGGTTAAGGTTTCGTATTAAGAGATTATTTGCAGGTAATAGATTCTTGTGTTTTAGAAACGTGAATTATATTTATGGTACTCCACTGCTGAAAAGTGCTAATAAACGTATTTTGATATTGACTAGCTGAATAGTAAAAATGTACTTCTATTAACATGATCATAGCTAATAAGAGAATAGAAATATATTTTACGAACTTTGATGTTAAATTAGAACTTTTAAAATGTCTAATTCTTTTTTCTATATTGGATTTATGACTACATAAAGCCGTTGTAATGGAAAACTTCTGTTTAAATTGCATTGAATAGCGAAGTATAGTTGAGAAATATTCTTTATTTGTAAATATATTCTTTTGATGTTTACAGGAAATTTCGTCACAGCTATATTCGGACCAAATATCTAATTGTTTTGATATATAGATAAATGAAGGATTTATCCAAAAGATACCCCTAAGTATTATTAATAGATATTTAAACAGAAGATCTTTTCTGTAGATATGGATAAACTCATGAAGCATAATAATATATAATTCCTTATCGGTTGGGGTATTTTCGGGAAGTATAATTTTAGGTTTTAATGCACCGGTAACTATTGGAATTGTTATGTTGCTGTTAGAATAGAGTTTTATTTTTTTGTTGAAATTAAAGTTACTTTTTATTTGGGATAGTATATGAGTATAATGAGGATCTAAAATGTATGCGTTATAAAAAGAAATGTTTCTGCTGAATTTTAAAATATTAATCAGAATTCCAGTTAAGAAAATAATAATTCCAATCCCCCAAATACATATAACAACAAAAGAAATCTGATATAAGATAAAGTTTGTTATACTCATACTTTCCAGCTGGATTCCTGAATATGTTGATTGCAGGGATTTAAAACCGATAATTGATATTAACAGGAATATTATCAAGGTTTTTATACTATTAAAACAAAATGTAGATGAAACATTCTTATCAATTATTTTATGATAAATAGCCCAAAGAACACATGTTACAGCAATTACTATATTTAATAATATAAAAAAATAAAATAGTTCAATTATCCAATTCATCTAGTATCCTTTCGATTTTTTCAGTTTGAGATATGCTAAGTTTTTCTTGGTCACATAACGCTGATATTAAATTCTTCACTGACCCATTACACCAAAAGTTCACTGTATTATTAATTTCATTTAATTTGTAGCTATCCTCTGTTACTATGGCACGATAATAAAAATATCGGCCTTTTCTGTATGAGGTCGCAACACCTTTTTCGATTAAATGAGAAAGAAATGTAGAAACAGTTTGACGTTTCCAGCTTTTATTAAATTTTTGTTCTATGAGTGGTAGTATTTCTGAGAGTAAAAGATCATGATCAGCCTGCCATAAGATTTTCATGATTTCTAATTCACTCTTCGTTAATTCGTGTAATTCTTTCATCTATTCTTTTCCTCTCGATGATTTAATGTATTTTTAATTAATAATAATATGTTCATTCAGAATAGTCAACTAGATTTAGATACTTTATACTATAGTTCAATTATGGTAATCAGTATCTATTTTGATTTGACTTATATTGATACTTACTAAAATTATTTATACTATATTGTCGATTTATATCAAAAATTGCGAATACCAAAATTTGAGTTATCGCTGTTAAGTATTGAACCATAAGTAGAGTATATATTTTTATTATAAAACTTGACACAGGAGTATAACTATGTTATTATATGACTATAAAAATAGTCGACTATTATTATAGTAGTAAATGTTAATGATCAGTAATTTTTATTCAACGTACGATATCTATATGAACTATGATTTTGTAACAACTAACAAAGTTAAAGGAGATAAAATGATGTGGAAAAAAAAGAAATTTAGAGGTTTATCATTACTATTAACATTAATTCTACTATTGACCTTTTCAATGAACGTATTTGCATCAGATAAGACTGGTAATGTAGAGGAAGAACAAATTGTTTTTAAAGATTTGAATATAAATCCGGTGCAAGAATATACAGGAATTAATGAAAGGGGGGAAGCGTATACGATTAAAATCGAGCCTTCTACTACAAGAGCTACAAATGCATGGAAAATTTCATATACAGCAGTCTTATTTAACTGTTGGTTTACCGTACAATTAACCAATAATAAGGTAACTACAGTATGGGATGAAGGCTATACAACTATCGGATGCAATGTTACGAGTGAAAGTTTAACTAAGACTTCTACATATGGACAGTATAGACTTGGGGTACAGTCTTGGGATGGGGTTATTTCTTTTTCAGGGTATTTAAGAGCTACGGCAACTGGAAGTGGAAATGATGTAACGGTGTCAAATACATTTTAAAATTATAAAATGAGGGAAAATTATTGACTATTTTAATTGGAATTTGGGGTATAATAAAGCTTTTGTTACTAATCTATATCATTTATTTGTTAAGAAAATATTTAGCAAATAGAAAATAGATGATAAAGATAGAAAAAGGGGCTATCGGGAAATTAGACAGCCCCTTTGTGTGTAGGTTTAATGTATACTAATCATCAAATAGTTCATGTATACACATAAGCAGTTCTCTGTTTTTTACTGCTGACATAAAACAAAACCGGAAATACTGATTTCCCAAAAATGGAAATGTAGAACAGTCCCGGATCATAAGTCCTCTGCGAATGGCATACTCAAAGACATCCTTTGAGGTTATGCCATTTTTCAATATACGGACCAGTATAAAGTTTGCAGTGGGCGGATAAGCTTTAATTCCGTTTATGAGAGATAGCTCATGAACAATATTGTCCCGTTCTGAAAAGATAAGTTTTTTTGAAGCTGAAATATATTCCGTATCAGAAAACATCAGTTTTCCCGCAGCCTCTGCAAGGCTATTGATTGTCCAGGGATTTTTCTTTTTGTTAACTTCTTTGATAAGATCCAGGTTGCCCGTTATGGCATATCCGAGACGAAGGCCGGGAGCAGCAAAGAATTTGGAAATGCCCCTCAATATTACAATGTTATTGTAATAATCGGTCAGTGGAACGCTGGTAATTTCCAAATGATCCGGTACAAATTCTACATATGTTTCATCCACCATAACGAAGATATCATTCTGTTTACAACAGTCTAGAATTTTACGCATATCATTGCGACAGATTGATGTAGAGGTAGGATTATTGGGATTACATAAAATCAGCAGGTCAATCTGTTCATTCAATTTATTCATCAGGTCATCCGCCTGCATCTGAAAATTATTGGATTCTTTCAGTGGATAGTAGAGGGAGATACCGCCGTCCAGAGAGATTTCACGTTCATATTCGGAATAAGTGGGCCCCAGAATCATCGCTTTTTTCGGATGCCGTATCTGTATCATCAGGGAGATTAATTCCGTTGAACCATTTCCAACGATGATGTGATCCGGATCACAGCCTGCATAGGTTCCGATGGCCCTGCGAAGTGCGGTATATTCCCGATCCGGATAAGTGGTAATAACATCTATGTGGGCGGCCAGAGTCTGGCGCAGCTTGGGCGAAACTCCCAGGGGGTTTACATTGGCGCTAAAACTGGTAATGTTTTCTTTTTTAATGCCATAGGTATATTCAATTGTTTCTAAGTCACTTCCATGAAAATGGTCTGCGGGGGTTAGCATAGTGTTCATCCTTTCCTTTGGCGTATCTGAATGTTTTATGATTAAATCCGGTATGAAAAATCAATAACCAAGATTTTCTCCAATCAGGATTACTTTAATACGCCCTTTGAATCGATTATAGCGAATGATCAGTGTCTGACTGCAGATACATTCCTTAGAAGTACAGTCTGAACAGACGCCAGTCAGTCCGCAGGGGGTTTTCATTTTCAGACGCATTGCGTTTGGTGGTGCGGCTTGGGTATGTATACGTTCCAGGGCACTTGCCTCGTCTTTGGCAGCTTTATTCATGCCCACCAGTAATATAACATGGTCAGGTCCATAAGTCAGGGCGGCAACCCGGTTTCCGGTACCATCGATGTTGACCAGTTTACCGTCCAGCGTGATGGCATTGGAGCTCATAAAATAATAATCTGCACTCAATGCCTGACGATACATGGCTTTGGTTTCTTCGGGTGTTACAGCCTGTGAACGGTCAATCAGTGTCAGACCGGAGGCTTTCAGGGCATCCATCATCCCGCATTCAGTCAGTGTCATAGAGCCTCCCCAGGATACAACAGCACAATCCGGTAAGAAACTCATTGCCTTTTTAACTGCGCTTTTGCTGTCAGGGCAGTAGTAACCCTCCATATTTCGTTTTTCCAGGTTCTTAATAATGATTGCAGCCTGTTTTTCATAGAATTCTTGCATAGGTGTCATGAATTTCAATCTCCTTTCTGGTGTAGGGATCAATCTGCAGCTAATTGTTACTGCAATTCCTATAATTATATGTTATGATAAGACCTATATAAATTATACGGTGGGATCAGCACCTTGTAAAGGAGTTATTAAGGAGATTCTTTTTGAAAGGTTCTATTTGTTACTGTTCAAACCGTGCCGTGATCAGCGCTGCACGGCATCGGAGCTGGCAAAGTGATGGTCTCAGGGTATCTGTCCCTCGCCAAAGGCTACTTTACAAGGATAGGTGCAATGTAACATCTATTTGAAAAAGAAGTTGAAAATAACAGAAACACAAAGTATAATGTATCAAAGAGACAATTTGCAGAGGCAGCCGTTTGAACGGCTGTTTTGCGTGCAATGAATATTGTAAGCAGGCTTACGATATTCGTGCGGTCAAAGTGTGAAAGAAAAACACTTTTAAAGTGTAAACAAGTTCATACTGCTTATTTGGACAGTATCGCAAGCAAGCTTGAGATATGGATGTTCGAAAGGTTGAAAGAAAATTATAAAATAGGTATAAGGTTGAAAGAAAATTATGATATAGAAAGGATGCCACGGTGTGATTCTTTCAACCTGTTTTATTGTGGCAGTATTGCAGGCAAGCCTGTAATATGCAATAGGTATAAATATGAAAAAAATTATTGATATGATTACGGATGAAATGACAGTCGCTTTTACCGAGGCAGGATATGATGCATCTTATGCAAAAGTAACCATCTCTAATCGTCCGGATCTGTGCGAATACCAGTGTAACGGAGCAATGGCAGCTGCTAAAGTGTATAAGAAAGCACCGATTATGATTGCCAACGGAGTTGTGGAGAAGCTGGCACAAAGTGAAGTGTTTGAAGAAGTAAATGCGGTGAATCCGGGTTTTATTAATTTGAAATTGACAAAAGAATATCTGGCTGCGTATATGAGAGAAATGCAGGCAGATGAATATTTATCCATAGAAAAGACGAAAGAGCCAAAGAAAATTATTATTGATTACGGCGGTCCCAATGTTGCAAAACCACTTCACGTAGGTCATCTGCGTTCTGCCATTATCGGGGAAAGCATTAAGCGAATGGGAAAGTTCCTGGGACACGAAATGATCGGAGATGTACATCTTGGTGACTGGGGGCTTCAGATGGGACTGATTATAACAGAACTTAAGAAGAGAAAACCGGAACTGGTGTATTTTGATGAAAACTTTACCGGTGAGTATCCTGTACAAGCACCATTTACCATTTCCGAATTGGAAGAAATTTATCCTGCGGCAAGTACTTATTCAAAAGAACACCCGGAATATAAAGAGGAAGCAATGCAGGCAACTTATCTGCTTCAGCAAGGGCACCGGGGATACCAGGGGATCTTAAAACATATCCTGGAGGTATCTGTTACGGACTTGAAGAGAAATTATGAAAATTTAAATGTTCATTTTGATTTATGGAAAGGCGAGTCTGATGCTCAGCCTTACATTCCGGACATGGTTCAGTATATGAAAGAAAATGGATATGCGCATATTGATGACGGTGCGTTGGTAGTAGATGTCAAAGAAGAAACAGATACCAAAGAGATTCCGCCATGTATGATATTAAAATCAGATGGAGCGTCTCTTTATAATACAACTGACCTGGCTACTATTGTAGAACGTATGAAGCTATATCATCCGGATCATATTATTTATGTGGTAGACAAGCGCCAGGAGTTATATTTCACACAGGTATTTCGCTGTGCAAGAAAGACAAAGCTTATTCAGGACGATACGGATCTGACCTTTGTAGGCTTTGGTACTATGAACGGAAAAGATGGTAAGCCTTTTAAGACCCGTGAAGGCGGCGTTATGAGACTGGAAAACCTGATCACCAGCATTAATGATGAAATGTTCCGTAAAATAACAGAAAATCATGAAATTGATCCGGAAGAGGCCAGAAAGACGGCTAAGATTGTTGGTCTGTCCGCAGTTAAATATGGAGACTTATCCAACCAGGCTTCAAAAGATTACGTATTTGATGTGGATCGTTTTACATCATTCGAAGGAAATACAGGCCCATATATCCTTTATACCATTGTTCGTATAAAATCTATCCTGAACAAATATCAGGAAAATGGGGGAAAATTAGGAGCCTATGCAATTGGTGAACCGGTAAGCGACAGTGAAAAATCACTGATGCTTGAATTATCCAAGTTTAACAATGTAATGGAAAATGCATTTGAGGAAATCGCACCCCACAAGATCTGTTCTTATATCTATGATCTGGCAAATGCGTTTAACCGCTTTTATCATGAGACAAAAATTTTGTCAGAAGAGGACGAGAAACAAAAAGGAAGCTATATCCAGCTGCTTCTGCTGGCAAGAGACGTACTGGAAAGCTGTATTGATGTCTTAGGATTTTCTGCACCTGAGAGAATGTAAAATAGCAGAGCCTGTCTGAAAACTTGTGGACAGGCTCTGAAACTTATTCTGTGTTATGTAAACTTTGTGCATACTGCCACTAGACATTTTTAAATAAATGTAGTAGAATGACAAAATCTAATCGCGGTACTTACCGCATCAAATAAATTCAATAACGTTTCGTTATATTTCCATTTAGCAGTACAACAGAATAAAGGAGTTGAGGAAAACTGGAGATTGGGGCTTTAGTTGACGGCAAATACAGGATCTTAAAACCTTTGGGTTCCGGAGGAGAGGGAAGTGTTTTTTTGGCGTTGAATGAAAATGCGTATAAGTTTTGGGCAATAAAGATTGTGGCGAAGGGCAGAGATGGAGTGGAGCTGGAATTGTGGAAGCATTTTTCCCATCCGAATCTGCCCGAAGTTATTGATGTAATTGAAACAGAATCCGAGATATTGATTGTAATGGATTATGTGGAAGGGAGAAATGTAGCAAATATTTTAAAAGAAACAGGAAAAGTGAAACCTCGCCAGGCTGTCATATGGGGTATACAGATTTGCAGGGTTTTGCATTACCTTCATAGTCAGGAACCGCCGGTAGTCTATGGAGATCTGAAACCGGACAATATGATATGCCGCGCTGACAAAAGTCTGGTTTTAGTAGATTTTGGTACGGTCTCACCCTTTGTTAAGGAAAGTAGTTATCACGGGGGACATTATGGGACAAAAGGATATGCGGCGCCGGAACAATACGATGGTACATGTGTTGTGGATACCAGAGCCGATATATATAGCCTGGGAGTGACCTTATTCCAGCTGGTTACAGGAAAACTGCTGCTGTCCGGAATTGGTAAGGAGGATTGGAAATTGTGCCCGGGGTATTTTGGTTTAAAAAAAATAATTTGCAAATGTATGAGATTTGACAGAACTCAGAGGTTTTCTGGGATAGAGTCTTGTGAAAGAGCACTTCAGGGGATTTTGTGGTGGAGGAAAGCAAGGTACCTGTTTGTTGCTGCTGCGTTTATTATAATATTTTCAGCAGGGAGTCAGTTACAGCTGGAACAGGGGGAATTAACTAAGGAACAATCATATGAGGAGTATCTGAAAGAAGCTAAATTTAATGTCTATGAAGAGCAGAAAAAAAACTGCCAATCTGCAATATTTTTAAATCCCGTTCGGGAAGAAGCATACCAGCAATTAATTGAAATATTTTTGGAAGACGCAATACTGACGGAAGAGGAGGATATCTTTCTGCGAAAGGTTTTAAAAGAAAAGTCAGAGGGAGATACCAGGAGTCATGAAGAAGCTTTGCGCACAGATGAAGGAGCATTCCTTCGGGTTTCTTATGAACTGGGAATGGCATATTGGTATTACTTTGAGGGAGACGGCGGAAAATCTTATGCAGCCAGATGGTTTTTAAATATAGCGGAGGCTGCGGAAAGTATAGGGAATACAGAAATTACAGGAATTACACAAAACCAGAGAAAAAGAGCAGCGGTTTTAGCGAAGATAGGAAGCTATTACAGCAGAATCCGAAACAGGAGAGAGGATGAAACAGAGAATATCTCCTATCTGACATTCTGGAAAGACTTGATGGAAATCTATGATATTCAGGAGAGTGATAAGGATGCGGATAAAGTAAATTTACTGCTATGGGAGGAAATTTCGGCACAGAGCTATTATTTTGCCGATCGATTTTGTCAGGCTGGATTGGAGAAAGCAGTTTTAGATAGAATTTTACGGGAGATAAAAGATAAAGTGCAAATCAATGATAACAGGCCGGTAAGTAAGGAGATAGAAGTTTTAGAAAAGGATATTTTGAAAAATATAGAACTGGCAATAGAAAGTGTAGAAAGAATTTATAATAATTTTAAGAAAGAAGGGAAAAAGGAATGAGATATTTTAAAACAGGTATTTTAATTGGGGCAGTTTTTCTTTTGCTGGCGGGGAATAAAGCTGCAGCATTTATTAAATCCGAAACTCAAACCGGGATCAAATCGGAAGTACAGACGGAAAGTCAAACCGAAACCCAATCAGAGACGGGTTCCAAGATTCAATCGGAAAGCCAGACAGAGACGGGTTCCGAGATTCAATCGGAAAGCCAGACAGAGACGGAATCCGAGATTCAATCGGAAAGCCAGACAGAGATGGAATCCGAAACTCAATCGGAAAGCCAGACAGAGACGGAATCTGATACTCAATCGGAAAGCCAGTCAGAGATGGAATCCGAGACGCAGTCAGAAACCCAGACAGAGTCAGAAACAGAATTACCGCGTGAAGTTATCGTAGAAAATTTAAAAACGATTTACAAGGGTGACAGCAGAGAATTTGATGATACTAATCGGGTAGAACTAAAAGCGGATGTGAGAGGCCTTCCTGAAGGAATGCAGGTATTATTAGCAGGTAAGTCAAAGCACAGAAGGGTTGGAACCTGGGAAGTGGAAGTCTCGTGTAAGCTGACGGGTAAGGATTCAGAAAAATATTCCGTAAAGGTTGAAAAAAACAGTTTAAAAGTACATATAGTTCCCAGAGTGTTAAATATCAGAATTGCAGAGGGAAGAAAACCGTACTTCTCAGAGAACAACATTCAACTTCTGGAATTTGATGAAAGCCCGGATGAAATCGTAAAGGTAAGCGGGTTTGTGAAAAATGGGAAGGCAGTGAAAGAGTCCCCGAAAGGATTTCAAAAACCCGGGATAACCATAGATGAGCGGATATTAAAACCTGACAGTCCTATGTATGATCAGGGAGCACTTAAGAAATACGGCAGGGCATTGGTTGTAAAAAGAGACAAAAAGGGCAATATTACAGGAAATACAACGGATAATTATTGTTACGACCTGCAAAAAGATTCGGCGCTTTATCATCCGGGAAGCGTTACGCTTGTGAAAAACAGTGTGAGCGAAATAAAGGACTATCAGGTTCTTCCGGAATCCAAGGAAGGATTTTTGCGAAATGGGGATGGCAAAATATTAGTAAAAAAGGGAATGCGCCTTAAGATTATTCCGAATGAGAGAGCGGGATATAATCAGGTAATCATAAGTAATGAGCTGAAGGAAAATGGGGTATTTTCCTTTGAATTGGAGAGAAGAGATGAAACAGGGGATTTATTAGCCAAGTCTGGAAAACAGAGTGTAACCTATGAAGTTGATGACCAGCCCCCAACAGGATTGACCATTTTGGCAAATGAAAAAAAACTTTCGTCAGGTACGGGTGAAAGAGCGTTCTTTAATGGCAACGTAAGATTAAAGTTTACCGGATATTTAGATGTACATGCAGGTATCCGCTCGGTTCAGTATTGGATATCGGAGATTACAGAGGGGAGTCGCCAGAAGTTATCTGGTATACAAGAAAGTTATGAAAGCCAAAAAAGTTTATGGAGAACTGGGATCAGCGCTGAGCTGGTTAAGGAGGGTGAATATCAGGTATTTGTGAGAGTGGAAGACAACGTTGGAAATGCATCGTTCTTTGGTGGAAATACTATTTTGATTGATAAGACAACTCCACGGATAACCGTTGATGGTGTGTCTGATCTAAGTGCGAACAGTGGGGTGTTAGAGCTTCGTATCCAATGTGTGGATGATTATTATTGGAAAGGCAGTCTGGAGACAGTACTCATAGGAGAAAAGAACGGGGAAAAGAAGTTAAAATACGAAAGAAAAAAGTCAGATAGAGGAGAACTGTTAATTTTTGAACAGATACCTGAGAAGAAAGAATGGGATGACTATTATGTGCTTTATATATCAGCGGGTGACCAGGCTGGTAATATAGCGGCCAGGGAAATTCAATTTTCGGTAAACCGGTTTGGGTCAGTATATACGTTGGGGAAGGAAACCAGGGAACAGATGGATAATTATTACTGCAGAAAACCTTTTGATGTGGAAATTAGGGAAGTGAATGTAGATAAGCTTGAAGAGGCGCAGTTGACGATTACGCGGGATGGGGAACTTCGGATTTTAAATCGGGATAAAGAGTATCTGGTTAAAAAAATAGAAGGAAAGTATGGGTATAAGGAGTACCGTTATATAATACCGGCAAAAAATTTCCAGGAGGAAGGAGCCTATGCAGTTACTCTAAATTCTATAGATATGGCAGGTAATGTAGGTGATAATAAACTGCAGAAAAAATATATAGAGTTTGTAATAGACAAAACACCTCCGTCTATCATGATCGCCGGACTGGATGATAAATCATTTTATCCGGAGGAGGTCAGAGATGTTGTCATAGATGCCAGGGATAATGCAGCCCTTCAGAAGATGCTGGTTTATTTGGACGGTGACTTAATCAAAAGCAGTTTAAATCAGGAGACTTCTTTTACTATCCTGCAGAAGGATAAATGGCGTGATTTGGAGGTTCTGGCTATCGATAAGGCGGGGAACGAAGCAAAAAAGAAGATAGCTTTTTGTATCAGTAAAACAGATAATGGAAGGATTGCGGTTCCGCAGTCTCTGGAACATTTTAAGGAAAAGAAATTATTGGGGAAAGGAGATAAAGAAATAATGGGAAAAGAAACATTTACCATACCGGAGGTTATAAATCAGGAAGGGAAGCAGGAGGTTATGAATGATGAGGAAAGTGGAGACAAGAAAAATATGAAGAATGAGTTCAAAGGAGAGGATAAGAAGAAAGAGACCGGATATGTTCATTTTGGAATCAAAGCACTTATGATAATCTCCGGAGCCTTAATTGGAGCTTTTTCTTATCGAAGATGGGGAAGAAGACGTTCAAAAGAATAGACTTTTTACTTATGGTATGCTATTATTTTCTTCAAGAGGTGAGAATAAAATGCATGACGAAAGAAAAAAGGTCGTTAAAAAGATACTAACGGCAGCTGGAGTTGTAGTCGGTACCTGTGCGATATCTGCAGGATCATTTTTTCTGGTAGATTCCGGACTGGCATTTTTAAATACAAAAATTGAAAAAAGTGATGTTACCGAAAAATCATCAGAGATTCAGCAAACCAATAGTGATAAGGAAACAGAGCTTATCGCCAAGAGCAAAGATTCTTTTATTGTACCGGAAGAAAAAACAGGTACAGAAAAAGAGACTGATAAGAAAACAGATGGGGAAAAGACCGGAGGGGAAAATTCCGGTACTGGAAGTGAAAATACCGGAAGTTCTGATAATGGTGACAGCAGCTCATCGGGTAATGGATCCAACGGTTCGGGTTACAATGGAACTTCGGATTATAATGGAAATTCTGATTCTAACGGAGGAACAGACAGAAGCGGGAATTCACAGAATGGTAATTGGGAAACTCCTCCTGCCAGTACGCCGCAGACGGAGGCTCCACAGACAAATCCACCGCAGACAGATCCACCGCAGACAGAAGCTCCGCAGACAAATCCACCACAAACGGATGCACCGCAAACGGATCCGCCGCAGACAGATCCGCCACAGACAGAAGCGCCGCCTGCAGCCTGGGATGATACCTATTTCTTCCCGGATACGGCAACCAGATATATTACAGAAAATGAATTATACAATATGACTGACAGGGAAATTGCAATAGCCAGAAATGAGATATTTGCACGCCATGGACGTAAATTTACCAAACAGGAATGGACTGATTACTTTAATACGAAAACCTGGTATGTTCCAACTTATGATCCGGAAACTTTTGACTCTATGGACTTACTGAATGATTTTGAAAAGAAAAATCTGAAAGTAATTCTTGCCTATGAAGAAAAGAGATAGAGGAGGAAAAGTAATGGACAAGCAGCAGCAGTACAAATGGCGGAAGCATCGGAAGAATAAAAGAATACTTACGGCATGGTTAGTATGTGCCGGCGTTCTGTCAGCGGCAGCAGCATTTGTATATCAGGGAACCTATGATAGCAATCCGCAGAAAAGTGCAGAGCGTTACATTAAAAATGAAAAGAATATTGAAACTTATACCGTACAGTCCGGGGAACGTAATCTAAGTGAAGAGGGTAAAATTGTACAGACTTTTACCTTCACCTATACTCCGAAAGACAGTAAAGACCCCATAACAGAAACAGTAGATCTTATACGTCAGGATAAAAAAAGATACGGTATGTTTGAACGCTGGGTATGTAATGACCATGTTGACGAGGCAAAGAATGTAAAGATTACAGTACCTGTGGATTCTAAAGTTATGTTGGATCAAAAGACGCTGGACAGTAGTCTGGTTATAGAAGATGAGAAAATGACAGCGGGAGCTAAATCATATGTGTTACCATACCTTGAAAAAAAGGAATACCAATTAAAGGTAACAGGACTGCCATTTGAGATCTATGAGACGAAATGGAAGCCGGACCAGGATGCAAGTACCATAGATGTCAGAGGTGAATGTAAGCTTAGTGAAAATGCAAAGACTCAGATGCAGGAGCTGGGGAAGCAGGCGCTGAAAGAATTTTTTTCAGCGGCAGTTCAAAAGCAGACGGTTCAGGCTCTCGGCAGCACCTTTGATAAAGTGCAGGATAAAGAGACTTTACTGAAGACAGTTACCGGAAATCTGTTTTCGGATCCGGGTCTTGTGATTAAGCATCTGGAATTCAGCGGGTTTAACAGTACTTACGGTGAGCCATATTATCCGGAGGCTAAGGATGAAAGTTATATTGGAATTGAAGTTAAGACAAAATATAATTGTAAATATACCGGTAACCGTATTACGGAAGGTGAAGATGGGGACACTGAAACAGAAGAGTCCCAGTCTTATGCCAAAGAGGTAAAATTCTATTTTATTTATCAAGGTGGAAAGTGCTATTTGAAATCAATGGAGATTCCTAATTTATTTTAAAACACGCTTTGGGCTGGTATTTTAAATATTTTCAACTTCTGTTTTATATCCATAAAAAGGAAAAACAGAACCTGGAAATGATAAAATACTAGCCCTTATGTAATGAACTGAAAAATGTGAAATTATATGAGAATTATTAACAGTCTCTGGAGAAAGGAACGAAAAATGCATAGAAATTTAGTGAAATGTATGGGAGCAGCGATGGCTATTGTGTTATTGACAACCGGTTGTACGTTTTCTGGTAACGGTGAAAATACGAATAAAGGAGAGACTGTAACGGAAACTGTAACGGAAACTATAACGGAATCTTTGAGTGGCAGTATGACCGCAAAGGAGACAGGAACGGAAAATGAAAATCAGACGAATTCAAATCAGAAAAAGTCAGAGAAAGAGTCTGAAAATCAGGCAGTAACGGAACTAAAGGAGTCAGAAAGTACGGAAAAGAACGATAGTAATGCCAATATTAAGGAAACCGAAGAGTCAAAGGCTCAGGGACCGATTGTTGCTGTAGATGCAGGACATCAGGGACCGGGACAGGATATGAGCAGGACGGAAGCAAACGGTCCTGGCTCTGAGGTGATGAAAGCACGTCTTGCTACCGGTACCACAGGAAGTGTATCCGGCCTGGATGAATATGAATTGAATCTGGACGTATCTTTGAAACTTCAGACTGAGCTGGAAAAACGCGGTTATCAGGTGGTAATGACAAGGACAACCCATGAAGTGGATCTGGGAAATATTGACAGGGCAACGATTGCCAATGAGGCGGGAGCGGATATTCTGGTGCGTATTCATGCAAATGGATCTGAGGACAGCAGTGTTGCCGGTGCACTTACCATGGCGCCCACACAGTCAAATCCTTATGTGGGAAGTATATCAGAAGAATGTATGCGTTTGTCCCAATGTCTGATTGACCGCTATTGTGAAGCCACCGGGCTGATTAACCGGGGCATTCTGGCAGAAGATGAGATGACGGGCATTAACTGGAGCCAGGTACCGGTTACGATACTGGAAATGGGATTTATGACAAATCCGGGAGATGATGCGTATATGGCAGACGCTGCTAACCAGGACGTTATGGTACAGGGGATTGCCAATGGCATTGATGATTATTTTGGAAGATAGGGCGAGTTTAAAACAGGCTCCAGAGTATCAGCACACACACTGGAGTAACAAAGGAAACTGCAATAAGCCGGAGGTGTATGTATGATATTTGAAAATGTTACCGGAGTTCTTATTCCGATTTTGATTCATTTTTTGGCGTCCGCAGGCGTGGTGACTGTGTTTGGCAGCAGATTTGATTCAGCACTGCTGACAACGCTGTCGGCGCTGATTGTTCTTCCGGTGGTTTGTTTCCTATATTGGAAGGATGGACAGCTTTATGGACGGAATAAGGATAATCCGGATCACAAGCCAGTATGGACTTATCTGCTGATTATTCTGATGGCAGTATTCAGCAATCAGATCTTATCCTATCTGATTAACCTGATACAGGTGGATAGAGTATTCTCTAATGCAGCTCAGGAGGCATTGTTTGGAAGCGGTCTTTGGATACAGATCATTGGTGTCGGGATTCTGGTGCCCATTATGGAAGAGTACCTGTTTCGAGGGTTGGTGTATAAGCGTTTAAAACGGTTTGTCAGATCCCAAAAAATGGCAGTATTTCTGGGAGCCTTTATATTCGCGATTTATCATGGGAATATGATTCAGTTTTTGTTTGCTCTGCCCATGGCACTTCTGCTGATATGGGTTTATGAAAAATGGGGAACCATTAAGGCACCAATTGTCTTTCATATTGCGGTTAATTTATCCTCCGTGTTATTCAGCGCATTCCTGTAAATTGGGGGGGCGCTGAGAAAGATGCCATGGTCCGTCCCCTTCTCTTTTCGAACACTATCTCCAGCTTCAAGGCGTCCCCTTTCATAGCTAAACCCAACTTGATGAAATTGTTCGCGGTAGTATTAGTCTTCAAAAACATCCTTACAATATATATAAAATTAAGACAATATAGTTCTTGCGGGAATTTAAAGTCAGATTTCAAAAAAATATTTGGTAAAAATCTTTAATGATACCCTGCCTAATGTTTTTGGGGGAGCAGCAAAAATAAAGTATTAGCAAAAATAATCTGATAATAATGACTGGGTTTATGAAAAAGACGAATAATCTGACAATAACGCAAAAATTAATGGTTTACAGATGAAAAAAATAGGTGTATATTATGTTCAGAGAAAAACGAGAGAAAGGAACGATAATATGACGACACAAAATCGAATATTGCGATCCGGGTGTAACGGGCTGTACAGACAGACGTTTGAACACGATAACTGCGGCATAGGCGCCGTTGTGAATATCAAAGGTGTGAAGACCCATGAGACCGTAGAGAATGCATTAAAGATTGTAGAAAATTTAGAACATAGAGCTGGCAAAGATGCCGAAGGAAAAACAGGTGACGGTGTAGGAATCCTATTACAGATTTCTCACAAATTCTTTTCGAAAACCTGCAAATCCCTCGGCATCTTTTTAGGTTCTGAGAGAGAATATGGAATTGGAATGTTTTTCTTTCCACAAGATGAATTAAAGAGAAATCAGGCAAAAAAGATGTTTGAAATCATTGTGGAAAAGGAGGGACTGGAACTTCTGGGATGGAGGGCGGTACCTACTGTTCCGGAGGTATTGGGACACAAAGCATTGGAATGTATGCCCTGTATTATGCAGGCATTTATCAAAAAACCAAATGACGTAAAGAAAGGTCTGGACTTTGACAGAAGGCTTTATGTAGCGCGCCGTGTATTTGAACAGAGTAATGATAATACCTATGTGGTATCTCTTTCCAGCAGGACCATCGTGTATAAAGGGATGTTTCTGGTTGGCCAGCTTCGTACTTTCTTTGCAGATCTTCAGTCCCCGGACTATGAATCTGCGATTGCTACCGTACACTCCAGATTCAGTACGAACACCAATCCCAGCTGGCAAAGAGCGCATCCGAACCGTTTCATTGTGCATAATGGTGAAATTAATACGATCAGAGGTAATGCGGATAAGATGCTGGCAAGAGAAGAGACAATGGTATCCCCGCATTTACAGGATGAATTACATAAGGTTCTTCCTGTTGTAAATACACAGGGGTCTGATTCGGCGATGCTGGATAATACGCTGGAATTCCTGGTTATGAGCGGTATGGATCTGCCGCTGGCTGTTATGATTATGATCCCGGAACCCTGGGATAATAACCGGAACATGACACAGTCTAAGAAGGATTTCTATCAGTACTATGCTACTATGATGGAACCCTGGGACGGGCCGGCATCTATTCTTTTCAGTGATGGGGATATTATGGGGGCAGTGCTTGACCGCAATGGATTACGGCCTTCCCGTTATTATATTACGGATGATGGATATATGATCTTATCTTCCGAAGTTGGCGTTCTGAACATTGACCCCGCAAAAATTGTATTAAAAGAACGACTGCATCCGGGAAAAATGCTTCTGGTTGATACCGTAAAAGGTGAAGTGGTGGATGATGATACCTTAAAAGAACGCTATGCAAAAAGCCAGCCCTATGGCGAATGGATTGACAGTTATCTGGTACAGCTGCGTGACCTGAAGATACCAAATACAAAGGCACATGAGTACCAGGCGGAAGAATTGGCAAGACTGCAAAAAGCATTTGGCTATACCTATGAGGAATACCGCACTTCCATCTGTAACATGGCTTTAAATGGTGCAGAAGGAATCGGAGCCATGGGCGTGGATACACCGATTGCTGTTCTATCAGAAGAGCACCAGCCATTATTTAACTATTTTAAACAGCTGTTTGCCCAGGTAACCAATCCTCCCATTGATGCAATACGCGAGGAAGTCGTAACATCTACTACGGTTTATGTGGGGAAGGATGGAAATCTGTTAAAAGAGCAGGCGGTGAACTGCCAGGTGCTCAAAGTCCAAAACCCGATTTTAACCAATACGGATATGATGAAAATTAAAAACATGAAGGTAGAAGGCTTTCAGGCAGCGGAAGTACCTATCACATATTATAAAAGCACCAGTATTGTCAGAGCAATTGAGCGGCTGTTTGTGGAAGTGGATAAGGCCCATCGGGACGGTGCAAATATTCTGGTTCTGTCTGACCGGGGAGTAGATGAAAATCATGTTCCCATACCTTCGCTGCTTGCGGTATCCGCGGTGCACCAGCATTTGGTGAAGACGAAAAAAAGAACCTCACTTGCGATTGTTCTGGAATCGGGAGAGCCAAGAGAAGTACATCACTTTGCAACACTGCTGGGATATGGAGCCTGTGCAATTAATCCTTACCTGGCACAGGAAACGATCCGCCAGCTGATTGACTGCCAGATGCTTGACAAAGATTATTATGCGGCGGTAGATGATTACAACAATGCTGTACTGCATGGTATTGTGAAGATTGCTTCTAAAATGGGTATTTCCACAATTCAATCCTATCAGGGGTCACAGATTTTTGAAGCAGTGGGAATTGACCCGGATGTAGTGGAAAAATATTTTACCAATACGGTCAGCAGGATCGGCGGGATTACCCTGGAGGATATTGCCAAAGATATGGATGAGCTGCATTCGGCTGCATTTGATCCGCTGGGACTTGGAGTGGACCTGACACTGGACAGCATTGGAAGACATAAATTGAGAAGCCAGGGAGAAGAGCACCGTTACAATCCCAGAACGATCCATCTCCTTCAGGAATCCACAAAACTGGGCAGCTACGAATTATTTAAACAGTATACACAGATGGTGGATCAGGAAGAATCGGGCTATCTGAGGAGTCTTTTAGATTTTAAATATCCGGAAAATGGCATACCCCTTGAAGAGGTAGAAAGTGTGGATTCCATTGTTCAGAGATTCAAGACCGGAGCCATGTCATACGGATCTATTTCTCAGGAAGCACATGAGACACTGGCGATTGCCATGAACCGTCTGCATGGAAAATCCAACAGCGGTGAAGGCGGTGAGAGCGACGAACGTTTGAAAATGGGGAAAGACGGCATGAACCGTTGTTCCGCGATTAAGCAGGTTGCCAGCGGTAGATTTGGAGTCACCAGCAAATACCTGGTAAGTGCAAAAGAAATTCAGATTAAAATGGCTCAGGGAGCAAAACCGGGAGAAGGAGGACATTTACCGGGACAGAAGGTCTACCCATGGGTTGCTAAGACCAGACATTCCACACCGGGTGTCAGCCTGATATCGCCGCCCCCTCATCATGATATCTATTCCATCGAAGATCTGGCACAGCTGATCTACGACTGTAAAAATGCAAATAAAGAAGCCAGAATTTCGGTAAAACTGGTAGCGGAAGCAGGGGTAGGTACCGTTGCGGCAGGTGTGGCAAAAGCAGGTGCCCAGGTAATTCTGATCTCCGGGTATGATGGAGGTACCGGTGCTGCACCCAGAAGTTCTATTCACAATGCCGGACTGCCTTGGGAATTAGGTCTTGCTGAGACTCATCAGACATTGATTATGAACGGCTTGCGTAATAAAGTAGTGATCGAAACAGACGGTAAACTCATGAGCGGAAGAGATGTGGCAATTGCGGCACTCTTAGGTGCGGAAGAATATGGATTTGCTACAGCACCGCTGGTAACCATGGGATGCGTCATGATGCGGGTATGTAATCTGGATACCTGCCCGGTAGGAGTGGCAACCCAGAATCCAGAGCTTCGTAAGCGTTTCCGCGGAAAACCGGAATATGTCATGAATTTTATGAAATTTATTGCGGAGGAACTACGGGAGTATATGGCGAAACTGGGTGTTCGTACTATAGATGAACTGGTAGGAAGATCAGATTTGTTAAAACGAAAAGCAGACATCGCTAATAAAAAAGCTTCCAAAGTGGATTTAAGCGCAATTATCAATAACCCCTTTGTAAAAGAGGGAATGAAAGTGACCTTTGACCCGGCTCAGGTTTACAATTTTGAACTGGAGAAAACAGCGGATGAGAAAATTCTGGTAAAAAAATTAAAAGGAGCGCTTTCGAATAAGCAGAAGAGAAGCATTGAAGTAGATGTAATCAATACAGACCGCTCTTTTGGTACAATATTTGGTTCTGAAATCACGAAAATGTATCCGGAAGGACTGGAGGAAGACACCTACACCGTGAAATGTAATGGAGCAGGGGGACAGAGCTTTGGGGCATTTATACCAAAGGGGCTTACCCTGGAACTGGTAGGTGACAGTAACGATTATTTTGGCAAAGGGCTGTCCGGCGGCAAGTTGATTGTATATCCTCCTAAGAGTGCGAAGTTTAAACAGGACGAAAATATTATTATTGGAAATGTTGCCCTCTATGGAGCAACCAGTGGAAAAGCATATATTAATGGTGTGGCAGGAGAACGTTTCTGTGTGCGTAATTCTGGGGCGAATGCGGTAGTAGAAGGTGTTGGCGATCATGGATGTGAATACATGACAGGAGGCCGTGTTGTAATTCTTGGCAATACCGGTAAGAACTTTGCAGCAGGCATGAGCGGCGGTATTGCCTATGTACTGGATGAAAACAGCGATTTATATAGGAAGCTGAACAAGGAGATGGTTTCCATTGATAAGATTACTTCCAAATATGATGTCCTGGAACTGAAAGAGATGATCAAAGATCATACCGCCTACACCAATTCCGAAAAAGGAAAAGAAATCCTGGAACATTTTGAGGATTACCTGCCAAAATTTAAGAAGATCATTCCCAATGACTACAATCGGATGTTGATGAAGATTGTGCAGATGGAAGAAAAAGGGTTAAGCAGCGAGCAGGCACAGATTGAAGCATTTTACGCAAATACGAGAGGATAGGAGGGCAAAGGAATGGGAAAACCAACAGGATTTTTAGATTTTAAAAGAGAGACCAGCGAGACGGTACGACCAAAGGTCCGGATTAAGAATTTTAATGAATTCCACGTTCCCTTATCCAGGGAAAAGCAGAGGCTTCAGGGCGCCAGATGTATGGCATGCGGTGTTCCGTTCTGTCAGTCCGGCATGATGATCGGAGGGATGGCATCGGGGTGTCCACTGCAGAACCTGATTCCGGAATGGAATGATCTGGTATATACCGGAAGCTGGGAACAGGCATATCACAGACTGGCGAAAACGAATTGTTTTCCGGAATTTACGGCAAGGGTATGTCCGGCACTATGTGAAGCGGCATGTACCTGCAACTTAAATGGAGAGCCTGTGGCTACGAAAGAAAATGAGTGGGCAATCATTGAAAATGCATTTGAGATGGGCCTGGTGGTTCCAAATCCGCCCAAAGTCAGAACCGGAAAAAAAGTGGCAGTAGTGGGAAGTGGACCTGCCGGACTTGCAGCAGCAGTACAGCTGAACAAAAGGGGGCATAAGGTTACCGTATTTGAAAGAAATGACCGCATCGGAGGACTTCTTCGATATGGCATACCGAATATGAAACTGGATAAGTCGATAATAGACAGAAGGATTGCTATCATGGAGGCAGAAGGAATCGAGTTTGCTGCCAATACCAATATTGGTGAAGACATCAAGGCGAATGCTCTGCTAAAAGATTATGATCGTGTAATTCTGGCATGCGGGGCATCCAATCCCAGGGATATCAACGTCCCTGGAAGAGATTCCAAAGGAATTTATTTTGCAGTCGATTTCTTGAAGGCCACAACGAAGAGTCTGCTGGATTCAAATTTTGCGGATCAGAACTTTGTTTCTGCAAAAGGAAAGAAAGTGATGGTAATCGGCGGTGGTGACACTGGCAATGATTGTGTAGGTACGGCAATACGACTGGGGGCTGCATCCGTAATCCAGCTTGAAATGATGCCTAAGGCGCCGGATACACGGACTGCTGATAATCCATGGCCCGAATGGCCAAAGATCTGCAAAACAGATTACGGGCAGGAAGAAGCAATCGAAGTGTATGGGCATGATCCCCGGGTGTATCAGACTACCGTTACGGAATTCGCTGCCAATAAAAAAGGCGAAGTATGCCAGGCGAAGATCGTAAAATTAGAAAGTAAAAAAGATGAAAAAACCGGACGCATGATGATGGTGCCGGTTGAGGGAACCCAGGAAACAGTAAATGTGGATTTAGTTTTCATTGCTGCCGGATTCTTAGGTGCACAGAAATATGTTACTGATGCATTCAAGGTGGAATTAGACGGACGTACAAATGTGGCAACGCAGCCAGAGCAGTATCAGACCTCCGTAAAGCATGTATTTACGGCTGGGGATATGCACAGAGGGCAGTCTCTGGTAGTCTGGGCAATCCGGGAAGGCAGGGAAGCAGCAAGAGCAGTGGATGAATCATTGATGGGGTATACGAATTTGTAATTTTATAGATTCCTGAATATAAGCAGGCAGGAGGCATGATAGAGAAGAGCTGCTTAAAGATGGATATACGAGCCTGATTTGTTATGGGATTGCTTTTTATAAGAATAATTGTAAGATTTTGAAAGCAGAAAAAGAAATAGTTTATAGAAAATGAAATAACTGGATAAATAATATTAAAAAAAGCCATGAAGGATGATGCGATGTTATCTCAAAATCCTTCATGGCTTTTTTAAATTTACACCCAATAGATAAATATCTACTGAACAACAGCAGTTTTCTTTATTTTACGAAGCATTCCCGTTACAATTACCATTACAATCGGAAATACCATGGCAAACAGCAGCCCGCTCTTTAAGCTGTCATTAGCCAGATTGGATACAACACCTACCAGACCCGGACCTGCCGCACAGCCGATATCTCCGCCAAGTGCCAGAAGTGCAAATAAAGCAGTTCCGCCCTGAGGGCAGTACTGGCAGGAAAGACTGAATGTTCCGGGCCACATGATACCTACCGACAATCCGCATAATCCGCAGCCAACCAGAGACAGCAATGGGTAGGGTGACAGCGTGGCAAGCAGATAACTGATAATGCACAGGAACCCGCTGGCTATAATAAACTTTTTAAGCTTGATTTTTGCACCAAATTTTCCGTAGAAAACACGGGAAACACCCATTAATACGGCGAAAGCGCAGGGACCCAGCAGATCACCCAGGGTCTTGGATACTTTAAGCCCTGATTCTGCAAACAGAGAAGCCCACTGTGACATCGCCTGTTCCGATGCACCAGAGCAGATCATCAGTATCAGAAACATCCAGAAGATCTTCATGGAGAAAAGCTTGCGGATGGGCAGTGACTCTGCTTCGGCTTCTACGGTATGTAATGGCACTTTGCTGAAGAAAAATGCATTGAAAAATGGGATGATCGCCCAGAATATCGTCAACAGATACCATTTGCTGATACCCACTGTTACAAAATACAAAGTGGATATAATAACAACACTTACATGTCCCCAGCAATAAAAGGAATGCAGCAGGCTCATAGCGGATGCCTTCTCGTCACCCGGCAGAGATTCTACAATCGGGCTGATTAGTACTTCGATCAGTCCGCCGCCGATGGCATTAATTAATACAGCTACAATCAATCCAGCATAGGCATTTGAAAAGAGAAAAGGAAAAACGCCCATACCGACAAGTCCGATCGTACAGCAGACATGTGCGGCAACAGTACAGATACGATAACCGATTTTGTCAACATATTTGGCAGCCAGAATATCCACAAACATCTGCATAGCAAAATTGATGGAAATCAAAAGACCGATTTTCTCCAGTGATATGGAGAACTGCGACTGGAACGTGACAAATAAAAGCGGTGCCAGGTTGTTGACGATGGCCTGCGTAATATATCCGAGATAACAGGCATTTCGTGTGTGTTTAAAATGAAGTGACATGACTTCCTCCCCAAGTAGTATAAAATTTTTGCTCTTTATCGTGGCAATGTGATAGCATTATATCATTGGAATTGGAAAAAGGGAATCTTTATTTATAAAAAAATGAGGAAAGTTTTCAGGCATTAACTACTACTACCTTTACGCCGTTGTTCTGCAGAGTTTCCATAAATTCTTCCTGGATGCCGGAGTCTGTAATGAGTGTATAGCCTTCCTTTAGCTGGGTGAGCTGTACGAAACTCTTTTTGCCAAACTTTGTAGAATCGGCAACCACTACAATGTGCCTGGAAGATTCCAGTACGGCAGTAAAAGTACCGGCTTCAATGTAATTATAGTTATATATGATTCCGTTTTCATCAATGGTGGCGGCACCGATAAAAGCATAGTCAAAAGAAAAACTGCGTATCATATTTTCAGCCACATGCCCAACTGCATTAAGGGAGGGCAGTATCAGCTGGCCTCCGATTGAAATCACCGTATAATCCGGGTGATTTGCCAATACCTGGGAGACACTGACATTATCGGTTACCAAAGTGGCGGATCCCATTGTGTAGTTCATCTGCAGGGCCATACAGTAAAGTGTGGTGCCGGATGCAATATAGACAGAGTTACAGCCCTGGCCAAGACTGGCGTTGCCCAGATATTCCGATGCGGCATTTCCAAGTGCCATTTTCAGGTCGTGATGGTTGTTCAGCCTGGTCTGGAAAGGAGCATCACTAAATAGGGCAGCAGATGCCTGAACCAGGGTAGCGCCTCCATGATGGCGGATTACTCTTTTGTCATCTTCCAGTGCCTGTAGATCTCTTCGGATTGTCATATCTGAAACGTGAAATTCCGTACACAGTTCTAATACGCTGGCAGTTCCATCGTGAAGACGCATGTATTCCATGATCTGGTCTGTTCGTTTATTTTTCATAGGGGGTTTACGTTCCTCTCTTTTTATTTCCCAAAACAATATTTTCAAACATTTGAAGACATTATAATATGATACAGAAGAAAATACAAGAGTATTCCATGAAAACATGTTTGAATTCGAAAATAATCAAACAAAAATATGCTAAAACAGCAGATATTATACGTTTAATAACGAAAAACAAACAAAAACATGTTTGAATATGAAAAGTAAATAACAGAAATAAAACAAAATGTGCTTGACAAATAGACCTGGCTGTGATTATATTATGATATAAACATAACGAACATAAATCAGACATTTATTAAACATGAATTTTAGCAGAGATTCCCATAAAAATGATAAAATACTGTAAGAAGCGGAATCCGGTTGGCACGCGCAAAAAAGGCGCAGAATAGGAGGATATTATGCCATTAGTTACAAGTAAGCAGATGCTGTTAGATGCTCAGGCTGGGAGATATGCAGTTGGGGCATTCAATGCGGAGAATATGGAAATGGTTCAGGCAATTATCGCAGCCGCAGAGGAATTAAAGGCACCGGTAATGATTCAGACAACACCATCTACTGTTAAATACGCAAGCCTTGATTTATATCTTGCTAATGTAACGGCAATTGCAAAAAAGGCAAGTGTTCCTGTATGTATGCACCTGGATCATGGGAGCAGTTTTGAACTGGCGATGCAGGCACTGCGCACCGGATATACATCCATTATGATCGACGGATCACACAGCGTTTTTGAAGAGAATATAGCCCTTAGCAAACGTGTGGTTGATGCCTGTGCACCTTCGGATGTGCCGGTTGAAGCAGAGCTTGGAAAAGTTGGCGGTAAGGAAGATGATCTGGATGGCGGAGCCGGCGGCTATACCGTACCGGAAGAAGCAAAAGAATTTGTAGAAAAAACAGGTGTCGGATCTCTGGCTGTTGCAATCGGTACTGCTCACGGAGTTTACTCCGGAGTTCCAAAACTGGATTTGGACCGCTTAAGTGAAATCCGGAAGCTGGTGTCTATACCGCTGGTACTCCACGGTGCATCCGGATTATCCGATGAAGCGGTGCAGGAAAGTATCAAGCGCGGTATCTGTAAAGTGAATTTTGCAACGGAACTTCGTATTGCATATACAGACGGAGTGAAAAAAGTACTGGCAGATGCGCCAGATACCTTTGATCCGAAAAAATATGGTGCTGCAGGACGTGAAAATGTAAAACAACTTGTAATGAACCGCATCAGAGTATGTCAGAGCGACGGAAAAGCCAAGTAAGCCGGAATTCATAAGATGGCTGAAAGAAATATAAAGAGAGAGGAAATGCCACAGATTATTTTCAGCCTGTTTAAAAGTGGCAGTGTCACAAGTATACCCCAAATGCAAAAATGAAAACTTACATAACGCAAAAGGAGTTTTTTGCTTGTGATACACAGTGGATTTGAATCATGAAAGCAGGAGTAGTATATGCAAAAAATGATATTCGTTATGATGATATCGAGAAGCCGTCAGCAGGACCGGGAAAAGTTCTGATAAAAGTAAAATATACCGGTATCTGCGGTTCTGATGTACCGCGGGTAAACGCAGATGCATGTCATTTCTTCCCAAACGTATTGGGACATGAATTTTCCGGAACAATTGAAGAAATAGGTGACGGAGTCACTTCTTTAAAACCGGGAGACCGGGTGGCAGGAGTTCCGCTGGTTCCCTGCATGAAGTGTGAAGACTGTCAGAAGGGAAATTATTCACTTTGTAAACACTATAGTTTTATCGGTTCAAGAGAATATGGCAGCTTTGCACAGTATGTGGTAGTACCGGAGAAAAATGCAGTAAAATTTGAAGATGAAGTAAGCTTTGAGCAGGGGGCATTTTTTGAACCGGCAACAGTAGCTCTTCACGGGCTGCAGCGATGTGATTATACAGGCGGTAAAACAGTTGCGATTCTGGGCGGTGGAACAATCGGGATGCTGACGATGCAGTGGGCAAAGATATTTGGCGCCGCAAAAGTAGTGGTTTTTGATATCGCAAAAGAACGTTTGGATCTGGGAATGCGTTTAGGTGCAGACGCAGTTATCAATACACTGGAAGAAGATTACATCGAACAGGCAATGTCATTAACGGATGGCAAGGGATATGACTATGTCTATGAAACAGCCGGGAATACCATTACCATGAAAATGGCATTCCAGCTGGCAGCAAACAAAGCAGAGGTCTGCTTCATAGGTACACCCACCAGAGAATTATCTTTTACAGTCAGCGAATGGGAAAATATGAACCGCAAAGAATTTAAGCTTACCGGCTCCTGGATGTCTTACAGTGCACCATTCCCCGGCAAAGAATGGGAACTGACCGCACATTATTTCAAAACAGGACAGTTGAAATTCGATGATTCTTTTATCTATAAAAAACTGGGACTCAGCCAGATAGCAGATGGGTTTGAGATGTTTAAAACACCCGGTGCGGTTAAAGGTAAGATTTTGATTGACAGTGAATCCTAAAGGGTGTTTCAAAATTGCTTTCTGGCAGCTGTGCGTCACACTTTGTGGGAGATTTGTCCCGCATTCAGGGTGCGTAGCGGGCTATGTAACCTGAATTTGGGGCAAACATGCCGTAACGTGTGACGTGCAGATGGCGGGAATGAATTTTCATACACGCTCGAGTACATAACATTTATATTTAACAGAAGGGCTGTGGCTATATGCACAGCCTTTCTTATAGGAAAAATTCAAAAGTGAGACTTTTACGGCATATACACGGAATGGGAGGAAAATATGATCACAACAGTGACACTCAATGTAGCAGTTGATAAAGCTTATGTAGTAGATGAACTGATTAAGGGAGAAGTTATGCGTGTTAAAACCTGCTCCAATACAGCAGGGGGGAAAGGGCTGAATGTAGCCAAAGTAGCAAGGCTTTGTAAAGAAGAGGTGCTGGCAACCGGTTTTGTAGGAGGCCACAATGGTGCTTATGTGGAAGAACTGCTGGAGGGATACAAGGTAAAGAGCCAGTTTGTGCATGTAAAAGGGGAAACCAGAAGCTGCATTAATGTTCTGGCTGCTGACGGAAGTTCTACAGAATTTTTGGAGCCGGGAGAGCCCATTGAGCCTTCAGAAGTGGATGATTTTCTCCTTCAATTTGAGGAAATCGCTAAGAAAAGCGATGTTGTTACGATATCAGGAAGTGTGCCCAGGGGGGTAGATATTAGTATTTATGGAAAACTGATTGATTTGGTAAAGACAGCAGGACATAAAGTAATTCTCGACACAAGCGGAAAGTTGTTAGAAGAAAGTGTAAAGGCATGTCCGACTATGATCAAGCCAAATGATGATGAAATTGAAGCATTGTTAGGTGTTCCGGTTACAAACAGGGAAGAGATTATTGCAGGTGCAATAAAGCTTCGGGAAATGGGAATTCCAATGGTAGTAGTTTCTCTTGGCAGTGAGGGGGCATTATTGGTAACAGAAGAAGGTGTTTATCAGGGGAAACCGCCAAAGCTTGAAGTTGTAAATACGGTAGGATGTGGTGATTCTATGACAGCAGCATTTGCCGTAGGATTATACAGAGGTTATGATTCAGAAGAAATGCTCAGATATGCAGTGGCAGTATCTGCTGCAAATGCTTTAACCATGAAGACAGGAAGCTTTTTGGAAAAAGATTTGCAGGATATACTGCCACGGGTAGAAGTGAAAAAATTATGATAAAATAAAAATATTTTAAAAAAACTGTAATGCATGGATCATGCCTGCGGTTCCGATGCTGTAAGCAGCAATGACCCATGGTTTTCCAAGAAGTATAATTGTTGTAAATTTCTTCCAGTGCATACGTGTGAGTCCTGCGATAAAACACAGCAGGTCGTCGGGAGCAGCCGGGAGGAAAATTGCAAGCATGAAAAAGATGTCAAATTTCTTTCCTTTTTCCAGCCAGGATGCATATTTATCATAAGTTTTTTCATTTACAAATTTTTTGACAAAATCAATTCCGTATCTGCGGGCAATGATAAATGCAAGAATGGAACCGATACACATGCCAATGTAGCTATAAACAAATCCCATAACGGGTCCGAATACCAGTGCGCCCACAATACAGGTTACAAATCCTGGAAGTACCGGTATTACTACCTGTAATGCCTGTATAAACATAAATACAAGGGGACCCCAAAGTCCAAGAGCTTTGATAAAAGCAATCAGAGATTCTTTTGATTCAAAAATGCCTGCGCGGTACCCATACACTGCAAAAATGATACACAAGACGATCGTTAGCACGGTAATCATATTTGTTATAAGGGGAATGTGATTCTTTAATTTTTCAGCCATAGCGGATCTCCTTGTTTCGTTTTTCTTTATTTTTAATATTAGCTTTTGTTTTTTTAAGACAGAATATGTGAATGTTATTTATTAAATATAGAATATATCATAAATGTTAAGAAACTCTGGATGTAATTCTTAAAAAATTCTGACAAAGTTGTAAAGAATCTAATAAGTTTCTTTGGAGAGCGAAATGTTCTAAGAATGGAACTAATTCCATTGCATCAAAAGTGAAAAAAAGGCAAAACCCCTCTGAACAGTAAAAATACTGGACGGAGGGGTTTTGCCTTATATAGGAAAATGATTTATTGACAGCAACCAGAATTAATAAGAAAAAAAGATAAGTAGAAAGTATAAATTTCCTATTGACATTTTTTACGTTTCTACCTATAATGCAATTAAAGGTATCGTAATTCAAAACATAGTTTCATAATATAAAACTATACATAAAGCCAGATTATATAAATAGGAGGAATAAAATCATGAATGAAATTTTAAAAGAGATTTCCAGGATGGGAATTGTACCGGTTATTGCATTAGATGACGCAAAAGATGCAAAACCACTTGCACAGGCACTTTGCGAAGGAGGGCTTCCATGTGCGGAGGTCACATTCCGTACGGCAGCAGCAGAGGAGTCTATCCGCATTATGGCGCAGGAATTTCCGGAAATGTTAGTAGGAGCAGGAACGGTTCTGACAACGGAACAGGTAGACCGGGCTGTGGCAGCAGGTGCAAAATTCATCGTAAGCCCGGGACTGAATCCAAAGGTTGTAAAATATTGTGTAGATAAAAACATTCCGATAACACCGGGAACGTCCAGCCCTACAGATATTGAGCAGGCTATTGAATTAGGATTAGAAGTAGTGAAATTTTTCCCGGCTGAGGCTTCTGGCGGACTTGCTAAGATAAAAGCCATGGCAGCACCTTATGTAAATATGAAGTTTATGCCTACCGGTGGAATTAATGCAAAAAATCTGATTGATTACTTAAACTTTCCGAAAATTATTGCCTGCGGCGGCAGCTGGATGGTAAGCAAAGATATGATTACAGCAGGGGAATTTGACAAAATCAGAGAGATGACCAAAGAAGCAGTGACTGCAATGCTTGGATTCGAACTGGCTCATGTTGGAATTAATGCAGCAGATAGTGATGAGGCTTCCAGTACAGCGGCATCCTTTGAAAAGATCTTTGGATTTACACAGAAACCGGGTAAGTCTTCTGTCTTTGCCGGAAGTGCTGTGGAAGTAATGCTGACACCTTATCTTGGAAGCAACGGCCACATCGCAATTAAGACCAATTATATAGACAGGGCAGTTTACCATTTAGGAAAACAGGGTGTCTCATTTAATGAAGAGTCAGCAAAATACGATGAAAAAGGAAATCTGAAGGCAATTTATTTAGAAGGTGAAATTGGCGGATTTGCAGTACATTTAGTACAGAAATAATCTGCTGATATATTTGATGCTTGATGATACAGATCACTTAATAAGTGACAATTATAGTGTGGGTTTTTCAACACAGATTTTTAATATAAGAGATTGAGTTAACGGAGGATATTAGGATATGAGCAAGAAAGTAATCACATTCGGAGAGATTATGTTAAGACTGGCACCGGAAGGATATTATCGCTTTGTGCAGGCAGAAAATTATGGAGCAACTTACGGCGGAGGTGAAGCTAACGTTGCAGTTTCTCTTGCCAATTATGGTTTGGATGCTGCTTTTGTAACAAAGCTTCCGAAACATGAAATTGGTCAGGCAGGAGTAAATTCACTTCGCAGATTTGGCGTTGATACTTCTTATATCACAAGAGGCGGAGACAGAGTAGGAATTTATTTCTTAGAAAAAGGTGCAAGTCAGAGACCAAGTAAAGTTATTTATGACCGTGCGGGTTCTTCTATCGCAGCAGCAACTACTGCAGATTTTGACTGGGATCAGATCTTTGAAGGGGCTGAGTGGTTCCATTTTACCGGTATCACTCCTGCATTGGGAGACAATGTAACGGAAATTTGTCTGGAAGCCTGCAAAAAAGCGAAAGAAAAAGGTATCACCGTAAGTTGTGATTTGAATTACCGCAATAAACTCTGGTCTAAGGAAAAAGCAGGCCAGGTAATGGGTGAGCTTTGTAAATATGTGGATGTATGTATTGCGAATGAAGAAGATGCCAGTGATGTATTCGGTATTAAAGCAGCTAATACAGATGTAACTTCCGGAAAAGTAAATCATGAAGGTTATAAAGATGTTGCAAAACAGCTGGCCAAAAGATTTGGCTTCTCAAAAGTAGCAATTACCCTTAGGGGATCTATCTCCGCAAATGACAATAACTGGGCAGCTATGCTCTATGACGGAACAGACTTCTACTTCAGTAAAAGCTATCTGATGCATATCGTAGACCGTGTAGGCGGCGGTGATTCCTTCGGCGGCGGATTAATTTACGCATGCTTAAATGATTTTGCACCACAGCAGACGATTGAATTCGCAGTTGCAGCAAGCTGTCTGAAACATAGTATAGAAGGTGACTTCAATCAGGTATCCGTAGACGAAGTTATGAAACTTGCAGGCGGAGACGGATCAGGACGTGTGCAGAGATAGTAAATGCAGATAAAGCAGTGGTTTGAAATATGTGACACTGTGCATGATGCTATGATGAAATAAGCTATGAAAACATCATCTGTGCATTTGGCAGATTAAGGTGTATAAATAGATAAATCCTAAAATGTAAAATGAAAGAATAAGCATATAATTATTTGCCGATTATATGCTTATTCTTTTTTCTTTTTATTTTAAATACTTTCCACTTCCTGTCTGTTCGCAAACAGCGTACAGCCCCCTTGATGAATGCCTGCTTTTTCTTCAATAGCCCTTACCTTTTCAAAGAAATCTGACTGAAGTACTTCTACAAGAGAAGACTGGGTCAGGTTTAATTTAGAATAGGGAGAGAAAGGACATGGCTCTGCACCGCCTGTGGGATTAATATGGAAAAAGCCCCGTCCTGCAGCAAGACAACCGCCCATGGATGCTTCATCGCCGGGAAATGACAAGATAATCATTTTCTGACAGTCAGATTTTAAAGCATTCACGCTTGTATTTAATAATTCAAGGTCGGTATCTGATAAAATCAGTGATTCTGTTCCTTTTTCTACCGGTACAAATTCTACATAAAAGATGATACCGCAGCCTTGGTTCTGAAGATCGTCAACAAATTGTCTGCTGGTTACGAACTCCACGTTGTTGTGTGTAACAGTGATTGAGGTACCATACAATATATGGTGTTTCTTAAGTGCGGACATAACCTGACAGAGTTTTTCCGCAATTCCGGCGCCTCTCCTCAGATCGGTGTCAGCAGTGGTTCCCTCAATGCTGAGTACCGGGATCAGATTGCGGGACTTATGGAAAAGTTCTATGTATTGTTCGTCTATCAGCGTACCATTTGTAAAAACTGGAAATATAATGTCGGGATAATTACTTGCTAATGTGAGGATGTCTTTTCGAAGCATAGGTTCTCCTCCGGCGAGCAGTATAAATGATATTCCCAAATTATTTGCCTGGTCAAATATATTTTCCCAGTGGTGAGTGTTCATTTCAGAGCGCTGTTCATGATCACTGCACGCTCCCTCTGCTCTTGCATAGCATCCGGCACAGTGGAGGTTGCAGCGGGATGCGATACTTGCAATCAGAAAAGGAGGTACGTGGATGCCTTTATTTTCGTGATCTGCTCTTATTTTTGCATTTTTTGTAAGCTGAGGTGTAAAATCCATTATAAAACGGCGGTTTTTCTTATCGGTTAAATAAAATTTCGCTGCAGTGCGGGCAATAGACAGGATGCCTGTATTCATAAACAAACTGATATCCATAACGGTTCCTTTCAATGTGGGGTGCAATAGAGAAGTTCAAACTGGTCGATATGCTTCTCTAATAATTGCAATGCTTCGTCTTCTAGTTCGGGATGATTATCATACTGGCTTATAAGTAAAAAGATAGGTGAATAAAAATTGAGAGCCAGCATCTTGGGATCTAAATCTTTAAAATAGTTTTGTTTGATCATCTCAGCAAATAATTGTGTTTGAAAATCCAGGGGCAAGCGGAAGAAAAACATATGAAAAGTCTCACCTGCTTTGGTACTTTTAAATTGTTCAATGGTTAACATTCTGCGGAATTTAGAAGCTTCCTCAGATTTCAACCAGAATAAAAACATGGACTTCGTCATCTCCTTTAAGGGATTCAGCCCATTATTAATATAGGCGCCTGCCACCTCGGACAAATCGCCCTCAGGAATATTAAATTCCTGTGCTACAATTGCGTACTGGCCTTCGATCCGCTTGATAATCGTATCAAAGATATCCTGCTTATTCTTAAAGTGCCTGTAAATGGCACTTTCACGAATCCCAACAGCTCCGGAAATTTCCCTTACGGATACACCATCATATCCATTATCAGAAAACAGGCGAAGAGCTTCTTTCAGGATCAGTTCTTTTGTGTTACGTTTTGGCATGATACTCCTTTCTATACAAAAAAAGTTAACGGATGTTCACATAATGGTATTATAGTTAACGAGCGTTCACATGTCAATATTAAAGTTAAAAAATATTTGGGTTTAGCTGAGGAAGGGGACGCTTTGTAGTTGGAGATAGTATTCGAAAAGAAAAGGGGGCGGACCATGGCAGGCATTTGGATGGCTTACCGCAGAACTGGCATTTTCTAACCTTGCCGGAGCGCTTTTTGGCGGCACGCGGGCATTCGCTGTGAAATCCTGATGCATTTCGCAGCTCAGTACCCGCTTAGTATCCGATGGGAGCCAGTCGAATACTATCCACCAAAAAACACTCCGGCAAGGTAAGTAAATGCTCAGATCTGCTATACGCCATCCAAATGCCTGCCATGGTCCGCCCCCTTCTCTTTCCGCGCACTACCTTTATCTACAAAGCGTCCCTTAATCAGCTAAACCCAAAAAAGTATTGACGTCCCCCGCTTTCTATGATATATTACAACTAATTTAGAGCAGTAACACTATTTCTACTGCATCTTAGAAAGAACGAGGTATCTGTAAGAATATGATTATTTGAGGACTGGATGAAACTTATGAAAAGTAAATGGATAATGAAGGCTAAGGAAAAATTAGTCTTATTTATTGAGTTTACTCTGTTCAGTCTGAATCTATGCTTACGGATCATTTATGATAATATTGAACAAGTTACAAAGCGAGACCGTTACTCTGGAAGTTGGATAAGAGTATGCGGCAGTTTGTATTACAGGTTCATTTTGCCTGCTTGTTTTCGTACGCTGATTTCCCTGCTGAACAGAGTGTTTAGGAGGGATTTTTTTGTTATTAAAAGTTAAGAATTTAAAAAAAGGCTATGGGATTCAGGACTTGTTCTGCATAGACCGGCTTACGATTGAAGAAGGAGACCGCATTGGACTGGTGGGTTTAAACGGCGCAGGAAAAAGTACGTTACTGCATATCCTGTATGGAAGTGAACATGCAGATGAAGGAGAGATTAACAGATACTGTGAAATTGCTATGATTGAACAGTGTCAGGAAGAGACGGAAGATCAGCAGAACCAGGATGTCAGCCCCCAGCTGCTCAGCCATATGCAGATTAAAGGTTCTGCCTGCAAAAGCGGCGGGGAGAAAACAAGACAGGCCATTGCGGCGGCCCTATCACAGGGGAGCAGGCTTCTGTTCGCTGATGAACCGACAACCAATCTGGACGTGAAAGGAATTGAAACGCTGGAGAAAATGCTCATGGGTTACCGGGGTGCCTTTGTATTAATTTCCCATGACCGGTATCTGCTGGACAAAGTGTGTACCTCTATCTGGGAGATTGAGGAGGGTAAACTTCGTGTGTTCCCCGGGCGCTATTCCCAGTGGAAGGAACAGAAAGAACGGGAACGGGAATTTGCAATGTTCGAATTTGAGCAGTACCAGCAGGAGCGTAAAAGGATTACGATTGCCATGAATCAGGTGAAGAATGAAGCATCCCAGATGTTAAAACCACCAAAGCAGATGGGGCACAGTGAGTGGATGCTGTATAAGGGTGTGGCAAGAGAACAGCAGAAAAATGTTCAGAGCAGAGGCAAAGCCATGGAAAAACGCCTGGAAAAGCTGGAAGTCAAAGAAAAACCAAAGGAATTGGCACCGGTTGTCATGAGACTGGGCATGGATAATCCACTGTCCGGGAAGACGGCAGTCAGGATACAGGGGCTGACGGTTCAGTATGGCAAGAAGTTGGTTTTGAATGAAGCAGATCTGACATTGAAAGCGAATAAATGTACCGTTATGATGGGGGAAAATGGAACCGGAAAGTCTACACTGATTAAAAAGATTATGGAACATCATCCTTCTGTGTATGTGAATCCGGATGTTAAAATAGGTTATTTTTCACAGGAGCACGAAACACTGGATGTGAATAAAACTGTTTTGGAAAATGTAAGGGCTGATTCTAATTTAAAAGAGCATGTGATTCGCTGTATTCTGGCAAATCTCTATCTCACCGAACAGCATATTCATAAACCGGTTTCCGTATTATCCGGTGGTGAACGGGCGAAAGTAATGCTGGCAAGGCTGATGGCATCGGATGTAAATGTATTAATCCTGGATGAACCTACGAACCATATTGATATGTATACTGCGGAAGCGCTGGAAGGACTGCTGGATAAGTGGGAGGGTACGATGCTGATCGTCACTCATGACAGAAGTCTGGCAAAAAATGCGGCGGACCGTTTGGTATTTCTGGAAGATGGAAAATTAGAAACATTCGAGGGAAACTGGGAAGCGTATGAGCAGGAAAAAGAACGTGCATCCAAACGGGGAGATGTGCTGCAATTGGATAAGATGCTGCTCAGTATGAAGATGGCAGAACTGAGTATGCGCCTGAGCAAGCCTAAAAAAGGCGATAATGTGCTGAAAATAAAAGAAGAGCTGGATCAGGTAACGGAAGCCTATTATCAGGTAAACCCATGAGATATAAAAAAGACTGCTGTCAGAGGCGGTAAAAAATAGCATGAAATTATAGGAAGTAAATGAAAAACTGTATGGCATTTGTGGAAGATGGATTATTTCCGGCTTCTGCATCTGTACATACAGTTTTTTATTGAAAAAATCTATGGAATTTATACATTTTATATGGAATGTGAGATGGGTATTTGACAGGTATTATGGTATAGTGAAAATAAACTGGTAATAAGATGAGAGGGTGGCAAATTTTATGTTACGGGTAATGTTGGTGGATGATGAAGTGTTGGCACTTGAATTTTTAAGGGAAGTTATTGACTGGAATCAATACGGATTTCAGATTGTGGGACAGGCGCTCAATGGAAAACGGGCATTGGAGTTATTCCAGAAAGAAAATCCGCATATTATCATTTCGGATATTAAGATGTCTGTAATGGATGGATTGGAATTGTCGAAGAAGGTGAAGGAGATAAATCCCCACACCAAGATTATACTGCTGTCCGCATATAAGGACTTCGAATATGCCAAAAAAGGTATTCAGTATGGTGTTTCCAATTATTTGCTGAAGCATGAAATTAGCGAGGCGACCCTGTTGGGGGAACTTGGAAAAGTAAAAGCTGAAATCTACAGGGAAGAAGAATGGCAGCAGGCGAAAAAACGTTATTTCTTAAAGAATATTATATATGATGCCCCGAAAGAAGAAAATAGGAAAGAGGATACGGGAGTGGGCAATCAGCTGTTTATGATTATGCTGCAGTTCAACAAGCCTCTTTTTTACGATGATGGAAAAATAGAGCGTCAGCCTGCAGGCTTTCATATAATTATGGATAGTCTGCGAAAAGAACCGGTATCTAAAATAACTTATGTAACGGATGTACAGATCAGTGAAGATAACTATCTGGTTTTATATAATGCGGATCAGGTACGCAGTGAATATGAAGCAGAGGAATTAATTTATCAAAAGGCATTATATACAGAGCGGGTGATCAGGGAATTAGGGAAAGGGTTTTATGGAATCCTTTGCAGCAGGAGATTTTCACACAATCAGGTTGCAGCTACATTCCGTGAGCTTTCCAGGAAAATTCGTTACAGTCCATTTATGAAGCAGAATAAATACTACTTTCTGGATCAGATACCAGCGGGAGATCCGGACGAAGAGGTGGAACTGTTAAAGGAATTTGAGCTGCTGGATTGGAACTTAAACCAGGCAGAGGATGAGTGGAGCAGCGGGCTGGACAGGATGTTCCAAACGTTATGCTGCCCTAAATGGAATTTATCTGCACTTAAGAACTTCTTATCAACCTGGCTGTATTATGAAAAGAAATGGGGGGAAAATTTTCGTTTGGTTTATGATGAATTTAAGCAGGAATGTTATACGGTTGACCAGTTAAGTGAATACTGTGTATCCTGCTGCAGGAGGATATGCACCGAAATGCAGCAGGATATAGAGAACTCCTATTCCGTAAATGTCAGACAGATCATAAGTTTTATACAGGATCATTTCCGGGAAGAACTGACGCTGGATTACATAGGAGCAAAATTTCAGATGAATGGTGTTTACTTAGGGCAGCTTTTTAAAAAAGAAGTAGGAACTACCTTTCTAAAATTTCTAACAGACTATCGCATCAGCCAGGCTAAGATAATGCTGGAGGATGGGCAGTATCAGGTGGCAGAAGTGGCTGAGCGGGTGGGATACAAGACAAGCCAGTACTTCAGCCAGATTTTTTATAAATATATGAGCATGACGCCGCAGGATTATAAAAAATGGGGGAAACAGGGTGGCAAAGAAAAGCTTAAAGAAAAGAATACTGACTAAGATTGCATTTGCATTAACAGCAGCCACAGTTGTAAGTACCATTGTGGCCTATATCTATTTCAGCCGGATTGTACGGGAGCAGAAGATTCACGATGAGCAGATTAAACTGCGTCAGATTGTAAGTCAGCTGGATTTTATGGTGGAAGATATACAGAACTTTACGAGAAGTATTGCAATTGACCAGACAATTCAGGAGAATTTAAATAAAAAAACATATAAAAATGAATTTGACAAAACCAAGAGGAGATTTGAAGTAGGAAAACAACTGGTATTTTACAATTCCCTGCGGAATTATATCGGGGTTTCTATGCTGAAAGGGACGAATGGGTTATATTACAGCAGCAGGAACTTAATGGGAGACGTTTATTTCCAGGAGAAGTTTGAACTGGAAGAGATTCAGGAGTACGAGGCGAGGGATGATATGGTATTTTCAAATCCTTATTATAGTATTGAATCGGAGATCTCCCAAAGTGTAATCTGTTATAAAACGGTGATTCGGGATATGAACAGTGCATCGGAGATTCTGGGAGTCCTGTATCTGGATATCTATCTGAAGTATTTTACAGATCAGATTGCAAATTATGCGAAGGATTATGAAAATGTATATTTAACGGGAAATTCCGCAAATATCTTATATCAGAAGAAAATAGAAGAAAAGGAAAGCGGTTATTTTAGTGAACATACGGAAAGTAACCGGCAGAATGTAGAGAAAGTGGAAAAAGGATATTTAATCAGGGAAGATATAAGAGCTGCCGGATGGAGTGTAAATACTTTTTTGTCTAACAAATATCTGTGGCAGCAGTCAAAGTTTGTGCTGGACTTTTTTCTGCTGTTTTTTGTGATTTCCATTACCCTTCTTTTGGTGATGACATCCAGGATATTAGAAAGTATGATACACCCAATTACCCGTTTGACAAAGGCCATGGAGCAGATGGAGTACGGGGAGTTAAGAAGTGATTTATCCATTCATACCGGCGATGAGATTGAGCTGCTCTACCGGCGTTTCCGTGAAATGCTGGTAGAGATTCAGCAGTATATGGAGGGAAAACTTGAGGACGAGCATCAGAAGAAGGAAATGGAGTTTGATATTATGCTGTCCCAGATTAATCCCCATTATCTATATAATGTTTTAAATACAGTGGTCTATATCGCTGTTGCTGAAAAAAATAAAAGGATTGTGGAAATCGTGAATGCGCTCATACATACCCTGCAGGAAACGCTGAAGGTGGGGGAAAAGAATATTTATATAACCATAGAAAAAGAGATCGAGTTAGTGGAATGCTATCTGACGATTCAAAGATATCGTTATCCCGATGTATTCCAGGTGGAGATTTGCTGTGAAGAGGAATTGAAGAAATGCGTGATTCCGAAGACCTGCATTCAGCCAATTGTAGAAAATGCTATTTTGCATGGAATCATTCCGGGTGAAACAAACGGGTTGATAAGGGTCAGGATTCGAGAAGCAGAGGAAAAAATCCAGATCACAGTGGAGGATAACGGCGTCGGAATGGATTCTGATAAAATCAGAAAATTTATGTCTGGTGAAGCATTGGAAGAAAGAGCAGAGGAGCGCAAACACATTGGCATTACGAACATAAGAGACCGGATACGGTTTTTATATGGTGAACCATACGGTATTTGGATTGAGAGCAGGATAAATGAATATACCGTTGTAAAAGTGCTTCTTCCCATTCAGGGAGAAGAAAAAAAACAGTGATCAGAAAGAGAAAAACTATAGAATGGAAACAAAATATAAAGAATGTGATGTGTGAAAATCAAAGTGCGGATGATATGATACAGATACATAAAGAAGGAGGTATAAGGAAATGAAAAAGCGTATGAAACAACGTATGAAACAACTTACAAGCCTGGCAGCAGCGGCGGTTATGGTAACGGGACTGTTATCCGGATGCGGAAATCAGACAACAGAGGAAGAAACCACGAAGGCTATCAATACAGCAGACAGCGTTTCTACTGAGAACAAGAGTGATGAGGGGGCGGAGGCTTATACAGAGCTGCCTTCGGATTATAAAGGCACACTGACTATGTGGGGGTGGGATGATAATTATTATAAAACAATGACAGCGGCATTTCAGAAAAAATATCCCAATGTAACCTTCGAATATACACCGGTGGCAAACGGCGACCTGCTGCAAAAGTACCAGACAGCGCTGGCAACGGGTACGGAACTGCCGGATGTGGCATGGTCAATTGTAGATTCCAGAGCAAAGGTTTTTGAACTGGACATGTGGGAACCGTTGAACCAGGCACCTTATAATTTTGATATTCAGGAGGTATTTGATTACCTGCACCCTCTGATGGTGAACTCAAAAGGAGATGTGTGCGGCATAGAGCAATCCATATCCCCGGCGGGTATTGCATATCGGAAGGATCTGGCAAAACAATATCTTGGAACGGATGACCGGGAAGAATTAGAAAAAATGTTCCCTACCTGGGAATCGTTTGTGGAAAAAGGGAAAGAAGTATATGAAAAAAGCGGCAATAAGGTCTATATGTGGCCGGGCATTGCAGATGCACAGCAGTTTATCCGTGAACAAAGCGGATTATCCTGGATTGACGGGAATACGATTAAAGCTACAGAGGCTCTGAAAAAATCACTGGATCTGGCATGTCAGTTCCGGGATAACAATGTAGTGGATAAACTGGAAGCATGGACACCTGCCTGGTACGCATCCTTTGGAGAAGGAAACCATATATTTGCAGGCTGTGCAACCTGGTCGGTTCCATTTACCATCGAGCCAAATGACCCGGATGGAAAGGGGGCAGATCATTGGGGGCTGATGAATGCTCCGGAGGGAAATATCAGCTGGGGAGGAACCACACTTGGAATATCAAAGAATTGTAAAGATAAAGCATTGGCATGGGAATTTGTGAAATTTGCCACCTTGTCTACGGAAGGTGCCGAGGCACTGAATTCCATGGGGAACCTCACCTCTGCAAAGAAACCATATGAAGAAAAGCCAGAATTAAAGTCTTATAAGAGTGAATGGTTCGGCGATCAGGATCTGGGTAAAATGTTCCTGGAAGAAATCGTTCCGGATATCAAGGTAAGACCGATGAATCTGGATGATAATGTGATTCATGAGACGTTAAACCTGATCACTACAAGTTTAAATAATGACAGAAGCATGACATCGGATCAGGCATTAGAACAGTTAAAAGAGGAACTGTCCATGAAATTGCCGGACTACACCATTGAATAAATGGATAAACAGGAAAAGGCTGTGGATGATATTCATGGCCTTTTCCGGAAAGAGAGGTTGGCAATGAAGAAAAAAAGAAATACTCTGACCAAATGGCCCTATCTGTTTTTGTTTCCATACTTTGCATTTTACTTTCTGTTTTTTATCTTTCCGACGATCTACTCGTTTATCATAAGTTTTACCGACTGGGATAGTATCGCGGGGGTGACACAGCGTAAATTTGTGGGATTGTTGAACTACATCAGATTGTTTACAAAAGATAAAATTTTCTTTAAATCACTGGGTAATACGTTTTTCTTTATGATTATTTATATTCCGCTTCTGATATTAGGGGGACTGCTGTTAGCAGTGTTATTGTATAAATTAAAGAAAACCAGCCGGTTGTTTCAAACAATCAATGTACTGCCCTATATTACCACACCGGTTGCTATTGGTATTATTTTTTCCTTTATGTTTGACTGGTCCACCGGGATTGTCAATAATCTGTTAATCAAGCTGGGGGTCCTAATCGAGGGAATTAACTGGCTGGGTGACGGAGCTACTGCCAGGATCATTGTTATATTTTTGATTGTCTGGAAGAATCTGGGGTACTATCTGCTGATCTATCTGGCGGGGCTGTCCACAATTCCGGAAGATATTTCGGAAGCAGCCATGGTGGATGGGGCGAATAAAGTACAGATTTTCTGGAGAATTACATTTCCTTATCTGAAGCCGATTACTATTTTTTTGACGCTTACAAGCATCATCAGTGGTTTTCAGCTGTTTGACGAACCCTATCTGCTGTTCAGCAATATTAACAGTTCCGTTGGCGGACCGGAACGTTCCTGCCTGACCAGCATGATGTACTTTTTTGACCAGACATTTAAGAGTTCCACCAAACTGGGGTATGGTGCGGCAGTTTCCTATGGTATCTTTATCGTGGTTCTCATTGTCAGTCTCATTGTATCCCGTGTGATTAACAGGAAGGAGGAGAGCAGATGAATAAACCGGTACGTTTTATCAAGAAATTTTTCTATGTGATTCCCCTTGCCATCGTCAGCATAATTTCGGTTATCCCGTTTTACTTTATTATTTCCATGGCTACTCACAGCACAAACGAGATTTACAAAGGAGAGATCTATACTTTCGGATCAAAACTGGTGGAAAATATCAGTACCATAGTGCAGGGCGGATTTTTGCAGTATTACTGGAACAGCATTTATACCGCACTGTTTTCCGGGATACTGTGCGTATTTATCAGTGCACTTGCAGCGTATGCCCTGACGGTGTACCGTTTTAAGGGTAGAAGCTTTTGCAGTTCATTTATAGTGGCAAGCATGATGATACCTTCCCAGATCAGCTTAATCGGATATAGTATTGAAATGAAAAATATGGGACTGGTTAATTCACATATTCCCCTGATATTAATATGGGGAGCCAGTGCTTACGGGGTCTTCTTCATGGTGCAGTATATGCAGAATTCTCTGCCGAAAGAGTTAATTGAAAGTGCACGCATTGACGGGTCCAATGAATTCCGAACGTTTATCAGTATCGGTATTCCTATGATTAAGCCGGCAGTGGGAACTTTGTTTATGCTGGTATTCCTGTGGTCCTGGAATAATTTTCTGATGCCAAGCACGCTGATTACGAAAAGTTCCAAGTTTACAATACCAATCGGAATTCAGACGCTAGCTACGGCATATACACAGGACTGGGGGGCGAGAGGGGCGGCACTTACCATTGCAGTGGTGCCAATCCTGATTATATTTGCAATCGGTTCTAAATATTTTATAAAAGGACTTTCCGCGGGAGCGGTGAAAGGATAAGGAGGAAGAAATGCATTACAGAATTGATATTAGCCATAACAGAGAGAAAGAGATTTATGCTCTATCCAATCATTTCGGGGGGACCAGTCCCAATAAGGATGAACTTTCCTTTACCAATTACTATATGGAAATAAACCATAAGCCTTTTTTTGGAATAAGCGGGGAATTTCACTTTTCCAGATGCAGTGATATTTACTGGGAGGATGAAATCCTTAAGATGAAAATGGGTGGCATAAATGTGATCTCTACATACATTTTCTGGATACACCATGAAGAACAGGAAGGAAAATTTTGCTTTGCAGGAAGAAGAGATTTAAGGAAATTTATTCTGCTTTGCAAAAAGCATGGGATGTATGTCATTGTACGGATTGGGCCTTTTGATCATGGAGAAGTCAGAAACGGAGGATTTCCAGACTGGCTGTATGGGAAGCCTTTTGAAGCAAGAATGCTGAATGAAGGATTTTTATATTATACAAAGCGGCTGTATGACAGACTGGCAAAGGAGATGGAAGGGCTTTATTACAAAGATCAGGGACCCATTATTGCAGCTCAGATTGACAATGAATATGAACATTCTTCAGCGCCGTGGGAAATCACAACCGGAGTTTCAAATGAGTGGGTATTTGCAGGAAATGAAGGGGATGCATATATGCTGGAATTAAAAAAGATGGCACAGGAGTCTGGGATTATCGTGCCTTTCTATACCTGTACCGCATGGGGAGGTGCTGCAGCACCAAGTAAAGAGATGATGCCTCTTTGGGGAGGGTATGCTTACCGTCCATGGATCTTTTATTCCCATAAGGGAGAGCACCCGGCTACCGGGGAATATATTTACCGGGATCATCATAACAATGAGATTCCAAAGACCTATAATTTTGAACCTGGGTATCCGCCTGAATCCGTGCCCTATGCCTGTTGTGAAATGGGCGGGGGCATGACCTGTTCCTATCACTACCGTTTTTTGCTTCCTTATGAAAGTGTGGATGCCATGGCAAATATTAAGATGGCTTCCGGGTGTAATTTTCTTGGATACTATATGTATAAAGGAGGCACAAACCCCAAGGGAGAACAGGGGGGATTTCTGAATGAAAGCCAGATGCCCAAATTATCTTATGATTATCAGGCGGCATTAGGCGAGTTTGGACAGATCCGGGATTCCTATAAACGGTTGAAACTGCTGCATTTATTTGCCAGCAGTTTCGAGTCTGACTTATGTACGATGCAGACGGCGCTTCCCGGCGGTGCGGAACAAATAGCACCGGAAGATACCGATACACTGCGGTTTGCGGTGCGTTATAACAAAAACGGCGGTTTTTTATTTATCAATAACTTTCAGGATCATGTAGAAACGAAAGTAAAAACAGAGGAGTGTGTGACCGTCATTACGAAAGGGGGAGAAATTACATTTAAGTCCCTTTCCCTGGCTGCCGGTGAAAACTGCATATTGCCATTTCATATGCAGATCGAAGGCAGAATTCTGAAATATGCCACAGTTCAGCCAATTACAAAACTATGTCTGGATGGAGCATATTATTATTTCTTTTTCACACCGGAAGGAATGGAAGGTAAATATGTATGGGAAAATGGTGAAGAGATTAAAATACCAGGGCAGCCCATTCATTCATACCGTTTAGAAGAGGATGAAAAGGTTATTCATCTGGTTACGTTATCAAGAAAGATGGCGATGGACTTTTATAAAGCTAACCAAAATGGAAATGACATGGTTTTAATTACAGATATGGCGGTACTGCAAGATGAATATGGCATCCGTTTTGAAACCGGGAATTGTGAAAACCGCATCCTGGCTATGCCGGACAGGATATTGGAAAATATAGAAAAGACTGAAAAAACAGTTGTCCAAAGTAAATATCCGCTTTTTACGGAATACAGGTACCGGGTGGAAGAGAAGCCGCCGGTTAAGCTATTGGCAAAGCAGACAGGACCAACCAGATACTGTATAGATCTGCCGGGAAATTTAATGGAAAGTGTTAAAGACGCCATATTAAAAATAGATTATACAGGTGATATCGGGCAGGCATTTATAAATGGAGAGATGATTTCGGATAACTTTTGCAGCGGGGGTATCTGGGAAATCGGACTGAAAGAATTTGCAGACAGTTTAAAAGAACATCCCTTAACAATTTATATAACTCCGATCAAGAAAGGGGTTCATGTGAATGTAGAATCCGCAATGGCTGCCAGAATGGAGCAGGTAGATGGAATAACCGGAATGCTCCATAGTGTATCCATTGCGTGGGTTTATGGAAAATAGCATCTATGGTTTTTAGTATGCTGGCATAAAATTTTACTCGGATAATGGATAATAAGTAAAAAGAGGTCACCACTTTGTGATAAAGTATTAAGCACGACCAAAATACACACAAAGAAAGGTGACCTCTATGATTAACAGTAGATAGTATTTTGAAGAAATATGCATCAATATTTAAGGATTGATCAAATAAAATCAAAATAAATCATAATATGCTTGTTATATATGAAATAATATGGTAAATTTATGATATAAAAATGGTTGTTATAAAATCCTAAAATAATACCTGATTAAAAGATGATTTGAATCTTTCATTGCAAGGATGGACCCGGAAGTGGACAAGCAGGTACATTTAGTAAAATTGTGGATTTTTCAGCAGACAATAAACGATTAAAAGCAAGGAGGTACATATGGCTGGTTTATTTCCAGGAATTTCACATGGTTCATATGAGTTAGAATTGGGGTTTACGAAGATTTATCAGGAAAACAGAAATGAGCACAGGGCTGTCCGGGAAGCACGCTGTCTTGCTTGGCAGCTTCCCAGAATATTACTGGATATAGATGACGGCGATCTGGTACCGGGAGGTTGTCGTTATGGTGCGGTGGGATTTTCTACACAAATCGGCGGTTTTTTGTATTATTTCCAGGAAAATGAGATTCAGGCGGAAATAGCAAAATGTCAGGGAAATACATTATATGTAAAACAGCTGGAGGACATGCTTCATTTTTGGAGACAGGAAAATAGCAGGGATCAACTTCGCCGGAAATACACTGACCGCCAGTTACTTGCGCTTCCCACGGATGACTGGGAAGGGGAAAAGGCAGTCGCGTATCCTTTGTACCGGATTGCGGGAGGTATCCTGGATTTTTCTAAACTGCTGGCTTTGGGAATAGGGGGATTATGGTTAGAGGTGGAGGCACATCAGCAAAAGTATACAGCGGACCAGGAGGCCTATAGTGTATACGAGGGAATGAAAATTGCGCTGGAAACCTTACAGGAAGTAATCCATAGATATGGTAACAGGGCAAAAGAGAAGGAAATGATTGCCAGAAAATGCGGCGACAAGGATACGGAAAGAAGGATGAATGCTATAAAACAAGCTATGGAATCCATCATAACGAATCCGCCGAATCACTTGCTTGAAGCAGTGGAATTATTCTGGATGTACGTACTTGTTTCGGAAGTACGTAATTATGGAAGGATCGATATATATCTGGGAAACTATTATGCTGAAGATATAGACAGTGGCTATCTGACTCAGGAAGAAGCAGATGGAATTATCCTTAAGCTCTGGGAACGCATGGGGAAACGCCGTACTATTACGGATGGACGAGTAATGGTGGGAGGACGGGGAAGAAAAAATGAAGAACACGCGGACCGTCTGGCGAAAGCCTGTATTCAGGCGACCAGGACATTGAAGAATCCGGATCCACAGCTGTCACTGCGTTTTTACCAGGGGATGAATCCTCAGCTTATGGAGCTTGCCATGGAAGCAATTGGGGAAGGTTGTACCTATCCCGTACTCTATAATGATGATGTTATTATAAAGGATGTACAAAATGCTTTTGCACTCCCGGAAGAAACAGCAGTTCATTATGTGCCTTACGGATGTGGCGAATACATAATAGACCATCAGAGTTTTGGGACGCCAAGCGGTGTACTGAATCTGTTAAAAGGTCTGGAAATTTACCTGAATTACGGAAGAGAGCAGGACGCCGAATATCTTGGAAGAGACAATGGTAAGGGGATTTTGGAAGCGATCAGGGAGGAAACAGGTGCCGGGAAATCGTTTGAGGAATATCAAGATTTTACCGAATTTTATGAAGATTATAAGCGGTTTATCGGCTTTCATATTGAAATTCTTGCACAGCAGGAAAAAATGGAATATGACTTTTCAGCCAGAACCTGCTGTCTGCCATTCCTTTCTATGCTTTATGACAATTGTATCCAGGAGGGAAAAGGAATCTTTGATGGAGGAATCAAATATCTGGGGGGAACATTAGAGAGTTATGGAAATGTAAATACTGCAGACAGTCTTGCCGCCATTGAAAAACTCATTTTCAGAGAAAAGAAGATTAAAAAAGAAGAACTTCTGCAGGCATTAAAAGCTGATTTCCATGGATATGAAAGAATTCAAAAACAATTAAAAGAATGTGATAAGTTTGGTAATGACCAGGAACATGTGGATCGTTTAATGAAGGATCTGCATCGTTTTGTATGCCTTACGGTAAAAGAGCAGGCCAAAAAAGTTGGGCTGGACAGTTATTTGGCAGTCATTATCAACAACAGTGCCAATACCTCTCTTGGATTATTGACGGGTGCTTCACCGGATGGAAGAAATGGGAGCAAGCCCATGGCGAATGCCAACAGCCCCCAGGCTCAGGGTGACAGGAATGGTGTCACAGCAGTACTGAATTCCATGTTGAAAGTAGATACAAATATTCATGCTGGCGCTGTTCAGAATATTAAATTTTCCAAAGAAACTTTTAACGATAACCGAGATGCAGCAAGAAGTGTGATAGAAGCATATTTTGAACAGGGCGGAGCACAGCTGATGATTACGGTAGTTGGAAGAGAGGATCTGGAAGCAGCTTTGAAACATCCTGAAGATTATACGAATCTGCTGGTTCGTGTGGGGGGATTCAGTGCCAGATTTGTTGAATTGTCAAAAGAGGTCCAGGGAGATATCCTGAGCAGAACCTGTTATTAAAATGAAAAGTATCATAAGAAAAGGAATGGTGAGATGAAAAAAGGAATGATCTTCTCCATTGAGCGGTTTTCGATTCATGATGGACCGGGAGTGCGTACCAGCGTATTTTTAAAGGGATGCCCTTTGTCATGTATCTGGTGCCACAATCCGGAAAGCCAACGGATGAAACCAGAATTGAAATATGTTGCTGAAGCTTGTATAAATTGCAGGGAATGCGGACAGGTCTGTGAAAATGAAGTTCATCTGTTTCCGGAATTACACAGTGTGCAAAGGGCAGAACACCAGGTACAATGGGAAAGATGTAAATTATGCCGTTCATGTATTGATATCTGCCCATCCGGCGCATTATCCCAGGTGGGAAAAGCTATGGATGTGGAGGAAGTAATGCGGCTGGTACGAAAGGATAAGGCATATTATAAAGAAGAAGGAGGTATCACTTTATCCGGTGGAGAGCCGCTGATACAGCCTGAGTTCTGCAGGCTTCTGCTGAAGCAATGTAAAGAAGAAGGCATTTCAACCTGTGTGGAAACAGCCGGCGATGTGAGCAAAAAGGCACTGGAAAGCATAGTGGAATTTGTAGATTTATTTTTATTTGATTATAAGCTGTCAGACCCTGAAAATATGAAAAAATATACAGGGGGAAATTTGACTCGTATCCTGGAGAATTTGAAGATTTTGTGCACTATGGGTAAAAATATTATTCTAAGGTGTCCGATTATCCCAGGGATTAATGATACGGAAGATCATTTTAGAAAGATAGCTTCTCTGGCTGTGAAATTACCTTTAAGGGGAGTAGAATTGATGCCTTATCATAGCTTTGGAAACGGAAAGTGGCGACAGGTGGGAAAAACCTGTTTACTGGAAGATCTGGATACGGTAGGGAAAGAACAGGCGAGTGAGTGGAATGAGCGCTTAAATTCGTATATCCAGTGAAATGATAATGGCAGAACTGCTGATTCTGTGGTCATCAGCAGTTCTGCCATTCATATCCGATTGTATGCTTCAGATTCTATTTTCTAAGCGCGTACCTTACCACGAATTCCAAATTCCTTTGAAGGCGGTAGGTGATGATTGATTTGTGGGGGCACGGGATGAAGTGGAAAAAGAAAAGTGATAGACAATGAGGTAACAGAATCTCAAGTGAGAAAGTACATACAATAAGATGAAATAAATAAATATATAAAAGTCACAAAAAATAAAAATAAAGCTTGAACTTTAGAAAAAACTGTTATATAATGAAAAAAAGAAATACATAGATACATTTCATTGAACAACACTTTTTTCTAAAGTTCTTAAAATTCATTTTATATCTGGTACATATTCTGTACAATTTCCCTTTAGAATTGTTATATCATTTTTGTGTCTTTGTATTCTGAATGAGAAGGAGGAATCTATGACTCAAGAAAGAGATATTGCAGCAAAGATATTTTTTGCTAAGCCGGAGCATTTTGCAGATCTGTATAATGGTGCCTGCTTTAAGGGCGAGCAGATTTTAAATCTGGACGATTTAACCCCTCTGGATTCTGTACAGGAATGCTTACCTGACAGTCAGAGCTTTAGTAAAAAAGCCGTACGAAGGAACCGGGATGTAGTCAAAATGACTGCGTTGGGTGCAAATTTTTTAATTCTGGCATGTGAAAACCAGGAGCATGTACATTATGCAATGGTAATTCGGAATATGCTGTATGACGCTATGAATTACGCAGAACAGGTACAACAGATAAAACGTAAATATAAAATCGCCGGGGATTATGGTAATTCAGATGAATTCTTATCTGGAATGAAAAAGCAGGATAAGCTTCTGCCGGTTATTACATTGGTTGTATATTTTGGAGCAAAGCCCTGGGATGGCTGTCTGGATTTGCACAGTATGCTGGATCTACCAGCAGAAATGGAGACATTCCGTCAATATCTGCCGAATTATAAGATACAAGTTCTGGATGTAAAGAGGATAGATCATCTGGAATATTTTCAAACGGATTTAAGAGAAGTATTCGGAGTTATTAAATATGCAGAAGATAAGAATATGATGAAAGCACATGTGAAGAAGCACCAGGACAGATATAGCAGATTGATGAAAGAAACAATAGAAGTTATTTTCATCATGCTGGGTGAAAAAGAAAAGATGTCAGAGATCATAGAACAGGCACAGATAGATAATAAGGAGGAATATGATATGTGTAAAGCATTTGAAGATATGAGAAGTGAAGGAAGAATGGAAGGCGAAGAATTATTTGCCAGATTAACATTAAATTTAATAAATGATAATCGAACCGTAGAATTAAAAAAAGCGGTAACAGATAAGGGTTCCAGAGAAAATCTGTATCAGGAGTATTGTCTGGTATAACTGTAGTTTTTTTAATCTTATCTTGTGATTTTATGAATACATGATAGCGATATCTCACATGGATGCCATGCATTCTTAATTTTTTCGCCATGCATCCTTAATTTTTTTCACCTTGACATGCTATACTGAATATGTTAGATTATTAGAAATCGATTTGCACTGCATTACATTCTAATAAAAAAGAATGCGAGATCAACAGTACAAACTGAGCAGGCGATAAACCATCTAATGCCGCCCGAGTAAATAGGCCACTATAACACCTGACGCAGACATCAGGCACTATATCGGCATATTTACAACCGGTGGCACTGGTTTGTGGGGCCGGGCCGCTAAGCGGCAGCAGATGGGTATGAAACACATCTGTGGGACAGTAGTATGTTCCGCAGGTGTGTTTTTTTTGTTTTCCGAACAGAACAGCACATCTTATGAATGAGTCTGAGCATGGTCGGTTAACATTTAGAATAGGGGTGAAGAAAATGAAATCAAATCAACAAATTGCAACAAAAGTATCAATTGTCACCATTATAGGAAATATAGTTTTGTCTCTGTTTAAGCTCTATGCAGGTATATTTGCAAAATCAGGAGCAATGATTTCTGATGCAGTTCATTCTGCTTCGGATGTATTTAGTACATTAATTGTAATTCTCGGTGTTAAGATGGCAAGCAAAGAATCGGATAAAGAACATCCGTATGGCCATGAACGAATGGAATGTGTGGCCGCCCTGGTACTTGCTATTGTACTGGGGATTACCGGGCTTGGAATCGGATACAGCGGGATACGGAAAATATTCTCCGGGGATACGGAGTCCCTGGCGATTCCGGAAATGCTGGCGCTTGTGGCAGCGATTATTTCGATTGTGACCAAAGAAGCCATGTATTGGTATACCAGAGCGGCGGCAAAAAAAATTAATTCCGGAGCGTTAATGGCGGATGCGTGGCATCATCGTTCCGATGCTCTGTCATCGATTGGAAGTATGATAGGTATTCTGGGGGCAAGACTTGGGCTTCCTGTTTTTGATCCCATTGCCAGTGTGGTAATCTGCATTTTTATCCTAAAGGCAGCATTTGATGTATTTAAAGATGCCATTGATAAAATGATGGATAAAGCCTGTGAAGATGAAGTCGTTGATGAGATGCGTAAGGTAATCAGCCGGCAGGAAGGTGTTATGGGAATTGACCAAATTAAAACAAGATTATTTGCAGATAAAATCTATGTAGATATTGAAATTCAGGCAGATGGGGAAGAAACACTCACTGAGGCCCACTCAATAGCACAGAGGACCCATGATGAGATAGAAGGTACTTTTCCTAGTGTGAAGCACTGTATGGTGCATGTGAATCCGGTAAGAAAAGCATAAGGACATATGAGCGATTTTAAATAGAATACATAAGAATAGAACAGAAAATAAAAAGAAACCTTTCAGGAATTATGGAATGCTGTGAGGTTTCTTTTTTCTTAATTATTGTCTGTGAATGAATTTCAGACAAGCTGCTTAACTTTATGCCCTTGTAAGATTCTTTACCCATTTATAACTGTTTACCCGGATAAAAGCAATGACACATTTAAATATCTGATCTGAATTCAGACAGCATACGACGATAATCGGTGACCATCGGAAATAAAAGGCAGCAAGGAAGGAGATGGGAATGACAATCAACCAGATACTGATGATGTCATTAATCATGGCAAACCTTGTATCGCCGCCGCCACGGATTAAGCCTGTCAGGACAGGCATCTGGTATGCGGTGCCGATGCAGGTCACACATAATATGGTTAAAAATGCATTTGCCAGGTATTTGGTTTCTTCAGATAAAGCGTAAAGTCCCAGAATCGGAGTTTTTAACAGGAATAAGGAAAGGCTGGTTAAAAGGCCGATACAGAGGAACATTAATTGTAAGGTTCGGGTATATTCTTTTACCTTGTGCATATCTCCGCAGCCGATTGTCTTGCCGATTACAATTGTGGCGCAGGAGGAAGCACCTACCGATGCCACTTTCAGAATCAGGAACAAGGTAGAGGCGACACTGTTGGCTGCAATGGCATTGGACTGCAGATGTCCCAGGATTACGGTCTGCATGGCTGTGGATAACCCCCACATTCCTGCCACAATAATTATCGGATAACATACATGGATATAGTCGTGAAGCAGAGTACGGTCGCAGTGCAGAAAATCCCTGAGTTTTAAATGCAATTTCTGATCTTTTTTATATAGGTAGAAACAGACGATAAGCAATTCGCTGATTCGCGCAGCCAGTGTGCCGATTGCAGCTCCTTTTGCTCCCATTTCCGGAAAACCAAAATGTCCGTAGATCAGAGTATAATTGATACAGCAATTTATTACCAGAGCGCTGATTGATATATAGAAAGCAATCTTAACACTTTCCACACTTCGAAGGGAGGCCAGAAGTACAGTTGTAATCGCAAATATAATATAGGTAAAACGAATAATGGACAAGTATTCCATTCCTGCAGCGATAATTGCTTCGTCGTTGGTAAATAAGCTCAATACACCATGAGGGAAGAGGCTGACTGTAATAAACAAAAGAACTGCAAAAAGCAAAGCCGCCCGCAGGGCAATAGTAGCGAGCTTACGAATAGGTTCAATTCGCCGCTGCCCCCAATATTGACTTCCCAATACCACCAGGCTGTCACCACATCCATTCATCAGCTGCTGAAGCACAAACTGTATCTGATTCACTGCTGCAACGCCGGATAAAGTTGTTTCATTATAGGCACCAAGCATAATATTATCAGCCAGATTGACACTTAAAACAATAACATTCTGAAGGACCAGAATCCAATACAGAGAGAAAAAATTATGATAAAAACTGCGATCCTTAGTAAACATAAAGAGCCTCCTGAATGTATTTATTTAAATAGAAAAATGTATAAATAATCTAGTTGTCAGGGATATTCTAGCATAGTGGGTTTGGGAAGTCTATAGGGGAATTGGTATGCGTGGGTAAATACTAAACCCAATATATTTTTGTAACTTATCTATATCTCCTACAAAATTATATAGAATTCCATTCATAGTAAAAATTTCCCACGTTGATATAGTATTTTTATAGAGATTTATATGATAAAATAAGCTCGTTATTTTAACAAACGAAATTTACTATGTTTTCACATAAAGGAGTGTCTTAATGCAGTATAAAATCTTGGCAGTTGATGATGAAATACATATTTTAAAGTTATTAAAGGATTATTTTAATATGCAGGGATATCTGGTCTATACGGCCTGCGGCGGGAGTGAGGCTCTGGAAAAAATAGAGATACAGCCGGATATCATTCTGCTGGATATTAATATGCCGGATATGAATGGGCTGGATGTGTGCAGAAAAATCAGAGATCATGTCGCTTGTCCGATTTTGTTTTTGACGGCAAAGGTGGAAGAAAGGGACCGTATTAACGGGTTGATGATCGGAGGGGATGATTATATATTAAAACCCTTTAGTATAGAAGAATTAGGGGCAAGGGTGGCGGCACATTTGAGGAGGGAGCACAGGAGTGGTGCAAAGGAAACCTTGAAGTTTACAGATGATCTGCTTATCAATTATACGGAGCGGAGTATTTATTATCAGAATAAAGAAATTACCTTAACGAAAACTGAATTCGATATTATAGAACTGCTTTCCATGAACCGGGGGCAGATTTTCAGTAAAGAGACGATCTATGAGCGCATCCGGGGCTTTGACGGGGAAAGTGACAGCAATATTATTGCGGAACACATTCGCAGAATACGTTTGAAAATCGGGAAATATGCAGACAAGACCTATGTAGAAACTGTTTGGGGAGTGGGATATAAATGGATTGGATAGATGAACTGGTATTTAAATTTAAGAAAAAGATGCTGGATATTTCCCTGAAAAGGGCAATGGCAACGTACCTGCTGATTGCCATTGGAGCGGTTTTAATACTTTTTGCAGTCAGTACGGCGGTCGGCGAAAAATGGAGTACGCTGCTAAGTATACGATATTTTGGAAATACCTATGGGATTACAACAAATCTGGTATGGACAGAGGTTAAAATGACACTGCCGGATCAGATTCTGACTTTTGCGGTGATCTTTTTACAGTCATTCAGTATTGTTGTTTATAGCATAGGTGCAGTTATTGTTACCTCCTATTTATTTTATAAGAATAAGCTGGCGGAACCGATTGAGTTATTAAAGCGGCAGGTAAAGCATATTGGAGACAATGAACTGGGGTACGAGTGTGTCTATGAGGGGAAGGATGAACTGGGAGAGGTGTGCAGTGCATTTGAGCAGATGCGCATTACGCTGATAGAAAATAATAAAAGAATGTGGAATATGATGGAGGAGCAGCGTCGCTTGAATGCAGCGTTTGCACATGATCTTCGGACTCCCCTTACAGTTATCCATGGATATGCGGATTTTTTAAGTAAATATTACCCTACCGGTAAAATTACGGAGGAGCAGATGATGGAAAATTTTAATTTAATCAATGCACAGGCAATGCGGCTGATGAATTTTACCAATACCATGAAGGAAGTGGGCAGCCTGGAGGCTCTGGAATTAAACAGAAAAAATATAAAAGGGGAAACACTGTTAAAAAGGGCATCAGGGATTGCACAGATTATGGAAGAAATGGGAGAAATAAAAGTTACCTGTGAGTCTGCACTTCCAACGGATTCTGACTGGTTTTTGGATGAGATGATGTTTATGGAAATTCTTGAAAATATGCTGTCCAATGCTATGCGGTATGCCAAATCAAAAGTTGTTATTACCCTGGAAAGCAGTGAAGATTATGGGGAGTTGTACCTCTATGTTCAGGATGACGGAGAAGGATTTTCCAAGGAAGGACTTAAAATGGCAGACCGGCCATATTACAGTGACCAAAAGGGGAAGGATGATGGTACACATTATGGAATCGGTCTGTTTATCTGTAAATTTTTATGTGAAAAACATGGCGGGAGCCTGGACCTGGCAAACAGCATAGATGGGGGAGCAATTATTTGTGCAATTTTTGGTGTGAAATAGGAAAAGTGTAGATATTTAGTCCGTATGATAAAAACCACAAAGGAATAGCAGAGAGGAGAATAAAAATGTCTACAGAAATCATAATCGAAAATCTGGATAAAAATTATGGCAAAAAACAGGCGTTAAAAAATATCAATCTTAAGATTGAAAGTGGAATGTTTGGGTTGCTTGGCCCTAACGGAGCAGGAAAGACCACACTTATGAAAGTCCTTGCCACACTGCTTAAAAAAAATGCAGGAGAAGTAACGGTGTGTCAGGTTCCCATCGGGAAGGCGGAGGAAATAAGGAAAATGATCGGTTATCTGCCACAGGATTTTAACATGTATGGAAATATGACTGCTTATGAAGCGATGGATTATTTAGGGGTCTTGTCCGGAATGAGCAGATCCCGCCGCCAGGAGCGTATTGGGATCCTGCTTGAAAAGGTAAATCTGCAGGAGGAAAGAAAAACGAAGGTACGGGCCATGTCAGGCGGAATGCGCAGAAGACTGGGGATAGCGCAGGCTATTCTCCATGATCCAAAAGTATTGATTGTGGATGAGCCTACGGCAGGGCTGGATCCGGAAGAACGGGTGCGTTTTCGGAATTTGCTCTGCGAGCTTGCAGAAGAACGCATCGTAATTTTATCTACGCATATTGTTGGGGATATTGAGGCAACCTGTGAGGATATTGCAATCCTGAACCACGGCAGAATTCTGTATAAAGGTACTGTGGAACAGCTTCTTCACGAAGCAGACCAGAAAATCTATACAGCTGAGATTTCCAAAAAAGAACTTTCGGGTATGAAAGAAAAATATGTTGTTACCAGCATGATGACAATAGGGAATCATCTGAATGTGAAATTTGTTTCGGAAGAAAAACCATTTTCCGGAGCTGTCCCCTGTGAGCCAAACGTCGAGGATGCATATATGTATCTGATGCAGAAGGAAAGAGGTGACAGGTGATGTTTCTGAGTTTGTTAGGAAAGGAATGCAAACAGATATTTAAGAGCCTAATCTTTTACCTGTACCTGATTATACTTGCCGTGTTTGTTACTTCGCAGATGGAGGAATTTTCAATTATTACAAAGCCTCAGCCTGGACAGGAGTCTTATGGAATGAAAGAGAGCAACGACCCTAAAGAGATTATGGAGGCTACAACAGGCAAACTGATACGGGATTGGTATAACAATTCGTATGCTGCTTATCCTATCGGATTTTATAAATCAGTATCCCTGGATAAAGAAGATTATAACCGTGTAGCAGAGATACTGGAAGAAGTGACGGGAAAGACAGAAGAAGATTTAGTACGTGATTTACAAGCAGACAGTCCAAATTCTTCTAACCAAACGCAGCAGGGAACCATCATGCCGCCGATGTCCGGGCGTACAGTAATATCAGATACCATTACTTATGAGCAGTTTGAACAGTTAATGAAAGAAGTGGATTCTATTCTGGGGGCTAACGGATCTTCCTATTATGCACCTGAGAAGATGTCCCGCAATGCAATGGTTCCAATGAATTATGAAGAGGCTCTGATTGAGTATCAGCAGATAATTGATGTGGATCATGTGACCGGTGCATTTGCCCGGATATTCTGTGACTATATGGTGTTGATGCTGGCGATACTTCCTGTATTTCTGGCTGTAACAAGGGGACTGCGGGATAAGCGTGCAGGTGCCAGTGGACTCATATATTCCAGAAAAGCATCTTCTGTATCAATTGTACTTTCCCGCTATCTGGCAACACTGATTATGAGCATGATACCAGTGGTTATTTTAAGCATTTCACCTATGATGGAAGGAATTTACTATGCAAGAACACTAGGAGTATCTGCAGACGTATTCTCATATATGAAATACATTTTGGGATGGCTTTTTCCTACGGCAATGATGGTAGTTTCCATTGGGTTTTTCTTTACTGAACTCACGGACAGCGCTCTGGGGATACTGATTCAGGGAATCTGGTGGTTCATTGATATAAATAGTGCAGTAAAAAATGGACTTGTAGGAGGATTTGGTTTACATTTGGCACCAAGATGGAATACGGTGGGAGAGGGTGAGAAATTTTTAGAAGAGTACCAGGGGCTGTTAACCAACCGTATCTTTTTTACCGTGTTGGCAGTAGTCTTATTAATAGCAACCATATTTATTTATGAATGGAAAAGAAAGGGGATCTGGAAATTCAATGGAATTGTATATCGCAGTGGGAAAAGCAAATCTGAAGCATAATTTTCTGCCCCATCTTTTGATTGCCTTATGTTTTAGCCTGTTAGCTCCGGTTTTGATGGGGATGAAAGGATTGGATTCTGGCCAGGTAGCACAGACGCTGGAAATGTATATACAGTTAGCGGGCATTATTCTGTTAGTTCCGATTTTTATTCCTGACCAGGATAAGAACATCCGGGATCTTGCTAAGAGTAAATATATGCCTGAGGTCAAAGTACATCTGATACGGCTGACGGAGTCCCTGTTGGCATTGTTTGTGGTATTGGGGGCATTTATCATCATTTTGTATTCCAATAATCCGGTGTTTTCTCCGATTCAGTATTACTTTGGAGTCATGGGAGGCGCTGTCTTTTTAGGCGGGCTTGGAATATTTGCATACAGTTTATCTGATAATGTAGCAATCGCTTATATGGCTCCAATGGTATATTATGTATGTAATTATTCCGGAGATAAATATTTTCAGAAATTCTTTCTGTTCTCCATGGCAAGAGGCAGTTTTGAGGAGAAGATTGTTTTAGGTGCGGCAGGTATCGTATTGATTGGTGTTGGTATTTTATACAGGCAGAGAAGAAGGTAGGTAAATATTAATCGTTGAAAAGAAGAGCTGGCCCGTAACAGGCAGATGACGGCATGAACCTATGAGGTATGCGTCATCTGCCTGTTTTCTTAATCAGTATCCCCATTACTACATCCAAGAAACTATTGACATCCTTTTGAATAACCGCTATATTCATATTATAAGAATCATTAAGAATATAAAGATTTAGCATATAATAAATCAGCAGCCGCAGCAGACGGCAGAAAGGTGAATATTTTGGATTTACGCAAGGAAAAGATGAAGGTTTTAAAGCAGTATTTTGGATACGATGAGTTCCGTGAAGGACAGGAAACTCTGATTGACAGTATTTTGTCAGGACGGGATACACTGGGGATTATGCCAACGGGAGCGGGAAAGTCGTTGTGTTTCCAGGTACCCGGTTTGTTATTAGATGGTATTACTTTAGTTATTTCTCCACTCATTTCTCTTATGAAAGATCAGGTCAGAGCATTAAATCAAGCAGGCGTTCATGCCGCATTTTTAAATAGTTCCCTTACAACATCTCAATATTATAAAGCTTTGGATCTAGCCAGAATGGGTCAGTATAAGATTATTTATGTGGCGCCCGAACGGTTGATGACAGAAGAGTTTTTAAACTTTGCTATGCAGGTGAAAATTTCTATGATTGCAGTAGATGAGGCACACTGTGTATCTCAGTGGGGACAGGATTTCAGACCAAGTTACTTAAAAATTCTGGAATTTATCCAGCTATTTTCCATAAGACCGGTTATTTGTGCATTTACGGCTACTGCAACACAGGAAGTAAGAGATGATATTATTGATATTTTAATGCTCCAGGCGCCCACTGTGGTCAGTACGGGATTTGACAGGTCGAATCTGTATTTCTCGGTTTTAAAGCCGAAGGACCGTTATGGAGCTGTTAAAAATTATCTGGATATGCATCCTGAAGAAAGCGGAATTATATACTGCCTGACCAGAAAAGTGGTAGAGGAAGTTCATGAAAATCTGGTACGGGATGGGGTTTTGGCAACCCGTTACCATGCTGGGCTTGGTGATAGGGAAAGGCAGGAAAACCAGGAAGATTTTACATATGACAGAGCACCTGTCATGGTGGCAACGAATGCATTTGGAATGGGAATTGATAAATCCAATGTCAGATTTGTTATCCACTATGGAATGCCCAAAAATGTAGAGAACTATTATCAGGAAGCAGGAAGAGCGGGAAGAGACGGGGAACCGGGGGAATGTATCCTCTTATATAACGGGCAGGATGTGATTACCAATCAGTTTTTTATCGAGCATGACATAGATAATGATGAATTGGATGATATTACCAGAGCAGTGGTAAGAGAACGTGACCGTGAGCGGTTGAAAAAGATGACTTTCTACTGCTGTACCAATGACTGCCTGAGGGATTACTTACTTCGATACTTTGGAGAATACGGAGATCATTACTGCGGGAATTGTTCTAATTGCCTGACCCAGTTTGAAGAGGTTGATGTAACCGATTTGGCTAAGAGTCTGATTGGGTGCGTACAGACCAGCCATGAGAGGTATGGTATAAATGTAATCATTGATGCGGTACATGGTGCGAATACCGCGAAGATCAGGCAGTACCGGATGGATGGCAATCCCCATTACGGAGAGCTTGCAAAAACACCTGCACATAAGCTGCGTCAGGTGATGAATCATCTGCTGCTGAACGAATTTTTAAGTGCGACAAATGATGAGTATACGATTATAAAACTTACGGAAAAATCCGGACTGATTCTTCATGAGGATGAACGGGTTTTGATGAAGATGTCTAAAGAACAAGAAAAAGAAACTAAGGCAAAGCAGGAAAAGAAAGCGAAGAAAAGCAAAACGGCTGGGCTATCTCTTTCAGAAGCAGATGAGGATTTGTTTGAAAAACTGCGGAGTTTAAGGACAGAAATTGCAAGAGAAGAAAAAGTACCGCCATACGTTGTATTTTCAGATAAAAGCCTGGTTCATATGTGCGTGTTGAAACCAAAGACCAGGGAAGAAATGCTTACGGTATCCGGTGTGGGAGAATTCAAGTACGAAAAGTACGGAGAACGATTTTTAAACTGCGTGCAGAATGGAGCCACAACTGCATCTGCAAGTGAAATTGGATTTGCAGGAAGTGCAGATAGTGATTTTGCGGAAGAGGGAGAAATAAAAGAAAAACGCAGCAAGAACAAAAAATCTGAATTTGTTTTAACCAATGAAACTGCGGAACAGATCTATTACTCGGAACAGACGACATTAAGTGACCTGGTGGGACAAATCAATGACTTACGGGATGATCAGGTTATGAAACGGCTCACGAATAAAGCAATATTACAGAAACTGACAGAAGAAGGTTATCTGGAAGACAGAGTGATAAACGGACGGCTATTTAAAACCGTAACAGAAACGGGTGCCGGATATGGAATACAGGCTATAACACGGATAAGTGAAAAAGGAAATGAGTATGAAGTACTTTATTATAATGAGGATGCACAGAGGAAAATAGTGGCGGCTCTGCTGGAGCGCGCTTGATAATTCATTCCCGCCATCTGCACGCCCCACTTTGCGGTATATTTGCCCGGATTCAGGTTATGTAGCCCGCTACGCACTTCATCCGGGACAATTCTCCCACAAACTGTGACGCGCAGCTGTCAGAAAGCAATTTTTAAATACGTACTAAAGCAGGGGTGAAAAGCCATCAATTTTAAGTCGTCTCCTGCGATGATAAAAAGTTGAAAAGTACCTGTAGGTATGTTATCCTAAAGGGTAGAAAATCTCTGTAACCACATAAATCAGCTTCTGTTGTCAGAAAGCAATTTTAAACACGCTCTGGGGTTATGGATTAAGACATGTAAGACAGACATGGAGGATAATATTATGAAATTAGCACAATTATTAGAACGGGTAGAATATCAGTGTATTCAGGGGGATATTCAGACAGAAGTTACGGAAGTAGTGAATGACTCCAGAAAAGTATCAGATGGTTCTCTGTTTATCTGTATTAAAGGAGCCGTCAGTGATGGACATAAATATGCAGCAGAAGTTGTTGAAAAAGGAGCAAAGGTTCTGGTGGCAGAAGATCCGGTAAATGCTCCAAAACATGTTACAGTGATTCAGGTAGCAGACACACGTTACGCCATGGCCCTTATTGCCGCGGCATATTATGGATATCCTGCGGAAGAATTAAAGGTGATTGGGATTACAGGAACCAAGGGAAAAACCACAACCACATATATGGTAAAATCTATCCTGGAATCCGCGGGTCATAAGGTGGGACTAATAGGGACGATAGAAGCCATTATCGGAGAGGTTGTGATTCCAGCGGCAAACACAACACCGGAATCTACGCTGGTGCAGGAATATTTTAGACGCATGGCAGATGCAGGATGCGACTGTGTTGTGATGGAAGTTTCCTCTCAGGGGCTGATGCTTCACAGGACGGCAGGATTCACCTTTGAAATTGGTATTTTTACGAATATAGAACCAGATCATATCGGCCCTGCGGAGCATGAGAGCTTTGAGGACTATTTAAGGTGTAAGGCAATGCTGTTTAAACAGTGCAAACTGGGTATCTTCAATGCAGATGATGAACATCTGGATCAGATACTAAAAGGGCATACCTGTGAAGTGGAAACCTACGGTTTTTCCGAAAAAGCAGATCTTCGTGCAACCAACACAGAACTGGTATCGAAACCGGGATATCTGGGGATTTCCTACCATGTAAACGGGCTTATGGATTTTGATGTTGAAATAGATGTCCCAGGGAAATTCAGTGTATATAATTCACTGACAGCCATTGCAATCTGCAGGCATTTTGGGGTAAAAGAATCGGATATCGTTAATGCTCTTGGAAAGGCAAAAGTAAAAGGCAGAATAGAAATGATTAAGGTGTCGGATGCATTTACCTTAATGATCGATTATGCCCATAATGCCATGAGTCTGGAGAGCCTGCTTGGAACGCTGAAGGAGTATCAGCCCAAAAGACTGGTCTGTGTCTTTGGATGCGGCGGAAACCGGGCAAAAGCCAGAAGATATGAAATGGGCGAGGTGTCAGGCAGGCTTGCAGACTTCACGATTATTACATCCGATAATCCCAGGTTTGAAAAACCGGAAGATATATTAGCAGATATTGAGATTGGAATTTCTAAGACAAAGGGAGAGTTCATTAAGATTAGCGACAGAAAAGAAGCAATTGCCTATGCCATTCATCACGGCCGGCCGGGAGATGTCATTGTTCTGGCAGGTAAGGGACATGAAGATTATCAGGAAATTGAGGGTAAAAAATATCCTATGGATGAACGTGTTCTGATTCAGGAAATATTGGATGAAGACAGACAAATCTCCCGCAAAGTGTGATGCACTGCAGTCAGAAAGCAATTTCAAAACACGCTCAAGGAGAATAAATGCAAAAGTTATACGCAAATATTATTGTGGATATTACACAGGAGAAACTGGATCGAACATTCCAGTACCAGATTCCCCAAGAAATGCAGGGCAGCCTGCAGATAGGAATGGTTGTAAAGATTCCGTTTGGCAGGGGAAACAGATTCATTAAAGGGTACGTTGTTTCTATCAGCCGCAAATGTGAATACGAACCGTCGAAAATGAAGGAAATCTGCGAAATCGTTACAGACAGCAGTGACAGTGAATCCAGGCTGATTGCCCTGGCGGCCTGGATTAGGGAAAATTATGGTGCGACGATGATACAGGCGCTTAAAACGGTAATTCCCATAAAGCAAAAGGTCAAACCAAAAGAAAAAAAACAGATCTGCCTGATCATGGAACGAAGGGAAGCGGAAGAAAAACTGGAATTTTATAAAAAGAAACACCAAAAAGCCAGAGAGCGCCTGCTGGAAGCACTCTTAGAGGCAGAAGAGCTTCCCTATGAACTGGTAACAACAAAGCTGAATATTACCGGAGGCACCATAAAGTCACTGACAGAACAGCAGATCATAGAGGTAAAAACCACGAAGGTCTACCGCAATCCCATAAAACTGGGGATGAAAGAAGATTATCTGCTTCGGCTTAACGAAGAACAGGCATATATTGCAGATAAGATCATTGCCGGCTGGGAAGATAAAGAAGAACGTACGTATCTGATACATGGGATCACCGGCAGCGGCAAGACAGAGGTATATATGGAGCTGATTGCCCATGCAATCGATAAGGGGCAGCAGGCGATTGTGCTGATCCCGGAAATTGCACTTACTTATCAGACTGTGATGCGTTTTTATAAACGGTTCGGAGACCGGATTTCGATTATGAACTCCCGGCTGTCCCCGGGGGAGCGTTTTGATCAGTTTGAACGGGCAAAGCAGGGTGACATCGATGTGATGATCGGTCCAAGGTCTGCATTGTTCACCCCCTTTCCTAATTTGGGAATCATCATTATTGATGAAGAGCATGAGCCGACATATAAAAGTGAAAGCGTACCCCGCTATCATGCCAGGGAGGTTGCAATCCAGCGTGGTGTCTTAGAAGGCGCCAAGGTGGTACTTGGTTCGGCAACTCCATCAGTGGATGCTTATTATAAGGCAAAGACTGGAGAATATACACTGTTCACCATGCAGAACAGGGCAAGGACCAGTGAACTTCCAAATGTATTTGTGGAAGACATGCGTAAAGAGATTAAGACGGGAAACCGTTCGGTCATAAGCGGCAGGTTAAAAGAATTGATGCAGGACCGGCTTGATAAGAGGCAGCAGGTTATGTTATTCTTAAACAGAAGAGGTTATGCAGGCTTTATCTCCTGCCGTATGTGCGGACATGTTATTCAGTGCCCTCATTGCGATGTCTCCCTGTCAGTTCATAATAACGGAAAGCTAGTCTGCCATTATTGCGGTTACGAAGAACCCCGGCCTCAGAAGTGTCCGAACTGCGGTTCTGAATTCATCAGGGGATTTCGGGTGGGAACCCAGCAGGTAGAAGAGTTTGTACAGAAAGAATTCCCCCAGGCAAAGATATTAAGAATGGATATGGACACTACGAAAGAAAAGGATGGACATGAAAAAATACTGTCGGCCTTTTCTAATCAGGAAGCAGACATATTAATCGGAACCCAGATGATTGTAAAAGGGCATGATTTTCCAAATGTGACCCTGGTTGGGATATTAGCGGCGGATCTTTCACTTCATGCCAGTGATTACCGGGCAGGGGAACGTACTTTTCAATTGCTGACCCAGGCTGCGGGCAGAGCAGGCAGAGGTGAGGAAAAAGGGGAAGTCATCATCCAGACGTATGACCCGGAGCACTATTGCATTATCACAGCGGCAAATCAGGATTACGAAAGCTTCTACGAACAGGAAATAGCCTATCGGAGCCTGGCGGGGTATCCGCCTGCATCAAATATGATGGCAATTCACGGAGCATGTCAGGAGTTGATGCATCTAAGTCTGGCCATGGATTATCTGCAAAAGTTTATTGTACGGATTGCGGGAAATACCAGTGTGCGCATTATCGGACCGGCGGATGAACCGGTTGCAAAGGTAAATGATATCTATCATAAAGTTATATATCTGAAGGAAGAAAGACACGATTTACTGACTATGATTAAAGATAAAGTGGAACAATATATAGAAGCAAACCAGGGATATGAAAGTGTAAATATACAGTTCGATCTGAATTGATTACATTGATGACCCGATAATATAAACAAAAGAGTTGGAGGAAAGTAAAATGGCACTCAGAAAGATAAGAATTATGGGGGATCCGGTTTTAACGAAGAAATGTAAACCAGTAAAAGAGATGACTCCGAGAATCCAGGAACTTATCGAGGATATGTTTGAAACGATGTACATGGAAATGGGAGTGGGCCTTGCGGCACCACAGGTTGGAATTTTGAAAAGAATTGTGGTGATCGATACGGACGGAACTCCAAGAGTATTTATCAATCCTGAGATTGTGGAAAAAGCGGATGAACAGACCGGAAATGAAGGATGTTTAAGCCTGCCTGGCAAGACCGGCATTGTAACAAGACCCAATTATGTAAAAGTGAAAGCACTGGATGAAAATATGGAAGAATTTACGCTGGAAGCTACGGAATTGCTTGCAAGAGCAGTCTGCCATGAGTGCGATCACCTGGACGGAGTTATGTTCACCAACCATGTGGAGGGGGAACTGATGGATGTGGAAAGTTTAGAGGAAGAAGAATAGTCATTCTTTAGAAAAAAGTTATAAGGCTGAAAGAAAAATCTGATATTGAAAGGATGCCACGCTTTGATTCTTTCAGCCTGTTTTGTAAGTGGCAGTATTGCAGGCAGGCCTGGAATATGCAAAGGGTATAAAGTTGAAAATTGTATTTATGGGAACCCCGGATTTTGCAGTGGGGACATTGAAGAAACTAATAGAATCCCGGCATGAGGTTTTGGCAGTAGTAACCCAGCCGGACAAACCAAAGGGCAGAGGAAAAGCAATGCAGTTTCCTCCGGTAAAAGAAGTGGCAGAGAAAGCAGGAATCCCTGTTTACCAGCCGAAAAAAGTAAGAGATCCGGAATTTTTAGAAATATTAAAAGAACTTTCTCCGGATGTGGTTGTAGTCGTGGCTTTTGGTCAGATTATACCCCAGGCAGTCCTGGACGTTCCAAGACTAGGATGCCTGAATGTACATGGTTCTTTATTGCCGAAGTACCGGGGGGCTGCACCTATTCAGTGGGCAGTGATTGATGGGGAAAAGGAATCCGGAGTCACAATTATGCGTATGGATGCAGGATTGGATACCGGTGATATGATCACAACCAGAGTGGTGGAGCTTGAGAAAAAAGAAACGGGAGGCAGCCTGTTTGATAAGCTTAGTCAGGCGGGGGCAGAGCTGCTGATAGAAACATTGGACAAGCTGGAATCCGGTCAGGTATCTTATGAAAAACAGCCGGCAGAGAGTTCCACCGATTATGCCAGAATGTTAAAAAAAGAAGACGGGCAGATCGACTGGAAGAAGAGTGCGGCAGAACTGGAACGCCTGATCAGGGGATTGAATCCATGGCCCAGTGCATATACGCATCTGGACGGGAAAACATTGAAGATCTGGATGTCTGACGCAGAAGAAGGTAATTCCGGGTCAGCACCGGGGACGGTTGCCGAAATCACCAGAAACTCGGTAAAAGTGCAGACCGGGGACGGTATGTTAAGCCTTTTGGAAGTCCAGCTGGAAGGCAAGAAAAAAATGCCTGTGGATGCATTTTTACGGGGATGCCAATTAGCGGTTGGCAGTCTTTTATCTTAAAAAAGTTTAAGAATTTATGAAATTACTGTGAAGTCGGTGGTTTTTTGCAAAAAATAGGTTAGAATAGTCTCACTTGAAGCAGTGTGAATGTTATTTTTCACACTTAGATGATGATAGAAGGGAATGAAAATCATGTTACTTAGCTATAGCAGTTCAAATGGATTTTATGGATTAGGTTTTGGCGGTTTAGGTATGCTTTATGATCCGACTATGATTCTGGTGCTGATCGGAATGGTAATCTCATTGATCGCTTCTGCCAGGGTAAAAAGTACTTTTGCAAAATACGACAAGGTGCGCAGTATGTCTGGACTTACCGGTGCGCAGGCAGCAGAGCGGATTCTTCACGGTGCAGGTATTTATGATGTAGGGATCCGGCGGGTACAGGGAAATCTGACCGACCATTACGATCCCAGATCTAAGACATTAAATTTATCAGATAGTACTTACATGTCAACCTCAGTGGCTGCCATCGGAGTGGCGGCACATGAATGTGGTCATGCAATCCAGCATCAGGAGCAGTATAAGCCTCTGATACTTAGAAGTACGCTGGTTCCCGCAGCAAACCTGGGATCCACACTGTTCTGGCCGATTTTCCTGGCAGGGCTGATATTTTCAATGGGACCGCTTATGACAGCGGGAATCGTTTTATTTACACTGGCGGTAATTTTTCAGCTGGTAACACTTCCAGTAGAATTCAATGCTTCATCACGTGCTGTTAAAATTCTTGGGTCTTCCCATATTTGCGGAGACCAGGAGGTGGCTGGTGTAAAGCAGGTACTTTCAGCAGCAGCACTTACTTACGTTGCGAGTCTGGCATCTTCTATTTTGCAGCTGCTTCGTTTGATCATACTATCAGGAGGAAGGAATCGTGACTAAAACGGTGAACTTAAGAGAAATTGTACTGGGTATTTTAATGGAGGTTACGGAGGAAGAAGAATATAGTCATGTTGTAATCCGCGGCGTCCTGGAGAAGTATCAGTATTTAGAAAAAAGGGACAGGGCATTCATTACGAGGCTTGCGGAGGGAACCATAGAGTATATGCTTCAGATGGATTATATTCTGGAGCAGTTTTCTACGGTAAAGGTGGCAAATATGAAGCCTTTAATCCGCAATCTTCTGCGGATGTCAGTGTATCAGATTAAATATATGGACAGCATTCCGGATTCGGCAGTCTGTAATGAAGCTGTAAAAATAGCCCAGAAGCGCGGGTTTTACAGCTTAAAAGGATTTGTAAACGGAGTGCTTCGAAGTATAGCAAGAGGAATAGACAAGGTTGAGTACCCGGATCCGGTAAAGGATCCCCTACATTATCTTTCGGTAAGGTACTCCATGCCGGAATGGATATTGAGAAAATGGCTGGGACAGTATGATCTGAAAACTGTTGAAATGGTCTGCACTAATTTTGAGAAAGACCAGAAGACCAGTATCCGCTGTAATCTGAATAAGGCATCAAAAGAAGAAGTAAAGGCAAGTCTAAAAGAGCAGAATATCACGGCAGAAGATGTCTCATATCTGGATTATGCACTGGAGATCTCTGATTATAATTATATGCAGGCCATCAATGCATTTAAAGAAGGAATGTTCCAGGTACAGGATGTAAGTTCCATGCTGGTTGCGGAGATAGCAGCGCCGAAGTTTGGGGACTACTGCATCGATGTCTGTGCGGCACCGGGAGGAAAAAGCCTTCATTTAGCAGATAAGCTAAATGGCAGCGGACATGTGGAAGCAAGAGATATTACGGATTATAAAGTTGATATGATGCTGGAAAATATCGAGCGGGTCGGACTTATTAATATGATAGCCGTACGTCAGGATGCTACGGTATTCGATGGTGCGTCAGTGGAAAAGGCAGATATTCTGCTGGCAGACCTTCCTTGCTCAGGCCTGGGTGTAATTGGTAAAAAAACAGATATTAAATATAAAATGACAGAGACAAAGCAGCAGGAACTGGTTAAGCTGCAGCGGAAGATACTGGATACAGTTTACCCTTATGTAAAAGTTGGCGGAACCCTGATTTACAGTACCTGCACCATAGGAGCAGATGAGAATCAGTTTAATGTTAAATGGTTTTTGGATAATTATCCTTTCCAGCTGGAAAGCATTGATCCGTATATCTGTGAAGAACTGAGAAGTAAAACCACAAAAGCAGGTTATCTGCAGTTATTGCCGGGAATTCACAAGACAGACGGATTCTTTATGGCAAGATTTAAGAGGATAGGTTAGTGAAATGGGAAAAGTAGATTTAAAGACGCTTGATTTTCAAGAGATGAAAGCGGAGATGGCAAAGATTGGAGAAAAACCGTTTCGGGCGGGTCAGATTTATCAGTGGATACATCAAAAACTGGCAGATTCGCCTAATGAAATGACGAATTTATCCAAAAATCTCAGAGATACACTGACAGAGCATTATGATTGTACATGTCTTTCGGTAGCGGAAGTACTCACTTCTCAGATAGACGGGACACAAAAATACTTATTTGAACTGAAGGATCAAAATGTAATTGAAAGTGTACTCATGCGGTATAAACACGGGAATTCCGTGTGTATTTCTTCCCAGGTGGGGTGTAAGATGGGATGCCGTTTCTGTGCTTCGACGATTGGAGGATGGACCCGGAATCTTACGGCAGCAGAAATGCTGGACCAGATTTACCGGATCCAGAAGCTGTCTGGGGAGCGGGTTAGCAATGTCGTTGTAATGGGAACGGGTGAACCTCTCGACAATTATGACAATATATTGAAATTTTTCCAGATGCTTACAGACGAACACGGGCTGAATATCAGCCAGCGAAATATTACTGTTTCCACATGCGGAATCGTTCCCAGGATGAAACAGCTTGCAGATGAACAGTTACAGATTACCCTGGCGCTGTCTCTTCATGCATCTAACCAGGCAAAGAGGCTTGAACTAATGCCCATATCCAATAAATACAGCCTGGATGAAGTAATCGGTGCATGCAAGTATTATTTTGAAAAAACAGGCAGGCGGATTACTTTTGAGTACAGCCTGGTTGGCGGTGTGAACGACAAAAAGGAAGATGCAGATGAACTGGCCGCATTGGTTAAGCCGTTAAACTGTCATGTAAATCTGATTCCTGTGAATCCGATTAAGGAACGGGATTACGTTCAATCCCAGAAAAAAGTTATTGACAATTTCAAAAATAAACTTGAAAAATGTGGAATTAATGTTACTATAAGAAGAGAAATGGGCAGAGATATCAATGGCGCCTGTGGACAGTTACGCAGAAGTTATATGGAAAAAGTTTAAGTGTCATAAATTGTAAAGGAGAGGAAGAAACATGAAATCATATTGCGTTACGGATGTAGGGCAAAAAAGGACAACAAACCAGGATTTCGTTTATGCTTCTGGTGGGCTTGTGGGGAATCTTCCAAATCTTTTTGTAGTTGCAGATGGTATGGGCGGACATAACGCAGGCGATGAGGCTTCCAGCTATACGGTGGAGGTGTTGCTTGAGGATATCCGTAAAAACCAGGATACAAATCCGATAAAAATAATACGTTCAGCAATCGAAACTGCAAATAATAAAGTTATGGAAAAATCAAGTTCATCCGAGGCATTGGCGGGTATGGGGACCACCCTGGTGGTAGCGACAATCATCGGGCAATATCTGTATGTGGCAAATGTAGGGGACAGCAGGCTGTATCTGATCAGTGATAAAATTTTACAGATTACAAAAGATCATTCTCTTGTAGAAGAGATGGTCAGGATTGGTGAGATCAACCGGGAACAGGCTAGGAATCATCCGGATAAAAATATTATTACAAGAGCAATTGGGGCCAGAAAGAAAGTGGTAATAGACTTTTTTGACATGAGGCTTCAGAGGGGAGACATCATTTTGATGTGTTCAGATGGGTTAAGCAACATGATAGAGGACGCAGAAATAGAGAAAATTGTAAAAAGCGGACCCAATCTACAGTGGATTGGAAACGAACTGATTGCAAGGGCGAATCAAAATGGTGGTAAAGATAATATTGCGGTTGTTTTGATAGAACCGTTGACAGGTGAGGTGGAATAATGTTAAAAGAAGGAATGTTTATCCAGGAACGTTATGAAATCGTAGGCAGAATTGGTGCCGGCGGTATGGCGGATGTCTATAAGGCGAAAGACCATAAGCTGAATCGGTTTGTAGCGGTCAAGGTGCTCAAACAGGAATTTCGGGATGACACAGCGTTTATTTCCAAATTCCGGGTGGAGGCACAGGCTGCAGCAGGTCTCGCGCATCCAAATATTGTTAATGTCTATGATGTAGGGGACGATCATGGAATCTACTTTATTGTAATGGAGTTAGTTGAAGGAATTACATTAAAGGATTATATAGGAAAAAAAGGAAGACTTGCGGTTCGTGAAGCGACCAGCATTGCGGTGCAGGTTTCCATGGGCTTACAGGCGGCACATAAGAAGGGTATTGTGCATCGTGATGTAAAGCCCCAGAATATCATCATTTCTACAGATGGTAAAGTAAAAGTAACAGATTTTGGAATAGCCAGGGCTGCTTCCTCCAATACCATAAGCTCCAATGTGATGGGTTCTGTACATTACAGTTCACCGGAGCAGGCGAGAGGCGGTTACAGCGATGCGAAGAGTGATATCTATTCACTTGGTATTACACTTTTTGAAATGCTGACAGGCCATGTTCCGTTTGATGGTGACTCTACGGTTGCAATTGCGATCAAGCATCTGCAGGAGGAAATGCCGTCACCTCATAAATTTGTTCCCGATCTTCCATACAGTACGGTTCAGATTATTGCAAAGTGTACCCAGAAAAGTCCGGACAGGCGTTATAATGATATGACGGAACTGATTCATGACTTAAAAGAATCGCTGGTAAATCCGGATGGGGACTTTGTTCAGCTGACCCCTATTAATAATAATGCAAGAACAGTTGTTATATCAAAAGATGAACTGGATCAGATTCATAACAGCTATGGTGACAGAGGGAATGATAGCCGCGGCAATGATAACCGCGGACAGGATGGAAACTACGGCGGCTATATGAACAATGGCTACCAGGGCGACGGCTATATGGGCAATGGCTACCAGAATAACGGTTACCAGGGCGGCGGATATCAGGGCGGTTATGGAGACAATTACAATAATGGATATATGAATGATGATTATGATCCGGATGATGATGACGACGATGACGACGATGACGGAAGATCCGGTATTAATCCGAAACTGGAAAAGGTAATGACCATCGGAAGTATTATTATTGCCATTGTTATCGGATGCGTGTTCCTGGTTTTAATCGGAAATGCTTTGGGATTATTTAATTTCGGAGCGGGTAAGAAAAAGACAACGGAGTCTCCGAAGGTTACGGAAACATCAACAGTTAAGACGACAGAGTCAGAATCTGCGTCCAAGGGTAATGGAACAGGCAGTACACAGCAGAGCAATTCCTCTGCGGACCAGGCAGAAGTTACCGTACCTAATCTGCAAGGCCTTACGGCTGATCAGGCTAAGGAAAAATTAAATGCATTAGGTCTTGGGGCTTCCCTTGCAGGAGAGCAGGCATCATCTGTGTATGCACAGGGACAGATTGTTTCCCAGAACCCCGCTGCAAATACCAGTGTCAGCAAGAACACCACAGTTACCTATACGATTAGTAAGGGACCGGAAGAATCAGATAACCAGCAGCAGTCTGTTACGGTACCGGATGTGAGCGGATTGACAGAGGAAGAGGCAAAATCAGAACTGGCAGAAAAGAATCTGAGCATCTCTGTGACAAGAGAAAATGATGATCTGATTGCAAAAGACCTGGTAATCCGTTCCACACCGGAAGCCGGAGCATCTGCAAGTTCAGGAGATACGGTAATCGTTGTAATCAGTGATGGACCGGAAGAAGAAGACGATATTACTGTGCCTAATGTAATCGGCAGCACGTTTTCTGATGCCAAAGATACTTTGTCCGCACTTGGACTGACCGTAAAATCGCAGGAGCAGTATTCAGAGATGTATTCTGCGGGAACCGTTATGGATCAGGATATTACCTCCGGGCAGGGAGTAGGAAAAGGCACTGTCATTACGCTGACGATCAGTGCAGGTTCCGGGGGCCAGGATCCTGCCCAGACTGACCCGAATTTAGGAAATGGCACAACAAATAATACAGATGCTTCCACAACCGGAACCTGTGATGTTGGATTACAGGCGCCGGATGGCTATAACGGGGAAGCCGTTAAGATCTTATTAGTACAAGGCGATAAAACTACTACCATAGTAGAGGGAACCGCAGTTGAATTTCCTTATGTGCTGAATGCAAAAGGTACAAAAGGAGTAAATGGTGTTGCTTATATCTATGTGAAAGATGCTTCTACAGGAGAATACGGCAGTCCGGTTCGTTACTCGCCGATACCGTTTAATTAGAGGAAAATACATGCAGGGAAAGATAGTGAAAGGTATAGCTGGATTCTACTACGTTAATGTAGTAGGATCCGGTCTTTATGAATGTAAAGCAAAAGGAATATTTCGAAAAGACAAAATGAAACCTTTGGTGGGGGATAATGTAAAGATTGATGTCATAAGTGAAGCGGATAAGAAAGGCAATGTTGTCGAGATTTTGCCGAGAATGAATACGCTGATCCGTCCGGCTGTTGCCAATATCGATCTTGCGCTGGTTATTTTCTCTATTGACCGTCCCAAACCGAATTTTAATTTGCTGGATCGTTTTTTAATTATGATGGAGTACCAGAAGGTGCATACCATCATTTGTTTTAATAAGCAGGATATCTCTTCTGCTGAAGAAGAAGAGAAGCTTCGGAAAATATATGAAAATTGCGGCTGTGATGTCTTATTTACCAGCGCTCTGGAAAATACAGGCTTGGAGCTGGTAATAGAGCGGCTGAGAGGAAAAACCACTGCGGTGGCAGGTCCTTCGGGTGTGGGCAAATCATCTATCATAAATATCCTGCAGCCCAAAGCAATGATGGAAACAGGAGAAATCAGTCATAAGATTGACAGAGGAAAACATACCACAAGGCATTCAGAACTTATTATGATAGAAGAAAATACGTATATCATGGATACGCCGGGATTTAGTTCCCTGTATATCCAGGATTTTGAAAAAGAAGACTTGAAAGAATTCTTTGTTGAGTTCCGGGAATACGAACCGGAGTGCCGATTCCAGGGATGTATGCATATCCATGAACCGGACTGCGGAGTAAAACGGGCAGTAGATGAAGGTAAAATCAGCAGGATGCGTTATGATAATTATGTGGAATTATTTGGAGAACTAAAAGATAAGAGGAGGTATTGATGTGAATATTTTAGCACCATCTATATTAGCAGCAGATTTTAAAAATTTAGGAAGTGAGCTGAAGCGTATTGATGAAGCCGGAGCACAGTATGTTCATATTGATGTGATGGACGGTCAGTTTGTGCCCAGCATTTCCTTTGGAATGCCGGTAATCCAATCGGTGCGCAGTGCCACAAAACGTATTTTTGACGTACATCTGATGGTGGTAGATCCGGAACGGTACATTGATGATTTTGCGGCTTGTGGAGCAGATATGATTACTGTGCATGCGGAAAGCTGCAGGCATTTGGATCGTGTGATCGGGCAGATCCATGAAAAAGGATTGAAAGCAGGGGTAGCGCTCAACCCGGCAACCTCCCTGTGTGTATTGGACTATGTGCTGGAAAAAGTAGATATGGTTCTGATTATGACCGTGAATCCCGGATTTGGGGGGCAGAAGTACATTGACAGCTGTACCAATAAAATCAGTGCGCTTCGCAAAATTGCAGAGGCTAAAAATCTGGATCTGGATATCGAAGTGGATGGAGGTATTAATAAGGATACGATCCGTACCGTTTTAGAGGCAGGAGCAAACGTAGTCGTAGCAGGCTCAACGGTATTTAATGGAAATGTTACCGAAAATGCTAAGGAATTACTAGCCATTATGAAAGAATATGAAGGTTAAAAGTGTGCAATGGGTGCGGAGATGAAAATAACAGCGATTATCAGCGGGGGCAATATCAATTTTGATTTTGCCCTCTCATTTTTGGAAAAACATCCGGTTGACTGTCTGATTGGGGCAGATCGTGGAATTGAATTTTTAAAAAAAGCAGAAATTACACCGGATTATATTGTAGGGGATTTTGACTCAGCGGGAAGTGATGCGCTGGTGCATTTTCGGGAAAAAGGTGTTGAGATTCGTGAATTTAAGCCGGAAAAAGATGATACGGATACCCAGATAGCCGTTAATCTGGCTATAGAAAAAGGAAGTACCTGTATTTATATATTAGGCGGGACCGGAAGCCGGCTGGATCATGTTCTTGGAAATATCCAGATATTGGGTCAGGCGGCAGAAGCCGGTATAGAGTGTTATCTCATTGACGAAAATAACCGGATCCGGGTAATAAATAATAAAATTTCTATAAAAAAATCAGAACAGTATGGCAAATTTGTGTCGGTAGTGGCACATACAACCGTGGTAAAAGGTTTGGATTTAGTTGGATTTTATTATCCTTTGTCGAATTATACAATGTCTTGTAACCAGGCACTTGGTCTCAGCAATGAAATTATTGCAGAAGAAGCAATGATTTCTGTGACCGAAGGTGCTCTAATCGTGATAGAATCAAGGGATTAATAATTTTGTGAAAATTTAAATTTGACTGGCGAAATATGTCGACATCTTAAAAGTAGAAAAGCTTGCATTTTTGTCAGATTCTGTGATAAACTGTTACTTGTTAAGAGATACAAAAGAAAAACAAAGAAAAACGGAATACAAGAAAGGAAATCATACATGAAACTAGGAATCGTAGGTTTACCGAATGTCGGTAAAAGCACATTATTTAATTCTTTAACAAAAGCTGGAGCAGAATCTGCGAATTATCCGTTCTGTACTATAGATCCAAATGTGGGAGTTGTAATGGTACCAGATGAGCGGCTAAAGTTATTGGCAGATTTATATAATTCAGCGAAGGTTACCCCGGCGGTAATTGAATTTGTTGATATCGCAGGCCTTGTAAAGGGGGCGTCAAAGGGAGAGGGATTAGGAAATCAATTCCTGGCTAATATTCGAGAAGTGGATGCTATCGTGCACGTAGTCCGCTGCTTTGAGGATACAAATGTAATTCATGTGGATGGAAGTGTAGATCCTATCAGGGACATTGAAACAATTAATCTGGAACTTATATTCTCAGACATTGAAATAATGGAGAGAAGGATTGCCAAGGCCTCTAAAGGTGCCCGAAATGACAAAACGCTTGCCAAAGAATTAGACTTCCTGCAGAGAGTAAAATCGCATCTGGAGGATGGAAAAATGGCGGTCAGTTTTACTGCTGAGGATGATGAAGAGGCAGAATGGATCAGTTCTTATAATCTCTTGACATACAAACCGGTAATATTTGCAGCAAATGTGGCGGAAGACGATCTTGCGGATGATGGCGCATCCAATCGTTATGTTCAGTCGGTCCGCGAACTGGCTGAAAAAGAAAACAGTGAAGTATTTGTTATCTGCGCACAGATCGAACAGGAGATCGCAGAGCTGGATGACGATGAAAAGAAAATGTTTTTGGAAGATTTAGGATTAAAAGAGTCAGGATTGGAAAAACTTATAAAAGCAAGTTATAGCTTATTAGGACTTATCAGCTATCTCACAGCAGGTGAAACTGAAACAAGAGCTTGGACAATTGAAAACGGTACCAAGGCACCTCAGGCGGCAGGCAAGATCCATTCTGATTTTGAGAGGGGATTTATTCGTGCAGAGGTTGTTAATTACCAGAATTTATTGGATTGCAAGACATATGCTGCTGCAAAAGAGAAAGGACTGGTAGGACTGGAAGGCAAAGACTATGTAGTAAAAGATGGAGATGTGGTTCTCTTTCGGTTTAATGTATAGGAGTACGGCATGAATACTTCGATAGCCTTCCCAAATCTGGGAATAGAACTGGAGAATGTGGGTAAGAGTATTAGTTTATTTGGATTTCCGATTGCATATTATGGGATAACAATTGCAATTGCAATGGTGTGTGGGATTTTAGCAGCTATGCGTGTGGCGAAAGTTACGAAACAAAATCCGGATGATTATTTTGACCTGGCGTTAATTGCAATATTTTTTGCCCTGATTGGTGCAAGACTGTATTTTGTTATTTTTTCATGGGATAATTATAAAGATAATCTATGGAAGATTTTTAATACCCGTGAAGGCGGGCTGGCAATTTATGGAGGTGTAATAGCAGCAGTAATTACGGTATACGTATTTGCCAGGATTAAGAAATTACAGTTTTGGAAATTAGTAGACACCGCCTGCATTGGACTTGTTTTGGGTCAGATCATAGGACGGTGGGGCAATTTTTTTAACCGTGAAGCGTTTGGTGGATATACTAATAATCTGTTTGCCATGCGGCTTCCATTAGACGCTGTACGATCGTCGGAAGTAACCCCTCAGATGATGGAACATTTACAAAAGATAGATGGAGTATCATATATACAGGTGCATCCCACTTTTTTATATGAAGGAATGTGGAATCTGGTATTATTGATTATACTTATTTGGTATACTAAGCGAAAAAAATTCGATGGAGAGGTATTTTTGTTATATCTCTTAGGATATGGATTAGGCAGAGCCTGGATAGAAGGGCTGCGCACAGACCAGCTTCTCCTGCCAGTAATCGGACTGCCGGTGTCCCAGTTGTTAGCCATACTGTTGGTATTTGTTTCTATTATAATCATTTTGTTCAAAAGAAAATCAAACAAAATGGAGAAAGGTACGGGTGAATGATATGAGTCATATGGAAGAATTAAGAAGGAAAATTGAGGCAGAGAAAGTGAACTTGGATAAAATCGTTGAAAGAGGTTTACTTACAGAAGAAGTCTATAAGCAAAGTATTGTTGTGGATGAATTGATGAGTCAATACATTAAATTGGGAAATCAATTATAAAATAGATTCTTTTATGAACTTGTGGTCTGGTGGGGACTGCGGGTTCTTTTTTTGCACTCATTTGCAAATTGTAAAAATGCAAATCAGTAAATTGACAAAATAGTAACACTGCATAAGATGACAAAAGAACAGTATATCTGGTTAGAACGGGATAGATATTGATCTGTGTAAAAATGATACGCAATTAGGTGGGGCGAAGTGGAGAGGATTGAAATGAAGATCATTAAAGTGGGGATTTGGTTATGATTATAGAAGAAAATTTTTTCGAAATATAAATACAGGTGGGAGAATAAAACTAAAAATTGTAAAAAAGAAGAAAAAATAAAGGAAAGTGGGAGAGCTTAATTTTTTATAATGAATGGAATTATGAATAAAAAATTTAAATTTTTATATGAACCCGGAAATATAAGTGAAAAATTATAAAGTATAATTATGCAATAATATGAATATATATTTGGAAATGGATTGAAAATCTTAACAGTTTAAATATAGTGTAAATCAGTGGGGGATATATAGCACATTTTCATAGTTAAAAGTGATAACAGCAACTGAAAAAACAGATTATCCCCCCACTTCCCTCCCCACGATAACAAGGCTTCCCAATTTTTATGGTAATATTTCCCACTGTGCACATTTATCTGGTATATTTCGCTTTTACACACACAATATCTGGTAAAACCCGCGAAAAATGGCGAAAAATGGCGGGCTCCTTAAGAAATTCTTATGCAAAAAAAATAAAATTAGCCCTTGTATTTTTGTACAAAGTAAGCTATTATAAACATACAAGTGGTAGAAAGTGGTGGAAGGTGGTAGCAAATGGGGACTAAGTGGTAACCAGAACCACATTTCACTGAAAGTGCAAAAGAAGGATCGTAAGTTTTGCATTTTCACGAAAGAAGGTGCGTCATATGTTTATGGGAGAATACAATCATACGGTTGATACCAAAGGCAGACTGATTATCCCCTCCAGATTTAGAGATGAACTGGGTGACGAATTTGTTGTTACAAAGGGATTAGATGGATGCTTATTTGTTTTTCCCAATAATGAATGGCAGGCGTTCGAAGAAAAACTTAAGGCTTTACCACTTACAAACAAAAGCGCTAGACAATTTGCACGTTTCTTTGTAGCAGGTGCGACACCATGCGAGCTGGACAAGCAGGGGAGAATTCTTTTACCGGGAACGTTAAGAGAATTTGCAGGTCTGGAAAAGGACGTAGTACTGACAGGAATGTTAAACAGAATTGAAATTTGGAGCAAGTCGAAATGGAATGAGAATAATTCTTATGATGATATGGATGACATTGCAGAACAAATGACAGATTTAGGTTTAAGCATATAGCCTGGGGAGGACAATATGGAATTCAAACACAAATCTGTGCTTCTTGAGGAAACGATTGAGGCTCTGAACATAAAACCTGACGGCATTTATGTCGATGGAACTCTGGGTGGTGGCGGACATGCTTATGAGATATGTAAACGGCTGTCTGACAAAGGCAGACTGATTGGAATTGATCAGGATGAAGACGCAATAGAAGCGGCAAGGCTGCGCTTAGGGGAGTTTAACGATAAAGTAACGATTATCCGCAGTAATTACTGCGATATGAAAAAGGAACTGGCAAACATACAGATTACATCAGTTGATGGGATAATTTTGGATCTAGGTGTTTCCTCCTACCAATTGGATACGGCAGACCGCGGCTTTACTTACAGAGAAGACGCACCACTGGATATGAGAATGGACAGGCGTCAGAGCATGACCGCCAAAGATATTGTAAATGAGTATAGCGAACACGATTTATATCGTATTATTCGTGATTACGGGGAAGACAAATTTGCAAAAAATATTGCCAAACATATTGTAAGTGCGCGAAATGTAAAAGCATTAGAAACAACTGGGGAGTTAATTAATGTTATAAAAGCGGCAATTCCAATGAAATTCCGGGCAGTAGGAGGACACCCGGCCAAAAAGACATTCCAGGCCATAAGAATCGAATTAAACAGAGAATTAGAGGTACTTCGGGATTCTCTGGATGACATGATAGAACTTCTGAATGATGAAGGGCGAATTTGTATTATTACCTTTCATTCATTAGAAGACAGGATTGTAAAGACAATTTTCAAAAAGAATGAGGATCCATGTACCTGTCCGAGAGAATTTCCGATTTGTGTATGTGGGAAAAAATCCAAAGGAAAAGTAATAACCAGAAAACCAATAATACCAGGCGAACAGGAGCTTGAAGAGAACAAGAGGGCAAAAAGTTCGAAACTACGTGTATTTGAACGCAGACTGTAATCAGGATCTGATACAGGCTGTATTCATAAACAAAGAGTGAGACGAATGATACAAGTGTGAAAGAACATCGCTTTCACACTGCTGATTTAGCACAAGCCTGCTTGCGCTATTCAAAGGGTTAAGTTTGTTTAACTGTAAAATACGCTAGAGTATGTCTTGAAAATGATTGTACCTTACAGGTGCGATGACTTTAAGACACGATCTAAGACAGCGGGGTAAGGAGAAGCTAAATGGGAAGATCAGCCAGAAGACCGGAACACGGTTACGCGAGAAGAAATCAGCATCAGACAAGAGCATACGTTGACGGCAATACGGCAAGAGAGCTGCAGGCAGTTCCACGCAGGCAGGAAAACAGGCCTGTAAGACAGGAACCGAGGCGGAAGAGAAGACCGGCAACTAGTCAGAAAACCAGAAAAAATCGGGAAAAAGCATTGCAAATGAACTTTGCATATGTTATATTCTTAACGGCGGCAGCAGTAGCAACCCTTTTTGTATGTGTGAACTATTTACAGTTACAGGCAGCAAATACAGCCCATCGGAAGAATGTTACAGTTCTTGAGAGCCAGCTCAGTTCTTTGAAATTAGCGAATGATACGAAATACGACGAAACCATGGCATCTGTTGATTTAGAAAAAATCAAAGATATTGCAATTAATGAACTCGGCATGGTATATGCCCAGGAGGGACAAATCATTAATTATAATAGTCAGAATGGAGACTATGTAAGACAATACGAAGATGTACCAACCAATAAGTAGGTGATATGATTGGCATCAGAAAGAAATAGAGATAGAAAACGAAACAGTAAAAAAATATTTACGAAAAAAATGCAAATAAAGCTTATGGCTATATTTGCATTAGTTTTATTAGCGCTTGTGGGGCTGAATGTCCGGATTGCGTATATTACGGCTAAGAGCGGTGATAAGTACGCCAGGAAAGTTTTATCCCAGCAGCAGTATGACAGCCGAACCATACCATTTCGCCGGGGAGAGATTCTGGACCGGAATGGTAATATTCTGGCAAGAAGTGAGAAGGTCTATAATGTGGTTCTGGATTGCTTTGCAATCAATGCAGATGAGGATTTTATAGAACCAACCATAAGCGCCCTGGTAGCAACCCTGGGTGTGGATGAATCGGAAGTGCGTAAGATAATTACTTCAGAGGAAACCAAGGACAGTCAGTATCAGGTTATTAAAAGAGAAGTGTCCATGGAAGACAAACAGAAATACGAGGATTACACAGATTTATCCGAAGACCGCAAGCTGAGTGATGAAAGACGGCTGGAACTGGAAAACGTGCAGGGTATCTGGTTTGAAGAGGATTTTATACGTAAGTATCCTTTTAACACCCTTGCGAGTAACGTACTTGGATTTTCCAATGATCTGAATGAGGGTATCGTTGGGCTGGAGTCCTATTACAACGATGTATTGAGAGGAGTAGACGGACGTGAATTCGGATATCTGAACGAAGATTCCGAGCTACAGCGAACCACGGTAGAACCTACCAATGGTAAAAGCCTGGTGTCTACCATTGATGTAAATATCCAGCAGGTTGTGGAAAAATATATCAAAGAATTTGACGATAAGTATAAAGATGGCCCATGGGTAGATTTTGCAGGACATGGAAGTAAAAATACCGGTGTTATTGTAGGAGATCCCAATACGGGAGAAATTCTGGCAATGGCTACCAATCAGGCTTATGATTTAAATGATCCGGAAAATCTGGATGGATGGTATACTAAAAAGCAGATCGAAGCAATGTCTGATGAGGAATATGTAACAGCGCTGAATGGACTTTGGAGTAATTTCTGTATTTCAGGAGCATTTGAACTGGGTTCCACTTATAAACCGGTTGTTGTGGCATCTGCTTTAGAAGGCGGGTTTGCAGATGATTCAGATCATTACTATTGTAATGGCTATCTGCAGTATGGATCGGAACCTCCGATTTATTGTGATAACCGGAATGGACATCAGGACGAAACCTTAAGTGATGTAGTAAAGAATTCCTGCAATGTGGGTATGATGGAGATTGCTGATAAAATGGGAGTGGATGCTTTCGTTAAATATCAGGAGTTATTTAATTTTGGTAAGAAAACCGGAATTGATCTGCCAAACGAAAATGCGGGTATTTTATATAACAGTAATAACATGCATGTAATTGAATTGGCAACCAATTCATTTGGACAGGGATTTACCGCTTCTATGATTCAGGAATTTGCAGCGTTTTCAACCGTTGTAAACGGCGGCAACTATTATCGTCCTCACATGGTAAGACAAGTACTGGATTCAAAGGGCGGAGTTGCTAAAGATATTGATCCGCTGCTGTTAAGCCAGCCGGTTTCATCTAAGAACTCTTCCTTATTAAAGGAATATCTGGAAGCCGTTGTAAAAGAAGGAACCGGACAGAAAGCGCAGATTCCCGGCTACCGTATCGGTGGTAAGACAGGTACTGCGGAGACTCTCCCGCGTGGAGAGGATCGTTATATCGTATCCTTTATCGGGGCGGTACCTATTGATGATCCGCAGGTGGTTATTTATACGGTTGTAGATGAACCAAACGTAGAAGATCAGGAAATCGGCGGATATTCCATGGAGATTTCCAAAAAGATCTTATCAGAAATCCTTCCCTATTTGGGAATATATCCAACGGAGGAGATTACAGATGATGAACGTGGTACCCTGGGTATGAAGACAGGAGAAAATGCAGACGGCACATCAGATGGAACTACGGATGGCACGACGGACGGTACAACGGACGGTACAGGCGAGAATGCAGATGGTACTGCTCAGAACGGAGTGCCGGATCAGAATTATGTAGAACCTTTGGAAGACACGGGAGAGCCTCAGGAAGATCCCTGGGACGATGGCGTGACCAACGAAGATCTGCAGCTTGAACAATAAAGACATATCCCCGTAGAAGTAATAATAGATTATACTAATTACTTCTACGGGGATTTTTATGCTCAAAATTAAAACGTATCACAAGAAGAAGATTGTTGTAGTATTTACCCTGTGCTTTTTGGTATTAGCTGCCCTGGTGGGACGCCTTGTTTATCTGATGATATTTAAATCGGATTACTATGCCCAGAAAGCGGAGGAACTTCACGAAAGAGAAAGAGATATTAAGGCTGCCAGAGGAGAAATTATGGATGCTACGGGAACTGCCCTGGCAACAAATAAAACTGTTTGTACAATTTCTGTTATTCACAGTCAGATTAAAGAACCGGATAAAGTGATTGCCATGCTGGTAAAGGAGTTGGGGCTATCCGAGGCTGAGGTACGCAAAAGGGTAGAGAAGAGAAGCTCTATTGAACGTGTAAAGACGAATGTAGAAAAAGAGGTTGGGGATAAGATCCGGGAATATAATCTGGCCGGAGTGAAGGTAGATGAGGATTTTAAACGTTATTATCCATTTGGATCCCTGGCATCCAAGGTTTTGGGATTTACAGGGAGCGACAATCAGGGGATAATCGGTCTGGAAGTAAAGTACGAGGATATCTTAAAAGGCAGCCCCGGTAAAATTCTTACGATGACAGATGCCAGGGGAGTGGAACTGCCGGAAGCAGGAGAGAGCAGGCTGGAGCCTATTAACGGAAATGATTTGTATATCAGCCTTGACAACAATATACAACAGTATGTCGAGCAGGCAGCCAAGAAGGTAATGGAACAGAAAGGTGCGGACAGTGTATCCATACTGCTTATGAGACCCGGGAATGGAGAAATTGTGGCTATGGTTAATGTTCCGGAATTTGATCTGAACAGTCCGTTTACATTAAATGTAGATTCCTCCCAGATGACAGATAAAGAGAAACAGGATGCCCTGAATCAGATGTGGAGAAATGGATGCATTAATGATACCTATGAACCGGGATCCACATTTAAAATTATTACTGCTGCGGCAGGTCTGGAAGAAGGAGTAGTTTCTCTGACGGATCAGTTTTCCTGCCCCGGATATAAAATTGTGGAGGACAGAAGAATCCGCTGCCATAAAGTAGCGGGCCATGGAGGAGAAACTTTTGTACAGGGAGTCATGAACTCCTGCAACCCGGTATTTATTGAAGTGGGGCTACGGCTGGGTGTGGACAATTATTTTAAATATTTCAATCAGTTCGGCCTGAATAACAAGACCGGTATTGATCTTCCCGGTGAAGCAGCAACCATCATGCATAAAAAGGACAATGTAGGGCAGGTAGAACTTGCCACGATCTCTTTTGGGCAGTCATTTCAGATTACGCCGATGCAGCTTGCAACAACGGCAAGTTCCATCATTAACGGCGGCAGGCGGGTTACACCGCATTTTGGTGTATCTGTTAAGGATAAAGAAGGGACGCTGATTAAGAAACTGCAATATCCCCTGGGAGACAGAATCCTGTCAGAAGATACTTCGGCAACCATGCGCTATGTATTGGAGCAGGTAGTTGATGGCGGTTCAGGCAAAAATGCTTATATTGCAGGATACCATATTGGTGGTAAAACAGCTACGTCAGAGACACTTCCAAGAAGTGCCAATAAATATATTTCTTCATTCCTGGGATTTGCACCGGCAAATGATCCCCAGATATTGGGACTCTGTGTCATTCATAATCCACAGGGTGTTTATTATGGCGGAACCATAGCAGCTCCTGTAATTAAAGACATTTTTGCGAATATTCTGCCTTATCTGGAAATACCAATAGATGAATCCCAGTTGGAAACGGAGACAGAAACGCAGTGATTTGTATAGGCCTGATAGCTTTGTAACGGCAACCTGAATCTCCGAAAGATGGGAAGCGGGGGACCTGCATGGACGGCAAAGGCAACTGACAGAGTCCATGCAGGTCCCCCGCTTCCCATCTTTCCGGACACTATCCAAAATATACAAAGCGTTATTAATCAACAAAACACCAATTTCATGTTTTCATAACCAGATCAGTTTATCATGTTTTTTAGATTTCAAGGTTGATTAATAACCAAAAAAAGTTTATACTAATCTATAGTATGTCTACAAATAGCGAAAGAATTAAAGAGGTGTATTATGATTATTGGTACTGAAGTTATTATTCCATTACTAGTGGCGTTTGCCATCAGTGTAGCACTTAGTCCTTTTGTAATTCCATTTTTACGGAAGCTGAAAGTGGGACAGACGGAGAGAACAGACGGCGTCCAGTCTCATTTGAAAAAGGCGGGAACTCCTACTATGGGAGGGTTGATTATTTTAATCAGCATACTGGCAACTTCTTTGTTTTTTGTGAAGGATTATCCGCAGATCATACCGGTCTTATTTTTGACTCTTGGATTTGGTATTATCGGATTTTTAGATGATTACCTGAAAGTCGTATTAAGACGGTCAGACGGATTACTTCCATGGCAGAAGATGCTGGGGCAGATTGTAATTACAACCATTTTCCTGGCATATATTCTTATTGTAGATTCATCCGGCCTTACGATTATGAATCCTTTTGACAAAGGAACTTATATTGATTTTAAGCTGATTACAATACCCCTTGTGTATATTGCGGTAATTGGAACGGTAAACGGTGTTAATTTTACAGATGGTCTGGATGGTCTGGCTACCGGAGTTACTACGATGGTCGCTGTATTTTTTACAGTAGTGTCCATTGCTTATAAAGGCGGAATACAACCTATCACAGCAGCCGTTGTAGGGGCGCTGCTGGGATTTTTATTGTTTAATGCACATCCGGCTAAGGTATTTATGGGAGATACCGGATCGTTAGCTCTGGGAGGTTTTGTGGCAGGCTGTGCCTATGCCCTTAGGATGCCATGGATTATTATCATTGTAGGATTGGTTTACCTGGTAGAGGTAATCTCAGTTATGATCCAGATTACTTATTTTAAGAAGACCGGCGGCAAGAGATTTTTCAAAATGGCTCCGATTCATCACCATTTTGAGTTATGCGGATGGTCGGAAACCCAGGTGGTAGCTGTATTTACCGTTGTTACAGCGTTATTATGTCTGGTAGGGCTTCTGATACTTTCCTAAAGTGAATCAGCTGGCAGATATGGATTCCCTGGTTTATTACTGACCCGGGGACAGAGACAGATGAAAAGCAGATTAATGATAGAGATAAGAACATACGGTTTTAGAAATCATTTGACCGGTTAGGAGGATTACAATGGAATTAAAGGACAAGAAAGTTCTTGTATTTGGTACCGGAATCAGCGGTATAGGTGCGGTAGAATTATTGGAAAAAGTACAAGCGAAACCAGTCCTGTATGATGGAAATACAAAACTTACAAAAGCAGAAATAGGTGAAAGACTGCCAATGGGCAGCAATGCGGATATTATTATCGGAGACCTGCCGGAAGATATTATGGCAAGCCTTGATCTGGCGGTTTTAAGTCCGGGTGTACCTACGGATCTTCCTCTTGTGAACAAAATGAGGGAAAGCGGGATTCCAGTCTGGGGTGAAGTAGAACTTGCCTATGTTAACAGCAAAGGAAGTGTGCTTGCAATTACGGGAACCAATGGAAAGACTACTACAACCAGCCTGCTTGGAGAGATCATGAAGTATCATGCTAAGGAAGTGTATGTAGTTGGAAATATAGGGAATCCCTATACCCAGGTTGCGCTGGAAATGACTCCCGATGCGGTAACAGTAGCGGAAATCAGCAGCTTTCAGCTGGAAACCATACATTCTTTCCGGCCAAAGGTGAGCGCTGTTTTAAATATAACACCGGATCATCTGGACCGGCATCATACCATGGAGGAATACATCCGGGTAAAAGAGAGTATTACCTTAAATCAGGGAGAAGAAGATACCTGTGTCCTGAATTATGAAGATGAGCTGTTAAGAGAATTTGGCAGTTCGCTAAAATGCAAGGTATTATTTTTCAGCAGCCTGCGTACATTAGATAAGGGTATTTACATAAATGATGGAGCGATTGAATACAATGATGGTACAAATAAAATCACGGTATGCCAGATCAGCGAGTTAAAACTTCCCGGAAGGCATAATCATGAAAATGTAATGGCAGCTGTGGCAATGGCGATAGCTTTTGGAGTGCCGTTTGAGGAAATTCATTACGTGATAACAAGATTTACGGCTGTGGAACATAGAATAGAGTATGTGACTAAGGTTCGCGGGGTGGCATATTATAATGATTCAAAAGGTACGAATCCGGATGCCGCAATGAAAGGAATTCAGGCTATGGACCGCCCCACATTACTCATTGGGGGGGGCTATGATAAAAATTCTTCCTATGATGAGTGGATCCATTCTTTTGATGGAAAAGTCCGTTACCTGGTATTAATTGGGCAGACTAGGGAGAAGATTGCAGATGCAGCAAAACGATGTGGTTTCAATGACATTATTCTGGCAGATTCACTGGAAGAAGCTATTGATATCTGTGCTAAAAAAGCCAATCCGGGCGATGCCGTTTTACTTTCACCGGCATGTGCAAGCTGGGGTATGTTTCCCAATTATGAAGAGCGGGGACGGGTTTTTAAAGAGCATGTAAGACATCTTCATTAATTAAAAAAGGAGTGATGGTTTGAATCAAGGTGTGAAAAGACAGGACTACACACTACTGATAATCGTGCTTTTCTTAATTTGCTTTGGTTTAATAACACTCTATAGTACAAGCGCATATAATGGCCAGGTTAAGTTTGCTGATCCCGGCTATTATTTTAAAAAACAATTATTTGCGACAATCCTGGGCATTGTGGCGATGCTGATCGTTTCCAGAATGGATTACCATATTTTCGGGAAGTTTGCATTCTATGCTTATCTGCTATCCCTGGCATTATCCGGGGCAGTACTGATCTTTGGGGATTCTTATAATGGTTCAAAGAGATGGCTGTCTCTTGGACCGCTGTCTTTCCAGCCATCTGAGTTTGCAAAGCTGGCGGTCATATTATTTCTGGCATATATGGTCAGCAGCCAGAAAAAAAAGCGGGGAAATGTATTCCTGATATCTATGGTTATAGGTCTGGTACTCCCGATTGTAGGTCTGGTTGGAACGAATAACTTAAGTACAGCTATTATTATCCTTGGTATTGCGGTTATTCTGATTTTTGTATCAAATCCAAAATATCTGCAGTTTATCTGGATAGGTGCCGTTGGGATTGGATTTATCAGCATTTTTCTGAGTATGGAATCCTATCGTCTGGAACGTCTTGCAATCTGGAAGAATCCGGAGAATTTTGAAAAAGGTTTTCAGACGATCCAGGGACTTTACGCGATTGGTTCAGGAGGTTTGTTCGGAAGAGGATTAGGGGAGAGCATTCAGAAACTGGGATTCGTTCCGGAAGCACAAAATGACATGATCTTTTCTATTATCTGCGAAGAATTGGGGCTGACAGGTGCCATTATTCTGATTATTATATTTATTGTCATGATCTGGCGTTTTATGGTGATTGCAACTCATGCCAAGGATTTATTCGGATCTTTGATTGCGGTGGGCGTTATGGGACATATTGCGATTCAGGTTATGCTGAACATTGCGGTTGTAACAAATACAATTCCCAATACCGGTATCACCCTTCCGTTTATCAGTTATGGAGGAACTTCCGTACTATTCCTGCTGTCGGAAATGGGGCTGGCGCTTAGTGTCAGCCGGTGGCAAAAATAGATTCCGTGCATATAATGAGATATATGGGTTTAATGGCCGCCTTATAGCGGTCATTAGAAGTTATCGGAGGAATCTTACTTGGATGGTATAAAAGTTCTGGGTGGTCATCCGTTGCACGGGGAAATCGCGATACAAGGCTCGAAAAATGCCATACTTCCCATTATAGCAGGAACACTTCTGCATGATGGAATCACGGTTCTGCATAATTGTCCGAAAATCTTGGATGTTATGTATATGGTAGAGATACTAAAACAATTGGGATGCCGCGTCTGCTGGAAGGATGATACACTTGTAATTGATGCATCCTGCCTGGACTGCTGTGAAGTGCCGGCAGATCATGCAGGCAAGCTGCGTTCATCTATTATTTTATTAGGAAGCCTTCTGGGCAGGCATAGAGAAGCACATGTACCTTATCCGGGTGGATGTACAATCGGAGCAAGGCCAATTGATCTTCATTTGGAAGCCTTCAGGCAGATGGGTGTTTGCATAGAGGAGCAGGAAGGTTTGCTTCTGGCACAGACAAAGGGTCTTTGCGGTGCCAGAATTCATTTGCGTTTCCCAAGCGTGGGTGCCACGGAAAATATTATTCTGGGTGCCGTGCTGGCGGACGGAACGACAGTTCTGACAGGTGCGGCAAGAGAACCGGAAATTGTAGAATTGGCTGTATTTTTAAATAAAAAAGGGGCCAGAATAACAGGGATGGGAAGTGACTGTATCTGTATCCGTGGTGTTGACAGGCTGCATGATTCAGAATATACTATGGGACCGGACAGAATTGTAGCCGGGACATATGTATTGGCAGCTCTGGGCAGCCGGGGATGTGTCACATTGTGGAACGCGCCTGTGGATCAGATAAAAAATATATTGTATCTATCAGGTAAAATGGGAGCTTCCCTCAGATGGAACCGTAATTGTCTGAGAGTAGATGCAAGAAGGGCTGGAGCTCCGGTTCCGTTTATTGAGACCAATCCATACCCGGGTTTTCCTACGGATCTGCAGTCTCAGCTTATGGCAGTACTTTGTATGGCAAAGGGGAAAAGCTGCATACGGGAAACAGTATTCGAAGCCAGATTCCATGTGGCTGAAGAACTGAACCGGATGGGGGCCAGGGTGCTTACCAATTCAATGGAAGCACATATCGAAGGCGTAGATAGGCTGACAGGCTGTGATGTAAAAGCGTCAGAACTTCGGGGAGGTGCTGCACTTACTATAGCCGGTCTGATGGCCGAGGGAGTTACGAGAATAAGTAATAAACATTTTATTGATAGGGGATATGTAGATATCTGTGAAGATCTGAAGGCATTGGGAGCCAGGATCTCTCCTATAGAAATAACAGAGTAATTATCTGACTCGGAGAATGGGGAATGCAGTCAGGTAGTCACAAATTGTTTTAAAATGAGAGGATACAGGTGATTAGTATGGAGCAGGGCTACAAAAGAAAGAAGAAGAGAAGGAAAAAAATTGGAAAAATAGCTGCCTTATCAATTCTCGCACTTCTATTAATAAGTGCAATTGTAGTATTTGGATTATTCCGCATTCAAGAGGTAGAAGTTGTGGGGAATGATTATTATACGGCAGACGAGATAAAGAAAATGGTAATGTCAGATTCTATGGCGCAAAATTCAATTTATCTGACGTGGAAATACAGCCACGCGAATATCCAGGAAGAACTTCCCTTTTTAAGTACGGTGGAAATAGAGATGCTGGCTCCATATAAGGTTCGTATTCATGTTTATGAAAAAACCATCGTCGGATATATCCAAACTGCTGGATCAAATGTGTACTTTGATAAGGACGGGGTTGTCATGGAGAACTCTCAGGAAGTGAGAGAGGGAGTTCCCATGATTTCCGGGGTGAATCTTGGTAAAGTGGAAGTACTGGGAAAACTGCCGATTGAAGATAAAGACCTGTTTAAGTCAGTGGTGACTCTGGCACAGCTTCTGAATAAGAATGCAATTATGCCGGATGAAATCCACTTTGATGAAGAAAATGCCATGTCATTGTATTTTGCAAAAAACACGGTACTTTTGGGACAGAATAAAAACCTGGAAGAAAAGATCTCTAATCTGAAGGCGATCTATCCGAAAATGTCTACCATGGATGGCACTTTGGATATGGAGAATTTTACTGCAGATTCCAGTACGGCTATTTTTAAGAAGGGAAATGGCAAGAAAGACAGTGCAGGTAAGGAAGAAGGAGAATCCGAGAGCGAGTCAGAAAGTGAAAGCGGCAAGAGCGCAGGACCTAACTATAAAGAGGAATCGGGAAGAGTATCCAAGGATGCGGCCGGAAATGAAGTTTATACCGATGATGCAGGAAACGTAACAAATGATATGACGCAGCAGTATTTGGGTGATGATGGACAGGTTATTACAGATGGTTATGGATATATTGATCCGTATACCGGTGCCTATATCCTGAATTAGGCCGCAAAGCTGACTGCACCGGTATGCAAAGAATTATTAAGAACCGGTATTGACTGAAAAACGCTGTTTTTGTCGATTACCGGAGTATGAAATCGAATCGGTAATGCATATTCTTTTATATATGTTAGGATTTTATGAAGAATGCTTAAAAAAACAATGAAATTTAAAAATCTACTTGATTAATTTGAGAAAAAACTATATTATATAATAAATGCAGTTTGGATACTGGGATGATATTGTCCAAAACTGTAAATGAATTTTAGAATGTACAGATACGAGAAGGAGGAAATACCCTTGTTAGAGATTATGACAAACGAAGCTGAATCCGCTGCGAAGATTATTGTAATTGGAGTGGGCGGTGCAGGCAATAATGCTGTAAATAGAATGGTGGACGATACAATTGGAGGAGTAGAATTTATCGGTGTGAATACTGATAAGCAGGCATTGCAGTTATGCAAAGCGCCTACTACAATTCAGATTGGTGAGAAATTAACAAAAGGACTCGGCGCAGGAGCACAGCCTCAGGTTGGGCAGCAGGCTGCTGAGGAAAGTGCAGAAGAATTAAAACAGGCTATGCAGGGTTCAGATATGGTATTCGTTACCTGTGGTATGGGTGGCGGAACAGGAACAGGTGCAGCTCCGGTTGTGGCAGGCCTGGCAAAAGAAATGGGAATTCTTACCGTTGGTGTTGTAACAAAACCTTTCCGTTTTGAAGCAAAAACACGTATGAATAATGCCCTGACAGGTATTGAAAAATTAAAGGACAACGTTGATACTTTAATTGTAATTCCAAATGACAAATTATTAGAGATTGTAGACAGAAGAACTACCATGCCGGAAGCTTTGAAAAAAGCGGATGAGGTTCTGCAGCAGGCAGTTCAGGGTATTACAGACCTGATTAACTTACCTGCACTGATCAATCTGGACTTTGCAGATGTTCAGACAGTGATGACAGATAAGGGGATTGCCCATATCGGTATCGGACAGGCTAAGGGCGATGATAAAGCGTTAGAGGCTGTGAAGCAGGCAGTATCCAGTCCTCTTCTGGAGACTACGATTGAAGGCGCATCTCATGTTATCATTAATATTTCCGGTGATATCTCTCTGATGGATGCCAATGATGCAGCAAGTTATGTACAGGAACTTACCGGAGATGATGCTAATATTATCTTTGGTGCGATGTATGATGATACTTATGCAGATGAAGCAAGTATTACGGTTATTGCAACCGGATTGGACGAGCATGCTGGTTCACAGCCATCTGTGAATAAGAAGATCGTGCCGGAGTACAGCAGTTCTTTTGCTGGAAAAGAAAAGCAGAATACAGGATTTGGTTTCCAGAAATCTGCAGCACCGAGCAGAAACACAGTACCTCAGAATACAAGAACTTCAACTCCAAGTTCTTCTGTAGGGAAATTGAGAACACCTGAAAGTAACGTAGCTGAGAAAAACATTCAGATTCCTGATTTCTTAAAGAGAAGATAATAGAAACTTCGAATGTCATGATAGAGAAAGTATCTGTTTAAAATAAGCCCGGGATGATTTCATTCCGGGCTTGACTTGTGTGCTGCTGTGCTGTTTGTTTTCATCATTCCGTCATGGCGCTCCGAAAAAACTTTAATGCTGGAAGCGTATTCACTGGGAGTCATCCCGGTTACTTTCTTGAATTGACGGCTGAAATAGTGTATGGATGTGTAGCCAAGAGTATCTGCAATCTGAGTAAAATTCATATTTTTATTACGGATCAGCTGTTTGGCAGCATCTATTTTTATCTTACAGAAATAATCTATAATGCCGCAGTTATTCTTTTCACGGAAAAGCTTTTGCAGCTGAGACCGGCTGATCAGATTGTCACGGCAGATTTGTTCTATGGTTAATTGGTTTTTCATATTGCCCACCAGATAGTTTACGATACGGTTATAGATTTCTTCATCATTTTTTGCTTTAATAGATTTCGTGATGGGAGTCAGACTTTGCAGTGCGGTGTATCTTCGATACAGTTGTATCAGTATATGTTCCAGATTAATCTTAATCAGCTGCTGGCTGCCAAAAGGATGCTCCGGGTTTAATTCCATTTCTTCCAGATAAGGGTCATCCAAAGGAGAAGTAAACGTATGCATCGCCTCGATAATGATAGATGCCAGCAAATTTCTTTCGACTTCTCCGATGGTCAGGATTTTGTTCTCAAAAAAACTCATGCGTGGTGAATCACAGATGAAAGAAATAACGACCAGATTGGGTGCCGTCAGTCCATTTGCTGTAACATTGTGAAATTCATTGGGCTTATGAAATATAATATCCCCCTTTTTTAAAGAGATCTTATGGCTGTCAGACATAACCGACACCTCTCCTTTATCCACACATAAAAATTCCCAGAAATCATGGGATTCTCCATCAAATTTAAAGTCACTGGTATATTCAAAATAATGAACTGTGACAATCTGATCAATTCGAAAATCTTCATGAAGTGTTATGCTTTTATATTCCATAAAAAATACCCCCTTGTATGCTATAGAATATCGCATTTTTGGACAAAATGCAAATAATAAATCCGATAGTGCAAAATTGCTGAAAGATTGTACAAATATTTTTGAGAAAAGGTATACTATAATGACGTTAATACAAAGTTAGATGATTAAAAAATAAAAGATAAAAGGAGATGTATGGACATGAAACCAGTATTGGTGATTATGGCAGCAGGAATGGGAAGCCGTTATGGAGGCCTGAAACAGATTGATCCTGTAGATGAGCAGGGACATATCATTATTGATTTTTCCATTTTTGATGCAGTGAAAGCAGGCTTTGAAAAAGTAGTATTTATTATTAAAAAAGAGGATGAGGCAGATTTTAAGGAATGCATCGGCGACCGGATGAGCAAACAAATGGATGTTTCTTATGTTTACCAGGATTTACATAACATTCCGGAAGGATTTGAAGTTCCGGAGGGGAGAGTAAAACCCTGGGGAACAGGACATGCAATTTTAAGCTGTCTGGGAAAAGTGGACGGACCATTTGCAGTTATCAATGCAGATGATTATTATGGACAACATGCTTTTGAAACCATTTACAATTATTTAAGTACCCATGAGGATGATGAACAATACCGCTATACTATGGTGGGATACGTATTGGAAAATACGCTGACAGATCACGGACATGTTGCAAGAGGTGTCTGTGAGACTGATGAGCAGGGATTCCTGGTAGGCATTCATGAAAGAACCCGTATTGAAAAACGCAGCGAAGGTGCAGCATATACGGAAGATGACGGAATAACCTGGACTAAGATTCCGGCAGGAAGTACGGTGTCCATGAATATGTGGGGATTTTCTAAGAGTATCTTAGAGGAACTGCAAAACCGGTTTGCAGCATTCCTGAAACAAAATTTAGAAAGCAATCCTCTGAAATGTGAATACTTTTTACCAACTGTTGTAGGCGAGCTTCTGGAAGAAAAAAAGGCAACGGTAGAAGTACTGAAATCTTCTGACAGATGGTATGGTGTTACCTATAAAGAAGATAAGCAGGTAGTTGTGGATGCGGTAGAGAATTTCAAGAAGCAGGGATTGTATCCTGAAAAATTGTGGGAGGAACAGTAATGGCAAAAGAGGAAACTTGCAGTAAGTTAGAGGAAGTGATTCAGAATTTTCAATATGAAGGAGTTTATCAAAGCGGCAATGCTTATGGAAGCGGGCATATCAATGATACATTTTTGCTTATATTTGATAATGGAGGCAAAATGATAAGATATATTCTACAGCGTATGAACCGTGAGATTTTCAAAAACCCGGTAGAATTAATGGAGAATATCGTTCATGTGACATCCTTTCTGAGAAAAAAAATAATTCAGATGGGAGGTGATCCGGAACGTGAGACTCTAAATGTGATTCCTACGCTCAAAGGAGAAAATTATTATGTGGATTCTTCCGGTGAATATTGGCGCAGCTATGGATTCATCGAGGGTGCAACCAGCTATGATGCTGTAGAAAAACCAGATGATTTTTATCAGAGTGCTGTGGCATTTGGCAATTTCCAAAGGCTTTTATCGGATTATCCTGCAAAAACCCTGCATGAAACTATTAAAGATTTCCATAATACAATCGATCGCTTTGACAAGTTTAAAAAAGCGGTGGAAGAAGATATCTGCCAAAGGGCAAAAGAGGTACAGTCGGAAATTCAATTTGTCCTGGAGAGGGAAGCGGATGCCCATATTTTGTGTGATATGCTGGAAAAAGGAGAACTGCCGCTGCGGGTTACCCATAATGACACCAAGCTTAATAATATTATGATTGATGACAAGACTGGAAAGGGTATATGTGTCATTGACCTGGATACCGTAATGCCGGGATTAGCACTGAATGATTTTGGTGATTCCATTCGTTTTGGTGCCAGCACCGGAGCTGAAGATGAAAAGGATTTATCAAAAATTTCCTGTGACCTGAATCTGTTTGCATTATATACAAAAGGTTATATCGAAGGATGTGCGGGTAGCCTTACGGAAATGGAGATTAAAATGCTTCCTACAGGTGCCAAGCTGATGACTTTCGAATGCGGTATGCGTTTTCTGACGGATTATCTGCAAGGTGATACTTATTTTAAGATTCATCGGGATAAGCATAATGTAGACAGATGCCGAACTCAGTTTAAACTGGTGGCAGATATGGAAGACAAGTGGAATGAAATGGCGGATATTGTAGAAAAATATCTATGATTTTAAAGGTACATAAGGAAAAGGGGGTGCCCAAATCTCTTCTTTTGTGATAAACTTACTTAGTAGTCCATCATTGCGCAATTAACAGTGAATTAAACTCTCGCTATCTACGCCGGAAGCACGCCCACGAAGCTAGCCGTAGGATCCACTACGTGTCCCTTCGTGGACGCACATCTGACGCAGATATCAGGCACTTTATTCACCATTAATTACGCAATGCTGTACTAGGAATGATTTAAGCTAAACGGAGGAAGAATATGAGCAAACCAGTTTTAGTGATTATGGCAGCAGGAATGGGCAGCAGATATGGCGGACTGAAGCAGATTGATCCAGTAGATGAACAGGGACATATGATTATTGATTTTTCCATTTATGATGCCATTCGGGCCGGTTTTCAAAAAGTAGTATTTATCATTAAAAAAGAAAATGAGGCAGATTTCCGGGCAGCAATTGGCAATCGGATGGAAAGACAATTGGAAGTGGAGTATGTATATCAGGAGATGAACAGCCTGCCGGAAGGTTATGAGGTACCAGAGGGGCGTCAGAAGCCATTTGGAACAGGTCATGCAGTGCTTAGCTGCAGTAGTGTGGTAGATGGCCCATTTGCAGTCATCAATGCAGATGATTACTATGGACGGCATGCCTATCAGATGATCTATGATTACCTGTCTAATCACCAGGATGATGAAAAATACCGTTATACGATGGTTGGTTATGTCCTTGAAAACACCCTGACAGATAATGGGCATGTTGCCAGAGGAGTCTGTGTGACCGATGATCATCATTATTTGACAGGAATAAATGAAAGAACCCATATTGAAAAAAGAAATGGTAAGGCTGAATATACGGAAGACGAAGGTGCAACCTGGACAGAGATACCGGAAGGAAGCACAGTGTCTATGAATATGTGGGGATTTTCAGGCAGTATCCTTCAGGAATTAAAAGATAGATTTCCGAAGTTTCTGGATGAGAATCTGAAAATGAATCCATTAAAATGTGAGTATTTTCTGCCTACAGTTGTAAATGACCTGATCGATGAAGGAAAAGCGACAGTAGAGGTTTTAAAATCTTTGGATAAATGGTATGGGGTTACTTACAAAGAAGATAAAGAGTATGTAGTAAATGCGATTAAGAATTTAAAGATGACCGGACTGTATCCGGAGTTTTTATGGAAATAACGTGCAATCACGGATATCAATGAAAGCAGCCTTGTGACGCACATCTTGCAGAAAGCATTTTTCAGGCACGCTCTAATGCAAAAATATGTTGCGAAATATACAGAGTGGGTATAGACTATAAAAGAAACTAATTCAGTTGGCAAAGAATGAGGAGGAGCACATCATGGCAATTTTAGTTACTGGCGGGGCTGGTTATATCGGCAGCCATACATGTATTGAGTTATTAAGCGCAGGGTACGATGTGGTTGTCGTAGACAATCTTTACAATTCAAGCGAAAAAGCAATCCAGCGAGTAGAAGAAATCTCAGGTAAAAAAGTAACGTTCTATAAAGCTGACATCCTGGACAGAGAAAAATTAAATGAAATTTTTGATAAGGAATCGATTGATTCCGTAATTCATTTTGCAGGATTGAAAGCTGTTGGAGAATCTGTAGCAAAACCTTTGGAATATTATCATAACAACATGACAGGTACCTTTATCCTGTGCGAAGTAATGAGAGACCATAATGTGAAAAACATTATCTTCAGTTCTTCTGCAACTGTATATGGAGATCCTGCATTTATTCCGATTACGGAAGAATGCCCGAAGGGAAAAATAACAAATCCTTATGGACAGACCAAAGGAATGCTGGAGCAGGTATTAACAGATCTTCATGTTGCTGATCCGGAGTGGAATGTGGTATTGCTTCGTTACTTTAATCCAATTGGAGCACACAAGAGCGGATTAATCGGAGAAGATCCTAAGGGAATTCCAAATAACCTGGTACCATACATAGCACAGGTTGCAGTCGGAAAATTAGAATGTCTCGGTGTCTTTGGAGATGACTATGATACTCCGGATGGAACTGGCGTACGTGATTATATCCACGTAGTAGACCTTGCAGTAGGACACGTAAAAGCGTTAAAGAAAATAGAAGAAAAAGCAGGCGTAAATATTTATAATCTGGGAACCGGAAATGGATACAGTGTACTTCAGGTAGTAAAAGCATTTGAAAAAGCTTGTGGAAAGCCAATCAAATATCAGATCAAACCACGCCGTGCAGGTGATATTGCAACATGCTATTCAGATGCCGCAAAGGCAAAAGAAGAGCTTGGCTGGGTAGCTGAAAGAGGCATTGAGGAAATGTGTGAAGATTCCTGGAGATGGCAGAGCAATAACCCGAACGGATACGAAGAGTAAATATATAGAAATATTTGCAGAAACAACATTTATTGTGAATGAATCTTGGCAGAACTGGTGTATAAATACATCGGTTCTGTTTTTTATTAAAGTCTTATTACGAAAATAAATGAAAACTTATTGACATATCATTGTAAATAAGATAAAATATAAATCACATAAACGCAATAACAATCTTAGGGATATTCAATCCCAATCTGGAAAATAATTTTGACAGACTATTCTTAAAAACCCCCAATGAAATTAAGTGTACCTTGAAAACTAAATAGACTTTGGAAATAGTATATGATAAAATAGAAAACACGAGGTGAATCGGATGGAAAATACCATTCTACTAAAAGAAATTGGCAAAATGTTTGAGAGGCAGGAGAAAAAAATTGACCTGCGATTTGCAGAGCAGGAAAAGAAGATAGATCAGAAAATGGATCAGCGATTTACAGAGCAGGAAAAGAAGATAGATCGGAAATTTGCAGAACAGGATCAGAAGTTGGATCAGCGATTTGCAGAACAGGAAGAAAAGATAGATCGGAAATTTGCAGAGCAGGATCAGAAGTTGGATCAGCGATTTGCAGAACAAGATGAAAAGATAGATCGGAAATTTGCAGAACAGGATCAGAAGTTGGATCAGCGATTTGCAGAACAGGAAGAAAAGATAGATCGGAAATTTGCAGAGCAGGATCAGAAGTTGGATCAGCGATTTGCAGAACAAGATGAAAAGATAGATCGGAAATTTGCAGAACAGGATCAGAAGTTGGACCTGCGATTTACAGAACAGGAAAAGAAGATAGATCGGAAATTTGCAGAACAGGATCAGAAGTTGGATCAGCGACTTACAGAACAGGAAAAGAAGATAGATCAGAAATTTGCAGAACAGGATCAGAAGTTGGATCAGCGATTTGCAGAACAGGAAAAGAAAATAGATCAGAAAATAGATCAGCGATTTACAGATCAGGAAAAAAAGATAGATCAGAAATTTACAGAACAGGATCAGAAGTTGGACAAGCGATTTACAGAGCAGCATAACAACAACACTCAGTGGAGAAGCAGTCTGAAGTCGGAGATTGATGCAGCATTTGATAAGAACAAAAAGGAATTTGATGCAAAACTTGAAGCGATGGAGGCAAGGATCGATCATAACATGAGTAAACGGTTAGAACCGCTTCAGAAAGAGATATTAAGTTTCCATAGTGAAATGCATAATATGAATCTTAGAATGGAACGTGTTGAGAATAAGGTGGATGAACTCAATGAGGTTACCAGAAACCTGAATACGAAGATTGATGTTAATACAGAGAGGATCATGAATAATTTTGTGAAGATTATGGAAACACGAACGATTTTAGGTGAACATGAGCGGAAGCTGGAGCTGGCTTGATTATTTATTACAGCAATCTGCGGCAAAGAACTTGCTGGCACCAGGCTCTGTTAGTAATAAATTAAATACATGATGAGGAGTGATACCGTATGGATTTATCAGTTAAAGTCAGGAATATTACAATTGGAGAAGGAATGCCGAAAATATGTGTTCCGATTGTGGGTGGAAGTAAGGAAAGAATATTGGAAACTGCACTGAAGATTACGGCGCGTCCTATTGATATGGTGGAGTGGCGTGTGGATTTTTTTGATTATGTTATGGATCAGAAAAAGATGGCAGAAACCCTGAAAGAATTGCGCAAGATACTTGGTGAGATCCCACTGCTGTTTACTTTCCGCACGGTGGATGAGGGGGGGAATCGCCCGATTGAGATGAAGGACTATGTAGATATGAATCTGCATGCTGTTAAGACAGGATATATCGATTTAGTTGATGTAGAGATATTTCGTGGAGAAGCAGTGAGTGCTCCAATTGTGAAGAGTGGACACAGGCACGGTGTTAAGGTAGTGGGATCCAACCACGATTTTGAGAAGACTCCGCCTAAAAATGAAATTGTAGAGCGATTGCAGAAAATGCAGAAAGCTGGTGTCGATATTACGAAGATAGCAGTTATGCCAGCTAAGCGGCAGGACGTGTTAACGCTCTTGGATGCTACGCTGGCAATGAAGGAGTCTTTTGCGGACAGGCCTTTCATTACCATGTCAATGGGAAGCATGGGATTTGTCAGCAGAATTACCGGAGAAATATTTGGTTCAGCAGTAACTTTTGGCGCTGTAGGACAGGTCTCCGCACCGGGACAGATTCCGGTAGAAAAGCTGGAACAGGTATTAAATATCATTGGCAGATATGGCTTATAAAGCTTTTTTAGAACACGTTTAGGAAGCTGGTACATTTTTGCATAATAAACAGTGAATTAAACACCCGTTATCTACGCAATAAGCACGCCGGGCGGCACTAGCCGTGATCCACTGCGTCGTTGCTTCGTGGACGCATATCTGATGCAGATATCAGGCACTTTATTCACCATTAATTACACAATGCGGTACCAGGCTGTCGAGGTCTGTCGAAGAAAAATTGAATATAGCGTTGCGTTTTTGACAAAACTCACACCCCCTATCACCTATAATGAATAGTGCTTGGATCAAAGCATTCATTTTGGTGGCAGGGGGTGTTTTGTGTATTATGAAATATACATAGATAAATTCTTTTTGGAAAATATGATAATGGATTATCTATTGCTTACACTGGTACGCCGTTCACTGAAATGTCAGACAAACTGGTGGAGGATACTTTTAGCCAGTGTGCTTGGGGCAGCAGGGATGTGTATTCTTATCATATTGCCCGTTCAAAATACATTCGTTTATAACATTTGCGGATTTGGCATTCTGAGTGTGCTTATGGTTAAAATAGGGTGCAGGATAAAGGACAGAGACCATTTAATACGGGGTACGATAATTCTGTATTTATCAGCTTTTGTTCTGGGAGGCATCTGGGAGATGTTACTGGGGCAAATTGCTTCCAGTGGTCTTCTTCTGGGAGTAATAAGTTTTCTTACCTTGCGATGTATTTTAAGCTGCTATCAGAGATACAAACAAAAAACAGAATATCTTTACGAGGTTGTAATTAATCTGAATGGTAAGAACAAACATGTAATGGGGTTATGCGATACCGGAAATCAGTTAAAACAGCCTGTTACCGGAAAGCCGGTAAATATCATTGATTATGATGCCATCAGTGATATGTTGGAAGAGGAAGTAAAAAATCAGATACTCCAGATGTACCAATTTCAAACTGCAGAAGCGTTAACAGAGAAAATTTGTTATATCCCGTATCATTCTATTGGAGAAAAAAATGGTTTGCTGCCGGGAATACGATTAGATTATATCAGCATACGAAGGTCTGGGGCGTCGCAGCTTATCAAAGGAGCTGTTGCAGCAGTCACAAAAGAGTCCGTTAGTGCGAAGGGAAAATATCAGATGATATTAAACCCTTCAATGTTAGAAGATTAGGAGGAATAAAAATGGTTATAAAAGTTTCAATGCCACATCGTTTTCAGTTTCGCGTTGTATCATCGCTTCCCAACCTTATTTTGAAAAGGCCAAATGATATTCATTATATTGGCGGCAGTGAAGTGCTTCCGGCACCTTTAGAGCCGGGAAAAGAGGCTGAGGTAATCAGTGACCTGGGAACGGAATACGATAGCGATGCGAAATCGTTATTAATCGAACACAACTTAAGATTAGTAGTATACATAGCAAAAAAATTCGACAATACAGGTGTCGGAGTAGAGGATTTAATATCAATAGGAACCATTGGTTTAATTAAGGCAATTAATACCTTTAATCCGGAGAAAAATATCAAACTGGCAACTTATGCTTCAAGATGTATAGAAAACGAAATCTTAATGTATCTGAGAAGAAATAATAAAACAAAGATGGAAGTGTCATTCGATGAACCGCTGAATGTGGATTGGGATGGAAATGAATTATTATTATCCGACATCCTGGGAACGGACGAAGATGTAATATATAAAGACATGGAAAATGAAGTTGAACGGAAATTGCTGGGAAAAGCAATTGAAAAACTTTCAGATAGAGAAAAAACAATCGTGCAGTTGAGATTCGGTATTAATACAAGAGACGGGGAAGAAAAAACACAAAAAGAAGTGGCAGATCTGCTTGGTATTTCCCAGTCTTATATCTCCAGACTGGAGAAGAAGATTATAAAGAGACTGAAAAAAGAAATTGTGAGGTTTGAGTAATTCCAATATAAAACAAACAGCGGAAGTAGTGAGCCGGCAGGGATTTTATCCTGTGTGGACTGATTGCTTCCGCTGTTATTTTTTATCTGGAATATTAATAATTTTTCAGTTGTAATTAGTCGCAAGCAATGATAATATAGTGCTAACAACTTGTAAAGTGAGTTTACTATTTAAGAAGAAAAGGGGTAATATTATGGGTGTTATTGTAGGAAATGAATCAAAGAATCTGCCGGAGTCTATGGAATGCCTGCTGAAAGATGTCCGGGAAAAATTAAAAGATGAAGACTTGTTTGACATGTTTCGCAACTGCTTTACAAACACACTGGATACCACGGTGAAAAAAATGGAAGATGGGACAACTTATGTGATTACCGGAGATATTCCCGCAATGTGGCTTCGGGATTCGGTGTGTCAGCTCCGTCCCTATTTGATTTTGGCAGGCAGAGACAGTGAAATAGCAGATACGCTGCAGGGATTGATTGAACGGCAGTTTCAGTGTATCGGAATTGACCCCTACGCGAATGCATTCAATGAAGCTGCAAATGGACACTGCTGGGAAAAGGATGAAACGGATATGGGACCATGGATATGGGAACGAAAATATGAGGTGGATTCTCTTTGCTTCCCGCTTCAGTTTTCCTATCTGTTTTGGAAAAATACCGGACGGACGGCACATTTTAATGATACTTTTGCAAAAGGAGCCAGAAAGATACTGGAGGTTTTCAAAAGAGAGCAATATCATGAGGAAAAGTCTGAATACCGTTTTATCCGGAAAAACTGTACTTTCACGGATACGTTATCCAGAGATGGGAAAGGTGCTTTGGTCCGTTCCGGAATCGGTATGACATGGTCAGGTTTTCGTCCAAGTGATGATGCCTGCACATACGGTTACCTGGTTCCCTCCAATATGTTCGCAGTAGTTGTCCTGGGATATCTGGAAGAAATTGCAGAGTTAATATTAAAGGATCAGGAATTAAAAGAAGCATCAGGAAAACTGAAAGAGGAGATAAGAGAAGGAATTGAGACATATGGCATTACCAGAAGAGATGGGTTTGGAGAAATATATGCATATGAGGTGGATGGATATGGACAGTTTAATCTGATGGACGATGCCAATGTACCAAGCCTGTTAGCGATGTCATATCTGGGATACCAGGGAAAAAGCCTTCCGGGAAGGCCTGGTGATGAGGTTGCAAAAAATACCAGAGCATTTATTTTGAGTGATGGGAACCCCTTTTATTATGAAGGAAAAGCTGCCAGGGGAATAGGAAGCCCCCATACACCAGTGCGCTATATCTGGCATATTTCCCTGGCTATGCAGGGACTGACCAGCGACACCCAGGAAGAAAAACGAAAAATTCTGGAAGTGCTGAAAAGTACCGATGGAGGAAAAGCACTGATGCATGAAGGCTTCGATGTGGATGATCCCACTAAATATACCAGGGAGTGGTTTTCATGGGCGAATGCTATGTTTAGTGAACTGGTACTGGAATATTGTGGTTACCATGTAAATAAGTAAAATTTGTACATTAAATATAGAATCCTGCAAATTGCAGATACAGTCTGGTTATAGTACGATGATATAAATGATATGAAATAAATTAAAATTATATATCTAAAAATAAATGATTAGCACAGGAGGATACCATGTTTTTAACGGATAATAAATTAGAAGCGAGAACCCAGCAACTGAAGGGATACCGTTATCGTGAAGTAATGCATCTGGGTGATTTTCTGGTAAGTGAGGACCGTCAGGGAACTGTGAATCCTGAGGTACCGGCTGATTACGATGGATGGGACAGCATGCAGGTAAATGATACCTGGGAGGGAAGAGACAGATATCTGTGGCTTCATAAAGATATCACAATTCCGGAAGAATGGAAGGGAAAAAAGGTATTGGGTATATTTGATTATGGTAATACCGGAGCCGGAAATAATTCGGGATTTGAGTCACTGCTGTATGTGGATAAAACACCATACCAGGGGGTAGACGTTAACCATAAAGAAGTGTTTTTTGAGGAAGAGCATCTGGGACGCAGTCTGGATCTGACATTTCGCCTGTGGTCGGGCCTGGAAGGCGGCGGAGCACCTGTTCCCCAGGAGCATAGAATCAATCAGGCTGACCTTGCCTGGCTGGATGAAAAAACGGATGACCTCTACTATTTGTCATCTATGATAATAGATGCTGTTAAAAATCTGCATGATGATGACCCGGTAAAACATCAGCTGCGCACAGCACTGGACAGTGCGCTGGAATGTATAGACTGGTCCTATCCGGGAAGCAGCAGCTTTTATGAATCTGTTCATTTGGCAGATGAAAAGATAAACGAAAAGATCGAAAGCATGGGTAAGGATGCCCGGATACTGGTAAAATGCGTTGGGCATACACATATAGATGTCGCATGGCTGTGGCGTTTGAAACACACCAGAGAAAAGTGTTCCAGGTCATTTTCTACGGTTCTGCGTCTGATGGAACAATATCCTGAATATGTCTTCCTGCAGACCCAGCCTCAGTTATATGAATACATAAAAAATGATTTTCCGCAAATATTTGAAAAGATCAAAGAGAAAGTAAAATCCGGTCAATGGGAAGTGGACGGAGGCATGTGGGTAGAAGCCGATTGTAACATTACAAGCGGTGAATCTCTCACAAGACAGATATTAATTGGCAGTAAATTTATAAAAGATGAATTTGATAAAGAGGTGGAGTACCTCTGGCTTCCCGATGTATTCGGGTATTCCTGGGCGCTGCCCCAGATCTTAAAAAAATCCGGTATAGATATGTTCATGACAACCAAGATCAGCTGGAACCAGTACAACCGGATGCCCCATGATACGTTCAAATGGAAGGGCATAGACGGAAGCGAAATCCTTACCCATTTCATAACTACACCGGATCCGTGGAGTACACCGGGATCCTGGTTCTACACTTATAACGGGCAGCTTACGGCGAAGACGGTAAAAGGAGTATGGGATGCTTACAGTGAAAAAGATATGAACAAAGAACTTCTCATTTCCTATGGATATGGAGACGGGGGAGGCGGTGTGAACAGGGATATGCTGGAGCAGAGAAGACGGATCGATAAGATACCGGGACTTCCGGCGCTTAAGACCTCCACTGCAGGCGCTTACTTTAGAGACCTTAAGGATACGGTAAAGAATACTGATCAATATGTCCATACCTGGGATGGAGAATTATATCTGGAGTATCATAGGGGAACTTATACCAGCCAGGGTTATAATAAGCGCATGAACCGGAAAATGGAATACCTGTATGGTAATGCGGAGTGGCTGACAGCCATGGCAGCACTTTCCCAGGGAGATCTGAAAAAAGCGAATCAGGAAGCCCTGACAGAAGGTTGGAAAATCCTTTTGACAAACCAGTTCCATGATATCATACCCGGTTCTTCTATCCATGAGGTATATGAAGATTCCAAAGTGGACTATGAAAAAGCGAGAGATATTGCAAGGGAAGTAGAAAAAGAAGCATATGGAATTATACTGGATGAATCAGAAGATACCTATACGGTTCTCAATCATGCATCCTGGAAGCTGGATGGCATTATAGAAATACCTGAGACGGGAATACTCCGCTGCATGGATCAGAGTGGAAACAACCTGAAAATGCAAACCGGAACGGAAGGAACATATGTCCAGACAGGAGAAATTCCGGCGATGGGATTTGCACAGATCAGGTGTGTCAAAGAATCCGGCGGGGCGGATAATTCCGGACTGGAAAATGATTCCTTTTATATAGAAGGAAAAAGTATCGAAACAAAATATTATATTATTGATTTTAACGATCATGGGCAGATCAGCAGGCTTTATGACAAGGATGCAAAGCGGGAAGTGCTTGCAGAGGGAACAAAGGGCAATGTATTGCAGATGTTTGAAGACAAACCTCTTGGGAATGATGCCTGGGATATTGATATTTTCTATCAGCAGAAGATGAAAGAAATTACAGATCTTCAGAAATTCCAGATTGTGGTTTCCGGTCCCCTTATGACAGTAGTCCATCTGGAATGGAAGTATATGAATTCTACGGTTGAACAGGATATTATTTTGTATGAGGATAACCGCAGGATAGATTTTCGGACAAAGGTGGATTACCATGAGAATCATCAGCTGTTAAAAGCAGCATTCCCTGTGGATATTCGAACGACTTATGCCACATACGATGTGCAGTACGGGAACGTGAAGCGCCCGAACCATTGGAACACCAGCTGGGATCAGGCTAGATTTGAAACAGTTGCTCACAGATTTGCAGATTTATCAGAACATGATTATGGGGTTGCGCTATTAAATGACTGTAAATACGGTTACGATGTAAAGGATAATATTTTAAGAATCACGCTGCTTAAGGCGGCTACCCATCCGGATCATCTACAGGATCAGGGGTTGCATGAATTTACTTATGCACTTCTGCCTCATAGGGGTGATTGTATAAATGGCAGGGTGATTCAGGAAGCCCACCGGTTAAACCGTCCGTTAGAGTTAAGAAAAGGTACGGCAAAACTTCCCTATGAGAGTTTCCTTGTATTTGACTGTGACCATGTGGAGGCAGATGCCATTAAGAAATCGGAAGACGGCAATTACCTGGTGGTGCGTTTCCATGAATTCGCTGGTTCCAGATGCCAGGCAGCTATAAAGCCTGGATTCCAGTTTACCGCTTGGGCTGAAGGAGATCTGAGAGAACGACCGATTCAGGATTTTTGCAGTGAAACCGAAATCTCCATGATGTTAAAGCCATTTGAAATTAAAACAATTCTATTTAAATGTTAGAGTTTTTTCAGACACGCTCTAACTAAGGCATGCCGGTAAAAGGAGGAATAGAAATGCAGCATGATATTTTTAACTGGGAGCGGATTATGAATTTTTTTAGCAGGATATATTATTTCCTGGGAATAAATTTTCTGTTTATCATATGTAATCTGCCGGTTTTGTTATTTTTACTATTTGTAGGTATCAGCCGTACCGGAACTTTTCTGCCGCTATTTCTTTTGTGCCTCCTGCCGGCAGCACCTGCATTTTCAGCGGTACTCTATTCTATGGGCAGATTCGTATCCGGAATCGAAGCCGGAGCAGTAAGAGATTATCGGAAAGGATATGAAAAATACTTCAAAAAGGCAGTAAAATCAGGGGCTCTTCAGTTAACAGCCATCTTTATGATATGGACCAACCTGAATTTTTTCACCAGAATAGTTCCGGTGTTTTTACTGGCGGTTTTATTTATGCTGTTGTTTCTTGTTGTATTGCTGTTAACGCCAAATCTGTATTTTCTGACGGTAAATACTGAATTAACCTCCCCGGATGTGTGCAAACTGGCACTGGCTTATACATTGGGCAAGCCAGTGGCTGCCATCGGCAATCTGGCGGCTTTCGGTATCATACTTTTGGCTTTTGAACTGTCCCCGGGTACAACGGTTTTATTTATGGGCAGTTTCTACGGATTTCTGGTTGCTTTTATGAACCGGCGGATTATATCGGAAATGAAAGAAAAATACGGTAAAGCCTAAAGCGTCCCTTTCGCGGGCAGCTGCCTGTGTATTAAGGAGTATAGAAGTGCGTTCAGGTCTTCTATACTCCTTTTTTTGCTGTATATAATATAATAATCATGGGGGTGATGTGAAATATGAATAAGAAAACACCAAAGCAGCTTTACCGGAAATTATTCCGTACATATACACTGATCAGTGTGGGCATAGCAGCAGCACTGGTCGTTTATTTTATTATAAATACCAAAGGACAGATACAGGAAAAGAGTTTGAAATACATGCAGAAAGTGGGGGAGGATGCTTCGCGGGAAATTCTGCGTTCTTCGGATAAAGCAGATAATATGCTGGCGGATTTGTATAAATCCAATACAGAACTCCAGGATGTGATATCTTATCTTACGGAAGATATTACTGCTTATTTAAAACACAGGCTGGATGCATTCTCGGCTTCTTCATCTGCCAGCTATAACGGGATTGATGATTTTGCATTTAATGCCATGGAAGAAAGCCCGCAGATCAAAAGCATTCGCTTCGTCAGCTACCCAAAAGAAGAACTGACCGTATACACCCCGGATGGCAAAGTTTCACGCCGGGAAGTGTCAGGGTATTTAAGGAATCAGTTAGATGAAAAACGAATGGAACAGCCCCTGCAGTATGAATTTTTAAAAGAAATCCGTGATCCGGTGACACTGGAGAATATCGGATGCATGATTGTCTTCTTTCAAAATGCAGGGCTTGCCGATGCATGGGAATATTTTGAGCGGTGTGATCTGTTGGTTTTCAGCAGTTTTGGAAATCTTGTGTTCGATTCCAGCGGCAGGGGTGATGCAAAGAAAATGCTGTTGTTGGAGGATACCAGGCAGATGGAAGAAGAGCTGAAAGCCTTTGTCAATTACCGCCAGGTCAAAGATTTCCATGTAGCTGCCTCCATCGGTAAGTCCCGGGCGGATAAAATGCCGGCGGGGCTGTGGGCTACTATTATTCTAATCGGGCTGTCTATTGTTACCCTTGGTATTGTGTTTATCCATTTTTATCTGATCAAGCTGACCGGCAGACTGGATGGGATATTAGATGGAATGGAACGGGTTACAAAAGGAGATCTGGATGTCCGGCTGAAAGTAGATGAGGAAAAAGATGAACTGGATGTAATTGCAGAGCATTTCAATGAAATGTGTGTGGAACTGAACCATTACATTCAAAAGAGTTATCTGGCACAGATTGAGCAGAAGAATGCGGAGATGGCGGCATTGCAAAGTCAGATCAATCCTCATTTTCTATACAATACGTTGGAGTCCATCCGTATGAAGGCCATATGCAACGGCGACAGGGAGGTGGGGAAGATGCTCTACGGTCTTGCCGTCATATTCCGCAGCCAGATTAAAGATACCGACATTATCACGCTGGCAAAGGAACTTCATTACTGTAAAAAGTATCTGGAATTATTTGAATTCCGATATCAGAATAAGTTCCAGTTTGAGATTGACTGTCCGGAAGCATTTGTGAATATACCGGTCATTAAATTTATCATTCAGCCTGTGATCGAAAATTACCTGGTACATGGTATCCGCCTGGAGGATAGTGACAACCGGATCTGTATTGAAATAAAAGAGGATAGCGATGATATGCTGATTGTGGTCTCGGATAACGGATATGGTATGAAGGATGAGGCAATTACAGATAAAAACAGGGAATTAAATTGTCTTTGTGAAGAGTCAAAGGGTTCAATCGGAATACAAAATGTAAATCTTCGCATGCGGGCGGCATATGGTAAGGGTTATGGGGTTCTTTTAGAGGCAAACCAGCCAGCCGGTCTGCGGGTAAATTTACGTTTTCCATTAAAAGGAGCAGGTTATGATGAAAAAAGTAATGTTAGTTGAAGATGAAGAATTTATTCTGCAGGGAATCAAAAATATAATAGACTGGGAGGCTTTGGAAATGACCATTGTCCATATGGCTCATGATGGTATTGATGCACTTGCCTGCTGGGAAAAAGAGGAAGTGGATATTGTGGTATCCGATATCTCCATGCCGAGAATGAATGGACTTGATCTGATGGAGCGGCTTAGGGAGAAAAGTAAAAGGGTCCGCTTTATTATTCTTACGGGATACGATGAATTTGAATATGCCAGGGCAGCAATTCACCTTGAAGTAGAAAACTATATTTTAAAACCCATAGATGAAGAGCAGCTGGAAAAATCTCTGCAGTCTGCAGCAGCGAGGCTTAAGGAAAGAGAAGAGGCAGATATGGCGCAGATTGATGGTAAGACAGATTTTATGCGATTCTTAAACGGTAAAATGAATTACGATGAACAGGTACATTATATGACGCAAACCGGCTTATCTGCCACGAAACCCTATACATATGCGGCGGTAATGAAACTTAAGCTGGACAGCCTGGGTGAGTTTAAGATTACCGATGTAATGAGCTGGCTTGGGCAAATAGTGACAGAAGAAGAAATACGCGTATATCATTTACCGCCTGACAGCATTCTTCTGACTTTATCCAGCCAGTCAGATAGAGCAAGAGAAGTCAGAAGATATCTGACGGATATGCAGAACCAGATTGAGAAGAGATTTGGCATTCACATTTTTACCAGCATCAGTTCTCCTTTTATGGAATTTACGGAAATGCCCCGGGCGTACCGGGAAGCGCTTTCCAATCAGAAATATCTGGTTATTGATGGATATGGAAGCTGTGTTGATCAGGAGTATATCAATAACAGGAAATCTATGGATATTTCCGTAGATGCAGAACGGTTTCAGCGGCTGATCATCCAAAAAGATAAAGCGAGTGCACTCAGTTATCTGGAGGAATTGTTTATAAATCATGTAAACAGGGATATGGAGGTAGACGTACTATTACAAATGTGCCTGAGAATAGCCGGTATCATTCAGGATATACGGGAAGAATACAAACTGTTGGACAGCGGCGGAAAGCATCGCTTATATCATATAATTGAAGAAATTAATCAGGCAGAGGATATCATTTCCGTGAAGACCGTCTTTCGCGAAGAAATTATAAATATGATTGACAGCCTGCACACAGAAGAATCCTATTATACGCCTGTGATCAAGCAGATTCTTGCAGAAGTCAGGGAAAACTACAGGGAAGATATGAACCTGAAGACCCTCGCCCATAAATATCACATGAATACATCCTATCTGGGGCAGATTTTTCAAAAAGAGGTGGGGTGTTCATTCGCGCAGTACTTGAGCAATACAAAAAACAGCAGGGCGAAAGAACTGATTCTAAGTACCAATATGCGCATTAATGATATTGCGAAGGAAGTAGGGTATCCGGATACCAGTTACTTCTATCGAAAATTCAAGCAGTGTTATGGGGTGTCACCTGCCACACTGCGGGAAATGAAAAAATATTAACAGGGCAGACCACTGCGCCATATTTTTTTACTTGCTGCTTCTCCAACTAGAAAATGTACAAGAAACCTAAAAGTTTTCAACTATATTCCAATTTTGTTAAATGATATAGTAAATGTATCAAATAACAAGGGAGGGAATAAAATGGGAAACAAAAATGGAAAATTTTTAAGCCGTTTAAAAGCGAATAAAGAACTGTTGTTTTTAAGTCTGCCGGGCGGCATATGGTTCCTGTTGTTTACCTATCTGCCGCTGTTTGGAATTTTAGTTGCTTTTAAAAAATTCCGGATAGCAGACAACGGCGGATTTTTCAAAAGTCTGATTGAGAGTGAATGGGTTGGATTTGACAATTTCAAATTCCTGTTCGCAAGCGGGGATGCAGCCAGAGTATTTTTAAATACAGTCTTGTATAATCTGGTATTCATCATACTGGGAGTGGCGCTTCCGGTTCTGGTTGCCCTGCTGCTCAATGAGATCCGGAACAAAGGCATGGCAAAGATTTATCAAAGCGCTATGTTTCTGCCATATTTTTTATCCTGGGTTGTGGTTAGTTACTGTCTATTCGCATTCTTAAACCCGGAAAAAGGTTTTGTCAATAATGTTCTGCAGCAATATGGAAAAGAGGGGATTTCCTGGTATACAGAAAAATCCTGGTGGCCATTTCTGATTATCCTGATGAGCCAGTGGAAGGGAATCGGTTATAATACGGTGGTTTACCTTGCCTCTATCTGCGGAATTGATAAAACATATTATGAGGCTGCAGTCCTGGATGGGGCAACAAAGTGGCAGCAGATCAAATTCATTACTTTACCACTTCTGAAACCGGTCATAACTATTTTACTGATCATGTCAATTGGAAAAATATTCAATGCAGACTTCGGTCTTTTCTACCAGCTGCCTAAAAATTCTGGTGCGTTGTTCGATGTGACGAATGTTCTGGATACCTATATCTTCAGGGCATTGCGTGCCAATGGAGAGATCGGGATGAGTTCTGCAGCAGCATTGTTCCAGTCAACGGTAGGATTTGTATTGATTATGGCTGCTAATAAAATCGTATCCAAAGTGGACAGCGATAATGCACTATTTTAAGGAGGGAATGGAATGTTTGCCGGATATAAAGAAGCAAAACTTGAGAAAAAGCTTCAGAAAATAGAAGCAGAACAGTGTAAATATAACAAGGTAAAAAAACCGACCAATGTGATTTTTAACATTATTTTAAGTGCACTTTCGCTGTTTTGTGTAATCCCATTTATTTTTGTTATGATCATTTCATTTACGGATGAAAAAATCCTGGCTGTGAATGGCTATCAGTTCTTTCCTGAAAAACTGAGCTTTTACGCATACCAGTACATTATCAATGCCGGAGATAATATAATCCGCAGCTATGGAGTTACCATTTTTGTTACTGTTACCGGAACGGTCATTGGACTCTTGCTGACAGGTACATACGCATATGCCCTTTCCAGAAAAACCTATGCCTACCGAAAGTTATTTACTTTGGTAATTACAGTGCCAATGTTATTTAGCGGAGGTATGGTTGCAAATTATTTAGTAGTTTCCAAATTCCTCATGCTGAAGGATACGGTCTGGGCATTGATTTTACCACTATGCCTGAACACCTTTAATGTAATTGTGCTTCGGACCTTTTTCAAAACCAGTATTCCGGATGCAGTCGTAGAATCAGCGAAAATAGACGGCGCATCCGAATGGAAACTTTTCTTTAAAATTGTAATTCCAATGGCATTGCCGGGGCTTGCCACGATAGGTTTATTTCTTACGCTTGCATACTGGAATGACTGGTTTTGCGCCATGATGTATCTGGACGGAAAAGAAATTTTGCCGCTGCAATACCTGCTAATACAGATAGAAAATTCCATTGACTGGCTGGCAAGCAATAAATCCATGATGGGCGTTGATGGGATACAGGCAGCGGCTAATCTGCCAAAAGAGACTATTAAGATGGCGATAGTGGTAATCTCCACTTTGCCAATTGTCTTTGCATATCCATTTTTCCAAAGGTATTTTATCAATGGGTTAACGATTGGAGCAGTAAAAGAATAGGTGAGAAAGAGAATCTATGCATCTATTAAAAAAGTAACCGCAATAGTTGTGGAAATGAAGAAAGGGAACGGATTATGAAATTTAATAAAATAAAAAAAGCAGCAGCACTCATCACTGCAGGTGCACTGATTCTGGGAATGGCATCTGGATGCGGAAGTAAGGAGACGGCAAAGGGGACAGATGGGGAAGAGGTGGTAACACTTATTTGGTATCAGGATGGTGATGCGCAGAAAGATACCCCTCAGGTTCTGGAAAAAATCAATGAGTATACAAGAGAAAAAATCGGAGTGGAGATCAAAATTAATAATATCGGCTGGGGTGATTATAATCAGAAGATGCAGGTGGTAATTAATACCGGGGATAACTGGGACTTGGCATTTACAAGTTCCTGGGCAAATGATTACTTACAGATGGCTCAAAAAGGAGCATTCCTGCCTCTTGACGATTACCTTCAAAAAGAAGGAAAGGAAATGTATGAGAAAATTGACAAGCGTTTCTGGGATGCGGCGAAGATCGGAGGCGTAACCTATGGGGTACCAAATGAAAAGGAGATCGGCAGTTATCCAATGTGGGTATTTACCAAAGAATATGTGGATAAATATGATATTCCGGTTTCGGACATCCACACATTAGAAGATCTGGAACCATGGCTGCAGCTGATCAAAGAAAAAGAACCGGACGTAGTGCCCTTATATCTGATTAAGAGCTTTACTGCGCCAACCTATATGGATAAAATACAGGATCCCGTAGGAATCGAATATGGGGATGAATCATTGACGGTGAAAAACCTGTTTGAAACGGACCAGATGAAAAATACCCTGAATACCATAAGAAGGTATTATCTGGCTGGATATATCAATAAAGATGCGGCAACCGCAACGGATGACAAATCGGTGAAACGGTTTGTGACGAAAGGGGATGGACAGCCCTATGCAGATGTCGTCTGGGGAAAAGACCTTGGATACGAAGTGGCAATTTCTCCCATTATGGATATGCAGGTAACCAATGCTTCAGCCAGAGGTTCCCTGACTGCAATATCAAAGAACTGCAAAAACCCAGAGAAAGCGGTGGCGTTTTTAAATCTGGTAAACACGGATGAATATTTGAGAAATCTTCTAAACTATGGAATCGAAGGCGTACATTATGAAAAAGTTCCGGTATCGGCAGAAGAGAAAGAGGCCGTGAAAGGAAAGCCATATGTATATGACACTAAAGTGAAGCTGATTGAGGAAAAAAGAAAAGATTACTCCGTTCCGTACTGGATACAGGGGGGCTTGTTCAATACTTACGTGCAGGATACGGAACCGGCAGATAAATGGAGTACGTTTAAAGAGTTTAACGATCAGGCTGTTAATGCTCCTTCCTTTGGGTTTGATTTTAATTCCGAACCGGTAAGTACCGAGATCGCAGGTTTCCGGAATATTCTGGATGAATTCGGACCGTCCCTGTTTACCGGAAGTGTTGAACCTTCCGAATATCTGCCGGAGCTGCAGAAAAAACTGGAGGCGACAGGATTACAGAAGGTAATTGATGAGATGCAAAAGCAGATTGATGAATGGAAGGGGAAGGCGGCAAAATGACCCCATCTGCTCTCCCCAAACACAGCCTCCATCTGCACAGCTGGTTTTCTCATCATGGCGGGTTTTAGAATTTATCCTGAATTCAAACAAAGTATCATTGAGGTATTAGTAAACTTGGTTTATAATATAAGCATTAACAGGAACATAAAAGGGTTTCAGGGTTTACAAAATAAAATTCAGGAGGAGAAAATCTATGGTTACTCAGATGTTACAGGATAACTTCAGAATGCGCAGGCTGGAGGAAGGGGAATGGCTGCCAGCGATTGTACCGGGAACGGTTTACACCGATTTGCTCTTAAACGGGGAGATGGAAAATCCATTCTGGAAAGACAACGAGGATCAGGCGCTAAAGCGAATGGAATTTGACTATGAGTACAGTACCATGTTCCGGGTGGATTCTGTGGTGTATGAAAAAGAAAGGGTATTACTCCGGTTTGACGGGCTGGATACGATTGCCGACATCTATGTAAATGGAGAACTTGCGGGGCAGGCTTATAATATGCACCGGATCTGGGAATTTGATGTAAAGAAGCTTTTAAACCCGGGGCAGGATAATGAGCTGCATGTAGTTCTGCACTCTCCCCTGCAGTATATCCGGGAAGCATTTGAAAAGTCTCCTACCCGGGGATCGGAAGATGCCATGGATGGATTTGTTCATATTCGAAAGGCACATTGTATGTTTGGCTGGGACTGGGGTGCACACCTTCCGGATGCGGGAATATTCAGACCGGTCAGGCTGATTGGAATAGACCATGCCCGCATTGACAGTGTTTATATTACCCAGATACACGAGAATGGAAAAGTACGGCTTCAGATCCGGGTGGAAGAAGATAAGTGCGACAGCGTTTCCACTACCTATGAAGTAAAGGTGACCGATCCCGATGGCAATTGCAGGGACTATGAGAATTCACCGGATGAAATCACTATTGAAGAGCCAAGGCTCTGGTGGCCAAACGGATACGGCGCCCAGGATTTATATGAGCTGGAAGTAATTCAGAAAACCGGGGGAACCGAGACGGATTCCTGGAAACGCCGTATCGGGCTTAGAACCATGACCATGCATATTGAAAAAGACCAATGGGGTTCCTGTTTTGCACACCAGGTAAACGGGATATCTATTTTTGCCATGGGTGCGGACTATATTCCGGAAGACCATCTTCTTGGGAGAGTGAACAGCAAAACTACAAGAAATCTTCTGGAACAGTGCAAATCGGCAAATTTTAATGCTATACGTGTCTGGGGCGGCGGATACTATCCCGAGGACTGGTTTTATGATATCTGTGATGAATTAGGGCTGGTGGTATGGCAGGACTTTATGTTTGCATGTGCCGTGTATGATCTGACTCCGGAGTTTGAAGCGAATATCCGTCAGGAATTTACAGATAATATAAAGCGTCTGCGGCATCATGCATCACTGGGACTGTGGTGCGGAAACAATGAGATGGAACTGTTTGTCAAAGAAGGCAATTGGGTGAGCAGACACTCAGAAGTAAGGGATTATTTTCTGATGTACGAACGCATCATACCGGAGCTTTTAAAAGAATATGACCCGAATACGTTCTATTGGCCGGCAAGTCCTTCCTCAGGCGGATCTTTTGATGAACCAAATGATCCAAACAGAGGCGATGTACATTTCTGGGAAGTATGGCACGGAAATAAGCCGTTTTCTGAATACCGCCGGCATTATTTCCGTTATGCTTCGGAATTTGGTTTTCAGTCATTTCCAAGTGTTAAGACGATAGAAACGATAACGGATGATCCAAGAGATATGAATATTTTTTCATATGTGATGGAAAAGCATCAGAGAAATTTTGGCGCTAACGGGAAGATTATGAATTATCTTCAGCAGACCTACCGCTATCCTTACAGTTTTGAGACAGTAATCTATGCGTCCCAATTACTTCAGGCAGACGCGATCCGTTATGGAGTTGAGCATTTCAGGAGAAACAGAGGGCGCTGTATGGGAGCGATTTACTGGCAGCTCAATGACTGCTGGCCCGTGGCTTCCTGGGCATCCATCGATTACTGCCAGAGGTGGAAAGCACTTCACTATTATGCAAAGCGATTTTTTAGTCCGTGTATGATATCCTGTGAGGAAGAAGGACTTCTAACACAGGATGCAGATATGAACCGCCAGCATTACCATATTGAAAAATCGATTCATTTGAATGTTGCAAACGAAACCAGGGAAGATGAGAACGTAACAGTAAAATGGCAGCTGAGAGATGCCGGTGCCATGGTATTAAGAGAAGAGAGCAGAGAAATTATGGTTCCGGCATTGACCAGTGTATGGCTGGATAAGGAAGAGTTGCCGGATGTGGATATGTTTACAGAATATGTCAGCTATCAGTTGATGAAAAATGGAGAACTTATATCAGAAGGAACCGTAATCTTTTCACTTCCCAAATATTTTAAATACCAGGATCCGCAGCTTACGTGCCGGGTAGAAAATGGAGAGATCATTATTCAGTCGAAAACATACGCAAAAAATGTAGAGATTTTAAATCAGAAGGAGGACCTTATTTTATCCGATAATTATTTTGATATGAACGCAGGAGAGAAGCGGATAAAGATAATCAGTGGAAAGCCGGATAAACTGCGGCTCAGGAGTGTTTATGACATTGGATGATGAAAAAACAACACCCCCATAAGGAATTTGTCAAGGGCTAAAAGTTGACATAATTTTTTTCATATTTGAATATTTGAGAGCCATAATGTGAATCATTCTATTAAACAAATTAATAGGAGGATGAACGTTATGGCTCTTAATAAAGTAGAAATTTGTGGTGTGAATACATCAAAGCTTCCCCTTTTAAACAATGAAGAAAAAGATGCACTTTTTGCCCGGATTCAGGAGGGCGATGAAGAAGCAAGAGAACTATACATCAAAGGAAACTTAAGGTTGGTATTAAGTGTAATTAAACGTTTTTCAAGCAGCAATGAAAATGCGGATGATTTGTTTCAGATAGGCTGTATCGGTCTGATTAAGGCAATAGATAATTTTGACTCGACCTTAAATGTAAAATTTTCTACTTATGCGGTTCCGATGATTATTGGTGAGATCCGCAGATACTTAAGGGATAATAATTCAATAAGGGTAAGCAGGTCACTGAGGGATACGGCTTACAAGGCGATTTATGCAAAAGAAGGCTATATGAAGAAGCATTTAAAAGAGCCTACCATTAATGAGATCGCAGACGAGATTGGTATTGCAAAAGAAGACATTGTATTTGCTATGGATGCGATCCAGAGTCCGGTCAGCCTTTATGATCCGGTTTATACGGAAGGCGGAGACACCCTCTATGTAATGGATCAGATCAGTGATAAGAAGAATAAAGAAGAGAACTGGGTGGAATCCATCTCTTTAAATGAAGCAATTAAAAGATTGAACGAACGGGAACGCCATATTATTGAACTGCGTTTCTTCCAGGGGAAAACACAGATGGAAGTAGCAAATGAAATTAATATATCCCAGGCACAGGTTAGCCGACTGGAAAAAAATGCGTTAAAGAGCATGAAGAACTATTTAAGATAACGTAGTGGGGAATATCCTCATAATATCAGGCATGAAGGTGAGCACATGGAATCAATTTGGAGTAAAACAGCAGAAGTAACAGCTATGCCATCCCTTGCGGATAACCTGGAAACAGAGGTAGCTGTAATTGGTGGAGGTATGGCGGGAATTTTAATTGCATATTTTCTACAGCAGGAAGGCAAGAAAGTCATTGTATTTGAAGCGTCCAGAGTAGGCAGCGGACAGACGAAGAATACAACTGCAAAGATTTCATCCTCCCATAACCTGATCTACCATAAATTAATACGCGATTGTGGTATCGAAAAGGCGAGACAATATGCCCTTGCTAATCAGAAAGCTATCAAGGCTTATCAAAACCTGATTGACAAATACCAGATCCCCTGTCATTTTCAGGAGCTTCCTTCGTATCTTTATTCCGTAACCAGATCTGATAGTTTGGAAGCAGAAGTAAAGGCAGCTCAGAAATTAGGAATACACGCAGAATTCACCACTCAGACAGAACTGCCTTTCCCGGTTGCAGGAGCAGCCAAGTTTTATGGACAGGCGCAGTTTCATCCGTTGGAATTTCTGGATAAGATGATTAAGGAACTGACGATTTATGAAAATACAAAAGTAAAAAGTGTGGAAGGGCAGGAGATCGTTACCGACTCTTATGTAATTCATGCGGAACAGATTGTATTTGCCACTCATTATCCTTTTATCAATGTACCGGGATACTATTTTATGCGTATGCATCAGGAGCGAAGCTATGTACTGGCGCTTGAAAATGCTGTGCAGTTAGACGGCATGTATCTGGGTATTGATAAAGAAAACAGTTTTTCTTACCGCAATTACGAAGATCTGCTATTGATTGGCGACAGCGGGCACCGCACAGGAGAAAATAAAGTGGGAGGCTGTTATCAGAAATTGTGGGAAGAAGCATCCAAATACTGGCCTGGGAGCAGGGTATCAGCTTCCTGGTCGGCGCAGGACTGTATGACGCTGGATGGGATTCCTTATATCGGACAGTATTCCAGCCAGACTCCGGACTGGTATGTGGCGACAGGATTTGGGAAATGGGGAATGACTTCTTCTATGGTTTCCGCAATGCTGATTTCTGATTTGATCATGAAGCGGGAAAATCCTTTTATGGAAGTATTCTCACCCCAGAGATTCCATCTGTCGGCTTCCGCTAAAAATGTGGTAACGGATGGGTATAAAGCAGCGAAAGGAATTCTGTATGAGAATTTAAAAATCCCAAAAGAAAATATAGAGGAGCTTCCGCTGTCCCATGGCGGTATCGTAGAATATGAAGGGAAGAAAGCCGGTGTTTATAAAAATGCAGAAGGGGAAGTCTTTATCGTTGATACCAGATGTCCTCATCTGGGCTGTCAACTGGAATGGAATCCCGATGAACTGTCCTGGGATTGTCCCTGCCATGGTTCCCGGTTTGATTATAAAGGAAATCTGATAGATAACCCGGCACAGGAAAATCTGAACACGGAATAAAACAAAAAGGGGGAAAAAGATGAAAAAAGTCCGGCAGTATCTGACCATACCCAGGAAAAGTTTCCATGGGGAGAAGAAGAAAAAAAGTTTTTTTGAAGGATGGTATCTGAAGCACCAGTCAGGGAAAGAGTCCTTAAGTTTTATTCCGGCTTTTCACATTGATGAAGAAGGAAACCGTTCGGCATCCATACAGGTAATCACCAATGATGAATCTTTCTACACAGAGTTTCCGGTGGAGTATTTTTATGCCAGTCCTCTGAATTTTTATTGCCGGATCGGAAAAAATACCTTTTCCGAAAAAGGGATCATTCTGGATATTAAAACAAAAGATTTAAGGGTTATTGGAAAAATAAGATATGGAGAACTGAAAGCACCCCGGAAAGACATTATGGGGCCTTTCCGCTTTGCACCGTTTATGCAGTGCAATCATGGGGTGCTGAGTATGCATCATGAACTGACTGGTACGGTAGTAGTAAATGGGCACAGATATGATTTTGCCGGCGGTACCGGATATATAGAAAAAGATTGGGGCAGCAGCTTTCCAAGCGAATATCTCTGGACCCAATGCAGCTGGAATGGAGGTGCCGGCGGTGACCTGATGCTGTCACTGGCAAAAATACCTTTGCTAAAAGGAAGCTTTACCGGTTGTATCTGCTGCATCATGCAAGGCGGAAAGGAATACCGGCTGGCAACGTACCGCGGAGTCCGGATACTGATCTTTAACGATAAGGAGGCACTGATCCGACAGGGAAAATACTGGTTTCATGCGGAAGTCCTGAAACAGAATCCATCTGATCTGAAAGCACCTGTAAACGGCAGTATGGGCAGGGCAGTGAAAGAGAGCCTCTCCTGTGAAATGCGTTACCGTTTCTGGAAACGGGACGAATTAATCTTTGATGTGATCAGTCCACAGGCAAGCCTGGAAATAATGAAGGAATAATCATCGTCACATATCTAACGGGCCACTGCCTGCGCATATTGCGCAGGCAGTGGCTCCTTTCCGTTTGTCATCAACCCCTCTTTGCGTCATCCGAAAAACAAGCTTTACGTCAGTTCATGAGGCAGGTATAATGGGAACATAGAAAGACAGCAAGAACGAATAAACAGTCTGGATGGTGAGTGCAAAATGAATATGATGAAAATAACACAATGTCTCTACAAAGACGGATATTTCCATACCCTCCGGGCGGAAACGGAATGTTACCGCTATATGGGGGTTACCGATGGGAGAATCAGTTATCTTGGCGATGAGAAGCCCTATGGATATGAGAAAGAAGTTTCTTTAAACGGCAGGCATGTCTATCCGGCCATGATAGATGCACATCTGCACCTGATGTATACCATGGTGCTGGGCGCAAATAGTTTTTCGGTCTGCAAAATTGAGGATGGCAGAATATATCCGGATAAGCTAGAAGACGCAGCAAAGCTCATAACGAAAGAATGCCGGGAGAGAACCGGGAGGGATATCATTACAGCAAATCAATATATTGCTTCAGCAATTCCGGAAAAAAGGCTTCCCAACCGCCATGAGCTGGATGAATGGGCCAATGGTAAAAAAATTGTAATTTACAATATAGACGGGCATAGCAGCAGTATGTCAACAGCATTGCTAAAAGAACTGAATATTTATAAAGAGAACCATACCGGAATACTGACAGGCAGGGATCATGAAATTATACAGGGCAAAGTGATGGAGCTGATTGGAAAATCAGTAACACCCGCAGTATGGGCTAAAGGAATCGCAAGCTTTACAAATCTCTGTATAAAATACGGAATTGGCATTGTCTGTGCTATGGATGGAAATGGAGATGTAAATAAAGACAAGCAAACCAGAAGGTTGGCAAAAATAGCATCTCATATGGAGATTGGTGTGCGCCTTTTTCCACAATTTATGGATTTGAAAAAGGCCCGTTATTACCGAAAGTTTCAGAGGACGCCCAGGGTAGGAGGATGCGGCGACTGGGAAATGGATGGTTCTGTGGGATCTGGCAGTGCAGCATTTTACAGTCCTTATAAAGATACGAATGAGCTGGTGGACTGCTATTTCACATCAGAAGTAATTGCGGATAAATTAAAAGAAGCGGATGAGGCAGGATATCAAATCAGCAGCCATGCAATAGGAGAGAAGGCAATAGACGTTCTGTTAGACGGATATGACCGCTTTTGCCCGGCTAGAATGCATCGCATAGATCATTTTGAATTTCCGGATAAAGGAGCCGTAGAACGGGTTATGGAGAAGAACCTGGCATTGGCCGTGCAGCCGGGCTTTTCATGGATTGATAAAAATTATCTGAAAAGTTATGAGCAGTCTCTGCCGGAGCATATGATCAGTCAGCAGATTCCTTTGCGTACACTGATGGATCATCAGGTATGTATCTGCGGTTCCAGCGATGCTCCGGTACAAAGCATCAATCCTTTTAACCAGATGCTTGGAATGATCGATTTTTATATACCGGAACAATCACTGACCATGTATCAGGCGCTCTGTACCTATACCAGGAATCCGGCGAAGATGCTGGGTGAGGAAAAGGAGCTGGGTACACTTGAAGTGGGAAAGCGGGCAAACTTTATGGTATCCGATAAAGATCTGTTAAAGATGGATAAAACCAATATAGCACAAGCTGAAATACAGTGCCTCTATCTGGATGGAATAAAGTGTAAAGAAAAAAAGGGAACGATTGGGGAGCTCATCCGGATGATGACAGGAAGAAAACGCAAAATTTAAAAATAAAATTCTATATAAATAGGAAGAAATATCGGATAAAAGTAAGAGATTTGCATTCATTTAAATTTCCAGGAAATAATGAATATATGAGGAAAAACAGAAAGGTTTGACAAGTTAGCATTTTACCACTTTATCTTAATACAATCTTAATGGTAAATCGAGAATTTAAATGCATTTTTAATATAGAAAACAGATAAATTATCACCGCCTTAACGAATAGTTTATTATAATTAGAACTTGCAGCAGGATGATTTTCAGTTAAAATTTTTAAAGTGCGTATGAAGGAAAGGACATAAATAAAATGCTGAAGCTATTGTATAAAAAATTAACTCAAACCCAGATGATTGCAGTTGGGTTTCTTACAATCATATTGGCGGGTGCGCTGCTTTTGACTCTGCCGATTTCAAGTAAGGATGGACAGATGACCAATTTCCTGGATGCTTTTTTTACAGCAACTTCAGCCTCTTGTGTTACCGGCCTGGTGGTTAGCAATACCGTGGAGAAATGGTCACTGTTTGGACAGCTGGTTATCCTTGGAATGATTCAGATCGGCGGACTGGGATTTATGACCATCGGCGTATTTTTTTCAATTATATTAAGAAGAAAAATAGGACTCCGAACCAGAGGTATCTTACAGGAAAGTGTAAACACCATGCAGATTGGCGGTATTGTCCGCCTGGCAAAGAAAATCATAATCGGCACTGTCTTTTTCGAAGGACTTGGTGCTATATTATTAAGTATCCGGTTTATACCTGAATTCGGAGTGCTGCGGGGCAGCTTTTATGGAATCTTTCATTCAATTTCCGCATTTTGCAATGCTGGATTTGATCTGATGGGGAAAGAGATTCCCTATGCTTCCTTTACCGGATATTATGATGACTGGATTATAAACCTGACCATAATGACGTTAATTGTAGTAGGAGGTATCGGATTTCTGGTTTGGGATGATATCTGGACCCATAAATGGAAATTCCGCCAGTATAAACTGCATACGAAAATCGTAATTTCAGCAACCCTGGTATTGATTTTCGGCGGGGCGGTATTATTTTACTTATTTGAAAACAGCCACATCATCAGTGATATGTCCCCAAGCGGTAAAATTTTAAGTTCGCTGTTCAGCTCTGTTACCGCAAGAACTGCCGGATTTAATACCGTGGACACAGCGGCGCTTCAGGACAGCAGTAAGCTGCTGACCATAGTACTGATGTTCATAGGCGGCAGCCCGGGGTCTACAGCAGGCGGTATTAAGACAACAACGCTGGTAGTCATGATCTTCTATTTAAGAGAAAATATTACACAGAACCGCTGCTGTAATATATATGGCAGGAGATTGAGCGATGACGTAATTAAAAAAGCAAGTGCGGTTTTGTGCACTAATCTCTTCCTGTCTGTGGGAGCCGTGATACTGATCACTGCTATACAGCCAATACCAATGACAGACGTTTTACTGGAGGTATTCTCAGCAATTGGTACCGTAGGTATGTCTACCGGAATTACACGGGATCTGAATGCTATTTCTAAAATAATCATTATCTTTCTTATGTACTGCGGACGAATCGGAAGTTTATCGTTTGCATTATCATTGAGAGGGAATAAAAAAACGACACCGGTAGTACAGCCGGTTGAGCAAATTACGATAGGATAAGAAGGAGATAAACATGAAGACGATATTAATTATAGGGATGGGGCGGTTTGGCCACCATTTATGCATCAATTTATCGAAAATGAATAATGAGGTTATGATTATCGATAAAGATGAAGAGAAGGTTTCTGACCTTTTACCCTATGCAACTACAGCAAAGGTGGGAGATTGTACAAATGAGGAGGTCTTAAGAAGCCTTGGAATCAGTAATTTTGACCTTTGTTTCGTCTGTATCGGATCGAATTTCCAGAGCAGTCTTGAAATTACCAGCCTGGTAAAAGAAATGGGCGGTAAATATGTTGTAAGTAAAGCAAACAGAGATATTCATGCTAAATTCCTTCTTCGGAACGGAGCGGATGAGGTAGTTTATCCGGATCGGGATATTGCAGAAAAGATAGCGGTACGCCATAGTGCCAATCATGTATTCGACTATGTAGAATTGACAGAAGGATATTCTATTTTAGAGATCCCTCCCCTGCCATCCTGGGTAGGAAAGAGTATTAAACAGGTAGATGTAAGGGCTAAATACCATGTAAGTATATTAGGGATAAAGGTAGAGAGGGATGTGAAATTACTTCCTCATGCAGATTATGTACTGACCGGAAATGAACATCTGATGATTATCGGTCAGCGAAATGACATCGACAAGATATTGGCAAATATTAAATAACATGTTAGAATAGGATGAAAGAAGGAATTAAACGATTAAAGAGGTTTGGAAATGGATAAAAAAATATATCTTCAGCATATGAAATATATTGGCAGAGTCGTGGCCATTGTAGCGGGTACGACTCTTTTTTCCGTTCTGTTAAACAGTGCCGGAATCGCAAAAGAAAATACGCTGATGATCTATATGATCGGGGTACTTTTGACAACGGCATATACCAATGGTTATCAGTATGGAGTGGCGGTATCCTTTATCAGCGTTATGTCATTTAACTTCTTTTTTACGGCACCGCTGCATACCTTCCGGATTGCAGATATTAATGATATTGTCCTGATTATCATATTTCTGATTGCGTCCCTTATTTCTTATAATCTGACAGTTAAATTCCAAAAGCAGCTGTTGATCGCACAGAAAAATGAACAGGCGGCCAGACTTTTGCATGAGATGTCGAAAAGTTTTATTAATGTGACAGGAAAGGAAAATATCGTCCGCCTTGGAATCCGCTATATTTTTGAGCATACCAAATTCGAAAGTGAAGTGGAGCTGATCGGAGACAAGAGTACCGAAATGCGGGACAAAAACCACAGGCTGGGTGACTATATGATGGTGCCGATCATTGGATTAGAAAAACAGTTAGGTGTTTTGAAAGTATATAACCGGAACGAGGGCCTTTCCATAGAGCAGGAGCTTTTGATCAAGACCGCTGCGAATCAGATCGGGATTGCACTGGACCGGGAACTGGTGTACCAGCAGCAGGAGCAGATCAAGGTGGAAATGGAACGGGAACATATGAAAAGCAGGATGCTGCGCAGTATTTCCCATGATTTTCGAACACCGCTTACGGGAATTATCGGCGACTGCGGACTAATTCTGGATTCCGAAAAATTGGAAAAAGACAATATCCAGTTATTAGCAACGGATATTAATGAACAGGCACTCTGGCTGATGAAGATGATGGAAAATATTTTGAATATGACTAAGATAGAAAGCGGAAGCCTTCATATTAATAAACAGCCGGAAGTAATTGATGATATTATCTACGAGGCGGCAAGCCATATCAGAGATCTTCATCAGAAGCGGAAATTTACCGTCTCCCTTCCCGATGAAGTGATTGTGGCGAAGATGGATGGGAAGATGATGGTTCAGGTGATGATCAATCTTCTGGACAATGCCATGAAGCATACAAAAGAGGGCGGGCGAATATCGGTACTTGCCAGCTTCCGGAACAAAAAGGTCTTCATACAGGTTGAAGATGATGGCGAAGGGATCGCAGATGCAATGATGGGAAAGCTGTTTGATGAATTTGTTACTTCCGCAAGCGGGGATTCCAAGCAAAAGCAGGGCATAGGCCTTGGGCTGGCGATCTGTAAGGCAGTTGTCACAGAACACGGCGGTGAGATATGGGCAGAGAATAAACCGGGCGGAGGCGCCAGATTGACATTTTGGCTGAATGCGGAAAGAGTGAATGCAGATGGAAGATAAGAAAAATATATTGATTGTGGAAGATGATAAATACATTATTAACTTTATCTCAATGAGCCTGAAGAAAGAAGGTTACCGATTCTGTGTGGCAAAAGAAGTGCAGGATGCCGTAAGCCTGTTCTATGCAAATCGTCCGGATATGATCATCCTGGATCTGGGGCTTCCGGATGGAGACGGTATGGAGGTTATTGAGAAAGTCAGGGAAGTATCGGAAGTACCGATTATTGTGGTTTCCGCACGTCAGGAAGAACAGGAAAAGATCAGGGCATTGGATGCCGGAGCAGACGACTATGTGACAAAGCCCTTTTATATGGGAGAATTGATGGCAAGAGTCAGAGCTGCACTTCGTAAACGCACCGGAGGTGTGGAAAAGATTCCGGAAGAGATCTTCCAGTGTGATTATCTCACGGTGGATAACGAAGCACATAAGGTTCTGATCGACGAAAAAGAAATCCATCTGACTCCGATCGAGTTTAAGATACTGAATTTATTAATAGAAAACAGAGGCAAGGTCCTTACTCATAATTATATTCTTCATCAGATCTGGGGTTATACAGAGGGCATAGAACCCGGGAACCTCAGAGTATTTATGGCAACGCTCAGAAGAAAAATCGAAAAGGATCCTGCCGATCCCAGATTTATTCTGACAGAAGTGGGAGTAGGTTATCGTTTTACTTCGTAAAACGGCCCTATTCGCACTTCTTTCTTATTTTTTCTTCATCAACCTCTACCAGGATGATGTCAGTGCCGATTTGTGTAACACATTCCCAGGGGATGATAAATTCGGTATCGCGGCCCAGAAATGAGCAGATTTTTCCGGGTCCCGGTACAATTAAGAAGAGGATTCGGCCGGTACGGGGGTCAATATCCACATCGCTGACGCATCCAATACAGCCGCAGGTACATACATTAATAACTTCCTTTTGTTTTAAATCACAAATACGCATAAAAGCTCCCCGGTCAGAGACTATTTTAAAATTATGCACCAATCAGAAGGTACTTCCTGGTACAAGCATCTTTCAAACATACTCTGGATATTTTTACATTATATTGCACCACCCCGGCGATTATTCATATTTTTACATAAAATTGATTGACAGGGATTAAGGGATTGGATATACTCAAAACAGAAAATGCAATCTACATAATATTGGCAGGGGAGATATGCTCAAGAGGGGCAGATAAGGAGGTAATAATATGAAGTGTCCATTTTGCAACCAGGATAATACAAGAGTAGTGGACTCCAGACCGGCAGATGATAATAATTCCATCAGACGGCGCAGGCTGTGTGATGAATGCGGGAAGCGTTTTACTACATATGAAAAAGTTGAGACCATTCCGTTAATTGTAATCAAAAAGGATCAGAACAGAGAACAGTATGACCGGTCTAAAATAGAAGCAGGAGTACTTCGGGCATGTTATAAAAGACCAATACCGGTTCTTAAAATAAATGAAATGATAGATGCAGCAGAAACAGAAGTTTTCAATCGGGAAGACAGAGAGATCGAAAGTACCATAATCGGCGAGATTGTCATGGACAAGTTAAAAGAACTGGATCCCGTTGCGTATGTCAGATTTGCATCGGTATATCGGGAATTTAAGGATGTAAATACATTTATGGATGAATTAAAGAAAATTTTAAAATAAGAATCAAAAGAATCCGAAAGGATGTAATCGCCGGACGGCGGTACATCTTTTCGGATTCTTTTTAGATCAGTTTATATCTTTTTCCAATTCACTCAAAAAATGTCTGAGTGAAAAATCTTCTTCTTCCTTTTCTCTCCCAGTGATTTTATAAATGCCAGGATAGACTGATATTTGTAGATTAGCTGGAAGCAGATCAGGTTCAGAACCAGTGCAGCTATAACATCGATGATTGTGTGCTGTTTCAGGAAAACGGTTGCCATTACAATGGAGACTGTCAGCAAAAATACGCAGGTCTGTAAAATTCTGTGTTTTTTCAGTGCGCTGCTGCTGCGGATTGCGATGCAGCAGGCCACGGAATTAAAGACATGGATGCTGGGGAAAATATTGGTAGGTGTATCAATTGTATAAAGATATCTGACCATGTCGACAAAAATATTATCCCGTTCAAAGCTTCTTGGGCGCAGCGTATGTCCGTTGGGCCATAACAGAGAGATTACTAAAAACAGTGTCATCCCAATTGCAAGTGTGGCAATGAGGTGATAGTAATCTTTTATGTTTTTTTGAAACAGAGCAAAATAAATTACAGTTGCGGCTATGTACAAAAACCACAGAAAATAAGGAATTACAAAGATTTCTGAAAATGGGATCAGGTCGTCTAAACGGGATTGGATAATTTCCCTGTGATCAACAACGTGATTTTCCAGAAAGGAAAACGACAGCATATAAAAAATGCCGTACACTGGAATAATCCAGAGATGTTTACTGTTCTTTTTTGTATTCACGTAAAAGGTTCCTCCCATTGAATAAAGTTTTTCATAAGCACCGTAGAATTAAAAAAATTATACCATAATGAGCAGTTTTGAACAATGTAGTTCACGTTAAGTTCACAAAGTTCAGAAAATCTTAAGAGGAAGGTGATGGAAAGTTGAGGAAAAACAACCAAATCTTAACGGGCAGTAATTCCTTAAAAATGTCAAAAACAAAAACAAATTGTCGTTTAGACAGTTGCGCGTCATATACCTAAAGTGTTATACTCTTCATAGATTAAATAAAGTGCAGGTGATTCCTTTGAAAAGAAGAATTGAACAATTACTAAATGGTATTTTTGAATATAAAGCTCCCACGATGAACATTTCTGTTGATGAAATCAGGGTATTGGTCAAAAAGGGAGAGTCATACAGGGGCAGTTTTGAGATCGGCAATCCGGAAGAAAAGAAGATGAAGGGATTCATCTATTCTTCCAGCGCAAGAGTTGCCTATGAGCCATCTGATTTTTTTGGAAACAATGAAAAAATTGTATATGAGATCGATACGACAGGAATGGAAGAAGGCGAGGTATTAGAAGGCGCCTTTACGATTTGCTCCAATCTGGGAGAGTATCGTATTCCATTTCGTTTAGAGATAGAGTATTCTAAGGAGCAGGAACTGGCAGTGGCATATAAGAGTCTGGATGAATTTACGGCTTTGGCAAAAGAAGATTTCCAGAAAGCATATGTGCTTTTTATATCATCCGAATTTTATCATATGCTGCCCAAATGGACGCCCTCCTTTGCATCGCTCTATGAAGGCATCCGTGGACAGAATTTCAGCTATCGCAGTCTGGAAGAGTTTCTGGTTGGCTGTGGAAAGAAAAAACCGGTAAAACTGCATATGTCAGAGTTGTCCAGAAGTTTTCCTGTTATGACCCAGTCTACGAAAGAAGTGTTGACACTTACCAAGGACAGCTGGGGATTTTTGCGTTTGGATATACAGGCAGATGCAGATTTTATAACAATTGATCATGAAACGGTTACCACGGATGAGTTCGTGGGAAGTACGTATTCACTGGAATATGTGATCGATTTGGAAAAACTCCATGGCGGGAAAAATTTTGGAAGGATTACCCTCTCTTCCGGATACGAAACACTTGTTTTTGAAATCGAGGCATTTAAGGCGGTAAAAGGTTCCGGGGAAAGGAAGGGATATAAGCAGCATCGGGCGGTTGCCAGGATGATGTCCGCTTATATGGACTTTCGGCTAAAGCGGAAAAAGCTGGGGGAATGGCTGGATGTATCCGAGAGGGCGCTGGGGGATTACCGCAACGCGGGAGGAAACCATGTATTTTTCGAACTTTATCAGGTGCAGCTTCTTTTCGCAAGAGAGCGGATGGTAGATGCATGTATGGCATTGGAAGAGATCGAGAATCATAAAGACAGGATAGACAGGCCGGAACTGGAGGGCTATTACCTTTATCTCACTACATTTTATAACCGGGATACGAAATATATTGATTATATAGAAGAGAAGGTGTATGAACTATATCTGCAGAATAAGGAAAACTGGATGCTTCAGTGGATTCTTCTTTATCTGCAGGAACCTTCTGTCTGTGGTCCTCTGGATCGGATGTCAGCGGTGCGGGATCAGTATATCTGCGGATGTACAAGTCCGGTTATGTATGTGGAAGGTGTACAGATTCTTCAGAAGGAACCCCTGATATTAAAGCGTCTGGATGACTTTGAAATCCAGCTTCTTCGTTTTGTGTGCAAGGAAGAAGTTATGAACCGGGAAATCGCTGAGCAGGCGGCAGAACTAACCCTGCGTCACCGGGAATTTAACGAAGGACTTTTCGCAGTGCTGACTTACTGCTATGAGAAGTATCCGGTTAAGAGCATCATAACGGCGGTTTGCAGTCTCTTAATCAAGGGGCATAAAACAGAAAAGAAGTATTTCAAATGGTACGCAAAAGGGGTGGAATATGAACTGCGCCTGACAGGACTATACGAATATTATATTGAAACGATGGAGGATGATACGGATAGAATCCTGCCTCAGATGGTGCGGATGTATTTTGCCTATAATAATACTTTGAGCTACAATAAAAAGGCTTTTGTGTATGCCAATGTAATCAGAAATCACAGTAAAGATCCGGAGACCTACAAGAGTTACCGCCCTGCTATGGAGCGGTTTATGGTTGACCAGCTGGCACTGGGCAGAATCAGCAGGGATCTTGCGTTGATTTACGATACCTTTCTGACAAAAGCGATTATGAATAAACGGATGGCGGATGGTCTTGCCAGAGCAATTTTTACTTATGAATTAAAGTGTGATATTGCCCGCATGAAGTCAGTAATTGTAATTCACAGCCAGTTAAAGAATGAGATACGATCTGTTATTCAGGATGGAAAAGCTTATGTTCAGCTGTATACCGGGGATTACCGGATCTTGTTTGAAGACGAAGAGGGTAACCGGTATGCTTCAGAGATTCCATATACATTGACAAAATTGATGGATCGACCGGCTTTTCGGGAATACTGCAGAGAACTTTGTCCGGATAATGCGGGCCTTGTACTAAACAGCTGTTATCTGGATTCTAAAGAAATTCTCATAACAGCAGAAAATGCGGACAGCTATGGAAGGCTGTTGGAAATTGAAGGGATCAGGGAGACTTATAAAGAACAGCTCAGGTGTAAGATTCTGGAGTATTATTATGAGAATCCTGCCGCTGAGCAGCGCTATGAGTATCTTCACAGGATTGATTACCATGAGTTTGTGAAAACTGACAAAAAGAAATTAATTGAGCTTCTGACAGAGGAAGGCATGTGCCAGGAGGCATTCGGACTTGTGAGTATCTATGGCCCGGAAAATATAGATCTGATTCAGCTGGTCCGCCTGTGCAGCAGAACGATTCTGGAAAAGGAATATGGGACGGATGACATGCTGCTGTTCCTGTGCGCTTATTGTTTTGCCAGCCAAAAATACGATGAGACAATCTTAGCCTACCTTCTGATGTATTATGATGGTCCGATTGAGATTATGAAAAACATCTGGAAAGCAGGCAGGGAATTTGGGCTGGATGGATTTGAAATGGAAGAGAAGATCCTGATATTTGTACTGTTTATGAGAGTAGGGTCGGAAGATACGGAAGAGATTTTCGATTCATACCGCAAAAAGATGGGGAAAAAGCAAATCTGCCTGGCATACGTTATCCTGAGTGCTTATAACTATTTTGTAAAAGAAAAGCAGGTTGCCCAGCCGGTATTCGACTATATTGAGCGTCTGGCTGTGAAGCAGCAGGTTCCGGAACGCATATGTGAATTGGCGCTCTTAAGAAACTATGCGGAAAAGCCGGATCTGACGGATGGGCAGGAAACTGTAATTAACCGTATGATGGAAGATATCTCCTATGAGGGACTCCGTTTTGCATTTTTTGAGGAACTGCCGGATGCCTTCACAAGGCCATACCAGCTATCTGATAAAACCTATGTGGAATATCGCGCCAATCCAAAGTCCAGAGTTGTGCTCCATTACCGTTTGGGCGGGGAAGAAAATGGATTTAAAACAGAACCGATGAAGAATATGTACGAAGGTATCTTTGTGAAAGAATTTACGCTGTTTTATGGAGATGAACTGACCTGGCATCTGGTGGAGGAATTGGATAACCAGACGATTACCACAGAAGATCAGACCATTTATTATACCAAAAAGTCAAAACCGGAAGGAAACAGCCAGTATGATTTGATTAACCATATGATGGAAGCGATACAAACTGGTAATAAACAGGCGGTAGAAGACAATAAGCAGACTTATATAGAGCAGAATTATTTTATCGGCCGTTTATTCGGCGGTTACACAAATTAGATGGAGGCACCTATGATTAACGAAATAAATGAGGTCATTGTCGGATTTGATCTGGGCAGAAATTTTTCGCTGATTACATTTTATAACCACAAAATTTCAGATCCGATTACGATCAGCACGGAGGAGGGACAGGAAAAATACCTGATTCCCACCCCCAGGGACATCTTCCCTCTGGTGGAGGGGAAAAAGGAGCTGGGAGATGTCCTTTTAAGTAATTTTTTTAAGGAGTGCTTTGACATGCTGGGAACAGAGGAACCGGCAAAAGATATCAGCATTATGGTTACAATGGAAAAAATGGAAGAACCCTGGGTGAGTGCAATTCCATCTTCCCTTGCCATGCTGGGGATAGAGAGAAGCCATGTGTTTCTCCAGGATTACCGGGAAAGTTTTTTCTACTTTACCCTGAACCAGAAAAAAGAACTCTGGAATTATAAAGTTGCGTTGTTTGAATACGAAGATTCTAAAATTACTGCATTTGAACTGGATATAGATTATAAGACCAGGCCGGCACTGGTACGGGTTACTAAAATGGCGCAGCTTTCCCTTGACAAAAAAGTCAGAAGAGGAAAAAAAGATACGGATTGGGATTTGGAAAGAGATCGTCTTTTTCTTGGTCTGATACAGAAGATATTTGCAAATAAGATTTTCTCGTCCACCTATCTCATCGGTGATAATTTTGATAAAACCTGGGCGGTACGTTCCCTTCAATATCTCTGTAATAACAGAAGACATGCTTTTCAGGGCAGGAATCTCTATACAAAAGGAGCCTGCTATGGAGCCATGCAGAGAAAAGGGATTGGCAATATCGGAGACTTTTTGTATGTCGGCGAAGATATGGTGGAAGTAAATGTGGGAATGCAGATGCTGATCCGGGGAAAAGATAATTATTATCTCTGCCTTAATGCAGGTATGGACTGGTATGAGGCATATCATACTTACGAACTGATTCTGGATGACACGGATGAATTAATCCTTTACTTCAAACCCATCGATTCCAGTCCCGCCAGAACTCACAGCATTTTGCTGGAAGGGCTTCCGGTACGGCCGAATAAGACAACCAGACTTGAAGTGAACATATCTTTTCAGTCAGTTCATAAGTGTAAAGTCTTTATACGGGATCTTGGATTTGGAGGACTGTTCCCTTCCTCAGGGAAGACCTGGGAAGAGATTATAGATGTATAGAAAGGAGATAAAGCATTGAGCGGATACGTATTATGCCAGATAAAAAAGGCGAAAAATCCATATTATATCGAGAGTATCAGTACGAATATTTATTCTATCGAAGAACTGTGCTATTATCTTCAGCAAAATATTTATCTTATTGATAATACGATTATCAACGAAAAACTGTGTGACTGGATAAGGGATGAACTGGGGCTTGATAAGCTTTACCGGAAGCTCTACCAGCAGTTAGATAAAGACGAGAGTATCGGAAACTTTATTCTTCCTATTTTCAAGGAAATCGGATATCTTTCCCATCAGGAGTTTCAGCAGATACAGGAGGAAATTTCAAAAATTGAAATCCAGCCCGACGATTTAAGAAGAAAGATGAAAGCCGATTACCTTGTGGAATATGGGATGTATATCAATGGGATACAAGAATATTATCAGATACTGAAAGACCGCAATCCGGGAAATCTTGGAATTCAGTTCTACGCTTCCATACTCTGCAATATGGCAGGCGCATATGCAAAACTCTTTTTATTTGAAGAAGCAGCAAACTGCCTGTGGCAGTCCTACGGCATTGTGAAATCAAAAGATACGTTCCAGAAGTATCTTTCCCTTCTGCCGCTTTATCTGTCACAGGAAGCATACGAAAAACGTCTTGAAGAAGTCAAGGCGGATAAGATCATGGTAGCGGAGCTTCAAAAGAGGAATGCGCAGATTTGTAAAGAAGCAGAAGACAGTGATCTGGCAAGGAGCCTGAAAGGGATGGAGCCGGAGGAAATTGTGGAGAAATTAAAAGCGCAGTATCATAAAAGTACTTGTTCTTAGTACTACAGCGAACAATTTCTTGAATTTGGGTTTAGCTGATTAAGGGACGCTTTGTAGATGGAGATGGTGCAACAGAAAGATGGGAGTGGAAAACTTGTATGGACTCCGTTAGCTGGCCGCAGAACTGGTATTTTCTAACCTTTCCGAAGCGCTTTTTGGCGGCACGCGGGCATTCACCGAGAAATCCTGATGCATTTCTCGGTTCAGTGCCCGCTTAGTATCCGGTGGGAGAAGTACTGCATTTTGCAATGCAGTACTAGTCGAATACTATCCGCCAAAAAACACTTCGGAAAGGTAAGTAAATACTCAGCTCTGCTCTACGCTTCCTACGCCCATACCAGTTTCCCACACCCATCTTTCCGAGATTCAGGTTGCCGCCACAAAGCTGGTTTTCTCAGCAGGGTGTAGACCCTTGGGTTGTGGTCGGCTGTTCTTTTTTGGATGTAGCAGAGTGTGTTTCGTTTCTATTTGGAAAGGAGAAGGATTATGGCTAAAAGAATATTCTTATTATTAGTGACATTTATTATCTTCTGTTCAGTGATATTAATTGCATCGGCTGATGAGAATAAAGCAGAATCAGAGGATAATTTTGTTGTGTATGAGGGGCAAAAATACGATAAAAATAATCTATCTGACGAAACATTAAAATGGTTAGATTGGTATAATGGTTTACCTGATGATCTGAAAGAGACGATAAGCTATGTTCCATCAGAGTTATTTACTGATAGCTTATACCAACAAAAAGCAAGGGCTTATGAAGCATCTGATTTTAAAAAAAATAGCACTCTGGAAAATATTTCTCCATTTTTAGCTCCTACAGGAGGCGTTGAGCCACCATATGATCCTAGTTATTGGAATGAATGCTGAAAGTTCGATACCGCATAGGGGTTGAACATATTCCATGATGTCACTCAGCCATTTCTCATTGGGTTTTGTAGCACCGAGGTTCTGTTTGAGCAGGTTTTCGCTCTTTTGCGCTTTTGGATCTGCTTTTGTAAGACCATTCGGGTGCGTTTTTTCTTATCCGTTCCGTAACGGTATATTTTCACAATTGACAGTGATATCATTTTATGTTAGTATGATTTTACTGATTTACCAGAGCAGAGTGATCACTCGGTAAATATAAAAAGCGTTTGGTATAAAATGGAGGAATTGTTATTATGAAAAAGAAAATCTTAAGCGTTATGTTAGGGGCTGCTTTAGCAGCAGCTATGATGTCAGGATGCGGCTCATCCGGTACAGGTGAGACAAAGGCGGCGGCTGAGAGTGGAACTTCCAAAACAACAGAGGCAGCATCTTCCGAAGCAGCAACGACAGAAGCGGCATCTGAGGCGGGTACTACGGAAGCAAAGACAACGGAAGCAGCATCTGCAGATGGAGCAGCAGAAGGCGGCACCTTTACCGTAGGATTCGACCAGGATTTCCCACCAATGGGATTTGTGGGAGATGACGGTGAATTTACAGGATTTGACCTGGCTACAGCAGCTGAGGTTGCAAAGCGTATGGGTAAAGAAATAAAATATCAGCCCATTGCATGGGATGCCAAGGATATGGAATTAAATTCCGGAACAATTGATTGTATCTGGAATGGATTTACCATGAATGGACGTGAAGATGATTATACATGGTCTGATCCATATATGAAAAATGATCAGGTAATTGTCGTAAAAGCAGATTCAGGGATTGAAGCGTTAACAGATCTTGCCGGCAAAGTAGTAGATGTGCAGACAGATTCCAGTGCCCAGGCGGCATTAAATGACAAACCGGATCTCTCAGGCAGCTTTGGACAGTTAATTACAGTAGCGGATTATAATACCGCATTTATGGATCTGGAATCCGGAGCAGTGGATGCAATTGCAATGGACAATGTAGTAGCAAGCTATCAGATCCAAAAAAGAGATGCAGATTTCAAAGTGCTGGATGAAGCAATTGCAGCAGAAGAATATGGAATCGGATTCAAAAAAGGAAACGACGCATTAAAAGATGCTGTTCAGAAAGCTTTAGAAGAAATGGCAGCAGATGGAACGCTTGCTAAGATTTCCAATGAATGGTTTGGCAAGGATATTACAATTATAGGAAAATAAATAAAGACGCAAAACAATCAGAGGGGAAGATTCCCCTCTCTTTTGCGATTGATACAAAATGGAGGAAGCAAACATGGATTATGCAATGATGTTAACAAAATTATCGGAGGGAATGCTGACGTCTGTTGCAATATTTGGACTGACCCTATTGTTTTCCATACCGCTCGGACTGGTAATTACATTTGGCCGGATGTCGAAGAACGGTGTCATTCGAAATATTGCAAAAATTTACATATCAATCATGCGCGGAACACCGCTGATGCTGCAGCTTATGGTGGTTTATTTTGGACCATATTACCTGTTCGGCATAAAGATACAGGCATCATACCGTTTTATAGCAGTTATTATTGGATTTGCACTGAATTATGCTGCATATTTTGCTGAGATATACAGAAGCGGCATCGAGTCAATGCCCGTTGGACAGTACGAGGCGGCAAAGCTTCTGGGTTATAATAAAGTGCAGACCTTTTTTACCATTATACTGCCGCAGGTTATTAAGAGAATTCTTCCGTCTATTACAAATGAAGTGATTACATTGGTTAAAGATACTTCCCTGGCAATGGTAATTGCTGTATCAGAGATGTTTACGGTTGCCAAGGCACTCTCATCATCCAGTACAAACGTGATGCCCCTGGTGGCGGCTGGTATCTTCTATTACATTTTTAACTTCATTGTAGCATTTCTGATGGAGAAGGCAGAGAAGAAAATGAATTATTACCGATAAATATACCATAAGAAAATTAAGAATAGAAAGGAATGCCCGCAAGGATTCGATCCTTACGCAAACGGGCAGTGCTGCAGGTATTTCTGCGGCAAAGGTATGTCAGATGAATTATTTGGAAATTCATAACATAGAGAAGAAATTTGAAAATCTGGAAGTTCTGAAAGATATTTCACTTACCGTAAAACAGGGAGAAGTGGTGGCAATTATAGGTCCTTCCGGCTCCGGTAAATCCACGCTTTTGCGATGTGCAACCCTGTTGGAAACCATGGACTCCGGTGAGCTTTCTTATCTGGGGGAAAAAGCGGTTACTACGGGACCGGACGGAAAAGCAGTTTACGCAAAGGCAGACCAGCTGAAGAAGATTCAGCAGAACTTTGGACTGGTATTCCAGAATTTCAACTTATTTCCGCATTTTAATGTTCTGAAAAATGTGATGGATGCACCTGTCAGAGTACAGAAACGGGATAAAGAACAGGTGAAAAAAGAAGCAAAAGAACTGCTTGCCAAGATGGGATTATCCGAAAAAGAAGAGGCATATCCTTTTCAGTTATCCGGGGGACAGCAGCAGCGTGTGTCTATTGCAAGGGCGCTGGCGCTGAATCCAAAGGTTTTATTTTTCGACGAACCAACATCCGCACTGGATCCGGAGCTGACAGGAGAAATCCTCAAAGTCATTAAAGATCTTGCGGCAGAACATATGACCATGGTCATTGTTACCCATGAAATGAATTTTGCAAAGAATGTGGCAGACCATATTATCTTCATGGAAGGCGGCGTGATAGTGGAACAGGGAAAACCTGAGGAATTATTTCGCTCAGACAATGCAAGAACTCAGGAGTTTTTGGGCAAATTCCACTAAAATGTAAATGCGTGTCGTATTTTAGAGAATTATTCTTGCTTTATAAATTACAATGTTATATAATTTTGTAGGTGATCGGTCGATTCTGGTCATGATACTGATAACTATATGAAGAAGGATAGGTGGATTCAAAATGGAAAAAAGAGAATTACTCTATGAAGGAAAAGCAAAAAAAGTTTACACAACGGAAGATCCGGATGTATTAATTGTAGACTACAAAGATGATGCGACAGCATTTAATGGCTTAAAAAAGGGTACTATCGTTGGTAAAGGTGTTGTTAATAACCGTATGACCAATCATGTTTTTAAAATTCTCGAAGCAGAAGGCGTTCCAACACATTTCGTTGAAGAGTTAAGCGACAGAGAAACAGCAGTTAAAAAAGTAGAGATTGTTCCATTAGAAGTTATCATTAGAAATGTTGCAGCAGGAAGCTTTTCAAAGAGACTTGGCGTACCGGAAGGAACGAAATTCTCAGCTCCTACTTTAGAGTTCAGTTATAAGAATGACGATTTAGGCGATCCGCTTATCAATGATTATTTTGCAATCGCATTAAACCTGGCAACAAGAGAAGAAATCGAAATAATTTCCAAATATGCTTTGAAAGTAAATGAAGTGTTAAAAGCATATTTCTTAAAAGCAAATATCGAATTAATCGACTTTAAGATTGAATTCGGAAGATATCATGGACAGATTATCCTGGCTGATGAAACTTCACCGGATACCTGCAGACTCTGGGATGCAGCAACCCATGAAAAATTAGATAAAGACCGTTTCAGAAGAGACATGGGAAATGTAGAAGAAGCTTACAACGAAGTTTTCTCTCGTCTTGGATTATAAGAAAAACAAAAGACACAGTGGATATTACATCCACTGTGATTTTCGTAAGAGCACTGTATTTTAAGACCCCGGACCATGTAACCTGAATGCGGGGCAGATATGCCGCAAAGCGGGGCGTGCAGACGGCGGGAATGACTTTTCAAACGGGATATGGTAACAAGGTAACGGGTGCATGTAGAAAGGCTAGACGGATGAACAATCATTTACATGAACAAGTGGAAGAGTTTGACGGATTAAAAGAAGAATGTGGTGTATTCGGTATCTATGATTTTGATGGAAACGATGTTGCGTCCACCATTTATTATGGATTATTTGCATTGCAGCACAGAGGACAGGAAAGCTGTGGAATTGCGGTAAGTGATACCCAGGGTCCAAAAGGCAGGGTACAGTCCTACAAAGGAATGGGACTGGTAAATGAAGTATTTACAGAAGACAGTTTTGACAATCTGAAAGGTGACATTGGGGTTGGACATGTCCGCTATTCAACAGCGGGCAGCAGCACGCGTGAGAATGCCCAGCCGCTGGTATTAAATTATATAAAAGGAACGCTGGCTCTGGCGCATAATGGCAATCTGATCAATGCGACGGAACTTCGCGACCAGCTGGCTTATGACGGAGCTATTTTTCAGACCACAATCGATTCTGAAGTAATCGCGTATCATATTGCCAGAGAACGGGTAAAATCAAAAACGGCAGAAGAAGCTGTGAAACGTGCTATGATGAAAATCAAGGGAGCCTATTCCCTAATAGTCATGTCTCCAAGAAAATTAATGGGAGCAAGGGATCCCTATGGATTTCGTCCCCTGTGCATTGGTAAAAGAGATCATGCGTACATTCTGGCAAGCGAGACCTGTGCTCTGGATACGGTAGGTGCAGAATTTGTAAGAGACGTGCTGCCCGGTGAAATTGTAACCATTACGAAAGATGGCATACAATCGGATACCAGTATGTGCCTTCCAAAAGAACAGGAAGCCAGATGCATTTTTGAATATATTTATTTTGCCAGACCGGACAGCAGGATTGACGGAGTCAGCGTTTATCATTCCAGAATACTTGCCGGAAAATTTCTTGCAATCGATTCACCGGTGGAAGCCGACCTGGTAGTAGGCGTGCCGGAATCAGGCAATGCTGCGGCTCTTGGGTATTCTCTTCAGTCCGGTATTCCATACGGTACGGCATTTGTCAAAAACGGATATGTGGGACGTACCTTTATTAAGCCAAAGCAGAGCAGCCGTGAGTCCAGCGTCCGTGTAAAATTAAACGTATTAAAAGAAGCAGTTAAAGGAAAAAGAGTTGTCATGATCGATGATTCCATCGTTCGCGGTACTACAAGCGACCGGATTGTAAGCATGCTGAAAGAAGCAGGAGCGGCCGAAGTACATGTAAGAGTCAGTTCGCCGCCGTTTTTATGGCCATGCTATTTTGGTACCGATGTACCGGCAAGAGAACAGCTGATTGCTTATAACCGCTCTATCGAGGAGATCAGACAGGTGATCGGAGCAGATTCCCTGGCCTATCTGGCGATCAGACGCCTGGGTGAAATGATTGGCAACCGCCCCATCTGCAAAGGATGTTTCACAGGCGAATATCCAATGGAACCGCCGACAGAAGACATCCGCGGTGAATACACGAAATAGGGAATACCCCTTAAATTCTACAGATAATAGAGGAGATATAAAATGAGTACAGATAGATATCAAAGTCCGTTATCGGAACGTTATGCAAGCAGGGAAATGCAGTATATTTTTTCTCCGGATATGAAATTCCGCACCTGGAGAAAATTATGGATTGCATTGGCAGAGACAGAAAAAGAACTGGGTTTGAATATTACTCAAGAGCAGATAGAAGAATTAAAAGCTCATGCAGATGATATCAATTATGATGTTGCAAAAGAAAGAGAAAAAGTAGTACGTCATGATGTAATGTCCCATGTGTATGCATACGGTGTACAATGCCCGAAAGCAAAGGGGATTATCCATTTGGGAGCAACATCCTGTTACGTTGGGGATAATACAGATATCATTGTAATGACTGAAGCTCTAAAGCTAGTAAAGAGAAAATTAGTGAATGTAATTGCAGAACTTGCAAGCTTTGCAAATGAATATAAATCTCTTCCTACACTGGCATTTACGCATTTCCAGCCGGCACAGCCAACAACTGTGGGGAAGCGCGCTACACTTTGGATGCAGGAATTTATGCTGGATTTAGAAGATCTGGATTATGTTATTTCTACCATGAAACTTCTTGGCTCCAAGGGTACTACCGGAACACAGGCAAGCTTCCTGGAACTCTTTGATGGTAATCAGGAAACAATAGACAAGATTGATCCTATGATTGCATCAAAAATGGGATTCAGTGAATGCTATGCAGTATCCGGACAGACATATTCCCGTAAAGTAGATACCAGGGTGGTAAATGTATTAGCAGGAATCGCTGCAAGTGCACATAAATTTTCCAATGATATCCGTCTGCTTCAGCATTTGAAAGAAGTAGAAGAGCCATTTGAAAAGACCCAGATCGGTTCTTCCGCAATGGCATATAAGAGAAATCCAATGAGAAGTGAACGAATTGCATCTTTATCCAGATTTGTAATGGCAGACGCTTTAAATCCTGCTATTACCTCTGCGACTCAGTGGTTCGAAAGAACGCTGGATGACTCTGCTAATAAACGTCTTTCTGTTCCGGAGGGATTCCTCGCAGTTGACGGTATCCTGGATCTGTGCCTGAACGTGGTAGACGGACTGGTGGTATATCCAAAAGTAATCGAAAAACGCCTGATGTCAGAGCTGCCGTTTATGGCAACGGAAAACATCATGATGGATGCAGTAAAAGCAGGCGGTGACAGACAGGAATTACATGAGAGAATCCGTGAACTTTCCATGGAAGCAGGTAAGAATGTGAAAGTGGAAGGAAAGGATAATAATCTGTTGGAACTGATTGCAGCAGATCCTGCATTCAACATGTCTCTGGAAGAATTGAAGAAGACCATGGATCCTTCTAAATATGTTGGACGTGCTCCATTACAGGTAGATAATTTCCTTACGAACAATGTAAAGCCGGTTTTAGAAGAAAATAAAGAAATTCTGGGTATGAAAGCAGAAATTAACGTATAATATAAGCAGGTGAAATGCCGCAGGGGCCGTCGTACATATGTCTTGTGCGGCGGCTCTTTCAGCATTGATTTTATTTGGGGAGTATCCCATGAAAATCTGTAACTTACATGGGCAAAAGACAGGAGAGAAGAGATGATGGTAAAAGAAAATAAAAAAGAGAATCAATCAGAAAATAAAAGAGGAAACCCGGGGGCACTTCTGCCTATTGGTGTGTTTTTAGTTATATTTATCGGAATGGGCTGTGTGACCGGAGATTTTTACAGTATGCCGGCAATCGTTGGATTTTTGATTGCTCTGTTAGTAGCCTTTGCTCAGAACCGTAAACTGCCGTATGCGCAAAAAATCAGTGTTATTACAAAAGGAATCGGAGAAGAAAACATTGTTACCATGTGCCTGATTTTTCTGGTGGCAGGCGGTTTCTCCGGAGCGGTTAAAGCGGCAGGCGGTGTAGAGAGCACTGTGAATCTGGGCTTGTCCATTCTGCCTTCCAATATCGCTGTTGTAGGGTTATTTTTAATTGGCTGCTTTATATCTATTTCCATGGGAACATCCATGGGAACCATAGCAGCTATGGCGCCAATCGGTGTGGGTATCAGTGATAAAACCGGGATTGCCCTTCCGATCTGTATCGGTGCAGTTGTGTGCGGTGCTATGTTTGGGGACAACCTATCCATGATTTCCGATACCACGATCGCCGCAGTACGTACCCAGGGATGTGAAATGAAGGATAAATTCAAGGAGAATTTCTTTATTGTACTTCCCGCTGCAATTATTACTATGGTGCTGTTCCTGGTTATCTCCGGGACAGGTGGAAAACAGGACTTTGGCAATCTGGAATATGATATTCTAAAGGTTGCTCCCTATCTCATAGTTTTGATCGGCGCATTAATTGGATTAAATGTATTCGTGGTGCTAATCAGCGGCATTGTATTATCTCTTGCAGTAGGTGTTGGTACCGGAACAATTCCCATAGGTGATATCTTTAAAGTGGTAGGTGAAGGTGTTACCGGAATGTATGACATAACAGTAATTTCATTAATTGTTGCGTGTATAGTGGCTTTGGTAAAGGCCTATGGCGGCATCGATTACATCCTGTACGTGATCAAGAGAAGTATTCGTGGTGAGAAGGGCGGAGAATTTGGAATTGCATTCCTGGCAGCAGCAGTAGATGCCTGTACCGCAAATAATACGGTAGCAATTGTAATGGCAGGTCCCATTGCAAAGGAAATCAGCGAGGAATACAATATTTCACCCAGAAGAAGTGCTTCTCTTCTGGATATCTTTGCTTCGGTAGGGCAGGGACTGATCCCTTATGGAGCGCAGCTGCTGTCAGCGGCAAGTCTGTCGGCACTCACACCGTTTCAGATTATGCCATACCTTTTCTATCCCATACTGATGGGGATCAGTGCAATTATTTTTATCATTTTCAGAAAAGGCACAAACAGATAAGGCGCAAACAGATAAGGCACAAACAGAGAAAGCACAAACAGAGAAAGCACGTTAACCCATTGCAAATGAATACGTAAGAAAAGCAGGGACATCCATGAATATAAATTTGGAGTATTATAAGATATTTTATTATGTTGGAAAACTTGGAGGAATCACCCTGGCTGCGGAAGAGCTTTCTATAACCCAGCCGGCCGTCAGCCAGGCGATTAAACAGCTGGAAAAGCTGCTTGGCATCACCTTGTTTGTCAGAACCGGAAAAGGTGTGCGGTTAACATCAGCGGGGGAGATGCTCTATTCTTATGTTGCCAGAGGATATGAATATATGATGTTGGGAGAGAGCAAACTCCGGGACATGCAGAATATGGAAACCGGTGAAATAAGGATTGGAGCCAGTGATATGACGCTCCAGTTCTATCTTCTGCCTTACCTTCAGCAGTTTCATGAAGCATATCCCAAGGTAAAGCTAACGGTAACAAACGGACCGACTCCGGAAACCCTGCGCTATATGCAGGAGGGGAAAATAGATTTCGGAGTTGTAACGGATCCGCTTCCGGCAAAGACAGAGCTGGAAATCCGGCCGGTACGTGAAATTGCAGATGTATTTGTGGCAGGCAGCAAATTTATGGATTTAAAAGAGCGTGAAATTTCTTTAAAGGAACTGGAAAGTCTCCCTATTATCTGTTTGGAGAAAAAGACCAGTACAAGAGCATATATGGATAAATTTCTGCAGGAAAACGGAGTTGTCCTGAATCCGGAAATTGAATTGGCTACCAGCGATATGATCGTTCAGTTTGCAGCCAGAAATCTGGGAGTGGCTACAGTTATGCAGGACTTTGCCAGTGCGTATATCGAAAACGGAACATTGTTTCAGTTAAAATTAAAAAAAGATATTCCAAAGAGAAATATATGCCTGGCAATAGACCGGAGAAATCCATTGTCGGTGGCGGCTCAGTGCCTGATTGATATAATGTGGAGTTATACAAAGCATAATCAATATTAATTTTACTTATGCAAAGAAAAGTAGTATACTATATCCGTAACATTGATTTAATACGATAACTATTTAAAAAACAGATACAGGAGGATCTCATTATGGTACAAGCAGTTGTAGGAGCAAACTGGGGAGATGAAGGCAAGGGCAAGATCACAGATATGCTTGCCGAGAAAGCAGACATAATCGTAAGATTTCAGGGAGGCGCAAACGCAGGTCATACTATCGTTAATAACTATGGTAAATTTGCTTTGCATACGCTGCCGTCAGGAGTATTTTATGATCATACAACCAGTGTAATAGGCAATGGCGTAGCATTGAACATTCCTGTATTATTTAATGAAATAAAAGGGATTGTAGACAGAGGGGTTCCGGCTCCCAAAATTCTGGTTTCCGACCGTGCACAGATGGTAATGTCTTATCACATTCTATTTGACCAGTGTGAAGAAGAACGTCTGGGAGGAAAGTCCTTTGGTTCTACAAAATCAGGAATTGCACCGTTTTATTCGGATAAATATGCCAAGATCGGCTTCCAGGTAAGTGAGTTATTTGATGAAGAAGCTTTAAGAGAAAAAGTGGAGCGCATATGTGTTCAGAAAAACGTAATCTTAGAGCATTTATATCAGAAACCTGCATTAAACCCGGATGAAATCCTGGCAGAATTAAAAGGCTATAAAGAAATGGTAGAGCCTTATGTATGTGATGTATCTGCTTTCTTATGGGATGCAATTCAGGAAGGAAAGACTATCCTGTTAGAAGGCCAGCTAGGCTCTTTAAAGGACCCGGATCATGGAATCTATCCAATGGTTACATCTTCGTCTACATTAGCAGCATATGGTGCTATAGGGGCAGGTATTCCGCCATATGAAATCAAAAAGATTGTTACGGTTGTAAAAGCATATTCCAGCGCTGTTGGAGCAGGTGCGTTCGTAAGTGAAATATTTGGTGAAGAAGCAGATGAATTAAGAAGACGCGGCGGAGACGGCGGTGAATACGGAGCAACGACAGGACGTCCAAGACGTATGGGATGGTTCGACTGTGTAGCATCCAAATACGGCTGCAGAATTCAGGGAACGACAGATGTTGCCTTTACTGTTCTGGATGTTTTGGGTTACTTAGAAGAGATCCCGGTATGTACCGGATATGAAATTAATGGTAAAGTAACTACAGATTTCCCTACAACTTCACAATTGGAGAAGGCAAAACCGGTAATCGAAGTTCTGCCAGGCTGGAATTCAGATATCCGCGGAATTAAAAATTATGAAGATTTACCGGAAAACTGCAGAAAATATGTAGAATTTGTTGAAAAACATTTAGGATTCCCAATTACCATGATTTCCAACGGACCTGGAAGAGACGATATTATTTATAGGAAATAATGGATTACCGGGAAAACAGCTAGATATAAACAGCAATATAAAACAGCCGGAATAAACGGGAGTATTTACTTTACTTCTGATTATTCCGGCTTTTATAATTATTAAATTTGCATCAATGATTGTAATTGTTCTACTGCCTGTGAGTAGCTGCTAAATGGAAAGGCAATGATTCCAAGATTTGCGGCAGCTCTGACATTATCTGCATTATCATCAAAGAAAACAGTTTCTTCCGGAATCAGATGGTACCGGTCCAGAATCGTTTGATAAATTCTGGGATCGGGTTTTATTAAATGATCCTGATAAGAGATCAGAGCACCATCCATTAATTCTAAAAAGTTCAATTCTTTCCCTGTCTGTGCAAACATCCGCTCTCCGTAATTGGAAAGTGCATAGATCTGAAGCCCTTTACTCTTTAAATCCTGAATCCAGGGTATTGCATAATCATACTGTTTTATGCATCCGCCTACAGTGGCGTATACCTCTCTGATTTCTTTTTCATAATCTGGGGCATTGCTGATAAAAGCAGATAAAAGTTCCCGGTCAGAGAGAACCCCGCGATCGCATTCGATCCAGGTGGGGCTCAAAAAGACTGCTTTTGCAACAGCCTGGTATGTTTTTTCATCGTAAGAAAAAGTTTGCAGATATTTGGGCCAGTTATAATCAGCTAAAACCATTCCAATATCAAAAATAATTGATTTGATCATGATGACAGATCCTCCTTGGTACGTCCGTTATAAGTAATAAAAAAGGTGCAGTCAGTATGCACATATTTATTTCATATATCATAATATGACAAGCATTTACTTGTCAATTCTTAATATAATTAAGAAACTTTTTAGAAGTCCGACATCATGTATTCACAATTAAATGCTATAATAAAACTATAAAATGCGAATAAAAAATGTTCAGTCATTTTATACAGAAAAAGTTTAAAAACATGCATGTTGCAGGGACGTCATTCATATAGTATAAGGTGGAAGATAGGGGGATTTTTCATGAGATACACCACGTATTATGAAGAAAATGAAACAGTTAGAAAAGATAAGTACGAACAAATGAAACAGGCTGCGCTTACAGGCCAGCCGAAAAAGAAAATTGAAAAATACAGCCTGAAGAAACTGAGGTTTATGCAGACCGGAGTAGCAGGGGAGCTACACAATGACACGGTGCCAAAATACTATATCTGTATGAAGAACGACGACGAAACCCAGATTTATATAGAGAAAAAATATATACAGAATGAAATTGTATATAAGAGATGCGTAAAGATAACAAGAGAAGAAGCGCAGAGGATATTAAACCAGGATGTTGAATGGATGAAGGGACATAAAAAGCAGCTGCTATCTGATTTCTATCTGCAATACACACTTAACAGCCTGCGGCCGAAGCATATAACAGAATATCAAAGAGAAATGATGAATTATAAGAAAGGTTACATCACGTTTGCCCATCGAATCAGCCGAATTGCAGGCGGTGAGGTGGATATTTTTGGAAGTAATGGAATACCGATCCAGTGTCTTTCAGAAGACCGGGTTAATGTGAGTTATAAATGGGAAGTCACGCTTCCACAGATGATTATGAATTTGATCCAGACGGCGGAAGAACCGGCAGATGATTTAGCATTTGCATTTTAAAGGATAAGCAAGGAAAACGGGAACATAATTTCTCAATATCAGAGGAAAAACCAGATAACCTATTTTTTGTGGTTATCCGGTTTTTCTTTTTCTTTTCCCTTTTTTGAAATCCGGTAAAAAAGAATGTAGCCATACAGCAGGACTGGAACAATGATTGTACATGCCACAGAGATGCGGAACATGTCATAGGCGAAGTCACTTTTTAAGAGTGAGAATATAAGTGTGCTCAGGTAAAGGGCTACCAGCAGTACAATACCGATCCAGGCCAGAATTTGTTTCTTTTTCATAGTTTAGATACCTCATAACGTTTTGAAATATTATACAACAGTTGGGGGGAAAAAGCAAATAGTTGGTATTTTGCCTCTTGTTGTATTTTTTCCTTGCTTTTTAGAGTAAAATTTTGTACAGTAAAGATATGCACGGAAGACATACATTAAAGAGAATTGAGGTTTGACAACATGATACGTTTTAATTGTGACTATGCAGAAGGTGCTCACGAGAATATTTTGAAGAAACTGATGGAAACGAATTTGGAGCAGACACCTGGATATGGGGAAGACAGATATTGTGAAGAGGCCGGCAGGCTGATCAGGGAAAAGTGCAAAAGAGAGGATGCAGATGTACATTTTTTAGTAGGAGGCACCCAGACAAATCTGACTGTGATTGATGCTGCACTGCGTTCTTACCAGGGTGTGATCTCTGCGGTATCCGGACATATTAATGTACATGAGACAGGAGCCATCGAAGCCTGTGGACATAAGGTACTGGTTTTGCCAAGTGATGATGGAAAAATTCAGGCACAGCAGATTGAAAAGCTTTATCGGGATCATGTGGAAGATGAGACACATGAACATATGGTCCAGCCTAAAATGGTGTATATATCCAACCCAACAGAGAATGGAACTATTTACAGCAAAAAGGAACTGACTGAGATTGGCAGTGTCTGCAAAAAATATGGATTGTATTTATTTATGGATGGTGCCAGACTCGGATACGGGCTTACGGCGAAAGGAAATGATCTGGATCTGCCAGATGTTGCCCATATCTGCGATGTATTTTACATTGGCGGGACAAAAATAGGAGCTTTGTTTGGAGAGGCGGTTGTCATTACCAATCCGGCACTAAAGGAAGATTTTCGTTATCTGATAAAACAAAAAGGCGGAATGCTGGCAAAGGGACGTCTGCTGGGTATCCAGTTTGGTGAATTGTTTCGCGACGACCTCTACTTTAAAATAGCAGAGCATGCCAATGAGCTGGCAATGATGCTGAAAAATGCATTACTGGAAAAAGGATATCCATTATTTATCGATAGTACAACGAATCAGCAGTTTCCGATTATGGAAGACAGCTTTTTGGAAACGTTAAGAGAGAAGTATAGTTTTGCTTATATTCAGCGTTATGATGATACGCATAGTGTTGTGCGTTTTTGCACTAGTTGGGCGACGAAAGAGGAGGATGTCCAAACATTGATTTCAGATTTATAGACTACGATAGGAGAAAAAGGGGAATGTCAAAAAGAGGTGACGAGAGCGCAAAGTTTGGAAGCAGACTGGGTTTTGTTCTGGCAAGTGTCGGATCAGCAGTAGGAATGGGAAATATATGGATGTTTCCTTATCGTGTTGGGCAATATGGCGGAGCTGCATTTTTAATTATTTATTTTTTATTTATAGTATTATTTGGAATGGTTGGATTATCGGGAGAATTTGCCCTGGGGCGTCTCACCGGTACCGGACCCGTTGGTGCATATGACTATGCATTAAAATCCAGAGGAAAAAAGGGCGGTAAAATACTGGGCAGTATTCCCCTTCTGGGATCTCTGGGTATCGCAACCGGTTATGCCGTTATTGTAGGATGGGTGCTGCGCTACCTGTTTGGGGCGGTAACCGGAAGTTTTTTAAATACAGAGTCAGAACAGTATTTTAGTGAGATCACGGGAACCCTTGGAAGTATTCCATGGCATACCGTTGTAATCTGTATCACCGTCATTATCTTAATTGGCGGGGTATTAAAAGGCATAGAAAAAGTAAACCGGATTATCATGCCTGCATTTTTTATTTTATTTGCGATTGTGGCAATACGTGTTTTTTTCCTTCCGGGATCTATGGAAGGGTACCGATATCTGCTGATTCCCAAGTGGGAGAAGCTTCTGGATCCTATGACCTGGGTGATGGCCATGGGGCAGGCATTTTTCTCATTGTCAATTACCGGTTCCGGAATGATTATATATGGAAGTTATTTAAGCAGAAAAGAAGATATACCAAAGGCATCCATGCAGACGGCTCTTTTAGATACCTGTGCAGCTCTGCTTGCGGGATTTGCAATCATTCCGGCAGTATTTGCATTTGGAATGAATCCAAGTTCCGGACCGCCGCTGATGTTTATCACTCTGCCGAAGGTATTTGCCCAGATGCCGGCGGGAAGACTGATTGCTGTATTATTCTTCATTTCCGTTTTATTTGCCGGAATTACATCTCTGGTTAATATGTTTGAGGTATGTGCAGAAGCGGTAATGAAGCAGCTGAAAATGAAAAGAACGGCAGCAATCCTGATTGTGGGAGCCATTGCTCTTGCAGTTGGTTTATTTGTAGAAAACGAAGCATATCTTGGTACGTGGATGGATATCATTACGATTTATGTTGTTCCATTTGGAGCAGTGATGTGCGCAATTATTATTTATTGGGTACTTGGGACCAAGAAGATTGACGAAGAATTAAATTTGGGACGAAAGAAGCCGGTGGGTAAAATTTTTGATTTTACTGCGAAATATGTTTATATTTTTCTGGCTGTCCTGGTACTGATTTTAAGTGTTGTATACAAAGGAATCGGTTAAGCATGAAAGTCAATTTTAAATATAAGCTCTAAAAGGATACCGTAAGAGAAATCGGCAATGTCACCTGAAACGTGAAACTACTGGGAAACAATTGAAATGGAGGAATCTTATGGAAAATAGTACGGTATATTATGATGGACATAGTTTAAAAAGTAAGGAAATTGCAAAGATGTTTCAAGAAAGAAACGAGGGTGTACTGCTTGTAGAGGCATCTTCTGTTACAGAATCCATCGTTTATGAAGAGAATAAAACAGTCGGGTTTATATTTGCAAGTGTAAAGGGGCACCTGCCGGATTGCATTAAGCAGATGCTGGGCCGCCTGGTGGTTGATAAACAGGCATATATTTACGCATTTGTCGTAGGCGGGAATCATGAAATCAGAGTTATCAAAGAAATGAATGAAATCCTGAAACACCGCGGCATGAAGCTTGCCAGTGCCTATGCGGAATACATTCTTCAGAGAATATCGGCAAATGAAGTAAAGCAGCTGGAAAAAATTGAAGAAGATGTAAAAAGCCAGCGAAGGCTGTTGGATGAATTTCATGACCAGATGGCAAAGGCAAATAAAGATGATGTGAAAAAGCAGTTAAAAAGAGATATCAGGGACTATATCAAGTTTAAGATTAAAAAGAAATTTTAAAAATACCGGGCCCGCCGCGCTGTTGCGGCCGGACCCGGTATTTGGGGGAGGATAAGTATTAATTTTCTCTTTTGTAGATGTTAGTAGTATGAGCAGAAATTTGGTTTCTATACAATTTTTTTATAAAAAATAAAATTCTTTTGAAAAATAATCAAAAGTGTTATATACTATACGTGTTATGATTACGAATATGAAACAAAGGATGGATTAGATATGGGATTATTACAGGATTGGAGAGACGTAGCATACTCTCAGGAAACAGATAAGAAGCAGCTTCAGAAGTTTTGGACTGATTATTTTTTAATTGAAAAAGGAATCTATGAGAAATTATTGGCTAATCCGGAAGAAGTGGTAAAAGGTACCGTTAAGGATTTGGCTGAGAAGTTTGAAATTCCGGTAATGACAATGGTAGGCTTTCTGGATGGAATTGATGAAAGTTTGAAAGTGAAGAATCCAATTGAAGAAATGGATGAGAACACTGAGGTAAACTTAGGTTTTGATAAAGAGCTTCTTTACAAAAATATGGTAGACGCAAAGGCTGACTGGTTATACGAGCTGCCTATGTGGGATGAAATCTTCGATGAAGAGAAAAAGAAAGTGCTGTATAGAGAAGCAAAGAAAGCAAATACGATTGTCAAAGGCAAGAAGATTGGAAGAAATGATCCATGTCCTTGCGGAAGTGGTAAGAAATATAAAAAATGCTGCGGTAAAAACGCATAATAAAAACCGGGTGAAAGCGAGTAAGCTTTTCATCCGGTTTTGGAGTATCCGGCTGCATTTACCCTGTAGTTATGGGATGCCGGTTGTTTCGGATGAATAGATTAGGATAGAATCGAAAGGAGAAGCACAGCTGTTGAGGCCGCTGTGTTTCTCCTTTTTTTATGGCCGGTATTGAAGCCGGTATTGTTCCGGAGTCATGTGTTCATATTTTTTGAAGATACGGAAAAAATATTTTACATTATCATATCCGGATGCTTTGGCGATCTGATACATCTTTTTGTCCGTTTCAGAGAGCATTTGTTTAGCTCTGGCGATCCGTATGGTGTTCAGGCAGTGTACAAAGGTCTCTCCGGTACGTTGTTTGAATAAATGGCTGCAATAACTGCGGTTCAGGTAAAAAAGTGAGGACAGGAATTCTATAGTCAGATTATTCTGGTAGTGGCGCTCCATGTAAATCTTCATCTTTTCTATGATATCATCTGTGGCATATATATTATCTGCTTTAAAAAGGGAGGCGATATTCTGGTAAAACTGCTGGTAGTAATCTTTTATTTCCGGCAGGCTGAACATATTGTTGAGAATATTCTGCATACTGCTATTAGCGGAGGACGGGTTGATCTGGTCAAAGTAGGTACTCATCATATAGCGTGTCTGGTCAGCCAGTGAAAAACAGAATACTTTTATATCATAGAGACTGCAGTCAGGTATTGTAAGAAAATAATTAAAAAGTTCTTCTAAAAGCGCTTCTGTCTGGGGAATCATTCCGGCTTCGATACGGAATAAAAATTCTTCTGTTTTATCCCAGGTAATAATAATCGGTTCCCGTTTCCTGTTCAAGGGGAAAAAAGCCGTTGAGCTGCCGGCTACAGTTTTTGTATTCAGAGCGGTTACCGTTTCCAGGAAAGCAGTATTCAGTTCCAGAAGAGAATGGTGTGTCCGGCTGCATCCGAATAAAACAGTTATTTGTGAAGAATATAAAGTGTTGTTTAGCTGCTGGATCAGCTGCCTGCACATTTCCTCAGAGCTTAAGACGGAATGTTCCGGTTTGAACAAGATAAAAAATCCCAGGTTCTGGTTGGTTGTGTGTTCCAGCAATAATGCCAGGTCTCCAAAAGAATTATCGGACAGGAAAGCCTCCAGCATAGTAAAATCAAGGGCGGTCTGAGAATAGACCGTGACCATAACCAGGTGGTGGATCTGGTTAATGAAGTTCAGGCGTTTGGAAGTAATGGAGAAATCAGAGGTATGGTAACCCATAATCATATTTTGCAGCATTTGTATATCGTATTTATAACGGGCCTGTTCTTTTTTCTCATCTGAGGAAACGAGACGGTTTTGTATGGATTGATGGTCGTTCAGCTGCTTTACGGCGTTCATGACAGCCTCGGTCAGGGCTTCCTTGCCAAAGGGTTTTAGCAGATAGTCAACAGCCTGGGCGGCAATGGCATGCTTCATATATTCGAAGTCCTTATAACCACTGATGACAATTGCTTTTATATGAGGGAATCTTTGGGTAAGCAGTGTTAAAAAAGCTGTTCCGTCCATAAGGGGCATTTTCATATCGGTTATCACGATATCCGGATCCATGGACTCAATCAGTGAGAGAGCCTCCTCGCCATTAGAGGCCTCGCCGGTACATAAAACCGTATCCCGGATCGAAGATAATTTCTTGATAATTCCTTTGCGGATCAGTGATTCATCATCAATTACAATATAAGTGTACATAGAATCCTCCTAACAGTTTAGTTTGGGGAGCTTAATCAGTATGGAAGTTCCCTCGTTCTTTTGACTCTGGATCTTAAGTCCGTATTCATCTCCGTAATATAACTGTATCCGGGTGTGAATATTTTTAATACCGATACTTTGTTTGTTCCGGTGCCCCAGCTCCGTGAATTCAGCTTTCTGCTTTAAAACCAGGTTTAGCTGTTCAAGTTGTGGCTCATCCATACCAATCCCATCATCACTGACTGTAAAATAAATGAAGGAAGATTCCGTCCAGCAGTCAATGCGGATAAAACTCCCGTACTGGCAATAATCCAGGCCATGGTAAAAGGCATTTTCCACCAGAGGCTGTAGAATCAGCTTAAGAACCTGAAATTTGAGTATTGCTTCCGGAATATTTATGATCATACGAAAACGGTTTTCGAAGCGGATCTGCTGAATTGAAATATAATTCTGGACGTGCTTCAGCTCTTCCTCAATCGTAACCAGTTCACACTGTGTTTTAATACTGTAGCGGAACATGTCTCCCAGGGCAAGTGACATGGTTGCAATACTTTCCACTTCCTCCAGTTCCGCAATGCTGTTGATGGATTCCAGTGTATTGTAAAGAAAATGGGAATTAATCTGAGCTTCCAGGGATTTCATCTGAGAGTCCAGAGAGATTAATTTGTTTTGTAATTCTTTTTCTATGTATTCGCTCAATGTCTCGATCATGTGATTATACTCATTGTACAGGATCCCAATCTCATCGTTTCTGTTCAGGTAGTGGGAAGCGGTAAGAAGCTTCTGGTTTTTGGAGTCAGCCATCTTGCTGCTCAGGTAGGTGACCGGCCGGGACAGTGAGTAGGAAAAAAAGAAGGATAGTATGATAAAAACACCTGCGCAAATACCTGCAATTGTCAGGATCATTACTCTAGTCGCATCAAACTCTTTATAAAGAGATTCATAATTTACGGTGAAAATCAGCTGCAGATTGTCAGAAGGAAATTCTTTAATCAATGTATGGCTGTTTTTCGGTGTAAAGCTTTCTTCCGATGAAGCAGGATCGCTATAGACCACGTTATTGGTGTCTGATTTAACGGTAATCATTGATGTTTCATTCAGCGTATTTACCTTAGAAAAATCAAAAACAGCCGGGGAGCAGTCGATCAGAAGAACACCCAGAAATTTCTTGGAATATCCGTCATAAAGGGCTTTGGAAAAGGAAATGGAGGGTCTGCTGTTAATCAGAAAATCTTTCTTGGATATCCCGTCTATATAAAAGGAGCCTTCCAGACCTATCGTTTTTTCGTACCAGTCTTCCTTTCGTGGATCATAACCGGGGAATACATCAATATTACTGTTTAATCCATAACCCAGGGTAGGACCACTGGGCGTAAAGACAAATATACCGTTTATGAATTCGCTGCTATAGGTTATATTTTTCATAATGAAATGTATGTTCTGATTACTTTGGAATATGTCGTAAGTAGAATAACCTTCGGAATCTCCGGCATATTTTCGAAGTTCTTTATTTAAAGATATCTGATCAGATTCGCTGTGGAAATTGAAGAGATCTCCGATATGTTCCAGTGATTTGAGGTTTGTCTCCAGCTCTTCTCCGGATTTTTCAAATATGTTTTCAGTAATGCTGGTGATCTGTTTGTCAATCAGTTTGGTATACCGGGTATAAGTAAATGTGGTAATAAAGATAACCGGTATTATGGATATCAGAAGAAATATGATAAGAAACTTATGCTTTAGTTTCATTCCGCTCCCCTTTCCTTTATATAACGATATTAAATGTTGAAGTTTGTCAGATATGGTCTTTTGAAAAGAAGTATATCACAAATTATGTTCAGGGTAATGATAATTTTGTCATATTACCTGGAAAAAATTTTGAATAACAAAAGAACGAAAGAATCTCGATAATAGAGAAAAATTGATCCAACAAATGTGCACCATTACTTTGAACAAATGTATACCGGCAATATGGTATGATAAAACCATGAAAAAAGTTATTCATAGGAGGAAAACAAAATGAAAATGAAAAGATTTTTAGCTTTAGCCCTGACGGGAAGCATGATAGCCCTTTCCTTAGCGGGCTGCAAAGACACCAAAAAAGCAGAAAGCAGTGAGGGGGCAGAGACCGCCACCGTAAAGCAGGAGGAGAGCAAAGCATCGGGGGATAAGACCGTAATCACTATGATGTATTCCGGTACACCCGCTGATCCGGATTTCGAAACAGAAATTTTACCGGGGCTTGTGGAAAAGGAATTCCCCAATATAAAACTGGAAGTTACAAAGCTGCCGGATGACCAGTACTACACAGCTTTGAAGACGAAGCTGGCATCGGGAGAGTGTCCGGACATTATTCTTGTGCACCCTAAGTATGCGGGAGCAAATGGGGTAATCAATCTGGCAAAGGCGGGATATCTGGAACCGCTGACAGATCTGAAAGTGCTGGATAAGGTAGGAGAGGGAGCAAGAGATGCATTCACCTATGATGGAGAAATCTATGGAGTAGGTTCCAACGTATCTATGCTGGGAACTTATTTCAACAAAGATATGTTTGAAAAACACAATCTGGAGATCCCCAAGAACTGGGATGAATTTTTGAATTGCTGCAAGGTTCTGAAAGAAGCAGGGATTCAGCCAATTGTCATGGGCGATAAGGATATGTATGTGATGCAGTTTGGTCTCTATCAGATTGCAGCCAGCAAAGTATATGCCAAGAACCTCAAGTTTGATGACCAGCTCCGAACCGGAGAAACGAAGTTTACGGATAAGGACACCTGGGATGAAGTAATATCTATGTATAAGACGCTGTATGATGAGGGCTATATTGACAGCTCATCACTTGGACTGAGCGCGCAGCAGGCAATCCAGAAATTTGTGGACGGGGAGGCTGCTATGACATTTGACCATAATGGAGACAAAAAATCCTTGTGTGCAAAAGGTGCAGTCGATTTTGAACGGGGATACTTCCCACTGCCGGGAAACAGCGCGGATGAGGAACTCTGGGCATCAATGTCTATCGGAGCTACGCCGGCTATTTATTCCGGTTCCAAACACATAGAAGAGAGTAAAGCGATTCTGGAAAAATGGTTTGATGGAGAGTCTGAGATCTGGAAGAGCATGGTGGATATGGGGAATATTGTAGTTACTTATGGTTATGGATCTGAAAATGTGGATGAGTTCTGGAAACCGTTTATGGATTTGTATAATGAAGGAAAGTCCTCTTATTGGTGCAACCAGGGCTGGCCATCGGGAACCGAAAACGAGATGGAAGCATTGTTCTCTGAAGCGATCGGCGGACAAGGGACTACGGTAGATGATATTGTAAATGGAATGCAGGCGAAATTTGAGGAACTATATACAGAGTAATAAGCTGATTGAGATGCGGCAGAATTCCGGAGGGAGCCTGTAAAGCCTCCCTCTGGCTTGCCGGAAAGGATAATTATGAAGAAAGCAAAACGAAAAACCCTTGTATTTCCCAACCGGATGTATGTATTTGTGATTCCGGCACTGATCTTGTTTGTGATCTTTTGGATCGTACCGGTACTTCAGCTATTTTACTATAGTGTAACAAACTTTAATGGAATTAATAGCGATTATGATTACGTGGGATTTAAAAACTATCTGACTTTGCTGAAAGATGGTTCTATGATAAATGCAATTAAGAACACGTTGATTTATGCAGTTGTGGTAGTTGTTCTGAATAATCTGCTGGGACTGGTGATTGCCATGGCACTGAACGTAAAACTTAAGGGAAAAGCATTATTCCGGACGGTATCCTATATTCCGGCACTGTTTAGTGCCATCGTGGTAGGTTTTATCTGGTCATATGTTTACATGCCGGATTCAGGTATGATTGCATCAGTAATGAAGGCAGTCGGATTAGACGGATCATCCTTTAATGTACTGGGCAATTATAAGACAGCCTTATATGCCATTGCTATGGTTGAAGTATGGAAAGGCTTCGGCTCTACCATGATTATTTATCTTGCGGGACTGCAGACGGTAGATGACAGCCTTCTGGAGGCCGGTAAAATAGACGGGTGTTCGGAATGGCAGCTGATTCGAAAAATTAAGCTACCGCTGATCTCGGCAACAGTCACTATCAATGTAATTCTGGCTGTAATCGGTGGTCTGAAAGCTTTTGATTATTCTTTTATCATGACAAATGGAGGACCGGGAAAATCAACCAATACCCTGATGTTTTCCATCTATAAAATTGCGTTTAATGATCAGATGATGGGAAAAGCCAGTGCATTCTCTGTGGCTGCATTTGCGGTCATCATCCTGATTACCGTGTTCATGCTGTTCTACATGAATAAAAGGGAGGTGGAATTATGATGGGAAGAAGGAGAAAAACATATAAAGAAGTGGAAGCAAAGGTTAAACTTTCACCGATGGTTTTCATTCTCTATATTATGCTGACCTTATTTTGCTGCCTTATTATTTTCCCTCTTTTAATCGTATTGTCCAGTTCTCTTAGAAGTCCCGACAATATGATTTCACCTTTGCTTTTATTTCAGGAGTTTTCGTTAGACAGCTATATAAATGCTTTTACAAAGATGAAGTATCCCAAGCAGCTGCTGAACAGCATTATGACAACAGGGGGATCAGTGTTTCTGGTTGTAATGTTTTCCACAATGGCGGCATATCCAATTTCCAGGATTAAACAAAAGACCAGCCGGTTCTTGTATTACTTCTTTATAGCAGGCTTAATTATACCATCCCAGATGGTCATCGTTCCAATTGCCCAGATGTTCGGACGCTTATCGCTGCCTAACACCAGGTTTACGCCAATGATCATGTTTATCACCTGCAGCCTTCCATTCTCTATTTTCTTACTGACGGGTTTTATGAAAGGGGTTCCTGTTGAAATTGAGGAATCTGCTTATATCGATGGATGCGGTCTGTGGAAACGTTTCATAAGTGTAGTTTTCCCTTTGCTAAAACCGGCTGTTGTATCGGTTGTGATCACACAGGGTATGTGGATTTGGAACGATTATTTTTATCCAATGATTTTCATATCCAAATCGGATCAGTACTCCCTGCCGGTAGGAATGATACAGTTTCTGGGAGATCGTGAAAACCCGGCACAGTGGAATACCCTGTTTGCAGCCTGCGTGCTGTGTGCGCTCCCGCTGATCCTTTTATTTGCAGTGCTGCAAAAGCAGTTTATCAATGGAATAGCAGCCGGAGCAGTTAAAGGCTGAGTACAGGTTTTTATATTTAAATAAAATACTGATTTGTAAGCAGGCAGCTTCCGTTAAACCAGATTCAGTTTGGCTTTAACGGGGGCTGCTTTTTGCGTGAAAGAACCCATCTTGCTGTATAAATATGAAAAATTTAAGAAATGTTTAAAATATATGGCGTATTGGTCAGATTGACAGACCTTGTAAAATACAGTAAACTGAAGAAGATATCGTAAATAATTATAGAAAATAATCATAAATAAAAGGAGGTATAAAAAACAATGCAGATTTTATGGTTGATTTTAGGAGCAGCATCATTGCTATATTTTGTGATTTTAGTCAGCGTAGGAATGGATTTTTCAATTATATGGCTTTGTGGAGCGGCCGTGTTTTTTGGACTTGCCTTTTTCAGTCATTATTATAAAACCCATCCGGGTGTACATCTTTTTCCCTCGTGGTGCAAAGTGATTTTTGGCGGGGTATTGGCAGTGGGACTATTTGTGTTCTTGCTTGTGGAAATATTTATTTTTACCGGCATGTTTCAGCATGGTGAAAAGAATCTGGACTACGTGGTGATTCTGGGAGCCCAGGTGAAAGGGGAAGTACCCAGTAAAGCATTGACATTGCGTCTGGAAGCAGCAGCAGAATACTTGAAAGAAAATACGGACAGCAAGGCCGTTCTTTCCGGCGGAAAGGGTCCGGGGGAAAATATCACCGAGGCAGAGGCAATGAGACGGTACCTGTCAGCTGAGGGAATCGAAGAAAGCCGGCTTATTTTGGAAGATAAATCTACCAGCACGGAAGAAAATTTAAAATACAGTGCACAGGTAATTGGAAGTAAAGATGCCAAAGTCGGTATTGTAACAAATAATTTCCATGTGTTTCGTGCAATGCAGCTGGGGGAGAAACAGGGATATACAAATCTGTCCGGAATTGCGGCGGCTTCCGATCCAAGATTTCAAGTCCATTATCTGTTGCGGGAATTTTTTGCTTTGGTAAAAGAAAAACTGGTTGGAAATATTTAAATTAATTTCAGGTGTTGACAAATGAAGCTTAAATGCTATAATCAAGGGTAGATAATGTTAATACGTTGAAGAGAAGAGTAAAATGCGGAATAACCCAGAGAGGGATTGGTGCTGGAAATATCCTGTTAGGAAACATTTGAAAACTGCCTCTGAGTGACCCTAATCCGGTCCGGTGATCCCGTTATCATCAAAATGAAGTGGTTTCTTAGAAACAATCAGGGTGGAACCGCGAGTAAGAATACTCGTCCCTGGATCGTACCGGCAGGTATGGTCCAGGGACTTTTTGCGTGGAAATACAATCCCTGTACAAAAGTAAATCTGTGTAAATGATACTGTATATCTGGTATGCAGTAAGAAAGCCTGCGTGATACATGTTGTTAAAGCTGAAATAAAAAAGAAAGGTAACCACATTTTAATTTGTGGCGTGCTGCAGAAAAGCCTGCAGCATGTAATGGGTAGTAAAATGATTATTACATTAAAAGATGGATCAAAAAAAGAATATGAAGAAAGTAAATCCGTACATGATATCGCTTTGGATATCAGTGAAGGACTGGCAAGAATGGCATGTGCCGGAGAAGTAAATGGAGAGGTTGTGGATCTGCGTACAGTCGTAGACCGGGATTGTGAACTCTCTATATTAACTGCAAATGATGAAAAGGGATTGGCGGCGCTGCGCCATACCACGTCCCATGTGCTGGCAGAGGCTGTAAAGCGCCTTTATCCGGAAGCAAAACTGGCAATTGGGCCATCTATTGACACCGGTTTTTATTATGACTTTGATCATGAGCCATTCTCCAGAGATGACCTTGATAATATTGAAAAAGAAATGAAGAAAATCATCAAAGAAGGAGCAAAGCTTGAGAAATTCACTTTGCCAAGAGCAGAAGCGATTCAGTTTATGGAAGAAAAAGGTGAGCCTTACAAAGTAGAATTAATCCGGGATCTTCCGGAAGATTCAATTATCTCTTTTTATCGTCAGGGAGATTTTACAGATCTCTGTGCAGGACCTCATTTAATGAGCACAAAGTCTATCAAAGCATTTAAACTGACGTCTTCTTCCGGTGCATATTGGAGAGGAAACGAAAAAAATAAAATGCTTGCACGTATTTACGGAACAGCATTTGCGAAAAAAGATGAATTAAATGCATATCTGTTACAGATGGAAGAAGCAAAAAAACGTGACCATAATAAACTGGGCCGTGAAATGGAACTTTTCACTACGGTAGACGTAATTGGTCAGGGTTTGCCCCTTATTATGCCTAAGGGAGTAACCATCATCCAGACATTGCAGAGATGGATCGAAGATGAAGAAGAAAAAAGAGGCTATGTGAGAACGAAAACGCCATTAATGGCAAAAAGTGATCTGTATAAGATTTCCGGTCACTGGGATCACTATAAAGATGGTATGTTTGTTCTGGGAGACGAGGAAAAGGACGACGAAGTATTTGCACTTCGTCCGATGACCTGTCCATTCCAGTATTATGTATATAAAGCAAGCCAGAAGAGCTATCGTGATCTGCCGCTGCGTTATGGCGAAACCTCTACATTATTCAGGAATGAGGAATCCGGAGAAATGCATGGACTTACCAGAGTACGTCAGTTTACCATTTCTGAAGGACATTTAATCATGACTCCGGAGCAGATACACGAAGAGTTCAAAGGATGTGTAAATCTGGCACTGTATTGCCTTAAAACTCTGGGATTGGAAAATGATGTAACATACCGTTTGTCCAAATGGGATCCAAATAATACAGAAAAATATATTGGAGATGCAGCATATTGGGAAGAATCCCAGGGTGTAATGCGTGAAATGCTATTAGAGCTGGGACTTCCATTTGTAGAAGCCGATGGAGAAGCAGCATTCTACGGACCAAAACTGGATATCCAGGCGAAAAATGTCTATGGAAAAGAAGATACCATGATTACGATTCAGTTAGATTTTGCATTGGCTGAGCAGTTCGATATGTATTATGTAGATAAAGACGGCGAAAAGAAACGGCCGTTTATTATCCACAGAACAAGCATGGGCTGCTATGAAAGGACACTTGCATGGCTGATTGAAAAATATGCAGGAAAATTCCCTACATGGCTGTGTCCGGAACAAGTACGTGTACTCCCGATTTCTGAAAAATATCATGATTACGCAAAAAAAGTGGAAGACCAGTTGAAATTAAACGGTATCCGCTGTACAACAGATGAACGTTCCGAAAAGATTGGTTATAAAATCCGTGAAGCCCGTCTGGACAAAGTGCCTTATATGCTGGTAGTAGGTGCGAAAGAAGAAGAAGACGGCGTAGTTTCTGTAAGAAGCAGATTTAAAGGGGATGAAGGGCAAAAAGCCCTGGATACTTTTATAGATGATATCTGTAAAGAGATCCGTACAAAAGAAATCCGTAAAATCGAAGTGGAAGATTGATCACGCTCTAAAATAATAACGAATAAAAAATCTAAAAAGGCAGATACTATCCCAAATAAATCAAAGGAGGTAGTATCATGCCATTATTAGTATGTTCCGCTCAAAGTTGTGTCTATAACGATGCAGAGTGTTGCTGCAAAGGTGATATCCAGGTTGGTGGAGACCATGCAGAAAAATGCCAGGAAACATGTTGTTCCAGTTTCAGGGAAAGAAAAGGTGACAATGCCAGAAGTTCCATGGGAACTCCATGTCAGAAGATTGATGTAGACTGTGAAGCACGTAACTGCACATTCAATGAATCCTGTAAATGCAGTGCAGATAAGATCGGTATAGCCGGTGCAGCTGCAAAGCATTGCGACCAGACAGAATGCGCAAGCTTCGAAGAAAAATAATTTGTGAAGTATAAGGAAAAGCGGCTCGGAAGTTAGAGCTGCTTTTCTGATGTACGTGTTAAAATAATAAATTAATAGTTGACAATAAATTTTGAATGTGGTAAAGTAAATAAGGTTACAAGAAATCAAAGTAGAGTATCCACTCTCACCGTAGCACAGAGGTGACTATCGGTTAATATGTTACATAGGAACGTTCTATGGGAATATTATGTGGATAGTCTATCTATCCACTTTTTTTATGCGGATAATTAGCAGCGAAGTGGTATTTATTTCAAGCATTTTATGGAGGTGCAAGACAATTAGCGAATTAATGATTAACGAGCAAATCAGAGACAGAGAGATCCGTTTGATTGGTGAAAACGGAGAACAATTAGGTGTTATGCCTACAAAAGAGGCAATGAGACTGGCTAAAGAAGCAGAATTAGACCTGGTTAAAATCGCTCCGACAGCGAAACCGCCTGTTTGTAAGATTATCGATTACGGAAAGTATCGTTACGAACTGGTGAGAAAAGAAAAAGAAGCGAAGAAAAAGCAAAAGGTTATTGATGTAAAGGAAGTTCGTTTATCGCCAAATATCGATGTAAATGACTTGAATACAAAAGTAAGTGCTGCCAGAAAGTTTATTCAAAAAGGCAACAAAGTAAAGGTAACACTTCGTTTTAGAGGTAGAGAAATGGCACATATCCAGAGCAGCAGGCATATTCTGGATGATTTTGCAAAAGAACTTGAAGACATTGCAGTAGTGGATAAGCCGGCCAAAATGGAAGGCAGAAGCATTATGATGTTTTTAACTGAAAAACGTAGTTAAGAATTTTTTAGTTAAAATAGATAAGTCTAAATATAAGGAGGAACATATACAATGCCAAAGATCAAAACAAGCAGAGCAGCTGCGAAACGTTTCAAAAAAACAGGTACAGGTAAATTAAAAAGAAATAAAGCTTATAAGCGCCATATCTTAACCAAAAAATCTGCCAAGAGAAAAAGAAACTTAAGAAAAGCAATCATCACAGATGCTACAAATTTCAAAAACATGAAGAAGATTTTACCTTATTTATAAGAGTAGGCGAAGGAGGAAATAAGACATGGCAAGAATTAAAGGCGGAATGAACGCTAAAAAAAGACATAATAGAACATTAAAGCTGGCAAAAGGTTACAGAGGTGCCAGATCTAAACAGTATAAAGTAGCAAAACAGTCCGTAATGAGAGCATTGACAAGCTCTTATGCAGGAAGAAAAGAAAGAAAACGTCAGTTCAGACAGTTATGGATCGCTCGTATCAACGCAGCAGCTAGAATCAACGGATTATCCTACAGCAAATTTATGTATGGATTAAAACTTGCTGAAGTTGAAATGAATAGAAAAATCTTAGCTGATATGGCTGTTAATGATGCAGAAGGTTTTGCAACACTTGCAGAGCTGGCTAAATCTAAATTGGCATAATAGTGTTTTAGATACCCCGGGGATACTTAATCTTCGGGGAATTTTGTCGTAAAAAGACGATCGAATTCTTTGAAAAAGTGCGAAAACCCTCTTGACATATTTCATATAAGGTTTATAATATGATTTGTATTCCTCGATAGCTCAATGGTAGAGCATTCGGCTGTTAACCGAAGGGTTGTTGGTTCGAGCCCAACTCGGGGAGTTTTTACTGCTTATTTTCTGAGTAAGAGAATTTCATAATGAAGATTATTTGCGGAAGCCTAAACATTTTATGTGGTTGGCTTCCGTTTTTTGTACGATAAATAGTGGTGGACAGGCCGTAATCAGATCTAATTACAACCTGTTTTCCGGCTAAAAAACCGAAAGATTTACAAAAGAAGATAAAATATTACCACAAATCGATAAAAATTTCTATTTTAAATACAAAATAAGATTGGTAAAATAAGATTAAGAAGAAATAATACAGAATAGAAAAATAGAACACAAAATAAAGCACAAAATAAAGCACAAAATAAAACACAGACAGGAGGGCATCAGATGTACAGTCACGAAATTGATTCATATCTGCGAAGCAGAAACTGGGAGCTGAATCCCATAGAGTATATGAATATTATAAATGTTAATGCAAATCCTGAATTGGATCACATTACTTATAATCATAAAGATAATGACTACAAAGTATGGACAAAGAATGGTTATGCATGGACAATTAAAGTAATACCGTCGTAAAAAAATCAAATTCAATTAAGAAATCCTGAAGACTGGCTTACAATCACTGTCTTCAGGATTTTTTGCGATTAATATGAAAATTTAATTCTTTCTGTGATTAAGTATAAAAAAATATGTCTATCATATTATTATAAATAGAGAAGTGTATTCTTACAGGGGGATTGTCATATGGGTCTGGAGATATTGATGGGATTCGGGTTGTTTTTTGCCGGAATGGCGAGCGGCGTTTTTGTAATAGCCTTATGTCAGGTATCCGGTAATTCAAAAGACAAAGATCAGGAAGATCGGGAGCAAATAGAATATTTGCGTAAATACAACAGTAAATAAGATTCTTGGATACTATATGAGAAAGAAAGCCGTATTAGCACAGATAAAGGCTCTAAAGTGGTGCCGGGGGGCTCCTGACAGGTAGGGAAACAAAAGAAAAAGGAAATATCATATTCTGCCCTGTTGGGGGAAGTGTATATCTTCTTCCGGCAGGGTCATTTTATAACAAGAAAATTTTTGGATTATAACACAAATTTCTATATTTAGATTATTGCGAATTTTGTATAAATATGTTAATATACAAATTATATTAGCGGAAGCTGGTATATTTCACAACTCGTTCAGTCTGGTAAAACCCCACGACGTTACCAGTCTGACTCCCTCAAAAATAAAAAAGTAATGTGGCTGCCGTACATCTTAAGGATTCACGGCAGCCACATTATTATTATTCCTCTTCCGAGTGTTCGTATGCAACGATGGCAATTTGTTTATTTAACTTATTACTGATAGTGCTTTCTAATGCATCAATATCACTTTTGCAGGATTCATTAATATCTGCAAACTTATAATCATTTTTATTAGTATTTTTAGTTTCCATAATACACACTCCTTTTTTGAGATAGTATTTCGTAATTTATAGTTTATTATGCATGGGAAAAAATGGACAGAAAAAAAGTAAAAAAGGTCCATAAAAAGAGGGAGGCCAGTACTGTTAACAGTACTGGCAGAGTTATGAAAAAGATTTTATATAAACCAATAATAGGATAGTTGTTTGTCGAAGTCCAGCGGCAGCTCACATAACAAGGTGTTAGGTAAAACCGCTGTTCTTCATTTGATATATTTAGTATACCGAAGATTTGTGTCCGAAGTGTGGCAGAGAAATAAATGATTTATAAAAAAGCTTTAGATTGTATTAAGAAATTGGTAGGGAAATATGAAATAGATAGAGTCTGGTTCTCATAAATATTTTTTGCTTATGCTGATGATACCCATTAATTTTTACGGATTTCAACCTGATAAATCGGACTGGGTGGTCATGGTTGGCTCGTGGCTGCGATATTTTTTTATATCTCTGAACGGAGGGAGAGCCCTGTACTGTGAGTACAGGGCTGAGTTATGAAAAAGTTTATGTTAACCAATATTGTTTGGATAATTGTTAGTCGAAGTCCAACGGCAGTCCACGATAGGTAAGCTAATTTATTTATGTTGTGAAACCGCTGTCCTTCATTTGATGATATTAGTATATCGAATATTTGTGTCAAGATTATGACGTGGGAATAAAGCATTTCTAAAAAAGCTTGTGATTCTATTAAGAAAATTATATGGAAAATGAAAAGATTGGGTTATGTAGCCCGCTATGTGCCCTTCATCCTGGACCAATCTCCCACAAACTAATCTCGTAACCTGAGAGGGGGGAGTAAAAAATAGCACAGTTTGATTGAACAAAAAAAGAATACCCAATAAATTAGGTATTCTTCTCAAAATTAACTATGCGGGAGATGGGACTTGAACCCACACGTACATGCATACACAAGATCCTTAGTCTTGCCTGTCTGCCAATTCCAGCACTCCCGCCTATGTAGTTATATCCGCTGTGATGTGTTTCTCTCAGCTGCGAACAGATAGAATTATAGCATTGGTAGGAACAGATGTCAACACTAAAATCGAAAAAAGTTGAAAATTTTTTATTTGTATAAATTTTTGAAAAAATTTAAAATTCTTGTTGACAAGCGGTTACAAATATTGTATTATATAGCATGTAAGTTGCGCAAGTAACTACATAGAACGCGGAAGTGGCGGAATTGGCAGACGCGCAGGCTTCAGGTGCCTGTGGTAGCAATATCGTGTGGGTTCAAGTCCCATCTTCCGCATCAAAGAAATATTAGTTTTTTATATAAGAGTAGTCTTCTGAAAAGAGGGCTATTTTTTGTTTTACGTATTATTGAAAAGTATGGGGGTACCATATACTTGATCAATACACTGGGGATAGATTTGTTATGTCCGATAGGAACGGAAGAACGTATTCTATGAAATTTGTAATGCATAATCGATAGGAACTGCAACTTATAATATGACGGTTTCTGCTTCTGAGTCCGGTTTGGGAATCTTATAAGCTGATGGTTCGGTGATACGTTTTAGCAAATGAGGAACTGCATGACTGGTTAATAAATACAGAAGGGGCATGGCCTCGTGGAGTTTGCCCTCAAAATACGCTCCTTTATAAATGGAATTCATGCCCATAAAGTAGAAAAAAACCACATAATACGACACTATAACAGAAAAAAGATGCAAATATACCATTTTGCATCTTTTTTTGCGCCTAATTTTGAAGGAGTTTACAATTGATAATTCGATAGATAAATGATATACTTATGGATAAGTTAAATTGATAAATAAAGAAGAATGATTGAATTTAGAATGGAGAACAGGATGAAGAAGCTAGACGATTATGTAAGAAGTATCCCGGATTTTCCGGAACCAGGAGTTATTTTCAGAGATGTTACCAGTATTTTGCAGGATGCAGACGGATTGAAGCTTGCAATTGATTCCATGCAGGAATTAATTGGAGATATACCGGTAGATGTAATTGTTGGAACAGAATCCAGAGGATTCATTTTTGGAATGCCCCTGGCATATAATTTGCATACTTCCTTTGTACCTGTGAGGAAAAAGGGGAAATTGCCCTGTGAGACAATTTCTGAGGAATATGACCTGGAGTATGGCAGTGCCGAAATTGAAATTCACAAGGATGCGGTTAAGCCTGGACAGAAGGTTGTTATTATTGATGATTTAATTGCTACAGGCGGAACTATAGAAGCCAGCGTGAAGCTGATTGAAAGTCTGGGCGGAGAAGTAGTCAAGATTGTATTTTTAATGGAACTTGCAGGGCTGAAAGGCAGAGAACGTCTGAAAGGCTATGATGTTCAGTCTGTGCTCTGCTATGAGGGTATATAGACGCAAAACAGCAGCGAATATAACAATTAGAAGATGGTGATATGAATGCCAATGAATGGGACGATTAAAAATGAAAAATTAGATAAGATTAAAAAGGCGGATGCCATTATAAAGGGCATGGCTGATTTTACGAGCCCGGATATCCTGTATGATGAGCTGATCAGCAGTGTTAGAAAATATCATCCGTCTACCGATATCTCGATGATCGAAAAGGCGTATCATCTTGCGAATGATGCCCATCAGGATCAGAAGAGGAAATCAGGAGAACCATATATTATCCATCCTTTAAGTGTTGCAATCATACTTGCGGATCTGGAACTGGATAAAGAAACCATTGTAGCAGGACTTCTGCACGATGTGGTGGAAGACACGGTTCTGACTTCCGATGAGGTACGCAGGGAATTTGGTGCAGAGGTGGAACTTCTGGTGGATGGCGTAACCAAACTGGGGCAGTTGTCCTATTCAGCAGATAAAGTTGAAGTTCAGGCGGAGAACCTGCGTAAAATGTTTTTGGCAATGGCGAAAGACATTCGGGTTATATTAATTAAACTGGCGGACAGACTGCATAACATGCGGACTTTGAAGTATATGAAGCCGGAAAAGCAGAAGGAAAAAGCAAGGGAAACCATGGATATTTATGCACCCATTGCCCAACGGCTTGGTATTTCCAAGATTAAAGTGGAGCTGGATGATCTTTCTTTAAAATATCTGGAGCCTGAAGTGTACTATGACCTTGTGGAAAAAGTTTCACTGCGTAAAACGGAGCGGGAGCAGTTCGTGCAGAGTATTGTCGATGAAGTCAGCCTCCATGTAGAAAGTGCCGGGATTAGGGCGCAGATTGATGGAAGGGTGAAACATTTCTTTAGTATCTATAAGAAAATGGTCAATCAGCAGAAGACGATTGAACAGATCTATGATTTGTTTGCAGTTCGGATAATTGTGGACACAGTGAAGGATTGTTATGCAGCTCTCGGGGTAATTCACGAGATGTATAAACCGATTCCGGGGCGTTTTAAGGATTACATTGCGATGCCTAAGCCCAACATGTACCAATCCCTGCATACCACCTTGATTGGCCCCAGCGGTCAGCCTTTTGAAATTCAGATCCGTACATTTGAAATGCACCGGACAGCAGAATTTGGTATTGCTGCCCATTGGAAATACAAGGAAAGCTCCGACGGTAAAAAAGGAGTGGCTGAGCAGGAAGAAGAAAAATTAAGCTGGCTGCGTCAGATTCTGGAATGGCAGCGTGATATGTCTGACAATAAAGAATTCATGAGCCTGTTAAAAAGTGATTTGGATTTGTTTGCCGAGAATGTATACTGCTTCACACCTGCGGGAGATGTGAAGAACCTTCCAAATGGTTCAACACCAATTGATTTTGCTTACAGTATCCACAGTGCAGTTGGGAACAAAATGATTGGTGCAAGAGTAAATGGCAAGCTTGTGAATATCGATTACGTGATTCAAAACGGAGACCGTATTGAGATTGTGACTTCACAAAATTCCAGAGGTCCAAGCCGTGACTGGCTGGGGATTGTAAAAAGTACTCAGGCAAAGAACAAGATTAACCAATGGTTTAAGAATGAACTGAAAGAAGATAATATTATTAAAGGCAAGGAAATGTTTGCACAGTATTGCAAATCCAAAGCAATTGTACAAAGCGACATTACAAAGCCGGCATATATGGAAAGTGTGATGCGTAAATATGGTTTCCGGGACTGGGAATCTGTATTGGCGGCCATCGGCCATGGCGGACTGAAAGAGGGCCAGGTGGTGAACAAACTTCTGGAGGAGTATCAGAAGCAGCATAAGAAGCAGATCACGGATGAAAATATTATTGAAGCAGCAGAATCAAAAGAAAAAGTCCGCATTGCCAGAACGAAAAGCGGCATTGTCGTAAAAGGCATTCATGATGTTGCTGTACGTTTTTCCAAATGCTGCAGCCCTGTACCGGGAGATGAAATCGTTGGATTTGTTACTAGAGGAAGAGGTGTGTCAATTCACAGGACAGATTGTGTAAATATTATTAATCTGGGTGGAGAAGACAGGGTACGTCTTATTGATGCTGAATGGCAGGAGCCGGAGGAAACCGGATCTAATGGACTTTATACTGCAGAGATTAAGATCTACGGTAATAACAGAACCGGACTTCTGGTAGATATATCCAGGATTTTTACCGAACGTAAGATTGATGTTACCAGTGTAAATTCCAGAACAAGCAAACAGGGAACGGCAACCATTGCCATGAGCTTTGATGTGCCGGGACGGGAAGTTCTAAACAGTCTTATTGAAAAAATCAGACAGGTGGAAAGCGTGATTGATATTGAACGTACCACCGGATAAGGAGTAGGTTGTATGAGTAAGCTGCATATCGAGAAGATGGTGCTGGGGATGGTGCAGACCAATTGTTATCTGGCAATCAACGAAGAGAACAAAGAAGCTGTTATTATAGATCCGGCAGACAGAGCACAGGCGATTATACAAAAGATAAAAAGCCTGCAGGTTAAAGTGGCAGCCATTTTATTAACCCATGGTCATTTTGACCATACTGGTGCAGCTATGGATTTGAAGAAAGAGCTCCAGGTTCCAGTCTGTGTATTAGAGCAGGAAAAGGCGGTCACTGAGGATAATCATTTAAACTTATCCTCGATGTTTGGACTGCCGTTTGTGATTAAGGCAGACCGCTATTTTAAGAATCAGGAAGAAGCAGAACTTGCGGGCTTCAAAATCAAAGTATTGCATACACCGGGACATACAAAAGGCGGGGCATGTTATTACCTGCCGGAAGAAAAGACCTTATTCAGCGGGGATACATTATTTCGTGAAAGTATAGGCAGAACTGATTTTCCAACCGGAAACCAGGCGGAATTATCACGATCGGTAAAAGAGCTTTTAAACACTTTGCCGGAAGATACGCAGGTCTGCCCAGGGCATGAATCTATGACAGACATCGGTCACGAAAAAAAGTATAATCCTTTTGCTTAATATCGTTTTACAGGAGAAAATGATGATTGCAGTACAATTGAATAAGAGAGATTTCGAATATGATATCCATTCACTGGTGAGAGCATTCTATCCGGGGGTGGATGTACCTGTCTATTACGGGGAAGATCTGGTGGAAGGGTCTTTTGATTTTTATATCATGATATCCTACAGTGACACCGGCATTGCTATAACATTTTATGGACCGGATCGGGAAAAGCTGGATGGACGAAGCATTCAGCTGGATTATTATGCCAATCGTAAGGAAACAAAAAACAGGCTGAAACGCCTGCTTTATGAAATGCTTAGAGAACGTTCGGGTCAGGAACTGCCCTGGGGGACGTTGACAGGCATTCGCCCTACGAAGATTCCAATGGCTCTGTTAGAACAGGGACTTAAGAATACTGAGATAGCGGATTATATGCGCAATACATATTATTGCAGCAATGAAAAAACCTCACTGAGTGTTATGATTGCAAACCGGGAAAGCTATATTTTAAAGGATATTAATTATAAAAATGGTTATAGTCTATATATAGGAATTCCATTTTGCCCCAGTATCTGTCTCTATTGTTCGTTTAGTTCCAGCCCGCTGTCCGTGTGGAAGCATAAAGTGGACGCTTATCTTGACGCACTTTGTAAGGAGATGGAGTTTGCTGCAAAGCTCTATAAAAACCGTGAACTCAATACGATTTATATAGGGGGAGGAACACCTACGACTTTGGAACCGGAACAGATAGAGCGTCTTATGAATAAGATTGAATCCTGTTTTGATATCAATAAAATCCAGGAGTACACGGTGGAAGCCGGAAGGCCTGACAGTATTACAATGGAAAAGTTAGAGGCGATACGCAGACATCCGGTTACCAGGATTTCGATAAATCCTCAGACGATGAATGATAAGACGCTGGATATTATAGGCAGGCGCCATACGGTGGCGCAGACCAAAGAAGCATTTGCTCTGGCACGGGATGCAGGATTCGATAATATTAACATGGATTTGATTGTAGGACTTCCAGGTGAAGGTAAATCTGAGGTGGAGCATACACTTCAGGAAGTAGTGGAGATGGATCCGGAAAGTATTACAGTCCATTCCCTTGCAGTGAAACGCGCGGCAAGGCTGAACATGTTTAGAGATCAGTATAAAGAGATGACATTTACGAATAATCAGGAAATTATGGACATGACATCTGATTATGTGAGCAAAAGCGGACTGACACCTTATTACCTGTACCGACAGAAGAATATGGCGGGAAATTTTGAAAATGTGGGTTATGCTAAGCCGGATAAAGCAGGTATTTACAATATTCTGATTATGGAAGAAAAACAGAGTATTCTGGCATTGGGGGCGGGAGCAGCTACCAAAATTGTGCCGGATGAGGAACATATTGAACGCATAGAAAATGTAAAAGATATTAAAGGTTATATCGAACGTATTGATGAAATGATAGAACGGAAGCGAAAAGGCTTCTTACTATACGAAGGGGAATTGGAATGACAGAAACTCGTAAACAACGAACATGTCACATCATACAAATAGATCTTGCAAAGGAAATTGCACATGGAATGTGTGTCAGTAATCTGGCCAGCCGTGTGTCCAGAGAACTGGGCCTTTGTGAGGAAGATTGCCATGAGATGGCAATTGCCGGTTTTCTCCATGATATAGGTAAGATGGAACTTGCAAAATATATCTATGGACGGGAAGAAGAAACCTTAACGGTTGAAGAGATGCGGTATGTTCGTACACACTCTACGCTCAGTTATGCTATTTTGCATAAAGAGGGTTATTCCATGAAAGTTTTGGACAGTATTCTGTATCATCACGAAAACTACGATGGTACTGGATATCCATCCAATCTGGCAGAGGAAGAGATCCCTATAGGAGCAAGGATCTTAAGAGTGTGCGATGTCTTTGCGGCTTTAACTTCCGACCGTCCATACCGCAGGTCTTTTGAAATGGATGCTGCTGTGGAATTGATGATTGCGGAAGTAAAGAATTTCGATATGAAAATATTCCTTGCATTTTTAAGAGTCATACATCAAGATGGGATAGAAGAAATATTAGACAAAGAAAATATAGAGATTGAAATAGAGGAGGACTTGTCATGATTACACAGGCACCCAGAGGAGTACAGGATTGGTACGGAGAAGAGATGCACAAGCGTACCCTGGTAGAAAAAATAGCAAGAGATCTAGCAAAAACGTATCATATCTCTGAAATTATTACCCCTATGTTCGAGCATACTGTGTTGTTCCAGCGTGGAGTTGGGGAAACGACAGACGTAGTACAAAAAGAGATGTATACCTTTTTAGATAAAGGTGACCGCAGCATTACTTTAAAGCCGGAGGGCACCTCCCCGGTTATGAGAGCTTACCTGGAGCACAACATGTACGCACAGCCTGCACCTACAAAATTATTTTATGTGACACCGGCATTTCGTTATGAAAAACCTCAAAGCGGCAGACTCAGACAGCATCACCAGTTCGGAGTGGAATTTGTAGGATCCAAAAGTCCATTGGCAGAAGTCGAAGTGATTACACTGGTATCTACCCTGATTCGTAAATTAGGATTATCCGATGCAAAGCTTCATATTAACAGTATCGGCTGCAAGGATTGCCGTAAAACTTATAATGATGCCCTCCTTGCGTACTTAAAAGAACATGAAGAACAGCTATGTCCCACCTGTCGTGAGAGAATGCTGAAAAATCCCCTTCGTGTTTTAGACTGTAAAGTGGATACCTGTAAAACGATTGTGGACAAGGCACCTAGAACAATTGAATATCTGGATGAGGAGTGCAGAGAGCACTTTGAGGAATTACAGGCACTATTAGATGAATTAAACGTGCCCTACGAAATAGATACGGGAATTGTCAGAGGACTGGACTACTATACAAAAACTGTTTTTGAATTTGTAAATTCGGAAGGTTTTACACTCTGCGGAGGCGGACGTTATGACGGACTGATTCATGAAATCGATGAGAAGCAGGATATTCCTTCGGTAGGATTTGGAATGGGGATCGAACGAATTTTATACTTCCTGGAAAAAGAAGGTGTTCAGCTCCCGTCAGAAGATTCGGTTGAATTATATGTGGGAATTCTGGGAAAAGAAGCGAAAGCAAAGGCATATAAGCTTGTAAATGAAATCAGAAGCCACGGAATTATCGTGGAAACAGACTATATGGACCGCAGCGTGAAAGCCCAGATGAAATATGCGAACAAAATCGGAGCAAAGAAAACGGTGGTCATCGGTTCTGACGAGCTTGAAAAAGGTGTGGCAAGGGTAAAAGATATGGAAACCGGGGAACAGACAGAAGTGGCATTAACGGATATTCCGGGATTATTTGTTTAGAGCGTGTATAATAAAAGTAACAAAGTGGATTTTAAATGTCCGCTTTGATGATGGAGGATAAGAGAAATGGCAGAATCAATGAAAGGCCTTAAGAGAACACACAGATGTGCGGAGGTTACAAAGTCCGACATTAGTACCGAGATCATTGCAATGGGATGGGTACAGAAAAGGAGAAATCTTGGAAGTCTGATCTTTGTGGATCTGAGAGACCGCTCCGGGATACTTCAGATCGTGTTTGATGAAAATGATATTGGAACAGAGGGATTTGAGAAAGCAGGAAAACTGCGCAGTGAATTTGTAATTGCAGTAAAAGGAATTCTGGAAAACCGTTCCGGAGCTGTAAATGAACATCTGGCAACAGGAGAATGGGAGCTTCGCGCTACGGAACTTCGTATTCTTTCTGAATCTGATACACCGCCTTTCCCGGTAGAGGAAAATATCCAGACAAAAGATGAACTTCGTTTAAAATACCGATATTTAGACCTTAGAAGACCAAATCTTCAGAGAAACCTGATGCTAAGAAGTAAGGTGGCTACTTCTGTACGAACTTTCCTTGCGGAAGAAGGCTTCCTGGAAATTGAAACTCCGATTTTAATAAATAGTACCCCGGAAGGTGCTCGTGATTACCTGGTTCCAAGCCGTGTGCATCCCGGTAATTTCTATGCTCTTCCACAGTCACCCCAGTTATTTAAGCAGCTGCTGATGTGTTCCGGTTTTGACCGCTACTTCCAGATTGCAAAATGTTTCCGTGATGAGGATTTAAGGGCGGACAGACAGCCGGAATTTACACAGATCGATATGGAGATGTCTTTTGTAGACATAGATGATGTAATTGAAGTCAACGAAAGACTGTTAGCTAAGATCTTCAAGGAAGCTATCGGTATTGATGTGCCACTTCCGATTCCGAGAATGACATGGCAGGATGCAATGGATCGTTATGGGTCCGATAAACCGGATATCCGTTTTGGTATGGAATTAAAAGATATATCAGAAGTTGTAAAGGACTGCGGATTTGTAGTATTTAAAGGAGCCCTGGATAATGGCGGAAGTGTACGCGGCATTAATGCGAAAGGGCAGGGAAGCATGCCTCGTAAGAAAATAGATGCACTTGTTGAATTTGCCAAAGGCTATGGCGCCAAAGGTCTTGCCTACCTGGTGATCAATCCGGATGGCACTTTTAAGTCCTCCTTTGCGAAATTTATGTCAGAAGAGGAATTAAAAGCAATCGTTGCAGCAATGGGTGGAGAACCTGGGGATTTACTGCTGTTTGCGGCGGATAAGAATAAGGTTGTCTGGGATGTATTAGGAAATCTTCGCCTTGAGATTGCAAAAAATATGGAAATTCTCTCTAAGGATGATTATAAGTTCCTCTGGGTAACGGAGTTTCCGCTTCTGGAGTGGTCAGAAGAACAGCAGCGTTTTGCAGCTATGCATCATCCATTTACCATGCCGATGGAAGAAGATTTAGATAAGATCGATACAGATCCTGGTGCAGTCAGAGCGAAAGCATACGATATCGTACTTAACGGTACCGAGCTCGGAGGCGGCAGTGTCCGAATCTTCCAGAATGATGTTCAGGCAAAAATGTTTGAAGTTCTGGGATTCACAAAAGAACAGGCAGAGGAGCGTTTCGGATACCTGTTAAATGCATTTAAATACGGAGTTCCACCCCACGCAGGACTGGCTTATGGACTGGACAGGCTGATCATGCTGATGACAAAAGAAGACAGCATCCGTGAAGTGATTGCATTCCCGAAAGTGAAGGATGCGTCCTGCCTGATGACAGGAGCACCGGGGGTTGTAGATGAGAAGCAGTTAGATGAATTAGAACTGAAAATAGTAGCGGCTCAGGAAGAAGAAAAAGAATCAGAGTAAAATTGAATGATCGTATCATTACTATCCAACTTGCAAAAAAAGGGCCATGTTTTATTGATCCTACATGCAGTTGGATAGTTTTTTTGTGTAAATGGCAGCTACAAATTAAGAAAAAATTCAAACATATATAATATTATATGTTATAATTAGATTAATTATAGTGTAAAATCAAAGCAAAAGCTGACATATTGCACAATGTAACATCAGAAAATATTGTTTAAAAAAAGAAAGGAAGAGTGGGTTATGAGAAGAAAAAAAGTGTGTAAAAAGATTTTGAGTGTATTAATTTGTGCTTCTATTATCAGTACATCTGGTATTACAGCATTAGCAGATGAGAAAAACATCACACAGAAATCAGATCAGGTTGATGAAATGGAAACTGTTTCAGAGACAGAATTGTTAAAGGAAGAAGTGACAGATACTGTAGTAGAAACCGACGAGAAAGAGACAATTAAAACCGAATCGACAGAGTCTGAAACAGAAATATGGGATGCAACAGAAATCGAGACCGAGCTGGAAATAGACAATATATATTTATCACAAAACTGGGATTATGATATATTGGATTCTGAGAAAATAATTTTATTGAAACAGTATGTTGGGAGCGATGAAATTGTAAATGTTCCAAAGGAAATCGATATAAAAGGACAACCATATGATATAATGTTAAAAAATGCAGAATACATATCAGATGATCAGGGTGAAATTCTATTAGGAGCGTTTACAAATAATAAAAAAATTAAGTCAGTTACTTTTGAAAAGGGAGTGAAAATTGAAAATAACGACTTATCTTATATGTTTTCAGGATGTGACACCTTAGAGCAAGTAAATAATTTACCTTCAGAGATAACGAACTTGGAAAATGCATTTGAAAATTGCAGCAGACTGAAAGGAGAAATTACAATATCAGGCAATCCGGATAATTTTGAGAATTGCTTTTTAAATGCATCTACAGGAAAAAATAGTCTTATTGTGAATTATACAAAAGATTGTCTCAATATTGAACAAATTATAGCTACTCAAGGGGGCGAACGTACTAATATAGTAAAAGGTATGATAGTTGGTAATAAATCAGCAAGAAATAAATGTCAGATAATTTTCGATCCAAATGGAGGAAGTGTTTCACAAGAAAGCAAAGATGTTACAACGGGTGAATCATACGGTGCATTACCAACGCCTGTCAGAAATGGATATATATTCAAAGGTTGGTATACCGACAAGGAAGAAAGTCATAAAGTCACACCAGAAATGGTATATAAAGCAAATGATAGCCAAATATTGTATGCTGCATGGACATATGATAATTTTACAGGTAAATGGAATTATGATGTTAATGAAAAGACAAAAACAATTACACTTCATAAATATTTAGATGTGGGAGCTGAGGTTGTTGTTCCTAAAATGGTGAAACTTGATAAAATTGAATATAAGATAGTAGTTGGTAAAGCAGGAAAAAGAGGATCGAATGGTGTATTTACAAATAATAAAGTGATCAGTTCTATTAATTTTGAAGATGGGGTAAAGTTTGAAGATAATAACATGCAGTTTGCGTTTGCAGGATGTAGGAATCTTCAAAAAGTTACAGGAATACCAACAGGTACTCTTGATATTCAATCTGCTTTTAAAGAGTGTATAAGTCTGGAAGGAATCTATGAGATTCCTAATGGCATAAAAAATGCAAGTTATGCATTTAGTGGTTGTACTGCTTTGAAGGAAATTGGAAATTTGCCCAAAAGTGCCACAGACATTTCGGGGATTTTTAATGGATGTGTTAATCTTTTAAAAGTGCCGGATTTGCCAGCCAAAGTAAAGGATGTTAGTAGAGCATTTGCGGATTGTAGAAGTCTTACGAGTGTTCCTGAGTTTCCAACTACGGTTAAATCTTTGACATATGCTTTTTCAGGATGTACCAATCTTGTAAAGGCGCCAAGGATTCCAAAGGGGATTGTGGATATCTCCGGATATCTGGCAGATTGTGAAACTATTCAGGTTGCACCGTCGATACCATCAGGTGTTATAAATATGGAAGAGACATTTCTGGGATGTAAAAGTTTAAAGAAAGCACCCAAGATACCTGATACAGTATCAAATCTGAATTATACATTTACTGGTTGTATCAGTATGGAAGAAGCGCCAAAGCTACCTGCTTCTTTAAAACAATTATCAGATACATTCCGTGGATGTAAAAGTTTAAAGAAAGCACCTACAATACCCAAAGGAGTTACTTCTTTGGACTGGACATTTTATAACTGTGAAAGCTTAACAAAGATGCCAACAATACCGAATGGTGTTAAACAAATGTATAATACATTTGCTGGATGTACTTCTTTGGAAATAGTTACAGAAATTCCGGATTCAGTTAAGTACATGCGATATGCTTTTTCCGGATGTAGTAGTTTGAAGCAGGTCTATGCCATATCAAATAATGTAGTGGATTTGATGGGAACATTTAAAAACTGCACTAATTTGCGCCAGGCACCTGATATCCCAAAGAGTGTTTATAATATGATTGATACCTTCAATGGATGTGTAAATCTACAAGGAAAGATGATTATAAATGCAAATTTGACAGATCCGATCTTCGAAGATGGTGCGTATGAAGATGATGACGAAATCGATGGTGTAGAGGCTTACTTCCAGACTTTCTACAATGCAGGAATTAATGGCTCAGGCTTAACTCTGGATTACGGAAAGAACTGTAAGAACATCAGCAAAATCGTAGCTTCAAAAGGCAGTGGAAACAATAAGGTGAAGAAGGGCAAAAAGGTAACCATACCTTCAAAAATGAATTATGAAGTTAAGTTTAATGGTAATGGCGGTAAGTCTGGTAAGGCATCTAAGACCATTAAATACGGATCATTCTATGGAACACTGCCATCTGTTAAACGAGCAGGATATGAGTTTAAAGGCTGGTATACCAAGAAAAAGGGCGGAAGTAAAATTACTTCTGACAAAAAGATTAAGTCGGCAAAGAACCGCACCGTCTATGCCCAGTGGACAAAGGTTAAAGTGAAAAAAGTATCTGGGATCAGCTTATCCAGTACAACGAAGACCCGGATGGTTGTATCCACAAAAGAGGTAAAGGGAGCAAAGGGCTATCAGATTTTATATGCAGCAAATTCTTCCTTTACAAAAGGCAAAAAGTCTTTGAATACGGGATTGCTGAACAAGACTGTTACGAAGCTGAAAAGCGGCAGAAAGTATTATGTAAAGGTGCGTGCGTATAAAGAAGACTCTACCGGAAAGCGTATTTACGGATCTTACAGTAAAGCCGCAGCGGTAAAAGTAAAATAAATAAAAAACGGAAACTGCATCTGCATGTAGTTTCCGTTTTTTATTACATTATGAATTTTCTTCACTTTCCGGCTGGCTGAATGCGGAAAGTGCAGCGCTGATATCTCCAAGAAGGGCATCAGAAAAGCCGTCATTCAGCTGAAGAACCCAGCTTGACCCGTCATTTGTCAGCTTTAGGTCTATATTTTTGGTAATTGCCTGTTTATTAGCTTTTAACGCTTCTAAAAGATACTTGGAGGTCTTGTCCGACAACTCCGAATCCGTTGCTCTTATTGCAGCGGTTGTATTGGCATATTTCATAAGAAGATCCCGGTATGTATGAAGTACACTTTCCAAGTCCAGACTGGTAATATCCACATTGACAGTTGCATAATTTTCGTCCTGCGTGGAAGTGTGTATCTTATAATCAAAATATTTTTCGATCTGGTCTGCCAATGCAAGGTCGATTTCCGGATAGAGAGCATTTCCGGTGGCGAAAATATCTTCCATTCCCAGATACTGTATCCAACCCTTTGCATCCAGTTTTTTAAAGCTCTCCATGTATATGGATAGAACTTCTTCCGGTGTAATCAGGTAAGGGTTTTTTAACTGGGAAACAAAACCGCTGACCAGGGCATCTTCTAATTCAGGTGAATTATCGATAGACCAGTTATCATCGTTTTTGGTAAGTGGGATTTCTGCAGTTGTAGTGATAAGGTCATAGCTGTTCTTGGATAGAAAATTGTGTAATAAAGTGAAGTAGGGAGTTAAACCGGAGATTTCCTGGGATTCGTTCTCTAAGGAAGCACTTTGGGCAATGAGGGCTTTGCAAAGATCCTTGGCCAGTGCATTTGTATCAAGATTTTTGATTTCGACGGCAACAGTCGCATGATCGCCGTCAATTTTTGTCGATTTAATTTTGTAAGTGAAGTTCTTGAAAAATAATTTAATGGATTCGGTTGCTTCCGGGCTGATTGCTTCAGAGCTGGAGTGAGTATGTATCATGTCTTCATAGGAAATGAAAGACTTGATTGTATTTTCATCCAGATGCTGGATCAGATTAAGTTCTTTTTTTACGGTTTTTTTGGGTGCACTGTCCGTACAGCCTGAGAGCGGAACAAATATCACACATAAAAAAAGTACAGACAATAACAATCTGATGGAATATTTCTTCATGGGAGTCTCCTTTAAAAAATAAAATAGTAACTAACGAATCCGGCTGCCTGTAAAATTAATATAGCAGGGATTCCTATAACAAATGATCTGTGTTTTGTCTTATGTCTAAAAAAATACATACCGCACAGAGAACCGGTACTTCCGCCAACCAGAGCAATGAGGAATAGTGTCCGTTCCTTTATGCGCCATTTGCCGCGCCTTGCTTTGCTCTTATCCAGACCCATGGAAAGGAAACCAATAAGATTGATCAGAATAAGATAAAATGTTGTAATTGAGTACATGTGAAATCCTTTCGACAGTATTTGACAAATTTAGTAATAAGTTTCATCTCATACTGAATCTGTGTCATCTACTATAGTTTATACGAAAAAGGGCAGATTGTCAAACCTCTTGACAATTTTTGAAAAAACCGATATATTAATACTGCAATGTGTTAAAATATCTTAGGAGGATTGAATATGTATTCACTGGATGAAGTAAGGTCAGTAGACCCAGAGGTAGCGTCGGCAATCGAAGCAGAACAGGATCGGCAAAACAGCCATATAGAGTTGATAGCATCTGAAAACTGGGTTAGTAAAGCAGTAATGGCGGCAATGGGAAGCCCGCTGACAAACAAATATGCAGAAGGGTATCCGGGTAAGCGTTATTATGGCGGATGCGAATGTGTGGATGTTGTTGAAACTCTGGCCATAGAAAGAGCAAAAGAGATTTTTGGATGTACTTATGCAAATGTTCAGCCCCATTCCGGAGCACAGGCTAATATGGCTGTATTTTTTGCAATGTTAAAGCCAGGAGATACCGTGATGGGAATGAATCTTGCACACGGCGGACATCTGACACATGGAAGTCCGGCTAATATGTCCGGAGCTTATTTTAATGCGGTTCCTTATGGGGTAAATGATGAAGGCTTTATCGATTATGAAGAAGTAAGAAGAATTGCCCTGGAATCAAAACCGAAAATGATCGTTGCAGGTGCAAGCGCATATGCAAGAACCATCGACTTTAAGAAATTCCGGGAGATTGCAGATGAAGTAAATGCATATCTGATGGTCGATATGGCACATATTGCAGGACTGGTAGCAGCCGGAGTTCATCCAAGCCCAATCCCATATGCTGACGTTGTAACAACGACAACCCATAAGACACTTCGCGGACCACGTGGTGGTTTGATCTTATGCAGTGAAGAAACAGCAAAAAAATTCAACTTCAATAAAGCAGTATTTCCAGGAATTCAGGGAGGACCTCTGATGCACGTGATTGCAGCAAAAGCAGTCTGCTTTAAAGAAGCATTATCCGATGAATATAAAGAATATCAGAAAAATATTGTTAAGAATGCCCAGGCACTGAGCAAAGGTCTGATGAGCCGTGGTATTAAGATTGTATCCGGAGGTACAGATAATCACCTGATGCTGGTTGATTTATCCGTTCTTGGACAGACCGGAAAAGCAGTTGAGAAAATTTTAGACAGCGTTAATATCACCTGCAATAAGAATACAATTCCAAATGATCCCCAGTCGGCATTTGTAACAAGCGGTGTAAGACTTGGAACACCTGCAGTAACAGCCAGAGGTATGGTAGAAGCTGATATGGATATCATTGCTGAAGCTATTGCAATGATGCTTCAGTCACCGGAAGAAAACCATGATAAAGCATTGGCACTTGTACAGAGCCTGACCGAAAAATATCCATTATCATAGATTAATTAGAAACCACTTTTTCCTGAACAGGCAGTAAATCAGGAAAAGGTGGTTTTTGAATTTTATGTGAATTTAATGAATTCTTAATGACACGCTTAGTGGCAGGTGGTATAATCAACATTATTATGGATTTATGGAGGAAAACGATGGATAAGAAGAAAAAGAAACTTATAATTGTTATAGCAGTTATCCTTGTCTTGGCAGTAATAGGTTTAGCGATATGGTTTTTCAAATTCAGAGGGACAGGCTCAGCTTCAGGTAAGAATGTCGTATATGTGGATTCCGTGGCAAATCTTGCAGGTCTATCCAGCGGGGATGGTCTGAACGGGAGATATTCCGGTGTTGTAGAACCCCAGGAAACCTGGAAAATTGAAGTTTCTCAGGATAAGAAAATAAAAGAAATCTATGTAGAAGAGGGGCAGGAGGTTAAAGTAGGGGATAAGTTATTTACCTATGATACCCAGGACTCTGAAGATACCCTGAATCAGTCTCAGATTGATCTTGAACGTATTCAGTCTGATATAGATACGGCTAATAATAATATTGCTGAGCTGGAGAAGGAGAAAAAGGAAGCTGGTGCAGATGAACAGCTGAGCTATACAACACAGATCCAGACAGCCCAGAACTCTGTAAAGCGGTCAGAGTATGAAAAGAAAACGAAAGCAGTGGAAATTGAAAATCTGAAAAAGACCATTGCAAATGCGGATGTACTCAGTGAAATCGGCGGAGTTGTAAAGTCCATTAATAAGGATGGTACTGCAACAACGAGTACCGGCGAAGCAGAACCATTTATGACGGTACTGGCTACCGGGGATTACCGTGTAAAAGGAAAAGTCAATGAACAGAATATGTCTTCCATAATTGAAGGCAATCCGGTTATTATCCGTTCCAGAGTGGATGAGGATAAAACTTGGAAGGGAACACTAACGTCAGTAGAAACAGACAAGCCGGAATCCAGCCAGAACAGTATGTATATGAGCAGTGGAAGTTCTGAGACATCTTCCAGCAATTATCCATTTTATGTAATTCTGGATTCAGCTGATGGTTTAATGCTGGGTCAGCACGTTTATATCGAAATGGATAATGGGCAGGAAGATCATAAAGATGGAATCTGGCTGGACAGCTACTATCTGGTCATGGATGAAGAAAAACCGGAAGAAGCCTATGTATGGGCAGCAGACTCCAAAGATAAACTGGAAAAACGAAAAGTAACTCTTGGAGAATTTGATGAGGATCTTCAGAAATATCAGATTACAGAGGGACTGACTGCGGAAGATTACATTGCTTATCCGGATGATACGATAGAAGCAGGGGCTCCGGTAACCAGAAATATCAACGATCTGTCAGGACAGAATGATTCAGATGAAGGCAGCGGCGGCGGAGCAGAAGATCTTCAGGGCGGTGAAGGCGTAATGCCGGGAGGAAGCATGGATGGCGGAATGGATGCAGGAAATGGCGTATCCGGCAGCATGGATGTTCAGGAGTTTAATGGCAGCGACGAAGGCGGCAATGCAGAAATTGCTCCAGGTGATGATGATGGAGCTGATGATGCAATGGATGAAAATGACGTTGAAGGAAGTGTAGTATCGCCGGGACCTGTAACGATTGAAGGTGATGGTTCTGCGCCAGCTTCAGCAGGCAATTAAGAAATGGAGGCAACAAAGTGATTCTTGAGTTAGATCATATCTATAAAGATTATATTCAGGGCAAAATGGTTGTCCCGGTATTAAAGGATGTTTGCCTTCATGTAGAAAAAGGTGAATATGTTGCAATTATGGGTCCTTCCGGTTCCGGAAAATCAACGCTTATGAATATTGTCGGCTGTCTTGACAAGCCGACAAAAGGAACATTTTTGCTGGATGGACAGGATGTACTGGGACTAAAAGAGGAATCTGTAGCGGATGTGCGTTTAAAGAGCGTAGGATTTGTATTTCAGACCTTTCAGCTGCTTCCAAGGCAGAGTGCTCTTGAAAATGTAGCATTACCGTTGATTTACGCAGGCGTGCATAAGAAAGAACGTTTGAAGAGAGCGGCACAGGCACTGGAAAGAGTTGGGCTGGAAGATCGTATAGAGTTCAAACCCACGCAGCTCTCCGGCGGACAGAAGCAGAGGGTGGCAATCGCCAGAGCTTTGGTAAATAATCCGAAGATAATTCTGGCAGATGAGCCTACAGGCGCTTTGGACTCCAGATCCAGCAAACAGGTAATGGAGTTATTTGAAAAGCTAAATGAGGAAGGGGTAACAGTTGTTATGATTACCCATGACCCGGGGATTGCACAGTGTGCAAAAAGGACGGTATATATATTTGACGGAGAACTCTCTGAAAGCAATCCAAAGGAGGTTACCAAGTGAAAAAAATTACCATAGCAGGTATCTGTATTGCTTCTGTCCTTGTAGTTGGTGCCGCCGGGTTTGGTGTGTTTAAAGTAGTAAAATCAGGTGGTGATCCGGTAGAGGTCATTCCGGTTTCTCAGTTTCAGGGAATGGGTATGATGGGAGACGGAAGCACGCTATATGCCAATATTGTATCTGATATCAGTCAGGAAGTACATCTGGCTTCCGATCAGATTGTAAATGAGGTATATGTAAAAGAAGGCGATAAAGTCAAGGTAGGGGATAAGCTTTTGTCTTATGATACAACCCTTATGGAACTGAATCTGGAGATGTATGAACTGGATGGAAAGACACTGGATTTAAAAATACAGGGATCGAAAAATGACCTGGAAAAATTGAAAAAGGTGACACCTCTTCCGAATTCAGCTAAGGCAAATCACAATATACCAAATCAGGGTCCCAGTGATGATTCCGATGACGATGACGGACCGGGAGATGAAGCAAAGGCAATCCTGACAGAAAATTTTGTTACAGCATCTATGAGTCAGATGCAGGGCAGCACAAATGATACAGACAGTACCGGGAATACTGGCGATACCAGTACGCCGGATACCAAACCAAGTGAAAGCGGAGACAGTACGGATGCTCCGGAAACAAAACCAACAGACAGCCAGGAGCCGGCAACAGAGACAAATCAGCAAACGGAGACACCATCGACAGATGCTCCGGCTGAGTTAAACAGCATTATTGTGAATATCGGCTGGGATCATGGTACCAATGCATTGGCTGATTATCCTTCCGGGGTAAAAGTTACTTTGATGAATGGTGATAAACAAGCAGATGTAAAAACATTAACGGCTGATAATAAATGGAGTGCAACGTTTACAAACTTAGATCCATCCGGAACTTATTCGGTTAAAGGAGAAGAGGTAGCAGAGTATTCGTTGATTATGAAAGAAAAGCCGGCTGGAACATTTACCTTGAATTATCATTACAATGAACCGGCAGATTCACCCGCAGCAACAATTAAACCTTATGATATTCTGGATTACAAATCAGAGCCATATAAGGGAGAAGGAACAAAGAAAAATCCCTATGTATTCTTCTGTAAGGACGGTACGGTAGTCAAAGGTTCCTTTATTAATAAAATGCTGGGATTTGATGAAAAGGGTGAAAAATCCATCCGAAGCGGATATCACGCGAAATTAGAAATACGTGAGGCAGATTCTCTGACAGGAGGATTTATTAAATCCATTGGCTTTGACGGAACGATCAAGGTCACCCATGGTTATGCGCCGGGAACTTCCTGGGTATTTACCAGTGATGGAATCAAAAAGCAGGAAACTGATATCAATGATCCTCCCAAAGACGATGATAAAAACGGCAATTGGGGAGATCCGGGAGATGTTGACTGGAGTGATCCGGGAGATTTTGATGAAGGCTATACCGAAGACGAATTAAAACAGGCAATTAAGGAAAAAGAAGCAGAGATCCGGAAACTGGAACTGGATAAAAGAGAATCCAGTCTGAAGATTGAAAAGTCCAGAAGAGAAGTAAATGAGGCAACCATATCATCTACAATCAACGGCGTTGTAAAAAGCGTTGGTGATCCAAATGTTGGAGAAGTTGACGGAAAAGCTTTCGTTGTAATCACCAGTGATGAAGGACTGTATGTAAAAGGGGCAATCAGTGAACTGAACCTGGATACAATTAAAAAAGGCGATATTGTCCAGGGAATGGGTAATGAAAGCGGGATTAGTTTTGCAGCTACGATTACAGAAATATCTCCTTATCCTGAGGATTCCAACAGCTATGGTTTTGGTGAAGGAAACTCTAATTCCTCATACTATCCATTTACGGCTTATATTGAATCAGCAGATGGTTTGAGCAATAATGAATCTGCCCAGATCACAATCAGCGGCGGTTCGGGAAATGCAAATACCATTTATTTATATAAGGCTTATGTAAGAACAGAAAACGGGCAGAGCTACGTTTACAAGGTAGACGAGAATAACCGTTTGAAGCAGCAGTTTGTAAAGACAGGTAAAACATTATTTTCACAGTACATTGAAATTAAAGAAGGTTTAACCAACGAAGATAAGATCTCATTCCCATATGGTAAAAATGTTAAGAACGGTGCAAAAGTAAAAGATGCTGATGACACCAGTGAAATGATGTACTAGGAGGTGGAACAGTGTTAGAGAATATACGATTGTCCTTTCAGGGCATCTGGTCACATAAGATGAGGTCATTTTTAACCATGCTGGGTATCATCATTGGTATCGCATCTATTATATCCATTGTTTCCACAATCCAGGGAACCAATGAGCAGATTAAAAAGAACCTGATTGGCGGGGGTAATAATACCGTTACGGTAAGCTTAAGCCAGGGTGACTGGGATGATTATTCCCTGTCCGATTACGACGCCCTTCCTAAGGGCGTGCCGGTAATTTCGGAAGAGACGAAAAAAGAAATAAGTGATATAAGCGGCGTTGAAAAAGTATCATTATATACAAGAAGAGCGTATGCAGATGGAATCTACCATCAGAATACCAGTTTGGACGGAGGCGGAGTCTACGGAGTTGATTTGGATTACTTCGCCACCTGCGGTTACATAATGAAAACGGGACGCCCATTCTTAGAAGAAGATTACAAAAATTTTCGTAAAGTAGCAATCCTGGATGAGTCGGCGGCTACAAGCCTGTTTCAGGATGAAGATCCGCTTGGAAAAACCATAGAAATAAAAGGTGAGCCATTCACCGTAGTTGGTGTGGTGGTTAAGAGTGATCAATTTGAACCTGTTATTAATTCTATGGAGGACTATAGCAACTATAAAGGAAATGAAGCAAGTGGTATTGTTTACCTTACGACTTCATCATGGTGTATTCCATATCAGTATGACGAGCCTCAGAATATAGTAATGAAGGCAGAAAATACGGATGACATGAGCAGTATTGGTAAGAAGTGTGCCGACATTGTAAATGCGTCCGTTACCAATACAGATAATATTAAATACAAAGCTTCCGATGTTTTGCAGATTGCAAAGGAAAAAGAAGAGCTGAGTGCCGCAACAAATAACCAGCTCCTGTGGATTGCAAGTATTTCACTTCTGGTTGGTGGTATCGGTGTAATGAATATTATGTTGGTATCTGTTACGGAACGTACCAGTGAAATTGGATTAAAGAAAGCAATCGGTGCCAAGAAAAAGAGTATTTTAGGACAGTTCTTAACGGAAGCAGCGGTGTTGACCAGTCTTGGAGGAATTATAGGTGTTATTGCAGGAATTATACTTGCCCAGGCGATTTCCAAGATATCGCAGATTCCAGTGGCAATCAGTGTTCCGGCAATAATTGGCTCAGTTATTTTCTCGATGCTGATCGGAATCATCTTTGGTCTGCTGCCATCTGTAAAAGCGGCGAAGCTGAATCCCATCGATGCGCTGCGTCATGAATAAGTTTTATTAAAGCAGATCTCTCTAAAGCAGTATGTGTAAAATAAAAAGCACTGCTGCTTTGGAGGGATTTTTTTCGTTATATGCAAAATCCCAGAACATATTACAAAATATTTCGAATTATTCGAAAAAGTCCTTGCTTTTCGCTGCCATAATATGCTATACTACATAGGCAAAAAATAACACACGTGCATGGATTCCGAAGACGGTGCCGAATGTCCGGTTTTGGAGGAAGAGTGAAATGCACGGAGGATTTTAACCAAAAAGGAGAAAAAAACATGAGCGTAATTTCAATGAAACAGTTACTCGAAGCAGGTGTTCACTTTGGACATCAGACAAGAAGATGGAACCCTAAAATGGCTCCGTACATTTACACAGAAAGAAACGGTATCTACATCATCGACTTACAGAAATCTGTAGGTATGGTAGACACAGCTTACAAGGCAGTTTCTGACATCGCAGCAGAAGGCGGCACAATCTTGTTCGTAGGAACAAAGAAACAGGCTCAGGACGCTGTTAAAAGCGAAGCTGAACGTTGTAACATGTACTTTGTAAATGAAAGATGGTTAGGCGGTATGCTTACAAACTTCAAAACCATCCAGAGCAGAATTAACCGTTTAAAAGAAATTGAAACAATGCAGGAAGATGGAACATTTGATGTTCTTCCGAAAAAAGAAGTTATCGCATTAAAGAAAGAATTAGATAAATTACAGAAGAATCTGGGCGGCATCAAAGATATGAAGAAGATCCCGGATGCAATCTTCGTAGTAGATCCTAAGAAAGAAAGAATCTGTGTGCAGGAAGCTCATACACTGGGAATTCCGTTAATCGGTATTGCAGATACAAACTGTGATCCTGAAGAACTTGATTTCGTTATCCCGGGTAATGACGATGCAATCAGAGCTGTAAAATTAATCGTTTCTAAAATGGCAGATGCTGTTATTGAAGCAAACCAGGGTGCAGAAGCAGATGTTGCTGAAGAATTCATGGATGCAGAAGCTGAAACAGAAGTAGAAGCATAAGCGATAATCATAGAAAACGGAGAATGCGCACTAATTTAGTGCGCACTTTCTTAAGTAAAGTAGAATTTTAAAATAGAAACTAATGTAATTATGCAGTTATTTTCAATTGAATTGAATATTAACGCAAATGATAGTTACAATAATAAATACAAATTCAGGAGGAAGAATAAAATGGCTATTACCGCAGGAATGGTAAAAGAATTAAGAGAAACGACAGGCGCTGGTATGATGGATTGTAAAAAAGCGCTTACAGCAACTGAAGGCGATATGGACAAAGCTGTTGAGTTCTTAAGAGAAAAAGGACTTGCTACTGCTCAGAAAAAAGCAGGAAGAATCGCAGCAGAAGGTCTTTGTAAAGTTCTTGTATCTGATGATGATAAGAAAGCAGTTGTAGTTGAAGTTAATGCTGAGACAGACTTCGTAGCAAAGAATGAAAAATTCCAGGCATACGTTGCAGAAGTAGCAGCACAGGCTATGGTTACAGATGCAGCAGATATCGAAGCATTCATGGAAGAACCTTGGAAAGCTGATACTACAAAGACTGTTAAAGAAGAATTAGCAGGACAGATCGCAGTAATCGGCGAAAACATGAACATCAGAAGATTTAAACAGGTTACAGAAGAAAACGGATTCGTGGCATCTTACACACATATGGGTGGAAAGATCGGCGTTTTAGTAGATGTTGAAACAGATGTTGTTAACGATGATATTAAAGAAATGGCTAAAAACGTAGCTATGCAGGCTGCAGCTTTAAAACCTGTATATACATGCAGAGATGAAGTAGACCAGGAATACATCGAAAAAGAAAAAGAAATTTTAACTGTTCAGGCTAAAAATGAAAAACCGGATGCGAATGACAAGATCATCAGCGGAATGGTAATGGGACGTATTAACAAAGAATTAAAAGAAATCTGCTTATTAGATCAGATCTATGTAAAAGCAGAAGACGGAAAACAGAACGTAAAAGCATATGTGGATTCTGTTGCAAAAGCTAACAATGCTAAAATTACAATCAAGAGCTTTGTTCGTTTCGAAACTGGCGAAGGTATCGAAAAGAAACAGGAAGATTTTGCTGCTGAAGTTGCAAAGCAGATGGGTAACTAAATCATTTTTTAGAGTGATATAAGACTATAAAAATAGCGTATTTTCACATTTTTTCCTGATTTTGCAAGTGATATAAACGATTGCAGGATATCACAAAATATCATAGTATTTTGGGTAAAAATCAGGTGGGCGATTGGGTAGAGAGATTTACCCAACCTCTTAATGCAAAGATTACTTGTTGTTTAAAATAGTAGGGAAAACGTGAATGAAGGAAAGGGTATGTTGTGAAAGCAATGTACCCTTTATTTTCATGTAATAAGAAAGTTTGACTTGCGTTGAATTCATCGTCATCAAGGTCGTGACGCGGATGTAATAGATATTATATCTCTTCATAATGGTCCACCCCCCTAACTCCTCATGACTGAGCCCAGGGGAGTTGAAGTGCCGGAGACACTATTTATTTTTACAGAACTTTCTGAATCAGAATACCATCCGGTCATTCTGATTAAAGATCATACATATCAATTTTTGCAAAGATCATACATATCAATTTCTTTACATTTTTTTTAACAGATGCTAAAATAACTTCATTGATTTATTGAGAAAATTAATATCATATTAGGAGCGTTTATAGTAAAGGAGTATTTCTATGAACATACAAGTAGTTGTGAATACCGCGCTGCAGACTTTTGGAGGGCTGATTTCTTTAATCATAATACTATGTCTGGTTGTTTATCGTGAAAAGCAAAGCCGACTGGACAAATTGTACATAGAGATGCTGCTGTGTAACATTTTCCTGCAGATTGCAAATATATCTTCCTGGCTGTTTGACGGATGGCAGGGGATAGGGGGAGAATTGCTGGTCCGTTCTTCCAATCTGTTTATGTTCTTGTTTTCTTTCCTGCTGATTGGTACGTTTATCAATTATTTTACGGCATATATCGGGGAACGGGGCGGAGCAGTAACCAGAGAAGCCCAGACATGCTGGTTAATTATTGGCGTGGGAATTGTTTTATTGCTCATATCCCAGTTTGTGCCGCTGTATTACTTCATCGATGGGATTAATGTTTATCATCGGGGAAATTTCTACTGGCTTTCCAATGCCATAGGCATGGTGGCTATGCTTCCCGGCATTTGGATGGTGATAAAGTTTAGGCATATTCTGAACATTAAGGAAAAAATCGCTTTTTCTGCATATTATGTTTTGCCTCTGGCAGCTGCTGGCAGCCATATTTTTATTTACGGTGCAGTATCTCTCCACGTGGTTAACACTCTGGTTGCAGTCAGTATTTATATCTTGATTCAGGCAGAGCAGGCCAATCAGCTTAGTGAAAAGGAATTGGAGATCGAAAGAATTCACACCGCTATTATGGAGAAAGAACTGGAATTGCAAAAGAGCCGCATTTCCATTATGCTTTCCCAGATACAGCCACATTTTTTGTATAATTCATTGACCGGAATCAAAGATTTGTGTGATACGGAACCGGAGATGGCATCTAAAGCACTGGAACATTTTGCATATTTTTTACGGGGGAATCTGGACTCGCTGGCAGACACCAGACTAATTCCTTTCAGAAAAGAAATCGAGCATGTGAAAGATTATTTATATTTGGAAAAAATACGTTTTGAAGAAAAACTAAATGTAGAATGGGCATTGGAATATATGGATTTCCGACTGCCGCCCCTGACTTTGCAGCCGATTGTTGAGAATGCCGTGCGTTATGGCATTACCAAAAAGAAAGGAGGAGGCACCTTGGTGATACAAAGCCGCAAAATTGGAAATGATGTGGTTATTGATATTACGGATGACGGTGTGGGATTTGATGTGTATGAAACAAAGACAGACGGACGAACCCATGTCGGCATCGATAATGTACGGGATCGCCTGGCCATGCAGTGTGAAGGCTCACTCTTGATTGAAAGTGAGCGTGGAGCCGGTACCAAAGCGAAAATTATTTTACCACAGAAGGAGACAGAGGCATATGAAAATAATTGCCGTTGATGATGAACGCCGGGCATTAAATAGCTTTATCAAGGTGCTGAGGGAGACAGAGCCGGACGCAGATGTTACGCCGTTTACAGAAGCGGATGCGGCCTTTGCGTTTCTTGCAGACAACAAAGTAGATATTGCCTTTTTGGATATTGAATTGGATGGTTACAGTGGATTGGCGCTGGCTGAAAAATGTAAAGCCCTCTGCCCACAGGTTAACATTATTTTTGTAACCGGCTATTCCAAATACACGATGGAGGCTCTTAGACTTCATGCCAGCGGTTATTTGATGAAACCTGTCCGGGCAGAAGAACTGCGGGTAGAGCTGAATAATCTGCGGCATCCCGTCTCAATTAAAACAGCGCCCCTGATACGGGTACAGACATTTGGCAGTTTTGAAGTTTTTGCCGGGGAAAAACCGCTGAAATTCCGCTATACAAAAACAAAAGAACTTTTTGCATATCTGGTGGATCGCAAAGGTGCCAGTGCAAATACAGGAGAACTGTGTGCGATATTGTGGGAAGATAAAGAAGATACCCCTGCTATGCGCAGCCAGTTCCGCAATCTGATTTCAGATCTTATGAAGACTCTGGGGAATATCAATGCCGGTGATATCGTTATAAAGACCAGAAATAGTTTTGCTGTGGATACTGAGAAAATTGATTGTGATTTTTACCATTTGCTCAACCATAAAGAAGCAGCATTTAAGCTGTATATGGGACAATACATGACCCAGTATTCATGGGCAGAAACAACCGTTGGATATCTGGAGAACCGGATAAAAAAGATAATGTAAATCTATTGTAAAATTGCATATCAGTTTATTTAAAGTAAAACCCCCGAATGGATCATAATTCGGGGGTTTTGCTTGCGGTTTGCTTGCGGAAGCTGTTTTATAATAGATTTAGCAATCGGCATTTTAAAAGCGTGCAATCGGACGATATAAAAAATGAGATGCAATCAGATTGGAAAAAGATATATATCTGATATAGCTGCTATTCAAATGGTGATTTTACAAAATAGAAAAAAGGAGATGGTGAAATGATTAAAAAAAATAGAAAAAGGAGCATTGCATTTCTGACGGCAGTTATTATAATGGTGGCAATTTTCCCTTTAACAGCATTTGCTGCGGGATTATCTTCTTATTCAATCAGTGCCGGAAGTGTAAAGAACTGTAATTTTCCTTCTCACTGGGCGGGAGATGTGTTTACCTTTACTCCCAGTGTGACAGGATATTATCGTTTTTACTCCTACAGCAATACGGAAGGTGATCCATATTTTTATCTGACGAATTCCAGCGGTTACAATGCAGTGTACAATGCTCTTGCGAGTACCGGGTATAGGAATGATACCGCCAGGGATAACAGTCTCGTATATAATGATGACAGTGGTGGAGGAAGGGATTTTAGTCTGTCATATTTATGCTATGCAGGTCAGACCTACTATTGCTTTGCAACAAAATACAGTTCCGCTCAAACTACATACAATTTTCTTATTGATGGCCCTAGTTATAATACGGTAACATTAAATAAAAATGGAGGATCAGGAGGATCGAACTACTATTACAACAATGTTGCATACTGGCTGTATACAAATTCCTCATCTTCCACCAATTATATTACCCCGCCCACCAGGTCCGGTTACACTTTTACCGGATTTTATAATCAAACATCTGGCGGAACCCGGATGATTGACAGCAACGGCTACATCCGAAGCGGCAATTACAATGGAACCTTGTATGCCCAGTGGCAGCAAAATGTGTATACACTTACTTTTAACAATCAGGGAGTTGCAAATACCACGGCTACGGTAACCAGCGGAGCTTCTCTTCCGGGTTCAGTTACCCCGCCTAAAAGAGACGGTTATGACTTTACTGGATATTACACTGCGTCCTCAGGGGGAAACCAGTATTATACCAGCACAGGTGCACGAAACACAGCCACGGCCATGTCAGGAAATCTTACCTTGTATGCCCGCTGGATACCAAAACAGTTCAACATTACTTATGAGGGAATGAGTGGAGCGGCTTATGGTTCCAGTAAGCCTGGCACGCATACTTATGGGCAGGCAACCACTGTTTCAGATCCAACTAAAACTGAGCACACCTTTATGGGCTGGTCCGTTAACGGACAAAATACGCTGAACCGAAATCTGGTGTTGGGTGCAACTTCCTACACAAATAATATTACACTGACAGCAAACTGGAAAAAACAAACGGATGTATCAATTGAGGATACAGTGGATTTGCAGGCCAATACCTCGGAAAATAAAGCAGATCTAAACAAAGTCTTTGAAAATCCTGTTACCGATGCTGCTGCGGGAGTGACTTCAGATGAAATGTCAAACAATGCATCTGTGAAACTGACCCTCAAGGTAACAAATACCGTTGGCAGTCCTGCGGGAGAGACACAAATCAAAGAGGCAGCCCAGGGAGAGATCGTGAAGTTTTTCGATGCAAAAGTGGAAAAAACCATTACATCTCTGAGTGGGACACCTACTACAACGACCCTGAAAGAAATACCGGTGCGGATTGCAGTTTCCATTCCGCTTACCGGAGAGTTGGCAGATAAGGCCAGTTATTCGGTTTTCCGTTATCACACTTTCATGGATAAAAACAATCCGGTTGAGGAGATTCATCAGATCAGCAGTGATCCAAGAGACAGTGAGTACTATACTATAGAAAATGGAAATCTCATTGTTTATACCCGGATGTTTTCCACCTTTGCCATCGCTGCAGGAGAAAAGGTTATGACTCCGTCTCCTTCCTACAACGGTAATATGGCTGATGCCACTTCTGACATTGATGTCCAGGGACGTATTTCTCAAAAAGGTCTGGAGGCAGTCTACAAAATGGATATTTCATGGGGAAGTATGGTGTTTGATTTTACCATAGCAAAAGAGTGGGATCCTTATAACCATATGTATACCGGAGCTTCCTACAAATGGTCGGATGAGAGTTTTCTGAATGGAAACAACAAAATCACAACCACAAATCACTCTAACGCAGATGTTTTTGCAAACTTTACCATAGTGAAGGAGACAGGGCAGCTGGAGGGAGTGGATGTAAAGTTTAAAGCTGTTAATGCTGACACCAGTGATGCAGTAAACCCGTATTATATTCCCAAAGTTGCAGCAGAAAATGCAACGCCATCCAGTGTTGATACATATCTTTGGTTGTCAGGTACGCCACAAAATCTTCCGGGAGGAACACCGGCAACCGGGCAGGAAACAACGATTACTAAAGTGGGTGTAATCACTATGACAGTTACACCGGATGAAAGCGGCGGGTTGACTCCCAAGAGCTAAAAGGATTTACTATAATATAAGGGAGAGGTGAAAAAATGCAAAAAAACACCGGTTACGTTGGTGGGTTTGCTGCGTTTAACAACGGGACGATTGAAAATTCTTACAGTTATATAAAACTCAATGCAAAAAAGCAGATGAGTGCAGGTTTTGCAGGGGAAAATGCAGGTATAATTCGAAAAAGCCTGGCTATGTGTAAAATCAATAAAACCATGACAGGTGGTTTTTCAGGCAACAACAATGCTGAGGATTCCTGCTATTTTTTTCACAGTGAAAAAGAGGGCAGCAAAAAGCTGCAAAAGTTATGTGATCCTCACCACGGTCAGCGGCTGAAAACCGTACAAAGTGAAAAAGAAGCACAGGAGCTTGGATTTGATACCGAAGTTGTATGGGAGTATACAGGAGCGGAACCGCTCCTTCGCTTCCAGGCAGAGCATTGGTTCTATGAGGTAGCCCAGTCAACAACGACGGCTGAAGATATTGTAAAAATATCCACACCGGAAGAACTTTTTGATTTGGCAAAAAAAATCAATGAGGGAGATAGAGCGCTGGCTTCGGCCTATATCCAACTGGTCAACGATATTGATCTGGGTGGCAGGGAATGGACACCCATAGGCAGAGAACGAACTTTACCATTCCATGGGGTGTTTGACGGTGCCGGATATACCGTCAAAAACTTTGTAATAAAAAGCAAAGAGACAGAAAATAAAGGATTTTTTGGATTTCTAAATGGAGAGGTGTATAACCTCACAGTGGACTGCCATATCAAGGGTGGGAATGTGGCAGGCGGTATCGCCGCAATATGTGAGGCTGATGCTGTTATCGGCTGTTGTGCCGCAATCATAGAGCTCAGCGGCAAAAAGGGAAGCTACGGTGGTCTCGCAGGAAGAAACAGCGGCAGAATTTTCCACAGCTATGCAGCGGGAAAGATTACCTTTCTTGTGATTCCATGGATTTTCGGATTGCCAGTTTTACTGCTTCTGCTTTTCCTATTATTCTTCATTAAGAATCCAATTATTTTACCAAGTTTTGCTCCGGTACCATATGATCCAGACCAGGATCCCATACCGGGAGAAACCATTGAGCCTAATGCAGATGGAAATTTTGCGTCTTTCCAGTTTGAAGAACATATAGATGTAGACCTTGCTACGGGGCTATGTAAATTTGGATTCAAGAATCCGGGTAACTCCAATCACAATATTGTGATCCAACTGCAGTTTACCGATGAGCAGGCGATTCGTATTATGGGCAGTACCGGCAGGTCTGAGGAAGACCAAAAGAAATTAGATGATAATCCTGACTATGACCCGGCAGTTAACCGCATGATTATTGCGGAATCGGGTGCCATCCAGATCGGGTATCAGCTTGAAAACCTCAGGCTTGTAGAACAACCAAACGGCGCAGCTATCCCGCCAGGAGAATATAACGCGATAGTGTATCTGATGTTTTATGACATCGAAACCAACGAACGGGCAATGCTGGAATCGCAGCTTCCAGTTGTCATATCCGTCCACTAAAATTAAATTTATTTAGGAGGAATCATTATGTTAAAAAAATTAGCAAAAATTGCAATTATTACATGTTTAACAGCTTCTATGAGCATTACTGCATTTGCAGCTACAGGAGCAGAGGCCACCTCTCCGGCAGGTTCTGGTGAGGCAGGGGCAAGTACAGGTGCAGGCACAATTTCTAAAGCATCAGGTGCTGCTGACTTTACGACGGATGACGGTTTTGACGGTGAAGCAGCTGACAATACCGACATTAATGTATGGGCTAAAGTAACGGATAAAGGAACCATTGTTTACAAAGTTGATTTGGCTTGGGGAGCTATGAAGTTTGAGTACACCAGCGGAAGCGGAGTTTGGGATCCAGACACTCATACATATAACGGCGGGGCAGGTCAGGCTGAGTGGACTGAGACAGGATATCTTGATGGGACGAACAATAAACTGGATATAACCAATCACTCTAATGGAGGTATTGATGCAGGACTTGCTTTTTCACTTGCAGGAACACCATTTAATGCTAGCTCTATAAGTGACAATGCAGTTGTAGGTAATTTCTTTGCTACAAATGCAAATGCAGTTACCGCTTCCCAAAAATTGACTGGCACCTATAGTGCTGGAACAGTGTCTGCAGTAACAAACAGCATTGATAAGGTTCAGCTTCCAACTGCTGACAACAGTGGATCAGCTGCAGCAGGTACAGAGACAAAGGCCGAAGCATATTTTGCATTCAGCGGAACACCGGATGAGGGCAAAGGTGCAGAACTTGATAATTTCAAGAAGGTTGGCGTGATCACGGTTACCATCGCTCCCACACCAGCACAGGTTCCGTAGACAAACGATATAGTATGTATAAAAGAACGTTTGCCTTTAATATGATCATATTTTAAACGTGCTTTAGCACTGCTTTCCCTCTTGCGTATTGGACGGCGTGAGAACGAAAGCGGCATACGCTGCCTGTGACAGGGAAGGCGTGACAAAGTATAGGGATATTAGCTGCAATAAGGGCATGGCTCCGGCAAGAGTCGGGGCCCGTTTTTATAAGGGCATTGTCGGTGGCAGCAGTGCTTTTATAAAAGCGAATAGAGCAAAGCAGCATAAGAGAGGGGGGACGGGATGAAAATGCGTGAACAGGCTTTACGACCAAAAACAAGACATATTCAAAACAAAATAATTAAAATCAGCCTTATTGTGCTGGTTCTTTTATGCATAGGAGTGGTTGTTTATAACCGAAACTACAAGCCCGTTTTTGTTCCGCCGGATTTTGATCCGGCGGCTCAGGCAGGGGTGCCGGCACCTCCTAACAACATGAGTTACGGAGGAATCGAAGCTCCACAGGCATTCAAATTTTATATATCGGGAACCCTGTTTCAGCAGGAAGACGGAACGGTGCTGCAGTATCTGACCAATCCGGAAGACAGCGGGGTCAATCTGCTGTGTGAAATTGTAGATAAAAATGGTGAGGTGCTTTATAAAAGCGGACTGATTCAGCCGGGCTATTATCTGGAACGGCTGGATCCTATAAAGAAAATAAAAAATGAAGCGATTGAAGTGGATGTAAAAGTATATGCTTATGAACCAGAAACTTATTATAGTAAGGGAGTGATTTCTCTGGGTAATACACTGCAGCCATGGTAAACAGCAAGAAAGGGGAATCCTATGAAAGTCTACTTCAGGCGGCTGTCGTTGGCTTTGATTTTAGCAGGGTGTTTTTTTACCTCTGTTACTGTATTGGCAGCAGGTGACAATCGTGTGCACATTTATCTAAGACCTATGGGCGGTGGAGCCGGTACATCAGAAATCTATGTACCATATGGAGAGAACATGCCCCAAATAGAAATCCCGGTCAGACGAGGATATTCGTTCCAGGGATATTATGAAAAGGCGAATGGTCAGGGGAAAAGATATTATGATGAGTCGGGTAAGGCTCTAATTTCCTGCGATTTTTTAGAGACGTCTGCTGTCTATGCAGCGTGGCAGGTCAGAACCTATAAGATAATATATGAAAATATGGAACAGGCATCCTCTGGAACAGACAATCCTGTAACGCATACTTATGGAAAGACCACTGCAGTATCGGATCCTGCCAGAGAAGGTTACGAGTTCTTTGGATGGAGAATCAACAACAGTCTGACTGCATCAAAAGGTCTGGTTATAGGTGCTGTATCATACGATACAGCTCTCGTTTTGTCAGCTACGTGGAACCGGTCGAAACAGGTTACGGTTGTGGATAATGCCACAGAAACGGTTGTAATGGACAGCAATGATTTGCGAAGGGTCTATGAGCAGCAGGTGGAGGATGCCAGAAACGGTGTTACGGCAGACGATATGGATAGTGATGAAATAATTCTGACCATGTCAGCCCGTGATGCCGGAGAATTGGATGAGGGGGCTTCTGATATTATTCAACTGGCTCAGGGAGAAGTGATTAAGTTTTATGATTTCAGTGTGACGAAATCGGTAAAAAAACAGTCGGATAGTAAGGCAATCGTAACCGGGCTGAATCAGATACCAAATACCGTGCAAGTACAGATTACGCTTTCTCCGGAGATTGGCCAAAGGAGCGGATACAGAGTATACCGCTATCACAACGGTGCAGCCGAGTTGATTCCAGACGGGCCGGTGGCTGATCCTACCGACCAGACCGAATACTTTGAGTATGCAAAAGACAGTCAAAGCGGGGAAACCATTCTTACCATACATACGAGACGTCTGTCTACTTATGCCGTTGTAGGGAACAGTAAGATATTACCGGATCAGACCACACAGCTGACATCGGGAGGAACTGCCGAGTTGGATGTACAGACCAGAGTACTGGAAGGCGGTGACGGTGCCGTTTATAAAGTTGATATTACCTGGGGCGGCATGGAATTTGAATACTCGATCGGGAAGATGTGGGATCCGGATGAACACCGCTATTCCAGCATTGTGTATGACTGGCTGCCCCACGGATTTGATGGCAGTAATAACAGAGTTACGGTCTACAATCATTCCAATGCGGATGTTATGGTTGATATAGTGACGCTGCCCTATGAGTTACCTGGGGTTGATATACTGCTCAACCGGGAAAATGCAGTTCAAAGTACACCGGCCACGGCGCTGCTGCTATCCAGAGTACCGGCGGAGTCGGAACCGGCACCTGCCGTGAGCGGTTATCTGAGACTGGTAGGCACACCCAGCAATCTGGAATTTGAAACTTCAGGAAGTCCCAATGAAAACGGATATATTAGAATAGCAAATGTTGCAGTGACCATTACCTATAAGGGAGGTCCCCGCACACCAAAGAACTGAACAGAGATGTCTTTGAGGCGTTGCGTATTTTGTTGACGTCTCTAAGGCATCTTTTTGATTTTGTGCTCAGTGATTCACTGGAAGTGGATTTCATACTGGAAACAGTTAAGAAGCTGATTGAGGAGCATGGCATCTCACTGCATGCAAGTACCATTGTCCATTTGGGTCAGGCGGAAAGTTCTGCTTTTACTGAAGGAGGAAGATAAGCGTCCGGTTATCCTGATTAATTCAAAAATAGTATTGACTTTCACGCAACGTGATAGTGTAATATTAAGATAAGAATAGAGAGAAATATTCGCCGGCAAATTATTTCTATACTATTTCTTAATTATTTCCAGGAGTTGATATAACTATGAGAACGATAAGCCAGATTGCTAAATTGACAGGAGTAAGTATACGCACATTGCAGTACTATGATGAAATTGGACTTTTAAAGCCAAGCGAAGTAACATCATCCGGTTATCGGTTATATAATAATGATGCTTTAGAGCGATTGCAACAAATTTTATTTTTTAAAGAAATGGATTTTAAGTTAAGGGAAATCAAAGAATTTGTAGAAGATCCCGGGTTTGACAAAATCGAAGCGTATAAAAAACAAAAGAAATTACTAAGTTTAAAACGTAATCGGCTGGACAAACTGATAGAACTTCTGGGTAAACTGGAGAAAGGGGAACAGTGTATGAGTTTTAAAGAATTTGATTTGAGTGAATATATAGATGCCTTGGAGCAGTTTAAAAAAGAAAAGACAGAGGAGGTTATTAAATATTGGGGCAGTTTGGAAAAGTTTAATGAGTTCATTCAAAAAGTGAAAGACGACCAGACAACCTTAGCCCCAATAGCAATTAAACAATTTGGAAGTGTTGAAAAATATACGGAAGCGATGAAATACAACCTGGAGCATTTTTCAGAAATAATGGAGCAAATGAAAGTACTTGAGGAAAAGAAAGATGACATTCTGAAAACAAATAATGATTTATATGAAAAATTGACCGCAGACTTAACCAAAGATCCGGCTTGCGATGAAATACAGGACATACTTTGTGAAATCATGGATATGTTCAAGGTGACTGGTTTTGAGGTAGATATGGGCGAAGGATATTGGGATATGGTGATAGAAAGTTATTCACAGGATGCCATAAGACAAATTACAGATGATAAATATGGAGCAGGTGCATCCGATTTTATTGTTAAAGCAATGCAGAGTTATCTTCATAAGCAGTAATCAGCTCTTTTATTTACCTTCAAGTAAGACACTTTTTAGTTTATCAGGCGTGGCTAAAGTGGTAATATATATACCAGGTATGTTCATTATCGTCATAAAATTCTGGACATAACATGTTCCTAATATATTTGCGTATGAGACAAGGAGAAAAATGGAATTTTATCAAATATATAAACCATTAACAGCCACCCCTTTCAAAAAGGATGAAACATATATTGAAATAGAGCCTTGTGATGCTTTAAAACCCTATATCAGGTGCTTTTGGGGGACAGAGAGACCGATAATACAGCCAAAAAGCGATATGGCTGTCAGCGGCATCGTGACACCCGATACATGTATGGATATTATGTTTGACATAGATTATACAGATAATAAACTTAAAAATAACTTTTCCGGGATAAATAACAGTTCTTTTCAAATATGCTCACAGCCTGGTACTGTAAAACGAATATCTAAATTTGCAATTCGTTTTTATGCCTGGGCAGTAATTTTATTTTCCGAAGAGTCTATGGTTGATGCTAAAAATATGTTTTGTGATGTAGGATACTACTTTTCTAAATTAAAGAAATTACTGGAAAACAGATTGTTTGACACAGACAGCCTGACGCAGCGCAAAGCGATTGCAGAAAATTATCTGCTGGAAAATTATCATCCGGAACGCATAAATCATATTGTCACAGATGCATTATTTGAAATTTTCCTGAATAAAGGAAATATAAAGACCTTGCAGCTTGCCAGAGAAGTTCATATCAGCAGCAGACAGTTAGAACGGTTATTCAAAGAGAATATCGGAATATCCCCAAAACAATTATCTTCGATAATCCGGTATCAATATTTATGGAATGATATAGTGAAATGCGGAAAATTTGATGTATTACATGCCCTTTCTAAATATCATTATACGGATCAGTCTCATTTACTGCATGATTTTAAACGTTTTCACTCTATGTCAATTCAGGAGGCCAAAAATCTCGCATTAAAGGATGTCGCTTTTTTACAAGAAAATGAGAATGGAATAAAATATAATATATAGAGGTAAGAGGCACATCAGCAAATGTCTGAGAACCAGATGTAACTTTGTAACTATATAACAGATGTACAGCCCTGGTTGAATTGGGACAGGCATCACCGCAGGCAGGCCTGTGATATGCAGGAGGTATAAATATGAAGAAAGCAGATAAGAATCACATAGAAGTATGGATGCATAGAAATGCAAGGGAACTGGAAATGACAAGATGGAATTATTATTTTGCAAACGGAAGTAAGGAAGAGATAGTAAATGCAATTATGTATTTTCAAAATGAGGATGGCGGTTTTGGGAATGGGATTGACCCGGACAACTGGAATACCAACTCCTTACCTTATGGGACATATTATGTTTTGGAGATACTGAAGGAAATCGAGTTTGATGATATCCAGCATCCAATTTATGCAGGTATTATAAAGTATCTGGAATGCCACAGTAATTTTCCGGATGGATGGATTTTTACAGTTCCTTCCAACGAGAAATATCCACATGCCAGTTTCTATAATTATGATGATGCATATAACAAAATAGAAAGCAGAGGGATTGCTTTAAGGTTTTGTGCATTTATCATTGAACACTATCCGGAATCGTCCATTTATGCACAGGTTTTGGAAATGACAAAAAGATTGATCGATGGATTGACTGATGAAAATCTGGGAGACATGGGCCCCAATGGATATATATCCTTAGTAAGTGCAATGAAAAATGTGCAATTAGATGGATATGATTATGACAGATTAGAAAACAGGCTGAAAGAAGTAGTGAATAAATCTATTCAGAGAGATCCTGCGCAGTGGCCCTCTTATGGTTATCGACCATCAGATTATATAAAATCCAAAGATAGTATATTTTATTTAGATAATAAGGATATTGTGGAAACAGAACTGGATTTTCTGGTAGATACACTGCCGCAGAATGATGTATGGCCAATATCCTGGTCCTGGTTTGAAAACTATGAAAAATACCCAAAAGAATTTGCAGTCAGTGAAAATTGGGCAAAAGCTTATAAAGCTATAGAAAAAACAATGTTTCTGAAAAGATTCGGCAGATTGAATCAGTAAAAAACAAGGTCAAATATAACTAACAGTGAGGTGGCAGAAGCTGCCTCACTGTTCGTTATGGGCGTTATTATAAGGATAAGCAGCAGTTTTTTCTGTCTCTGTTTTTGCAAGATTGTTAAGCGAAAAAGTTGATGGAAAGAAAAATATATGAAAAAGTTGATGGAAGGAAAAATATGTATGTAAAAAAGTTAGTGGGAAGAGCATAAATGTATAAATCGGATGGTGGCAGTACAAGATATACAGTAAGTATATTATGTATTATGAAAGGATGATACTGTCTGATAAATTTATCTGCCGGTATCCTTAGGATTGATGAGAACAAGAATTATAGATTTCCATACACATTTAGGTGACATTTTTCATGAGAATAAGAATATAAGCTTTAAAGCACCACAGCATTTACCAAAATATAAGGACCCTTTCAAAGAACTGGGAGAAGGAGGTTACCGGGCACCGCTTATCGCAGATGATCCGGATGCCTTAAATACTTTAATTGATGCAGGACAATTCCGTATCTGGGAAAAAGGGAGTTTACAGTCTGTCCGGGAGGAGATAGAACGTAATCGAATGGATTATATGGTATCTCTGCCGGTTCTTCCCAATACCAGTTTTGAAGAAACGCTTGCAGCATCAAAACTAGAGCCCAAAATTCTTCCATTTACCAGCCCGGATTTCTCTCTTCCAGTGAAAGAAATGCAGGAAAAACTAAGAGAGGATATCAGGATGGGAGCAAGGGGATTAAAACTTCATCCGATTCTGCAAAACGTAAAATTAACGGATAAGCGGACTTATGCTGCGGTTGAGGTTTTTGGAGATTTAAAGCTTCCGGTAACTGCACATTGCGGGGTAAATGATTATTATAAACCGGGCAGTCCCTATCAGAATATTGCACCAAAGGAGTATGGAGCCCTTCATTATATGCTTGCGCTGATTGAACGGTATCCCCAGTATATTTTAATTCCGGCTCATGCGGGTGGAGAATGTGGAAAAGAGTATCTGGAACTGGCGGATGCAGTTAGAAAACATAAATGGAAGCATGTATATACCGACACCTCGTTTAAGGGAACTGAGGTAATAAAAGAATTAGTTGAATTGATGGGAGAGGACAAGATTCTGTTTGGGACGGATTATCCGTTTGGTGAAGCAGAATCCTCGATTGCACTTTGCAGGGAAGCGTTTTCCGGTAAAGAAGATGCTGCGGATAAAGTTTTTTACCGGAATGCCGCTGCGCTTTTAGGTATCATGGCATAAGTTTTTCTCGGGTTTGGAATTAAAAAATGACTGCATAAAGGACTGGGATAATTAAGGCGGGCAGCATATTGCCCACCCGGAATTTCTTGCCAAATGCAATATTAATTCCTACGCAGAATATCAGTGCGGATCCAATATACGAAAGATTGGCAATCAGTTCTTCTGCTACAAAATATCCCGCGAAGTGCGCCACCAGTGTGATGCATCCTTCATATACCAAAATGGCAAGTGCAGAACACATTAATGATTTCCCCGAACAGGCTGCCAAGAACCAGGGAAAAGATCAGCAACATGCTGCCTTTGGTTTCGATCATGCCGTTTTGAAACTGCAGCATTCCCTGTAATGTGCCGCTGATACCTATGAATATGGTAGCAACTCCGCAGGCACACATGAGAGAAGCCTGCAGTTCTTTTTTTATACTCTTGTGCAGGAAAATACCGATTCCGCTTCCGGCAATGACGGCGATGGTGTTGATTAGTGTACCAGTACCAAACATGAAAGTAATCCTCCAGCTTCTATAAATGTCATAAGGAAGATTATAACATCAGTTATGGTGTTTGGAAAATATTTTTTAGAATATGCATATAAAAATTTTATAGTTTCTTTTGGAAAATATTATTTTTGAAGGTGGTATATAAGGTTTATCCATACTATAATCATAGAGTAGGTAACTTAGTGAATTGTTGTGCAATGCTTACTTAGCAGCATTTAAGAGATAGAGTCTGTTTGAAAAATTGCCCGAATTGAAACGGAATTTTATAACCGGGATTTTCAGACACACTCTGAAACGGAGGGATACATAATGACGAAAGAACAGATGGCTGTATTTGAACTAATCTGGAATTTAATAAATGGGAAAACTGATCATAGTAAAGTTGAATTTGCTCCGCAGAAGATACCTTTTTCAGAGGAAGCACCCTATGAACAGGCATTTCAGAGGGCAATTCCGGAAACACAGGGAATTTCATCTGCAATGATTGGGGATCTGCTGGAGGAACTGGCAGGAAATGACGGGATCAATATGCATCATATTATGATACTGCGAAATGGTTATGTCATAGGAGAGACCAGTTTTGCACCCTACATTCAGGGGATGTGGCATATCACTCACTCCATGTGCAAGAGCATTACCGGAATGGCAGTGGGAATGCTGATTGCAGAAGGCAGGCTGGAATTGGATGACCGGGTTCACGATATTTTCGAGAAGAAAAATATACTGGGATTATTCCGTCAGAAAAATATTACGGTTCGCAATCTGCTCACTATGTCCAGCGGTGTTGTCTACAATGAGGCTGGGGCACTGGCTGGAAATGAATGGGCGAAAAGTTTTCTGGAGTCTTCCGTAAAAGGAACACCGGGTACAGTGTTTGACTATAACAGTATGAATACTTATATGCTGTCCGCCATTGTGACGGAAATAACGGGGGAGACACTGACGGAATATCTGACGCCGCGACTTTTTGAACCACTGGGAATTACAAAGTTTTTCTGGGAAACCTGTCCGAAAGGGATAACGAAGGGGGGCTGGGGACTTTTCCTCATGCCGGAGGATGCTGCCAAGCTTGGACAGTTGTACCTTCAGGAGGGCAAATGGAATGACCGCCAGATAATTCCGGCTGCCTGGGTGGAGGAATCTACAACGAAACAGGTAGATACGCCGCCGGAAAAAGGTGGTTATGGATATGGTTATCAGATATGGATGGGAGGGAGACCGGGAAGTTTTCTCTTTAATGGGATGCTGGGACAGAATGTGATAGTTTATCCGGATCTTCAAATGGTGATCGTAGTCCATGCGGGAAGCAGGGAACTCTTCCAGAAATCTACCCTAATGGATGTGATTGGCAGGTATTTTGAAAATGATTTTACCCCGGCTGAGAATAAGGTGAGCGTCACTGCAGAAGAAAATGCCAATTATTCCAGACTTTTAAGTATCCGCAAGTCACTGGGAGGAGCAGGAACGGATCTTCCGCTGATTGAAAAAGGTGGATGGAAACACCGCCGTATACAGAAGCAGAGAAGACTGCCAAGGCAGAAGCTTGTACCGGATGACAGACAATGGGCAGCCGGCAGAGTTTACGGGATGGAACAAAAACATGTGGGACTGGCGCCGTTAATCATTCAGGTGATGCATAATAACTATTCTGAGGGCATTACGCAGATGGGATTTTCCCTGGATAATGGGAAATTTTATTTGGAAATACAAGAGGGTTCTGACAGCCATAAGATTGAAATCGGGTTTCATGGGGCCAGAACCACGGCGGTAAAGTTCCATGAAGAAGAGTATCTGGTTGGGGCAGAAGGCAGATTTACAACAGATGAAGAAAACCGCAGGGTATTGCGGATCTGGATTACCTTTTTAGAAGAAGCAGTAAGGCGGGAAGTGAAATTTTACTTTCAGGACGAAGAAGTGGAAATTCGCTGGGATGAAGCGCCGGGTAAAGATGTCATTTTAAAAGGCCTGGATTCATTTGCAGCTATGCCTGCAGATAATCTGATAATTAATAATCTGAGAGGGATGGTAAATCCGGAATTGTTTTATTATCTGATCGGACGGACCATTCAGCCTGTGGTGAAAGGACATTTGTTACAGACGGAGTCTGGATGCTAGTACTACAGCGTGTCTGAAAGTTCATTCCCGCCATCTGCAGGAACCACTTACGGCATATTTGCCCCGGATTCAGGTTACGTAGCCCGCTACGTGCCCTTCATCCGGGATAAATATCCCACAAACTGTGACGATGCTGCGATTTTGATATCAGGGAAAGTAGTTATACCGGATTATTCAGTTGGTACCGGATCATTCCGCCCTTTTCTTCATAGCCGGTATGCCATAACTCACGGAGGGAAAAAACAGTTGCTTTACCATAGGAAGCAGCTGTTACCAGTACATCGGATTCCGACTGTTCATATCCAACAAGCAAAAACCAGTGCCAGGAAAAATCTTTAAATTTACAGTCTGTATGCTTCAGCATAAGATAGGGAATAGGGTATCCCTGATCTATAAGGGCAATAATAAAGGAAGCTGCTTCGTCATAAGAATGATCTCCGGAAAATCCTTCCATGGAGATAAAATCTCCTTTTCCCAGACTTTGCAGGTATTTACAAAGACCGTCCATATAAATTGTCAGTTTTTTTATACCTCCGGCTCTTGGACGAAGATAAGTTTTCATCTTCATGGCAAAAGCTTCATAGTCTTCTTTGGTTATATGGCTCACATCAAAGGGATAGAGATCCCTGACATCCCGGTGCAGTGCGAAATAAATGCAGCTGTCACAGGCGGTAGCAGCAGCACATCCGCCCATGTGCATGAGAAAATTGTGGAACCAGTCCTGGTTACCGCCAAAAGAGTCTCCAATATTAAAATAGGGCAGTTCTTTTTTCATAGCAGTCATCCCTCCTCTTTCCATTGTAGAATGAATTTTCTAACATCTTTAGTATAGGATATACTGTTTTTCATATTTTAGTTCTCAATAAATGTTTTTTAGAGTATTTAAGTTATTATAACAAAAACCAGTGTTTTTATGATTTCCTGCTTCAATACATCGTAGTCGATATAGGAATGCTTATGAAATGCTTTTTCATGGCAGTATGCTTCTACCAGGTTATAGGCAATATGGATCTTTTCATCCGGATCTTTCAGATTCAGGTTACTTTTTTTCGCTGCGGCAACAAAGAGCTGCATGATCTGATCCTCTAATGACATCCAAAGGCTGGCTTTTTCCTCATCAGAACTAAGTAGCGTATTCAGGTCATTATGAAGAATACCGAGACCTTCATGAATTTCACTGAGTTCATCTAGTAATTTATCGAGAAAAGAAATGAAGTTTGTCTGATCTATATTTTTTTCTACAAATTCCCGAACCAGCGGTTTAAAGCTTTGATCTACAATCTGGTTCATTATTTCCAACACAAGATCCATTTTATTTTCAAAATAACGGTAAAAGATGCCGGTGGATACGCCAGCCTCTTTGGCTATGTCAACAGCATTTACATGATAGTATCCACGTTCACGCATCAGATCCAGCCCGGCCTTCATTAAACGATTTTTTTTATCAATAGAACGTTGCTGGACAGGGGTTTTAATTACATCACTCATTTAACAAAGCCTCTCTTTACAAGATAATATGGTACTTCTGTATAGTATAACCGCTTAAGAACAGGTTGTCAAATAAGGTGAAAAAAGTTTCAGGTTTTATTGACAAACGGTTGCCGGAGTGGTAGAATTCAAAACATGAAATATATTTCAGGTTTTGAATATGGATATGGAATATCCATGGAGAGGAGGAATTTATGAGCCGGTTAATTGCATTTGAAGAGGTAGTGAAAAGTTATCCCATTGGAGAGAAAGTGCTGTTTGCTGCCAATCATTTGAATTTTACCATTGACGAAGGTGAATTCGTTATTATTCTGGGACCCAGCGGGGCGGGAAAATCTACCCTGTTAAACCTTCTGGGAGGTATGGATCATGTGACCAGCGGAAAGATCGTAGTAGGTGAGCGGGAAATATCAGAACTGAAAGCAGAGGAATTATCGGAGTACCGTGCAGAGGATGTTGGATTTGTATTTCAGTTTTATAATTTAATTCCTGCATTGACTGTTTATGAAAATGTTGCCCTTGTAAAAGAAATTGCAAGGGAAAGCCTGGATCCCGGTGAGATGCTGCAGTCGGTGGGGCTTTTGGAACATCAGGATAAGTTTCCCGCACAGCTGTCAGGAGGAGAGCAGCAGAGGGTTTCCATTGCCAGGGCAGTGTGTAAAAATCCAAAGATGCTGCTCTGTGATGAACCTACCGGAGCGTTGGATTCTGAAACAGGCATTTTGATTTTGTCCCTTCTCCAGAATATGAGCCGGGAACATAACAGAACAGTTATTATTGTAACCCATAACAGTGCCCTGGCTGAGGCGGCTGATAAAGTGATTCGGATTAAAAATGGGAAGATCCGCAGTGTCACAGTCAATGAGAATCCAAAGTCCGTAAGTGAGGTGGAGTGGTAATGCTGTTTCGAAAAATGCTGCGGGATATGAAAAATAATAAAATGCAGTTTATTTCCATTGGGTTAATGACATTTTTGGCAATTTTTGTTTATGCGGGAATTGGAAGCGAATGGTACACTTTCCAAAAGGGAATAGACAGTTACTATTCGGAAACGCATCTGGCGGATATCTGGCTTTACGGAAAGTCATTTACGGAAAGTGATGTCTCCAACTTGCGGAAAACGGATGTTGTAACAGATGCCTCAAAGCGTCTTTATCTGAAAGGTACAGCTGATTTAAGCGGAGAACCGGAGCTGGAGATTTTGCTTATGGATGAGGATAAGATTTCTTCCTGTAAAGTGATTCGCGGGGAAAGCTTTGATCCTGCCGCCGACGGGATATGGCTGAGTGATAAATTTGCAGAGACAAGAGGACTTGCGGCAGGCGATACCCTGGATATGCAGGTGGAAGGTATTGTGATCAGTAAAAAAATCCTGGGAATTATGATAAGCCCGGAATATGTCTATGCTTCTGCGTCTTTTGACAGCATGGCAAATCCGGAGAATATAGGGGTTGTGTATGGCGGAATGGATTTACTGCCTCAGGGATTTCCCAAAGTTTACAATCAGATTGCGGCACTTCTTAGCACAACGGACTATCAGAAAGCAGAAGAACAGATTGAGAAGCAGCTGGATGGTACATACAATGTATTTTTATCCAGAGATGGACAGGGAAGCTATCAGCAGTTCCGGGAAGAAATATTGCAGAATAAGGCAATGGGGGATTTGTTTCCATTTGTATTTATTGCAGTGGCATTGCTTACGATACTTACCACTATGAGCAGAATGATTAATAATCAGAGAACACAGATTGGAACTTTAAAAGCGCTGGGATTTAAAGACAGGAAAATCATGAGGCATTTTATCTGTTACGGGACAATTCCTTCACTGGCGGGGGCTTTGCTCGGCTTAATTCTGGGACCGGTTACCCTGACACCTTTGTTTTTTCAAATGCAGTCTGGCATGTATTCCCTTCCTCCGCTTACGGTTATCTTACTGCCCCAGGCAGTTCTTATGGCGGCAGCAGCAGTGGCTGCGTGTTCCCTCGTAACCTGGCTTGCCTGTAATAAAATCTTAAAGGAAAAGCCGGCGGATGCACTGCGGACGAAGCCGCCGAAGATTTCGAAGCATATGTGGTTTGAACAAACCGCGTGGTGGAAGCGGACCGGATTTGACTTCCAGTGGAATTTACGGGATACGCTGAGGAGTAAGGTAAGAAGTATTATGGCAATTGTGGGTATTACAGGGTGTATGAGCCTGCTTACCTGTGCACTAGGAATGGTTGATTCGCTGAACAATATTAATGATTGGAAGTATGGGCAGCTCACCCAGTACCGGAACAAGGTTTTACTGACAGAAGATTTGACGGCTTCGGATATGCCCTATCCGGGAGAGACCATCCAGGAGGGCAGTATTGAACTGCGCGCTAATGGAATTAAAAAAACAACGGGAATTACGGTTTTAGAACCGGAATCCAGTCTTACTGTTTTTACGGACAGCAGAAGGAATGAACAAAAGCTTCCGGTTAATGGAATTTCTATCAGCTTCCATATGGCGGATATCTTAAATGTGGATGTGGGAGATGAGGTCTCATGGCATCTCTATGGGGAAAGCAAATGGGTGGAATCGAAAATCAAAGCAATATACCGGGATCCGGTGGCGCAGGGAATTACGTTATACCGGGATTACTTCGAAGAACAGGGCGGCAATTACCAGCCCACTTCATTTTTAACAAAAGCTAATATAGATCCGGATGCTGTTTCTTACACGGTCTGGAATATTGAAAGACTGAAGTCCTCTGTTACAGAAATGATGGATACCATGTATTCGATTATCTACATTATGGTTGCGGCGGCAGTTTTAATGGCGGTTGTAGTACTTTACAATCTGGGAGTACTTTCCTTTACGGAGAAGCTGAGGGAATTTGCGACCTTGCGGGTACTTGGATTTAAATCTGAGAAAATACGTCTACTAATGCTGCGTCAGAATATATGGCTTAGTGCATTGGGATTAGTCCCGGGATATTTATTGGGAAAATGGATTATTGATTTGATGTGCGGGATGCTGGGAGACAATTTTGATATGATGACGAAGATTAGTATGCTCAGTATAGGAATCAGTGTTGCCATAACGATGATTGTTTCCGTGGGAGTGAATATATTATTTTCCAGGAAAGTAAAAGATATTGACATGGTAAGTGCGTTAAAAGGCGCAGAGTAGAGGAGAGATTGCGATGAAAAAAAGGAATAAAGCAGCGGATCATTCTTTTTGGAAAAATACTTGACTCTCCCCTTAAGGGAGGATGTATAATAAATGCAAATACATCTGACAAATACGAGGAGGAAAAGATATGTTCCGGATTGGAGAATTTTCCAAGCTTTGCAAGACAACCATTAAAACACTGCGCTATTATAATGAGGTGGGACTTCTGAAACCGGAGTATATTGATGATGAAACAAACTACCGCTTTTATTCAACCCGGCAGATTCTGGAACTGCACCACATTCAGGCGTTGCGTCAAATCGGACTGTCTATTATGGAAATCAAATTGATTCAGGATGGACATAATATGGAGGAGATACTTCATAATCGAAAAAGAGAGCTTGAGGAAGAATTAAGAGAGGGCAGGGATCAGATCTCCAGGATTAATTTTATGCTGTCCGGCAGCGAAGCGGAAAGCATGAGACAGTACCAGGGTATAATTAAAGAAATACCGGAATGCATAGTTTATTCCAAACGGCTTACCATTCCGGGTTACAGTTCTTATTTTCAAATCATTCCGGGGATCGGTGCTGCGGTGCAGGAAGCGAATCCCGATTTGAGATGTGCCATACCGGAATACTGCTTTTGTGTATATCTGGATGGTGAATACCGGGAGAAAGATATAAATATAGAGTTCTGCGAAGCTGTCACCCGCTTTGGCAATGAAGTTGAAGGAGTTGTTTTTAAGAAAATGGAACCTGTGGTGGTTGCCTCTGTCATGCATAAAGGATCTTATGAAAAGCTTCCAAATGCTTATGCCTATTTATTTAAGTGGGTGGAGGAAAATGGATATATTGCAGCCGGGAATCCAAGGGAGAGTTATATAGATGGCATCTGGAATGCAGAAGATCCCGGGGAGTGGCTGACCGAATTGCAGTTACCGGTTATAAAAGATAAAAAGGGGTGTTTGTCATAGATAAGAAGAAAAAGTACAGTATGCAAAAGCTGTGCCTGCTATCAAATATTGCCCTGTTTTTATATGAATCAGGAGCCGGGATCACGGAATGCTATGGTAATTTTGAGAAAGAGGAAAACCCCCTTGGGGCTGATTCCCACTTTACCAACAAGCTGATTGAGAGGTGCAACGGCATTGCTTGTCCGGCAGTGATAGTGGAAAATAAAGCAATTTATTTCAGTGCAATAAAGGCTGATGAAAATCAATATGTCCTGGCGGGACCGATGTGTTCGGAATTTCTTTCAAATGTGGAAGTACACCGTTTTTATAAGCTGCATAACATGGAGAAGATCGAGCAAAAAGCACCTGCCAGACTGGGGTTTTTGCAGATGATCTCGCTGATCAGTATGATATATACCACCATAACCGGTGAAATATGTAACGAAGAAATGCTGCTTAAGGAAAATAATCTGGCCTATGTAGACCCGGAAGAGCTGGAACGGGATAAAGCAACCTTTCGCATTGGCAAGGTTGAGGAAGAAGCTTATCACCATACCTACATGGAAGAACTCCAATGGATTAACTGCATAAAGAATGGCGATGAAGTAAAAGCAAAAGAAATGAGCGATTCTTTGGCTGAAAATGCAGGTAAACTGTCAAGAAAGGAAATGAACCACCAGAGAAATCTGGCGATCTGTGCGGTTACGCTAGCAACCAGAGCCGCAATTGAGAGCGGAGTTACTCCGGCGGAGGCTTATATATTAAGCGATGTTTATATTGATAAGATTGATAAATGCAGTGATGTGGGGCAGCTGATTGAATTGCGAAGGCTCAGCACTATGGAATTTACAAGACAGGTGATGGAAGCCAGAAAAGAAAAAGTCCGGTCTAATTATATTGAACAGTGTAAGGACTATATTATAAATCATTATCAATATAAAATCCGGCTGGAGGAAGCGGCAGATGCAATTGGGATCAATAAAAATTACCTGTCCCATCTATTTAAAAAAGAAGAAGGAATATCCATGAATGAATACATTAACCGCGTTCGTGTAAAAAGGGCGGAGAACCTGCTGAAATATTCCGATGCAACCCTGACGGAAATCAGCAGTTATGTCTGCTTTAATTCCCAGAGCCATTTTGGCAGCGTGTTTAAGAAATGTAATGGGGTAACTCCCCAGCAGTACCGGGATCGGTACAGATCCAGAGAGTTTTTGAAAAAATAGGGGATGACTATATATTTCTTGACTTTTCCAGAGCAGGTGCGTATAATTGATTTCAGAATATTCTATGTGCGGCGCAGTACATGGAGCTTAAAGGTACGTTGAAGTGTCTTGGATGAATTTTATCCGAGGCACTTTTTATGTTGTTTAGGCGTTTTGTTTGATTGCCGGGTTTGAATTGTTTCTTGATTGGCGGTGCAGCAAAGAGAGCATTCAATATGCGGGTATGAAGAATATGGAGGATAAGGAATTGAAGATGAAAACATTTCAACTGGGTACAGAAATTTTTATGGGTGAACTGGACATTTCCAGTGTTTGTCCTGACACGAAGAGTGTGTTTATTGTAACAGACAAATTTTTGGTGGAAAGCGGCAGGATTACTTATGTGACAGAGAAACTGGAGGCAGCAGGAATTCCGTATTATGTATTTTCCGATGTGGTGCCCAATCCCGATGTTGAGTTGGTTATGAAAGGAATTTCTATCATTGATGAGTTTAAACCGGATACGGTGATTTCTTTTGGAGGCGGTTCCGCAATTGATACAGCGAAAGGAATTATGTACTTTGCAGTCAGAACGGCAGGACTGCCCCGGTGTTTATCTATAGCGATTCCAACCACCAGCGGTACAGGATCTGAAGTTACAAGATTTTCCATAATATCAGACCATGAGAAAAATATAAAATATCCGCTTGTGGATGACAGCCTGCTTCCGGACATAGCAGTGTTAGACGCACACCTTACGGTAAGCGTACCGCCGGCTATTACGGCTGATACCGGAATGGATGTATTAACCCATGCCATGGAGGCTTATGTTTCTGCAAATGCAACTGATTTTTCAGATGCACTGGCGGAAAAGGCATTTAAAATGGCGTTTGACAGTCTGCGAAGGGCATATCATCAGGGTGATGATTTGGAAGCGAGAGAAAATATGCATCATGCGTCCTGTCTGGCAGGAATGGCATTTGACAGTGTATCCCTTGGGGTAAATCATGGAATGGCGCATATTCTGGGTATTCGTGCTTCTTTGCCCCACGGACGTGCAAATGCAGTGCTGCTTCCCTACGTAATTGCTTACAATGCCGGAATTCAGGATGTTGGCGGTGAAAAAGAATCAGGGGCAGCAAAAAAATATGCAAGACTGGCGAAACTGGCAGGTTATGAATCCTACAGTGTCCGTTCCGGTGTGGTAAACCTGATTCACGGAATGGAAAAACTGTGCAGGGAGTTTAAAATGCCGCTGCAAATCAAAGATGCCTGGGAGGATCAGAGTGCATTTGAAGCATCGGTATCAGAGATGTCACGAATTGCCTGTGAGGACAGGTGTACGGCTACAAATCCGAGAAAGTGTCTTCCGGAAGAAATCGAAACTGTTTTCCGGGAAGCTTATTATGGAAAAAGTAAATATTTAAAGATGTAGGAACAAATGGTGAAAAACGGGGATAACAATGGTAAAAAATAACATATAATTGACGAAAAGTGTTGACAAAACTGTATAAAATAGTGTATAGTCGCTATAGAAGTAAGTGTGAAAATGTGAATGCAGTTCGCAGTCGCACTGCGTATCAGGCAGTATCGTAAGCGGGATTACGATAAGTTTGAAAGTACGTATACATATTACCAACTATGAAGTATGCATTAAAGTATAACAAAAGAGAGATCTTTTCAACTGAATAAGCGGGTTGTGACGTAATGACCTGCAGTGTTTTTACGAAGTGATGGAACTTCCGGAAATTTATTTCTGGGGGTTTTTTGCGCTTTTACAGGATATTTTACTGCATAAGGAGTGAAAATATGATAGAATTAGATGAGAAAAAAAGAATTATTCAGGAGTTTGTTCCGGGGAAGCAGGTTACTTTGGCACATTTGATTGCCAACCCGGATGAAGACCTGTATACTAAGCTGGGCCTGGTTGATGGGCGCGGAGCAATTGGTATTTTAACTATAACACCCAGTGAAGGTGCCATTATAGGCGCAGATGTAGCAACGAAAGCGGCAGATGTGAAGATTGGTTTTGTTGATCGTTTCAGCGGGTCGTTGGTTATTACCGGTGATATTGCTGCTGTGGATGCTTCTTTGCATGAAATTATGAATGTGTTAGGCGACATGTTAGATTTCACTCCTTCTAAAATCACTAGAACCTGACTATAAGGGAGTGGACATACCATGAAGAAAGTAATGTTTGTAGGCAGGACATACGCAGGTAAGACTACGCTATGCCAGTATCTTATGGGTGAATCAATAAAATATAAGAAGACCCAGGCGATTGAAATCCTGGGGAAGGAGCTGATCGATACACCAGGAGAATATCTGGAGAGACGGGGGTTATACCGTGCACTGCAGGTAACTTCAGCTGAGGCGGATGTGATTATCTTTGTGCAGGATGCTACTGCAGACGGCAGTATGTTTGCGCCAATGTTCACATCGATGTTTACGAAGCCGGTCATTGGAATTGTAACAAAATGCGATGCTGCTTCCCGGGAGCAGACCGCTCTGGCAGTAAAGTATCTGGAAAATGCAGGAGCAAAAAAGATTTTTTTAACAAGTGCAGTTGCGGGAAAAGGTATGGAAGACGTTATTCAATACCTGGAGGATCACTAGCAGATCATAAGTGATCCGGATATAAAGCATAATCGACAGAAGTAATGTGAGGTATAATGCGGAGGTACAAATGGAAGAATCAAAAGTAAGGGTGGTAATTGCGGATGATGAGCCGATTACCAGAATGGACCTGAAAGAATTGCTGGAGGATCAGAATTACGAAGTTGTCGGAGAAGCATCCGATGGTTTCGATGCAATTGAAGTTTGTAAGGCGGTAAGACCGGATCTTGTATTAATGGACATTGAAATGCCGCTTTTAGATGGGTTTTGTGCGGCAAAGGTATTAAAAGAAGAGGATATTGTGGATACGGTTATGATGCTGACAGCTTATAGTGATAAAGACTGTATCCGAAAGGCAAAAGAGATCGGCGTTTCCGGTTATATAGTCAAACCGGTAGCGGTAAGGACGATGATTCCGGCTATTGAGGTGGCGCTTGCGCAGAGTGCTCAGATGAAGCAGTTAAAGCAGGAAGGAACACAGGCAAAGAAACAGCTGGAAAGCAGGAAAATTATTGAAAAAGCAAAAGGCTTTATCATGCAGGAGAAAAAAATCTCTGAGCAGGAGGCTTATGATTATATCAGAAGCTTAAGTCAGGCAAAAAAGCTGTCTATGAAACGTGTGGCAGAAATGATATTATTGAAAGCAGGTGGGCATGTGTGAGTTCTAAAGTATATGATTTATGCAAAGAATGCACTCCGCTTACCGATTCGGATATTCAAGTGATTGAAGCTATGCAGCCTAGTCTTCAGCTCATTGCGAACATGGTAGGATGTGATGTGTTTATTGACTGCATTACAGAAGATAAATCCACCGCGATTGTAATCTGTGAGGCGAATCCGGAAAATGTACCCTCTGCTTATGCCAAAAGCGTAGTGGGAATGCTTGCCAGAAAAGAAGATGAACCGGCAGTAGAGCGTACGATCCGACTGGGAATCGGGACGAAATATGTAAAGGCAGTAACCCAGGAGAGAACAGAAGTAATGCAGAATGTAGAACCTATTTTTAATGATAACCGCATTATCGGTGTGTTAATAACGGAAAAACGTGCGGTAGAAGAAATTGAGACCATAGAAGATGAAAAGCCAAGACAAGTAAATGTATTTGATAATTTAATACACGAATATGACTGGCTGATGCAGTATATAGATGAAGCATTAATGATGGTGGATGATAAAGGAAAAGTATGTTTCCGCAATATGATGGCAAAGGAACTGTATGCCAAGCTTGGATATGGCGGTGATATTCTGGACATGCCTTATGATAATATTCTTTTATATCAGCCGGAGCGTGAGTATCAGCCCGGGGAACTTGAAAAAACCGGAGTTGAAGTCACTGTTGGGAAATATTTTCTGAGGGTAAAGCAGATTCCCCTTGGGAAAAACGGGATTCAGTTCGCAATTGTTTTAAGTGATATTACGCACCTTAGAGAAAAAGAAAAGGAATTGGTGAATAAATCAGTTGCTTTAAAAGAAATGCATCATCGGATCAAAAATAATTTTCAGATGATTGCCAGTATTCTGCGTATGCAGAGCAGAAGAAGTGAAAACGACGAGGTAAAAGAAGTGCTGGAGGATACGATTAACCGCCTTCTATCAATTTCCATAACCCATGAATTGATCCTGCAGGGTGAGGATGATAATGTTAATATCTATGAAGTTGTGGAAAGTATAAAACGGGATCTGTTAAGATCATATATCTATCCGGATCTGGAAGTTAAAATTGATGTCATTGGAGATGAATTTAAGCTGAATGCAGAAGTGGCATCATCAGTTACCCTTGTAATTAATGAATTACTGCAAAACTCATTTAAGTATGCGTTTACGGATGTAACGTCCGGGCATATTATTATCGAGATTACCCATGGGAAGATGTATTCCCAGGTGAGTATAACAGATAACGGAAAAGGGTTTGCAGTTGATGCAGTAAAAAGAAAGAGCCTGGGATTATATATCGTAGATAGTGTGGTAAGAGAAAAACTGCACGGCAAGTTTAAGATAAAATCAGGGCCGGAAGGCACCAGAGCAAGTTTTGATTTTAAAATGTACAATTGAATAAGACAGTCCGATGCAGGGGTGTCTGAAAAAAGCGGTGAAGCTTAGGAGCAGAAAATTCTGCACCTGGGCTTTTTTTCTTGTTTGGAGGGTGCTCCAGAGCATTTTTCAGACACGATTCATCCTATCGGGTTATCAAATATAAGGGAGGCAGAACATGCATGAAGTCATTTTAAGTGTGGGAATTGATATTGGAACCTCCACCACACAGCTGGTATTCAGTGAATTGACCATTGAAAACCAGGCAACCAGCTATACGGTTCCCAGAATCAGCATTGTAGATAAGAAAGTTATTTTCCGCAGTGAAATCTTTTTTACTCCTTTATTGTCCCAGACGGAGATTGATGGGGAAGCGGTAAAACAGATCTTAGAGAGCCAGTACCATAAGGCGGGAATCAAACCGGAGGAGATAAAAACCGGTGCAGTTATTATAACGGGAGAAACAGCCAGAAAAGAAAATGCAAATGTAGTGCTGGATAGATTAAGTGGTCTGGCGGGAGACTTTGTAGTTGCGACGGCCGGTCCGGATCTGGAATCCGTACTATCCGGCAGAGGTGCAGGGGCAGATAATTTTTCAAAAGAAAAAAGAACTGTGGTTGCAAATGTTGACGTAGGCGGTGGGACCAGTAATATAGCGGTTTTTGACCACGGAAATCTAATTGGAACCACCTGTCTGGATATTGGCGGAAGGCTGATTAAAGTAGACCGGGGAACAAAGCGTATTACTTACATTTATTCCAAAATACAAAAGCTGGCAGAACGTCTGGGCATCCCGATCTCCGTAGGAGAGATTGCAGATGCAGCTAAAATAAGAAGTATCTGTACCTTAATGGCGGATCTGATTGGTCAGTCTCTTCATACACTGCCAAAGTCAGACTATTATAATGAAATATTTACGAATGGTGGCAATGGGCTGAAGGAGGAAGTAATACCAAAAGCCGTTACCTTTTCAGGAGGCGTTGCTGATTATATATATCAGGAAGCCGGTAACGATCTGTTTCAGTATGGAGATGTAGGAATCATACTGGGACAGGAAATCAGAAGAAACCGGTTTTTACAGAATTTAGAACTGTATCAGGCAGTAGAGACGATCCGGGCTACCGTAGTCGGTGCCGGGACTCATACCACAGAAATCAGCGGAAGTACGATTTCCTATGAAAAAAATCAGCTTCCGATGAAAAATATACCAATCCTGAAAATCAGCGAAGAGGAAGAAAAAACCTGTCAGGGAATCGAAGAATCCATCAGGCGGCAGATACCTTTGTATATTTCCGAGGGGGAAGCTGAACAAATCGCTATTTCATTTGCGGGAACAGGATATTCGGGTTTTGCCGGTATCCAGGAACTGGCCCAGGCTATTATCAATGGGGCGAAGGAACTGATATCAATCAGATATCCGTTACTGATCGTGGCAGAACACGATATCGCAAAAGCACTGGGACATGCTCTGAATGTAAAATTAAAGCACAGTAAGGAGGTCATCTGCATCGACGGTATCAGGACACAAAGCGGTGATTACATTGATATCGGAGAACCAATCGGTGAAGGGCGGGTAGTTCCTGTCGTCATCAAGACACTAATTTTTAATTCTTAAAGAAAAGATACGAGGTGAAAGTCATGATATTAAAAACAAAATTATTCGGCCATACTTATGAGTTTAAATCATTGAAGGAGGTTATGGCAAAGGCGAATGAAGAAAAGTCCGGTGATAAATTAGCCGGAATTGCGGCAGAATCAGCGGAAGAGCGAGTTGCGGCAAAGGTAGTATTATCACAGATAACCCTGGGGGAATTAAGAAATTCACCGGCAGTTCCTTATGAAATCGATGAAGTTACTAGAATCATCCAGGATGCGGTAAATGAACCTATTTACAATGAATTTAAGAATATGACAGTTGCCCAATTTCGTGAATGGCTTTTGGATACCAGCACAACAGGAGATATGATCCGTCGTGCCAGCCGTGGAATCACAAGTGAAATTGTTGCGGCAGTTACGAAATTAATGGGAAATCTGGATTTGATTTATGCAGCAAAAAAAATTGTAGTTACGGCACATTGTAATACTACAATCGGACTTCCGGGCACATTTTCATCCAGATTACAGCCAAATCATACCACCGATAACCCCAAGGGAATCATCGCATCGGCAATGGAAGGATTCAGCTTAGGCTGCGGTGATGCAGTATTGGGATTAAATCCGGTAGATGATACGGCTGAAAGTGTTGCCAGAATCTTAAAAAGTTTTGATGAATTTAAAAATAAATGGGATATCCCTACACAGATCTGCGTACTTGCCCATGTCAGCACCCAGATGGAGGCCATTACCAAACACAATGCACCGATCGATCTGATGTTCCAGTCTATCGCAGGTTCTCAGAAGGGTAATGAAGCTTTTGGATTAAATGGGGCAATGTTAGATGAAGGCCATCAGATGATGGTTCAGCATGGAACTTCCACTGGACCGAATTACATGTATTTCGAGACCGGTCAGGGTTCCGAGTTGTCGTCAGATGCACATTATGGATGTGATCAGGTGGTAATGGAAGCACGCTGCTACGGACTTGCCAAGAAATATAATCCATTCCTTGTCAATACCGTGGTAGGATTTATCGGACCGGAATATCTCTATGACAGCAAACAGGTTATCCGTGCCGGGTTAGAAGACCATTTCATGGGAAAACTTACGGGAATTCCGATGGGATGTGACTGTTGTTACACCAACCATATGAAAACGGATCAGAATGACGTTGAGAATCTGGGTATGCTCTTATCAGCGGCGGGATGTAATTACATCATGGGAGTTCCTCACGGGGATGACTGTATGCTGATGTACCAGTGTACCGGATATCATGATGCAGCGGCATTCCGTGAAATTTTGGGACTGCGTCCGATTAAAGAGTTTGATATGTGGCTGGAAAAAATGGGATTTTCAAAAGACGGAAAACTGACCTCTCTTGCAGGTGATGCATCCGTATTTATGAAATAAGAAGTGAAGAATGCAGGAAGCTGCCAGAGCCTGTCTAAAAAATATTTCTATCGGCATACAGCCTGATGAAATGAATTTTCAGACACGCTCTAAGAGAGAAAGGAGATATATATGATTGACCAGAAGGATTTAAAACGAATAATAGAGCAGGTATTAGTAGAAATGCAGGTGACAAAAAGTACATCAGGTACAAATGGTGCAGCGTTAGAAAGCCAGGGCACTTCACCGGCAATATCTGCAGCTGATGCCCAGACAGTACCAAAGGCAGAGGCAAAGACCGTAAATACATTTCAGCAGGCAGAATACTCTGAAAATGTTAAAGAACCGCCGGTAATTGAAGACGGATGTCTGGAAGATATTACAGAGATAGATATTAAAAAGCAGTATCTGGTACCAAATCCGGTAAACGGGGAGGCATATTATGAATTAAAGCAGTATGCACCCTGCCGCCTGGGTATCTGGAAAGCCGGAGCAAGATACATGACTTCTACCTGGCTGCGTTTCCGGGCAGACCATTCTGCAGCGCAGGATGCAGTATTCTCTAATGTGGATGAAGCTTTTGTAGAAAAGATGAACTTATTCAGCATTCAGACCAAGTGCGACAATAAAGACATTTATCTGACCCGTCCGGATCTTGGAAGAAGACTGAATGAAGAAGGGGTCAAAGCAGTTCAGGAAAAATGCAAAAAGCATCCTACTGTTCAGGTTTATGTATCGGATGGGCTGAGTTCCGCTGCAGTTGCTGCAAATGTGGGGGATTTGCTGCCGGCTATTCTGCAGGGGCTGGAAAGCTATCAGATCGATGTGGGAACGCCGTTTTTCGTAAAATACGGCAGAGTGGGAGTTATGGACCAGGTATCAGAAATTACCGGGGCAGATGTAACCTGTGTATTGATCGGAGAGCGCCCGGGACTTATTACAGCAGAATCCATGAGTGCATATATCGCTTATAAAGCAACGATGGACATGCCGGAAGCCAGAAGAACCGTATTATCCAATATACATAAAGCTGGAACAGTGCCGGTAGAAGCAGGTGCCCATATTGCAGAAATCATTAAGATTATGTTAGAGAAAAAAGCAAGCGGAACGGATTTGAAACTCTAATTGAGAGAGAGGTGTAATGAAACATGAAAAGAGATCCATTAAAAGCAAAGGTACTCAGTACAAAAATGATTCCCAATGTATCGCCGGATCTGGCAAAAAGCCTGGGATTATCGCCGAGACAAAAATCCATCGGAATGGTAACGGCGGACTGCGATGATGTAACTTATACGGCACTGGATGAAGCGACCAAAGCGGCTGATGTGCAGGTAGTTTATGCGAAGAGTTTTTACGGCGGAGCAGGCAATGCAAGTACAAAGCTGGCTGGTGAAGTTATCGGTATTATCGCAGGAACCAATCCGGCAGAAGTGAAAAGCGGTCTGGACGCTGTCATCGGTACGATTGAAAATGGTGCATGGTTTGTAAGCGCAAACGAAGATGATTCCATACCTTACTATGCCCATTGTATTGCAAGGACAGGAAGCTATTTATCAAAATCAGCAGGAATTAAAGAAGGACAGGCGCTGGCATATCTGATTGCACCGCCTCTGGAAGCACTTTATGCGTTGGATGCCGCATTAAAAGCAGCAGACGTAACCATGTGTGAACTGTATGCACCGCCCTCTGAGACAAACTTTGGCGGGGCCCTGCTCACCGGGAGCCAGTCAGCATGCAAAGCAGCGTGTGAAGCATTTGCCGCTGCAGTTGAGTTTGTAGCGGATAATCCGCTGGCATTATAATGATACGCAGAAAATGCAAAACGGGAGGTAATTATGCAGCTTTATGATAAAGACCTGTTATCAGTACAGGAAGTAAGAGAATTGGTAGAGCGCTCAAAGGCAGCGCAGGAAAAATTACTGGAGATGTCCCAGTGCCAGGTTGACAGAATTGTGGAGAGTATCGCTAATGCAGGTGTGAGAAATGCAAAAAGGCTTGCACAGATGGCTCATGATGAGACGGGATTCGGAATCATGGAAGATAAGGTAATTAAAAATATCTTTGCCAGCAAGAGCGTATTTGAATACATCAAAGATATGAAGACGATTGGAGTAATTTCGGAAGATGAAAAAGCAGGAACAAAAGATATTGCCGTTCCGGTAGGTGTAATTGCCGGGCTGATTCCTTCGACGAACCCTACATCAACAGTCTTATATAAATCGGAAATTGCAATAAAGGCCGGAAATTCCATTATCTTTTCCCCGCATCCAAATGCAAAAGAAGCGATTCTGGAAACAGTCAAAGTAATCCGACAGGCAATTGCAGAAGCGGAAGGACCGGAGGATCTGGTATCGGTAATCACCATCCCGACGATTCAGTCTACGGATACTCTGATGCGCCATCCGGATATATCTCTGATCCTTGCAACAGGAGGAAGTGCCATGGTACGTGCGGCTTACTCTTCCGGAACACCTGCAATTGGTGTGGGACCCGGAAACGGACCGGCTTATATTGAGCGGTCTGCAGATCTTAAAAAAGCCGTAAAACGCATAATGGACAGTAAGACATTTGACAATGGCACGATCTGTGCATCTGAGCAGTCCGTCATTACAGAGAGTGACCGGGAAGAAGCCGTTAAAGCGGAAATGCAGGCACAGGGAGCATATTTCTTAAGTAACGAAGAATCGGAAAAGCTGGGAAAATTCATTCTTCGCGCCAATGGAACTATGAACCCGATGATTGTTGGAAAAAATGTTCAGCATATTGCAGATCTGGCTGGTCTTAAGTTTCCGGCAGATGCCAGGGTTCTGGTAGCAAAAGAAGACGGTGTTGGAAACGGGCATCCCTATTCCAATGAAAAACTGGCGCCGATTCTGGGATTTTATGTGGAAGATAATTATCATAAGATTTGTGAAAGATGTCAGCAGATTCTTCATTATGAAGGAGCAGGTCATACCTTTATCATTCATTCTGAAAATCAGGAAATCATCAATTATTTTGCGAAGAGAATACCGGTTTCCCGTTTTCTGGTGAATGCACCGGGAGCCCTGGGTGGTGTAGGTGCCGCAACCTCTTTAATGCCTGCATTTACATTGGGATGCGGAGCGGTAGGCGGAAGTGCAACCTCAGATAATATTGGTCCTATGAACCTGCTGAATATTCGCAAGGCAGCTTATGGTACAAAGGAACTGGATGAAATCCGGAAAGAGGCAGATCTGGCAATACCGGCAGCTGAGCCCTGCCATATAAATGTAGATTATATTGTTGAGAAGATTTTGAAGGAATTAGAGCGTATCTGAAAATTATAGCTCTGGTAAAAATAAAATAACAGGCAGGAGGAATTACAATGGCTAATTTACAGGCATTGGGATTGATCGAAACAAGAGGGTTGATCGCAGCAATCGAAGCAGCAGATGCAATGGTGAAATCTGCGGACGTATCTTTAATAGGAAAAGAATATATTGGAAGCGGACTTGTTACCATTATGGTAAGAGGCGATGTTGGAGCGGTAAAGGCTGCAACAGAATCAGGAGCGGCAGCAGGAGCTGCTGTGGGTGAAGTGGTTTCCGTACATGTAATACCAAGACCGCATAAGGATGTGGAGAGCATTCTTCCGGTAATTGCTGAAGCAGCAGAGTAAGTAAAAAACAGGTAGTTCATAATAGAATTTAAACTTAAAGTTTAAATTAGATAAGATGAAATTGAGATAAGATTAGAATCAGGAGGACAATAAAATGGCGGTTATGCAGGCATTAGGAATGATAGAGACAAAAGGTTTAATTGGTGCAATCGAAGCAGCAGATGCAATGACAAAAGCGGCAGATGTGAAATTAATTGGAAAAGAACGTATCGGAAGCGGGCTGGTTACTGTTTTAGTCAGAGGTGACGTAGGTGCAGTAAAAGCAGCTACAGATGCCGGTGCGGCAGCAGCAGAACGGGTTGGAGAGCTGATTTCCATGCATGTAATACCAAGACCTCACGGAGATGTAGAAACCATACTGCCACATTTATAGAGAGAGTCCCAAAATCATATACTTTGGAACAATACAGGGACAGGCTTAAGGGGGCAATCATTTGAATGTTATAACAGAAGCGTATTTACGGGATATCATGAAAGAGAATCGCCCGGAGGTCTTTTATGTGCCGGAGGGAAGTTTATTATCCCCTTCTGCCCGTGATTATTTGAATCAATATAAAATAAAGATAGAAAAGCAGGAATCGGGCACTTTAGAAAAAGAAAATGCAGAGAAACCGGCGGCAGAAAGTCCTGATGATATGAAAGCTGCATATGTGGATTATGCCACCGGAGCATTTTTTACATCCAAACCGGAGCATATGACGCAGCTAACCGGTAATAAGCTGGTTCCAAAGAATCATCTGCGTATTATATTTCGTGGTAAACTGGATTCACTTCAGTCACTGATTATACGTAACCAGACTGCCATTGCAAAGAATCCCAGGCGCTCAAAGCTGCTGGAGGATCTGGAAGATATCATGAAGATCTTACAGAATATTATGCGGTGTGATGTGCTGGATGAGCCATTTACCATAGAGCGCATTATCGGACTGACTCACGCAGAGCTGCGGGAACACTCGCACAATCCAGGGAAATTTTACAATATCCGGCAAATGATCCTGCCCCACTACACCATGGGGGAGGAATATGCTATACTGAATCAAATCCGTACAGCGATCCGGGAATGCGAGATCAGTGCGATCAATGCATATCAGGTAGGAAATGATTACACACACCAGGATATACTGGAAGAATTCAACAGGCTTTCCAGCGCGCTGCATATAATGATGTGCAAATATCTTGCGGGAGAATACAATTAGTGCGGTCACAATAATCCAATTGTGGTCCGGAGCGTGTTAAAAAATACTTAGCATGATTTTGAAACAGGCTATAGAGGAAAGAGGAGGGAAAGAGTACATGTTCAGTGAATTAATTGAAAACATAACAAACTTAGATGTATTTACAGAGAGTATTAAACAGTACATCAGCGGATTGTCAATCAATTCCGTAATTATTACAATTATGATGATCTTCATGGTCATTGGAGCTATTGACCGTATCCGGGGAAATAAACTGGGGTACGGAGAAGAATTTGAAGCCGGTTTTAATGCAATGGGCCCCCTGGCAATTGCCATGATGGGCGTGGTTGCAGCAGCTCCGGTACTCCGGGTAATTCTGCAGCCGATTATTGCACCGGTCTATGAATTATTCGGAGCATCTCCGGCGATGTTCGCAACCACACTTCTGGCAAATGACATGGGAGGATATCCCCTGGCAATGCAGCTGGCAGGAGACAATACTGCCATTGGTAATTTTGCAGGATTAATCCTGGGTTCCATGATGGGACCAACCATTGTATTTACCATTCCGGTTGCGCTGTCTATTATTAAACCAAAAGACAGACCGTTTCTTGCAGCAGGAGTACTGGCTGGTTTAATTACCATTCCAATCGGTTGTATCGCAGGTGGTCTGGTAATGAATATGACACCAAATAAGATTGATATGATTACAATTTTACAGAATTTAATTCCGGTTATTATTGTAGCAGGATTGATCGCGATTGGACTTTGGTTTAAACCAACCCAGATGATGAAAGGATTTAATCATTTTGGAAATGGAGTTACCATATTAATTACTATTTTTACTGCAATAGCTGTTTTCCAGTATGAGACCGGCATTCGTCTTCCGTTATTTGATATTATGGTTGACCCGAACAAAAACGGCGGTACCATTCCTCTGGAAGAAGGTATTAAGGTTGTAGGAACGATTGCATGCGTATTAATCGGTGCTTTCCCAATGGTAAAATGGATCACCAAGACATTTAAGAAACCATTGATGAAAGTAGGAGAAAAGCTGAAAATGAATGCAGACGGCTCCGCCGGTTTAGTAGCTTCTCTTGCAAATAATATCGCAATGTTCAATATTATGGAAAATATGAATGCTAAGGGTAAACTGTTAAATGTAGCATTTGCCGTTTCAGCAGCATTTGTATTTGGAGATCACCTCGGATTCACCGCAGGTGCAAATCCGGATATGATCTTCCCGGTTGTAGTGGGTAAACTGATAGCCGGAATTACAGCTTTAATCCTCGCAAATGCGCTGGCACCAAAATTGCTGGCAAAAATTAAGGCAAGCGGAGGCAAAGAGGAGATAGAAGAAAAAACAGATTAATATATCAGATAAATAGCCGGGAAAGACAGCAGCCAGACCAAATGCTGTTAAAGGCAGCGAATAAAGATTAGTTTCAGAAAGAAGGTTATATAATGAGTATCAGCGAAGCAACCATCCGTGAGATCGTAGAAAAAGTGGTAAAGCAGTCTTTGATTACCAGGGAAAAAGCAGACTTTAAAAAAGTAAAAGATCCAAGCGGGATACTGTCTGTCTCCTGCGATACCGTTCAGACAGAACCATTCAAAGGCGCCCAGGGTGTATCATTAAAGGATATCGTTTCACTGGAAGAAAGCCCGAGAATGGGAGCAGGAATCATGGAAGTAGATCATACCAGTTTTGAGTGGACCCTGACATATGATGAATTTGATTACATAATAGAAGGAACTCTGGAAATAGAAATTGATGGACGTGTCGTAACCGGACATGCCGGTGATATCATTTTTATTCCAAAAAACAGCCATATTCATTTCCAAAGTCCGGATAAAGCAAGATTTGCATATTTCGTTTATCCGGCAGACTGGCAAAGCTAAATCATATTTTAATAAAATATCATGCAGTCAATGATAAAAAAGGAACCGATGCACTGTCTTAATCAGATAATGTATAGGTTCCTTTTAGGTTTAGTGGATCTTATTAAAATGCAGACTCTCTAAAAGTTTTAATGTCAGTTTTCCAAATCGGTCTTCCCCTTCTTCACGAATCATATCTTCATATTCTATTGCCTTCATAAATCGAACACCTACCTCTTTATATTTAGACATTCTTTATTTAATAATCTTTTCCTGAATATTATGATAAATATCAAAATATTTTGATATAAGAATTGTGCAATACAAGTTATGATAAGCATAATAACAGATCAAGAGAATTTGATATTACAAAAGGAGAAATTGAAAATGGAACAGAAAACTGGAATGAAGAAGACCTACAGCAAGAAATTTTTATGGCGGCAGAGAATTGGATTTGGAATCTCTGATTATGCTTGTAATTTGGCGTATCTGATGGTAAATACGTATCTTTTGATTTATTACACGGATGTAGCAGGCCTGAATGCAGCAGCCGTGGGATTTATGTTTTTAGTAACGAAATTTTTTGATGCATTTACAGATTATGTAGTAGGTACTTTAATTGATAAAACAAATACCAAGATGGGAAGAAACCGCCCATGGATGCTGGCAGGTGCTCCTGTTCTGGCAATTGGTATGGTGCTTGTGTTCACCAGTCCTGATTTTTCACAGTCAGGTAAAATGATCTGGGCTTATGCAACTTACATTATCTTTTCATTTGGTTATACACTGGTAAATATTCCGATGGGATCCATTCTTCCAACCTTAAGTTCAGATCCAACGGAACGTACAAAAATTGTTACTTCAAGAACGATTTTTTCCAATCTTGGTTCCTTAACATCTGCATCAATGGCACTGTTTTTAATTTCCAGACTGGGCGGAGGAGATGTAGCTACCGGTTATCGTAATACGAATATTATTTTTGGAATCATTGTAGTTATAATTTTATTTATTTGTGTTTTTAATATTAAAGAAATAAACCCCGCACCGAAGGTTGTAAAGAAAACAAGCATCGTTAATGACCTTGGAAGTCTTGTTAAGAACAAGCCTTATATGTTAATGCTGGCTCAGACTTTCTTTTTATTTGTAGGTTACCTGGGAATGTTCGCAACGATCGCTTATTATTTTAAATATATTGTGGGAGATGAAATGCTTACCTCTGTTGCAGTATCACTGTTAACGATTGTGCCGATTGTCTCCATGCTTATGTCAGGTGTAATGAACCAGAAAGTATCCAAGAAAAATATTTCCATTCTTGGTACTGCAATTCAGATTTTAGGATTCGCATTGCTGTTTATAGCAAAAGAATCCATCTCCATCATCTATCTCAGTATTGGAGTCATTGGTTTTGGAATGGGATTCCGCCAGACAATGTTCTTCTCTATGCTTGCAGATACAGTGGATTACGGAGAATGGAAAAACGGTAAGAATCTGGCAGGTACCCAGACGGCTGTTTCCGGATTTATTAATAAAGTAGCAAGCGCTTCTGCCAGTGCGATAGCGGCAGGACTTCTTGCATGGGGAGCATATGACGGGGCAGCTGCCGTACAGAGCGCCAGCGCCAATACGGCGATTAACATTGCTTTTATCGGAATACCGATTGTTTGTAATGTAGCATGTATTATTATCTTGTTTTTCTATGATTTAGATAAAATATATCCAAAGATCAAGAGAGAAATGGATGAGAGAAGAGCATTAAACGAGAATGAGGAGAATGCGTATGTGGAAGTATGATTTTAAAGTTCCGGATCAGAAAAAGTATCGGGTCATTGTTCACACAGACTGTAAAAATGAAGCCGATGACCAATTTGCCGTTGCGCACCATATTATGACTCCTAAATTCGATGTAATGGGGATTATTGCAGGTCATTTCTGCAAAAATCCTCAGGAATATGGGGAGGAAAATACGGCAAAAGCCAGCTTTGATGAGGTAAAAAAAGTACTTGGGCTAATGGGAGTGGAAGATGAATATCCTGTTTTGCTTGGTGCACCCCATTCCTTAGATGATGGGGAGACTCCCATAGAATCAGAGGGAGCCAGATTCATCATCGATGAAGCATTAAAGGAAGACCCGCGCCCTCTGTTCGTAGTTTGTCAGGGCGCAATTACAGATCTGGCAAGTGCTTTGCTTATGAAACCGGAAATTGCAGAACGTATGACGGTCATCTGGATTGGCGGCGGTGTATGGCCAAAAGGTGGATTTGAATTCAATCTGATGATGGATGTCAAAGCAGCAAACCTGGTATTTTGCTCTAAGGTTCCATTATGGCAGGTTCCCATGGATGTGTATAAGCAAATAGCGGTATCACTGGCTGAATTACAATACAGAGTAAAACCATGCGGTGAAATTGGGAGATACCTGTTCGATCAAATGGTGGAATTCAACAACAAGCTTGCAGATTTTGCGCCATGGCCTCATGGGGAGACATGGGGACTGGGAGATCAGGCTACGGTTACTCTGCTTTTAGATGAATTGGAGAAAATGAATTATGATTTAAAACCAGCTCCGGCAATTGCGGATGACATGACATATATTCATGAGCAAAATAACCGTGATATCCGTGTCTACCATACATTAGATGCAAGAATGACAATGGAGGATTTCTATGCAAAACTGGCAATTAATTTTGGCAGCCGGACTGTCTGAGTCAACTAAGTAGAGCAATCAGCCATGCACAGGCATTTTAAAACACGTTTTATCGTCAGATAAGGGAAATGGAGGAGTGACACATGGCATATCTGGTATTTGATGCAGGCGGAACATTTACGAAGTTTGCATTGATGAATGAAAATACAGATATTCTGGAGCGTGGGAAATTTAATACACCGGATTATACATCAGGAACAAAAGAACAGTTTATTAGCATGATCAGCGAGGTGATTGAGCGTTATAAGGACAGAAGTGAGGGGATTGCTTTCAGCATGCCGGGCATGCTGGACAGTGATGCCGGTTACTGTGTAACTGCCGGATATCTGGCATATTTGTGCGGTACCCCACTGGCACAAATTTTATCGGAGAAACATAAAATTCCTGTCACAATAGAAAATGACGGAAAATGTGCTGCTCTGGCAGAATTCTGGAAAGGAAGTCTGAAGGGCTGTACCAATGGTGCGGTTTTAATTCTCGGTTCCGGATTAGGCGGCGGACTTATTATTGATAAAAAGCTGTATAAAGGCGGACGGCAGACAGCAGGAGAATTCAGTTATGTAATGGTTGATGAAAACCAGAAATATGAATTGGACGGTTACTGGGGAATGAAGAGCGGCTTCCAGGGACTAGCTAAAAGAACGGCATTTTACACCAGGGAAGACTGGGAAAGCTATGACGGGCTGAAATTATTTGAACGCGCTGCAGCAGGCGATGATATGGTATTAAAAGGGCTGAAAGATTTTACGGACACCCTTGCTTTGCAGGTATGTAATCTGAATATGCTGCTGGATCTGGATGTGGTAGCCGTAGGCGGTGGTATCAGCCGGCAGCCGCTGCTGCATGAATTTCTGCAAAAAAGTATTGATGAATATTTAGAGAATCATCCGATGAGGTTTTTAAGTCCTTATATACCAAAGCCGGTTGTTACAAATTGTGAATTCTATAATGATGCGAATTTAATCGGAGCATTATATCATTTCTTACAAAAAGAAGGAGGGGCATTATAAATGGGATTTCCAGAAAATTTTTTATGGGGCGGTGCAGTTGCGGCAAACCAGTGTGAAGGTGCTTATCAGGAAGCCGGAAAAGGTCTGTGCATACAGGATGTAACACCACATGGTATCGTAGGTCCAAGAACAAAGGAGCCAACGGAAGATAACATGAAGCTGGTGGGTATTGATTTTTATCACAGATATAAAGAAGATATAAAACTGTTTGCGGAAATGGGATTTAAAGTATTTCGTACCTCTATTGCCTGGAGCCGTATCTTTCCAAAAGGTGATGAAGAGATGCCAAACGAAGCAGGACTGAAATTTTATGATGACCTTTTTGACGAATGCCATAAATATGGCATAGAGCCGCTGGTTACCCTGTCACATTATGAGACACCTCTCCATCTGGCAGAGGAGTATGATGGCTGGATCAACCCGAAAATGATCGGATTTTATAAAAATTATGTTACTTGTGTTTTCCGGCGCTATAAAGATAAAGTAAAGTATTGGCTTACATTTAACGAAATTAATTCCATTCTGCATGAGCCGTTCTTAAGCGGAGGAATTAATACACCCAAAGATAAATTGTCTCAGACACAATTATTTCAGGCAGTACATCATGAATTTGTAGCAAGTGCATCAGCGGTAAAGATCGGGCATGCCATAAATCCGGATTTTAAAATCGGCTGTATGGTACTGAGCATGCCTGTTTATCCACTAACGCCCAATCCCGATGATGTGATTGCTGTTATGGAAAAAGACCATATGAATATGTTCTTTGCAGATGTGCAGGTACGTGGAACTTATCCCGGTTATGTGAAAAGATATTTTAAAGAGCATGACATTGAGCTGATGATTACAGAGGAAGAGCGTGAGATTCTGAAAAATACCGTAGATTTTGTTTCTTTTAGCTATTACATGAGCATTTGCGAGACTGCAGATAAAAGCCTGGGTGTGCAGGGAAAAGGAAATCTTCTGGGAGGAGTCAGGAATCCGTTATTAAAGGAAAGTGAATGGGGATGGCAGATAGATCCTAAGGGGCTGCGTTACGTACTGAATACCTTTTATGACCGGTATCAGAAGCCATTGTTTATTGTGGAAAATGGGCTTGGTGCAGTTGATAAACTGGTGACTGGGAACGATGGAAACCCCACAGTAGAAGATGATTACCGCATTGAGTATCTGAGAGACCATTTACTGCAGGTAGCGGAAGCAGTAGAAGATGGCGTTGAGGTGATGGGTTACACAACCTGGGGATGTATTGATCTGGTCAGTGCATCGACGGCAGAATTAAAAAAGCGCTACGGATTTATCTATGTAGACCGTAACGATGATGGAACCGGAACATTAGAACGCTATAAGAAAAAATCGTTTTATTGGTATAAGAAAGTAATTGAAACGAATGGAGAAAGCCTGAAAGAGACTTTCTAATAAATATACAAAACGTATGGGAAATGCAGAGAATGCGAAAAGTTATTTCGTATTCATCTGCATTTTTATGTCATGGAGATGGAATAAAGCTGGGAGTTACCGATAAGTTTATCATGATTAATTTAAAGTTAGCCTTGACAAACCACTCGCGGGAGTGTACACTTAAGAAAACTAAATAGTTCCGGTAGGTAAGGTTACCACAGGGATACGGATTGTTGCCGCGAAATGATGGAGACATCATCAGTTGGTTTGAACAGGCCGCATCGAAAAACAAGGTGCAGCATAATACAATTTCATCGCCCTGTGATACTAAAGCTCAAACGGTGGCAGTTCCATATTATTTTATAATATGGCTGAATGTAGAATGTTTAATTCCCATACCATAGTTTGTCCTTTGGTGCGGGATTTTTTTTGTGAAAAGAAAAGGAGGTGGTAAGAATGGATAGTGGAGGCAGTCATGAGCGATATGACATCAGCGTAGAGGGTATAGATGAAGTTCCGGATTTGCCGGGAGTGGATCATTTATCCATTCTTGGACTTCCCGGGGTGGTTTTTGTGATCGGTCTTTTTCGATAATAATGCCATTTCCAGGTTCTAGAGCATGTTTTAAAATTGCTTTGTGACAGATGTACTGGAATATTTCATCGGATGCCATCGCTGCTGTTTTTATACACATTTGATATATCTGCTGAGAATAAAGTGTTCCCGGCATTTATGCCTGCTATGTAAATGAAAACAATAGCGGTGGATTTTTATGCCCTTTTTTAAGAAATGTTACTGTGAACATGAATAAAGGAGGTATAAGACAATGAAAAAAAACAGAATGAGAAATATGGTACGCCGTGAAACGGTGAACGAAAAATTAAAATATGCAGCAACTGTTGAATGGAATAAATTTTATGAGGAATTTCAGACATCATCAGAGGGAATGACAAATGCACAGTTAGAAGTTTCTGAAGAAGAATATGGAAAGAATATTGTGACTCACGGACAGAAGGAATCCCTTGTCAAGAGAATCTGCGGTGCTTTTATTAATCCATTTACAGCAATTTTGTTTGTTTTGGCAGCAGTTTCCGTATTTACAGATATTATTTTTGCGGATCCAGGCGAGCAAAATCCCGTTACGGTTATTATTATCACAACTATGGTAATGATATCCGGTATGCTGCGGTTCATACAGGAAACGAGAAGTGGTAATGCGGCTGCCAGATTGTCAGCAATGATCCGGACCACTACCTGTGTTAAGAGAATGGAAGAAGGAACAAGGGAAATTCTACTGGAAGATGTGGCAGTTGGGGATGTTGTGCTGCTTTCGGCAGGAGACATGATACCTGCTGATATCCGTATTATTTCGGCAAAGGATCTATTCATCAGCCAGTCAGCACTTACCGGAGAAAGTGAACCGGTTGAGAAGTGCAGCGCTTTAATTGGCAGCAAAGATGCGGTAACCGATTATTCCAATCTGGCATTTATGGGCAGTAACGTAATCAGCGGCAGTGCGGCAGGAGTTGTAATTGCAGTTGGTAACAATACGATGCTTGGTGAAATGGCGAAGTCTCTTTCTGAAAAACCGGATCAGACTTCCTTTGAAAAAGGGGTGAATTCGGTATCCTGGGTATTGATCCGTTTTATGCTGATTATGGTTCCAGTTGTATTTTTTATCAATGGCTATACGAAAAATGACTGGATGGACGCAGCATTATTTGCCATTTCCGTTGCGGTAGGTCTGACGCCGGAAATGCTGCCAATGATCGTAACCACCTGCCTGGCAAAAGGTGCAGTATCCATGTCCAGGCAGAAAGTAATTATTAAGAATCTGAATGCGATCCAGAATCTGGGTTCAATTGACATCCTGTGTACCGACAAGACAGGTACCCTGACCAGAGATAAGGTAGTATTGGAATATCATCTGGATATTGAAGGAAATGAAGATCCAAGAGTATTGCGTCATGGATTTTTAAACAGCTACTATCAGACAGGGCTTAAAAACCTAATGGATATTGCGATTATAGACAGGACGAACGAACTGCAGGAGCAGGAGGTACAGCTTCAGGGTATACAGTCCAACTACGAAAAAGTAGATGAAATACCATTTGATTTCGAAAGACGCAGGATGAGTGTAGTAGTAGCCGATAAAAATGGAAAGACACAGATGATAACAAAAGGTGCAGTGGAGGAGATGCTGCGGGTTTGTGCATTCGCAGAATACGAAGGAAAAGTAGAACCGCTGACGGATCAGATGCGCAATAAAATCCTTACAAAGGTAGAAGAATTAAATGAGAGCGGAATGCGTGTGATAGCAGTGGCACAAAAGACAAATCCATCACCGGAAGGAGCGTTTTCTGTTGCAGATGAGGCGGATATGGTTTTGATTGGCTATCTGGCATTTCTGGATCCGCCGAAGGAAACAGCAGCAGCCGCAATCAAAGCACTGCACGGTTACGGAGTAAATGTAAAAGTCCTGACCGGAGATAATGAAAAGGTTACCTGCTGTATTTGCAAACAGGTAGGCTTATCTACGAAATATTTGCTTCTGGGAACACAGGTGGATGCTATGGATGATGACCAGCTGGCAAAAGAAGCTGAGAAGACAACCGTTTTTGCAAAGCTTTCTCCGGCTCAAAAGGCAAGAGTAGTAAAGATCCTCCAAAAGAACGGGCATGTGGTGGGATATATGGGAGATGGAATTAATGACGCAGCTGCGATGAAAGCATCAGATGTGGGAATCTCCGTAGATACGGCGGTGGATATTGCAAAGGAATCGGCAGATACAATTCTTCTGGAAAAAGATCTAATGGTATTGGAAAAGGGAATTCTGGAAGGACGAAAAACCTATGCGAATATGATAAAGTATATAAAAATGACAGCGTCCTCTAATTTTGGAAATATGTTTTCAGTGCTTGCCGCCAGTGCATTTCTGCCGTTTTTACCGATGACAGCAATCCACTTAATCTTGCTGAACCTGATTTATGATATATCCTGTACAGCGATACCATGGGACAATGTAGATATTGAATTTCTGGCTGTGCCCAAAAAGTGGGATGCATCTTCTGTCAGTAAATTCATGTTGTGGATAGGGCCTACCAGTTCGATATTTGATATTGCAACATATCTTGTGATGTATTTCGTAATTTGTCCGTTGATGAGCGGCGGATTACTGTATCATCAGATTTCGGATCCTCAGATGCAGGATGCATTTGTTGCTGTATTTCAGGCAGGCTGGTTTATAGAATCCATGTGGAGCCAGACGTTAGTTATTCATATGATCCGGACAGCAAAAGTTCCGTTCATTCAGAGTCATGCAGCAGCCCCGGTAACAATACTGACACTGGGTGGAATCCTGACCGCTACCATAATTCCATTTACGGGATTAGGCAGTGCGATAGGTCTTGCAGCACTGCCGGCAGTATATTTTGCCATTTTGGCAGCAGTGATTGTTTGTTATATGGGGGTGGCAACTTTTATGAAGAAGATGTATGTGCGGCGGTATGGGGAATTATTGTAGTATAAGGAGCAGTGATATTCTATCAAATTGTTTTTTAAGAGGAGAAAAATCAGTTTGATAGAATATTTACTGATTTAAATCTCAAATACATAGGTCCTTTCGACAATACTAAACAACTTTATCATATTTTATTCACATTTTCATGCTAAAATCTGAAGTTGATATGTTTGGAATTATTACTTAATAAATCTGGAGGAGAAAATCAATGAAGAAAAAATTGTTATATGCTATTTTAATAAGTGCAACTATTCTTTCGTTAACAGGGTGTCAGGGCGGTAACAGTACTGAGGTCACTACAACAACAGAGGCAGCAGGGAATTCAGAAACTGCAAAGCCATCGAATGAAAAAACTACAGAGGGTTCTGCTAAGGTGGACAAGAATAGTGTATCTGAAGTTGGCGGCTGGAAAGTTACATATGAAGAATCAATGTTTAATAAAAAGCTTGAAAATGTATCTACACAATTAGGGTATACAAGTGTTGAATCCAGTGAATATCATAAAGAGGCTTCAGAAGGTATGAAGTTTTGCCTGCTAAAAGTAATATTTGAAAAAGTGGATAGTAAGGAAGAAATTGATTTTACAAAGTTAAAGGTAAAAGATGAAAATGGAAAAGAATATAGCCGAATGGATGATGCGTTTCTCAGCGATTTAGGAATGAAACGTCTTCAGGGTACAAAATTAAATTTTGGAACGAACGAAGGTTGGATTTGTTATGAAGTTGATGAATCTGCAAATAAATTTACATTAGAGTATCCTTTTGAAGGAGAAACATTAAGCATACCAGTTGAATAATATTGAAGGGAGACATAATGGGTAGGAAAAAAAAGTATATTGTTGTTGGAAGTATAGTAGCCGTTATTCTGATATTATTAGCTGGTTCAGCAATTTTTTATTTAACTCAGCCTAATTTTCGTTTTATTAATACAAGATTGAGTAAAAAGGATAAAGGTCCACAATATGTAAAAGTAAAAGTGGATGGAAGTGAAGAAAAAACGATAAAGAGTAATGTAGATTCTGGTAAAAATATATCTGTATCAGAGGGGATAAAGCAAACGCAGTCATTGGAAGAACAAACGATTCAAATAGACGAGATGATTCAGGCAGAATTAGAAAAAGGTGAATATAGCTTTGAGGAACCGCTGGTTATACAAAATCCTTATCAAAATTCTCCTCTTACAGCTGTTGCTGTTTTTACCACAGAAGAAGAGAGTCAGATTAAGGTGACTGTGAAGGGTAAGACGCAAGAGAATGATATTGCAGATACGATAGAAGCAACAAAACAGCATATTATACCAATTATAGGATTGTATGCGAATATGGAGAACAATGTTTTACTGGAAGAATTGGATAAAGATGGGAAGGCGGTTCGCTCTACCACTTTGAAGATACAAACAGATTCATTGCCAGATGCTTTTATAGATGCCGTGAAAATGGAAAAGAAGACTACAGAATCGTCTATCAAGCTGATGGTTGTAACCGGAGGCGCAATTCCTCACTTATATGGATTTGATTCCAGTGGAGACATTAGGTGGGCATTAATGTATTCCACGGGAGCTAATTTTGGAGGATATCCATTAACAAATGGACATTTTCTTATTGAATCCGAAAACACAATGATGGCAAATGCCGGTGAACCCAGATCTACGCAATATCACGAGGTTGACTACTTAGGAAGGGTATATCAGGATTACTTCTTTACTTCAGGGGCCCATCATGAAATAAAGGAAAAAGAACCAGGAGGTAATCTTCTTGTATTATCCGATTCAGGAAAGGGTTATTTAAAAGATCTTTTACAAGAATATGATCGTGAGACAGGCGAGGTTGTTAAGGAGTTAAACTTACGACCGCTATTTAAGAAATCAGGGTATGTTAATAAAGCAGACTGGGCACATACAAATACTCTCTCTTATGATAAAGAAACGGATTCCATTATCGTTAATCCAAGAAACCTGCATTCGGCGGTTAAGATTAACTGGAGCACTGATGAAATTGAATGGATTTTAGGTGATCCGGAATTTTGGGAAGGTACGGGATTAGAAGACAAGGTACTGCAGCCGGAGGGCGATATTCAATGGCATTATCAGCCACATACAGTGTATCAGTTAGAGGAAGATATTGACAATGATCCGAATACGATACATGTAATGTTGTTTGATAATCATAATGATAAAAACAGAAAAGTGGAAGGATTCGAAAAGACAGGTTATTCATATGTGAAATTATATACGATTGACCCGGAAAAAATGACAGTAAAACAAGACCATATTTACCAATGCGATTATTCTCCAGTTACTTCAAATTACCTTTTAGATTATGATAACAAAAGAGTGTTTGCTGCATCTGCATATTCAGGGAGTAAAAAGACAGGACTTTATGGAACCGTTACGGAATATGATTTTGACAGTGAAGAAGTTTTAAATCAATATAAAATTAATCATAATTATTATCGTGCTTATAATATAGATTTGGATTTTAGCAGTTGTTTGCAGAATATTAATGTGAATGACACGTATTTAAAAGGACAGATGCGTTATCCGGTTAAAGTGGATACGAAGGTAGAAAAACCCAAGAGAAATTTAAAGTCTGATTCAAAAGCTCAGATTAGTATGTCGATGTTAAAAGATCTATTGCTTTTTACAGCTAAAAATCATAGCTACACACAGGTAATTTTCTCAGGACAAAATAACACATATATATATGACATATCTGATATAAAAGTGAGGTTTGAATATTCCTTTGTATATGCAATACCAATTCCATTAACTGAATTTGTAGCTGATACATACAATATATACATTATGTGCCAGGATGAGTATTTTAACTTAAACCAGTCGATAACCATTTCTTAGCAATGAGGAGAAAAATATGAAAAAGCGGGCATTATTTATAGGCTTAATAATTGGAACAATGTGTTTGGCATCGGCATGCAGCAATACAGGTAAACAGACACAAGAGTCGCAAACAGCTATGGCAACAGAAAATTCTGAATCAAATGTGGAAACGGAAACTGCTGCAAATAATGATGAAACAATAGTTGATTCAGAAACAACGATTGATTCGGAACAGCAAGAATCAAAACGTGTAATAATGAATGATACTTTGGCAGAGCAAGCTAAAGTAGATGAGCAGTTAATGGCAGAAGTGTCCAGCGGCTACACTATCGATGAACCATTTATAGTTGTAAATCCGTATGGTAATTCACCATTAACAGCGGTAGCTATTTTTAATACGGATGAGTCCACAGGAGTAAAGTTATTAGTTAAAGGGGAGAAAACAGAAGACAATATTGAAGCATCATTTGGTAAGGAAACTACACATATAATTCCAATCTATGGCTTATATTCCGGAAAAGAAAATGAAGTTACATTTACACTTGATGATGGGACAACTAAAACAGTTCAGGTAACAACAGAAGCCTTGGAGACTACTATTGGAAATCAGGCAGAAATAAAAACGATTGATAATAATGAATATGATTTTTCCAAGCTTACTTTTGCTTCGGGTGGAGCAGCAAATGAGATCGCAGCATATGATAGTGCAGGAGCTATTAGGTGGTATTGTAAGACGTCTGGACTTCCATTTAAACAACTATCTAATGGGCATTTTTTAGCACAAACGGATACCTTAATACATCCACTTTACTATATGTCAGGTATAATTGAATTTGATTTAACAGGTAAAATATATAATGAGTATAGTATTCCGGGCGGATCTCATCATGCTGCTTTCGAGATGCCAAATGGAAACTTGCTGATTGGAAGCTGTACTACAGATTTTTCAAATGTTGAAGATAGAATTGTTGAAATTGATAGAACAACAGGCGAAGTTGTCTGGGAATTGAATCTGGAAGAACTTTTAGATGTGACTGATGGAAGCTCTCTTAATCAAACGGAGAAAGACTGGTTTCATAATAATGCTGTTTGGTATGATGAAAAAACTGACACAATCTTAATTTCTGGAAGGCATGTTGATGCAGTAATTGGTGTTAATAAAGAAAATAAGACACTTAGCTGGGTGATGGGAAACCCAGAGGGATGGACAACTGTCGATGAAAAATATTTCTTCAAGCCGATAGGTGATAATTTCGAATGGCAGTATGCACAGCATAATATTACGATGCTTCCAAATGGAGACGTCATGGTGTTTGATAACGGAGATTCTCGGACTAAAAAAACACAACCAGATAATGCTGTAGCAGGGGATCAGGTTTACTCCAGAGCAGTTGTTTATCACTTAGATTATGACAATATGACAATTGAGCAGGTTTGGGAATATGGCAAAGAAAGAGGTCCGGAATGGTATTCTTCATTTATTAGTGGTGCTGATTATATTGGAGATAATAACTATTGGATAACTTCAGGTGGAAATATGTTTGATGCGAATAAGAATACATATGACGTATCACCATATGATCAACTATCACCAGATGTAAAAAAACAGGCTTATATTGATCAGGTTAAAGATAATAAGTTAGTATTTGAAATGGTTGTTCCAAGCCTTGTTTACCGTAGCATACGAGCAGATATGTATGCTGAAGAAAGTTCTTACTTAGACTTAACGGTCAAAGGTCAATGGTTGGGTGATCTGGGTGTAACAGAAACAGTAGATCAGAAGGTAGATTGTGGAAACGCTGCTGCTGGAGAAGAATCTTGGGTATTAGATCAGAAGCCTTTTGGACTCATGTTTAGCGGTACATTGCCGAGTAATAGTGAAGATGTAAAACCTGGTTACATAATATTAGAAGATGAAGAAGGCAATCAGAATGTATATACGTTGGGAATCATTCCTATGCAACAGAAAGATGATTCAAAAATATTGAATATGTCTGCAACAATCTCCAGCAAAGATCTTGCAGGAAAAATGTATCATATTTATATTGAAGCGGATGGGACAGTATATGATACGGGATATGAAATAAAATTCTGATTTAGTAATTTTATAAGGTGTGGAAATAGTTTAGTATAGCATAAAAACTGCCGTATTCATCATGATACGGCAGTTTTTATCATTTTTCCCAAAACTTCATCCCTTCTTCATAAGGTATCGTAAATTCAATAATACCATTGGAATAGGGTGCAATATCATATTGCTGGAAATAGATTACAATTCCTTCCGGTGTTAAATAAAAGTTATCCGGGGAAAAGGATACAGAGACATTTTGCTCAGGATTTTTAAAATAATCCGGATGGGAAACAGAACTTTCCAATTGCTTGCTTATCATTTCATTGATCTTGTTACGAATATAGCTTTTATAGTCGCTGCCGGGTTCAAAGAAATCCTTGAGGCGGATCATGTGGCCATTATTTAAGTTCCAGGTGTTTGAATAGCGGAGAGTAGAACCATGAGCTCCGCCGGTAAATAAATAGTGGTCAAAATACAGACTTAGAATACAGCTTTCATTGAAAGTTACTTTATACCGGATATCTACCTCGTCCGGGAGAAAAGGATATCCGTGTGTCTTAGTATACTGCAGCTGCATAGAAGCATCATGAAACAGGTTGGTCCGGCATTCATTTTCGTAGACTTTAGCTCTTGTTACATAAAATTTATTAACTTTTTCCAAAGCGTCTTCGTCACAGCCGTCTTTGAGCTGCGGGTAATTAATCGTATAAGAAAGAACAGGGGTATTTTCGAAATACAGGGTATCTTCCAGTAAAAAATCTTCCACAGTAACCATTTTTCCAACTCATTCGTTTTTTCTATTATATGAAGAAAAAAAGCATTTGATAAAAATTCAGGTGACTTTGAGTGGAAAATCCGGATACATAAGAATAAAACATCTTGATTTATAGAGGAAAAGTAAGACGTGCGGCAGATTTTACAAAGATTTTACACTACATTTTCACGGATTCATGTAAAATAAAAACAGGCAGGAAAATATATGTAAGCTTGTGACACCATGGAATATTGTAGTTTTTCTACAAGAATGGTGATTTCATTTTCCAGGAAGAAGGAATCAGTATGCGTTTAGAAGAAACAATTAGTTTTCGTATCGAAGAAGTTTATGCATCTTTGCGGACATCAGAAAAGCGGACAGCGGATTATGTGTTAGGGTCTTTAGCACAGGTTGGGAAAATGTCACTTACGGATTTGTCAAAAAAGGCAGGGGTAAGCCAGCCTACGATTCTGCGTTTTGTAAAGGCTTTGGGATTTAAGGGATTCCGGGAATTTAAATATGCTGTTGTGGAAGAGATGGCACAGGATGTGAAAACACAGCCGGATGGGATCTCTGCGATGTACGGATACCGGCTGAATGCTTCTGATTCTGTAGATAAGGTGCCCGCCAAAACAATTGCTACCACAATCAAGGTGATGGAAAATACACTGAAATGCATATCTGCCACTAAGTACAGCCAGGTGGTAGAACTCATAGCCAATGCCGATTTAATTGATGTCTATGGTGTGGAAAATTCAGGCACTACGGTCAGTGACCTGTATACGAAGCTGCTCTATCTGGGGCTGAAATGCCGTAGCTTTAATGACTATTACCTGCAGAGAATCTGTGCCAGCAACTTAACAGAAAAAGACGTGGCAATCGGTATCTCTTATTCGGGCTGTTCTAAGGATACGGTAGATGTAATGCGGATAGCCAAAAAAAGCGGGGCAAAAACCATCGTAATTACAAATTTTGAAAATGCACTGATCAGCAAATATGCGGATATTACCCTGTGCACCACTCATGAACAGCTGCTTTATGGTGATGCTATCTTTTCCAGGGCATCCCAGCTTGCCCTGGTGGATATGATTTACCTGGGGATTATTTTAAGTGATTACGATAAATATGCCAGGCGTTTAGATAAGAGCGGACGCATTATAAGAGACAAAGCATATGATGCATAAGTGCGATAATAGCAGACAGCAAAATACTTTCTAAAAGGAATCGAAGAAGGAACTGTAATTTTTGTAGAAAAACTACAAAGATACAGTTCCTTTTTTGTGCCTATTTTACAATAACTTTACAAAGAATTGAACTGGATTTTATTGTTATTTGGAGAGGGCATTGCTATAATGGCGGTGTTCAAAGGAAAACAGTGTTGAAAAGTAAAGGAGTATTGTGATGTTAAAATTAGATCAGGTGAATAAGTCCTATGATGGAGTCAGTATTTTAAATGATATTAGTTTAGAAATAGAGGATGGTCAGATTGTTTCGATCCTGGGACCTTCCGGATGCGGAAAAACGACGCTTTTGAATTTGATTCTGGGAATTACCGATGTAGATAATGGAAGAATTATTTTTAATGATGTAGATATTACTTATGTACCTATGGAAGAGCGTGGATTCAATATTGTATTTCAGGATTATGCCTTGTTCCCAAACCTGAATGTATATAAGAACATTACATACGGATTAAAGAATAAACCGCTGATCGCTTCTAAAAATGAAGTAGAAGAATTAATTGATCTGCTGGGGCTGAGGGAACATCTGTCAAAGAAGATTGACCAGCTCTCAGGAGGTCAGAAGCAGCGGGTAGCGCTGGCAAGGACTATGGTAATGAAACCTAAGATCCTTTTGCTGGATGAGCCGCTGAGTGCCTTAGACGGGGTTATTAAAGAGTCGATCAAGGAGCGGATCAAAACTATTGCAAAAGAATATCATCTCACAACAATTATTGTAACACATGATCCCGAAGAAGCGCTGACATTGTCTGACCGGGTATTGATCGTAAATGAGGGCGGCATTTCCCAGTATGGGAAACCGGAAGATATTATACAGAAGCCGGAAAATGATTTTGTGAAGAACTTCATATTAAACCAATTAGAAATTAAGAGAAACAATATTTTTACTTTATTCCAAATGCCGGGAAAAACCAATTTCGTTTCACAGGCGGTATAGGGTTATGAAGAAAAATAAAGAGGTCAAAGTTGTATTTATTTTGCTGGCACTGCTCTTTCTCATATTTCTGGCAGTGCCGGTAGTACAGCTTTTATTAAAGTCTATTGTGGGCGGTTCTGGCATCAGCCTGGAATACTATAAATCAGTATTTACCGGCAGAGGGTTTGGGAAAGCGGTAGGAAACAGCTTTTTGATAGCGGGAGTCAGTGCATTTGTAACGACTCTGCTGGCATTTTTTATGGCATATACGATTCATTATACTAACATTGCACAGTTTTATAAAAAAATCATAAGAGCCATTGCAGTTCTTCCCATGCTGCTGCCTACAATTACATATGGATTTGCAATTATCTATTCATTTGGAAAACAGGGGCTTCTCACAAAATTATTTGGAACACAGCTGTTTGAAATATATGGATTTAATGGACTGCTGCTAGGTTATGTGATTTATACCCTTCCCATTTCCTTCATGCTGATTGACAACACCATGCGGTTTATTGATAAAAAATATATGATCGTATCCAGGATCATGGGAGACAATGGATTTTCAACTTTTTGGATTACGGTTGTGAGGCCCCTTCTGGGAACTTTGGCGGCATCTTTTATCCAGTCGTTTTTCCTCTGTTTTACGGATTTCGGTATCCCGGCATCGGTAGGAGGGGAATTCGATGTAATTGCAAGTGTGCTGTATAATCAGATGCTTGGAAGCATTCCGGATTTCAACAAAGGGGCAGTCGTGGCAGTCGTAATGCTGGTACCTTCCATTGTAAGCATCCTGGTACTGCATTATCTGGAAAAATATAATGTCCGGTACAATAAAATATCGGCAATTGAAATTAAGAAAAACAAAAAACGGGATACATCATGTGCGATTATCAGCGGAATATTTATGCTCTGTATCGTATCCATATTCCTGGTGATCTTCATTGTTCCATTTGTGGAAGAATGGCCATACAATATTCGTTTTACGCTGAAAAACATTCAGAATGTTCTGTCAGATCCCAATCTGTCCAATGTATATACGAATTCATTATTTGTAGCTGTGATTACAGCAGTCTGCGGAACGCTGACCGCCTACGGAGCTGCACTGGTTACAGCCAGAAGTACCATTAACAGCAAGTTAAAAAGCGTAATCGAGAGCATTGCTCTTATTACAAATACCATTCCCGGGATGGTTTTAGGTCTTGCATTCCTGTTTGCATTTTCAGGAAGCAGCCTGCAGAACACATTTTTTATCATTATTATCTGCAACATCGTTCATTTCTTCTCTACACCCTATTTAATGATGAAAAATTCTCTGACAAAAATGAATGCATCCTGGGAAACAACGGCGAAACTGATGGGTGATAATTGGATTAAAACAGTCATTCGGATTGTAACGCCCAATGCAGTTTCCACAATACTGGAAGTCTTCAGTTACTATTTTATTAATGCTATGGTGACAATCAGTGCTGTAATCTTCATTGCAGGAGCCAGAACGATGGTTATCACCACCAAAATCAAAGAATTACAGCACTATGCAAAATTTAATGAGATATTTGTGTTATCGCTGTTAATTTTATTTACCAATATCCTTGGGAAAATTATATTCCAATGGCTGGCTAATCGCAAACAGAGAAATTCAAAAGGAGAGTAATATTATGAAAAGATGGAAAAGAGCAACAGCAGCGCTTATGGCAGGAGTGATTCTGGCATCGGGAACTTTAATGGCAGGCTGCGGTAAAAAAAATGATCAGGTAATTATTTATTCCAATGCGGATGACGAGGCTATGACAGCCATGAAAAATGCGCTGGACAATAATGGATTTAAGGACAAATACATACTGCAGTCATTTGGAACATCCGAACTTGGCGGGAAGCTCCTGGCAGAAGGGACGAATATAGAGGCTGATTTAGTAACGATGAGTTCCTTCTATATTGATAGTGCGCAGCAGCAAAACAGCATGTTCAAAGATTTGACATTTGACCATAAAACCTTAACGGAGTACCCATCCTATTATACACCGATTACCGCTCAGGAAGGCGCAATTATTGTAAATACCGAACTTATGAAAGAAAAGAACCTTCCCATGCCAAAATCATTAAAAGACCTTGCGGATCCACAGTACAAAGATATGGTTTCCGTAACGGATATCATGTCATCCTCTACAGCATGGCTTCTGATTCAGGCACTTGTATCGGCTTATGGGGAAGATGGAGCAAAAGATGTACTGACTAAGATTTATGAAAATGCAGGACCGCATATTGAGGACTCCGGCTCAGGACCAATCAAAAAAGTGCGTGCAGGTGAAGTTGCTATTGGATTCGGATTAAGGCATCAGGCAGCGGCAGATAAGAAGAGTGGTCTGCCCATCGACTTCGTAGATCCTGAAGAAGGTAATTTTTCACTCACCGAATCAGCTGCAGTAATTGATAAGGGTGATAAAACAAATGAAATGGCAATGGAGATGGCAGACTGTATTATCAATAAGGGCAGAGCAGAATTAATCAAGACTTATCCAATTCCAATTTATGAAGGTGAAACAGCTGACAGCGAAAATATGTCTGCAAATCCAAAAATATTTGAAGAAGCTTTGACGGTGGATGTTTTAAAGAGACATCAGGAATTATCAGAAGGCAGTAAAGCAAAATAATACAAAAAGTATAAAAACAGATGAATTCAATTAATCAAAATAATCAAATAAAAATAATCAAATTAAGGAGATATACACAAATGAATAACTATAAATTATTAACCCCTGGACCATTAACTACGACAGATACTGTTAAAAAGGAGATGATGTTTGATCATTGTACATGGGATGACGATTACAAACAGATTACGATGAAGATCAGAAAACAGCTTCTTGAGCTGGCACATGTTGCCGAAGAAGACTACACGGTAGTTCTGATGCAGGGAAGCGGAACCTTTGGGGTTGAATCTGTCATTACCAGTGTAATCGGTGATGGAGAAAAGCTATTAATTGCATCGAATGGAGCATATGGGGAACGTATGGGAGATATTGCAAAGCATGGGAAAATTCCTTATACTTTATACCAGCAGGATTATGACAAGGTTCCGGATGCCGAAAAAATAGCGGAACTTTTGGATGCAGATCCTCAGATCACCCATGTGTCTATGGTACACAGCGAAACTACTTCCGGGATCTTAAACGATATTCAGGCTGTTGCAAAGGTTGTAAAAGAAAGAGGACGCACCTTTATCGTAGATGCAATGAGCAGCTTTGGCGGTGTAGAAATTCCAGTTGGGGAATGGGGAATTGATTTCATCGTGAGCAGTGCCAATAAATGCATCCAGGGAGTTCCGGGATTCTCCTTTATCATAGCTAATAAAGAGAAACTGATGGAAAGCAAAGGGAAAGCAAGAAGCCTGTCATTAGATTTATATGACCAGTGGGAAACCATGAACAAGGATGGAAAATGGAGATTTACATCCCCCACCCATGTAGTTCTGGCATTTTCAAAAGCATTAGACGAACTTCAAACAGAAGGCGGTATAGAAGCCAGAAGCAAACGCTATTATGACAATAACAGGCTATTAATAGAGAAGTTAGAAAAAATGGGAGTTCGTCCATATATCGGAGGTGTTCTGCAGGGACCGATTATTACAACCTTTTTCTATCCGGATAACCATCACTTTTCCTTCGATGAAATGTACCGTTACATCAAGGAGAGAGGTTATGCAATCTATCCTGGAAAAGTTACAGAGGCTGACACCTTCCGTATCGGCAATATCGGTGAGATCTATAGAGAAGATATTGAAAAGTTATGTGAAATCATGGAAGCGTTTTTTCGCCAGCATTAGAACCTGTTTTAAAGTTACTTTCTGAAAGTTTCTAAAACGGTACGCCCCATTTAGTAGAAAATTCAAATGTATATATTTCGTCATACGTAATGAGAAAACGTGAAAAGATAAGGAGACAGAACATGAATAATATAGAAGCAATTATTTTAGATTGGGCAGGAACCGCCGTAGACTACGGATGTTTTGCGCCGGTACAGGCATTTGTCGAAGTGTTTAAACACTTTGGAATCGAGCCCACTATGGAAGAAGTCAGAAAACCCATGGGTATGCTGAAAAGAGATCATATCCGTACCATGCTTGCAATGCCCCGCATACAGAAATTATGGGTTGAAAAATATCAGGGTCCATCGCAGGAAAGCGATGTGGAAAAGCTCTATGAGTTATTCGAAAGCAAATTACTGAGTATACTGGACGAATTTGCACAGCCAAAGCCTTATGTGCTGGAAACAGTTGAACAGTTGAGAGAAAAAGGCATAAAAATCGGGTCAACAACCGGTTATACAGATATTATGATGGATATCGTAACGCAGAAGGCAAAAGAAGCCGGATATGAGCCGGATGCATGGTTTAGTCCGGATGCTGTGGGCAGCATGGGACGCCCATATCCTTTCATGATTTTCAAGAACATGGAGACCCTTAAAATATCTTCCGTACAAAGCGTCATAAAGGTGGGAGATACCGTATCTGATATAAAAGAAGGAAAAAATGCCGGTGTATATACCGTTGGCATACTGGAAGGCAGTTCCGAGATGGCACTTACCCAGGAGGAATATGAGGCTCTTTCCAAAGAAGAAAAACAGGCAGAACTGGACAGAGTGAGTAAAATCTATAAAGAAGCCGGTGCAGACTGTGTGATTAAGGATATCCGTGGGATCTTAGAATTAATATAATTAATGAGGTACAGATTGAGAAAGACCTTGAATCGATAGATACGTATTAGTGCGTGTTGGATTCAAGGTTTTTTTTTGTAAAATAAGAATAATAAACAATTTTATTATACATAAAATATAATAAGATATTTGATAAAAAATAATTGAAACTTAATAATTAATATGATACTATATATAATCAAATAGGATCTCTATAAAAACAATTCTTTTCGATCTAATATAAAAAAATTCCCAAAACAAATATAAAATTGAAGAAAGGTAAATAAAGAAAACGATGATAAATGGAGAAAATACATTTTCAGATTCTAATTCTGAAAAAATCCGGGGAGAAAACAATACATATCATATTTATGATAAGATATTTAAAAGAATATTAACCTTGTCCAAGAAAGCAGTCATTCATTTGATTAATGGTTTATTTCAACAGAGTTATCCTCAAGACAGTGAAGTAGAATATAATTGGACGGAACATGTGGACAAAGACTTAAGAAAAACGATCGCAGATACAATTATTACTATTAATCATACAGACAGTTATCATCTGGAAGCCCAAATGTATCAGGATGAACAATCGAAAGTATCATAGAGAATGAAAAGTTGGGTAATATAACCAAAGATGATGCAAGACGATTAAAACGTCTTACACTGCAGTTATACCATCATATCTACGACCGATATGAAGAACTGGAGGAAAGGGGTGTGTCAGAGATGGTAGAAGAGGCACTGGTATTAGATATTGATATTATTGAATATGAGAATAATAAAAAAATGGAAGAATTAAAAGAAAAGCTGGAAAAAGAGAAAAAGGATGAAATAGACAAAATTACCGAACAAAAAAACAAGGATTTAAAAGCCATGCGAATGTTGCTGGAACAAAAACCAAGAGAATATATTCTGAAAGAGACGGGTCTGTCTGATGAACAGCTAGAGGCATTAATCCAGGGGAAATAATATTCATAGATCTGCAACAGTGGGAAAGAACCTGAAAATACCGAAAAAGCTCTTGACATCTACAGTAAAAAATGTTATGTTGATTTTAGTTATACGACTGACGGAAGTGGAATTAACCACATGAAGTATAATGATAATGAGCCGACCGTCTGGGCAGAGAGCCCGGGTAGTAGGCTCTTTTTTATCAAATATTAACCATAGAGCAATTTATAAGCACGCTCTAGCATGAAAAGGAGTGTAACAGTGATGAAAGAATTCGAATTAAAGTACGGTTGTAACCCAAATCAGAAACCAGCTAAGATTTTTATGAAAGAGGGAGAACTCCCGATCAAGATTTTAAACGGCAGACCAGGGTACATAAATCTTATGGATGCTTTTAACAGCTGGCAGTTAGTAAAGGAATTAAAAGCTGCAACAGGAATGGTAGCAGCAGCTTCTTTCAAGCATGTCAGCCCGGCAGGAGCAGCCGTTGCAGAACCCCTTGATGAAACGATGAAAAAAATCTATTTTGTGGAAGGCTGTCCGTTAACAGAAGCTTCTACTGCATATATCCGTGCAAGAGGCGCAGACAGAATGTCTTCTTATGGAGATTTTGCAGCACTGTCAGATGAATGTGATGAAGCAACCGCATTATATATTAAACGAGAAGTATCCGATGGTATTATTGCACCTTCTTACTCTGAAAAAGCTTTAGAAATCCTGAAAGCGAAAAAGGGCGGAAATTATGTAGTTATCCAGATGGATCCTAACTACGTACCGGCTGTACAGGAAACAAAAGATATTTTTGGAATCACATTTGAGCAGGGAAGAAATAATATTGCGTTGAATGAAGAAATGCTTCAGAACATTCCGACTCAGGTAAAAGATATGCCGGCAGCAGCAAAAAGAGATTTATTGATATCACTGATTACTTTAAAATATACACAGTCCAATTCTGTTTGCTATGTAAAAGACGGACAGGCAATTGGCGTAGGTGCCGGACAGCAGTCCAGAGTACACTGTACCAGACTAGCAGGCAATAAAGCAGATGTATGGTATTTAAGACAGCACGCAAAAGTACTGAACCTTCCATTTAAAGAAGGTGTAAGAAGAGCTGACAGAGACAACGCTATTGATGTTTATGTATCAGACGATTACGATGATGTATTGCGTGATGGCATGTGGGAAGCAGTATTTTCTGTGAAACCGGAACCTTTGACAAAAGAAGAAAAAGTGGAATGGCTGAAGACAATGGACAATGTAGCACTGGGGTCTGATGCATTTTTCCCATTTGGTGATAATATTGAGAGAGCACATAAGAGCGGTGTTAAGTTTGTAGCGCAGGCCGGTGGTTCTGTAAGAGATGACAATGTAATTGACACCTGTGATAAATATGGCATTGCGATGGCAATGACAGGTATTCGTTTCTTCCATCACTAAGATAATAAATTTACCGTTGCTTTGGCAGATTAGTACATGCCGGAGCAGCGGTTTTTTTGCGTTTTATGTTGATTTATAAAAAAGTATTGCGATTTTTTCGTTATTCCATTAATATAATCTATATACGTTAAGCGTTGAAGTATGTATGGATACATGAGGGAGCAAGTCAAAATCGTTGTTGAAAAGGAGGCAAAAGTATGAAGAAGAAATTGTGGAAACGGGGATGTGTTGTACTGGGAGGAGGAATTCTGGCTTTTAGTATGGCAGGATGCGGCAAGGTAACTTCAGAGACGCTTTTAAAATCCATGTCAGAGAATATGTCTAAAGAAGAAAATTATAAGCTGGATATGATAATGGATTTGCAGGCGGGCGGCAGTGTTCAGGGAATCACCCTGGATATTAAAATGAATATGGATATGGGCATGAAAGTAAATACCAATCCCCAGGTGATTTATGGTGAAGGGGCTATAACGTTAGATATGCTGGGGATGAATCAGGAAATGAATATGCAAATGTATACTGCCAAAGATGGGGATAATACCGTTTCCTACTCGAAATTAGATGAAGGTGAATGGCAGAAAGAAATCAGTGGAGATATTGATGAAATGATCAAATCTTATGATTTCGGAGAAGTTCAGAAATTAGCGGGAGATCTGGAACTGGAAGAGAAAACACAAGACGTTGACGGAGTAGAATGTTATGCATTAAAAGGAACCTTAGACGGAGAAGCATTAGAAACGATGATTAAAGCAGCTCTTAGTATCATGGATGATTCCACGAAGTTAATGGGAGAAGCTGATTGGACGAAAATGGAACTTCCGGTTGAAATCTATATTTCCAAAAAAGAGAAAAAACCGGTTAAAATGAGTCTGGATATGAAATCCATGATGCTTGAGTCTATGAAAGGGTCGGATACCGGCGAAGTGGATGTAGAATTTAAATGTGATAAATGTACGTTTGATTTAAAGTTTGGATCTTTTGGAGAAGTTGAAAAAATAACAGTACCGGATGAAGTAATAAATTCAGCAGTTGAAAAAGAAGCGGATCCGGATACGGAAAAAGAAACGGATCTTGTTGCATAAGAGGATCAGAAAAATATAATACAACAAATAAAATGGACCAGGAGAAAAAGAATTGAAATCTTTCCCGGTCCATTTTGTTTTGCACAAAATGATTTGTGAACGGATGGATTTGTATGTAAATTATGCTGCGATATAAGGCTCCATGATCCGTTCTGCTAAAAAAGGATTGTTTGTATTAATAGCGAGCTTGAGAGACCGGTTGATATCCAGGCTGAATACCCCCAACAAAGATTTTGCATCAACCGTTGCCCGTCCGCAGATTAAGTCTGCATCACAGTCCAGTTGGTTGCATTTTTTTACAAATTCGTAGATGTCTTCAAAAGATTTCAGTTTAATGGTGTAGTTAACCATAGCGCCCTTCCTTTCTAAAATGTGAGTGTTTTTGTGTCTGTCAGCTGTGTTCTTTTCATTATCTTACTAAGATTCTGTCAACACAGCATGATACCTCCGTAAAGTATATGTAAAATATTTATGAAATATACCACTTTTAAGAAAAATTATGAAAAAAATAAAAATAAATTCATCTAGAGAAGAATTCTGGAAAATAATTGTAGAAAAAGTATCGTGTTGGTTTACTTTGCCACATAAAGTTAACGGCGCTTCGCTTGCTAATTGTTGTTGAAACATATACAATACGAATAACAAATGAAACGCTTTAAGTTAAGAAAGGTAAGGGAAAATTATGGTAAAGAAAAATCATGCAGCAGCGGTTTTAAAAATACAGGATTTAACGAAGATGTACGGTGATACAAAGAAAGCAGTTGACCACTTGAACCTGGAAGTAGAGGCGGGGGATATTTATGGATTTATCGGCCACAATGGAGCTGGAAAAACCACTACCATCCGTTCTGTTGTGGGAGTGATGGAGTTTAACAGCGGAGAAATATGGATAGGTGGGCATTCTGTGAAAGAGGAGCCTATACGGTGTAAAGAGATGACTGCTTATATTCCTGATAATCCGGATCTGTATGAATACCTGACAGGGATACAATATCTGAATTATATCGGTGACATGTTTCAGGTACAGGGAGGGGAGCGTGAGAAGAGAATCAGAAAATATGGAGATCTGTTAGGAATTACGAAGAATCTGGGAGATTTGATTTCTTCTTATTCTCATGGTATGAAACAGAAGCTGGCAATCATATCGGCTTTTATACATCAGCCACGATTGTTGGTGCTGGATGAGCCTTTTGTGGGTCTGGATCCTGAAGCAGCTTTTAACCTGAAGAAAATGATGCATGAATTATGCGATAACGGAGGTGCGATTTTCTTTTCTACCCATGTTCTGGAGGTGGCAGAAAAACTCTGTAATAAAATTGCAATTATTAAAGCAGGTAAACTAATTGCCAGCGGTAGGACAGAAGATGTCAGGGGCAACAGCAGCTTAGAAGAAGTATTTTTGGAGGTGGCAGCACATGACTAAATTTATTGGGCTATTGAGAGTGCAGATATTAGGAACGTTTGGAGTGAATAAGCTTCTGCATGCCAGAGATAAAAAGGAAAAAAGCAGAGCTGTCAAAGTTGTGATTGTGGCAGTTATTCTGATTTTACTGATGTTTGGATACAGTACGGGGCTGGCAATCGGATACCGGGTACTGGGGCTGACTGAGATGCTGCCGGGGATGATGCTGATGGCAGGTGCAATGGTGACAATTGTGCTTACCTTTACCGGAAGTACAGGCGTATTATTTGGCATGAAGGACTATGACATGGTGATGTCACTGCCGGTAAGCAGTGCGTCTATTATATTAAGCAGGCTGCTTGGGGTATACATATTGAATCTTCTGGTAGGCTGTATTGCGCTTCTGCCTTCTATTATAGTATTTGGTGTGACAATGCACAGCAGTGTTGATGTCTGGCTAATGATGCTAATCGGTATATTTTTTGCACCGTTACTTCCAATGACACTTGCTTTGGCAGTGGGAGCACTGATTACAGCCATTGCATCCCGGTTCAAATACAAAAATATGGTAGTGATTATCCTGAGTATAGCTGCTACGATAGCTGTTATTGCCGGTTCATTCAGCCTGCAGGGAGGAACCGTCCAGTTGGTGGAGATCGGGACAATGTTATCCGATGCGATAAACCGTTTTTATCCGCCAGCCCGCATGTTTTCTAACGCACTGGTTCAGGGAAGCTGGATGGATTTTGTTCTGTTTTTAGCGCTATCGGTAATTCCGGCTGCTTTATTTGTAGCGCTGCTTGCTAAGTTTTATAAGAAAATAAATACAGCCATATTAAATCATCATACAAAAAGTAATTATAAAATAGGTGCTCTGAGTGTGCGTTCTCCATTTATGGCAGTATATAAAAGAGAACTTACAAAGTATACATCATGCAGTATTTATATCATGAATACGTCTATTACAGCAATACTGATGGTTGTAATGGGAATCACCCTGTTATTTATCAAACCGGATCAGATAGATAAAATGATGGAAATGCCGGGGTTATTTTCAAACTTACAAAAGTATGCACCTTTTGTTATGATATTAATTTCCTCACTGTGCTGTACCACATCTTCAACCATATCGCTGGAAGGAAAAAGCAGGTGGATCAACTGTACAATGCCGGTTAAAAACAGTTTGATTTACAATAGTAAAATTGCGTTAAACCTTACAGTGCTGCTACCGGCAATCATTGTAACGGGAATTTTATTTACCATAGCCTTTAAATCGGGGTTACTGAATGGGATCCTGATTTTCACAGTTCCTGCAGTGTATGCTTTTTACATTTCAGTATTAGGGCTTGCTATTAATTTAAAATATCCAAAATACGATTGGAATAATGAAGTTGAAGTTGTAAAACAGTCTATGTCAATGGGAATTACCATGGGTGTGGGAGCGTTGTCAGCATTTGTGCCCATCATAGCAGCAGTAATTTTTAACCAATATATAGAAATTGTTTTAATTGCCGCAACGATTATAACAGGAATCCTTACAATCGCACTTTATCGTAAAACGGTAAATACCGGGCTTTATGATTAACAGAGAATTTATCTGCATATTATCGGATCTTCGGAATAAAATGAAAGTGACTTAATATCCGGAGTCTGCCATGGACAAGAAACGTGAAAAACGTATTATACAAATAGAACTTATTATATTGATACTGCTAACAATTTTTGCCGTTTACAGAGGGGTACATAGTTCATTGTCGAACCACGCTGCAGCGGAAAATTTAAAGAGTACTGAAGATACGGGCGAGCAGGAAACAGGGCAAACGACCCGGGTTAGTGAGAAAGAGGAATCTTCCGCAGCAGAAACGGAAACAGAAAAGAAGTTCATAAAATGGGTTGATTTTCATGTGACAAATGAGGCTATGCGGGCAGCTTACCAGCTTGATACAGAGAGTTACGGACAGGAGATACATCTGGACTGGGTAGACCTGCTGGCTTATCTGGGAACAAGATATGGTGGTGATTTCACACGATATAAAGAGAAAGATCTGCAGGAGTTAAAAGAAAAGCTGACCACTCAGGGACAGACTATGGAGGATTTGACAAAAGATCTAAAATATTATCCTTATTACCGGGAAGCATATGGAGCTGTTCTGGATGGCTGGGTTGGAGAATATGAGATTCAGGTAGAAAAAGACAATGCAGTGGTATGGGAAAAGAAATACGGATTGAAAGCATACCTGCCTATAGCGAAAGGGTATGAATATTCCGATTATGATGATTTTGGAACTTCGAGATCCTATGGATACAGCCGTCCTCATCTGGGGCATGACATGATGGGGCAGGTGGGTACACCGATTATTGCGGTAGAGTCGGGCTGCGTAGAAGCAATCGGGTGGAACCAGTATGGCGGATGGCGTCTGGGAATCCGAAGTTTTGATAAAAAGAGATATTACTATTATGCACATCTGAGAAAGAATTTCCCTTATAACAAGCAGTTGGAGGTGGGAAGTGTAGTGCAGGCAGGAGATGTAATCGGTTATCTTGGACGTACCGGGTACAGTGCTAATGAAAATGTGAATAATATTGATACCTCCCATCTTCACTGGGGACTGCAGCTGATATTTGATGAATCCCAAAAAGAAGGAAACGGAGAAATATGGGTTGACTGTTATCAGCTGACAAGGTTTCTCTATCAGAACAGGAGTCTCACGGAAAAGAATCTGGAGACAAAGGAATATCACAGAATCTATGATTTCAGGGATCCTGCAGTAGAGCAGTATCAAGAAACTTTGGAAAAAGGAGATTGACATAAGTCTGGAATACTGATATAATGAACGTTGTTCAAGATGGAGGTGAGCGAGTGAACCGTGTTGTAACTTCGAGAGAAGAGCTGATAAAAGCTGCGAAGGCAATTGTTTTTGAAGAAGGTGCCGATAAATTAAATATACGGTATCTGGCTAAAAAATGCGGCATAGCCACGGGTTCCGTTTATAATTATTTTCCATCTAAGTCAGAACTGATATTTGCAGTAGTGGAAGAATTCTGGAAAACGATATTTCATCAGGATGTATGTAAAATGCAGGGTGATATTTCGTTTGTAGAATTTTTTGAAACTGTTTATCTCAGGCTTTGTGCCAATCTCCAAGATTTCCGTTCGATTTTCATGAGCCAGTTTGAAGCAATGAAGAGTTCGGAAAAAGAAAAAGGCAGGATGGTGGAACAGAAGTATCTGGAACACGTACAGGACGGGTTTTTGATCGCTCTTGGGCAGGATAAAAAAATATCGGATGCTGTATGGACAGATACATTTACAAAAGAGAAATTCGTAGCATTTCTTTTTACCAATATGTTCTCTATGCTTACGGATGAAGAAAGAGACTGCAGTTATTTTAAAGAAGTCTTAAACAGGATTTTATATATTATCTGATCCACTTTTTGGCACTTGAAAGAGTGGATTTTCTTAAAACAAAAATGAACATCGTTCAGTAAAGACGTGTTCAAAATTTTTACACGAGAGGAGAAATGTACATGAAGAAAATGATAAATATTGCCTTTGGTTATGCGATTGCAGCAATGGCAGGAGGCGTCTTCTATCGGGAATTTACGAAGTTTAACGGTTTTGAGGGTCGCACATCCCTGGCATTCGTACATACCCATTTATTTTTACTTGGAATGGTAATGTTCCTGGTGACCGCTTTGTTTGTGGGAAAATTAGAGGATTTATGCAGGTCCAGAAAATGGAAAGCATTTATGGTGATTTATAATATCGGCGTACCTTTAACAGCATTGATGCTTCTGATAAGAGGTGTGATACAGGTGCTTGGGATCAAAGGGTCAGCAGCACTGGATGCATCGATTTCGGGTATTGCCGGAATTGGACATATCCTGACAGGTGTGGGTATCGTTTTACTATTTTTATGTTTAAAGGAGTGTGCGGCTAAAAATGAAAAATAAATTTTTTCATATACCGAAGAAGTATCTGCTGCTGGCAGCTGGAATTGTCTGGTTTGCAGCAGGGTTCAATATTATAAGAATTGGAATACTGGCTTCCGGCAGGCCCTGGAGCATTTGGGCAGTATTTTCTGCTTTACTGGTATTTGGCGTGTTTTATGGTTTTATTTTTCGACGGTTAATTGGAAAGCATACGGCGCGCATCCTTCGTTACGAAGGGGAACGGATGCATATCCTTCGATTTTTTGATTTAAAATCTTATTGTATTATGGCATTTATGATGACGTTTGGCATTCTGCTGCGGCGTGCAGATGTTTGGCCGGGACATTGTATACGGATGTTTTATACCGGCTTAGGTGCTTCTCTTGTTGCAGCGGGGATAGGGTTTTGTATTAAGTTTGGTACGGTGGAGAAATTAATGGAAGATAAATGTGAGAAAAGTCACGTATTCTAAAGTTTTATAGAGTTTGATATGAGGAATTATTCAGCTTCAGGACAGCAGTATATAAAAATACGTTTTTTTAACTGGATTCGGCGTAAACAGCGGATGACAGTCAAAAAAACGTATTTTTTATTTTAGAGTCAAAACCCAGGTCAAAAAAACGATTCTTTATGAAGATTCTGTTTATTCAAAATCCACTTTCAGAATGGTAAATTATAATTAACATGAAAGGACTGCGTATAACGGGCGGAAAAAGAGATTTCTTTTAGAAAATGATTATGATATGATGTTAATCGTGAAGGAAAGTATTGGGTATGCAGATTAGGGAAATGTCTGCGGGACGGGAGGAAGAAGACGAAATGTATCGTGTAATGGTAGCTGATGATGAACCTTTAATGAGAAAGGCCATGGTTTCTTTGACAAATTGGCATGAGTTAGGATGCGAGGTAGTATATACTGCTGAAAATGGACAACAGGTAATGGAAAATCTTAAGGAGATCAAGCCGGATATTTTAATCACAGATATTAAAATGCCTGGAAAAGACGGGATTGAAATCGCCAAATATATCTGGGAAGAAAAATTGCCTATAAAAATTATTTTACTGACCGCGTATGCTGATTTTTCCTATGCCCAGTCGGCAGTTAAATATAATGTGGTGGACTATGTGACGAAAACAGGTGCTTTTGATGGTCTGATCATGGCGATCAATAAGGCAAAAGATCTGATTAAAAAAGAGCAGACCAGCATATCCAGGGAAGATAAAGAAACGGTGTTGGAATATTTCCTGAAATCGGTATTTGACGGGTCAATTTATGATGAAGAAGAGATACGATCAAAGATGTCAGAACTAGGCATGAAACCGGAAAATTATCTGGTACTGCTCCTGCATTTCCGCCTCAATGAAGACATGACTACGGAGAAGAAAAGCAGGACGTATAAGAGCCTTTTAAACTTCTTTTCCATGGTGTTTGGGGAACAGATGTTAAGAGGGATTCCGGTTCAGCGGGATATGTATGCCATCGTAGTACAAAATGTGCCGGAAAATTATATGGATACCATATTAATGAAGGGACAGCAGATTACAGATATGATGGATAACTTTATGGGGCTGTATGTCAATATCGGAGTCAGTTCCAGGCAGCAGGAAGTTATTTATATGAAAAAAGCCTATGATCAGGCGGAGAGCGTTCTTGGAAACAGCTTTATCAGCGGAGACAGTAAGATTAGCTTCTATGAAAGGGACGGAGTGAATCCGGAAAAATATAGTGCAAAGGTGGATGAATTGATTGAACAGCTCTGCTTTCAGGTAAGCCAGGGCAATACGGAAGAGGTTCAGCTAAAATTCAAAGAAATCTTAAAAACGCAGAAATTGGAGTTGTGCGCAGCAAATACAATTAAAAATTCCGGAATTATTATACAGCAGAGATGCAGAAAAATCTTAGATTCCTTTGGTACAGATATTTATCAGATCACCGGCTATCGCGGAAGCATTACGGAGAAGATTCACCGGTGTTTTTATGCAGATGAGTATGAAAAAGTCATGCTGGAAATTCTGCAGGGTACCTCCTCTTATGTCTCAAACGCATCCAGTCATAAGAATACTATTGTTAATGAATGTGAGCGTTACATAGAAGAAAATTTCCATAAAGGAATAACGGTAACGGATATTGCCGAACACGTTGGTACCAGTATCAGTTACCTGAGCCGAATTTATAAAGAAGCAACAGGGGAAAAAATTCTGAACCGGTTAAATCAGATGCGGATAGAGAAAGCCAAGGATTATCTGAAAAATACAGACATGAAAATATATGAGATTGCAGATGCACTGGGCTTTGAAAATACCACTTATTTTTCATATTTCTTTAAAAAATATACTGGGGTTTCACCAAAAGACTTTAAATAGCGGGGAGGATCGGATGTTGAAGAAAAAAACAATGCTTTTGTTGTTTGTAGCGGCAGCATGCCTCCTGGGCGGGTGTTCAGAAAATGAGGATGTTCAGGTTACGGATATCATTCTTATGCACGGATGGGGCGGAACACTTCCCACCCATGCCACAATGCAGGAAATCTATCAGGAATTCTCCGAACTAAATCCGGATATTAACCTGACCACCTACCCATCATCAGACAGCAGTATTGCGGTGGAAAAAGCAAATGATATGCTGGCTGTCGGAAAGATGCCGGATATTGTCAGTACGAATGGTTTGTCATATTATGTTTTTAATGCGGTAAAAAGGGGGATGGCGCTTGATTTAATGCCATTTATAGAAGAAGACCCGGAGCTGAAAGAGAGTATTCATCCCGCAGTTCTGGCTGGCTGGACCACGGAAGACGGGGCGCTGTATTCTATTCCGGATGCGCTGGAAATAGCAGGGTACTGGTATAATAAGAAATTTTTTGTGGAAGCGGGAATTGTGGATGAGTATGGAGCAGCGAAAACGCCGGACACCTGGGAGGAATTCCTGGCTGACTGTAAAATTTTAAATGCGTGGGGAAAACAGCAGAATCCTGATTTTGCCGCGGCAGCACTAGACAGTGTACAGCTGTCGGAAGATATTTTTCTGGCAAGAGTCGCGGGTGAAGGAGAAGAGGGCGTAGAGCTGGCGTCTAAACTGCCGGAGAATTTCAGCAGTAAGATAATTTTTCAATCTCTAAAGGATATCCGTAAGCTGGGTAAGGAGTCTAACTTTGTGTCCAGCATTGACAATGCAAGGCAGTATTTTCTGGATGGAAAGAGTGCGGTATACTTTAACGGAGTTTGGGATAGTGAGCTGCTTGGAAGCAGTTCCATAAAGGAAGATGTGGCATATGCCAATTACCCTACGAAAGATGGCAGAAGTGTTGCTTATATCTCACCTTCTTCCGGTTACGTGATTTATAAAAATGAGGATCCGAAAAAGCAGGAGGCCTGTATACGATTCCTTAAATATATGCTGAGTGAAGAAGTTCAGAAAAAAATGGCAATGGAAACCGGACAGGCACCGTCTAATCCTAATGTAAGCGGAAATGAAATCAAAGAAGGCTATCCACTTTTGGGAGAAGCGTTGGAACTTGCTAATGATGCAGACATACACATTAAGGCAATCAGCCTGTCCTGGGGAAATGATGCGGTAGATGATCTGTCCCAGCGTTTATATGAGGAAGCACAAGGCAAAATAGGACCGGAGACAGTGGTCAATTATCTAAATCAATAACAGAGAATATAGGCGGAGGAAACGATGAAGGATAGAAAAACGAAACGTCATTCCCTAAGAGAGAAAATGATGGCATTAAATCTCAGCGTTACACTGCTGTCCCTTATTTTCTGCGGGGTGGTATTCATCTGTTCGGTTTGGCTGATCGTGGGAAAGTATATAGAACATGATCTGGATTTTTTCCTGACCGAAACAAATAATAATCTCAATACGAAAACAGAATATCTGGAAAATATTATTTATGAAATCCGGGGTTCCGAAGAACTTATGGCATATCTGGATAAAGCAGGCAGGGCGGATCTGGACGATAAGGAACAGGAGAGGCTGCAAAATATTTATACCCGTACGGTAAATATCAGCAGTCAGAAAAACCTGGGCAATGGTAATGAACCGATTGTGGAAAAGGTGTATTTATTTGACAGTCAGGATGACTTTTTATTTACCGGTTACTATGCGATGGTGGAGTCGGAAGTACAAAAAAGCAGGGAAGAAGCAATCGGGGTATATAATAATTTCAGGAAACAACAGGAAAAACCGGGAGGCAGCGCAGATTACTGTTATTATCCGGGTCAGGAAGGCAGGGAGTACCTTGCATTTACCCTGTATGACCGGAATATGAAGGATCAGGGCAGTGTTATCTTTGAGATCCGCCTGGATGTTTTGGAAGGTATTATGAACCAGGTGGAGAATTATAAGGGAGCTTTCTGGATGTTATATGACCGGAGGGGCAATATAATCAGTGGTGAGAATTATAATATGGCTGGTGAGAAGTTAGGTGAGATCAATCAGTCATTTCAGACGGTACCATATGAGGACGTAATTGATAACACGGGGTTTCGCCTGTATACAGAAGATATGAGCATGTATCTGAGGGCTACCATAGGAATTCCGGAGGGACAAACTACCTACTTACTTTATGATTCCGTTAAAATTTATATTTTTATACTGGCTGTAATCTGTGTTGGAGTATTTGCCGCATTTGTAACGATTGTCTATCATCTGACAAAACCACTGAAAGAATTTACAGAAAAACTGCAGTCTGTAAAAGAAGGGGATTTTGAAACAAAACTTCCGGATTACAGTACAGAAGAATTCCATGAGATCAGCCTGGTATTCAATGAAATGACCGAATATGTAAATTATCTGATTAAACAGGTTTATGAGAAACAGCTATCGATTAAAGAAATGGAATTGAAATTTTTACAAACCCAGGTTAATCCCCATTTTATGTTTAACGTATTAAATACGATTGCACTGCAGGCAAGGATGGATCATAACGATGAGACCTATAAGATGATAACCTCATTTTCCCAGCTGATACAGGCGAAAATATATCGAAAAGATACGGAGAAGGTACAGATACGGCAGGAACTGGAGTATGTGGAATATTACCTGTATCTGCAGAGCTACCGTTATGGAGACAGACTTAATTATAATATTATTGTGGAAGATGAAGAAGTATTGGATATGTTTATTCCTAAGCTGTGTCTTCAGCTGATTGTAGAAAATGCGGTAGTACATGGGATTGAGCCTAAACTGGAACCGGGTTTTGTAGAAATCGTCATGTTTGAAAAGGACCGCAGTATCTATATTGAAATAAGTGATGACGGTGTGGGATTTGATCAGGAAGGGCAGGTAAGCCTTCCAATTAACAAAGAAGTGAAAGAAAAAGGACACAATCATGTGGGACTAAATAATGCCCATCATATCATACAGCTCACTTATGGTGAGAAATACGGAATCCATATTTTTTCTAAAAAAGGAGATGGGTCAAAGGTTACCGTACATATACCGTTTGATGAAGGAAACTGCACAGAATAATGTGCAGTTTTTTATGTGGAAAAGAACGCCTTTTATACATGGGAATGACGAAAAGGAATTAACTGGAATAATTCTAAAATTGTTATTAAAAAACAGACATTCTGTGTCGTAAACCGCGAAGTGTGTTATAATGACCTTACATGTCAGATGGCAGGATTATCCCACACTGAAAAGTGCGGGATGAAAGGATCTGAATTGGAAAAATGGCGCAGTGTAGGTGTTTTGGATTCACAGAGGAGGAATGATTATGAAGAAATGCAGAATTGGAATTATTGCAGATACCCATGGATTATTGAGACCGGAAGTTTTAGAAGTTCTGGAAATGTGTGATTATATCATACATGCAGGCGATATTAATAAGGCTGAAGTATTAGAGGAGTTAAAACGGATTGCTCCGGTATACGCAGTCCGCGGAAATAATGACAAAGCGCAGTGGGCGGAAGAATTGCCGGAGGAACTATATTTTGAAATCTCAGATATGAAATTCTATATGGTTCATAATAAAAAATCCATTCCGGAAAATCTTACGCATGTGGGCGCTGTAATAATTGGACATTCCCATAAGTATTTTTGTGAAGAAAAAGATGGAGTCCTGTGGCTCAATCCCGGCAGCTGTGGCAAACGCCGGTTTGATCAGCAGATTACCATGGCGGTTATGGAAATCCATGACGGCAGATATATGGTTGAAAAAATAGAGCTAAACCAGGAATTGCAGGAGGGGTAGGAATTTTTGACAAGTGAAATTCGAAATCCCTATCTGCGGCAAAGCCTGTATGAGACTGCCTTAAAAATAGGAAGCGGAGAACTTAGTCCGGATGAAGAAACACTGTTTCAATGGATCCGGTTCTGCACGGCTAAAAAATACCGTTATCTGTATGAATACCGTGAAATTACAAATCCATTATTGGAAAGAAAAGATGATGAAGATATCTGTTCCGGTGAAGAGCCACATGCAGTCTGCAGGATACTGGGGATTCAGACGGATCGATACCTAACCTGGGAGCGGGTAAATTTCCGGGAACAGAATTCTCAGCTGCTGCATGGGAACATGCAGGACAAGGGTAAAGAGCAGACAGCAGAAAAACGAAAAGGCAATGGGGGTATTTATGAAAATCTCATACACAGAGACTTCCGCCCCTTGACCCGGGGCGAAAAGTATAGTATTGGCATTGGCGTATACACTACGAAAATGGATGGGACCATATACCTTGCAGGCATTATAGATATGTATGATAAAAGTGCCGCCGGTGTCATGCTGGGCGGCTATCGTTCTGCAGAGCTTGCCGGAGCGGCAATGGATATGATTCTGGAATCGAAAAAATCAAATGCACCTATTCTTCATAGCAGTCAAAACCCCATTTATCGAACAAAAGATTATCATCAGGAGATAGAAGCCCGGGCGCTTACACCGTCCATGACATCTCCCGGAGAACGGGGCGGAAACGCTGTGATCAGCACTTTCTTCTCCCAGATAAAACGCAGAATGAAGGGATATCAGTTTGAGGATTGGCAGGATGCAGTGAACTGGATGGAAAATGACCTGTTATTACATAGAAAAGTTTGGATCAGGTAATATCTGTGAAAAGGAGACGATGATATGGCAGAAGACATCGATAGAAACCAAGAAGAAGAAATGGAACAAGCAGTTAAGATAGCGGTAAACAGCGGTTTTCACCACGCGGTATGGATAGACAGCAAAGAATTGATTTTCGATGCTGCCCTTCGTAAATACTGTGAAGAGAATCTCTGTGGAAATTATGGAAAGAACTATGCCTGTCCACCGGATTGCGGGACTGCGGTTGACATGGAAGAAAGAGTAAGAAAATATAAAAAGGCACTGGTTTTGCAGACGATAACCCAGGTTGAGGATATTATGGACAGCCAGGAGACAAAAGCTGTTAAAAAGCGCCACAACCAGAAGACACGGGAATTTGTTGCCAGAATGGAAGAGAACGGAAAGCAGGGACTTATTATTATGGCGGGACCCTGTTCTCTTTGCGCAAATTGCGGGATTCAGGAAGGTATGCCCTGCAGGTTCCCCAGGAAGATTGCATCCTGTTTGTCGGCTTACTGTATCAATGCACAGAAAATGGCAGAGAACTGCGGTTTGGAATACTGGTGCAAGGATAACCGGGTAGCATTTTTCAGCGTCTATCTGACGGAAGAAGCAGAAGAAATCAACGAAGGAAGTGAACTGCTATCTTTCTCAGATAACATGCGGTGGTGAACAGGATGGAATATGAACTGATTTACAGTACCAGAAAAACCCTTGCCATTCAGCTTATGGAGGATGGCAATGTAGTGGTGCGGGCACCTAAAAGAGCCGGAAAGCATGCAATAGAGAAGTTTCTGAAAGAAAAAGAAGACTGGATACTGACAAAACAGCAGGAAATCCGGGAAGCTTCTGAAAATAGGAAAAGCAGACAGTTAACGGATGCCCAGAGGCTTAAGATGATCAATCTGGCAAAAGAAGTGTTTGGTGCAAAGACGGCGTACTTTGCCAGAATAATGGGTGTTTCATATGGAAGAATTACTATTCGGGAACAGAAGACCAGATGGGGAAGCTGCAGCTCAGCAGGGAATTTGAATTTTAACTGGAAACTTTTGCTGGCGCCGGAAGAAGTAGTGGATTATGTGGTGATACACGAACTTGCCCACCGGAGAGAGATGAATCATTCAGCACGGTTTTATGCGGTGGTAGCAGAGATCATGCCGGATTATAAAGTGTGGCAGCGGTGGTTGAAAGTGAATGGAAAGCGGTTATAGAATTACATGAAGTTATCCGTTAAGAGCAGGTTTTGTCTATATCATATGACGTGGCGGTAATCGAAGTGGCGGTGACCGAAGCGACGGCAATTAGAGTGACGGCGATCGAAGTAACGGCGATCGAAATGGCGGCGATCGAAATGGCGGCAATCGAGGTAACGGTGACCGAAGTAACGGCGATCGAAGTAACGGCAATCGAAGTAACGGCAATCGAAGTAACGGCAATCGAAGTAACGGCAATCGAAGTAACGGCGATCGAAATGGCGGCAACCAAAGTAACGGTGATCGAAATGGCAGCAACCAAAGTAACGGCGACAGAAGTAACAGCAATCGAAGTGACAGCAATCAAGATTAGGGTTAATGAGATCAGAAAGGGAGTTTTATATGAGAAGTGAGCAGGAGATGTACGAACTGATAGTAGGAGTTGCGAAAAATGATGACAGAATTCTGGGGGTTTATTTAAATGGGTCCAGAGCGAAATCTGATGCGCCAAGGGACTTATTTCAGGATTATGACATTGTGTATGTGGTAACAGAAACCGCATCTTTTTTAGAAGACAGGGAGTGGATTAAGGTATTCGGAGAACTCCGTATGGTACAGGAACCGGATAAGCTGGATAAAATGCTGGGGAGGCAGGTGGATTTTACCAGCTCATATGGATATCTTATGTTGTTTCAGGATGGAAACCGCATCGATTTGCATATACAGATTCTGGAAGCCGTTGAAACGGAAGAGTATTTCAAGGATTCTACAGTGATTCTCTGGGAGAAGGATGGCTGTTTAAGTAAAATCAATGATATCAAAAGGTACAGCTATCTGGTAAAATGCCCCCAGGAAGGGGATTATACTGCATGCTGCAACGATTTCTGGTGGTGTATGGCAAATGCTGCAAAGGGAATCTGGAGAGATGAATTACCCTATGCAAAAAACATGCTGGAGACAGTAATCCGGCCGAAGTTGGATCTCATGGTCGGCTGGTGGATCGGATGTCAAAATAATTTCGAGGTATCATCCGGGAAGATGGGGAAATATTTTAAACGCTATCTTACCGAAGAATACTGGAGACTCTACAGGCAGACCTATACGGATGCAGTTTATGAAAATATGTGGCTGGGAATATGGGCAGCCTGCAGCCTTTTTCGGGAACTGGCAAAAAGTGTTGGAGTACAATTGGGCTTTTTGTATCCAATGCAGGATGATGAAAATATGACGGAATATCTGGAAGCCGTAGAATCACTTCCAGCAGACGCTGTGGATCTTCCGTTATAAAAATGAAACTACGAAGCAAAGGAATAGAGAATGAAACTAAAATATCTGGAATATTTTATCGTTATTGCAGAACAGAAGAGTTTGCATAAAGCGGCTGAGGTCTTGTTTAACTCTCAGCCTAATCTGACCAGGGCAATGCACAGCCTGGAAGAAGAAGTAGGGGCGGAATTGCTGAAAAGATCTAATCAGGGGGTAGAATTAACACCTATAGGTGAAAGTTTATATTATTATGCCAAATCTATCCTAACCCAGTTAGATGCTGTATCAGGTTTAAAGATGCTGAGTCAGGAAACGGTGCAGAGTAAATTAAATGTTGCCGTTGCCAGGATTATTTTTGCGGATGATTTAATGCTGCGCTTCTACGAGACGGTAAAGTCAAACCATACAACGATTAATTTATTTGAAACCACAGTAGAAGAGGTGATTAACAGTGTGGCTACAATACAGTCAGAAATAGGCATTGTTGCAATCAATACCTTCCAGTTTCCTATCTTTCGCAGATCGCTGGAATTAAAAGAAATGGAATACGAAGTTCTGGACAGGGGTCCAATATATATACAGGTGAGCGAAGAAAGTCCACTGTTAAGACAGGGAAAAATATATGCAAGGGATTTGCTGGATTATAGTTACATTCACCTTCCATATGATTATTATGCTAATATAAATTTTGGATTAGATATGGGAGGTGTCCGTTTTTCAGATTTTAGGAAAACGATAACCATGAATAATTATCATGCGATCATACGAATGTTAAAGCACGCAGACGCCTTTATTTTCGGGAACAAATGGCAGATGGAAGAACTTGCAAAAGGCAGAATTGTCAGCAGGGAAATAGAAGATGTTACCGGTGAGATGCTGCTTATTTGGATAAAACGAAAAAAAGAAGTGATCTCAGGGAATGGAAGGAAATTCCTGCAACTATTCCGGGAATACTATGGGGATAAATCAGATACCCGTGATACCTAAAAAGCATCACAAGGTTATCCGGATTAAGTATTGGCATGATTTTGGATATGGCGGTATAATCTAGGCAGATAGTAAGAAATATCCAAGTCAGAGAGCCATAGCAGCATTAAATAAAGACATAGGAGTGGCAAATATGGCGGAAGAGAAGAAATTACCTAACGAAGAGGAACAATTATCAACCGAAGCGGCCAAGAGAGCGGCGGGCGAGACAGCTGCAAAGTCGGCGGGAAAAGCAGCCGGAAAGACAGCAGAAGAACTGGCGAAAGCACTTATCAGGCAAAAGATTATTATCGGAAGCCTGGCAGGCGTAATTGCTCTGGGCGGTGCAGGAGCTGCAATTGGTTATAATATGGGATGGTTTGGCAACAAACCGGCTTCCTCTCAGATGACAGAGTCGATAGCAGATGTATCCACAGAAAAGCAGCAGCCGGCATCCGCAGATGTTGATCCAAATGCAGGAGAGTGGGACGGGACAGTACCCCAGGCACCTAAAGGTGATCCAAATGCAGATTCCATAGCGATCCCGGGATATCCCCAGATCTATTTACCGGCTGGTAAGACTGAAGTAGATGTGGCATTTTCAAATCCGGAAGGAAACCCCTGTTATTTTACCTTTGAACTTGTATTAAAAGATACGGATGAAGTACTGTATACTTCAAAACAGGTTCCGCCGGGTGAGGCAATTACTCATATTACTTTAAACCGTGCGCTGGATGCGGGAGAATATCCGGCAGTATTAAAAATATCCACATTCCATATCGTAACCCAGTCCAGTATGAATGGTGCAAATGTGGAGACAACGCTGGAAGTGAAGTAAGGAGGCGTATAGGAGGGTGGTATTTAGACACAGATCCTGGAAGAAAGGTTTTCCTCTAATTCTGATCGCAGCCCTGATAACACAAACGTTTCCCATGAAAGTGGTTAGAGCCGAAGAGGCAGGCAGTTGTATCTGTTCCTGTGAACAGTGCAGCTGCGATAATGAGGAAAAAGAAGAAATAATAAGTAACGATCTTACAGAGGGTAATGAAATATGTGCTTGTAATGAAGCGGAATTAAATCAAGGTTGTGTCCGGTGTGGAGAAGGATGCACCTGCTGTCTCATGAATGCCGGGACAGAAAATTCGGTATGCAGCCATCAACACGATGGAACTTGCGGGTATGCAGAAGCGTTACCTGAGGTTTCCTGTGATATGGATTGCAAAGATACAGATGGTGATGGCATGATTGAACATTGCCAGGGATGCTCTTATATGCCTGCAGTTGAAGGAAAACCATGTATGCATGTACATAATGAATATTGTGGGTTTTATATGGAAGAAACAGTAATCCAGCCGGAAGAAATGACAGAAGAAGATACAGAAAATATGTCGGAACTTTCGACAGAGCAGGTTCTTAATGATGTGGAAGAGGTGACTGAGGATGAGAGGAAAACCATAGAGGAGACCAACGGGAATTCCAATACGGATTCAGAAGAGGAAACAGAAGCTGAAAAGTGTTTAGAGACCGAAAAATGTACGGAAACGGAAAGTGACGTGCAGGAAGCTGGTAGTACAAAAGAAAAAAGTAAAGTGCCTGAAAAAGACAGTGCCCAACATGAGACAGAAGTACGGAATGAAGCAAAAGCTTTAAAGCCCAAAACAGACAAAGTCATAACGCAGGAATCAGATAGCGAAACAGAAAAGGAAAAGGGCGATGGCTCGTATGATATTCTATCGCCATACTATGCTATTAAAATTCCTTCGGAAGTGATGATCAATGAAAGCACGGACTTTAAGATTGGGACTTCTTTTATAAAAGATGTGGGAGATAAAAAAGCATATCTTGAGATAGATGGGGACTGGGCAGATGATGGAACAGATTGTTTTGTTCTGATGCGGGACGGCGATGAAGATACAACCTGGAAATATCAATTATATATAGAAGGAAAGTTGATACGTAAGGGAGATAATCGCATAGGATTGGATCAGACAAAGGATAGCCAGAAGGCAAGGATTGTATCAATGGATGATAAAGAGATCGTGCCGGCTGGGAAGTATAGTGGTGGTTTGAGATTTAATGTAGTCTATGAATAAATAATTGTAAAATATAGGAGGAATTTATCATGATGAAAAAAAGATTAGTAGCGTTTGGGTTAGCTGGGGTTATGTTGATGGGGATGAGTATGAATGTGTTTGCGGCAGATGGAGATGTTAGTAATGTTAATGGTGCAACTGAGGATATAGGAAAGAGATTAGACGTAAGCTATACTGTTCCTGTTTCATATACGGTTACAATACCATCAACACTGACTATTGATACTGGAACTGATATAGCTGATGGAACATTATCATTTGTGCCAAAGGTATTAATTTTGGATCAGGGAGGAACAGTGAATATCAAAAGTGATAAGATAAGTTTACCATTAACTTTAACGCAAGAAGACGGGTCACCTGCTTATGATGTTACATTAAAAGGCGAAGATGATGGAGTGTTGGATGTTTCAGATCCAATTGTAACATTTGAAAATGGTACCACAGATACAAAGACTATTAAAGTTAAAGGAAACAGTAAACCGACTGTAGCAGGGACATATAAGGGAACTTTAAATTTTACAATATCTTATAAAAATAAATAACAATCTATATCAAAAGATAGTATCTAATATATTTTATGAAAAAATTGTTTTTAGGATTTATAAATTGATTTGATATATAAACTATGTAGATGTAATTTCATTATGTCTACATAGTTTTTTTGCTTAAGGAGTTCTTTAGAATATAATTTTGTAGTAATGAAGTTAATTTTCCCAAAAAACAACGTTACATATCCCCCAAAGTATGCTATACTATCATCGAAGATTCTACTCGGGTCAATGACCTGCTGGAAAGAAAAAATATAGCAGAGGTGCAAAGATGAAGAGAGTATTACTGAAACTCAGCGGCGAAGCGTTAGCCGGAAGTAAGAAGACAGGGTTTGATGAGCCTACCGTAACGGAAGTGGCGAATCAGGTAAAGCAATTAGTAGATGATGGTATTGAAGTTGGAATCGTAATTGGCGGTGGTAATTTCTGGAGGGGACGTTCCAGTGAGACGATTGACCGCACGAAGGCAGACCAGATTGGAATGCTGGCAACTGTTATGAATTGTATTTATGTTTCAGAAATTTTCCGTTCCGTTGGAATAATGACACAGATTTTAACGCCATTTGCATGTGGCTCTTTCACAAAACTGTTCTCGAAGGACCGTGTGAATAAATATTTTGAAAAAGGAGTTGTTTCTTTCTTTGCGGGAGGAACCGGACATCCTTATTTCTCAACCGATACTTCTACTGTACTCCGTGCCGTTGAAATTGAAGCAGATATGATTCTGCTTGCAAAGGCTGTTGACGGGGTTTATGACAGCGATCCAAAGGACAACCCGGATGCTAAGAAATACGACGAGATTTCTATCCAGGAAGTAATTGATCAGAAACTTGCTGTTGTGGACATGACGGCATCCATACTCTGTATGGAGAATAAAATGCCGATGCTGGTATTTGGCTTAAACGAAAAGGACAGCATTGTCAATGCCGCAAAAGGTAAGATTAACGGTACAAAAGTAACCGTATAATTTCAACTATAAAAATCAGGAGGAATGAAAAATGGATGAAAGAATTAAGTTATACGACACAAAAATGACAAAATCTTATGATAACCTGTTATCAGAGTTTGGAGCGATCAGAGCCGGACGTGCGAATCCACATGTATTGGATAAGATTAAGGTAGATTATTACGGAACCCCGACACCCCTTCAGCAGGTTGGTAATATTACCGTTCCGGAAGCCAGAATGATTCAGATTCAGCCTTGGGATGCAACTCTCGTTAAGGCGATTGAAAAAGCAATCATGACTTCTGATCTTGGAATTAACCCGAATAACGATGGTAAGATTATTCGCCTTGTATTTCCGGAATTAACAGAGGAACGCAGAAAAGAACTGGTTAAAGATGTGAAGAAAAAAGGCGAGGCTGCTAAGGTTGCAATCCGTAACATTCGTCGTGATGCAAACGATGCTTTTAAGAAAATGGCAAAAGAAGATGTCTCTGAGGATGAGATCAAAGAATTAGAAGATAAGACTCAGAAAATGACGGACAAGTACATCAAGGAAGTGGACAAGGCAGTAGAAGAAAAGTCCAAAGAAATCTTAACGGTTTAAGAAATTATTATAATTTTATAAATAATAGAAGGGGGCTTCTTGACAGTCCCCTTTTTTGTGATATGATGGAAAAAGGTCTATGAAATGGCAGTGTTTTGGCTGTCCTGTGAGATAGGCGCAGGAGGGAGAATAAAGATGGCAATACCACAGCATGTGGCAATTATACTGGATGGAAATGGAAGATGGGCGAAGAGCAAAGGAATGCCCAGAAATTACGGGCATGTCAGAGGAGCAAAAAATCTGGAGATTATTTGTGAAGATGCTTATAATATGGGAATCAAATATTTGACGGTGTACTTGTTCTCAACAGAGAACTGGAACCGTCCAAGCGAAGAGGTGGCATCACTTATGAAGCTGTTTCGTAGCTATACGAAGACCTGTATTAAGACGGCTCAGAAGAATAATATGAAGGTGCGTATGTTGGGAGATCCCTCGGCATTGGATCCGGATTTACAGGCTAGTATGCGGTCTTTGCAGGAGACATCGAAGAATAATACGGGACTGAATTTTCAGATTGCCATTAATTATGGAAGCCGTGATGAAATCGTGCGTGCTATCCGCAATCTGGCACAGGACTGTAAGGATGGAAAAGTAATGGTATCGGATATTACGGAGGATGTTTTTTCCGATTATCTGGATACGAAAGGGATACCGGATCCGGATCTTCTGATTCGAACCAGCGGGGAACTTCGTCTTTCCAATTATTTGATGTGGCAGCTGGCATATACGGAATTTTATTTCACAGATGTGCCGTGGCCGGCATTTAATAAGAATGAACTGATGAAAGCGATTGATAAATTCAATGGCAGAGATCGGCGTTTCGGGGGCGTGAAGGAGGATTAACCATGTTTGTGACGAGGCTCATAAGTGGTATTGTGTTGGTACTGATTGCGCTGTTGACGATTATTTCAGGGGGCTATGTATTATTTGCTACCTTGCTTCTGATATCGTTGATCGGCTTGAACGAACTTTACAGAGCAATGAAAGTAGAATCCGAGCAGAACCATGGACTGGCAATAGTAGGTTATATTGGAACTGTTGGTTACTATTTCATGTTACTTTTTGGATTTGAAGCATATAGTATGATAGGGCTGATTTTTCTGCTGGTAGCATTTATGTTTGTCTATGTGTTTACATTCCCGAAGTATCGGGCAGAACAGGTGATGGCAGGATTTTTTGGCGTTGCCTATGTATCTGTGATGCTGTCCTATATTTTCCAGACGAGAAATCTACAGGACGGTGCATTTATCGTGTGGCTGATTTTCCTGTGTTCCTGGGGATGCGATACCTGTGCGTACTGTGTGGGTGTATTAATTGGGAAACATAAAATGTCTCCGAAGTTAAGTCCGAAAAAATCCATAGAAGGGGCAGTTGGCGGAGTAATCGGCGCTGCACTTCTGGGAGCAATTTATGCTGCTGTAATTGGAAAATATCTGGAGGCACAGAATCAGATTGCAGTCTATGCGGTTATTTGCGGAATTGGTGCATTGATTTCCATGGTAGGCGACCTGGCAGCTTCTGCAATTAAGAGAAATCACGATATTAAGGATTACGGCAAGCTGATACCGGGGCATGGCGGGATACTGGACCGTTTTGACAGTGTTATATTTACAGCTCCGGTTATTTACTTTTTAGCAACACTTTTTAATTAAGAATCAGAGTGTGTTTGAAAAAGTGCCTGGCTAATGGGGCGGGCAGATTGCTGCAATGATATTTTAAGTACACTCCAAGAAAGAACAAGAGAGGATTTTTTATGAAGACGATAGCAGTGTTAGGATCAACAGGTTCTATCGGAACCCAGACATTAGAAGTAGTAAGGGAAAATAATGACTTACAGGTAGCGGCATTGGCGGCAGGCAGTAATATCGTGCTTTTGGAAAAACAAATTCGGGAATTTGCGCCAAAGGCAGTTGCGGTCTGGGATGAGAAATCTGCTTCGGAATTAAAAGAATCCGTTAAAGATCTGGATGTAAAAGTTGTAAGCGGCATGGAGGGATTAATTGAGATCTCCACGCTGCCGGAGGTGGAGATTCTGGTCACTGCTATTGTGGGGATGATTGGAATTCTGCCTACAATTGAAGCAATTAAGGCGAAAAAGGATATTGCGCTGGCAAATAAGGAAACACTGGTTACGGCAGGACATATTATTATGCCATTAGCTAAAGAATGCGGTGTCCGTATTTTGCCTGTGGACAGTGAACACAGCGCGATTTTCCAGTCCTTAAATGGAGAGAATCCAAAAAGAATTGGTAAAATACTTTTGACGGCATCAGGCGGTCCATTCAGAGGAAAAACCAAATCATTTTTGGAAAAAGTCCGTTTGGAAGATGCTTTGAAGCATCCAAACTGGGCAATGGGACAGAAAATTACCATAGACTCAGCAACATTGGTAAATAAAGGTTTGGAAGTTATGGAAGCCAAGTGGTTGTTTGGAGTAGATTTGGATAAAATACAAGTAGTGATACAGCCGCAAAGTATTATCCATTCTATGGTGGAATATGTAGATGGAGCGATTATGGCAGAACTGGGAACACCGGATATGAAGCTGCCGATACAATATGCGCTTTATTATCCGGATCGTAAGTACCTGGGCGGAGAACGGCTGGATTTTTGGAAATTGTCACAGATTACCTTTGAAAAACCGGATATGGATACTTTCCTCGGACTGCCGCTGGCATTTCAGGCATCGAAGGCAGGCGGATCTATGCCGACGGTATTCAATGCAGCCAATGAGCGTGCAGTCAGTAAATTTTTACATAAGGAAATCCGTTTCCTGGATATTTATGATATCATTATGTACTGTATGGAGGAACATAAGACCATCCAGAATCCAACTGTGGAAGAGATACTGGCTACGGAACAGGCAACTTATGAATTGATTGAAAGCAGGTGGTAGATTGAAAATCGTTATTGCTATATTAATATTTAGTATTATCATTATTATTCATGAGCTGGGACATTTTATCCTGGCGAAATTAAATGGAATTACCGTTACAGAGTTTTCAGTGGGTATGGGTCCAAGACTGGTAAGCACTACAAAAGGTGAGACCAGGTATTCGCTGAAACTGCTCCCGTTCGGAGGTTCCTGTATGATGCTTGGGGAAGATGAAGCAGCCGGTGACGATGGTTCCTTTGGCAGTAAATCCGTTTGGGCAAGAATTTCCGTTATTGCCGCAGGTCCGATATTTAATTTTATTTTAGCATTTGTTCTGGCATTGTTTATTATTGGTAGCATTGGCCATGATTCACCTGTAGTAGGAGCCGTTACCAAAGGTTATCCTGCGGCAGAAGCAGGTCTAAAAGAAGGCGATGTTATTACGAAGATGAATAATAAGAAGATACGTGTTTCCAGAGAAATCAATAATTATGTTACATTTAATCAGGGGAAACCGGTTACGCTTGATTTTGAACGAAATGGGGAAAGCCATACTATTCAGATGACACCTGAGAAGACGGACAGCGGCAGATACGTATTTGGCATTACTCCTGCAGGTACCAGAGTGAAAGGCAATCCTATAAGTACGCTTAAGTATAGCGCCTATGAGGTGAAATATTGGATCGATACCACGATTGGAAGCCTGAAGATGCTTGTCAGAGGTCAGGTGGGTATCAATGATATGTCGGGTCCGGTTGGTGTTGTAACGATCATTGGTGATGCATACGAAGAGAGTGCCAGAGAGGGAGGCGGTTTCCTGGTTTGGCTGAATATGCTGAACATTTCCATATTATTAACTGCCAATCTTGGGGTTATGAATCTGCTCCCGCTTCCGGCTTTAGATGGCGGCAGGCTGGTATTTTTAATTCTGGAAGCTATACGGGGTAAGAGGATCAGTCCGGAAAAAGAAGGAATGGTACATTTTGTTGGGCTAATGGCACTTATGGTTCTGATGGTAGTCGTTATGTTTAATGATGTTATGAAGATTCTGTAAATGTGATCAGGCTGGTAAACCGTTTATAAAAATATAGGATCATTATAGCAGAGTATTTTTTTATTTTAGAAGTGTAAAAGTCAGAGCTGCGAAATAAAGGAAGATTAACTTTATTTCGCAGCTTTTTTTATTAAAGAAATGAAGGAACTATTTTAGAAAAATTTTTAAGAGACAGTTCAAAGACGCCGTTTTTTGTCAGGAAATGCTCTGATTGCTGACAGATAACGAATATCGTATACACATGTTAAATTTCTGCATATACTATAGATGACAGGATATTTGCGAGGTCAGGCATGTCAAATAATACAATCAAAGCCATGCAGCAGGACACCCCGGATCGGGGGCGTTTACAGATACGTGTACTGTCGAACCAGCGTGCTACGCCGGTTGCAGACGCGACGATAGATATCTCCTATTCAGGGGACCCGGAAAGTACAGTAGAAGAAATCAAAACAGACAGCACAGGACAGACGGCAGCTATAGAATTGGCAACGCCGCCTCTGGAATACAGTCTTGCTCCATCAGAGACACAGCCTTATTCGGAGTATACACTTCGGATTACTGCTGAAGGATTTGAGACAATCACGATTAGTGGTACAGAGATTCTGGCGGATCAGACAGCTTTGCAGGAAGTGCGGCTGCGCCCCCTTGTTGATAATGAAGGGATTGATGTAATCGTAATTCCGGCACATACGCTCTATGGGGTTTATCCGCCGAAGATCGCGGAAGCGGAAATTAAGCCTGTTAATCAGATCGGGGAAATTGTTCTGAGCCGTGTCGTTATCCCTGAATTTATCGTGGTACACGATGGTTCTCCAAGGGACACAACAGCGACAGACTACTACATTCGTTACAAGGATTATATCAAAAATGTAGCGTCAAGCGAGATCTATGCGACCTGGCCAAGAGCTACAATTGAAGCGAATGTACTGGCTATTATGTCATTTACTTTGAACAGGGTTTATACGGAATGGTACCGGAATAAAGGATTTGATTTTACGATCACCTCATCTACAGCATTTGACCATAAATGGATCTATGGCCGCAATATATTTGAAAGCATTTCGGAAGTAGTAGATGATTTGTTCAGTAACTATCTGTCCAGGCCGAATGTTAAACAGCCTATTCTGACACAGTATTGTGATGGACAGAGAGTCCAGTGTCCAAACTGGATGACGCAGTGGGGATCAAAGACACTGGGGGATCAGGGGTACACACCGATTGAGATTCTGCGTAATTATTATGGTCAGAGTATGTATATTAATAGTGCAGAGGAAATTGCGGGCATTCCTTCATCCTGGCCGGGTTACAGTCTGGATATTGGTTCCAGCGGGGATAAAGTCAGACAGATTCAGGAACAGTTAAATGCAATTTCCAATGCATATCCGCTGATACCTAAAATTGCAGTGGATGGGATTTATGGAGAGGGTACGCAGAATGCAGTCCGGGTATTCCAGGATGTGTTTGGGCTGCCGGAGACGGGGATAGTAGATTATAGAACCTGGTATAAGATTCAGGAGATTTATGTGGGTGTTACCAGGATAGCAGAATTAAATCCGTGATTTGGTTAATGAAGTGCAAAATGAATTGCATGATTTATGAGATGATTTAGAGGATCATTATAAAATCTCTAATTAGTGAAAGCGTGTTTGAAAAAGGGAAGGATATCTTTCAGACACGCTTTTATTTTTTGTTTTCCGGCTAAGCTGTGCTGTCCAGGGCTTTGTGACATAATTTGCCGGAATTTTCATGCATAGGGGATGCGTTTATTGAATCAGGCATATTAGTACTACAGCGTGTCAGGAGGCTGATCCGCCATGCAGAATAGCAGTCAGCTGTGTAAGCAGGCCACTGCTGCCATTAACAGAAATATTGCCCACGTTCTCGCAGATTTTTTCCAGATACTCAAGTTCTTTGAGTTTATATAGTGTAGTATTTTCATCCATAAGCCGGGCGGTATTAAGCAGTGACCGTGTAGAAGCGACTTCTTCCCGGCGGGTAATCACGTTTGCCTGGGCGCGTTTTTCGGCAATTAGTACGGTATTCATAATATCCCGGATTTCGCCGGGGAGTATGATGTCTTTTACGCCTGCATCAGTAATTTCTACGTAGAGTTCACTTGATTTTTCTTTTAGCTTTTCGAAGACATAGGCAGAAATCTGCTCTTTATTTTCAAGAATCTCATCAATGCGGTATTTACTGATATAATCCCGAAGTGCAAATTGGGCCGCAACATGCATTTGTTCCTCATAATTATCTATTTCTGTAAATATTTTTACGTAGTCTGTGATCCTATAAGTAAATACGAAATTGATTCGTAGTGCGACTTTATCCTGAGAGAGTATTTCCTGCCCGTTTATATCCATCTGGGTAAGACGGGTATCTACAATGCTGTAGTCAACCTTTGTACTGCATTTCCAGTAGTAGTAGGTTCCTGCATCAAGCAGTTTTACCAGCTTCTGGTCATAGTATAACAGTGCTTTTTGATATTCTTTCACTTCAATTTTAGAATATAGATATGATGGGATTTTACTAAAAATATACTGCGGTATATCGGTTGGTACCTCCGGTGCCTTAATAGACACTTTGGTAAATTCATGTTTATGAATAACAGACCAATATGCGTATTTGCCGCGCCTTAGTATTTCCTCAAATTTACCGTTTATAAAATGAAGTGCCAGTTCTTCATCCGCTACATCTACAGTGGCTGTCTGTCTTGCAACCTTTTCATTACGAAGCAGAACTTCCGGTGAGCAGGTCTCAGATGTAAGCGGCTGATCCAGCTGGACGATTTCCATGTTTTGAGTGCCAAAGATGAAATATCTTCCGGCTTCCAGTAATTTCACAAACTTTCCGTTTTTAAAGAGCAGGCCTCTTTGATTTTCCTGAATAATAATGCGCATATGTATACCTCCCGATGATTCTTTGATTGACAGACATCCAATGTAAAAAATGCGGCTGAGTAATTAAGTTTAACATTGTCACGGGCGTAAGCATTAGCTCTGGCCGATGATTAAGCAAAACGGTATCCTTTTCAGGCAAGGCATTTGATACACTGCAGGCAAAGGGACCTTTGCACGTAACGGTGCAGATCCGGCATTTACCTGCGGGAATGTCTGTATGTTGTAATGTTAAATTCTGTGTAATGAGCACAGCAGATTGTGCCTTTTAAGCACACCAAAACCACTTGGCCGGTGAATATTCCCGGGCAGGATTCGAACCTGCGATTGTCGGCAGCATTGCTCTGGCATACGCTTTGGCAGACCTGGCGCACCGTGGTGAGATCAGAACACACACACTGAAGCAACCCTGCAACTATATTCTAATGAAAAATTATGTATTTATCACGGAAAAAAAGTTGCGAACTCTTATTTGAGGTCACAACTTTTCTGCATTAACAGTCTTTTTTTTATCAATCCTACAAAGTGTTCCGGTTCCGTTACTTTGACGAAAGGTCCAAATGATAAAACCCGGATCAGCAATTCTGTCTCATCTTCCCGCTCATAATATATTTTTATTCTGTATTTATGTTCGGAAAGGCGTTCGGCTTCTTTTTTAAAGTGAGCAAAATGAAGCATGATACGCTCCAATGCATTTCTTTCGTCTAAAAGTTCCATTATCAGAAATTCTGAAGTGACGTTCCTGATTTTCTTGCCGGCTGTCCCTTCTGCCTCTGTTATTTCGCATTCTTTGATGCGGCCCACATTGAGCATATCTGCGTACCGGCACCCTAAAATACGAATACGGAATTTATCATCCTTTTCTGAATATTCGAACTGATAAGGTGTACAGAGGATGGCCCTGTAGTTGTTTTTCTGACTGTTATACCGGATGATTACCTTTTTACGGGCATGCATGGCGCTGCGGAGTTTATGAAAAATCTTAATATAATTTTCGTCTTCATATTCATCTCCGTCATTATATTTGTCGAACACAACATAATCTGCGGGTGTAAACAGTGGTTCCACATCCTTTAAAAACGTAAAATCAATCTCAAATAGTTTGATTCTGGGATCAAGGGTGATTGCCTTTAACCAGCGTTTTTGCAGGGTTGTAAGCCCTATGGAAGGTTCGTGGGTCAGCGGTGTATGTAATGAGTCATCCATTAATTGCCATTCTTCATTTTTCAATGCAGGTATAATGGTTAAATGACTTTCACCAAAGGCTGTTTCATTTATGATCTTTTCCATTTCCGTATTAGTCAGGTTTCCTTTTACTGATGCTGATAAAATATTTGCTACTGCATGATAGTAACAACTGTAGATTTCATGAAAAAGCACTACGTATCCCCTCCTGATTCTTATAATTGATATAAATCATACATATCCCTGATATCCTGTTTGAACTGGTTTTCGATTGTTCTGTTAGAAAAGTTCATGGAAGTAATCCGGCATATAAAGGTACGTATCCAGGGAATCATCTCGCCGGTATCATATACATCAGCAATAAAGCGGCAGGTATTAGCATCAATCCGCTGTATTGTCCCACATCGTTTTTCACGTTCCAGCCGATGAAAAATGTGTTCTTCACCGTTACCAATATGTATGGTAAATTCTACATGTTCCAATGCGTTCCGCCAGTTACATGAAATGCCCCACATGTATTTTTGCATATTTGCCAGTTTGTCCCGCAGCTGATCAAAATTTTCTGAGATATCCCCAGGTTTTACACCGGTAATATAATCAAGACGGTAGGAATTGATCCTGTGATATTTGGTGCTATAGCCCATCAGATAGCGTCTTCCATTTTGGACACTTACGAATATCCTGAGAGGGATCAGGTCCCATGTGTTTGTATTTTCTGATCTGTTTGTATAGTTCGTGATAGTTACGAAACGCTTTTGGGAAATCCCATACAGAAGCTGGCAGAGTACTTCGCTTTCAAGAGCATGTGCTATGTAGTGATGCTTGAAAGAATAAAATTCAGATTCGTAACCGGTCTGATCCAGTAAAAAGCTGCCAATTGCCCCGCAAAGCCCTGCTTCAGAAAAGAAATTTAATGCATCGGACCAGGATGACAGGTCTTCAGAGCAGGTTCTGCTGTACACAATCTGCCTTCCTTGTTTTTTACCTTTTACTAAGCCTGATTCGATGTACTCTTTTAGTTTTTTCCGAACAGTAGATTCATCAAAAAGCATAGGGGATTGGAAAAAAGAAAGGTATGATGCATCAATTTTATCTGTTATTTCTTTTAAAGTATAAGAAATACCCGGATTATACAAGATATCGAATAATATAAAATGCAGAGTGATATCGCCGTTTGTAAAGCTCTTTGCTTTTAATGCTTTATAGAGAGGATTGTGCACACAGGTTCTGCTGTCAATGGAAAGAAAGACATTTTTTCCGCCGGGAGTCTGGCGAAAGCCCATGTAATCACCAAGATAACTTTCGATTCTGCGGCGTTCATTATCGTATGAGCGGCTGCTTTTCTTTTCGAACTCCTCTCTGCACTTAAAACCATAGACGTAGAATTCTCTCATATAATCCCGTATGCGCTCAAAATTTTTAATCAGTTCCGTATATGCCATTCATTCACCTCATTCCAATATCTACTCAAATCTTTTCCCGACACGATATTTGGAAGGCGCCACCCCATAATGCTTTTTAAATAATTTACTAAAGTGGTATACATCATCATATCCAACACAGGCGGCAACATTCTGCACGCTGATCGCTTCATCTGTTTCAATTAATTCCCGGGCTTTTTCCATCCTCAGGTTAATGAGATAGTTAATCGGAGATTCTCCGGTTTCACTTTTAAAAATACGGGAAATATAGAAAGTGCTCAGATACATATTCTGGGCGATCTGATCCAGGGATATTTTATCGGAATAGTGCTGGCTAAAATATTGAATAATTTTTTTGACGACATATTTACGGTTCGTAGATTCAAAGATACAGCCATCCGGAATTTTTTGAGAATCCTGCTGTTCCCGTATGATTAAAAGAATAATCTGTATCAGATAAGATTTTAACATAAAGTATCGTCCCGGTTTCCAGGTCTGGTATTCTTTTTCCATTGCAGAACAGATTTTGAAGATTTCCTGCTTGATAATTGCATCCATGGCAATAATGTTTTCTCCGTTGATCAAGGGCATTTGTCCTTTCGGAAGATTCTGAAAATGTACATCGGAAAAGGACAGGAAACACTCCAGGGCCTGGTTATCCGAAGAGGTAACCAGGCTTCGGTGATAGGTACCGGGATTGTAAATGACGAAATCCCCTTCTTTTACAGGATAAATCTCGCCATCAATCACGTGTGCACCTTCTCCTTTCAGAATGATGGAGAACTCAATAAAGTCGTGGCAGTGGTAATTGGTCTCTTCCTCATTTCGCTTCAGAGTACAGAAGTATAAAAATGTAGGATTTAAATCTTCGTATGTAATATCATAGTTTTGATTGCACATGTATCATCACTCCGGGTCTTTTATAATTTTATTATACACGGTTTTGGATGGGATGCAAGGCAGAATGCAAAATACTACATGAACTGTACAAGAAATTACATTCTATTTTTTTGACGAAATACTATAATAGACCGTGTTTCATTAAAATAATGAAGGGGGAAAGCAACTATGACAAAAAATATGACATCCGGACAACCGGCGAAATTAATCCTGTTTTTTACAATTCCGCTGCTGATTGGAAATATATTTCAGCAGTTCTACAGCATGGCGGATACCTTAATTGTAGGCAGGACAATTGGAGTCCATGCGCTTGCAGCAGTGGGGTGTACGGGAAGTATTACCTTTTTGATACTGGGATTTGCAATGGGGCTCACCGCCGGGTTGTCTATCGTAACGGCGCAGCGGTTTGGTGCTTCTGATGAGAATGGAGTTCGCCGCAGTATTGCAGTTGGGGCATTAATCAGCCTGGCAGTTACAATATTGCTGACCGTGATTGCGGTTCCTCTGACCAGACCAATCCTGGAGTGGATGCAGACACCGGCAGAGATTATTGATGATGCCTGGAGTTATCTGGTAATTATATTTACAGGAACTGCGGCATGTATGCTGTTTAATATGTTATCGAATATTATCAGGGCGGTTGGCGACAGTAAGACGCCTCTGCTGTTTTTGATCATTGCATGTATACTGAATATTATTCTGGACTTTGTTTTGATTCTGGTATTTAAGATGGGTGTGGCAGGAGCTGCATGGGCAACGATTCTGGCACAGCTGGTATCCGGATTATTATGTCTGTGGTATATGAAGAAGCGGCTTACTTTCCTGATTCCCAAAAAAGATGACTGGAAGGTGACATCCTGGGAGGTTACCCTGCATCTGAAATTAGCCCTTCCTATGGCATTTCAGATGTCCATTATAGCAATTGGTGCAGTAATACTGCAATATGCTCTGAATGGACTGGGAGCTGTGTCTGTTGCGGCATATACGGCGGCACAGAAGATTGACAGTATTGCCACACAGCCGATGAATTCCTTTGGAACTACCATGGGTACATATGCAGCGCAGAATATGGGTGCAGGAAGAATAGACCGTATCCGTAAGGGGGTATTCCAATGTGCTTTGATTTCTGTAGGATTTAGTATCGTGATGGGACTTGTAAATATCTTTGCCGGTTATCAGCTTGCGGGAATATTTGTAGGCCCCGGACAACCGGAGGTACTTAACCTGGCACAGGTATATCTGGGCATAAACGGAAGCCTGTATTTTGTATTAGCACTGCTGTTTGTTTTCCGGTTTACGTTACAGGGGCTTGGAAAAAGCTTTATGCCGACACTTGCAGGTGTAATGGAATTGGTTATGCGCTGTTTTGCTGCAATTTGTTTGTCAGGAATTATGGGGTTTGCCGGAGCGTGCTGGTCAAATCCGCTTGCCTGGATAGGAGCTGCAATACCACTGGGAATAGCGTATTTTATGACAATGAAAAAAATGAAAACGATTTATCCGGATGGAAAACCGAAAGAAAGTGTAAGCTAGTACTCCATCCGGCTAGAAACCCTGCTGACAGCACTCTATTTTGCCATCTGCCGCGTTGTCGTCAGTCAGCGGAGGAACCACTCCGCTTCCATCCTCCACCTTGCAGACTGACAAAATAATCAGCACTGTCAGTAGGGTTTCTGGCTGGATGGAGTACTGGATTTTAGAATTATTATTGAAACAGAAGCTTTATGAACTACTGGTTCCGGTAATAGCAGAGGTGCTATTAACCGGAACTTTTTATTGTTTTACTGCATACCATTATTAAAAATATTTTCTACATAGCTGCGCATCGCATCATGGCTGTTAATGTTTCTTGCACCGTTAATAATCTTTTCCTGTTCTTGTTTGGGGAGTCCTGCAAAACGATTTAAAACTTCGGAATGCATGGCCATTTCCATTGTAAATCCGATAGGAAGTTCTTCATTGTTAATCATGTTAGTTCACCATATCATAAAATGATTCTGCCGATTTCACAGGTTGAGTAGCTTTTGGCAGTTCCCTTCTTATTATATTTTTCAACCTGTTTCTTTGTTTTCTATTTAGTTTTTGAATTCTGAGAAAAAATATCCCTGAAATGTACATATTTTTTGTAAAATTTTGCTAAGTTAAGAACACATCGACTTGTAATCAAAAATCGACCATGGTATGATATCAATATGAAATTTATCAGAGTGTGTGAAAAAATGCTTGTGCCTGTCTGATTGTAACGGTGTGTGGGATGTAACCGTGTAATTTCAGGAGCGTAGCGGTGCTGCATTCCTGAAATTGCACGATTGCAGCATACGCGGCGGAGTGGTTAGACGGGTATAATCATTTTAGGACATGTTCCAAGGTGGAGGGCGGATATGAAAAGTTCTGAGATGGTAAAGGAAATTCGTAAGCGTGCCGGGCTTAGCCAGACTCAGCTTGCAAAAGTACTGGGCGTCAGCTTTGCCACGGTGAATCGCTGGGAAAATGGGCATTGTGAGCCGACAGCAGTGGCGATTAACAGCCTTCGTATGATTTGCCGGGATAATCTTATTGATTTTGATGAACTGCAAAAGGATGCAGTGGTGATTACTTCGGAAAAAAGCCTGATGTTATATCATGGTTCCAAAAGAGGGATTCAGGGAGCCGTACGCCCAATCAGCAGTGAGTTTTGTGATTTTGGCAAAGGTTTTTATATGGGGACAAATCAGAGTCAGCCAATGTCACTCATCTGCAATTTTCCGGAGGCAAGGATGTATACCGTAAAAGTAGATCTTACGGGGTTAAAGATATTGAATTTAGAGGTAAGTATTGACTGGGCCATGCTGATTGCTTTAAACAGAGGAAGAATGGAGGACATGAAGGGAACTCCTTATTATGAAAAGTTTAAAAATATTGCAAAAGATTGTGATATGATAAGCGGATACGTTGTGAGTGACAGAATGTTTGTTGTTCTGGAACGTTTTTTCTCCTGCGAGATTACAGATGTGGCATTGATGAACAGTCTGAGTGCGCTTAAGGCAGACAAGCAGTATGCAGCCGTCAGCGAACGCGCCTGTAAGCAGATTCGGATCATTGAAAATCTTCCTATTGGTGAAAAGGAAAGAGCTTATTCCAGGAAAATGTGCGAAGCAAACCGTGCCGGCGAAATCACCAGGGCGGAGGAAATCTGCAGAAAATATCGCAGGGAAGGCCGCTATTTTGATGAAATACTGAATGGGGGCAGCCGTATATGAGGAGAAAGTTAAGTTTGATGGAACACCAGATCTGTAATGTACAAGGGCGATTATTTGAACTTTCTTTGAAAATGGGATATGACAGCCCTGATTTTATAAAAGTTTTTATGAATAGCAGTGCAGCGGCAGGATTAGATGAGGATTACGACAGACTGCAGTGGGCGGGAGAAGCTTACCTGTTGGAACTGCTGGCACAGGAAGCCCGGGGACTGAAAGGGGCTGGCAATAAATATACCAATGAAGTGATGTATTGGAGCGGTTATCTGTACCGGTGCTGGCATTTTATGACCGGAGAGAAGAGCCGTGATATCTTTGAGCAGGCGGATGCACAGATAATGAATGAAATTTATTTTGGTTTTCATATATTGGATATGGGAATGGCAATAGAAGACCTAAAAGAATTATACAGGCAGAGACAACATTTATGAAAGAATTATTTACAATTGGAGAAGTTGCAAAATTATTTGATGTTAATATACGTACCTTGCGGTATTACGATGGGATTGGACTTTTAAAACCGGAGCTGACAGATTCAGCTACCGGATATCGGTACTATTCTACCAGACAGTTTGAACGGCTGAATACCATAAAGTATCTCAGGGCACTCAATATGCCGATCGGGAAAATCGCAGATTTTTTTGGAAATAAGGATATTGACCAGATGGTTTATATCTTAAAAGTGCAGCAGGATGAAATTGCATCCAGAAAACGCGAATTGGATCTGGTGGAGAAAAAGCTGAAGAGAAGGCTGACTCAGATTCAGGATGCAGTGGAAACAGTGTATGACCGGATAATGGAAAAGCGAATACCGTTAAGAAAAGCAGCATATCTCAGAAAAGAGATCCCGGTAGGTGAGGATCTGGAATATCCAATCCGTGAACTGGAGCGTAACAATAAATTAAATGCGGTAATGTTTCTTGGAAAGGTAGGAGTTTCTGTATCCCGGGAAGATTTGCTGAAGCGCAGATTTGAAAAGTTTTCCGGGATTTTTGTGTTGCTGGAACAAGAGGATGAATACCGGGGCGACACCGTGTTTTTAAAAGAAGCGGATTATCTGTCTATCCGTTTTCAGGGAACCCATCAGGCAGCGGAGAGATATTATCTTGAATTACTGTCTTATATGGAGCAGCAGGGGTATGAACCGGATGGAGATTCTGTTGAAATAACCCTGATTGATGCGGGGATGACAAATGATTCCTCCAGATTTGTAACTGAATTGCAGATTCCATACAAAATTACTTGACCCTCTATCTACTGGAGGGTTTATATTTGAGTCTGTATGAGGAGGATAAATTTGTTATGATTGGAACGATTGTAAATACAGGAACGATTCTGGCTGGAAGTCTGATTGGGAGTCTGGTTAAGAAGGGAATTAAAGAAGAATATCAGGGGGCACTTTTTAACGCAATGGGTCTGGCTGCAGCAGGACTTGGCATCAATGCAATCGTACAGAACATGCCTAAAAGCCAGTTCCCGGTATTGTTTATTATCAGTCTGGCAATTGGCAGCCTGCTTGGCACGATGCTCGGCATAGACAGACGGTTTGCGCGGTTAACCAGTAAATTTTCAAGCAGTAATCTGGGGCAGGGGCTGGCTACCGGAATTTTATTATTCTGCATTGGTACGTTGTCAATTTTGGGACCTATGGAAAGTGCACTTCATGGGGACAATACTTATTTATTTACAAATGCTGCATTAGATTTTGTGACCTCTATGGTTCTTGCTTCCACTTATGGAATCGGGATGGCGATAACAGCAGGGGTATTGTTTGTATGGCAGGGAAGTATTTATCTGGGGGCAGGACTTTTAAGCGGTTTTTTAACACCGCAACTTTTGACTGAGATTTCTATTGTTGGAGGTTTTCTGATTGCCAGTTCAGGACTTTCTATTCTAAAAATAAAAGACTGTAAAACATTGAACATGCTTCCGGCGCTGCTTGTACCGCCTGTCTGGTTTTTGATAAAAGGGTTACTTTTAGGATAATGAAATTTATTAGAAGATTTTAACCATCTGAAGATAGGTACTGCCATCGGACATGGTGATTTCCTGATAAGACTTGAATCCATTGCTTTCGTAGAGGGCGGCTACTTTAGAATTCTCTTTTTTACAATCGAGAAAGATAAAGCGGCCGCCTATGTTTTGTTATGTTTTAAATCTACAGTTATAGTTTAACGCAGATCCCCCTCATTAATCAAGTGAAATTTTTATAAATTCATAAGCGGAAATCATACCAATCTTGTATAAAAAGCGGTATAGCTCCAGGCTAAAACAGAGATGCGAATGATTTCAAAAAAATAATTCCAAAAATTTCTCAAAAAAAAGGTTGAAATGTGTCGTAAGATATGGTAGAATTTTAACAATTTGAGAACCTATAGTGTGGTGATACAAAGAAGCCTGAATTTGGATTCAGACTTCAAAGTTTGACTCGAGGGGGAGCGCATGGCAAAATTTTGCGGCTATAGGAGCCTGAGATTTTAGTGGCGTTCTCTTTTTTTTTGCGCGAAGATAGGAACTTAAGTATTTTTTCAAGGTTTTCTTGAACAGATTGCTTTGGAAATAACGGTTATGGTTCGCACAAAATGGTTACTATAAATAAAAGAAAAAGAAAGGGCAAGGTGGCATATGAAAGCTTTTCTAATACTAGAAGATGGCACTGTATTTACCGGAACCAGTATCGGAGCCGAGAAGGAGATTATCAGTGAGATCGTATTTAATACATCCATGACAGGATATCTGGAGGTTCTGACAGATCCTTCTTATGCAGGACAGGCAGTGGTAATGACCTATCCGCTGATTGGTAATTATGGTATCTGCCATGAGGATATGGAATCTGCAAGGCCATGGCCGGACGGATACATCGTGCGTGAGTTATCCAGAATCCCAAGTAACTTCAGAAGTGAAGGTACGATTCAGGAATTTCTGAAAAAGCATGATATACCCGGTATTGCAGGAATTGATACCAGAGCGCTCACGAAGATCCTTCGTGAAAAGGGTACCATGAACGGGATGATAACCACAAACGAGCATTATATGATAGAAGAAATCATTCCGAAACTAAAAGCGTATACCACTGGAAAAGTAGTGGAAAAGGTTTCCTGTAAGGAAAAATATGTATTGGAAGGGAATGGCCCGAAAGTTGCCCTGTTAGATTTAGGAGCTAAAAGAAATATTGCACGTTCTTTGAATCAGTTGGGATGTGAAGTGACGGTTTATCCGGCGCTGACTACTGCTGAGGAAATTATCGCATCCAATCCGGATGGCATCATGCTTTCCAATGGACCTGGAGATCCCAAAGAGTGTACTTCTATTATCGAAGAAATCAAGAAGTTATATGACTCTGAGATTCCGATTTTCGCAATCTGTCTTGGACATCAGTTAATGGCACTGGCTACAGGTGCAGATACTCATAAAATGAAATATGGACATCGTGGAGGCAATCATCCGGTTAAAGACCTGTCTACAGGAAGAGTATACATCTCTTCACAGAATCATGGTTATGTAGTAGATACGGACAATCTGGATCCGGCTGTTGCTGCACCTGCTTTTGTAAATGTAAATGATGAAACAAATGAAGGGCTGGCATATACAGGTAAGAATATTTTTACCGTACAGTTCCATCCGGAAGCTTGTCCGGGACCGTTAGATTCCGGATACTTATTTGACCGGTTTATGAAAATGATGGAGGTGACAAAATAATGCCAAAAAATCCTGAGATAAAAAAAGTATTAGTAATTGGTTCCGGTCCGATTATCATTGGACAGGCAGCAGAATTTGACTATGCAGGTACACAGGCCTGCCGCTCTCTGAAGGAAGAAGGCTTAGAAGTTGTATTGCTGAATTCTAATCCGGCTACGATTATGACAGATAAGCAGATTGCGGATAAAGTATATATTGAACCACTGACAACAGAAGTTGTAAAACAGCTGATTTTAAAAGAAAGACCGGACAGCGTGCTTCCTACCCTTGGGGGACAGGCAGGACTGAATCTGGCGATGGAGCTGGATGAAGAGGGCTTCTTTGAAAAGAACAATGTAAAATTAATTGGTACCACTTCCATGACCATTAAGAAAGCAGAAGACCGTCTGGAATTTAAGAGTACCATGGAAAAAATAGGAGAGCCGGTTGCAGCTTCCAAGGTTGTAGAAAATATTGAAGACGGTATCGCATTTACGAATACCATTGGTTATCCAATCGTATTAAGACCTGCATATACCCTGGGGGGCAGCGGCGGCGGCATTGCCCACAACGAAGAAGAACTGGTTGAAATCCTTGGTAACGGACTTCGTTTAAGCCGTGTGGGACAGGTTCTGGTAGAACGCTGTATCTCCGGATGGAAAGAAATCGAATACGAAGTAATGCGTGACAGCGCAGGAAACGTAATTACAGTTTGTAATATGGAAAATCTTGATCCCGTAGGCGTTCACACCGGAGACAGTATTGTAGTAGCACCGTCGCAGACGCTGGGAGATAAAGAATATCAGATGCTTCGTACCTCTGCTCTGAATATCATCAGTGAGCTTAAAATCACCGGAGGCTGCAACGTTCAGTATGCACTGCATCCAACCAGTTTTGAATATTGTGTTATCGAAGTAAACCCACGAGTAAGCCGTTCATCTGCTTTGGCATCCAAAGCAACCGGTTACCCAATTGCAAAGGTTGCTGCTAAAATCGCAGTTGGCTATACGCTGGATGAAATTAAAAATGCCATAACCGGAAAGACATATGCAAGCTTTGAGCCGATGCTGGACTATTGTGTTGTAAAAATACCCAGACTTCCATTTGATAAATTCATCAGTGCAAAGAGAACACTTACTACACAGATGAAAGCAACCGGAGAAGTAATGAGCATCTGCAATAATTTTGAAGGTGCACTTATGAAAGCAATCCGCTCACTGGAACAGCATGTGGACAGCTTAATGTCTTATGATTTCTCAAATCTTCATGGGGATGACCTGTTAAAGCAGCTTGGGAAAATTGATGACAGAAGAATCTGGGTCATCGCAGAAGCAATCCGCCAGGGCGTATCTTATGAAGTGATTCATGATATAACCAAGATCGATATCTGGTTTATTGATAAACTTGCAATTTTAGTGGAAATGGAACAGGCGCTTAAGGGACAGGAATTAACAAAAGAATTACTGGAAGAAGCGAAGCGCATTGAATTCCCGGATAATGTAATTGCAGCACTTACCGGAAAAACAGAGAAAGAAATCCGCGATATGCGTTATGATAACGGAATTGTTGCAGCATACAAGATGGTAGATACCTGTGCAGCAGAATTCGCGGCAACCACACCTTATTATTACTCTGTATTCGGAAGTGAAAATGAAGCAATTGAAACCAAAGACCGTAAAAAGGTACTGGTTTTAGGTTCCGGTCCTATTCGAATTGGACAGGGGATTGAATTTGACTTCTGTTCCGTACATTGTACCTGGGCATTTTCAAAGGAAGGTTATGAGACTATTATTGTAAATAATAATCCGGAAACGGTAAGTACCGATTTTGATATTGCAGATAAACTGTATTTTGAACCGCTTACACCGGAAGATGTGGAAAATATTGTTCGCTTTGAAAAACCGGACGGAGCAGTGGTGCAGTTTGGCGGTCAGACTGCGATTAAGCTCACGGAAGCGCTGATGAAGATGGGTGTTCCGATTTTAGGAACTTCCGCAGAAAATGTAGATGCGGCAGAAGACAGGGAACTGTTTGACAAGATTCTGGAGGAATGCCAGATTCCAAGGCCGGCAGGACATACCGTATTTACGGCAGAAGAAGCGAAGAAAGTAGCAAATGAACTGGGTTATCCCGTACTGGTAAGACCTTCTTACGTATTGGGCGGACAGGGAATGCAGATAGCAATTAATGATGAAGATGTAGATGAGTTTATCGGAATTATCAACCGAATTGCACAGGAACATCCGATTCTGGTAGATAAATATCTGGTTGGTAAAGAAATCGAAGTAGATGCGGTATGTGATGGAGACGACATCTTAATCCCTGGAATCATGGAGCATATTGAAAGAGCAGGCATTCATTCCGGTGACAGTATTTCTGTATATCCGGCACAGAGCCTGGATGCAAAGGTAAAGGCTAAGATCGAAGATTATACCAAAAAGCTGGCGCAGTCACTTCATGTAATCGGATTAATTAATATCCAGTTCATCGTATGCCAGGAAGATGTGTATGTAATTGAAGTAAATCCCCGTTCCAGCCGTACCGTTCCTTATATCAGCAAGGTTACCGGAATTCCAATTGTGACCCTTGCTACGAAAGTAATTTTAGGTTCTAAAATAAAAGATCTGGGTTATACACCCGGAGTACAGCCGGAAGCGGACTATATTGCAATTAAGATGCCGGTATTTTCATTTGAAAAAATCCGCGGTGCCGATATCAGCCTTGGTCCGGAAATGAAATCCACAGGTGAATGTCTGGGTATTGCGAAAACTTTCGATGAAGCCCTTTACAAAGCTTTCCTTGGCGCAGGCATAAATCTTCCGAAATATAAGAATATGATTATGACAGTGAAGGATGCAGATAAAGAAGATGCGGTAGAGATTGGAAGAAGATTTGAAGCAATCGGTTATAAAATATACGCAACCAGAAGTACTGCCAAAAAATTAAATGAAAATGGCGTACATGCAATTCGAATTAATAAGATTGAACAGGAATCGCCAAACTTATTGGATTTGATTCTGGGACATGAAATCGACCTGGTTATTGATACTCCATCACCAGGGGTGGAACGTGCGAAGGATGGTTTCCTGATTCGACGTAATGCCATTGAAACCGGCGTAAATGTCCTGACTTCTCTGGATACGGCAGAGGCTTTGATAACCAGTCTTGAAAATACTGATATAGAAAAGCTTACATTAATTGATATAGCGACTGTTTAAAATTTGATAAAGAAAAGTCTGGATATGAAAAACGGGTGTTTCCTGAAAATAGTATCCAGACTTTTTTAAATTTGTTAGAAATATTTACTAATGAAAAATATGGTACTGTTAATAACATCCAAATTAAAATGAAAAAGCATGCATGATTTATCTAATTGTTTTTATGAATATTTTTGCTTGTTGATAATGCATAAGAATAATCTAACAAGATTGTTAAAATGTGTTATGCTTTTCACTAAATTTTCACTTGCTTTTTTACTTTGAAAAGGCTACAATGAGAAAGGTAGCAAAAAAGGTTAAGCAAAAGCCAGGAGGCCAATCCATTGAGAAAAAAATCTCATATCTCAGTTGCGAGATATATTGTTAATAATCTGAACACCCAGGAGCTTGATAACCATAAGAAAGCATTTTATTTGGGAAGTATACTTCCAGATTGTAAGCCTTCTTTTTTGACTAAGAAACATGAGTTTTTTGGAACTTTTGATCAGGTACGTGAGGATATCCGTAATTTAACAGAAGATTGTGATATATTTGGAAGAAATGAGCGTGTATACTGGAGACGTCTTGGAGAAGTAATCCATTACGTTGCTGACTATTTTACTTTTCCCCATAATGATACTTATGATGGGAATTTGAAAGATCACTGCATTTACGAAAAACATTTGAAAAAACATTTAAAAGAATATATCAAAAGTGGAGAAGCGTTAAGACAGCAGAAAGAAATGAAAACTTTCAAAACAGTAGAAGCGTTATTCCATTTTATTGAAACTTCACATCAGGAATATCTGAAATTTAAGCGTTCCGTAGAAGAGGATGTGAAATACATTATATCTCTTTGCCAGCAGGTTGTGGTATCGATTGTACAGTTGCTGAATATAAGAGTCGGTCAATTAGCACGTAATTATGCAATCGCATAAAAATAGGAAAAGTAAAGACTTCAGTGTCTTTGCTTTTTTTGCATTGTGCCAGGCATGGCACTAATCTAGCCAGTGGAATTCTAGCCACGGGTATTTACCGCCAAGTGTAGTGAACCACAAGTTGGTGCCAGTAATGGTATGGATGAAGGAAGTGGTGTAGCGAAATTCTTGAGCCTACGAACAGAAACTTGATAAGGCGATTAGGTGGGTAAGGTTGCAATCCAAACCAAAGCCCTAAAGCTGGAGATTTCCAATAGCTGCCCTTTCGTATCTATTAATGTTGATTTTTCCAAGTTGAACAAAGTCGCGTCCGGTTTGAGATAACCTTAGTTGCGCTATATGGAATTTCAATCTTTTCATTTTGCTCATCTCTAAAGCATTTTATCATAGAAAGGCATGACAAGACAATATCCCTATGTTATACTTTTTTGATATAAACTGATAATTGAAAGGACAGGCATATGACAAATAATATGAATAAAATAGATGAAAGGCAAGAAGAATTCTGGTTTACTCTTGTTAGAAGAGGAGATCGGCGGAGACTTTGGAAACCTCAGTTTGAGATTATATTCATTCTGAAAGGAAAAGGTCAGATCTATTTTGCAAATACGAAAACAGCATATACTGTTCAGGAAGAGGATATCTTTGTAATCAATAGTTTTGAGATGCAGAATTTAGAATTGGAGGAAAGTGCGGTTGCACTTTCTTTTTCCATATCTTTAAGATTCTTATACTCTATGAGCCCTGAGATTTTGAAATATCAGATTAACTGCCGGTCTTTTTTGTATAGTAAGACTAAACAAGAAGCTTTCAATATATTAAGAAGTGACATTGCCAAGGCATTTGAAGAACAGTACAAAAATGTAAATAAGCCTTCAATATATTTTAAGAGTAAGGTGACAGCAGTTCTGGAAGATTTAAGCAGATATTTTTTGGATAGAAATCACCCGTTTGTGAGTTGGGGAAGTTTTGAATCCCTTAAGCCGGCAATTAATTATATACAGTCTTTTTACAGAGAAAATATTACACTTGAAAATCTTGCAGAACAGACATATTTGAGTAAAACATATATTTCCCGAAGCTTTACAAAATATTTTGGAGTATCATTTACGGATTATATAACACTTTTGAGGGTCGCATATGCTTCCGGAATGCTTCAGGGGAAAGATACGATTTCCAAGATTGCTTTTGAGAGTGGTTTTCCAAATGTAAATGCCATGATTCTTGCATTTAAACGTTATCGGGGAAGCACACCGGGAGAATATCGGAAAAAACTGGAAGCTTCAGAACAAACGGTGCAAAGATATGAAAATGCAGGTAGGGATGAGGTGAGAGAGGATTTTGCATCGCTGATGAAATATGCAGCGAAAGACGTACAGCCGGAGTCTCCTACAGAAACCATGACAGAAATTACCGTAGATATAAATGGGAAAAAACAAAGAATTTCTGCTCATTGGAAACGTATTATAAATGCCGGATATGCAAGAAGCTTATTTGAGGGGACAGTGCAGAGGGAGCTTCTTTATCTTCAGGAGAAAATAGGATTTGAATATATACGTATTAAAGGAATTTTGGATGATGATATGTGTCTTCTCAGAACGGATATGAACGGAGAAACTATTGTAAACTATGCATATGTGGATGAGGCTCTTGATTTTATACTTTCGATAGGAGCAAAACCTATGATTGAACTTGGATATATGCCGGGAATACTTGCCGGAAGTATTGCGTTTCAGTCTATGAGAAATGGGATTTTTGGTGCACCAAAGAGCATTGAGCAATGGCATGATTTTATAAAAGAACTGCTTTTGCATATCGTAAAACGTTATGGAGATAAAAATGTAAGAAAATGGCTTTTTTCCCCATGGCTTCCTCCGGATTTTGTGGATTTGGGATTGTGCAGTCTGGAAGAATATGAGGAGATTTATTTCGCATCTTATTCTGCAATCAAAGAAGTGAACTCCAATTTTCTGATTACCGGTTTGGGAAGTACAGACCTGGGACGTTATCTAAAATGGTTTCTGGAAATGTGCAAAAGAAGAGAATGTGTTCCGGAGATGATTACATTTCGCTCCTTTGCTGCCGGATCTGAGCAGGAGGAACAGGGACTTAACCTCATTGGTAACAATGAGAGTTTTTCAGCAGCAGTGAGTGGGGATGAAAATCTGATTCAGAATACAGTCCGGGAGATGAGAGTTGTTTTAAAAGAAGAGGGGTTGTCCCATATTCCTCTGATTCTTGAAGAGTGGAGCAATAATGTATGGCAGAGAGATTTATGTAATGATACATGCTATAAATCGGCATATTTATTTAAAAATATTTTAGAAAATAATGAGAACTTAAATGGGATGGCATATTTTACACTAAATGACCGCATTGATGAAGTGCCGCCTGCATTAGATACATTTCATGGCGGATTTGGGCTTTTTACAAAAAATGATATTCCGAAGAGTGCCTGCCGTGCAATGGAGCTTCTTGGGCAGATGGGTGAAAGCCTGGTTCAAAAGGGTAACGGATATTATATTACCTGTACAGAAAATGAAATTCAGATATTTTTATATAACTACAGCCACTATGATTTGCTATACAGGTACAGGCATGTTGTAAATTTGAGCAGAACAAACCGTTATGATGTGTTTGTATCGAATGAACCACGTGCATTTTATATCTGTTTTGAAAATATGGATGCCGGAACATATGAAATGAAATCTTATAGTATTACAAAAGAAGGGGGAAACAGTTACGATATTTGGGTGAAAATGGGAGCACCAGAGCCCCTTACACTTGAGGAAGTAAAAATGCTTCAAAATCTGTCAGAACCTCTGTATCGAAGAGAATCCGCGGAGGTGAAGGAAGAAGGCATCCTAAGTGTTAAAAAAAGCCTAAATCCTCAGGAAATCTGCCTGATAAAGATAAAAATTTTTTGATTAAGAAGAGCAGTAGTGAAGAAAATCATTCATTATTGCTCTTTTTATTGTTGAATTTTGCACTTTCAAACTGCGTTGAGGGAGCGACACTCTGAAAAGGACAATAAACGTATAGAAATTGCATAGGAAGTAGATAGAGAAAGAGCGCGCATATTTTATATAATGTAGTAGATTGAAATGATTGGAGGAATTCTCAATGAAGCAAAAAGCAAACACACAAGGGGCAGGTAAATATGTGGAAAATATTTCCCTCTCGATCTGAAAGAAAGGAGACAAACTATGGAATTAAATAAAATTAAAAAAATTGTTGCGCAGATGACGTTAGAGGAAAAAGCATCTCTTTGTTCCGGATTAGATTTTTGGCATACAAAAGGCGTAGAGCGTCTGGGAGTTCCGTCTGTGATGGTGTCAGATGGACCTCACGGGCTTCGTAAACAGGAAGAAGAAACCGATCATCTCGGATTAAATGGGAGCATTAAAGCAGTATGCTTCCCTGCAGGCTGTGCCATGGCAGCAAGCTTCAGCCGTGAGGCAGCAGCAAAACTTGGAGAAACTCTTGGTGATGAGTGTCAGGCAGAGGGTATCAGTACAATTCTGGGACCTGCAATGAATATCAAGCGTTCTCCTCTTTGCGGACGTAACTTTGAATATTATTCTGAGGATCCGCTTCTTGCAACAGAGATTGGAACCGCATATGTAAATGCAGTGCAGAGCCGGAATGTAGGAACAAGTCCGAAACACTTTATGGCAAATAATCAGGAACACCATCGTATGACAAGCAGTTCTGATATGGATGAGAGAACAGCAAGAGAGGTTTATCTTGCAGCGTTTGAAGGAATGGTAAAAAACGCGAAACCGTGGACAATTATGAATTCTTATAACAAATTAAACGGAACATATCTCTGTGAAAACAAAGAAATTCTTACAGAAGTACTTCGAAAGCACTGGGGATTTGACGGATATGTTATGACAGACTGGGGTGCAATGAACCGCCGTGTAGAAGCGTTAAAGGCAGGTTGCAATCTTGAGATGCCGGGTGGAAGTTGTGTGACAGATGCACAGATCGTAAAAGCTGTAAAAGACAGAGAACTTGAAGAAAAGGTATTGGATCAGTCCTGTGAAGAACTTCTGAATATCGTGTTCCGTTACACAGAAAACCATAAGGAAGGAATCTTATTCGATAGGGAGAAAGACCATGAAATTGCAAGAGAGCTTGCGCAGGAATGTATTGTTCTTTTGAAGAACGAAGAACATATTCTTCCGCTTTGTAAAGAAAAAAAGGTAGTTTTTATTGGAAAATATGCAGAAACTCCACGATATCAGGGAGGCGGAAGCTCACATATAAATAGTTCCAAGGTGGATTCGGCATTGGAAACAGTGAAAGCGTGGGCAGAAGTTATTTATGCAAAGGGATATGATGATGCAGAAGATATAATAGACGAAGCAATGCTTAAAGAAGCGGTTGAGGTGGCAAAAAATGCAGAAGCAGCTGTGATTTTTGCAGGTCTTCCGGATAGCTTTGAGTCAGAGGGCTATGACAGAAAGAAACTTAGGATGCCGGAATGCCAGAACAGACTTATTGCTGAAGTGGCAAAGATACAGACAAACACAATCGTTGTTCTTCACAATGGTTCTCCGGTGGAGATGCCTTGGATTACAGATGTAAAGGCAGTAGTAGAAGCGTATCTTGGCGGTCAGGCAGTGGGAAGTGCAGTTGCCGATGTATTATATGGCAATGTAAATCCAAGTGGAAGGCTTCCGGAGACATTTCCGCTTCGTCTTCAGGATACACCATGCTATTTAAATTATGGTGGGGAAAGAGATAAAGTAGAATACAAAGAAGGTGTATTTGTAGGATACCGCTATTATGAATCAAAAGAAATGCCGGTACTTTTCCCATTTGGATATGGGCTTTCTTATACAACATTTGAATATAGCAATCTTACTGTTGAAAAGGACAGTATCAGAGAATCTGAAGGTATAAAGGTTACGGTAGATGTGACTAACAGTGGAAACTGCATTGGCAAAGAAGTAGTTCAGTTTTATGTGGGAAGGAAAGAAGGAAGCATTGTACGGCCGGTTCGTGAGCTTCGTGCATTTGATAAAATCGAATTAAATCCGGGAGAGACAAAGACAGTAGAATTTACACTTGGAAACCGTGCTTTTGCATACTGGGAAATGGAAATACATGACTGGTTTGTAGAAAGCGGTACATACGAGATACAGATAGGAAAATCTGCTTCTGAGATTGTACTTTCCAAAGAAATCCATGTCAAAGGAGAAAAAGTGATTCCGAAGGTATACACGGAAAATTCCACATTTGGTGAAGTAATGGCAGATCCGAAAGGACGTGCAGTTCTGGAAGCATTGGGAAAAGAAATGAATGTGGGAGAAAGCATGGCAGCCATCGCGGGCAGCGAGGGCGGTGAAGGCGTAATCAGCCAGGAGATGATAGCAGCGATGATGGAAGGAATGCCGCTTCGTACAATTCTGATGTTTGCACCGGGAGTTCAGCCGGAAATGATAGAGAAACTTGTAGAAGCGCTAAACACATAGTGAAAATGATTTGAAAAGGAGAAGGCAAAATGGCTCGATTTAGTTATGATGACGTTCCTGTACTTGAGACAACAGGAGGTAAGTTAAAAGGATATTTTTACAATGGAGAATATATTTTCAAGGGTGTTCCGTATGCTTATGCAGAAAGATTCCGAATGCCGAAGGAAATTACATGGGAAGGAGTGAAAGATGTAACTTCTTACGGATTTGTATGTCCGCTTATGACGAAGGATTCTGCAAGCGCAGAGCTTATGGTTCCGCACTGTTACTGGCCGCAGGATGAGCATTGCCAGAACCTGAATATCTGGACTAAGACTTTGGACAGCGGGAAGAAGCTCCCGGTTATCGTATGGCTTCACGGCGGCGGATATTTTGCAGGTTCTTCCATTGAACAGGTTGCTTATGACGGCTTCAATATGTGTATGAATGGGGATGTTGTTGTTGTAACGATTAACCACAGATTGAATATACTTGGCTATCTTGATCTCTCCCCATTCGATGAAAAATATGCAAACTCCGGAAATGCAGGTCATGCTGATATGGTGGCAGCGCTCAAATGGATACATAACAATATTGCTCTGTTTGGAGGAGATTCGGAAAATGTAACAATATTCGGACAGTCAGGCGGTGGAATGAAGGTTGCTGACCTGATGCAGATTGCTGATGCAGATGGATTATTCCACAGAGGATTGATCATGAGCGGAGTGAGCAATGCTTCTCTGATGCAATCCTGTACAGGAGACGGCCGTATGATTGTTACTTCACTTCTTAAGGAACTGAGGCTTTCTGAGGATGATGTGGAGAAGCTTGAAACGATTCCTTATTATGAGCTTGCAAATGCATATACAAAGGTAAGCCCGATGATTGCAATGCAGGGCGGATATATAGGAAACGGTCCCCTTGTAAATGATTACTATAAAGGAGCTCCTCTTGACTATGGATTCAGGGAACATGCACTTGAGATTCCGGTTATGGTGGGAAGCGTGTTTGGTGAATTTACATTTATGCCTGCAGAATATGATAAAAATCAGCTGACAGAGGAACAGAGGAAAGTAATTGTAAGTGCTGTATACGGAGAACATACCGATGAAATGATGGATGTGTTTAAGGAGGCTTATCCAGGAAAAGATGTGACAGACTTGCTTTCTGTTGACCGTGTCATGAGACAGCCGTCAAAGCAGATTGCAAAGTTTCATGCAGAAGGGAAAAAAGCGGGAACGTACCTGTACGATTTCACACTGGAATTTCCAATTCATCATAACAAGATTGCATGGCACTGTTCAGATATTCCCTTTTTCTTCCATAACACAAATTTGGTGGAAGTCTGCCAGATCCCGGAAGTGGGAGAGAGGCTGGAAAGTCAGATTTTCGAAGCATTTATGTCATTTGCAAAGGAAGGAAGGCCGGAAAGTGATAAACTTCCCCAGTGGGAGGCTGTAACTACAGAGAAAGAGCCAACTATGATTTTTGACAGAGAGTGCGAAATCCGATATAATTTTGATGACAAATTATATGAAAAGATTGACAGTATTCTTCCGCCCTTTAATTTAATGGAGATGCTGATGGAGGGAGAGAACGAAATACAGCATTAAAGTTTTTTGTGAAGGAAGGAGAAAGAAAAAAATGGAGAAAAAGGAGAGAAAAATTGTATTTGGGGCAGGTCTGGTACTGCTTTTGATTTTTACTTTTACGGATATGCAGATTTCTCTGGCAATTGCTAAAAAGCCATTTTTTGCAAGAGTACTGGAGGTTGTAGGTGAAATTCCTTTTACGGTTCTCAACATGGCCGGATGTTCGATGATTGTCCGTTTTCGTAACCGCAAATCAATGGCAAAGAAATGGTTAGCCTTGCTGGGAGGTGGAGCACTGTTTATATTATTTTCTGTTATGGGCGGCTTTATGACATGGAATTATCTCGGTGATAATCTGGGGGAAGTGCCTAAAATCCTGATTCCGGTTATAGGAATCCTTATGGCAGGAATGGCAGTCTGGATTGCCCTTAAAGTTCCGGCAGTGAATGGAAGTAAGGCACTTCGGTATGCAGCAACAGCCCTGATTTATTTTCTGCTTGTAATCATTGTAATGAATTCCCTGAAGACAGTATGGGGAAGAATGCGCTTCCGTGAAATGACGGATCCTGTAAATGAATTTACCCGGTGGTATCAGATTTGCGGAAGAGGAGGTTTTGATAATGCTTACGCTTCTTTTCCATCCGGACATTCCATGAATTCTGCCGGAGTGATTCTTATGCTGCTTCTGCCGGATATCATTCCGGCATTGAAGGATAAGAAAAAGCTGTTTCGTATCTGCACATATACATGGTGTATCGTTGTAGGAGCCAGCAGGGTATTCATGGGAGCACATTTCGCAAGTGATGTAACAGTAGGAATTTTATTATCCTTCGTATTGTTTGAATTAACCAGCACAATTATATACAAAAGAAAGAGGAGAAATTCAGTTTGATGGAACAGAAATGGACAAGAAGAGCAGAGGATGGATATACTCTGATTGATAACAAAGGCGGGCAGCCACTTGGTATCGCAAAAGACAGTAAGGTAAACATTCTGACAGTTGACGGATATACTTTCAAAGACTTCTTAGGCACGGGGGAACTCGTGCCTTATGAAGACTTATAAGATAGGAAGGGATTCATATGAATAATAAATATAATGATAAATTAGTAAAACTTCTGAAAGAAAAAGAGAAAATGACAGAGTATCACGGAGTACCTCTTCTGGTGAAGAATCTTCCGGATTGTGACGAGGAAGGGGCAATGGATCCGCGTCTTTACAATGATATGAAAAAACAGCTTCGTATCCTTGCATGGATTCCATCAAAATTTATGAAGATGGATGTGTCGGAGAAGGGAATTGCCAATTTAAGAAAAATGTTTAATGCAAAGAAGAGTGTTCCGTGTGTAGAAGCAAAGATTGATATCAAAGAGAAAAAAGTGACAGCAGTGGATGGATACCAAATTCCAATACATATTTACAAGGACAAGGAAGATGCTGAAAACAGACCGGTTCTCTATTACATTCATGGAGGTGGATTTTTTGGAGGTTCACCGGATATTGTAGAAGAATCTGTGAAAATGCTGGTGGAAAAGACGGGAATCTGCGTGGTATCTCCGGATTACCGTCTTGCACCGGAGAATCCATTTCCCACAGGACATGAGGACTGTTTTTCTGTATTAAAATGGATTTATGAAAATGCAGCTTCTTTTGGTGGCGATAAGAATCATGTGTTTGTGGCTGGAGACAGCGCAGGCGGTAACCTTGCACAATACTGTTCAACCCGCGACAGAGAAGAGGGATATTATTTGATAAAAGGGCAGCTTCTTCTCTATCCAACCCTCAATATGGCTGGTATAAAGGATGAATATTTTAATCCGAGCATGGAATATTTCCAAATGGCACCAAAACAAAAAAGAGGACTCACTAAGATGATTGGAATGTTCGGAAATATGTCAGCAGGGTTAGAGTCGATTCTCGGAACAAAAGACGTAAAAAATGATTACCTGAATCCATATACAAGAGATGCGAAGAATAACCCGCCGACTTTTCTTACAGTGGGCGAACACGATTTTCTGAAAATCGAGACGCTGGGCTATGGTGTTAAGCTTAATAAAGCAGGAATCGAGACGAAGATGGTATTATATAAAGGCTTCGGACACGCCTTTTTTGATAATACTGGCGTATATCCGCAATGTGAAGACTGTATAGATGAGATGGGTAAATTCATTTTGGAACATTGTAAGTAACAGGGATAGAATGCAACAGTAGTCATAGATAAAAGAGGCGATACTTTATGAAAAAAAGAATTATGGACCGGATTTTTATTCAATAAATCCATTGATACCATGTTGTGAATTTGTGCCTGATGGTGAACCACATATTTTTGGAGAGAGAATGTATATTTATGGCTCTCAAGCAGAACAAACACTGATAGAATTACATTATACGGAAGGCGGTCATGGAGTGGATTGGATTACAGGAATACAGCGGGCACTTGACTATACCGAAGCGCATCTGACAGAAGGAATCGACCAGGAAATAGTGTAATTGAGCAATATACAAATCTTGAACACTTAGACAGGGAAATGGTTGAAAAGCTGATTGATTACATATTAGTTGGAAAGAAAGACCCTGTAACTAAGGAAGTACCTATCCAAATCCATTGGAAGATAAATTTACGGTTCATTAAAAAGTGTATTGGAAAGGACAAAGCGTCATTACTCAGCTAAACCCAAATTTAGTAATTTTGTAAGTTTAACCTTTAAAAAACAATAACACTTGACATAACATCGAATCATACATACAATTATAGTATAAACAGCTATAAATTGTGCAGTTTCAAATTTTACAAATTCTTTACCTGAACCTACAGACAGATTTTCCAATTGCTGCTTATAATATTTGGAGAAGAACATGTAAACTTGTTTGTAATTTTCTGGAGGGATGAAGATGAAGAAGAAAATCGTAATAATGGGTTTCTTGTTAATGGTATTGTGCAATGTCACAGCCTGTACACAACTAAAGACGGCTAAAGAGATGGAACCGGTAACGGAAATGGAAGCGGAAGTAAATATTGTGATGCAGAATGCGAAAATACAAAGATAACGAAATATGAAGAACAGATACAGACCGAATACAAATCATGAAAGAAACTGGCGGCTGGTAGAAAAAGAGACTGATTTTTTATCAGCCTCTTTTTTTAAATTATTATTTAATTATCGTCTAAATCGCCCTCTGTGGAGTATACCTGACGTTTTCTGGCCATTTCATCACTTGCAAGATATTCGTCGTAAGTAGTGATCTTATCGATCAGTGCACCACCCGGCATGATCTCCATGATACGGTTAGCAGTGGTCTGTACGATCTGATGGTCATGGGATGCGAACATAATTGCTCCTGGGAATTTAATCAAACCGTTATTTAATGCTGTGATAGATTCCATATCCAAATGGTTGGTTGGTTCGTCCAGGATTAATACGTTAGCACCTGAGATCATCATCTTGGATAACAGGCAGCGAACCTTTTCACCACCGGATAATACCTTTACTTTTTTCACGCCGTCATCGCCGGCAAAAAGCATACGTCCAAGGAATCCACGCACATAAGTAGCATCTTTGATTTCGGAATACTGTGTTAACCAGTCTACGATTATATAGTCATTATCAAATTCTTTGGTGCTGTCCTTTGGAAAATATGCCTGGGAAGTAGTGATACCCCATTTATAAGATCCGGAATCCGGCTCCATTTCACCAACTAAAATTTTGAAAAGAACAGTTTTTGCCAGTTCGTTTCCGCCTACTAGCGCAACTTTATCATCGTGATTTAATGTAAAGGACAAGTTGTCCAGAATTTTCACACCTTCAATTGTCTTTGAAAGACCCTCGACAGTCAGAACTTCATTTCCGATATCACGGCTTGGACGGAAATCAATATATGGATATTTACGGCTGGAAGGACGGATCGTATCCAGCTCGATTTTTTCCAAAGCACGTTTTCTGGAAGTTGCCTGTTTGGATTTTGAAGCATTAGCACTGAATCGGGAGATAAAATCCTGTAACTCTTTGATCTTGTCCTCTTTCTTCTTGTTTGCTTCTTTCATCTGTTTGATCAGCAGCTGGCTGGATTCGTACCAGAAATCATAATTTCCGGCGTAAAGCTGAATCTTACCATAGTCAATATCAGCAGTATGGGTACATACCTTATTCAGGAAATAACGGTCATGGGATACAACGATAACTGTATTATCAAAGTTGATCAGGAATTCTTCCAGCCACTCAATTGCATCCAGGTCCAAATGGTTGGTAGGCTCATCCAGTAGAAGGATGTCAGGATTACCGAATAACGCCTGGGCGAGAAGTACCTTAACTTTTTCACTACCTTTTAAATCTTTCATAATAGAATAGTGAAGATCTGTTTCAATGCCAAGTCCGTTTAATAACTGGGCAGCATCGGATTCTGATTCCCATCCATTCATTTCAGCAAACTCACCTTCCAGTTCACTTGCCCGGATACCATCTTCTTCGGTGAAATCTTCCTTTGCGTAGATGGCTTCTTTTTCTTTCATAATTTCATACAGTCTCTTATTTCCCATAATGACAGTATCCAAAACGGTATACTCATCATATTTAAAATGATCCTGTTGTAAGAATGAGAGACGCTGACCCGGTGTAATGACGATATCACCCTTTGTTGTGTCTAACTGTCCGGAAAGAATTTTTAAGAATGTAGATTTACCTGCACCATTGGCACCGATTAAACCATAGCAGTTTCCCTCTGTAAATTTAATGTTTACATCTTCAAACAACGCTTTTTTACCAATTCGAAGTGTTACATTATTTGCACTTATCATGTTCTAGAACCTCTTTTTATCTTTCTATATAAAAATCATATTGCATAGTCCCTTCTATTGTAACCGAAAATTGGAAAAATGCAAGGGGAAATATGTTTAAAAAAATCATTCAACTTTTTTCGGGGGATCATGACTTATTCTGCACTATTTCTTTAAGCAATTATGCGTAAAAATCTATAAATCCAGACAAAGCGACAAATTCAGACAGTATAGAAAAAAAGTGGAATAATTCAAGCTATTTATTGAGTTGTATTTGTTGATAAAATGTTCTATAATGAAAAAAATGATTTGGAAAATATGCCATTGACAGGAGGAGATCAGATATGCGGAATAATGGGGAGGAGGACGTCATAGAAATTGACAATCTCCCATGTGGTTTCTGCAAAATTAGAAATGATGATGATCTGACAATTGTGAGTGCAAATGCCCTCTTTTATAAGAGTTTTGGATACGTACCGCAGGAAGCAGAATCTGCAGGCTTCACGACAATTAGTAATATCATATATCCGGCTGACTGGCCGAAGGCAAAAGAGAAAGTAGACAGATGTAAGAAAGAGAAATTAGATTATATAGATATAGAAGTAAAAGCAATACATAGATCCGGAAGCGTACTCTGGAGTCTGATAAAGTGTACGGCTGATCCTCATGAAGCAGACTGCTTCAATTGTGTCGTATTGGATATCAGTAAACGGATGGAGGCTATTGAAGTCCTTAAAATGGGAGAAAAAGAGAAAATGCTGCTGCTTGGACATGCCAAACGGTTCGCGTTTCGATTTTATCCCATGACACGAGCTGCTGTTTTGTCAGAAGATACGGCGCTGGAACTTGGGCTGCCGGTCAAAGTGGAAAATCTGCCGGAGAGTATTGCGGATACGTATCCCGCAAAAGAGAGCAGAACAGAATTTATAAATTTTTACGACCGAATGCTGGAAGGCCAGCCTAAGGGAACTGCAATCCTGCATTTTAGAAACAAGACCGGGGATTATACCTGGTATGAATGTTCCTTTTCTATGGTATATAACCGTGACGGAATGCCATTGCATGCTGTAGTTTCTTTTGAAGATATCAGTGAACAGCGGGAAAAAGAAATTGCATATGAGAAATGGAGCCAGTTTAATCAGTCACAGCAGGAAAAAGCTGTAGCATATTATGAGTGTGATATAACGAAAAATATTCTGGAAAGTGTCAGGACCGATATCAATAATATACTGCCGGAAGATGCAGTAGTGTCCTATGATAAAACATTAGAATATGTTGTGGACAACCTGATCGTGCCGGAGGACAGGCAGGGTTATGTAGAGTTATTCTGCAGGAGTGAAATGATCCGCCAGTTCCATAACGGGAAGCGGGAAATGAAAATGGAATGCCAGCGATATGCAAAGGATGGGAATGTATACTGGGTTATGGCATCCCTCCAGATGCTGCCCGATCCCTATTCGGATCACATAAAAGCATTTATACTGATAACAGATATTGACAAAGAAAAACGCAAAGCCCTGGAACTTCATGAACGGTCAAGGCGTGATCCGCTGACCGGGGTTCTTAACAGGCGGGCGATCATTGACCAGGTTACGGATGTATTGGATAAAAGCCAGCCAAACAGCAATCACATCTTTATCATGGTAGATATTGATCATTTTAAAGAATTAAACGACAACAAGGGACATCAGTTTGGAGACTGGGTGCTGTCGGTGATAACCAGCAAATTAAAAGAATCCCTGCGGGCAGATGACATACTGGGGCGTCTGGGAGGCGATGAGTTTATAGCTTTCTTAAAAGATGTACCGGATGAACATGTTATACAGGAACGCCTGGATACGCTTCTGCAAAAACTGGCGTTTTCCACGGGCAGCGCCTATAATATTACCGGGAGCCTTGGAATTGCCGTCTATCCAAAGGATGGAAAAGATTTTGACGGATTATACAAAAAGGCAGATCTGGCATTATATGAGGCAAAACGCCGGGGCAGAAACCAATATGTATTCTATAAGCCCGGCATGATACAATGATAAATTTTTATCAAATCTTTGGATTTGGGATTGCGTGGTATTGTGTGGAGTGAAGAAAACCCTGTCCCCAAAATCTGCTAATTCCTCTGAAACCCTGTATTTTACAGGGTTTTTTTTGTCCTAAAAATTATTGAGAAAGATGTTGATTTTTAGTGGCATTCGTGTTAAAATAAATTAAACCAAAAATAAAACAACACAAACAAACATGTAAGGAGGATTTTTTTCATGGCTAATGAATATGAAATCAAAAAACAAATTTGTGAGATCGGTAAGAGAATTTACGACAGGAATATGGTTGCTGCAAACGACGGTAACATTTCAGTAAAAATAAGCGATAACGAGTTCTTATGTACACCAACAGGTGTTTCTAAAGGATTCATGACACCAGAATTTATCTGTAAAGTAGATGCAAAAGGAAATGTTCTTCAGGCAAACGGAAACTTCAGACCTTCATCTGAAATCAAAATGCATATGAGAGTTTACGAAAAAAGACCGGATGTTGGAGCAGTAGTACATGCTCATCCTACATTTGCAACAAGCTTTGCAATCGCAGGTATTCCTTTAACACAGCCAATCATGCCGGAAGCAGTTATCGCTTTAGGATGCGTTCCGATCGCTGAATACGGTACACCTTCTACAGTTGAAATTCCAGACAATGTAGAAAAATACTTACCATATTATGATGCAGTATTACTGGAAAGCCACGGAGCTTTAACATGGAGCACAGACCTGTTAGCTGCTTACCACAAAATGGAATCTGTTGAATTCTACGCAGAGTTATTATACAAATCCAAAATGCTTGGCGGACCAAAGGAATTTGACAAAGAGCAGATCGCTAAATTATATGAAATCAGAAGACAGATGGGTCTTCCAGGAAAACATCCTGCAAATATCTGCGCTGAATTAGGCGGAAAATGCGGCGGCGGATGCCACTCAGCAGAAGGCTGCAACTGTGGATCAGCAAAAGCTGACGAACCTAGCGTTGAAGCAATCGTTGCAGAAGTGACAAAGAAAATCCTTGCTCAGATGAAATAAGGGGGTACCACAAAATGGCTATTAACGAACAAGAAATTCAAGATATTGTTCGAAGCGTGTTAAAAGGCATGGGTACGACGGCGGATAAACCGGCAGGATCTTCTAAAAAATTACTGGGTGTATTTGATGATATCAATGATGCAATAGCAGCAGCCAAAGAAGCCCAGAAAGAAATTCAGCCAATGCCATTAGAGTTTCGTGAAAAGATCATCTCCAATATCCGTAAGAAAACACTGGAAAATGCAAAAATGTTTGCTGAACTCGGTGTAGAAGAAACCGGAATGGGAAATGTAGGACATAAAATTTTGAAACACCAGCTGGTTGCAGAGAAGACTCCGGGTACGGAAGATCTGTCTACAGTGGCATGGTCAGGAGACAGAGGACTTACTCTGGTAGAAATGGGACCGTTCGGAATTATCGGTGCAGTTTGTCCGTCTACGAACCCTACGGAAACCGTAGTATGTAATTCTATCGGAATGATCGCAGCAGGAAACACAGTTGTATTTGCACCACATCCATCTGCTAAAAACGTTTCAAATCTGGCAATTGATATGATTAACAGAGCCAGTGTTGAAGTGGGCGGACCGGAAAATATAGCCGTTGCTGTAAAAGAACCGACTATGGAAGTCAGCAAAGTGATTTTCTCACATAAAGATATCTCATTATTAGTAGCAACAGGAGGCCCGGGTGTAGTTACCACCGTTCTTTCTTCCGGTAAGAGAGCAATGGGAGCGGGCGCAGGAAATCCACCTGTTTTAGTTGATGAAACAGCTAATATCCCGAAAGCTGCAGAAGATATCATCAATGGATGTACATTTGACAATAACCTGCCTTGTATTGCTGAAAAGGAAGTTGTTGCAGTTGATATGATAGCGGACGAGCTGATCTACCATATGGAACAGGTTGGATGTTATCATGCAAACGCAGAAGAAGTTCAGAAATTGATCCAGACTGTTTTTATTGAAAACAATGGTAAGAGAACCCTGAACAGACAGTGCGTTGGACGCAGTGCAAAAGTTCTTCTTGGCAAAATCGGAGTTACGGTTGGCGATGAAATCCGTTGTATCATATTCGAAGGTGAAAAAACAAATCCTATGATCTGGGAAGAACTTATGATGCCGATTCTGGGTATCGTAAGAGTAAAGAATGTAGAAGAAGGTATGGGCATTGCTCTTGAATTAGAACATGGCAACAGACATTCCGCACATATGCATTCAACAAATGTAAATAACCTTACAAAGTTTGGTAAAATGATCGACACCGCGATCTTTGTTAAAAATGCCCCATCTTATGCAGCACTTGGTTTTGGAGGAGAAGGATATCCTACTTTCACAATCTGCAGCCGTACAGGTGAAGGATTAACCTCCGCTAAAAACTTTACTAAGAGCAGAAGATGCGTAATGGGCGATGCACTTTGCATCAGATAAGGAGTGATAGACGTGGAAATGAATATAGAAGAAATTGTAAAACAGGTGCTTTCTGAAATGCAGGGCAATACCAGCAGCGCAGCACCAGCAGCAGCTCCTTGCAAAGCTTCCGGAACAATTCCGGCAACTTCAAAAGTAGCTATGCTGACAGCATTAGAGCATTATGATATTAAAGAGTTCCCGATTCCTGAAATCGGAGATGACGACATCCTGGTTAAGGTTGAAGGATGCGGCGTTTGTGGTACAGATGCACACGAATTCAAAAGAGATCCATTTGGTTTAATTCCTGTTGTACTTGGACACGAAGGAACCGGTGAAATTGTTAAAATCGGTAAAAACGTGAAAAAAGACAGCGCAGGCAAAGCTCTTGGACTTGGTGACAAAGTTGTTACCTGTATGATTTTCAAAGACGATCCGGACATTACAATGTTCGATTTAAATAAGCAGAACGTAGGCGGAGCTGATGTATACGGCTTACTTCCGGATGATGATGTTCATCTGAACGGATGGTTTGCAGATTACCTGGTAATCCGTAAAGGTTCTACCGTATTTAATGTAAGTGAACTGGATTTAGAGTCCAGAATCTTAATTGAGCCATGTGCAGTATTAATCCATGCTGTAGAAAGAGCTAAAACAACCGGAATCTTAAGATTCAACAGCAGAGTTGTTGTTCAGGGATGCGGACCGATCGGTTTGATCTGTATCTCAATCTTAAAGACTATGGGAATTCAGAATATCGTCGCAGTAGACGGCGAGCAGAAGAGACTTGATTTCGCAAAAGAAATGGGCGCATCTCAAACTGTAAACTTCAAAGACCACAAAGGAATTGAAGCTCTTGCAGAAGGCGTGAAAGCAGCATTTGGCGGATACCTTGCAGACTTTGCATTCCAGTGTACCGGATCTCCGATCGCTCATGCAAATATCTACAAATTCATCCGTAACGGCGGCGGACTTTGTGAACTTGGATTCTTCATCAATGGTGGAGATGCAACAATCAATCCTCACTTTGATATCTGCTCCAAAGAAATCACAATCGTTGGTTCCTGGGTATATACACTCAGAGATTACGCAACTACATTTGAATTCTTAAAGGGCGCTCAGGCTATCGGACTTCCAATGAAGAAACTGATCACACATAAGTTCCCGTTAAGTGAAATTAATGAAGCTCATGTAACAAACCTGAAGATGGAAGGTCTTAAGATCGCTATCATCAATGAGTAAGTGAAAGGGGTGTGTTAGGCCATGCGTGAAGCAGCAGGAATTTTAGAAGTGTTTGGATGCGTAGCAGCATTTGTGGCGGCGGATGCAGCAGCAAAAGCGGCAAATGTCCGGATCGAATCCATCGACAAGAACAAACCTGCAAATGCAGATGCGTTACCGGTACCGCTTATTACTTGCTTAAAAATCAGAGGCAGTGTTGCAGATGTTAATGCTGCAATGGATGCGGCAGAAGAAGCAGCAAACAGTATTACAGGTGTTGTAACGAGATATGTTATCCCAGCTCCATCAGAGGATACTGAAAAGATGTTGAGATTAAGTGCAATATAGTGTAGAATAAATGTTTAGAGTAGATAAAATGAAGAATATCTGATGTTGGAAAACAACAACAAGGTTAATTAAGGAGGATTTTTATAATGACACAGGAAGCTTTAGGAATGGTAGAAACAAGAGGTTTAGTAGCAGCAATTGAAGCATCTGACGCTATGGTGAAAGCAGCAGACGTTCAGTTAGTAGGAACAGAAAAAATCGGATCAGGTCTTGTAACAGTTTTAGTTCGTGGAGATGTTGGAGCTGTTAAAGCAGCTACAGAAGTAGGCGCAGCAGCAGCAGGAAAACTTGGCGAGTTAGTAGCAGTACACGTTATCCCAAGACCTCACACAGACGTAGAAAAAATATTACCAAGCATCTAAAACGTGCTCCAATATCCTGAAAACAGAAGGAAAGATATATGAAATCAATTGGATTAATTGAATTACCTAATATTACGGATGCGATTCAGGCTCTTGATGTCATGCTGAAAACAGCAGATATCAGGTTCCTGACTTGGGAAAAGAAGTTAGGCGGACGACTGGTAACCATAATCGTTCAAGGCAATGTTTCTGCGGTGACGGAAGCAATAGAGTCTGCAAAGAGAAGTGCGGTAGGCAATATTGTGGCATCTGCAGTAATAGCAAATCCACATGAAGAAACGATGAACCTTGTAGAAATCAGTAGAAAGAAATATAAATTTCTACAGGAAGATTAAAATCTGTTATAAACAGATTCTAAGACTTCAGGATAAATCGAGGTAAAAGATATGGCCGATGAAAAAAATGTAAAAACCGCAGCTGCGAAAGCTCCTGCAAAAAGAAAACCAAGAACAACCCGCAAAAATGCGAATGCTGCCGCACCGGCAGCAAAACCAGTAATTAAGGAGGATATCAGAATGGAACTTCAGGCATTAGGAATGATAGAAACAAGAGGACTTATTGCTTCAATCGAAGCAGCAGATGCTATGTTAAAAGCAGCTAATGTAGTTTTAGTTGGAACAGAGAAAATCGGTTCCGGTCTTGTAAGTGTTATGGTTCGTGGCGATGTTGGAGCAGTGAAAGCAGCTGTTGAAGCTGGAAGCGCTTCTGCTGGAAGATTAGGCGAAGTTATCGCTGTTCATGTAATCCCAAGACCTCATACAGATGTAGAAAAGATCCTTCCACAGTTTTAATAAACAAATGACATTGCATGCTTTTTTCGCGGACAGATAATTGCCCGGAAAGAGGCATGCAGTTGACTTTATATGTCAGGAAGTGATTTTTTGAAATCCAACATAATGGATATGGTAGCTGTGTCCAGGATGCTCTATGAATTGAATAACCCCATGAAGAGAGGGACCGAAAAAATGCAGGAACAACAATTAGTAGATGAGATTGCAAGGTTAGTAGCTGAGCAATTAAAAAATAGTGTTGATGTATATAACCCGGCAGATGAGATTCCTATTGGAATTTCTGCAAGACATGTGCATCTTAGCAGAGAAGATGTAGAAACCTTATTTGGTAAGGGCTATCAGTTAAATAAGAAAAAAGAACTTATGGGCGGACAGTTTGCAGCCCAGGAGTGTGTAACCATCGTTGGAACAAAATTAAGAGCAATTGAAAATGTCAGAGTTTTGGGACCGGAGAGAATCCAGTCTCAGGTTGAAGTTGCCAAGACAGATGCGATACGTCTGGGATTAAACCCGCCGGTTCGTCAGTCAGGGGATCTTGCAGGCTCCGCACCAATTGCTATGGTTGGTCCAAAAGGTGTTGTATATTTGAAAGAAGGATGTATTGTTGCCAAAAGACATATTCATATGGCACCGGCAGATGCAGCCAGATATGGCGTAAAAGATAAGCAGGTTGTTAAAGTACGTTTTGACAGCGGCCGCGGCGGTGTTTTTGAAGATGTTGTCATCAGAGTAGATGATACATTTACATTAGAGATGCATATAGATACCGATGAAGCAAATGGCTTGGGTATCGGTAAAGATAAGGGAATTTTAATTAAATAATTCGATGAAACCCGATCGGCATTCGTATAAATCCATATAATTATGGATGACTGCATGAGGAAAAAGCATGAATTAGCGGATATTCCCGATAAAGTAATGTCGCAGCTGATGCAGCAAATGACGCAGTGAGTGCGGTAAATGACGCAGCAAATGCGGCAAATGTTGTGGTAGTGCGACGAATGACGCAGCAAATGCGACATAGGAGGAAAACATGATTATAGGCAAAGTAGTAGGAACGGTAATTTGTACAAGAAAGAATAATGATCTTGTTGGAAGCAAATTCCTGATCGTAGATCCAATGGAAAAGATGAAAACTGAAAATAGTAATCGTCTTGTTGCTGTGGATAACGTAGGAGCTGGTATCGGTGATATCGTGCTGGTGACAACAGGTAGTTCTGCGCGGCTTGGCTGTGGTGATCCGGATTCTCCGATTGATGCATGTATTGTAGGTATTGTAGATGACCCGCAAAAAATAGTCATAGTAGAATAGGTTGGAGTGGACGCAATGAATATGGTAGATATGAAAAAGGCTTTATTCGATGGCGGTGTTGTAGGAGCAGGCGGAGCAGGTTTCCCGACTCATGCAAAACTTTCAGACCAGGCAGAGACAATCATTTTGAACTGTGCAGAGTGTGAACCTTTGATCAAGGTTGACAGACAGCTCATGAGTGATTACATAAACGAAATACTTTCGGGCATGCAGATGCTTGCTGATACGTTAGGTGCCAACGAAGGAATCATCGCTGTGAAAAAGTCTTATACTGCTTCCATAGAGGCAGTAAACAGTTGCATTGGTAATTATAATAAACTTCGCCTTCATATTTTACCGGACATCTATCCGGCGGGAGATGAAGTCGTATTAATTTATGAAACCACGGGAAAAATCGTACCCCAGGGTAAGATTCCGATCCTGGTTGGATGTGTTGTTGTTAACGTGGAGACAGTATTGAACCTGTATCGCAAGGTAACAAGCGATACCAATGTTGTTACGAAGTTTGTAACGGTAGCAGGTTTGGTAAACGCTCCGCTTACGGTAGAAGTGCCGATTGGTATTACGGTTAAAGAATTAGTAGACATGGCAGGTGGATTCTCTACGGAAGATCATGTGATAATCATGGGGGGTCCTATGACGGGACGCATTTGTTCCGCGAGAGATATTGTAACGAAGACTACAAAAGCAATTTTAGTATTGCCTCCTACCTGTCCGCCAGTCGTTAAGAGACAGAGAAGCAATAAGTTAGACCTTAGAAATGCAATGTCTGTCTGTTCACAATGCTCCATGTGTACAAGTTTATGTCCTAGGAATTTACTTGGACAGTCAATTAAACCTCATGAATTTATGAGAGCGATCGCAAATGGAACTACTTATAATGTAGAGCCGTTCCTGAACTCTTTCTTCTGTTGTTCATGTGGATTATGTGAACTGTATTCTTGTCATCAGGATTTATCTCCAAGAAGATTACTGGATGCATATAAAACGGGTCTGAGAAGCAAAGGCGTGAAGATACCGGATAAAGCAGGGAAAGGCGTGGCAAGCAGTATGCGTGAGGAACGTAAAGTTCCGGAACACCGTCTGATGCTCAGGCTTGGTCTGGCTAAATTTGATATTCCGGCACCGATGAAAGGCTGTCCGATTGAAATTAACGAAGTAAAATTAATGCTTCGTCAGAATATTGGCGCACCTTGTGTACCATCTGTAAAGGTGGGAGATGAGGTGTCTGTCGGACAACAAATCGCTGCACCGCCGGAAGGTGCTTTAGGAACCTGTTTACATGCAAGTATTGCCGGAAAAGTTACGGCAGTTACTGATAACTTTATCAGCATTAAATCATAATGGAGATGAGAACGATGAGAGCAATTGGAATGGTGGAATATAAAACTGTTTCCACAGGTATTAAGGCGGCAGACCTTATTGTGAAAACAGCTGATGTTGAGCTGATTCAGGCTCAAACAGTTTGCCCGGGTAAATTCATTATCTTATTTACCGGCGATCTAAGTGCAATCAGAGTTTCCGTAGATGCTGCTAAAAAAGAGTATCCGGAAAGCATGATTGACAGCTTCGTGCTGGGTAACCCGCACGAATCCGTATTTAAAGCACTTAACTGCACAGCAGATATCGAAGATGTTCAAGCTTTAGGTGTAATTGAAACCTTTACCGGAGCATCGGCTATTGTAGCTGCTGATCACGCAGCAAAAACCGCAGAAGTAGACCTTTTTGAAATCAGAATTGCAAGAGGTATGTGCGGTAAATCATATGTGTTATTAACAGGAACAGTATCTGCAGTTACAGAATCTGTAACCTCTGCTGTTGCTTTAATAAAAGAAGAGGGTCTTGTACTGGATTATGCAGTCATTCCTAGTCCTTCTAAAGAGTTTGTAAAAACCTTAATTTAAACCTTGTCGGAAAAAAGCCTGGTGTTTATCACCGGGCTTTTTTTCGCATTATATGGATATGGTTTTCCGATGCAGTTTATTGATACAAGGCTGATTTTCACAGTATGGTGGAATACGGGGATTAATCCACTTTCTATGAACTGGGGGATTGAATATTTAGCATATTCTGATTATAATGATAAGTAGTTTTTTAAGATCAGACGGCTGATAGAACAAGAAAAATCACAAAAAGAAAAAAGACGACCAGAAAAGGAGTGTACATCATGGCAATTGAGAAAGTTAGGGCTTATTTAAAAGTATTTAATATGGATGATCAAGTATTGGAATTCGATACTTCCAGTGCGACCGTGGAACTGGCTGCCCAGGCAGCGGGAGTAGAGCCGGCGAGAATAGCAAAGACACTTTCTTTTAAGAGTAAGTCCGGAGATCATGCAGTTTTAATTGTTGCGGCGGGAGATACGAAAATAGATAACAGCAAATTCAAGGGCTTTTTTGGCATGAAAGCGAAGATGCTGGCACCGGAAGAAGTGGAAGATCTGGTGGGTCATGCTATAGGAGGGGTATGTCCTTTTGCAGTGCCAGAGTCAGCAGAAATATATCTGGACGAATCATTAAAAAGGTTTGATACTGTCTTTCCGGCATGTGGGAGCAGCAATAGCGCGATAGAACTGACCTGTTCCCAGTTAGAGCTATATGCAAAGGCAAAGGAATGGGTCGATGTATGTAAAGGCTGGGAATAAGAAGTTTTTGAAAGAGGCATGGCTGTTGTTAACTTTATTAAAAGTAAGGTTGACAATAGGTATGCCTTCGTTTATAATGTGATTGTCAACAAAATATACATATTAGTTTACAATGAAAGGGATCTTATGAATAAGAAAAATAATATAAAAACGCAGTCTATAGTTCTCGTGGGAATGTTTGCCGCTATCCTGGCAGTACTATCCCAGATTTCAATTCCGATGCCGTCAGGGGTGCCTGTAACAATGCAGACCTTTGCAGTAGCTTTAACCGGGTGTGTACTGGGGTGGAAAAAAGGAACTATGGCAACGGTAATCTATATTGTTCTGGGTGGAGTTGGTGTTCCTGTATTTTCCGGCTTAGCGGGGGGATTAGGGATTTTATTTGGCAAAACAGGAGGATTCATATTTGGATTTATTTTCCTTTCCCTTCTGTGCGGACTGGCCGTCAGTATAAAAAATAGGGTGATTGGCGGAGTATTTGCCGTATGCGGTCTGCTGATCTGCCATATACTTGGTATCCTGCAGTTTATGCTGTTGATGAATATGTCATTCTGGTCATCAGCCGTGTTGGTTTCTGTTCCGTATCTGATTAAAGACATTATTTCTATAGTACTTGCTTTTGTAGTAGGAGCCGTATTGCGAAAATCATTGAATGCTGCCAATATTTTAACCTATGCAAAAACATTCTAAGAAAATGTCCGGTGTTATATTTCGGTAATATTACGTACGGATTTTCGTTCGATAAAATTGGTGTCGATCATTTTTACCACGGGAAAATTGGTCTCACATCCATTGATGCGTTTGAGCAGTAGTTTTGCTGCCTGTTTCCCCATTTCCTGCAAGTTTTGTACGATAGCTGTAATGGGCGGCTCAAAGGCAGAGAAGATTTCATCGTCGTCAAATGTCAGGATAGACAGGTCTTGGGGAATAGATATACCAAGGGTATTGAGTTCCATAATGACACCCAGTGTCGTGATATAGCCCAGAATTAAAACTGCAGTAGGGCGAGGGGTCAGCTCTAACATACGGCGCAGCTGTACAGCTCCGGAATGGGGTGAAAAGTCGCCGTTCATTACAATACGGCAGGGAAAAGGGATTTGGTGATCGTCACAGGCATCATAAAAGCCTTGTATGCGCTCTTTGATGGTATAACTGTCCAGCAGACCGCCGATTACACCCAGACAGCGGTGTCCTTTCGAAATCAGGTATTCTGTGGCATCATAAGCACTTTTACGGTTCGTAGAAGTAACGGAATCACCAGGAGGGTTCGTGACTACCTGGTCCAGATATACCAGGGGAATATTATTTTGGATAATAGATTGGATCAAATTTAAATGTGATGCATTTTCAGGAATTAAAATAACACCATCTACCTGATTGCTTAGTAATAAGCGCATAACATCAGAATTATCTTCCGTCTTCGAATCATAAGAACTGACAATTGTGGAATAGTTATATTTTTGTACATACTCTTCAATGTATGAGCAGAGTGAACCCCAAAAATAATCTCCGATTACAGGAATCAGAATACAGATGGTATTTGTCTTTCGTGCACGAAGCATTTGTGCGGTTTTATTAGGTGTATAGCCTAATTTTTTTATGCTTTTTTCTATTTTTGCCCGGTTCTCGGGAATGATATTTTTCCCATTTAGATATTTTGAAATAGTAGCCAGAGACAGGTTCGTGTCTCTGGCTATATCTTTGATTGTACAACCCATTTCGTGCCCCTCCTTTGATTGGTAGAATTGAATAATATTATACCATAAAAATTAATTAAATCAATAATAATAGTTAAATATACGAAACGTTTTGCTTTTAATTAAATATTTATGTTTATATAAATGTTGTGTTAGCTATAAATAATATAAAAAATGAACAATAAAGTATTGACATAATTTGGAATTAATATTATTATATAGTTACAAAAACGAAACGTTTCGCGCAGAACCATATTAACCCAGTTATGAAAAGTGAGAAGGAGAAACAAAATGAAAAAAAGATTATTGGCATGTTTGTTAACAGGAACGATGGTTTTATCACTTGCGGGTTGTGGAAACAGCCAGAGTCCGGGAACAACTGAAAGCAAAGAAACCTCTGAGCAGGGAGCGGCCAGGGACACGGCAGCAGCAAACGAAACAGAAGCAAACGATACCCAAGGGAAAGAAACGGCGGCAAAAGAGGATGCAAAAAGCGGTGATGATGTTACGATCTATGTATCTTCCAGGTATGGGGCAGATGTTCCGGATGAAGAGTTTTACCGAAAAAAAGTAGAGGAATTCAATGCGCTGGATAATGGAATTACGGTTGTAATGGATAATATCCCGCCGGAAGCAGAGTATTTTGATAAAATCCGTACTTCCTTTGCAAGCGGTGATGCGCCAAATGTATTTATAGAATATGGCGGATCCAGAACACTGGATTACGTGGAATCCGATGCACTTTTGGATATGCAGCCATATTTTGAGGAAGACCCGGACTGGTATAACAGCTTTTACCCATCGATGTTTGGGGATTTGAAATATGAGGAATATCCGGGAACCTGGGGAGTGCCGTTTAAATCCTATACCGTACCCCTTTATTATAATAAAGAAATTTTTGAAGCCCAGAACCTCACACCGCCGGAGTCATTTGACGATCTGCTGGAGGTTTGTGAAAAGTTGAAAGCAGCCGGTATCAAGCCTTTCCAGGTAGGGGAGCACGATGTCTGGAGACTGGGGCATTTCCACAATAACGTGGTAATCAAAACCCTGGGTGCAGATGCGGCGGCCAAGCTTGCGGACAGAAGCCTTTCCTATGACAGCCCAGAAATGACCGGAACCTATCAGGTCATAAAAGATATGGTGGATAAGGGATACTTTGGAGACGATATCATTAATACGGATTACAATACGGAGAAATCTGTTTATGCAGACGGGGGATGTGCAATGCGCTGGGATGGTTCCTGGTATGTATCGGAGATTTACGGTTCGGAGATTTATGATAAAACAGGAGTGGTGCCATTTCCATACATTAATGAAGCGTACAAGGACAATGCCCAGGGCGGCGCATCGGACATGTGGTTTATCACGAAGATGGACAAGTCAGAGGAAGAGATCGCAGCATCGGTGGAGTTTGTAAAATATGTGACTTCAAAGGAATACTATGCACAGAACAATGAAGTGGCGGCAGTGATATATCCTGCTAAATTCGAAGCCACGGCAAATACACCGGAGAACCCGTTGCTGGATGAGGTGAATAAAATCGTTTCAGGCTATACGGCAATGCAGACAGACCTGCAGAACCCGGATCCGGATTCCCATATGATGGATACGGTAAGAAATGCCCTGCAGGGAATAGCAATGGGCAATACGCCGGAAGAATGCGGTAAGGAAATCGTGGACCGGATTGCAGAATATGCAGAATAAGAGCAGATAACCGGAAAGCGGACCGGACGGCGGTTCCGAGTGGCTGCCTGGCGCAGGAGACTGTACAGGCGGCCTTCTATTAAGAAAGGGGAAGTTATAGTGAAAAAAAAGGCAAAGGACAGATGGATCATTATCTTGTTTTTACTTCCGGCCCTGTTGATATTTCTGGGGTTAATTGTATATCCTGTCTGTAATACGGTTTTTCTTTCCTTCCACAGCTGGAAAGGGGTCCATGGTGCGGCAAAGAAGTTTATTGGATTATCGAATTATACCAAGGTGCTGGCCAGTGACAGTTTCTGGAATTCGATGCTGAATGCACTGTACTTTACGATTGGGGGCTTTGTGGTGCTGATGCCCCTGGCTTTCGGTCTGGCATTGCTGATCACGTCGAAGCTGAAGGGCACAAAGATCATGAAAACGGCGTTTTTTATGCCGGTCATGCTATCCACCACAGCGGTTGCGCTAATGTGGGTGTACATATTAAATCCCGGGTACGGCGCATTGAATGAGATCCTGCGGTTCCTGGGTCTGGAATCCCTGTGCAGGGAATGGCTGACGACCCCGACTTTAAACATCTGGAGTGTTGTGCTGGTAAATGAGTGGATGTATGCCGGATACAATATGCTGATTTTTGCGGCAGGGCTAGTATCGATTCCGGATTCTCTTTATGAGGCGGCGGAAATAGACGGATGCACCGGATGGAAGAAAGTACTGCATATTTCGGTTCCGTTATCGAAGGAGTCTTTTAAGATCTTTGCGATCATGTGTATTACCGGCTGCCTCAAAGCCTTTGATCTGGTATGGGCAATGACAAAAGGGGGACCGAACCACACATCTGACACACCGGCAACCCTGCTTTATAACGAGGCGTTTACTTTTAAATTTTTTGGGAAGAGCAGTGCAATCGGTGTAATCCTTCTGGTGCTGGGCATCGTACTGAGCCTGATGGTAAACCGTTTGTTTAAACCGGAGAAGGAGTAGGTGTATCATATGAAGAGAAAAATAGGCAGAACCATTATTTATATATTTGCAGTATTCTGGGGAATGATAACGATATTTCCGCTGCTGATAACATTCCTGTCTTCGGTGAAGGATAACCAGGGCATAAACCTGGGCATGTTTAAACTGCCGGAGCAGTGGCTGTGGTCCAATTATACGGCGGCATTTGAAAGCGCCCATATCGGAAGGGCGGTGGTGAATTCGGTGTTTCTGGGCATTGCGTCCACCATTGTGGTAACGGTCATAGGCATGCTGGCAGCGTACATCATATCCAGAAAAAGCTTCCGGTTAAAGGGAACGGTCTATGCCCTGTTTATGGTAGGGGTCATGGTACCGGTGCACTGTACGATTATTCCGGTGTCCAGTCTGGCGACGGAGGTAGGGGGGAAAAATTCATTCCTGTTTCTGACCCTGATTTATGTGGCGTTTAACCTGGCCCAGGCGATTTTCCTTTATACAGGGTACCTGAACGGGGTGGACAGGGAGCTGGATGAAGCAGCCATAATTGACGGATGTGACGACATACAACTGCTGTTCCGGGTACTGTTCCCGGTTTCCATACCGATTATATCCACAGAGGCAATCCTGGTATTTATATATGGCTATGGAGAGCTGATCTTCTCCATGCTTTTACTTTCAGATGAAAACAAATATACGGTGTCAAGAGCGATGCTGGCATTTTCGGGAGGATATCAGCAGCAGCTGGGACCGATCTTTGCATGTATTATAGTCGCAGTGCTGCCGATGATTATCCTTTATATACTGTTCCATGAAAAAGTGCAGGCCGGTATGATGGCGGGAGCCGTTAAAGGGTAGGCATGTCTGGTTTGGAACTGTAACGATGATTTAAGTGTTCAGATTAAAACAAGAATTGCCAGAATGAAATAGGTTAAAACGCATACTGCGATCTTAGAGGGTAAGCTGGTTGACAGGGAACCCTACTTAATTAGGAGGTTATATATGGAAGAATTAAGATTTCGGCAGGTTCATATGGATTTTCACACCAGTGAGAAAATAATGGATGTGGGAGCCGCGTTTGATGCGGAAGAATTTGCAGATACACTGGATAAAGCAAGGGTTAATTCGGTTACCTGCTTCTCCAGATGCCATCATGGGATGTTGTATTATGATTCAGTCAGATTTCCGGAATTGGTGCATCCGGGTCTGGTCAATAAGAACTTATTAATCCAGCAGATTGACGCCTGCCATAAAAGAGGAATAAAAGTACCTGTTTACACTACGGTACAGTGGGATTATTACTCCGGTATGAAACACCCGGACTGGGTTTGCTTAAATGAGGATGGAAGTTTAAAGGATTTTTGCCAGGATGATAAGTCTGCAAAAGTATATGATGCAGGATTTTACAGAACCCTGTGTGTCAATTCACCGTACAGACAGTTTTTAAAAGACCAGATTCTGGATGTCTTTGAAGTGCTGACAGCAGAGAGGATTGACGGATTATTCCTTGATATTGTAAATCCAGTAGACTGTTCCTGCAGACATTGTGTGGAAAAAATGGAAGCAGAAGGATATCGCCCGGATAAGAAGGAAGACCGGATGCTTTTTGCCAGAAAGACCATGCAGGATTTCAAAGAAGATATTTCGGCTTATATCAGAAGTCTGAAAGAAGATGTTACAATTTTCTATAATGCCGGGCATATTAATGCGGTTTCGGTAGATGCCAGAGATGCTTATACACATTGGGAATTAGAATCCCTTCCAAGCGGACAATGGGGATACTCCCATTTCATGAATACAGCCCGTTTTGCCAGAACTACCGGTATGGACTATCTTGCACATACCGGAAAATTTCATACGGAATGGGGAGATTTTCATTCCTTTAAAAACAGGGAGGCTTTGGAATATGAGTGTTTCCGGATGCTGGCATATAATTCTAAATGTCTGATCGGGGACCAGCTGGATCCGGATGGCAAAATATCCGGCGCGGTATATGATTTGATCGGCAGTGTGTATCGGGAAGTAGAAAAGAAAGAGCCCTGGTGCCAAAAAGCAAAAGCCCTGACGGAGATTGCAGTTTTTACAAGCGAATGTCTCAAGGAGCATACCGGTCCCGGAGGTTCAGTGCCCAGGGAAGTTAACGGCGCTTGTACGATGCTGGATGAACTGGGATACCAGCTGGATATTGTAGATGACCGTTCGGAGTTTAATGGGTACAAAGTATTGATTTTACCGGATAGCATACTTTGTGATTCCAAGCTGGCCGAGAAGATAAAAAGCTTTATCGCATATGGCGGTAAGGTAATTGCCAGTTACAAGTCCGGACTTTCCGATGATGAGACGGATTTTGCGATTGATGAATTAGGTGTGCATTATTTAGGAGAGGCGCCTTATAGTCCGGATTTTATTATGCCCAATGAACAGATCGGCAAGTCTCTTCCACAAACGGAACATGTAATGTACGATAAGGGAGCGCAGGTGGAAGCAGCAGGGGCAGCGGTACTGGCGGACACTTACATTCCGTATTTTAACAGAACCTGGGAGCATTTTTGTTCTCATCGCCACACACCTTCTTCGCATAAGAAGGGATACCCTGCAATCGTTCAGACAGATTCCTGTATTTATATGATGCATCCGGTATTTACTACTTATTATATGAAGCATCCCAAATGGTGTAAGGAAATTGTAAAAGATATTTTAGAACTGGTACTCCCAAACCCTCTGCTAAAACATAACGGTCCCACCTCTTTGCTCAGCGCGGTGAATATCCAGGCAGATAAAAAACGGTATGTGCTTCACGGTCTTCACTATATACCGGTGAAAGTCTCGGAAGAACTATTTACAATAGAGGATATTATTCCATTGTATGATATTCATTATTCCGTAAATTTACCGGAAAAAATAAAATCAGTACGCCTTGTACCGGAAGGAAGTGAATTAGAATTTTCATGCATGGATGGCAGAATCGAATTTATCGTTCCTGAAATAAAAGGCCATTGTATGATAGAATTTCAGTATTAAGAACATGCGCATATGTAATTCATATTTATAGTTGTTGGTTCAGATAGACTGTGATAATATTATGGGTAAACAGTAGTCTGAATAGTCCTTTAGGGACTTTTTCAAGATAAATAAAGAAAAATTACATGTGGGTGAAGAACGATGGCAGTTACAATAAAAGATGTAGCAAAAGAAACAAATTTAGCGATTTCGACAATCTCGAAATATATGAATGGAGGAAATGTTAAACCCCAGAACCGGATGGTGATAGAAGCAGCGGTTCAAAAGCTGGGATATCAGCCGAATAATGCAGCGAGAGGCCTAAGAAGCGCTAAAACCTATACCGTCGGCATCGCGATAGATTCACTGGAAAGCCAGTTTCTGGCAAAGATTACGGCATATATAGAAAAACTTTTGAAGGACAGGGGATATTCGCTGCTGCTTTGCTGTCACAGAGGGAATGCACAGGAGGCACAAAGGGCAGTCAAATTTCTCTCAGATAAACAGGTAGATGGGATTATTTTCAGCTATGCCATGAAAAGTGAAGTGGATTTTATGGCACCGGCCAGAGAACGGAAGATACCAGTGGTGCTGGTAGATTGTCTGTGCCAGTACACGCCCTGCGACAGCGTGATGGCAAATTCTGCGGCAGGCACCTATACAGCAGTAGAATATTTAATTGGACAGGGGCACCGGCAGATTGCAATTCTGTCAGGAACCAGTGAGAAGATACCGGAACGGTTTACGGCTAAAGACCGGATGAAAGGCTTTTTGCGTGCGATGGAAGATTATGATATCCCGGTGACAAAAGAATATATCGAAAAAGGAGATTTTACTTTTGAATCCGGATATAAATGCATGCAGAAAATCTGGAAGCTGAAGAAGAGGCCTACAGCAGTATTTGTTTCCAATTATAATATGTGTCTCGGTGCCATGACAGCGGTTCATAATCTGAGCATTGACATTCCCGGTGAATTGTCTTTTGTTACTTTTGATGACATGGAATTTTCCATAATGTCACGGCCCAGTCTCACTTCAGTCAGACAGCCGATTGAAATGATTGCCCGCAAATGTGTGGAATTGGTATTGAAAAGAATGGAAGGGGATTATACGGATTTCCCTAAGAATTTAAAACTGCCGACTACTTTTAAGGAAAGGGAGTCGGTTCAAATGATCATTTCGTAAAGGAGAATTAAAAAATGAAAGATACAAAACAGCAATGGTTTAAGGATGCAAAGTTTGGATTATTTATCCATTGGGGATTATATTCTATTTTAGCAGGGGAATACAATGGCAAGAAGACAGACCGGATTGCGGAGTGGATTATGAATCATCTGGATATACCGGTCAGTGAGTATGAAAAGCTGTCAGGACAGTTTAATCCGGTAAATTTTAATGCGGAGGAGATTGTAAAAAAGGCGAAGAGCTGGGGAATGAAATATATTGTATTTACTTCGAAACATCATGAAGGCTTTGCAATGTATGACTCTAAGTGCAGTGATTACAACGTAGTAAAGGCAACACCTTACAAAAAAGATATTCTGAGACAGTTAAAAGATGCCTGTGATAAATATGATATGAAACTGGGTCTTTATTACTCCCAGGCGCAGGACTGGCATGATCCTGACGGGTTAATGTATTTAAAGGATAATTCCCACAAAGATTATCAGCACTATCTGGATACAAAGGTTAAACCGCAGTTAACTGAAATTCTAACGGAGTACGGAGATATTGCTTTAATATGGTTTGATACACCGATGGGAACCACTCCGGAGCAGAGCAAATCCCTGGTTGACCTGGTAAAATCCCTGCAGCCGGACTGCATTGTCAGCGGCAGAATTGGAAATGAACTGGGTGAATATATGACAACGGGAGATAATTTCATACCGAGGCTGCCGTATGAAGGAGACTGGGAACTGCCGGCTACTTTAAATGATACCTGGGGATTCAACAAGGATGACCATAACTGGAAGAACCCGGATGATATTATCCGGCTTCTGCTGAAAGTAACCAGCAGGGGAGGCAATTACCTTCTGAATATCGGTCCGGATGCAACCGGACATGTACCGGACAGAAGCATCGCTATTTTGGACGAGGTGGGTAAATATGTTCAGGATAATGCGGACAGTATCTTTGGAACCAGAAGAGTAGACCTCTATGCTTATGAATTAGAGTGGGCTCAATTTACACAGAAAGATTATAAGTTATTTGTACATGTCTTAGCTCCGAGGCGCCGTATTGAATTGCTTAATGTAGGCAATAAAGTAAAAAGTGCATATTTAGTAAGCAATGGACAGGAACTGGAATACGAGTGTTCCGTTACCTGTGAGGGAGCAGATGTGATTGAAGTAGAAGTCCCAGAAGAATTATGTGATGAAAAAAATTACTGTGTCTGCCTTGAGACAGAGGAAAAAGATCCGGTATTTGAACCGATAAGAGGATAGTATAGAGCGTGTCTTAGAATAATTGCACCTGTCTGACGCTTGTGTGAAGCGGACAGTACAGACTCAAATATTTTAAGATACGCTCTTTTGGCAGTGCATCCCGTAATTTTTTGTGTATTGTGAAAAGTACAAAAAAAATGTTAAATTAAGTACCAGGCAAATGGACAAGTATCCCGAAATGTGCTATGATTAGTTCATATGAGGAAAATCATAAATCCATATGTACAAATGAATCCTTTCGGGGATTCTAAATAATAAGGAGGAAAAACACAAATGGCTAGAAAAATGAAGACCATGGATGGTAATCATGCTGCAGCTCATGCTTCGTATGCGTTTACAGACGTAGCAGCAATCTATCCGATCACACCATCATCTGTTATGGCTGAAGCAACTGATGAATGGGCAACCCAGGGAAGAAAAAATATCTTCGGACAGGAAGTTCAGGTAACTGAAATGCAGTCTGAGGCAGGTGCTGCCGGTACCGTTCACGGATCCCTTGCAGCAGGTGCTTTAACAACTACTTATACAGCATCTCAGGGACTTTTACTTATGATCCCTAACTTATACAAAATTGCAGGCGAGCAGTTACCAGGTGTATTCAATGTTTCCGCACGTGCTCTTGCAAGCCATGCATTATCTATATTCGGTGACCATTCTGACGTTTATGCATGTCGTCAGACAGGATGCGCTATGCTTTGTGAATCCAGCGTACAGGAAGTAATGGACTTAACAGCTGTTGCTCACCTCGCTTCCATCAAAGGACGTATTCCATTTATCAACTTCTTCGACGGATTCCGTACATCTCATGAAATCCAGAAGATCGAAACATGGGATTATGAAGATTTAAAAGATATGGTAGATATGGATGCAGTTGATGCTTTCCGTAAACATGCTTTAAACCCAAATCATCCATGCCACAGAGGTTCTGCACAGAATCCTGATATCTTCTTCCAGGCTAGAGAAGCTTGTAACGAAAGCTACGATGCTTTACCGGCTATCGTTCAGGACTACATGGACAAAGTAAATGAAAAAATCGGTACAGATTATAAATTATTCAACTACTACGGAGCAGCAGATGCTACACACGTAATCATCGCTATGGGTTCCGTATGTGACACAATCGAAGAAACAATTGACTACTTAACAGCAGCAGGCGAAAAAGTCGGTGTTGTAAAAGTTCGTCTTTACAGACCATTTAGCGCAGAAGCTTTGATTAATGCTATTCCGGAAACTGTAAAACAGATCTCCGTATTAGACAGAACAAAAGAACCAGGCGCACTTGGCGAACCATTATACTTAGATGTAGTTGCAGCATTAAAAGAAACGAAATTTGATGCAGTTCCGGTATACTCAGGACGTTACGGATTAGGTTCTAAAGATACAACACCTACTCAGATCGTTGCTGTATACAAAAATGCAGAAAAGAAGAAATTCACAATCGGTATCGTGGATGATGTAACAAATCTGTCTCTTGAATTAGGAACACCGCTTGTTACTACACCAGAAGGAACAATCAACTGTAAATTCTGGGGACTTGGTGCTGACGGTACTGTTGGTGCTAATAAGAACTCCATTAAGATTATCGGTGATAACACAGATATGTACGCTCAGGCTTACTTTGATTATGATTCAAAGAAATCCGGCGGTGTTACCATGTCCCATTTACGTTTTGGTAAGAGCCCGATCAAATCTACTTACTTAATCCGTCAGGCTAACTTTGTTGCTTGTCACAACCCATCTTATGTTAATAAATATAACATGGTTCAGGAATTAGTAGACGGCGGCAAATTCTTATTAAACTGCCCATGGGATATGGAAGGTCTTGAGAAACATTTACCAGGACAGGTTAAGAGCTTTATCGCTAACCACGGTATTAAATTATATGTAATCGACGGTATCAAGATTGGTAAAGAAATCGGACTTGGCGGACGTATCAATACTGTTCTTCAGTCAGCATTCTTCAAACTTGCAAACATCATTCCGGAAGAACAGGCTATTGACCTGATGAAAGCAGCTGCAAAAGCTACTTACGGAAGAAAAGGCGATAAGATTGTACAGATGAACTATGATGCAATTGATGCCGGTGCGAAACAGGTTGTTGAAATCACAGTACCGGACAGCTGGAAAGATTCTGCTGACGAAGGACTTGCAATGTCTCACGCTGAAGGCGGAAGAAAAGACGTTGTTGATTTCGTTAACAATATCCAGAGCAAAGTAAATGCACAGGAAGGTAACTCCTTACCAGTATCTGCATTCAAAGAATATGTAGACGGATCTACACCATCCGGTTCTTCTGCATATGAAAAACGTGGTATCGCAGTAGATATCCCTGTTTGGAAACCAGAAAACTGTATCCAGTGTAACAGATGTGCTTATGTATGTCCTCATGCAGTTATCCGTCCGGTTCCTATGACAGATGAAGAAGTTGCTGCAGCACCGGAAGGAATGACAACCATTCCAATGACAGGTATGCCAAATTATAAATTTGCAATAACCGTTTCTGCTTATGACTGTACAGGATGTGGATCTTGTGCGAACGTATGTCCAGGTAAGAAGGGTGAAAAAGCACTTGTTCTTGAAAATATGGAAGCAAATGCTGGCTGCCAGAAATACTTTGACTACGCTGTAGAATTACCTGCAAAAGCAGATGTTGTTGAAAAATTCAAAGAAAATACCGTAAAGGGAAGCCAGTTCAAACAGCCATTACTTGAGTTCTCAGGAGCTTGTGCAGGTTGTGGTGAAACACCTTACGCTAAATTAATCACTCAGTTATTTGGTGACAGAATGTACATTGCAAATGCTACAGGATGTTCTTCTATCTGGGGTAACTCTTCACCTTCCACACCTTATACTGTAAATGCAAAAGGACAGGGACCAGCATGGTGTAACTCCTTATTTGAAGATAATGCAGAATTTGGTTATGGTATGTTATTAGCTCAGAAAGCCCTGAGAAACGGCTTAAAAGCAAAAGTTGAAGAAATCATTGCAAACACAGAAGACTCTGATGTAAAAGCTGCTTGCCAGGATTGGATCGATACCTTTAATTCAGGCGCTACAAATGGTTCTGCAACTGACAGAATGGTAGCTGCTTTAGAAGGCAAAGACTGCGATACATGCAAAGAAGTTGTAAATAACAAAGACTTCTTAGCTAAGAAATCCCAGTGGATCTTCGGTGGTGACGGATGGGCTTATGACATCGGTTTCGGCGGTGTTGACCATGTATTAGCAAGCGGACAGGATATCAACATCATGGTATTCGATACAGAAGTTTACTCTAATACAGGCGGACAGTCTTCCAAATCTACACCTACAGGAGCTGTAGCACAGTTCGCTGCCGGTGGTAAAGAAGCGAAGAAAAAAGACCTTGCAAGTATCGCTATGAGTTATGGTTATGTATATGTAGCACAGATCGCTATGGGTGCTGATTACAATCAGACTGTAAAAGCGATTGCGGAAGCAGAAGCTTATCCAGGACCATCCTTAATTATCGCTTATGCTCCATGTATCAACCACGGAATCAAGATCGGTATGAGCAAAGCTCAGACAGAAGAAGATAACGCAGTAAAAGCTGGTTACTGGCATTGCTTCCGCTTCAACCCAACATTGGCTGAAGAAGGAAAAGCTGCATTCAGCTTAGACAGCAAAGCTCCAACAGGAGATTACCAGGCATTCTTAGACGGAGAAGTTCGTTACAATTCACTGAAACGTTCTAATCCTGAAAAAGCTGCTGTACTCTTCGCTAAATCTGAAGAATACGCAAAAGAAAGATATGCTTACCTGCAGAAATTAATTACTCTGTATGGTGGAGAACAATAAGATAGAAATATTTTAAAGAAAATAAAGACCGGATGGCGATTGGCTGTCCGGTCTTTTCTTAAGGGTGTGTGGGAAAAGGTATGATGGAAGAAGGGAAGTTATGAGTTTGATGATAAAATAGTATGGAGCGATTTATTTTTATGCTATACTATTTATGGGAGATGATTTTATGATATATATTGCAGTTTGTGATGTAGATAACAAGATATGTTCGTTTATGGAACATATTATTCGAAAGTATGCCCGGGAAAATGCTATTAATGTGGAAATAGACATTTTTTATAGTGGTGAAGCTCTGTGCAAGTCTTTAGAAAATTCTAATTATTATGATCTGATCTGTTTAGATATTCAATTACAGAAAATGAGTGGGATAGATGTGGGACTCTATTTGAGGGAGAAGCTGGGAAATGATGCAACACATCTCATTTATATTTCCGAGAGTACCAATCACGCTATGAAATTATTTCAGATAAGGCCGCTAAATTTTTTGATTAAGCCTGTTTATGATTCAGCCATGTGGAAAAATCTGCATAAGGCTGTACAATTAATTGAAAAACAAAACCTTTGCTATCAATATAAAAATGGCAGGACTTATCATAGAATATTATATAGTAGTATTCTTTATTTTAAAAGTGAAGGTAAAAAAGTATATATTATTTTAGATGATCATAGCAAAGAATTCTATGGGAAAATTGATCTGATTATGTCTGAGGTTCCTCTGCAAAAATTTATAAGAATCCACAAATCGTATATTATTAATTTAAATTATATAAAAGAATATTGTTTTGAATCTGTGAAAATGAGAAATGGCGAGGTTTTGGCCATCAGTAAAACTTATCGAAAAGATATAAGAGAAAGGATACTAAGCCATATGGGTATTGTTGGTGACGTATAGGCAAAACAACTAATCTGAATCCAGTCTGATTTTACCAAAAATATATACATTTTTTACCCGCTATATAGAATAACGGGTAAAGTATGTTATAAATATAATGAAAGACGTCTTTTAGGGCTTAACATAAGATCCCCTTATAAAAATGGAACGGCTAGACCGCGTCAGCTTTTTTTTATGAGTACTCGCCGTGGATCTTCGAAGCTATGACAGTCAATGCCTGGGGAAAATACTGAAATCAAAAAACTAATAAAACAAAAAGAAATGGATTACATATGTTAAATAAAAAATCAAAATTACTATTGGGCATCTTAATAATAAGCTCATTTTTATGCACTGGATGTCAGGAAAGTGATGTGCCCGTAGTGCACTCTTCTGTTGAAACTGATATAGCGGAAGATACATCCCCTTCAGACAATGACGGAATCATCTTTCCCAAAAAGTATGAAAAGGAAACGGGAAACATTACATTTGATACCATAGTTGAGCTGAATAAGGATTTTAACCCTAATGAAATCTACGCTTATACAGCTACCCAACAGAACCCGGACCCCTCTAATACCCTGAATACACTTTTTTCCGGAATTGATTACCAGGAAGAGATCACGACAAACGACTCTGGTCAGACAGACTATTACTATGCAGGGCAGAATGGGGAAACATTGTTGATATATCCTGAATCAGTTCATTTATACAAATCTTTTGCTGACCATTTGCCAAGAGTACTCAGTCTATCCTACAAATATAATTATAATGGGAACAAATATTCACAGTCGGAGGAATTTTCTTTCGCTACACGGGAAACAGCGCTGACAGATATATTGGACATACTTTCAAAAATGGGCATAATGATTGGGAATGATTATAGTTATAGTGGGTATTCTCTGGACTATCAAACGATGAAAAATGAAGAGACAGTATTAGGGATGCAAGGAGAGGCGGATACCTCACAATACAAGGAGAACTGGTCCCCTGACGATGACTGTTATTATTTTGCCCTGCGCCAGACATGCCAATCGTTGCCGATTTATTATATCTATAGCGATATTTATAAAGAGGCCTCCGATGCATTTGCGCAAGTACAGGCTGCCTATTCAAAAGATGGTTTGTTTTATCTTTTGATGGACAAGACCTTTAAATTTCAAAAAGAGGATACAAAGCTAAAATTAAAGCACTTTGAGGAAATTGCAGGCACTGTGGAGCACAAGTATGCAAATATCATATCTGATGATAATTATATCGTTACCAAGGCCCAGTTAATGATGATGTCACAGCATGAGAAGAATGATAGTTATCTGTTAACACCAGTATGGGTATTCGATGTTACCGAGAATCTTAAGCTGCAGTCTGGGGAAGACTCTGCTGTGGAGCACTCAGTATTGAACCAGGTTATCGTAAATGCGGTTACCGGAGAGGAGTTTATCCAATGATAACGGACTGCCGAAAATTATTCAGATATCTGCGGATGGACATAAGCAGAGGAATTTGTTCCAGAGAATTTCTTCTGGGCATCGCGGGTGTCTTCTTTACCCTGATGTTTGGTACGTTGGATGATATTACCCTGGATACAACGGTTTTCTTTGTTTTTGATCAGATACAGTTTGGTATGCCCGCCATGATCGTAATGCTGTTTTGTGCCTATCCCTATGCAAATAGTTTCTGTCAGGATATGGAGAATCGTTATGCGTATCTTATGGTACAGAAGGGTTCTGTCTTCCTGTATACTTTTTCCAGGTCTATCACGATATTTTTAACTGCACTGTTGACTTATTCCATTGGAACAATGCTGTTTGTCCTGTATTTGCGGTGCAGAATGCCCTGGGAGGATGCTAATTTTACCTCGATATCTTTACTTCAGGAAGTAGGAGGATTGCGGTATTTTCTTACCCCTGGCAGGTACCCGGTATATTTTTTCCTATTCACGGTGCAAAAGGGAATCCTTGCTGCTTCTTTATCCCTTCTGGCAGCGTATGCGTCTTTGTATATTGTTAATTCTCTTCTGGTATTGTCAATTCCTGTTATGGGATACTATTTTTTACTGTATTTAGGAAATTCCATATGGGGCCATGATTCTATATTTAATATTTCTATTATTTTTGATGCCAGATATAATGTATGGGAAAATGACCTTATATCCTTTTTTTGGCCAATTCTTTTCGGAGGTATTTTTTCTGGCTGTCTGATGGGTCTTATATACAAAAAAATCAGGGGGAGGATCCGGAGTGCATAATATTTTATCTATTCTAAACTTAACATATTGCGAAACCCGGCATAAGATATGCTCTAAACGCAGCGTTACTTTTCTAATACTATTAGCTTTTCTGATTTTCGTATATATATCGCCGCTGATGGCTGCATCCAAGGACACTGGATATAAAATATCGCCCTGGGTCTTTCCACATTTGATGTCACACCTGTACTTTTTATTTACATTTATTTTGGGAATTATTTATTTCTACTCAAATGCACCGTTCTTAAATCATGCAGGTATGTACCAAATGATTCGCAGCGGACGTTATCGCTGGTGTATTTCCCAGATCATAAGCATTATTTTTAGCGGATTCACTCTTGCAGCGGCAGCGTTATTGCTCTCGGTCATCATACTTGCGCCAAGGGTTTTTCTTACCAGTGATTGGGGGAAGCTGCTGCATACTCTTTCCCTTACGGACCTGGGCGTAGGATACAATTTGTCTTTTTCTATTTCGTATAATTTAATAAATAAAATACAGCCGATTCCCGCCATGCTGCTGGCATGGGGCGTTTGCGGACTTACCATTTCTTTTACGGGAATTTTTATGTTCTTTTTCAGTGTTTTCCTAAATCGTACTGTTGCAATCAGCATAACTATGGTTCTGTTAACTGGGGTTGTGATAGTTGAAAACTTTCATCCGAAAATTCAGGAACAGTTATACTACTTTTTACCCCTGGCATGGATGCAGATTACAAGAATTGGGGAGACTCGATTTGGCTATGGAACTATCCCGCCATTGCATTACAGCATTCCGGCACTTTGCATCTTGATTATACTAATGTCGGTTCTCATACTAATCAGATTTAAGTACATTGAGTTAAAATGGAACAAGGAAGAATAAATAAGGAGTAGAAATGAATGTTAACAGAAAGCATTATTAAAATTGTGGATGCTTCAAAAAGCTTTAAAAATCAAAAAGTTTTACAAAATATTTCATTAGAGTGCAGACCGGGTAAAATATATGGCATTATTGGGAGAAACGGATCAGGTAAAACGGTATTGTTCAAATGCATCTGCGGATTTTTGAAACTGGATGAAGGGGAGATACGGGTTGAAGGCAAAAAGATGGGACAGGATCTTGATCTTTTAACCAACAGCGGAATTATTATTGAAGAACCTGCTTTTCTAAAAAATGAAAATGGATATAAAAATTTGGAATACCTCTACATGATTAACAACAAAAAGAACAGAGACCACCTTATTCGTATTCTTAACAAGGTAGGCTTGGATGCCCTTTCTAAAAAAAAGGTGGGGAATTATTCCATGGGGATGCGGCAACGGCTGGCCATAGCTCAGGCGATCATGGAGGACAAGGAAATCTTAATCCTGGATGAACCCATGAACGGACTGGACAACCAGGGAGTCCTTGAAATGAGAGAGTTATTCCTGGAACTGAAGGCGTGTGGCAAAACGATTCTGCTGGCAAGTCACAACAAAGAGGATATCAATGTGTTATGCGATGAAGTATATGAAATAGACAGGGGAATCATGAAGAGATTCAAAAAATTTACCGTTGGGACGGAAATTATTTCGGTAGTATCAGATTCTTGCAGTTGCTTAACGTAATTCCCGTTTATTTAATGATATCAGAAAAAAACAAAAATAGAGCACTGTATATCTATTCTCTGGTTCTTACTTAACTTTGGATATTCAATGGACTCCTAATTTTGCATAATGCATTCTGGCATAAGAAAATCAGAATTGCCAATTGATACAAAATATACAAACATGAGAAAGAACCCTATTCTCTTGATATACAGTGCTATATAGCATAATTTACTTTATCTACAATCTGAAACCGGCTGCTGCAGCCGGTTTTTTATATGAAGAAATAATAATTCTGGATCAGGGAGCACTGTCATAATAAGCGTCCATATAAACCTTCTGCACATCTACCAGTGCAGCCTCTTTCGGATTTTCAGGCATTCCTGTATCCTCCAGAGCATGTAAAGACAAAGTCACCACATCAGAAGGCCGAAATGATGTTGTGTTCAATTTAGGAATTCCGATCCGTTGTGATAGTTCGCGGATGTGGCAGATAGCTGCGGCTGCCCCCTGATCTGCCGTCATCCGGGAAGTGTCAATACCAAGTGCCTGACCAATCCGGGAATACCGTTCTTTACATACAGATGTATTGTATTTCATAACATAGGGTAGCAGGATAGCATTTGCAACACCATGAGGGGTATTATAAAAACCGCCCAGCTGGTGAGCCATAGCGTGTACCATTCCAAGACCCGAATTAGAAAATGCAAGACCAGCCATATATTCTGCCCAGCACATGTCGGTACGGGCTTCTATATTTCTGCCTTCAAATACGGCCTTTTCCAGGGACATACCAATTAAATGAATTGCTTCAAGTGCGATTCCATCGGTAAAAGGAAAATTAGATTTGGCAGTATAAGCCTCAATGGCATGTGTCAGAGCATCCATTCCGGTAGATGCCGTCAAAAAGGCAGGCATATCCAGCATCAGCATGGGATCATTAATTGCCAGATAAGAGAGGCAGTTGGCATCAACCATCAGCATTTTTACTTTATTAATTTCATCCGTAACCACATAAGCCCGGGTTACTTCTGAGCCGGTCCCTGCAGTTGTATTAATGGCAATAAGCGGAATACCGGGGTTTTTTGATTTATTCAATCCGTTATAAGCGGCAATATCCCCGCCATTATTAGCAAGTATACTGACAGCCTTGGAAACATCCAGGGAAGAGCCGCCTCCAATCCCGATCATGTAGTCACAGTGTTCCCGGTCAAAAAGTGATTTAGCCTCATTTACGATAGATACGGTCGGATTCGGTTTAACTCCGTCATAAATCGTATAGTCTTTACCGGCACTATCCAGCACATCAGTGACCTTCTTTACAGTTCCAATATCTACAAGCGGCTTATCAGTGACAATAAATGCCTTCTTACCTGATATAAGATCAATGTGCCGCGGTATTTCACAAATACAGCCCTTACCAATCAACGTATGTGCCGGTTGGTACAATTCTCGATAATTCATTTAAACACCCTCCTATACATTTAATAGCATCTCATGAACAAATGATAGTGTAATAAAAACATATGTTATTAAAACTAAAATAGCATAAATTAAATGGAAAGTCAATGAGGCAAGGTTACAAAATGCCAGTAATAGGGTAATAGCAAATCTTTATCGACAAATTACCCAGGGAGAGCTGCTTTAATGATATAAAGCTATAAAATGTTTACTGAATTTTAAGTGTAAAAATTATGAAAATCGACAAAATGCCCTGATATTATAAAAATAATTGCAATTTATATTGACAATGCACAAAACTTATAGTATTATCCATGTATACAAATGATAATCACATAGTTACATATGTTCCTATAATATGTTTGAAAGGACAAGGGAATGAAATCGTATTTTATTGGAATTGATACGGGGACTCAGGGCGTACGGGTTGGAATTGTTGATGAAGATGGTGAAATGCTGATCAGCCATGAAAAAAAGTGGGAAACTTCTTATCCTAAAGTCGGCTGGGCAGAACAAAATCCTATGGATTGGTGGGAGAGCATTCTGGAGGTGCTAAAACAGTGCTCCCGTGAAATGACGGATGAGCAGAAGAAATCCGTGAAGGCGTGCTGTGTCTGTGCTACATCTTCTACGGTACTGGCTATCGATGAACAGGGAAAGCCTCTTATGGATGCCATGATGTGGATGGATGCCAGATCCCGGGAGGAAATGAATGAGATCAATGAAACGCATGATCCGGTTCTGGATTACTGTGGGCAGGAGACATCCTTTGAATGGATGATTCCAAAAGCATTATGGATCAAAAAACACCGCAGGGATATTTACGATAAGTGTTTCCGGCTGGTAGAACAACTGGACTGGATTAATTACATGTTATGCGGAAAGCTATCCAGTTCCATCTGCAATACGACATGCAAATGGAATTACATAGAATCAAAAGGCGGTTACCAGAAGGAATATTTTGAACGGATAGGTTTTGAAGATTATCAGGAAAAAATCGTCACACAGGTAGATAAAATCGGTGAGGTTGTGGGGAAAATAAGACCCGGACTGGCAGAGCGTTTTGGATTTAATCTTGATTTAGTGGTGGTACAGGGAGGAATTGATGCCCATATGGCGATGTTTGGACTGGATGTTATTAAGCCTCATAAACTGGGTATTGTAATGGGAACCAGTTTTGTACATCTGTGTATGTCCAAAGAGAAGCCGGATCTAAAAGGCATCTGGGGGCCTTATGACAGTGCACTGGTAGACGGACTCTGGCTGCTTGAAGGAGGTCAGATATCGGCTGCCGGACTGGTAAACTGGTTTCGGAAAAATTTTCATATCGGAGAAGAAGACGGTAATCCTTATGCCAGACTGCTTCGGGCGGCAGAGGAAGTCGATCCCGGATCTGACGGGTTAACGATTCTGGATTTTTTCCAGGGAAACCGAACACCGTATAAGGATGCAATGGCCAAAGGTGTGATCTATGGACTGAATGTCAAACATACCTGGAAACATATTTACCATGCTGTGTTGGAATCCGTATCATTTGGTACATACAACATTATACGGAATTATGAAACCCAGGGATATAAAATAAATTCGCTGACTGTCTGCGGGGGAGTTACCAAAGACCGTGGATGGATTCAGATGATATCGGATGTAACCGGTAAAAAGATTATTATCAATCGGAACAGCCAGGCAGGGGTATTGGGGTGCTGTGTGGCAGCTGCATCAAAAGGAAGACATTATCATAGTTTTCAGGATGCAGCAGATAAGATGGTAGTGCCCGAAATAGTGATCAAACCCGATATGGAAAAGCACAAATTGTATCAGGAACCATTCCGGAGATATCTGAAGCTTTACCGGAGTTTGAAGGATTTGATGCATGATACCCAGGAGATTAGCCTTATTTAGCATGGTGCTAAATAAATCTAATATATGGCAGACTGCTTCCGGGAGCCTGTTGCAGATTCAGCGATCCGCCACAATAAGCGGAATGCATAATCTTGCAGAAACAGAAAACTTTTCTGACACGCACCAGAATAGCAGCAGCCGCAAATATTCATATTCTAAGGAGGAATAAAATGAGAAGGTACAAAAAGATGTTGGGGATTTTATTAACAGTGGCAATGTCCGTTTCCATGCTGTCGGCATGTGGAGGCACAACGAAGAGTTCTGATGCGGACACCGCGGCAAAAACAGAAGCTCAGGCAGAGACAAAAGCTGCAGAGACAAAGGCAGCAGAAACAAAAGAAGCAGTAACGGAATCAGCAAAAGAAACAGCATCAGAGGCAGTCACGGAAGCAGAGAAAAAAGCGGATGCTTCCGGTAAAAGTTTTAAAGTCGGCTATGTAAATAAGACCTTAAATAACCCATATTTTGTAGCTCTGGATGCAGCCCTCAAAGAAGAAGTCGAATCAAGGGGATGGTCTTATGCCAGCCTGGATGCTTCCGAAGATATTTCCAAGGAAATGGAAAATATGGAAACGTTCGTTTCCCAGAATTATGATTGTATTATTATGAACTGTGTAGATTCCGAGGCCTGTCTTCCGGCGATTGCAAATGCAACAGCAGCAGGTATTCCGGTAATCAATGTAGATAATGCCTGCGATACATCGGCTGATAATATTACGACCGTTTGTTCCGATAACCTGAGAAACGGAAGAGCAGTAGGACTCTATGTTGGTGAGCAGTTCGGGAAAGACCCGATTGTATCCGTACTCCTTTCCGGTGTAAAAGGTGCGGTGGTATCTCAGGAAAGACGTACCGGTCTTATGTGCGGAATTATTGAACAGAGAACAGGCTGTACGGAAGATGAAGCCTGGGCTGCAGCAAAAACAATGGAACAGGAGCTGATGGACAAAGGTAAAGCTGAAAATGCGGATGCAGATTTCAAGATCAACGGCCAGGGCTGGGGTAACTGGACTGCAGATGAAGGTCTTCCGGCAATGGAGGATTTACTGGTAGCAAATAAGGATATCAACCTGGTATTAGGTGAGAATGACAATATGTTATTAGGCGCTATGACTGCTATTGAAAATGCAGGCTTAACCGATAAGATTAAACTCGCGGCAGCAGCAGACGGACAGAAGGAAGCAATCAAACTAATCGCAGATAATACGGGTTATATTGCTACCGGGGATAATAATCCAAAGACGGTTGCGGCTATGGCTATGCAGGTTGCAGACGATGTTTTACTGAATGGTAAGACAGCAGACGATTATGAGGATATCACGCGGACACCGCCTCTTTGTTATACCATTGAAAATGCAAAAGACTACTATGATGAAAATGCGGCATTTTAACAACATAATGTAAGGCAGGTGTAATTCACCGCCGCAGGCAGCGGGTTTTGCCCCTGGCGGCAGATGCCAAATGGTTCCTCAAACGAGTCCGTTTGGTTTGCTGCCCGCGGGAATAAAGGAATCAAAAATGGGGGTGTTGTGTCAGTTTATCAGAAGAAAGATAACGATGCGGCATCCCCAAAAAAGAAAAGCAGCAGAAACACAGAAAATGATGAGGAGTGTAGGCGATGGGTAGTGAATATCGGGTTGAGATGGAGCATATTGACAAAAAGTTTGGCGGCGTCTATGCACTGAAGGATGTTTCTTTGCGGGTAAAGCCAGGAGAAGTCCATGCTTTAATCGGAGAAAACGGTGCAGGAAAATCTACTTTGATGAAAATCTTATCCGGGGCGGTTTTACGGGATGGAGGGACTATTCGGATTGACGGGCAGGAGGTAAAGATCACCTCTCCAAGAGAAGGGAAAGACCTGGGGATTGCAACGATATACCAGGAGTTTATGCTGGCGCCTCATTTAACGGTTGCTGAAAATATATTTATTGACCGGTTAAATCAGGGCGGAGCGGCTATTCGGTGGAAAAAATTAAATAAAGATGCTTCCGAAATATTAAAGAAGCTGGGATTTGGAGAAATTGACCCGAAACAAAAGGTTGCGGAATTGTCGGTGGCATATCAGCAGGTTGTGGAAATCTGCAAGAATCTCAGCCGGGATGCAAAGATTCTGGTGCTGGACGAACCAACTGCAGTGCTGACATTTACAGAAATTGAAAAACTCTTTTCACTGGTGAACCTTTTGAAAAAAGACGGAGTCAGCATCATCTACATATCCCACCGGTTGGAAGAAATATTCCAGTTATGCGACACAATAACGGTATTTAAAGACGGGAAGTTTGTAAAAGAGCTTTCTACCGGAGATATCGATAAGCATGGGCTGATCAATCTTATGGTCGGTCGGGAAATGTCTACCCTGTATCCGGAGAGAAAAGTGAAGCTGGGAGAGGTGGTTCTGGATGTGAAAAACCTGAACTGCGGAAATATGGTACAAAATGTGTCTTTTTCTGTTCGGGCAGGTGAAGTGCTGGGATTCAGCGGACTGGTGGGGGCAGGAAGGACAGAGACTATGCGTGCCGTATTTGGAATAGACCGTAAAGAAAGCGGTGAAATTACGCTGGCGGGGGAAAAGGTGTCGTTTAAGGCGCCTAAGCATGCAGTGGAACGCGGGCTGGGATTCCTGCCCGAAGACAGAAAGCAGCAGGGGGTACTGCTAAATCAATCCATACGTATTAACACGACCCTTGCTTCCCTGAAACAGGTAAAATACGCCATGGACGTTATCAACGGAAAAAAAGAAAAACAGACAGTAGAAAATATCCTGGGGCAATTGTCTACGAAATATGCATCCATGGAGGATGATGTATCCAGTCTATCCGGAGGCAACCAGCAAAAAGTGGCTCTTGCAAAATGGCTGGCGGCTGACTGTAAATGTATGATACTGGATGAGCCTACCCGTGGAGTGGATGTCGGGGCAAAGGTAGAAATATATAAAGTAATTAATGATCTGGCGGGACGGGGAGTTGCAATCGTCATGATCTCTTCGGAGATGACGGAAATCATCGGAATGTGCGACCGGGTTATCATTATGAGGCAGGGCAGGGTTACCGGCGAAGTTGCCAGAGAAGAATTATTTGAAAATGTGCTGATAAAATACGCAATGGGGGTTTAAGTGTAAGCCGGCTTGAGGTTTTCATGGATTTAGGTTTGAAAGAAAAATATGAAATCGAAAGGAAGCCACATTTTGATTCTTTCAAATTGATTTAGTTGTGGCAGTACAGCAGGCATGCCTGCTGTATGCAATGGGTGAAAAAATGAATACAAAAAATAAAGCTGCAAAATTATTTGTCAAACATAATACTTATTTTATGCTATTGCTGTTAGTGGTTATCTGTATCTGCATATCGCCGGATTTCTTTACCTTACAGAATATCATTAATATCCTGCGCCAGTATTCAGGTACCACCGTTGTCTGTATGGGGATGTTGTTTGTAATTCTGACTGGGGGAATTGATTTATCTGTTGGATCTATTCTGGCACTTGGAAGCGTAATGGTGGCATTTGCACTGACAACCCACAGTCTGGGTATGGGAGCTGCAATTCTCCTACCGGTTCTGGTTGGGTGTGTATTAGGTGCAGCTACCGGATTTCTGGTATCTTATGCCAAGATGGCAGCCTTTGTGGCTTCATTGGCAATGATGACCATTGCAAGAGGTCTGGCATTTGTTATATCCAATGGGCAGCCGGTGCAGACACCAAAGGATACCATTGGTAAATTGGGTGTAGCGATGATCGGGGGCGTGATTCCATGGCTGGCAGTCATTGCGGTAGTTGTTATTTTGATATTTGCGTTTATTCATAAGTATACTGCTTTTGGACGTATCATAGTTGCCATAGGAAGTAATGAAACGGCCGTAAAATTAGCGGGAATCCGTGTAAACCGGTATAAAATGTCCGTGTATGCTATCTCCGGAATCTGTGCTGCTATTGGTGGCATTATCGCATCTTCCAGAACGGCTATCGGAACACCGATTATAGGACAGGGATTGGAACTGGATGCTATTGCAGCCTGCGTGATTGGGGGCGCAAGCCTGTCGGGCGGAGAAGGGTCCTGTATTAAGACCGTTGTAGGTGTACTGGTGCTGGCACTGATCAGCAATATCATGAATCTGCTCGCAGTTCCTTCTTATCCCCAGGATATCATAAAAGGCATTATTATTATCATTTCTGTGCTATTACAGGGTCTTACTTCTAAAAATAAAACAGTCTAGAGTGTTATAAAATAGCTTTCTAATAGCTGTACGTCATGGTTTGACAGAGAGGAGCATTGCAATGAAAGATATTTTACTGATGGCAGTGGATTTGGGCACAAGTTTTATAAAAGTTGGAGTTTATGATACGGACAGTACGTGTATTACCCTGGAGACAGAACCGGTAAAAGATTATAGACCGGGTCCCGGCATATTTATACAAAAGGGAGAAGAATTATTAGCCTCCGTAATCACCTGTATGAAAAAAGTATGTGCAGCACTGGAGGGAAGGGCAGAATGTATTGAAGCCATTGCCTTTACCGGACAGATGTCAGGGTTCATGGGAGTGGATAAAAACTGGAATGATATCACCACCTGGTCCTGTTCTCTGGACAGCCGGTATATGCCTTATGCAGAAAAACAAATGGAAAAACTAAGAGATCCATTTTTATGTATTGGGGGAACGAACTTTCCCCAAATGGCACCAAAATATGAGTGGTTCAAAATGGAATATCCGGAACAGAGCAAAAAGATTGCAAAATATCTGATGATCAGTGGGTACGTAATTGGAAAATTAGGAGATATATCCGTGGAAGATGCGGTAATAGACAGATCCTTTACCCAGTGGACCGGACTTGCTGATGTACAAAATGACAGATGGTCACAGGAAATCTGCAGGGAGATTGGACTGGATGAGAAATATCTGCCTAGAATTGTGAATTCTAACCACATCTGTGCACGGCTAAATAAGGAAATGGCAGCAGCGACGGGATTAAAACAAGGGGTTGTTCTGGTATCCGGTGCAGGAGATAAGCCTGCGGGCTGTCTGGGGGCTGGAATTGTAAACTATGGAGATATGATATTTGAAGCTTCGTCCTATGGAGAAGTGAGCTGCTGTGTCAGTGAATATCGTCCGGATATGGATGAAAGGCGTCTGGATGTCATTCCATCAGCGGTACCGGGAGAGTTTTATGCCACTCATTTTGCAGCAGGTTCCGGGATTACTTTAGACTGGTTTATGAATACTTTCGTAAAACAGGCAGGAATCAGTACGAAAGAAATGTTTGCAGATATGGAACATAAAATGAGCAGCATTGCGCCGGGATGCAATGGTCTGATGGGAATCGGGCTGCTGGGCGGCAGCTCTATGCCGCTTGATGGTTCACTGCGGGGTATGTGGATGGGATTCGACTGGAGCCATTCCAAAGAGCATTTTTATAAAGCGCTGTTAGAAAGCTTTACCTATGATTTTACCCTGTGTATGCAGCGAATGGAAGAACTGTATCCGGAATATGAGCTTGATCATGTCCGAATCATTGGAGGGGGCGCCAAATCGCCGGTATGGACGCAGTTGTGTGCCGATGTCCAGGGAAAGCGATATGAGGTTCTGAACCGGGAGGATGCTGCCATGTGGGGAGCTGCAATTCTGGCTGGAAATGCCATAGGTGTTTTTCCGGATTTAAAAGAGACCGCATTAAAGCATGTGAAAGTAGAACGGGAATTCCTACCGGATTTAACAAAAAGAGAAGCGTATATGCCTTACTTGCATTTATATAAGGATTACATGGTGGAGCTTCATGATTTCTATGAGCGGATAGGACAATTATCCAATAATATGGTATAGAAGGAGAAGGAATTATGGCTAAGACAGTAAAAACAATGAAAGCACTGGTTGTTTACGGAAAAAATGATTATCGGCTGGAGTCAGATTATCCGGTACCGGAATTAAAAAAGGGTGAGGTACTGATTAAAGTGGAGGCTTGCGGTGTGTGCGCGAGTGATATTAAAAACTGGCATGGAGCAGAAGGTTATTGGGGAGATGGTAAATCAGAGCCCTGGGTAAAAACACCGTTTATTCCCGGGCATGAATTTGTGGGAGAAGTAGTCGAGGTGGCTGAAGGTTACCAAGGATGTGCAAAGGCAGGTGACCGGATAACCGGTGAACAGATTGTACCCTGCGGGGAGTGCATGTTCTGCAGGACCGGGCATTATTGGATGTGTGACCAGGCAGATATCTTTGGATTCCGTGCCCACGTCAATGGTGCCATGGCGGAATATATGATATTGCCTGAAAAGACAAGGATTTATCAGATTCCTAAGGATCTGGAATTAGAAAAAGCCATCTTAATTGAACCGTACAGCTGTGCAAAGCACGCAGTGGACCGTGCGGATATTTCCAATACCGATGTAGTTGTAATTTCCGGAGTGGGAACATTGGGGCTGGCAATGGTTAATTATGCGAGATTGAGAAGGCCTAAAAAGCTCATTGCAATTGATATGAAGGAAGACAGGCTTGCGATTGCCAAAAGTTTTGGTGCGGATGTCTGCCTCAATCCGTCAGAGTGTGACGTAGTAAAAGAGATTCAGAGCATGACAAATGGTTATGGCTGTGATATTTATATAGAAGCAACGGGACATCCTTCCAGTGTGCAGCAGGGTTTAGATGCCATACGGAAATTGGGGAGATTTATTGAGTTCAGCGTATTCGGACAAAAAGTAAGTGTGGATTGGTCTGTAATCGGTGATGGAAAGGAACTGGATATTCTGGGAGCACATTTAGGACCTTACTGTTTTGATGTGGTAACGGAATGGATTGCTGATAATACCATTTATACGGATGGTGTAGTGACTCATACATTTTCCCTGGATCAGTGGCAGCAGGCTTTTGAACAGAATGCCAAAGGAGATGGATCTCTTAAGGTTGTTATAAAACCATGATAATGGAGGAATGAAAATGATTACAGTACAGGCAGAGCAGTTAAGCAAAGAGAGTTTTGATATATTTGGCCAGTTCCATCCTATGTGCGCAGAGGAAGGCGCATGTTTTGGAGATCAGAATTTTACGTTTTACCGCGACAGTATCCGCATGGTACCGCCGGTATCAGCACTTGCATTTTCAACCCTCCAGGTAGAGAGGTCAGTCCGGTTCCTGGTTCCGGCACTGGAATATCATGATCACACGGCTGAAATCATGATGCCTATGGATGATGATACCGTATTGTGCCTTGCGCCTGCAGGGAATACCGGGAGACCGGAAACCGGAGACATACGTGCATTTTTTATACCCTGTGGTACCATGATCCATTTGAATCCCGGTACCTGGCATTACATGCCCCAACCGTTAAACAAGGAAGAAGTTCATGTCCTGATCGTACTTCCGGAACGCACCTACTGGAATGACCTGACAGCGGTAAACTTTGAAGGGGATAGCTTATTAACCGTCAAAACAGGAGGAGACTATGAAAGCATTTGTTTATAATGGGGATAAAAATTTTCGTATCGAAGACAGGGAAAAACCGTCTGCATCTAAAGATACGGCAGTGATTAAAATAGAAGCTGCATCTATCTGTGGAACGGACGTGAGAACTTATGCCAATGGAAACCCAAAGATCACTCCAGGCAGGATTATCGGGCACGAGTGCTGCGGAAGAATTGTAGAGATCGGCAGAGAAGTGCCGGGATTTGCACTTGGGGACCGGGTTCAGATCGCGCCTGCGATTGGATGCGGTGTGTGCAGGCCCTGCCAAAAAGGGCATACGAATATGTGTGACCATTTAAGGACAATCGGTTTTGAATTTGATGGAGTTTTTGCAGAATATATGGAGATACCTGCCGATGCCTTTCACCAGGGGAATGTCAATAAGGTGAACGAGCATGTGACGGCAAATGAAGCGGCGCTTGCAGAACCAATGGCATGTGCTTACAATGCACAGCAAATATGCAATATCAAAGAGGGGGATACCGTTGCTGTATTTGGTTCCGGTTTCATCGGCTGTTCCCATGCAGAACTTGCATTTGCAGCGGGGGCATCTAAGGTCATGATGATGGAAGTATCGGATTTTCGCATCCGTCAGGCACGGGAATTAATCCCGGATATTATTGTCATCAATTCTAAGACGGAAAACTGTTATGACAGAATTATGGAAGAAACAGACGGCAATGGGGCGGATGTGGTAATTACGGCATGTTCAGTTGGACAGGTACATACGGACGCACTGAAGATAGCAGCAAAGCATGGCCGGATCAGCCTGTTTGGAGGAATACCGGGAGACGGAAAGGGATTTTTAGACTCCAACGATATTCATTATAAAGAACTGGGGGTCTTTGGTGTTCATGCTTCCACCAGCAGGCAGAACAGGGAGATATTAGAAAAAATAGCCAGGAGACAGCTGCAGCCGGAAAAATATATTACGAAAGAATACCCATTAGAAGAAATCCTGGAAGCTTTTGAACATTTGAAGGCGGGCCGGATTCTAAAAGCAATTATCCACCCATAAAGATTTCAATGGAAAGTATTGCTTAAAGGAACATTTGTAAACCGTTAAATGATAAATAGCAAAGAATAAATCAGTTAATTCAGTATAAGACAATGCATATAAATTGTGTCAGGATAAGACAACGCATATAAATTGTTGACTTTAAATATGCGTTGTGTTATTATAATTTTAAAGTAACATAATTTACTATAGCATGAACAAATGTAAATAGAAAGCTGTGGATAGATGATAGATAAGGAAGAATTAGAAAGAATTATCCGTGATACCATCCAAAGATATCAGAAAAAAAAGCCCATAATTGCAGTAAACTGGAAGATGAATATGACAATAGCGGAGGGAAGGAAATTTTTAGAGGATCTAAAATATATTCCGGATGTACCACTTGTCATTTTCCCGCCCTTCACAACATTAGCAGCATTAGCAGAGGAGTTTTCCGGGCGTCATATTCTCATGGGAGCGCAGAATTTCCACGATCAGCCGAGAGGTGCCTTTACCGGAGAGATTTCTATTCCCATGCTTCGTGAGCTGGGGTGTACGTATCTGATGGCAGGTCATTCCGAACGGCGAATATACAATTATGAGTCGGATGAGGAAATTAATCGAAAAGTGTTTTCCGCTGCACAGGCATCTATGGAAATCATGCTTTGCATTGGGGAAAGTATGAAGGAACGCCAGGAAGGCATGTGGAAAGAGACGCTTCGCAGCCAGCTTCAAAAAGATCTGGCAAGACTGCCCTGGGAGGCGGTTTCAAAATTACATATCGCATATGAACCTGTCTGGGCGATCGGGACAGGTGCAAGTGCATCGATAGAAGAGATTCATGAAACACATGTATATTTAAAAGGAATTATCCGGGAGATCTTAGGTGCGGAAGTGCCAGTACTTTATGGAGGCAGTGTAAATGAAAAGAATGCGGCAGCCATTGGCAGTATTCCTTCCGTAGATGGATTTTTAATTGGAAGTGCAGGGATTCATGCCGGAAAATTAAACCACATTCAGGAGAGTGTCTGAAAGTTCAATGTGCCGTAAGATAATATATTAGGAAGAGAGGACATACATATGGAAATGGAACAGTTGGTTGCAAAAATTGCAGATGAGATTTTAAGAAAGCTGGAAAGCCAGGGAGGGCTGAAATCTTCCCCGTCCGGATCTATTGCAGGTATGATAGACCATACGCTGCTGAAACAGGATGCAAACGAAGAACAGATCAAAAAATTGTGTGAGGAAGCAAAAGATAATCATTTTTGCTCAGTGTGCGTAAATCCCGGATACGTTCCCCTTTGCTATGAAATGCTGAGAGGGACAGACGTAAAAGTATGTACCGTCATCGGATTCCCGCTAGGTGCCACTACAACGAAATCCAAAGTTTTTGAAGCGAATGAAGCCATCGAAAACGGAGCGAATGAAGTAGATATGGTGATTAATGTAGGGAAAGTGAAATCAGAAGACTGGAATTTTGTAAAAAAAGATTTTTCAGATGTGGTTACTGCTGTACATGGAAGAGCAATTGTAAAAGTAATCCTGGAGACCTGCCTGCTCACGGAGGAAGAAATTGTACATGTATGCCAGATCTGTAAAGCGGCAGGTGCAGATTTTGTAAAGACATCCACCGGATTTTCCACCGGAGGGGCTACCGCAGCTCACGTGGCACTTATGAGGAAAACGGTTGGGAATGAGATGGGCGTAAAAGCATCCGGCGGTGTAAAGAGTGCAGAAACAGCCAAAGAAATGATTTCGGCGGGAGCAACAAGGCTGGGTACCAGTTCCGGTATTGCAATCATAAATGGTTTGACCGGAAGCAGTAATTATTAAAGGAGAGGAGTGAAGGAAATGGCACAAAAAATGAGGGCTGTAAGATTGTTTGCACCAAAAGATATCCGTTGTGTGGAAGTAGATGTACCCCAGATTGAAAAGGATACCCAGGTTTTGATTAAGGTAAAAAGCTGTGGGGTATGCGGATCTGATATTCCCAGAGTTATGGTAAAGGGAACCTATCATTTTCCAACTACAATAGGGCATGAGTTTGCAGGACAGATTATAGCCTGCGGTGATAAGGTGAAAAACCAGCTGGATGTGGGGGACCGGGTATCGGTTATGCCTTTAATTCCATGTGGTGAATGCCAATACTGTAAAGTAGGGCAGTCACATCTCTGCGACACATATGACTACTATGGTTCCAGAAGAGACGGTGCAATGGCAGAATATATCGTGGTAGAGTCAGAAAACTGTCTTAAACTCCCATCCGGAGTAGATTACGAAGAAGGTTCCTTTACGGATCCCGTATCGGTAGGACTGCATGCAGTGCGGAAAACAAAAATAGAAGCTGGAAAATCGGCAGCAGTATTCGGGTTGGGAGCCATAGGCTTTATTACGGTTCAGTGGCTGAAATCCCTTGGATGCACAAAGGTAATTGCTGTAGATGTATCCGATGACAAGCTCCGTCTGGCTAAGCGGCTTGGTGCCACAGCCGGTGTAAACGGAAAAGACCTGGACGCAGTAAAGGTAATTAAAGAGTTGACAGGAGGGGAAGGGGTAGATATTGCAATCGAATTTGCTGGTAGTAAATATACCCATGTACAGGCAGTAGCTTCCTGTAAGAAAAATGGCGAGGTCGTATACGGCGGTATCACTTATGATGATGTAACGTTCCCCAACAGTGTCATAGCATCTATATTAAGAGGGGAACTGACCATTCACGGAAGCTGGAACTCATCCATTAACCCGCTGCCGATTAACGAATGGAAGAGTGCCCTGGAATTTATACATACCGGACAGATGAACGTAGACCCGTTAATTACCCACAGGGTGCGCCTGGAAGATTGTAAAGAAGTATTTGATATGATGTTTAACCGAACAGAGGTATTTACGAAAGTACTCTTTAAACCGGAGATGTAACGGGTGGACGGTACATTATGCAGAAAGCATTTTTAAGAAACATCAGGAGCGGGAAATTTGAGATATTTAATAAATAGAAACCAAGCAGGAGGATAAGTAAATGACACAGGAAGCGTTAGGATTAGTAGAAACAAGAGGTCTGGTAGCGGCAATTGAAGCAGCTGATTCGATGGTAAAAGCTGCAGATGTAACATTGGTGGGATCAGAGAAAATCGGATCCGGATTAGTTACGATCATGGTACGGGGAGATGTGGGAGCGGTGAAAGCTGCAACTGAAGTGGGAGCTCAGGCAGCAGGAAAGCTGGGGGAACTGGTTGCGGTACATGTGATACCAAGACCTCATGGTGATGTGGAAAAGATATTGCCCCAGGCATAAATTCCAGACAATATAAGATAAGGACAAAAGGCAGGGTCTTGAGATGGAAAGCCCTGTCTTTCTTATTGTTCATTATTGGATATAAAACAGAACTATGTTATAATACCTAAATAATATCCAAATACTGTCCTTTTATATAAAATAGGGAGATGATTGTCGGGAGGAGAATGATGATGAATGATTATAAGAAGATAGAGCTTTTGGTTCAGGTTGCTAAACTCTATTATGAAAACGACTATAGCCAGGAGATGGTGGCAAAGAAGTTAAGTTTGTCCAGACCATACATATCGAAACTTTTGAATGAAGCGAAAGAGGTGGGCATTGTTCGCGTCCAGGTGATTGACCCTATGAGCGTAGAGAGCAAGCTGGAGCAGAAATTCAGGAATAAATTCAATTTGAAGAAAGTGATTATAACGCCATCGAATGCCGATGAGAATCCGTTGTCCCGCATTGGGATGGAAATGGCAAGATATCTGAACAGTATTATAAAAAATGGTGATATTCTGGGGCTTTCCTGGGGCGATACCTTATTTGAGTGCTCTAAATCCCTGATTGGAAGAGAAGACCTGGAAAATGTAACAGCAGTGCTTCTTTGCGGCGGTATCAGTAATTTAAAGAAAAATATCTATTCTACAGAAATTGCAAATAATTTTGCTAACAAGCTAAGAGCCTCATCTTATGTATTGCCCCTTCCGGCAGTGGTGGATAATAAAAAAATGAAGGATATTATCCAGCGGGATCACAATATGGGCAAAGTACTCCAATATGGATATGATGCCAACATTGCAGTTTTCACAATGGGGGCATTTGGGTTGAAAAGCGCAATTGTACGTGCAGGCTACTTAAGTGACCGCACAATGGAAGAACTCTCACAAAAAGGTGCGGTAGGGGATATCTGTTCCCATATTATTGACATTAACGGGAATATCTGTGATATGGAATTAGATGAAAGAACGATTGCAGTGCCTCTGGATGTAATCAGGCAAAAAGAATACCGCATTGGTGTAGCACAGGGAACCAGTAAAATTGATTCCATCTGTGGAGCACTAAATGGCGGGCTGATAAATGTATTAATTACGAATGAAGAGACAGCCGAATTAGTTTGGAATAAAATTGAGAAGATGGAATGTGATTAAGGAAGTGTTAAGCGTAGCGGCACGCGGGCATTCACCGGGAAATACTGATGCATTTCTGGTGAATGCCCCCATAAACTGTTCGTGCTACCCTACCATATCAATGGAACGCTGAAGAGCATCCGCGGATGCTTTAATTTCATCCGTTTCCACATCTGAGATGGTTTCCGGTTTTGCTTTTTTCAATAGTTTCCTTAGATTTGCGATATCATTTTTCAAGAAATTCTTTTGATCTTTTGTCAATTCTTTTTTTCGTTCGGATAAAAGCTGTTCTGCTTTGATAATCATTCCCTGGGCATCATTTATTGTATCCAGTGAGCCTTTACGCCTGGAATCCTGGGATTCGTACTGCTGGGCATCCTGAATTGCTTTTTCAATATCGGCTTCTGACAGGTTGGAAGCCGCAGTAATAGTGATATCCTGAGCTTTTCCGGTTCCCAGATCTTTGGCAGAGACATGTACAATGCCGTTGGTATCTATATCAAAGGTAACTTCAATCTGTGGCCCTCCTGCCATAGCACGTTTTATACCGCTTAAACGGAATTTGCCAAGACTTTTGTTATCTCTGGCGAATTGGCGCTCTCCCTGAAGAACATGTATGTCGACAGAAGTCTGGAAGTTTCCGGCGGTGGTAAAAATTTTGGATTCCCTTCTGGGGATGGTTGCATTTTTGGGAATCAGTACGTTACATACTCCGCCCACTGTTTCTATGGACAGGGAAAGGGGCGTGACGTCAAGCAGGAGGATTTCGTTCAGGCCTGCGTCCCCAGCCAGCTTTCCACCCTGGATAGAAGCACCCAGTGCAACGCATTCGTCCGGATTTAAATTCTTGCTCAGATCGTGGCGGGTCAGCATTTTTACTTTTTCCTGTACAGCCGGAATACGTGTAGAACCGCCAACCAGAAGTACCCTGCCAAGCTCAGAGGTGGAAATTCCTGCATCATTTAAGGCAGTCTGGACAGGGAGGGCAGTACGTTCCACCAGGTCACTGGTCAGTTCCTCAAATTTTGCTCTGGTCAGGTTCATATCCAGATGTACCGGACCGGAACGGGTAGTACTGATAAAAGGAAGATTGATATTCACGGTAGTAGCTGCAGATAATTCTCTCTTGGCCTTTTCGGCTTCTTCCCGGATACGGTTCATGGCAACATTGTCTTTCGTCAGGTTGATACCTTCCTGCTTTTTGAATTCACTGATCAGGTAATCGCAGATGCGTTTATCGAAATCATCACCACCCAGCTGATTATCCCCGGCAGTTGCAAGCACTTCCACAACACCCTCACCGATCTCAATCACGGACACGTCAAAAGTTCCGCCGCCCAGATCATAGATCAGAATTTTCTGAGGTGCGAAATTGTCAAGGCCGTAAGCCAGAGCAGCTGAAGTCGGTTCATTAATGATACGCTGAACATTAAGGCCTGCTATCCTTCCGGCATCTTTGGTAGCCTGTCTCTGTGAATCGCTGAAATAGGCGGGAACCGTGATAACTGCATCGGTAACTGTTTCACCAAGGTAACTCTCAGCATCTGTTTTTAATTTTTTCAGAATCATAGCGGAGATTTCCGGTGGAGAATATTTTTTGCCATTTATTTTTACTGTATAGTCAGAACCCATGTGCCGCTTTATGGAAAAAATAGTATTATCCGGATTAGTCACAGCCTGACGCTTAGCCGGTTCTCCAATAAGGCGGTCACCATTTTTGGTAAAAGCCACAATAGATGGAGTTGTCCGAAATCCTTCTGCATTTGCAATTACGACAGGCTGGCCCCCTTCCATAACAGCCACACAGCTGTTCGTCGTACCTAAATCAATGCCAATAATTTTACTCATTTTCATATACCTCTTTCTCATCTCATCTTTTCTTTTTGATACAACCCCATTTCGACAGATGCCGACACAGCCGGGGCGTCTTTTCTACAAATAGCATATTGGATAAATGTGACACCTTTATGTATGGTTTCTAAAGAAAGTAAAAATAATTACCCTATCATTTTATGAATTGTTTATATTTACAATATTTTTAGAAGTTTAATGAAAGTTTAATGAAAAGTTAACTTTTATTTGTATAGCAAAACGACGTTATATATGATATAGTTCTTTGTGAATCAAAATAATTGATGACTATGGAAAAGTGTTATGTGTGATCACGTATCCATTATGGAAATGCGGAAAGGAGCAGAATACATGGCGTCGTTAATTCAGGTAAAGGATTTGAGTAAGATATACAATCCGGGAGAGAATGAAGTGCGTGCCCTGGATCATGTCAGCCTGGAAATCAATACAGGTGAGTTTGTAGCGATTATCGGTCAGTCAGGTTCCGGAAAATCTACGCTGATGAATATGCTGGGATGTCTGGATGTGCCCACATCCGGAGAATATTATTTAAATGGTGTGGATGTATCAACGATGAAAGATAATGAGCTGGCGGCGGTAAGAAACCGGGAGATCGGTTTTATCTTTCAGGGATTTAATCTGATTGCCAATCTGACTGCGGTGGAGAATGTGGAACTTCCACTGATATACCGGGGAGTTGACATGAGGGAAAGAAAGAAGCTGGCAATAGAATCACTAAAGATGGTGGGGCTGGAAAAGCGCATGCACCACAAACCTACTGAAATGTCGGGAGGACAGCAGCAGAGAGTAGCAATTGCCAGGGCAATCGCAGCAAAACCACCGGTTATTCTGGCGGATGAGCCTACCGGTAACCTGGATTCTGCATCCAGTAAAGAAATACTGGGAATATTGAAAAATTTACATAAAGATGGAAGAAGCGTCATATTGATTACACACGATAATGGAATCGCAGACCAGGCACGACGGGTTGTGCGGATTATGGATGGGAAGATAGAATCAGATACAATAAATGAGTGAGTCAATAGTCACGGGTAGTCAAATAAGATGGAGGAGATCATTATGAAAAAGAAACATAAAAAATTACCTTTTATTATTGCAGGCGTCGTCGTAGTGGCGGGCGTCGGTTTTTTTGCCCTCAGAGGGCAGGGAACCCAGACGGTGAATACACAGGCCGTAGCAGTAGTACCGGTAACTACCGGAGATGTGCAGGAATATGTAGATACCAGTGGAACGGTTGAGAGCCGTACTAAGAAAACCTTTTTCTCACCGGTCAATGCAACCATAAAGAATCTGAATTTTCAGCGTGGAGATTCTGTGAAAGCAGGTGATATGCTGATTACTTTTGATTTGGAAAATCTGGAAAAGGACAATAAAAAAGCAGAATTAAATGTGTTATCCGGCAAATACGGATATCAGGATACGATAAATAAATCGAATAAAGCTGCGAACGATAAAGCAGATGCAGCCAGCCAGGTAAACAGTCTGCAGGCACAGGTGGATCAGTGGAAACAGAGAGTTACGGATTTAAACCGTGCCATCGCACAGAAGACGAAAGATGCCCAGGCTGAAGTAATCCAAAAGCAGTCGGAAGCTGCGGCACAGGCTGAATCTGAGGCTAAAGCCCAGGCAGAGGCAGCAAAAGCAGAAATCAAAGCAGAGACAGATAAATTAAAGGACAAAATCGAAAAATTAACCAAGAAGAAAGCAGAATATACCGTAAAATTAAATGCGGCGGTTCAGACTTTAACACAGCTTCAGGGACAGTTGAACGATGCAAAATTCCAACAGGGCATCCTGCAGCAGAGCTATGATGAAGCAAGCGGTTTAGGGGATGCGGCAAAGATTGAAACGGCAAGCCAGGCATTAAAAGCCCAGATGGCAGTTGTACATGAGCTGGAGGACAACAAGGTACCTGCCGCTCAGGCAAAGGCAGATGAGCTGAATGCCAAGATTGCACAGGATTTCGACAATCCGATAGCGGAATACCAGGCACAGATTCAGAAATTGTCATCTCCTGAGAGCAGCACCCAGGTGGGGACGCAGGGAGGGACCGGAGGAACAGATCTGTCCGGAAACGGCATGAGCCAGACAGGAGAGGCAGATACTACGGATCTTCAGATGGAACTTCAGGATGCCCAGTCAACGCTGGCTGAATTACAGTCGGATCTGGCATCTAAAAAGGCGATTGCAGAAGCAGATGGGGCAACTTTATCAGATGAATCCAAAGCGCAGATGGAAGTAAATAATAACCTCCAGGAACTGGAGAGTAAAACATTAGAAGAACTAATTATAAAGGGAAAACAGGGCATTACCGCAGAATTCAGCGGAGTTATTTCTGATAGTAAGGTTGCACAGGGAGGTATGGTTACACAGGGTGGTGAAATGTTTACGCTTCAGAGTACCCAGGATGTAGATGTAAACATCTCACTTTCCAAATATGATTTTGAAAAAGTCCAGAAGGGACAAAAAGCAACTGTTAAGATTGGAGCAAAAGAATACAAAGGTACTGTGAGTAAGATCAGTCATATCGCAATTCCAAATGAAAAGGGAACGCCGATCATCAGTGCGGCAGTATCCATTGACAATCCGGATGAAGATATTTTTCTGGGCGTAGAAGCAAAGGTATCGATTCAGGCGGCAGAAGCGAAACAGGTTCCGATTGTTCCTGTTGAGGTAGTCAATACCGGAAACGATGGTTCATTCTGCTATATCGTAAAAGATGGTGTAGTGGCGAAGCAGATTGTTGAGACAGGTGTGTCCTCAGACAGTTATATTGAAATCAAATCAGGACTGGAGCCCGGAGACCAGATAATTCCGGATATCGGAATGTATCAGGAAGGAAGCCCGGTTGTGCCAATGGACGAAAACAGCATGAATGCAGGAACAGGAAGTGCCGGCGGTTCGGAAGGCGGAGCAGTTCAGGCAGAATCATAAGAACAGCTGATATTTGCAAAGTTTGAAAGGAAATCGCTTTCAAACTACTGATTAAGGAATAGCACAAGCCAGCTTGCGCTATTCGGGAGTAAAAAATGAAAGGGGCACATATATGAGTAGTTTGCTTGAATATTTTAAAATGGCAATAAAAAGTATTGTTGCAAATAAAGGCCGTTCTTTCCTGACTATGCTGGGTATCATTATTGGTATTGCTTCTGTTATTGCAATTATGTCAGTGGGTGCCGGAACCACGGAGTCCATGACAGCGGAAGCAAACGATGTGGGAGGCGGACAGATCTATGTATCCTGTAGTGAAGATGCAGTAAATGCCAATCAGATGATCACGGCGGCTGATATGGAAGCTATTACTTCGAAAGTAAAAGGTGTGGAAGGTGTTACACCGGCTTCCGGAAGCAGTGGAACTACGGTAACCGGAAAAGGTGAATTTCAGCTGAGTCTCAGTGCAGGAACACAGATGCTGCAGAGAATGAGCAACTTTACGATGAAAAGAGGAAAATATTTCACGGATGCAGATGTACAGGAAGGAAAGAACGTCTGCGTTCTGACCGACACAGATGCCAAACGTCTATTTGGATCTGACGATGTAGTGGGAATGGATATTGATGTTACCATGGATGGTATGACATATGCATACCGTATCGTGGGAATCACCGGGGCAAAGGAAAATACAGCATTTGTAAGCTATAGTTACGAAGGGCAGCCGGTTACCCTTGATATTCCGTATACTTCACTGACAAATTATGGTTATGATCCGGAGCCATTTTACAGTATTTATGTATTTGCGGATAAGACGATGGATGCAAAACAAATTACAAATTCCGTAATTCACATACTGGAATCCAGGCATCAGAGTGCGGGAGAGGACTTCTACCGGGTTCAGAACTTTCAGGATGTGCTGCAGAGTATTAACAGTATGATGGGTATGGTTACAGCATTTATCTCATTTGTAGCAGCGATTTCATTGCTGGTAGGAGGAATTGGCGTTATGAATATTATGCTGGTTTCCGTTACGGAACGTACCAGGGAAATCGGTATCCGAAAATCTCTGGGAGCCAAGACTTCTTCTATTATGGTACAATTCCTGGCTGAATCGGCAATTATTACAGCACTGGGCGGAGTGATTGGCATCATTTTAGGGGTAATAGCAGCTTTTGGTATCTGCAGTATTATGACTGTTTCCTTAGGAAGTACCATCAGTCCGGGAATTAGTGCAGGAACAATTCTGGGGGCAACGTTTTTTGCCTGTGCAGTTGGTATCTTTTTTGGAATTTATCCGGCTAGAAAAGCAGCGAAACTCAGCCCGATTGAAGCATTGAGAAGAAATTAGTATAATTAATAAATGCAATATGCAGCAGAGGAACGTAGATATTAGATATCGGTTCCTCTGCTTTTCTTTACGTGTTCCCTGCGCTTTCCATCACCACCGGTATATTGTTTATATCTCTATAATTTCCTCCTGCCGGAGGATGTTTTGTCTTGACAAACCCCCTTTGGAATGCTATGATATAAGAAATTACACTCGAGTGCAAATAAAGGAGACGTGGGTTGTGTGTATGAGAAACCGATAACATTAAAAGATGTAGCAGAGAAGTCGAAGTTTTCCCTTCGGACGGTCAAAAAAGTTTTATCCGGTGATGAGACGGTGAGACCGGAGACAAAGGAACATATTTTACTGGTAGCCAAGGAACTGGGGTATCGCAAGAACCGGATGGCAAGTGTTCTGGCTACAAATAAGGTGCATAATATCGCTATTGTAATCGGCGATTTTAAGTACTTCTTTCCTGAGGCGAAAGCTGGTTTTGGGAAGTGTTACCGGGAATACCGGGAACTGAAGATTGGTATTGAGTTTTTTACGCCCGCCAATGAATCAGTTCTGGCTTCCAGGGAGCTTTTACAGGAGTTGCAGGATAATGACAATATTGATGCAGTGATTATGCATGCCTGCAGCATGAGCGGTCTGAACCGGGAGATCAATGCCCTGGTTAAAAAAGGAAAGCCGGTATTTACTTTTGGGGCGGATGCTCCCTCCAGTGACCGCATCTGTTACGTAGGACCTAAAGCTTATGAATCAGGCAGGATTGCGGCGCAGATCATGGTGAATTATATTGGGAAAAAGGGAAATGTTTTTATCGTTAACCAAAGTATAGAAGAGATGCAGACGGTAGAACGTAACCGGGGATTTATGGATTATATAATGGAATATTGTCCAGAGGTGAAAGTGCAGCAGATTACGGTACAGAAAAATGAAAAAGAGTATTACGACAAGGTACGCAGGCTGATAGAAACCCAGCAGGTATCGGGGATTCTGGGGGCAGATGCGGATTGCTATATTGTTGGAAATGTTCTGAGGGATCTTAAGAACCGGGATATTACTGCTATGGGTTTTGACTTGTCAGATGACACAGAACAGCTATTGAAAGAGGACTATTTTAAAGTGGTGCTCAGTCAGAATCCGGATAAACAGGCTTATAAAGTATTGCAGAAAATGTGTGATTATATTTCTTATGGGGTAAAAGTTAAGAAAAATATCTATACAGATGTATCAATTATTACTAGTGAGTGTTTGCGGTATAGAGAAGAGTAACGAAGAATTTTCGGTTACTCTTTCCTTTAACAAACATAGTGCACTCGAGTGCACGAAGGAGGAAAGATGTATCAGTCAGTGGAAAGCTATCGGAACCAGCGAAATTATAACTGCAGGATCCGGGAAGTAGTGTATCAGGGGGTCAGGCAGGTTAATCTGGAAAATGAATACCTGCATATTGGGGTTCTGGCAGGGAAAGGCAGTGATATCTTTGAATTTGTTTATAAGCCGATGGATTTGGATTTTATGTGGCATTCTTTTCATGGGGTAAAGAATCCGCAGACTTTTGTAACGACCAAGAACAGCAGATATGGAAGATTTTTAGATTTATACGAAGGCGGGTGGCAGGAGTTATTTCCCAACTACGGGGCGGCAAGTACCTATATGAATGCAGAACTTGGTATCCACGGTGAGGTCTGTGTAGCACAGTGGGATTACCAGATTGAAAAAGATACCGAGGAAGAGATAACGGTGAAATTTGAGATCCGCACTGCGAAGACGCCGTTCTATCTGGAAAAATGGATGACCTTAAAAAGCGGTGACCCTACTCTTTATATACGTGAGCGTGTCACTAATGAAGGTGCGGTGCCACTGCAGTTTATGTGGGGACATCATCCTGCTCTGGGTGCACCGTTTCTGGATGGGAACTGCGAGATTATTATAAATGGTGACTGTAAGGTACATACTTTAAATATACAGAGTGCACTGCCGGCAAACAGGCAGATGGACTGGCCGGTGGTAAAAGATGTTAACGGAAATGAGTTGGATTTATCCAGAGTGCGTAATCCGGGAGAAAAGAAGTATCTGGAATATGGGATTTCCGGAATAGAAGACAGCAGGTATTGCGTTTGGAACCATGGATTGCACATTGGATTTGGAATGGAGTGGGAGAAAGATATGTTTCCGTATCTCTGGATCTGGGAGCCGAATTGTGCGGCACAGGGGTATCCCTGGTACGGAAGAAACTATACCCTGGGCTGTGAACCCTGGTCGGTGCTGGCGGAGAGCATGGAGGAAGTGGAAAGAGAAGATGCGGGAATTAAAATAGAAGCCGGAATGAGTATTGAGACTCATCTAAAAGCTTATGTGTGTCTGGAGTATCATTCAGGCGCACCCTTGTAAATCGAAAGGAATGAGGTGTGGCAGCATGTTTGTGATTGGACTGGATGTGGGGACGACTGGGACAAAGGCTCTGCTGATAGATGAAAACGGGAAGCAGCAGGGCAGAGGATATCAGGGCTACAAGACGATTCCGGGAGAGGGGGGCATCGTAGAACAAAGGGCAGAAGACTGGTGGGAGGCTTCCGTTAAGGCAGTTAAAGAAGCCTGTGCAGGGTGTGAAAAATCCCAGGTTGCTGCACTGGCACTTTCTACTCAGGGAGCCAGTTCCCTGCTGGTGGATGCTGATTTCCACGCCATTGGAAATGCGGTTACCTGGATGGATAAAAGAGCTATGAAAGAGGTGGAGGAATTAGAAAAAAAGGCAGGCAAAGGGTATTATTATTCGAAAACAGGATGGGAATTAAGTGCCAGCCTGGATGCCTGTAAAATGCTTTGGCTAAAAAGAAATCGCAGGGAAGATGCAGAGCGGGCTTTGAAATTTATTTCCACCCTGGAATATATGAATTATCATTTGACAGGAAATGCGGTAATCGATCCTACCAATGCAGCAATCCGCCAGATGATGGATATACAGACCTGGAGGTGGGATGAAAAGATATTGGGGGATATCGGCATTTCGTCAGAGCTGCTTCCGGAAATAAAAAGGACAGGGGAATATCTGGGAACATTGACAGGGAATGCCGCTGTGGAATTAGGGCTGCCGGCTGAGGTAAAAGTATACAACGGAGCCCATGACCAGTATTGTTGTGCACTGGGGTCAGGCAGCGTGGAAAATGGGGATCTGCTCCTTGGTACAGGCACTGCATGGGCAGTGATGAGTATAACGGATAGACCCATGCTGACAAAATCCGGAATCTCACCTGCCAGACATGTTGTGCCGGGGCTGTGGGGAGCTTTATCTTCCATTAGTGGCGGTGGTATTGTACTGGACTGGTGGAAAGACCAGATGGGGGGATTCACCTATGAAGCCTTAAATGACGGAGCTGTCCAAAAGTTAGGAAGAGAGGAAGAACTTATGTTTTTCCCTTATCTCACGGGAGCAGGATGCCCTGTATGGGACGACAGGGCAAAAGGGACGCTGACTGGATTGGAATTAAAACACGACAAATTGGATGTGGCAGTGGCTGTGATGGAAGGAATTGTCTTTCATACGGCGATGCTCTTAGAGGATTACCGGGAAAATGGGGCACAGATTAACAGTCTGAGAGTAATGGGTGGTGCTTTAAACAGCAGAGTTTGGATGCTTATGCTGCAGGCAGTGCTGGATTGTGAGGTAATCCGGGTTACCCAGACGGATGCGGCTTGCGTAGGAGCGGCAATGATTGCCGCTGTAGAATACGGAATATATAAAGATTATCCTATGGCGGTAAGAACCATGGTTACTTACGAGCGTATGCCTGATGTATCCGTGAAGTTAAAGACATTTTACCGTAAGAAATACGAAGCTTACAAAAAAAACTGGATCATAGTCAGGGAAATCTATCATAGTACCGGGAAGAAAGGAGTGGCAATATGATCAATAAATGGTTTCATAAGACAGAGCTGGATATTGAATTTTATAACGAATATTTAGAAGAAAGGCTGCCTGAAAAAATAACAGATGTGCATGTACATATGAATCTGGAAGAACATGTAAAAGGTGTAAGCAAGGAGCGGATTTCAATGGATTGGGCTTTGGAATGCGGGCTTCAGATGGAATATGAAGCGGCTCAGCATTATTATCAGACCATGTTTCCGGGTAAACAGATTTTATTGACGGCTTTCCCATTTCCCCTGGCAGAAGTGGATATACCTGCAAATAATGCATATTTATCAGGACTGGCGAAAACAGGAAAGATTGATGCCCTGATGAGTGTGAGGCCGGAGTGGACGGCGCAGTACTGTGAAGAAATACTTGTGAATAATCCGTTTTTGGGATTTAAGCCGTATCCTTATCTGGCTTCTGCCATAAAAGGGGCTGATATCAGCATATATGATTTTATGCCGGAGAGTCAGCTTTCTGTTCTGGACAGGCATAAGAAGGCTTTAATGCTGCATCTTCCCAGAAAAGGAAGACTGCCGGCTCCTGACAACATACGGGAACTGCGTGAAATCAGACAGAAATTCCCGGATATACATATCATTCTTGCACATTTCGGACGGAGCTTTACAACAGAAATATTTAACCAGGGAATCACGGCGCTGGGGGAAGATTTAAAAGGGTTTTATTTTGATACGGCGGCGGTGGTAAATCCAGGGGTTCATCAGATGGCTATGGAGCGGCTGGACAGCAGGCAGATCTTATTCGGAACGGATTTTCCAATTATGACCTGGCATGGGATGCGGGAGTGGCATACGGATACACCCACCAATTATTGCAGAGAAAATTTTGGATGGAACAGGCATGAAAAAGGAGCAGAGGCAGAAGCGGGATTCACTTTTATCGCTTATGTACAGCTTAAGAATATGCTGGATGCCATAGGAAATGACCATATTCGAAAAGAACAGATTTTCTACAAAAATGCGTTGGATGCGTTTCGAAAAGGAGGGAAGTGATTTTTACAGGATAAAACAATATCTAATATTGGGGTAAGGTATGATTTTCAAAAAAGGAGGATATGAAAACATGGGTGTTACAGAAACGAAAGAAGGAAGTGTAAAATCAGAGGCAGTAGAAGGAAAAGCGCATACTGCTTCGGGAGTCAGGAAAAATACGCTGTGGAAGATACTGGAGATGAGAGAGCTTTCCATTGCAATTATACTTGCAATTATGGTGGTTTTCCTGATGATCAGTACCAGTACTTTTGCAACCAGTGCCAACATCAGAGTCCTGATCCAGGGAATGAGTGTGGACATGATGATTGCCATTCCAATGGCTATCTCTCTTATTGCCGGTAATATTGATTTTTCCGTAGGGTCAACGCTGTGTCTTTCCAGCTACATCGGCTGTATGGCTATGGGAGCGGGGGCTCCTGCCTGGCTCGGTATTCTGGTGGGGCTTCTGGCCGGAGCAGTATTGGGAGCAATCAATGCAGTGATTATTAATCAGTTCAAGATTACGCCTCTGATTGCAACTCTTGGAACCTGGATGGCATATCAGGGAATTGCACTGGTGCTGGCAGGGGGGAATACCGTTTCCAATCTTCCGGCAGCATTTAAAAGCTTTGGCAGGATGGAAGCAGGGGGCGTTCCGTTTACTATCATCTATATGGTAATTATCATTGTGGCAGGTATTTTTGTATTAAAGTACGTTAATTTTTTCCATGAAGCTTACTTTATCGGCAGTAATAAAAACTCCGCGCTGCTGGCGGGGATTCATACCAAAAAATTCATTTATATCAGCTATGCCCTGACAGGAGCAGTCGCTGCATTTGCAGGTATGACGCTGGCAGCCAGGCTTGGAAGCGTATCCCAGAACTCCGGAACCGGTCTGGAATTCAGAAATGTGGTGGCACTGCTGATTGGCGGTGTCTCCATGGACGGCGGCGAGGGCAGCCTGATAGGAGTGGTTCTTGGCGTAACCATTATGCAGGTTGTCAGCAACGCACTGGTATTGCTGGATATTAATGCAAGTTATACAAAGGTGATCCAGGGTGCCATTTTGATTATTGCAGTTGCGATTGACCAGCTGAATAAGCAGCGCAAATTAAAGGCAGCAGCGTGATGGGGAAAAAACGGGTTTGACAGACCGTAATGCCGTCAGCCTGAAAAAGCAGAACAGATGGCTGGCGGCGCTTAAGGAGGAGGAAGCAGTTTGGAAAATTTAATCGAATTACAAAATATATGTAAATTTTTCCCCGGAGTTAAAGCGCTGAATGATGTGAGCCTGTCTATTAAGAAAAACAGTGTGCACTGTATTATCGGAGAAAATGGGGCGGGAAAATCTACGCTGATGAAAATTATGTCCGGTGCCTATAAGAGAGATAAAGGGCTGATGGTCATGGATGGACAGGAGCTGAATCCCTCATATCCCGGGGATGCTTTAAAAGCAGGCATTGGTATTGTATATCAGGAACTTAATAATTTTTCACATCTGGATGTGGCGAGTAATCTTTTTATCGGACGCTTTCCAAAGAGAGGAAGATGTATTGATTACAAGACAATGTACAAAGAAGCGGAGAAACTGCTGGAGCGCTTCGGCCTGGGGCATATCAGGCCAACGGACAGTATGGACCACATCAGCCTGGGGGCGCAGCAGATGGTGGAGATTGCAAAGCTTTTGTCTATGAATGTAAAACTTATGATTTTGGATGAACCCACATCTGCATTGACGGATATGGAAGTAGAACTGCTGTATAAGCTGATTGACCAGGTAAAGGCGAAAGATGTTTCCATTGTTTATATTTCCCATAAACTGGATGAGGTGCTGCATCTGGCAGATGAAATATCGGTTTTAAAAGATGGTGAACATGTGGCAACATTTCCAAACAGTCCCGGACTGACCAAGGATGATCTGGTGCGGTATATGGTTGGCAGAGATGTGGCTTACGATTATGGGGTGGGAACTTCAAAGATACAGAATGAAATTCTGCGTGCTGAAAATCTATGCAGCGGATCAAAGGTAAAAAATGTGACGTTTGCCCTTAGAAGGGGAGAAATTCTGGGATTTGCAGGGTTGGAAGGGTCTGGACGTACCGAGGTGGTGGAGACGATCTTCGGTTGGAGAAAGAAAACCGGAGGAACCATCCAAATCGGCGGGAAGCAGGTTAAGATCACCAGCCCAATTGATGCCAAGAAAAACGGAATCGCTTACATTACAAAAGAGCGTAAGACGTTAGGGCTGTTTCTGGAACTGAGCAGCGAAGACAATATGAGTGCGGCAAACGGAAGAAAGTTTGTGAAAAAAGGACTTGTGGATTATAAACATATCACAAAGAATGCAAAAGAATACCAGCAGAAGATGCAGATTAAATTATCGGATGTGAAACAGAAGGTGGGGAATCTTTCAGGAGGGAACCAGCAGAAGGTGCTTTTGTCTATGTGGATGACTGCAAATCCCGATATCATTTTAATTGATGAACCTACCAGGGGGATTGATGTAGGTGCGAAGGCCGAAATACATATGCTGCTTCGGCGTCTTGTTGGAGAAGGAAAGGCAATTATCATGATCTCGTCGGAGATGCCGGAAATTATGGCAGCCTGCGACCGGGTACTGGTATTTCATGATGGAAGGATAACCGGGGAACTCTGCGGTAAAGAAGTGACGGAGAATGGCATGATGCGTCTGGCGTCCGGAATTACCGCTTAATAAAAACTATATAAAAGGGAAAAAGGAGGATTTTACGTATGAAACAGTACAAAAAAGTAATGGGGATCTTATTGGCAGGAGTACTGGCATTATCAATGGCAGGCTGTGGGGACAGCGAGAAGACAGACGGTAAGGCAGAGACAAAAGCAGAAGAAGGAGCAGGAGTTCAGGCGGCATCAGGCGCAGATGAAGAGTATGCAGTTATCATGTCCGTAAACCAGCTGGAATTTTTTGATGCATTAAAAGCCGGTGTTAATGATGCGGCACACAGTCTGGGCGCCAAATGGTACTATGCAGGACCACAGGATCTGGCACCGGATAAAGTGGCGGAAGCAATCGATCAGGCAGTAGCGAAAAAAGTGACCGGAATCGTGGTTCACGGACAGTTCCAGGAGACCGGGGCAGCCATTGACAATGCCATTGCAGCAGGGGTTCCCGTGATCTGCGTGAATACAGATATTGAATCTAACCGCCTCTCTTTCCTGGGATGTGACCCATATAATACCGGAGTGGAAATGGCAAAGCAGATGGCAAAAGAAATCGGTGACAAAGGAAAGATAATCATTTCAAACTTCATCAGCGGCGGACAGCCCTCTGCAATTTCGAATATGGAAGGTTGCAGGGATGAATTAGAGAAGAATCATCCGGATATTGAAATCGCTGCAGAAGTAGATGATAAGGCAGACGAGACTACGGCGGCAACGGCGGTTGGTGCGGCACTTCAGGCTAATCCGGATGTAGTGGGAATTATCGGTATGCAGGCTCCTTCTGCAGTAGGAGCTGCTACTGCAGTCAGGGAAGCCGGAATTGACGGCATTAAGATTGTAGGCAGAGACAGGGACAGCGCGACACTGGAATTGATTGAAAGCGGAGAAGTTGCGGCATCCTTCGCTCAGAATTCATATGTGGAAGGCTATATTGCCGTTAAATGGCTTCATGACTATGTAAATGGAAATCTGAAAGTTACGCAGAATTATCTGGATGCGGGAATTAATCCCCTTCCGCCTGTTGTGGATTCCGGTTCCATTATTATCACCAAAGATAACGTAGAGCAATTTAAAGAAAAATATACTTATGATAAATAAACGGGCAGAAGCGTGTCTGAAAACAACTATGGAAAAGAAACACGCAGGAGGATAACAATATGAGACGACCAAAAGCAGGGTTATTGTGTCTGTACGTAAAACTTTACGATGACACGCAAGCCTGGCTCAGAAAGGATGTGGAGTGGTTCCAGGAGCAGATTGCACAGAAATTGGAGCAGGCAGGACTGGAACTGTTCCGCCATGATATCTGCAGGCAGGAGGAGGAATTTCAGTCAGCCATTGCAGAATTTGAAGAACAGGGGGCAGATGCGGTGATTACACTGCATCTGGCATATTCCCCATCTCTGGAATCGGAGCGGGTACTAAAAAATACTTCTCTTCCCATTCTGGTATTGGATACCACACCGGATTATTCCTTTGACGGTATCACAGGAGCAGGCAGGATTATGCAGAACCACGGTATTCACGGAGTGCAGGATATGTGCAGCCTGTTAAGAAGAAATAATGTGGCATATGAAGTATTTGCCGGGCACTATCTGGAATCCGAAGTAATCAAAAACGTATCCGAAGCGGCAAAAGGAGCAATGATGGCTGCCCGGATGAAGCAGTGCCGGGTGGGAAGAGTTGGGGAACCATTTACAGGAATGGGAGATTTTTGCCTACCGGATGAAGTGCTTCAGGAAAAGACCGGTATTTCAATCATCGATTATGATTTTAACGAAAGTGTGGATCTGCTTGAGAGTATAACAGAAGCGGATATAAAAGCGGAATGGGAAATGGACTGTGAGCGGTTTGTCTGCAGAGATCTTACTTTTGATGTATATGCCGAATCAGCCAGAGTAAATCTGGCTATGAGAAAATGGATCGGGAAAAACAATCTGGATGCATTTACCGTAAACTTTATGGCAACAGATGAAAATCCTGCCCTGCCCAGGATGCCATTTATGGAGACCTGTAAGGCAATGGAGGCGGGAATCGGTTATGCAGGAGAAGGGGATGTCCTGACGGCTTCCTTTACGGCGGCACTGATGAAGGGATTTGAAGAGACTACATTTGCGGAAATGTTTTGCCCTGACTGGAAAGGAAATACGGTATTTTTAAGCCATATGGGAGAATATAATCTGCGGATCGGTGCTGGAAAGCCTTTGCTTACAGAACTGGATTTTCCCTATACGTCGGCTGGGAATCCGGCGGCACTTTATGGCTGCATGAAAGAAGGCAGGGCGGCTTTTGTTAATTTAAATCCACTGTCTGAAGGAAGGTTTGTGCTGATTATGGCCACCGGAAATATGGTAGAAATGACGGAAACTTCACCTGATTTTGAAAAGACAGTGCGGGGATGGTTTCGCCCGGATGTTCCGGTTTCCGAATTTTTATCCAGATACAGTAAGGCCGGCGGCGGGCATCATGGTGCAATTGTCTATTATGCAGGTGAGACAGCGCTGCGGATGATGGCGGAAGTGATGGGCTGGGAGTTCTGTCTGATTGGGTAAAACAGGTGCCGCGCGGCGGATTGTATTTGAAACAGTTGAAAGCGTTTTTCGGGTGACTCCGGAAGACGCTTTTTGTATGATCGAAACAATCTCTGAATGAAAGAAACAATCATTTTGTATTGACAGAAACAGTAAAGAGGTTTAAGATCAGAATAGAATAAACAGAGGAGGTCGGAACATGAAATATATATTGACTTTTGATGTAGGAACAACCGCTATGAAGTGTACCCTTTATAATGAATTGTTTGATGTGGTATTTTTTGACTCCGGTGAATATGATCTGCTCACGCCTGAAGCTGGGATTGTGGAACTTCCTGTTCAGGTATACTGGGAGGCTTTCTGTTTGAGCATAAAGAGGATGGAAAGCTCCGGTATAGACATGGAGCAGATAGCAGCAGTTACCTTTACAACCCAGGGAGAAACCCTGATACCCATTGATGCCAACGGTCAGGCGCTGTATCCCGCGATTGTCTGGATTGATTCCAGGGCAAAGGAGGAAGCCCGGTATCTGAAGGATGTCCTTGGAGAAGAAAAGATTTACCGCCATACGGGAGCCGGTGAATTTACCGGTGCGGCGCCGGCAGCTAAGCTGATGTGGCTAAAAGAACATAAGCCTGAAATATATGAAAAGGCAGAAAAATTCTTACTACTGGAGGATTATTTTATCTACCGGCTCACCGGACGGGCGGTTACGGAAATGGCGCTTTTATCCTCCACGGGATGGTTTGACATCCGGGAGGAATGTTACTGGGCAGAGATGCTAAAAGCTGCAGGACTGGATGAAGATAAGTTACCCCAAATCAGTGCGTGCGGGAAAATTGTAGGAAATGTTACATCTGCGGCGGCGGCTAAAACAGGTCTTTCCATACATACCCGGGTTACGACAGGTGCCATGGATCAGGTTGCTTCTGCGGTTGGTGCCGGAAATATCAGAGAAGGTATGGTGACAGAAACGACAGGAACAGCGCTGGTAGTGGGGGCAGCCACGGCATCACCGGACTTTGCAAATCCCCAGCGGATTACCATTTATAAAGATTACGGACAGGGCTATCTGTATATGCCGTTTTGCAATACGGCGGGAATTGTATTGAAATGGTTTCGGGATACGCTGGCTGAAGAAGTGAAAAGGGAAGCCCTTTTAAACGGACAGTCCGCTTATGACTTGATTGATGAACTGGCTAAAAAGTCTCCTGCCGGAAGTAACGGACTAATACTGCTTGCCCATTTTGCGGGGAAGCCGGCACCTTGTCCCAGTGATTTGGCGAAAGGCGTATTTTTTGGGATGACACTGGCGACTACAAAGGCTGATTTTGCCAGGGCTGTGCTGGAAGGTATTGGCTATATGCTGAAAGAAATCATAGAAACATTAGAGAAAGCGGGACTAAAAGTTCAGGAAATCCGTTCTATGGGCGGCGGAGCAGCCAGTCCGCTCTGGTGTGAAATAAAATCAGGCATCTGCCAAAAGCCTATTCGCGTGATGAACAATAAGGAAACCACATCTCTGGGTGCGGCAATTCTGGGTGCGGTGGCAGTAGGAATCTGCCCTTCGGTGGAAGCAGCGGTTGAAAAAGCTGTTCATGTGGATGAACCCGGATATTTTCAGGAAGAACAAATTTATCAGGAGGGATATCAGCTTTACCAGGCACTGTACCGGGCGCTGATCCCGGTATTTGAAAAGTTATAAAACCATAGAATACTATTTTGAGAACAATGTAAACCAGGTTTTAGCATATTGACATAATACTAAAATATTGACCGGTTTCAAGAATCTTTTTCTGGAAAACAGAGAATAGGTTTTTGTGACTGGTCAATTTTTTGTAATAATGAAGCCAGGCGTAACATTGTTTTTTAGCTGATTTTCCCCTAAAATGAATTCAGAAAGTTGATACATGAGAAATTAATCAGTGTGTCAGGCAGATTTGTGCTATGCAGGCAGTTAATCAATGAACCAATGGGAGGTAAGAACAGTGAAAAATGCGAAACAACTTAATGTAATTATGCTTCATCTGGGGGAAGCGATGTATCCTCAGGATTATCTGGCAGATGTGATTCAGAAGGTGCAGGAAGCAGTTGCAGGGATGGACTGTAATTTGCTGGGATGTTATAAAGTCATGTCAGAAAAGGATGCAGGAATGTGCAGAAAAAGTATAGAAGGCATGCCAGTGGATTTATTTATATTAAATTTTGTCTCCTGGCATATCACACCCTATGTCATGCACATATTAAAAAACAATACCCGTATTCCACTTTTAATCTGGGGAATTGGAGGAACTACCGATGAAACCGGAAAACTGCATTCACCTGCAGCAGCAGCAGGTATTACCGGCTTTCTCCCAGTCGCCAAAGAATTTGGGTTTACTGTAAAAGTGATTCTTCAGAAACCGGACAGTGTGCCTGCAGCAGAAGAAGCTGCCCATTTTATTCACCTGGCAGCCTGTGCTAAGAAGATCAGAGAGTCCAGAATCGGTTTAATCGGGTATGCTGATATGGGGCTGTATACCTGTGCTTACGATAAGACAGCTTTATTTAAAAAATTGGGGATCGATATTGAAGATTATTCCGGATACGAGATTATGAACCGGATGGAACAATGTACCCGGGAGCAGGCGGCAGAGATCGTGGCTGATATTCGGGAGAATCTAAAGTTTGAAAACCAGATATCAGATAAGGTATTGGAAAAAGCAGCCCGACTCTATTACGCCATGAAAAGTAAAGCAGACGGGAGTGAATTAGATGCCATTTCCATTAAGTGTGTGAACGGAACCACAGACCATCTGGGGCTGAATCCCTGCCTTGCACAAAGCCTGCTGGCGGGAAAAGACCTGTCTGTTATCTGCGAATGCGATGCCTACGGCCTGGTTACCAGTATTCTGCTGGCAGCAGTTACCGGACACGCGGCAGCATTTATGGAACACTACGAAGTGTTTGAAAAAGAAGTACTGGTTGGGGTATGTGGTTTTATACCGGAAGAATTTACCGAGAATGGAGTAAAAATACGTGCTGCAAACTTAGGTGAAATCAATACAGGTATCAGCAATGTATCAAAGGTTCGTACCGGAGAAGTTACCTTTGCCCGGTTTTATCAGACAGGTGGAGCGTTTAAGCTGTTTCTTTCAAAAGGAATAGCAAAAGCAGCACCCAAATGGACAGAACTTGGATGGGAAGAACCCACACCGGACTTCCCGGCGGTACTGCTGGAACCATCTATTCCCATGGAGGAGTATCTGGACAAGGTGCCCGGACAGCATATCATTATGGTATATGGTGACTGGATGGAAGATGTGAAAACAGTCTGCAGGTTATTGGATATAGAAGTTGTACAGTAGGGGTGTTTGGAAAGGAGAAAATATGAGGCTGCTGCATAAAGAAGTGTGGTATGACCCGGACTGTCCACTGTATGATAAAAAAGTATCCGGGGAAGTTCTGGAGTGGGATTTTGAGATAAAAACAGGCGTGTGGGACTATAAAAATGGCTGGATCACAGGGAAGAATCCGGATGAATATCCAGGGATGATAATCTCCAGACAGGATTTTTATGGAGATGTGATGGTGGATTTTCTTGCAAAGGTTCTGGAGCCGTCAACACACGATATTAATGTAATGTGGAACGGCTGCTGGGATGAAAAGAAGAAGGAAAGAGGCATTGCTTATGTAGCCGGTGTTCAGGGCTGGTGGGAAGGGAAGGTGGGAATAGAGAAATCACCCGATTATCTTTTGAATGTAGGTACACCACTGTTCGAGTTCTGTCCCGGAAAGGTCTATCATATCCAGGCGGGAAGTGTAAAGGGGCATTGCTTTTTACGGATAGACGGACGGTTGATTATCGAAGTAACGGATCCTGATCCCATCGATTCCAGAAGGTTTGGAAGAATTGGCTTTGAAGCTTATGCAAGTATGATCGCTGTAAAAAATATAAAGGTTTATCAGCTTTACCATAAACAGGTACGCCAGCATTATCCGAAAGAATTTACATAATTTTCCAGAATCCACTGTGGAGTAGTAGTCCTGCTTCAGAGTGGATTGTGTTATAATTAGGGAATAATAAAAAGTCCACTGGAGAGGGGTAGGCTATGGGATTACGAAAGATAAGAAATCTGAAGTATCATTTGAAATACTCAATTATTTTCTTTTTACTGTTGTTTTTTCTGCTTCCGTTACTGATACAAAACCTGGTGAATAAATCCGTATTTGAGAATATTTTAGAGAGTAAGATTTATAAATTATCAGACCAGACGGCGGAAAGCCTTTCCTACAGTGTCAGCAATGCACTGCAGGCTCAATTTGATATTGTTAAAAGTGCGGCAAATAATACAGCAGTTCTAAATTATGTGTCCGGGGAGCAGGGGGGAACTACTCAGCAGCGTTATGCCGGGATATATTATGAAATCGTGAAAAATTCGGATGCCACAAAAAATGCATATCCTTTTCATTATATTATTGTAAACCAGAACGGAGAATTCTTCACATCAGCATTTGCACTGAAGGAAGGTCAGTCAGATGCACGGGGGGTTGGATTTAGCAATGATGAGATAGTGAAAGGGCTTTGGCACTCCTATACATTTGCCAATAAATTTTATGTTCATGATAATTACATTTTATCGAAGTCAGGCACACAGCTTTACTGTGGTGCAAATCTTCTAAAAGCAGATAAACAGCTGGGGGTTATTGCTGTGGGGATGGATGCTTCCTATTTTGCAAAGCTATTGTCCAGAAGTTTATTTGGAGAAAACGGGTCTGTTTTTCTGATTGATGAAAAAGGAGAATGTCTGATTCAGGGGGATGAAAGTAAACTGCGGTACGAAGAACTTTCAGGGAACCTAAGGGAGAAACTGCTCTCCAATATGGGAAAAGAGGGATATCAGACATTCCTCTACCGTAACCAGACGTATATACTGTTTACCCATGCTGTAAAAGTTAAAGGGTGCAATAGCGGATGGCAGATGGTCAATATTTCTCCCCAGAATGATCTGACCAGTGATCTCAGGTATATTAATCTGGTGAATTATATTATGATCTTACTTTGCGTGATCTGTATAACGATTCTGCTGTTTTTCTTCAGCAGGAAGATTTTTAAGCCGCTCAAGGTTTTAAACCAGATGACGAAAGAGATTGGAAAGGGAAATCTGGATATAGAGCTGCCTGTGCAGACCTTAGGTGACAAAAATGAAATTGAGGGGCTGATGGAAGCATTTTCGGAAATGGCTGGGGATTTAAAAAACAGCATCGGTCAGATTAAAGAGCAGGAGCAGAATAAACACCAGATGGAAATGAAGATGCTGCAGGCACAGATTAAACCCCATTTTGTCCGGAATACCCTGAACAGTATCCGGTGGATGGCGAAGCTAAAAGGAGCCGAAGGAATCAGCCGGAGTATCCTTGCTTTCTCCAATATGCTGGACTACAATTTTTCGGACAGCCGGATATTTGTGACAGTAAAAGAAGAATTAAAATATGTAGAAGAATACCTTTATCTGCAGCAAATCCGGTTCCAGAACAAATTCAGTTATGAGATTGATGTGGAAAAAGAGATGATGGAGGGCATGATTTTAAAACTGCTGTTTCAGCCTGTGGTGGAAAATTCCATTAATCACGGTGTGCTGCCAAAAAGGGGAATCGGACGGATTGTGATCAAAGGGCGGAGATGGGAAGATAACTATGTCTTTGAAATAACCGATGATGGTGTTGGAATGGAACAGGCACAGGTAGATACACTTCTGGATGAAAAAGAGAACTGGGAAAAAGCCCATGAGGAAGAAAATATTGCACTTTGGAATATCAATCAGAGAATGCAGATGCATTATGGAGGAAGCGCCGTTATAGAGATTCGCAGTGAACCCGGAAAAGGATGCGCAGTAACCATGGTATTTCCGGCAATAAGCAAAGGTGGGGATGAACATGAGCATGTTAAAAGTAATGATTGTGGATGATGAAATATTAACCAGAATAGGGATGAGATCCATAATTCCCTGGGAAGAGTACGGTTTACAGGTAGTTGGGGAGGCAGAAGACGGAGAACAGGCCCTTGGGCTGGCAAAGGAAATTGTACCGGATATTGTGCTTGCGGATATTATGATGCCGAAAATGGATGGACTTATCTTTATCCGGGAATTGAAGCGGATACAGCCTGACTGTAAATTCCTGATTCTAAGCTGCGTGGACGAGGTGTCATATCTGCAGGAGGCTATTAAGCTTGGGGTCAGCGGGTATATTTTAAAAAGTGCAATAGAGCCTCAGAATATGATGGAAGAAGTCACCAGGGTAATAGAAGAGATAAAAGCAGAACGGGTATGCGATGATACGGATATGGAAGAACACCGTTATGTCAATGCCAATGCAGTTCTGGGAGAATATGCCAATCTGGTTCTCCGTGGATTTATTACGGATAAACAGGCGGTTCGGGAACGCTTTGAAAGTGCTTTTATGAATCCCTGCGATGCGTCTGTTTTTCTGGTGTGCATTGAGATTCCCAAGGTTGAAATATTGAGTGCCGTCAAAGGGGTGGAGTATTCTGTAGCAGCGATCTGCCAGAATATTATAGAAACCATGGCGGGAGGCAAGGTATTTTTAACGGACAGCACCAAGCTTTGGGCAGTGATATCTTATCGTGAGGACGGGGTGCAGCTGCTTAAAGATATCTGTAACCGTCTGGAATTAACCATGTACCAATATCTGGACATGCATCTTTCTTTTGGAATTGTCCGGGTGGTAAAGGATGATTTTGACCTGCCGAAATATTACGAACAGGCGGATATAGCCCTCAGCCAGCGGTTTTATAAGCCGCAGTGCAGATTCTGCTTTTTTGAAGATCTTCTGATTACCAGAGAAATTCAGGATAAAATTAAAAACTCCATGGAACGCTGCCGTTTCATAGACGATATGAACACCTTTGGAGAGGATGTAAGAAATCTCTATATGCTTTTACAGGATTATCCGGTGATACCGGAAAAAGAATTAAAGGAAGCCATGAAGCAGACTATTGCGGTGCTTACTGCATTATCGGCACCGAATCAGGAGAGACAGAATAAGCTCAAAGAAATGTTCTGCAAGATCATGGAGTGCGCAAGCTGTGAAGAGTTGTTCCGGTGTATGCAGGAATGGATCATAGGCTTTGATGAACTGGCGGTATGTGCAAACAGCGGAGACACCCTGATCGGGGAGGTCATCCGGTACATAAAGAACAATATAGGAGAGAAGCTGACACTGGGCGGCATTGCAAAACAGGTATATCTCAATCCGGATTATCTTTGTAAGCTTTTCAAGAAAAAGACCGGTGAAAATCTGATTGCATATATTCTGAAATATAAAATTTCGCTATCAAAAGAATACCTTAAGGAAGGGATGAGGATTACCCAGATCAGCGAATGTCTGGGCTTCTCTTCCGAGGGACATTTTATAACAACCTTCAAAAAGCTTTGCGGAATCACACCGGGCGCATATATGAAGAAGATCCATAAATAAGCGGGTATAGCAGTAAAGTAATTGTTTGCTAAGCAGGAGCGTGTCAGATAATTCCAAGATGTTGTTCTGATTACAAAATATGGCGGTATAAATCAGCACAAAAAGAAAAAAAGCCCTGCAAATCCCATGCCGCAGGTCAAGATCCTGTAGGAACTCATCAATCTGTTTCATTGTCTTTTTTCAGGTAAAATCTTACAATAATAGTACAACAGGAACAAGCCGGATGAAACTTAAAACCAGTAAAGGGGGATTTTCATGAAGAAGAGAAGAAACAGATTTATGGCACTTGGAATGGCAGCGGCTCTGGGGCTGACGATGGCGGGATGCCAGAGTACACAGGAGTCGCCAAAACAGACGGATGCATCAGCACCTGTCAGTGAAAGCAAGAGGCAGGAGGAAGAACAGGTAAAAACGGAAGAAAAGAAAACGGAGCAAACCGGGGAAACCGAGAAAACGGAGAAAGAAGCAAAAACAGAGGAAACAGTTTTGAGTATCTGGCTGGCGACTTATATTTCAGATGAAGATAAGAAAAAGCCTCAGGAAGAGTGGCCGATTACAGAGATCTGCAATGAGTTCGAAAAGCAAAATCCGGGTGTCAGGGTAGAGATTACACTGCTTCCAGACCAGGGGGCGGCACATCAGTCTTATAAAGCCGCAGCATTGGCAAAAAGCGGACCGGATATCATTAACCTGTGGTCGGGACAGCCGATCTTTGCTTTAAAAGATGTGGTGCTGGATATTTCCGATATGATTCCACCGGAAGATAAGGAAAATCTGATGGGGTGGGATGTGGTTACGGAAGATTTTAAAGAAGGCGGAAAGATACTGGGCTATCCCGCAGCAGGATCGGAAATATGTGGATTTATCTATAATACGGATATTATGAAACAGGCAGGTGTGGATCTGGAAGGCAATCCGCCAAAAACAGTAGATGAATTTCTTACAATGCTGCAGAAAGTAAAAGATGCCGGAATCCTTCCGATAATTGCAGATTCGGCAGGGGTAAACTCCTTGTTTACCATGGATATGGCAACCTGGTGGGTGCAAAAGACCAGTAATGAAGATATTGCGGCAGAGAGCAAGGGAGAAAAGAAATTCTCCGATGACGAAAACTTTAAAAATGCTTTCCGAGTTACCCAGGATATGTTCCAGAAAGGATATGTCAACGAGGATTATGCCAGTTCGCAGGATGCTTTATCCAGATTCCTGAAAGGAGATGCTGCGATGCTTGGGGGTGTGACTACCGGTATCCTTCAGGTAGTGCGGGAATCCCTTGGAAATGATAAGGCTGGATTTTATACACTGCCGGATTATGACGGTAATGTCCTGAAAAGCAATACGGCAATTGGCGGCTCCGGACAGGTACTGGCAGTTGCAAATTACTGTCCCAATCCCGAATTGGCAGTAAAATTCTGTTCTTTCTTAAGCAACAAACAAAACCATCTGAAGCTGCTGCAAAATTATCCGATGCTTCCGCTGAGAAAGGATATTACGTTAAAAGAGCTTGGCTGGGAAGGGGACAGTGTGATGGAAAAACTTTATGATATAGCCCAGAATTATTCCTACTGGACAGATAACAGTATGGTGCCGGACATTGCAAATGAATGTTTCTCTCTGGGCACGCTTGCGGTTACAGGTAAAATGACGCCGGATGAACTGGCGCAGAAGCTGGATGAAAAAGTGCAGGAGCTCCAGTAAACGGAGGCTCCGGCATGTGAACGGGGAGGAGCCGGGACATGAAGAAAAGAAGATTCTGTCATAGAGAAGCACTTCAGGGATGGCTTTCCATATTGCCGGTGTTAATTATTTTAGTTGCTGTCAGGGGAATACCCGTGGCAGCAGCTGTTATAAAAAGTTTTACAAATTGGGACGGAATGTTTAAATCTGATTTTGTGGGACTGAAAAATTATATCCAGATTTTGGGACACGGGGAATTTTGGGGGCTTTTCAGGAACAATCTGGTGCTTTTGATATATATACCAATCCAGATCTTTATCGGGGTTGTGGTTGCTGTTTTACTTTATGAAGAAGTGAAGGGATGGAAGATATTCCGTACAATTTACTATATCCCGCAGGTAGTATCTTCCTTGATTGTTGGATTTTTGTTTGCTATCTTTTTTGGATTTAACGGACCGATCAATACCTTATTTCGGGCGGTTGGGATGGACGGACTGGCAATCGAATGGCTGGGACAGGCTTCCAGCGGGTTGGGTGTCATTATTTTTTGCCTGGTATGGATTAATATCGGATGGCAGGGAATGCTGGTGCTGGGCGGTCTGGCATCTGTTTCACCGGATATTTATGAAGCGGCGCGACTGGATGGTGCAGGCTACTGGCAGAAATTATTCCTGGTCACCCTGCCGCTTCTGCGCAGGACCATAGAATATTCCATTATGGTATCGGTAATCTGGTCTTTTACCAGCTTGTTTCCGCTGATCTATTCCCTTACCAGGGGAGGTCCGGGAACCGAGACCATGACAATTGATTATATGATTTACCAGAAATCTTTTGTAAGCGGAAGCCAAATGGGATATTCCTGTGCAATGTCCGTCATCCTATTAATCATTATTTTGATCTTTACGGCGGTTCAACAGGGAATTTCACAGAAAAAAGAAAGGGAGGAGGGAGCTTAGTGAAAAAAATAAAGTGGTCTAAAATATTGGTATTTACCGCACTCTGCCTGATGTCCCTTACCTTTTTATATCCCCTGATTTTTATGACAATGACTGCCATGAAGTCAGGAGCCGAGTATCTGGCTGACCCTTTTGCGCTGCCAAAGTCAATAAACCTGGATAATTTTGAGGCGCTGATTTCCAGATTCAAGATTATGAAGAATTTTCTGAATACCTTTATCGTCGTGGGTGCCAGCGTGGTTCTGATTACCATCTTTTCCGTATTTGCCAGCTATGCGTTTACCAAACTCCGGTTCCGGGGAAGAAACGTGATGTTTTTAATTATTATCGCTACCATGTTTATTCCCGCACAGGTTACCATGATTCCAATGTATGTTATATTTGCAAAGTTTAAATTAGTAGATACCTATACTGGAGTTGTATTATCCTATCTGGCGATGGGGCTTCCCAGTACGATTATGCTGATGACTACCTGCTTTCGGGGGATCGATAAGGAAGTCATGGAAGCTGCTAAAATTGACGGTGCCGGTTATTTTGGATTAGTGGCGAATGTAATTGTCCCTATGGGAATTGCCGGGGTTGCCATGTCTGTCATTACAAACTTCATCGGCTATTGGAATGATCTGTTTACTCCGATGATCTTGTTAAAATCTATGGATAAAAGAACAGTTATGGTTGCACTGTCATCCCTTATGGCTGACCGGACTTCGGTTGACCCCACTTTTCAGATGACGGGGCTTTTAATCAGTGTAATACCCACACTGATCATTTATCTGCTCTTCCAGAAGTATATGACAAAAGGACTGACGGCAGGTGCTATTAAATAAAAAAGATGAGCCGGCCTATGCGGGCAGCAGGCTATGAATACAGGAGGATAAGAAATGAGTGTGAAAATCAGTTTAATCGGCGCAGGTTCCGGAATTTTTTCTATAAATTTGATTAAGGATTTGTGCCTTAATAAAAATCTATCAGACAGTTGGATCTGCCTGATGGATATAAATGAGGGCAGGCTGGATGACATTTACCGGATGTGTGTACGGTATGCAGCGGAAGCAGGCACTGCACTTAAGATTACCAGAACGACGAATCGTTTAGAGTGCCTTAAGGATGCGGACTTTGTGGTTAATACAGCACTGGCAGGAGGTTACGAAAGGCTGAAAGAGGGGTGGAAGCTTGCCAAGAAATGGGGCTACCGGTTTGGAGGAAGTTTTCACATCGTACATGATGAGTCCTTCTGGGTAAACTTTTATCAGTTGAGGCTGATGGAAGATATTTATCAGGATATGCAGAAGGTGTGTCCGGATTCATGGTACATTATGGTTTCCAATCCGGTGATGGGAGGAGTGACCTATCTGACCCGGAAATACAAAGGAATAAAACTGGCAGGTATGTGCCATGGCTACGGTGGTGTATACCGGCTTTGCGAACTGCTGGGGCTGGAACGGGAAAATGTTACCTTTCAAGTTCCGGGCATTAACCATTTTGTGTGGCTGAACAGCTTCTGCTATAAAGGCCGGGATGCCTATCCGCTTCTGGATCAGTGGATTGAAGAAAAATCAGAGGATTATTTTAAAACTTGCAGATACAGTGATGATTTTGGGCCGAAAGCGATTGATCTGTATAAGAAATATGGAATCATGCCTATTGGGGATACCTGTACTCCGGGCGGAGGCAGTTGGGGATACTGGTATCATACCGACGGGGAAGTACAGGAGGTCTGGAAAGAAGATCCCGATCTTTTTTATGATGAATATTTTAAGATTTCCCAAAAGCATGTGGATGACATACACAGGGCAGCCTGCGACGAGTCCATTCGTATGATGGAATTATTTTCCAAAGTACCTTCGGATGAGCCAATGATACCCTTAATGGAAGCATTGGCGTGCGATGTTGAGCGGGTGGTCATTGTGAATATACCAAATGACTTTACCTATGTGGAGGGAGTGCCGGAAGATTTTGAAGTGGAAATACCGGCATTGGTATCCGGGAGAGGGATTCAGGGTATTCACACGCTGCCACTTCCCAAAATGGTACAAAGTCATATGAAAAGAGACCGCATTGCGTCCGTAGAGATGGAGCTGGAGGCTTATGATAAAGGGAGCAGGGAGCTGCTGGTAGAATTGATTATGATGGATCCTTTCACAAAGTCCAGAAATCAGGCGGAAGGATTTTTAAATGAATTATTGGAGCTTCCATTTTTAGAGGAAATGAAACAGTATTATAAATGAAAAAAAGCAGACAAGCCGGAGTTTTAAAATAATCGAAATCCAAAGCTTGCCTGCTTTTTACCTGCTTTTTTCAGGCAGTACAGATATCAATACCCTTCAGTCGCACCGTCTCCAAAAATTCCGGATCCGCTGTCCTTCCAGTGATAATGCAGTCAGCCTGGTCTAAGGATGCATAGCTTAAAAAGGAACGCTTTCCAAGCTTCCCGGCATCGGTCATGACAATTGTCTGTTCGGAGCGGGAGATTGCCAGTTCTGCCATAAGTGCCGTATCGGAGTCGGTAGCCATCAGGCCCTCTTCCAGAGAAATGCCGTCAGCGCCGATAAAGCATTTGGTGAAATTAAAATGACTGATAAATTTGTTGCTGGCATAGCCGGCAAAGTCCATGCGTTTCTGGCGGTATTCTCCTCCGATCAGAATAACGCGGCAAACCGGGGATAGAATCTGAAGGTTAGCCAGGGAATTAGTAAAAACCGTCAGATCCTTGATTTCTTCGGCTTCCAGCTTCTGGGCAAGTGCCTGGCACAGATAATACAGGGTGGTGCCGGAATCGAAAAAAAGGATATCAGAATCCTGAATATAGCGGAGTCCGCATACGGCAATCGCCTCTTTTTCCTCCTGATGGCTTTCAATCAGGCGGTCGAAAGAATATTCGCCGGGGGTTTTATTGGCAAGCTGTATTCCGCCATATCTGCGAATCACTTTTTGTTCCTGCTCCAGTTCGCTAAACAGCCTCCTCACGGTAGATTCGGATACATCTAAAAGTTCCATAGCTTCTATGGTGGTCAGGCGCTGCCTGATTTTCAGTATATTTAAAATGGTTTCAGTTCGTTGTGTCTGTTTGCTCATAAGAAACCTCCTTTTCATTTTTGTCTGAAGCAAGTAGAGCGTCAGGCTAGTACGTCAGGCTAGAACCTGTTTCCGTACTGCCTGTTAGCTCTGGAATTTCTTATCTTTAGTTATAGTATAAAAAGAATGATCTGTCAATGAATATCCCGAATAATTGAACGAAAAAACAATAAAATGAAAGAAACAATCAAAAATAGTTGACAAAATGAAAGAAACGTTATATTATGAAGTGGAAGAAAGGGATGTACAAACCACATATAATGTAAAGGAGGATTTTATTATGAGAAATGATTTAGCTATGTCTCTGGGGGATCTGTTGGGGGAGGAATATGTGAATGCGGTTGCTGCTGCAGCAGTTTCGCTGCTGGGGGTAGAGGAAGAAAAGGCGGAGTCTGCCAAGACAGAAAAGGTAGAATTTTTCCCGGAGTCCTATGTGGAAAAGCTGGATTCCATGCTTGACAGAATCGGTCAAATTGTGACGGTGCCTTTTACAGGTAAAATGGAAGGAGCACCGACACAGGCTTTTGCCAAGGCGGCAAATCATGATGCAAGTCCTATTTCCGGATTCGGATACTACCGGGTAGGGCAGGATGGAAAGCTGTATGTCATTGCCAAGAGTGAGCATTACCACACGCCGCTGGGACATTTCTTTCCGGGATATAAACTGATCGATAATGCCAGAACACTTGGGATTTCCAACGCAACACACAATAATACCAGAGGCTACATAACGAGATTGTGTGAACAGGAATTAGTGAGAATTGCCAATGGGATGGGGAAAGACCAGAAGCAGGAGCTGGAGGATATATTAAAAAGTGATAAACCCCATGTACTAAACCGCGTGATCAATCTGGAGACCGGTTCTCTTGCATGTGAAGCGGGAATTAAGATGATGCTCGCCAGATTTTATAAACTGGACAAAACATTCCCTGCACCAAAATACAGCGGACGAATTCCTGTTTTCTTTGTGATGGGCGACTATGAAGGCGGACGTATGGCAAACTACCATGGCACAACCGTTATTGCCCAGACTTTCCGGGATATGTGGCCGGAATTTTATAAAAAGAATGAAGAAAATGATATCTATAAAGTGGTTCCGGTTGCGATTAATGACCTGGAGGATTTCCAGAAAAAATATGAAATGTATAATCAGGGCAAATATAAAGCAGCTGGCTTTACCCATGAAATTATTCTGATGAATTATGGGGGCATCCGGTTGGAGGAAGATTATCTGAGAGCAGTATATAAAATCTGCCATGAAGGTGATACGCCTATCATGTGTGACGAGATTCAATCCTGTATGTGGTATGATGGTATGTTCTTATTCCGGCAATATGGTCTGAATCCGGATTTCTCAGTGGTAGGAAAAGGCTTTCCGGGCGGGCAGTACCCGGCTTCCAGAATTATTACCACCGCCGAAATGGACAACCTAAACCAGTTCGGTGCACTGGTTACCAACGGACAGGAAGAACTGGCATCGTTGTCTTACCTGATTACAATGGCATTTGTGGAACAAAACGGCAGTGCTGTTTCCGAAACAGGCAGGTATTATGAAGCACGTGTGAAAACGTTGAAAGATAAGTTTCCGGAAGTAATTGACTATGTGGAAGGGGAACAGATGTTAAGTGCCATCACCTTTAAATATGTGGACGATACGGTTACTTTTGTGAAGAAGATGACGGGACGATATTTTGATATCAGTGCTCAGGTATACAAGGCATTCTGCCCGCCGGCTGCGTTATTGAAGCTGCCATTAATCGCGACACACAAACTGATTGACTGCCTGATTTGGCATATGGAAGCTGCACTGCATGAAATGGAAGAAGGAAAGTAGGGGGAATCTGATATGGGAAAAACAATACGTTTTGGAATTATAGGATGCGGGCTTATGGGAAAAGAATTTGCCAGTGCAGCCGCAAGATGGTGCCATCTGACGGTACAGGTAGCAAGGCCGGAGATCGTGGCAGTCTGTGATGTCAATGAAGCATCTCAGAAATGGTTTACTGATAACTTTGATACCATTCAGTTTACAACAACGGATTACAAAGAACTTTTGAAACGGGAAGATGTAGAAGCGGTATACTGTGCACTTCCCCATCTGCTGCATGAACAGGTATACTGTGATATCATTCGTGCCAAGAAGCACCTGCTGGGGGAAAAACCCTTTGGAATTGATCAAAAAGCCAATCAGAAAATTCTGGAGGCCATTGCACAAAATCCGGAAGTAGTGGTGCGGTGTGCCAGCGAGTATCCCTATTTTCCGGCCTGCCAGGAATTAATACGCTGGGTTAAAAATGATAAACTGGGACGGATCATTGAAGTGAAGGCAGGATTTAACCATGCCAGCGACCTGGATATTCATAAGCCCATTAACTGGAAGCGTACCGTTCGCATGAATGGGGAATATGGATGCCTTGGGGATTTGGGCATTCATGCGGAACATGTACCTTTCCGGCTGGGGTGGATTCCGAAAAATGTTTATGCGGTACTAAGTGATATCGTAACTGAACGTCCGGATGGAAAAGGCGGCATGGCAGCATGTGATACATATGACAACGGAACGATGATCTGCCAGTGTGCCGATAAAGATGATAATGAGTTTGCCTTGTATATCGAGACGAAGAGGCTGGAGCCCGGGGCTACCAGTAACTGGTATCTGGAGGTGACGGGAATGGATGCATCCGTCCGATTTTATTCGGATGACCCAAACGCTTTTCACTATCTGTTTTCCGAAGGAAAGAATCAGGCGTGGAGCAGGGTCAATATCGGAACAAAACCACTGATTCCTACCATTACCGGAGATATATTTGAATTTGGATTTACCGATGCCATTTTACAGATGTGGGCGGCATTTATATTGGAAGTAGAGGGAAAAGAGACAGCATTCGGCTGCTTTACACCAGAGGAGACCAGAATCTCCCATGCCCTGCATACGGCGGCATTAAAGTCTTATCAGGAAAAACGGGCAGTGGAACTGGATCTTACTCCTTTGCCTGCAGATTCCCATAATCTATAATGGATAGCACGGTTGGGAATCGGGCATGAAATGCAAAAGATTCATGATAGCAGATCATGATAGAAGATCATAATAGAAGATCATAATAGAAGATCATAATAGAAGATCATGCTAGAAGATCATGCTAGAAGATCATAGTAAGAGATCATAAAGTAAGATCATAAAGAGAGATCAAAAAAAGGGTGCGGCGAATAGCCGGAAAGGGGTAAGTAAATGAAAGTAGGTACCGTTACAGAAATTAAGAAACATGAATACCGCGTAGGCCTTACACCAAATTCAGCAAAAGCATTTATTGATCACGGACATGCGGTTTATATTCAGAAAGGCGCCGGGGAAGGATCTGGCTACCAGGATGATTTGTATGAACAGGCAGGATGTATTTTACAGGATACGGCAAAGGAGGTATTTGACACCTGTGACATGATTGTAAAGGTAAAAGAGCCGCTGGAACCGGAATACCGGCTGATCAGAGAGAACCAGATTATCTATACGTATCTTCACCTGGCAGCAGATAAAGCGCTGACGGACGCTATGCTGGAGAGCAAATGTATCGGTATTGCATTTGAGACGATAAAAGGCAGAAATGGCGGATTGCCCTGTTTAAAACCCATGAGCCAGATAGCAGGAAGGTTAAGCGTTCAGGAGGGTGCGAAATATCTGGAAAAACCCTTTGGCGGAAGAGGTGTCCTGTTAGCGGGAGTTCCGGGTGTGGAACGGGCAAAAGTGGTAGTCCTGGGAGCGGGAATTGTAGGAACCAGCGCAATTAAAATTGCTGCGGGAATGGGGGCAGAAGTTACAGTTCTGGATATTAATCTGGACCGGCTGGAATACCTGGAGGACATTTATCAGGGCAGAATTAATACGGTTTTTTCCACACCCCAGCATATACAGGAATGCCTGGCAGATGCGGATCTTGTGATCGGGGCGGTATTAATCCCGGGTGCGGCGGCACCAAAGCTGATTAAAAGAGAGTATTTAAAGAATATGAAAAAAGGTGCGGTGATTGTGGATGTGGCAATTGACCAGGGCGGATGCAGTGAAGTGAGCCACGTGACTTATCACGATGCTCCGGTATATGTGACAGAAGGTGTGGTCTGCTATTGTGTTGGGAATATGCCGGGAGCGGTATCGAATACATCTACCAATGCATTAAATAATGCTATATTAAACTACGGACTCCATATTGCAGATAAGGGTGCAGAGACGGCACTGAAAGAAGATGCGGGTCTTTTCGAAGGCTTGAATATATACAAAGGAAAGCTAACATACCGGGCAGTAGCGGAGGTTTACGGACTGGAATTTACAGATGCCAGAGCCTGCATTTAGTTTCATGCCCCAATTCAATAAAGATAAGAAGGTGTATATATGGCGATTGTGACACTAAAAGAAATATTAAAAGATGCAAAGAACCGGAGATATGGCGTTGGAATGTTTAATACCATTAATCTTGAAATGGCAAGGGCAATTATAGGGATAGCAGAAGAAGAGCGTTCCCCGGTGATCATCGGTTTTGCCGAAGCACATCTTCCTTACGCAAATCTCGAAGACATCGCGCCGATTATGGTGAAATTTGCAAGAGAAGCAGTGGTGCCGGTTGCGATTCATTTTGACCACGGAATGACCTTTGAATATATCATGAAGGCCATCCATTATGGCTTTACCTCCGTAATGTTTGATGGCTCCACACTAACCTATGAAGAGAATATCCGTCAGACAAAAGAAATTGTGAAAGTAGCCCACGCGCTGAACGTATCAGTGGAAGCAGAGCTGGGGCATGTGGGCGGTGCGGAAGGCGGCGGTGATGACGGGCATGAGGAAATGTATACCAAAGTAGAGCAGGCAGCTGATTTTACCGCCAGGACGGGAATTGATGCTCTGGCTGTGGCAATCGGTACAGCTCATGGAGAATATAAGATAAAACCGGTTCTGGATATAAACCGGCTGCGGGAAATCCGAAATGCTGTGGACGTTCCATTAGTATTGCATGGAGGATCCGGGCTGACGGATCAGGATTTCCGAAGCTGTGTGGCAAATGGAATCAGTAAAGTTAATATTTTTACCGATATGTCGAAAGCTGCAGTCAACACTATTAATGAAAATCTCTGCGGAGCACGTAAGATAAATCTTGGAAACAGCCAGGAACTGATAGAAGGAATCGTGAAAGCGGTAATGCAGCAGTTAAAGGGCTGCACCTGTACTTCCATCAGTTATCCGGAATTAATTAATTATACCATAGACGGCATAAAGGCTGAAGTAGGAAGCAAAATGCGTCTGTTTGGAAGCTCACAGAAAGCATAAAAGAAATCGTGACGCATATCTTACAGAAACCAATTATCAAAAACATGCTAAGAGAGGAAGTGGAACTATGGTAAAACATATTTTATTCTGGGCGTTAAAACCAGAGAAAAAACAGGATGCAGAAGAAATAGTAACAGAGCTGAACTGGAAATTCCAAAATATGCAGCCGCAAATAAAGGGACTTCTGAAAGCGGAAGTGGGAGCTAATTATAATGGCGGTGAATTTGACTTTGCACTCTATACGGAGTTTGTGGACAGGGTGTCGGAAACAGCGTATCAGGGACATCCGGAGCATGTGAAGATAAAAGAGTATATAAAAGCAATTACGGTCGGGAAAGTTTGTGTGGATTATGAATGCTGATTAAGGGACGCTTTGTATCAGGAGATAGTGTTTGTAAAGAAAAGGGGCGGACCATGACAGGCGTTTAGAAGGCTTACTGCAGAACTGGCATGAGCCATAAGCCATTTATAAACTGTTCGCTGTAGTACAAGGATAGGCCAGAATTTGGCTTATCCTTTTTTCGTGCCTATCATTAGCTGAAAAACAATTTCTGATCATTTTTGGAATGGAAAATGATCGCATTTCTTTCTAAATATATAAATATTTATTTCGTAATAGTAAAAACCATTGACAATTAATTTATATTATGCTTTAATGTGGTTATACTCGCTAATGAAAGCCATGTTTATAAAAATATATTATACAATTTGACAAAAACAACGGCATAATTTTGTATATGAATGCCAAAGTACATCTTTGCTGATTGCAACAATTATGGGAGCCTGGGTTGGCGGTGCAGGTAAGTTAAAGGGAATCCATTTTCCATTATCTATGCACTTCCGTCCATTATTTTATATGTATTGACGCAGAGATATATGTCCAAGGGATTCAGCATGCGGGGCGGAACAAAAGGTTAAAGAAAGAAGGTGTATTTGTGAATACAATGGAAAAGTATCTGAAACTGAAAGAGAAAAAAGGGAAAAATTACTGGGAAGAACGTATTCTTGCCCAGCTGGGATACCTGATACATTTAAGAAATGGGGAAATCCCGGAAGATGCAGCGAAAGTAATTGACCATCTTTATCAGCAGGAGAAGGAAGAAGGGGCTATCACAAAACAGGAAGCAGCCGCTGCGGAAAATAAACTGCTTCATTATAAAGAATCTGCCAAGAAATTAAGTGTAATCTGTGCAGGACACGCCCATATTGACATGAATTGGATGTGGGGATATCAGGAAACTGTGTCTGTTACAATAGATACCTTTCAGACCATGCTGAATCTGATGCGGGAATATGAAGATTTTACATTTTCCCAGTCCCAGGCATCTACTTATGAGGCAATTGAAAAATATTGTCCCGACATGCTGCCGGAGATCAGAGAACAGATTAAAAGAGGAAAATGGGAAGTTACAGCATCTACCTGGGTGGAACCGGACAAAAATATGACAGGTACGGAGAGTATGGCCAGGCATATTCTGTATACCAAAAACTATTTGTCAGGTCTGTTGGAGCTGCCAAAAGAGGCGATGGAACTGGATTTTGAGCCGGATACCTTCGGTCACAGCGCATGTGTGCCGGAAATTTTAAATCAGGGTGGGATTAAGTATTACTACCATTGCAGAGGCTTTGATAAATATATGCTGTACAACTGGGAAGCACCTTCAGGGGAAAGAGTACTGGTATACCGTGAGCCAACCTGGTATCTGGGACCCATTGAATATGACATGATGCTTAATGTTCCTGAATTTTCCAGGGAAAATCATACCAGTACCATGTTAAAAGTATATGGTGTGGGAGACCATGGCGGCGGACCGACAAGAAGAGATATTGAACGTATTATGGATATGAGCAACTGGCCGTTGATGCCGGATATTCGTTTTGGAACCATGCATGAGTTCTTCCATGCTGTAGAAAAGGACAGAGACCGGTTCCCTGTAGTTACCGGAGAATTAAATTATGTTCTGACGGGATGCTATACTACCCAGGCCAGAATCAAGATGGCAAACCGTATCGGAGAAGATAAGTTATATGATGCGGAAATGCTCTGTACCATGGGAGCACAGTTAACCGGTAACCGCAGATTGACGGATCGTTTGGATCGGGCATGGAAAAATGTGCTGTTTAACCAGTTCCACGACATCCTGCCAGGGTCAGGGGTTATAGAAACCAGAGAACATGCTATGGGACTTTTCCAGGAGACGCTGACCATCTCCATGGCAAATGCAAACCGGGCTATGCGGGCAATAAGTGAGTGCATTGATACCAGTATATTTGGAGGAAACGATACAAAAGACTCCATGTCAGAAGGAGCAGGCGTGGGCTATGGTACCGGGCAGACGGAGGATTGTTACGGAAATGAAGGTGACGGACGTTTTGGCTTTTCCAGTACCCACAGAGGAAGCGGAGACACCAGGGTTTATACGCTGTTCAATACTACCCAGTACTTGAGAAAAGAGCTTGTGGAAATTACTGTCTGGGATCCGGAATTCCCGGTGGATGAGATTACGGTTGTGGATGAGATGGGAAGGGAAGTTCCCTGGGAAATAAAAGGAGAAGGGCTTCATTACTGGCAGCACCATTATCTCAAACTGCTGTTTATGGCTGAGGTAGGACCATTTGGTTATGCATCTTACTGTGTGAAGCATACGCCAGCCCAGTCAGAAAAGCTTCCGGTAAGGCAGGATCTAAGAGTCCACGATATGGAGGATGGGGCATATATTCTGGAAAACGACAGGGTTCGGGCAGTATTCGATACCAGAACAATGAAATTGCTGTCCTTTGCAGGCTTAAACGGCGGGAAGGAATTGATTGACGATCAGAATCCCTCAGCTTATTTCCGCTATGTGGAAGAAAGTGATACGGAGGAGATGACAGCCTGGATCGTTGGACGGTACTCCAGAATAACAGATGTCAATGAGCAGGCATTTGTCAGAGTGATTGACAAGAAACTAACGGGTCTGAACCGATATCTGACTTATGAATTGGAATATGGAAAATTCAAATTAAAAGTAAAGATTAGCCTGAATGGCGATGACTCGATGCTTCGTTATAAGATCAAACTGGATTGGCTGGAGACGGGAGCGAAGAATAAGAAAATTCCGCAGCTTCAGTTCTATACGCCATTTGGCTATGAGGCGGAGGATTACCTCTATGATATTCCGGCGGGTTCTGTTGTTCGAAAAGGCCTGGGGCATGATGTTCCTGCTGTATACTATGGAGCGCCGCTGCCGAAAATGGGAGATACGGCAATGATGCTGACGTCCGATTGTAAATACGGCTACCGGGGAGGGAACCAGGCACTCTTAATTGATTTGGTAAGGGGTTCTTTTGATCCTGACCCATATCCGGATCTGGGAGAGCATTACATCAACATTGGAATCGGTTTTGAAAAAGATTACAGCAGAGAGACGCTTTTAAGGGAAGCAATTCTATTTTCACATCCTGTTTATGCGCTGTCCTGTACGGTTCATGAGGGAAAAGCAAAACAGAGGGAATGTTTCCTTAAGGTTACAGGAAATGTAAAAGTTTCTTCTGTGAAGGCGGCGGAAGACGGAAGCAACGCGGTAGTCATCCGATTGTACAGCTGCAGTGAAGCAGAAGAACCGGTAAGCCTGGAATTTTTAGAAAAACCCATAACGGCTGGATTTATCTCTTTGACCGAAAATGAATGTGCAGACACAGCAGTGGAAATGGATGGATGCGAAGTAAGGGTAACCCTGCCGAAATATGCATTCCGGTCCATTAAAGTCAGTTTTTAAAACTACGAATTAAGGAATAGCGCAAGCCAGTATGCGTTGTTCAGAGGAATGTATATGATCTGTACCAGAGGAAATATCGGTCTGGATAAACTACTGTTGGGGACGCCCGGGGAGATTAAAGAAATAAGTTTTAGAATTTTGGAAACGGCAAAGCGGCTGGGCAGAAAGCATATTCTGGCAGCCAGCGATTATATGTTTTACGATACTCCTGTTGAAAATGTAAGGGCTATGGCAGAAGCAGCAGCCGAGTTTAACGGCTGCCCTTTGGATGATTGGAAGTAAAGAAATTCCCGGCAAAAAATTCGTTTAACAGGCAGCAGGCGCTGCCAATAATGGGAGTTTTCATGGCAAAGCTGGATTTTCTGATGGAAATGTACTTATGGCTTGCGGCAAGTATCTTGGCATTTACTTCCTGCTGGATGTATTCTATATAAGAATCCGGCAGGTAGTAACCTTCATGCCCAAGGATGATGATCTGAGGATCCATCATGTTGCAGGCATTGATAATTGCATAGGAAAGTTTTTCAGCCATATCCTGGAAAACAGCATGGCATGACTCCTGTTTTGCCACAGTTACAAAATCGGAGCAGGTAAGAGCAGGGTTATTGCTTGCAAGGCGTAATTTCTCCAGTATGACCGGCATATTGATATAAGCCTCCAGGCAGCCTCTTCTTCCGCAGGAACACAGAGCGCCGTCATAGTAGATGCCCATGTGTCCGATTTCTCCCACAAAGCCGCTTTTGTTCTGAAACAGCTTCCCATCCGATATGATGCCCGATCCGATGCCATTGGAGATTCCAAGGTAGACAAAGTTCCTCGTATCCATACACATACCGAACAGCTTTTCCGCAAGTGCGGAAGCATTCATATCATTATTGACAAATACAGGCATCTGGAAGCAGTCCTCCAGAATAGCTTTAATGGAATAGTCAGAGATATGAAAGAAGTTTGTAGGCTTTAAAATGACTCCTTTTTCAGCATCCAGAGGTCCGATGGAGGAGACACCGATTCCAAGGATGGTATCGGTAGTCACGGAAGCTGCATCCTGAATAAGCTTTATGATTTTCTGTGTGAGTGAATTAGCTGTCTCTTCACACAGAGAGGTAAACTGGTGATATAAAATCTTGCCGGTGATCTCAGTAAGAATACAGTGAACCGCATCCCTGGAAAGGTAAATGCCAATTACCTTAGGGGCATCCGGTGCGATATCCAGCTGAACCGGATTTCTTCCAATATTGGTATTTTCTTCAATTTGTGATTCACAGACATAGCGTTCCTCAATCAGTTCATTCACAATGTTTGTCACGGTCATCTTAGATAAATGAATTTTAGAGGCAATAGCCGCCCTGGAATAGTCTCTTCCGGAAGCGATCAGCTGCAGTATAATGCCGCGGTTTGTATTTTTGACATCTGTGTGGTTAACTCCTTTACGCAAGATATTACCCTCCTTTAGTATAAGGTATTTATCAAAAAATTGTAAAATATATTTACAAAATAGATACCAACAAATCTTTGTTCCAGTAAACAGGTATATAAATAAAAACTATTTATTAATTTAATTATAGCAAACAGCGCTATTGCCAGTCAACCTATATTTTGTAAAAATTACAGAGTATGTAAGAAAATGGTTACTGTTCACACCCAAACACACCGCTTGGCTGATGGACTTGTAGCCATACCGTAAAACAGCCAATGAGCCTGCCCTTTGTTAGCGCCGGCTTTAAATGGGCAGGCAGCAGAAAAAAATTAAAACAGGGCTTTGGCAGGAAAGGAAAGAGATATGAATAGAAAAGTTTATCAGGAAGTGAAAGAAGAGGCATTAAAATATTTTAAAGAAGCCAATATTGTTCTGACCCCGGATGAGGAGGAGCAGATTGAAGTGGCAGATTTCGGATTAAATGATATCTATAGAATTGGTTTGGAAAGCGTTGTGTATGTAAATACGGACCGCTGCTGTGCTAAGGAGATGGTGTTGTTACCTCATCAAACCTGTCCCGAGCATTTGCATCCATCGGTAGGAGAGAATTATGAAGGCAAAGAAGAGACCTTCCGATGCAGGAAAGGAGAGGTCTACCTATATGTGGAAGGGGATGCCACGGAGGATATAAAAGCAAAAATATTACCGGATCAGCCAGGATTTACCGTGTTTCATGAAATCTGCTTAAAAGAGGGGGAACAATATACCCTGTATCCCAATACCAGGCACTGGTTCCAGGCAGGGGAAAAAGGAGCAGTCATCAGTGAATTCAGTACGCATTGCTATGATGAGTATGATATTTTTACAGATGGCAGGATTAAAAGGATGCCGGAGATTGAGGAATAAAAGGACCTTATAAAGTGTTGTTCGGCATTTGACAAATAGACTCACAGGTGATATTATATTTATACAAAAAGGAATAACCGCCCCATGTCAGGTAGTTATCCTCATGATAAAGACTTGTCCTTAATGGACGCTGCCTACCTTGTTGGTGAGAACAGGGTAGGCTTTTTTAGTTCTTCTTGTCGATATAGGCAAGGAGAGAAATTAGAAAACTTCCAAATATAAACAATAATGTTAATACCTGATATGTATTCATAACATCACCCCCCTTCTTTTGAAGTTGGAGGGTAACCACCCTGTAACGATTATTCCAGATATTTAGTATACCATATTCTATTTATGATGTCTAATTATTTCTACAGTCTTATAATTTGCAATTATATATATATACGGTGTATATATAAATTTTTATACCTACAATAAACCACATAAATCTTAATTCCGTTTTTCAAAAACAATCCCAGGAAACAAATAAAACCAACAAAAAACAAAAAGAAAACTTGCAAAACCACATCACTTTGTAGTATAATACTTATATAATTTTTAGAAACTTATAGTAGAGGTATTTTACAGACAATTACCCGGTACAACGGTTAAAAGGTGAAAGCATGAAGAGGTCAAAAAGAATTGAAACATTAGACAAACGCCCGGTCAATATGGATGGATTTATCAATGAATGGCCGGAGATGGGTTTTGTTGCTATGAAAAGCCCATATGACCCGAAACCTTCTATTAAAGTAGAAGATGGTGTCATTACGGAACTGGATGGAAAGAAAAAAGCGGAGTTTGATTTCCTGGACCAGTTTATTGCAGAATATGCGATTAATGTGGAAAGAGCAGAGCGTTCTATGGCAGTGCCGTCTTTAGATATTGCCCGCATGATCGTGGATATTCATGTATCCAGAAAAGAAATATTGGAACTTGTTTCCGGGATTACACCGGCTAAAATGGTGGAAGTCATCAATTATCTGAATGTGGTAGAAATGATGATGGGTATGCAGAAAATGCGTGCCAGAAGGACACCGGGAAATCAGGCGCATATTACAAACCTGAAGGATGATCCGGTACAGATAGCAGCAGATGCGGCGGAAGGTGCACTTCGGGGATTTGCAGAAGAAGAGACTACGGTTGGAATAGCACGGTATGCTCCGTTTAACGCAATCGCACTGCTGATCGGTTCCCAGGCAGGAAGAAAAGGTGTATTAACCCAGTGCGCGGTAGAAGAGGCTACAGAGTTAGAACTTGGTATCCGCGGACTTACTACATATGCAGAGACCTTGTCCGTATATGGTACGGAAAAAGTCTTTGTAGACGGAGATGATACTCCTTATTCCAAAGCATTTTTGAATTCTGCTTATGCATCCAGGGGACTGAAAGTCCGTTTTACTTCGGGGGCAGGTTCCGAAGTATTAATGGGAAGCACTGAGAAAAAGTCGATGCTTTATCTGGAGTGCAGATGTCTCTATGTCACAAAAGGTGCAGGATCACAGGGAATTCAGAATGGATCCGTTAGCTGTATCGGTATAGCAGCCAGCGTGCCGGCAGGAATCCGCGAGGTTATGGGTGAGAATCTGGTAGCCGCACTTTTAGGACTGGAATGTGCTTCTTCCAATGATCAGAGTTTTTCCAACTCAGATATGCGAAGAACAGCAAGAACCATGCTTCAGTTTATGCCGGGTACGGATTTCATTTTCTCCGGTTATGCGGCAGAACCGAATTATGATAATTTATTTGCAGGTTCTAACTTTGATGCAGAAGACTTTGATGATTACAATGTTATTCAGCGTGATATGCAGGTGGACGGGGGTCTTCGTCCTGTTACGGAAGAAGAAGTTATCCGTGTCAGAATGAAAGCAGGAAAAGCTGTTCAGGCAGTATTTAAATATCTGGGACTCACTGAGGTCACAGATGAGCAGGTAGAAGCAGTGGCATATGCACATGGAAGCAAGGATACTTTATCCCGTGATGTGGCAGCCGATCTTATGTCTGTAGAAGATATGATGAAACGGGGAATTACAGGTGTTGATATTGTAAAAGCCCTTGCAGACAGCGGATTTGAAGATCTGGCACAGAGTATACTCAATATGTTAAAACAACGGGTAATTGGAGATTATATGCAGACATCGGCGATTCTGGACGAGAACTTTAATGTGCTGTCCGGTGTAAATACACCGAATGATTATATGGGACCTGGTACCGGATACCGTGTGGATGGAAAACGCTGGGAAGAAATTAAAGCGATTCCACATATTATCGATCCGGATAAGTTTTAGGAGGTGGCAGAATGGAATTAAATGAAGAGTTAATACAAAGCATTGCAAAGGCGGTTATCGCTCAGCTTGGCAATCATCCGTCTGCCGCATCTGCAGCAAAAGACCACACAGTTGTAAAAACTGATTATTCAGGCTTTCCCCTGGCGAAAAAAGGAACAAATCCCAAGGAAGTAGTAATCGGTGTGGGACCTGCTTTTCAGAGAGAAATCGGTGCAACAATTGTTGGCTTGGATCTGAATGAGGTATTGAAGAACCTGAAAGCCGGAATTGAAGAAGAAGGAATGGTTCCAAGGGTAGTAAAAGTACTGAAAACATCAGATGTTTGTTTTATGGGACTGGAGGCAGCCAAGATCAGCGGTTCCGGCATCGGAATCGGACTGCAGTCGAAAGGAACGGCTGTAATTCACCAGAAGGATTTGTATCCTTTGTCAAATCTGGAATTATTTCCACAGGCACCGCTTATGACACTGGAAACTTACCGGAAAATAGGCAGAAATGCAGCACGGTATGTAAAAGGAGAAAAAGTGACTCCCATTGAGAGCATTAATGATCCAATGGTTCGTGCGAAGTTCCAGGTGAAAGCAGCGCTTATGCATATTCGCGAGACAGAACAGGTGGACAAGGAAATACCAATTATTGAATGGGAGGAAGCATAGGATGAGATACCCATTAGGACAACATGAAGCGGAGAGTATTACTTCAAAAACCGGAAAAAAGCTGTCAGATATTACTTTGGATCAAGTGAGAAAAGGGAATATCACAGCAGATGACATTAAAATCTCTAAGGAAATGTTAAAAAAGCAGGGACAGGTTTCCAAGGAAGCCGGCAATGACCCTATGGCGTTAAATTTTGAACGTGCCGGAGAATTGGTTGATGTTCCGGATGAAGTAATTCTGGAAATGTATAATAAATTACGCCCGAACCGTTCCACGAAGCGGGAACTGGTAGAGATGGCGAAGGAACTATTGGAGAAATATGGAGCGGTACACTGTGCAAAACTGGTTATGGAAGCTGCAGAGGTGTACGAGAAACGAGGGATTCTTCTGTGAAAATAGTTGCAGGTGTTGATATTGGCAATTCCACAACTGAAGTATGTATCGGCTCTTTTTCGGAAGAGGGCAAACTGCGCTTTTTATCCAGTGCTTCCCGCATGACTACGGGAACCAAAGGCACCGTGGCAAATGTTCACGGGATAAAAGCAGCTCTTTTAGAGGCAATGGGCCGTATTGACCGGAAGGTAAATGAGATAGAACTGATCCGGATCAATGAGGCTGCACCTGTCATCGGGGATACGGCGATGGAAACCATAACGGAAACCATTATAACAGAATCCTCTATGATCGGGCACAATCCATCCACACCTGCCGGAGCGGGGCAGGCAGTCGGATATTTACTGCCTCTGGAACAGATTGCAACGGCAAAAAGCAATGTCTCATATATACTGACAGCATCCAGCCGTTTCGGCTATGATGAAGTTGCAGGAATTATTAATAAATACAGCGGGCGCATTGGAATCAAAGGGTTGATACTCCAGGCGGACGAGGCGGTTCTTGTTGAAAACAGAATTTCTATTGAAATTCCTATTATTGATGAAGTGCGTCAGATAGAGCGTGTACCGGAAGGAAAGCTTGCGGCGATAGAAGTTGCGCTGCCCGGTCAGGGAATCAGTATGCTGTCTAATCCTTATGGAATCGCAACACTGCTGGAACTTGGACCCGAAGAAACCAGAATGGTGACGCCCATTGCAAAAAGCCTGATTGGAAAGCGGAGTGCCGTAGTGATCAAAACACCTCACGGCAACGTAAAAGAAAATATTCTGCCTGCAGGTGATATTTATATAGAAGGAACAAATTCTCTGACAGTAAATATTGATGCGGGTGCAGATGCAATTATGGATACCCTTTCAGGAGCCGGAGAAATCCGTGATATCAGCGGACAACAGGAAACTAATGTGGGAAATATGCTTTCCGGCATTAAAAAAGGCATGGAAAAAGTGACAGATGAGACCGGTCAGGATATTCGCATCACAGATATACTTGCTGTTGACACCCTGGCTCCAGTACAGATTTCCGGCTCTCTCGCAGGAGAGATGTGCATGGAAAAAGCAGTGGGAATTGCGGCTATGGTTAAAACAAGGCAGCTGCCCATGGAAAAGATTGCAGATGAGTTAAAAAAGGAACTGGGGATTTATACAAAGGTGGCGGGAGTGGAGGCTGTGATGGCTACGCTTGGTGCCTGTACTACCCCGGGAACACAGCTCCCTCTGGCAATTCTCGATCTTGGCGGCGGTTCTACAGATGCAGCTATGATAGATGAAAAGGGGATGGTCAGAACGACCCATCAGGCTGGAGCGGGAGAACTGGTATCTATGCTGATTCAGACCGAGCTTGGACTGTCCGCAAGAACAACAGCTGAACAGATTAAAAGATATCCTCTTGCAAGAGTGGAAAGTCTGTTTCATATGAGGCTGGAAAATGGTGCAATGCAGTTTTTTGATGAATCCATTGATCCGAGGTATTTTGGAAATGTGGTACTGCTCCATCCGGAAGAACTCATAAAGATAGAAGAAGATATACCAATGGAAAAAATTGCGTCTGTAAGGCGGGAGGCCAAGAAAAAGGTTTTTGTCCGCAATGCAGTCAGAGCGCTGACCCAGGTGGCACCTGATCATAATCTTAGAAATATTCCAAATGTGGTATTGGTAGGCGGATCTGCAGAAGACTTTGAGATTCCCCAGATGCTTATGGAGGAACTTTCCAATTATAAGATTGTCTGCGGACGGGGAAATATCAGACGTTGTGAGGGACCCAGAAATGCGGTTGCAACAGGGCTGGTGCTTTCCTATCTTGGAGGAAGCAAATGATTGCAAAAAAGCCTTCCATTCTAATTTGTGGAAATCAGCCGGACAGAGATCTGCTTCGGGAAATCTGTGCAGGTATTGAAGAAGAAGGCGTTTTATACGAAGTATTGGAACTGGAATCTGCGGATTTGGATGAACTGGCATACGAAGCGGCATCAGAGTCTATTTTAGGAGCAGGTATCGGGATCATCGGTTCACGTGCAGCCATGCAGATGCGGGGTCTGCATAAAGGGCAGAACGTATTTGAAGTCAACCGCCCGAGCTTTGCCCAGTGCAGGTCGCTGGGAGCAAATAGCGCCAGAGCAATTAAAAGAGTAGCTTTTAAAAAGGTATATGATGTATAATAAGACTGCAGCTTTAAAATCAGCTTGAAAATTTGATTGAAATATCTGGAGGGATCACGTATGCTGGCAATTGAGAGAAAGAATGAGATATTATCAATTTTACAAAAAGAACAAAGAGTATTAGTGGCGGAACTCAGTCAAAAATACAATGTTACAGAAGAAACAATCAGAAGAGATCTGGAAAAATTAGAAAAAGAAGGATTTGTGAAGAAAACATATGGCGGAGCTGTGCTTAATAAGCATATCACTATGGACATGCCCCTGAAAATAAGGGAAAAGACCAACCGCAAAGAAAAGCAGGTTATTGCGAAAAAAGTAGCCGGGCTTATTGAAGAAGGGGACTGTATCATGCTGGACAGCTCTTCCACCTCCCTGATGATAGCGCAGGAGCTTAAACGGATGAAAAAGCTCACGGTTATCACCAACTCTGTGGAAGTGCTCATTGAATTGTCCGGAAATGACGGAATCCAGGTAATATCCACCGGTGGAAATCTTAGAGACTCATCCCTTTCCCTGGTTGGTAAGGCAACGCAGGAGGTATTGTCCCATTATTATGTGGATAAAGCCGTTATTTCCTGTAAAGGTGTGGATATTGAAAAAGGAGTCACAGACTCTCATGAAATGGAAGCAGAAGTAAAAATCGCCATGCGCAAAAGTGCAAAGTCAACGATTTTGGCGGCTGACAGCAGTAAGATGGGGGAAGTCTTCTTTGTAAAAGTATTAAATCTGGAAAGCGGAGATATACTTGTTACTGACAAAATTCCGGAAGAATGGCGCAAGCCTCTGGCAGAGCGCGGTGTAAAAGTTTTATCAAATGAGGATGAATAAACTAGAAATTATATAATATGGTTTCTATGATTATAAAAAACAAATTCTAAAATTTAAATGAGAGGTGCTAGACATGGGAGAAGTAATTTATAATCTGGCGTTTGACTTTGGAGCGTCCAGCGGAAGAATGATTTTAAGCAAATATCAGGATGGGAAAATAGAATTAGAGGAATTACACCGTTTCGCTAATGATCCGGTTCGTGTAGGAAAGAATTTTTATTGGGATACCTTCCGTTTATATCATGAATTGAAAACAGGATTGAAGAAAGCAGCAGCTAAGAAAATTCCGATCCAGAGCCTTGCAATTGATACCTGGGGTGTTGATTACGGTTTAATCGATAAAGATGGAAATCTCATTGGCAATCCAGTAAACTACCGTGATGACAGAACGATTGGTGTGATCGAAGAAGTAGGCAAAATTGTTCCCCTAAAGGATATTTATGCCACAACCGGAATCCAGTTCATGAATTTTAATACGCTGTTCCAGATCTATGCAGATAAACAAATGCGCCCGGACATTTATGATAAAGCAGTTCGCCTCTTATTTATGCCGGAACTTTTTGGATATTTCCTCACAGGCAAAATGTACAATGAGTATACAATGGCAAGTACCGGACAGCTTCTGGATGCCAAAACCAGAGACTGGGATTATGAGTTGATTGAAAAAGTGGGTCTTAAAAAAGAGCTGTTTGGAGAGTTGACAAAACCGGGAACAATTATCGGAGATTTATGTCCGGAAGTAATCGAAGAGACAGGTCTATCAGGGGTAAAAGTAATTGCAGTTGGAAGTCATGATACGGCATCTGCAGTAGCAGGAACTCCATTTGAAGAGAAAAATGCGGCATTCTTAAGCTGCGGAACATGGTCACTCTTTGGCATGGAAATTGATGAACCTATTTTAACGGAAGAATCTTTTGAATATAATTATACAAATGAAGGCGGAGTTGAAGGCAAAATCCGTTACCTGAAGAACATCAACGGTTTATGGATTATGCAGAATCTGCGTAAAAACTGGTGTGAATTCGAGGGAGACGTTTCTTTCCCGGATATCATCAAGGCTTCCAGAGAAGCTAAGAGACAGGATTTCATGATTGATCCTAATGACCCAAGATTTACGGCTCCATATAACATGATGAAAGAAGTTATCGCATATTGTAAAGAACACGGACAGGGAACACCGGAAGGGCTCGGAGAAATTGCTATGGCAATTTACAATGGACTTACTAATGAATATGGTGCAACGATCAGAGGACTGGAAGTATTGACAGGAGAGACGATTCCATGTATTAATATGGTAGGCGGCGGTATCCAGGATCAGCTTTTATGTGAACTGACAGCGAAAGCAACCGGTAAGAAAGTAGTGGCAGGTCCGATCGAAGGTTCCGTTCTCGGAAATGTGGTAATGCAGCTGAAAGCTATGGGAGCTATTGATTCCTTAGAAGAAGGACGTAAGATTGTGAAGGCATCCTTTGCACAGCAGGTACATATTCCGGCATAAGATAACAGTTAAGCTTACTGATCCGGTGGTTGATAATCTGATTTCTTTTCAGGTGTTAAGGACTGCCGGAGACATGTTGATATAACTTTAAATTGCCAGATTCATAAGAATCGGGCATAATAGATGCGAGGTTTGAAAGTATGGGCATTTCGACAAAAAATGGCGATGGTGGTATGACCAACCTGATAAAAACAAAAAATGTGCCAAAATCAGATGAGCGTGTTCACTTGTTAGGAAGCATAGATGAGCTTACCAGCCATTTGGGACTGGTAAAGGCGAAAGTATGCATGACTCAGGTGAAAGAAATGCTTGCGTCTGTTCAGGATACGCTTATTACCGTAATGGCAGGTATCGCAGACCCGCACAATATGAAATACAAACTAAAAGAAGCTGAAGTCACTAGACTGGAAACAGAGATGGCACGCATGGAAAGTGAGTTCACCATGCCTCAGGGCTGGGTGCTGCCTGGCGGGAATGCCGTGTCTGCGGAGGTGGACATAGCAAGAACGGTAACCAGGAGATGCGAACGCTATCTGTCCGGTGTTACCATTAAATACGGCTCGGACAAAGTAGCAAAACAATACCTGAACCGTTTGTCAGACTACTTGTTTATATTAGCACGTTATACAGATGCGGTCATGACAGAGCCTGTCAGTCCGCAGATACAACTCATGGCTCCTTCTATAGCCGCTCAGGAACAGCCTGTGAGGTCTGCTCCAGCGGATGCAGGTGTAAAATCCATAAAAATGGAAGAACCAAAAGCTGATCCGGTTATGGAAAATACAGTTATGGTTAATAAGGAAAAACTGATGGATATGACGAGTGAAGCAATTATACAGGAAGTATTAAAAAGAATGAACAAGCCGGAGAAAATATCTCTGGATGCAGCAAAAAAGCTGATTGAGAAAGTAGAAGAGTACTCCAAATCCCAGGGAATGCAGGCTGTAATAGCAGTCTGCGGTCCGGATGGCAATCCCATTGCGGTACATGTAATGGATGGAGCTTTCCTGGTAAGCTTTGATGTGGCTATTAAAAAAGCCTATACGGCTGCAGCAGTTAAGATGTCCACATTGGAACTGGGGGAATTAATCAAGCCAGGAGCGACGTTCCAGGGTCTGGATCATATCGAAGGAGACAAAATGGTATTCTTCGGCGGAGGTGTTCCGCTAAAATCAGGTGGACGCATGATAGGTGCTCTTGGAGTAAGCGGCGGTACCGGAGATGAAGATGACAGGCTTGCCCAGTATGGACTGGGTGTTTTAGAGGAAGTACTTTCTTAGTACTAGAGCGTGTTTAAAAATTGCTTTCTGACAGATGTGCGTCACAGTTTGTGGTAGATTTGTCCCGGATGAAGGGCGCGTAGCGGGCTACGCAACCTGAATTCGGGGCAAATCTACCGCAAAGTGGGGCGTGCAGATGGCAGGAATGAATTTTAAAACACCTCAAGAGCCTACATCTGATTAAATGAATTTACACACAAGATTACGTTTTAGATGAAAAGGCAGCTATGGCATAGCGGGGAATCGCTTGTTGTAGCTGCTTTTAATTTAGTACTTCCCACCCCCCTGAATAAATGTTATAATTATCGCAATAATATTCACATAAGCATATTTTATGCGAGAAATGGAAATGGAGGAAATTTTATGCAGTTTACCACATTGCCGCAGTATGAACTTCAGATAGAAGAAGATATTGCGGATATTAATTCAAAGGGTTATCTGTTAAGACATAAAAAGAGCGGCGCCAGAATTATGGTGATTGCCAATGATGATGAAAATAAGGTTTTTCATATTGCTTTTCGGACACCGCCCAAGGACAGCACAGGGGTAGCTCATATTTTGGAGCATAGTGTTTTGTGCGGAAGTGAAAAGTTCCCGTCAAAGGATCCTTTCGTTGAATTGGTGAAAGGGTCCCTTAATACGTTTTTAAATGCTATGACATATCCGGACAAGACGATGTATCCGGTTGCAAGCTGTAATGACCAGGATTTTCGCAATCTGATGCATGTATACATGGATGCGGTTTTCCACACAAACATTTATAATAAGGAAGAGATTTTCCGCCAGGAAGGCTGGAACTATCATTTAGAGACTCCGGAAGATGAACTGACTTATAATGGAGTGGTTTACAATGAGATGAAGGGGGCTTTTTCCTCACCGGATGATGTTCTGGATCGGGAAATTCTGAATTCCCTGTTTCCGGATACACCATATGGAAATGAATCCGGGGGTGATCCTGCATTTATACCGGATCTTACGTACAATGATTTTCTGGAATTCCATAGTAAGTATTACCATCCTTCCAACAGTTACATTTATCTGTATGGGAATGCAGATATGGAAGAAAGGCTGAAATGGCTGGATGAGGAATATTTAAGCCAATATGATGCCATCCAGGTGGATTCTGCAATTCCCATGCAGAAACCATTTGATAAACCTATCGAGATAAAGAAAAAGTATTCGATTTCCAATACTGATGAAGAGAAGGACAATACCTTCCTTTCTTATAATGCAGCTATTAAAACCAGCCTGGATGTTCGGCTGGCAAATGCATTTTCTGTGATTGAGTACGCTTTGCTTACTGCTCCCGGAGCACCTTTGAAGCAGGCGCTGCTGGATGCAAAAGTTGGGAAAGATATTCAGGGTTCCTATGACAGCGGGGTTTATCAGCCGGTATTTTCAGTAGTGGCTAAGAACTCTAATATAGATTCCAAAGACAGATTTTTGGAGATCATTCAAGATGTTCTGACCCGGATCGTTAAAGAGGGCATAGATAAGAAAGCGCTTCTTGCCGGAATAAACAATATGGAATTTAAATTCAGGGAAGCAGATTATGGTTCGTATCCTAAGGGGCTGATGTATGGTATTGATGCCATGGACAGCTGGCTGTATGATGATGCCGCACCATTTGATTATTTAAAGCAGCTTGGCATTTTTCAATTCTTAAAAGAGCAGGTGGAAACCGGATATTTTGAACAATTGATACAGGAATATCTCTTGGATAATACCCATGCGTCTGTTGTAATTGTGGAACCGCAAAAAGGTTTAACAGCCATAATTGATGAGGAGATAAAGAAAAAGCTAAAAGAGTATAAGGAAAGCCTGACTGCGGAAGAAATCCAGACCTTGGTGGACAAAACAGAGAAGCTCCGCCTGTTTCAGGAAACACCATCTGCAAAAGAAGAACTGGAAGCGATTCCTGTGCTGGAAGCGTCTGATATTAAGAAAGAAGCAGGAAAGTTCTATAATGAAGAACATTTGCTGGGAGATACTACTGTTTTACACCATAATATGTATACCAACGGCATAGGATACCTGAAGATTTTGTTCGATACCAAATACGTGCCACTTGAGTATATTCCTTATCTTGGTATTTTAAAAGCAGTACTGGGTATGGTAGATACACAGCATTACAGCTACGGTGAATTATTTAATGAAATTAATATTCATTCCGGCGGAATTTACCCCGGCATCGAAATATTTGTTGGTGATAAGCAGGGTGACTGCAGGGCAATGCTTGAAATAAAGGCTAAGATTCTATATGAGAAGCTGGATTTTGCTTTTGATATGATAGAAGAAATAATTTTTACATCGAAAATAGAGGATGAAAAGAGACTGTATGAAATCATTGCGGAATTAAAGTCCAGGGTTTCTGTACGATTAAATTCGGCAGGACATTCTACGGCTGCAATCCGTTCCATGTCTTATTTCTCCCAGACAAATGCATTTAATGATGCGGTTAGCGGAATCCGTTTCTATAAACTGGTAGAGTCACTGGAAGTACACTTTGATGAAAAAAAAGAAGACCTGATCCGTATTTTAAAAGAGCTGATGAAACTGGTTTTCCGAAAAGATACGCTTCTGGGAAGCTATACAGCTGATGAAGCCGGATTTGCACCATTGATGGACAGATTATCTGCTTTTAAAGAAAAACTGTTTGAAGAAGCAGGAGTTACGCCTCATGGGAAATTAGAGACAGATCAGAAAAACGAAGGATTCCAGACTTCTTCCAAGATACAGTATGTGGCAAGAGCAGGCAATTTCGTACAGGCAGGACTGAAGTATACCGGTGTATTGAAGATCTTAAAAGTCATTTTAAGTTATGAATACCTGTGGGTAAATATCCGTGTAAAAGGCGGTGCCTATGGATGTATGAGCGGTTTTGGAAAGACAGGGGATTCCTACTTTGTATCTTACCGGGATCCAAATCTGAGGAAAACAAATGAAGTTTATGAAGGTGTTGTGGATTATGTAAAGAATTTCACGGTAGAAGACAGGGATATGACAAAATATATCATCGGCACCATCAGCGAAATGGATACACCATTGAATCCTTCTGCAAAAGGCAGCCGTTCCCTTGGGGCTTATATCAGTAAAGTGTCTGAGGAAGATCTGCAAAAAGAACGGGATGAGGTGTTAAATGCTACCCAGGAAGATGTCCGTGCCCTGTGGAAGATCATGGAGGCGATTGTGGCGGCAGACAATATCTGTGTAATTGGAAATGAAGAAAAGCTGGCAGCGGAAAAAGACATGTTTAAAGTACTGGTGCCTTTTATCGGCTAATTAACAAAGGATAAAGTTGTATGCTGCCATTGGCAGCAGATAGGAGTAAGAATGACAACAGCAAGTTATAAATCTGGTTTTGTTACTTTAATTGGCAGGCCAAATGTAGGAAAATCAACACTAATGAATTACCTGATCGGCCAAAAGATTGCAATTACATCGAACAAGCCGCAGACTACCAGGAACCGGATTCAGACGGTCTATACCTGTGAAAAAGGACAGATTGTTTTCGTAGATACACCTGGTATTCACAAAGCGAAAAATAAGCTGGGTGAATATATGGTGAACGTAGCCCAGAGGACTTTAAATGAGGTGGATGTAATACTATGGCTGGTAGAGCCAAGTACCTTTATTGGTGCCGGAGAACGCCATATTGCGGAGCAGCTTTTAAAGACAAAGACTCCGGTTATTCTGGTAATTAACAAAATAGATACAGTAAAGAGAGAAGAGATATTAAAATTTATAGATGAGTACCGGAAAATATATGATTTTGCGGAAATTATTCCTGCGTCTGCCCTGAAGGGGCAGAACACCCAGGATATTATTGATACGGTATTTAAATATCTTCCTTACGGACCACAGTTTTATGATGAAGAGACCGTAACCGATCAGCCTGAGAGACAGATTGTTGCGGAACTAATCCGGGAAAAGGCACTTCGCAGTCTGGATGAAGAGATTCCTCATGGAATTGCAGTTTCCATAGACAGAATGAAAGAGCGGACAGGCGGAAAGCTGACAGATATTGAAGCAACGATTATCTGTGAAAGAGATTCCCACAAGGGGATTATAATCGGAAAAGGCGGTACGATGCTTCGTAAAATAGGTTCCCAGGCGAGAAAAGAAATTGAAGAAATGTTAGAAATGAAAGTCAATCTGCAGCTTTGGGTAAAAGTAAAGAAAGATTGGCGTGACAGTGATTTCTTAATGAAGAACTTTGGTTATGATAAAAAGGATGTCTAGAGTGCCTCTGAAAAATCATTGCACCTGTCTGACTGCCAGGTACAATCATAATTCAGACACGCTCTGACCAGAAGGTGTATAATGGGACAGACAGTGACGTTAACGGGGATGGTGCTTTTAGCCGCCCCAATTGGTGATTATGATAAAAGGCTGGTGCTGCTTACAAAAGAAAGAGGCAAAATTACAGCATTTGCAAAAGGGTCAAGAAGACAGAACAGTCCGCTTCTGGCGGCGGCAAATCCGTTTTCCTTCGGTGCGTTTACCTGTTTTGAGGGAAGAACTTCCTATAACCTGATGCAGGCAGAGATCAGCAATTATTTTTCAGGGCTGTCCCAGGATTATGAGGCGGCCTATTATGGCTTTTATTTTATGGAAATTGCAGACTATTACGCAAGGGAAAATAATGATGAGGCGGAAATGCTGAGGCTGCTGTATGCAACACTGCGGGCGCTTATGAATGCGCATATACCCAATGAGCTGATCCGGTATATATTCGAGTGGAAGTCAATGGTTATAAGTGGAGAATATCCCCAGATGTTTTGCTGTACAGGCTGCGGCGTACAGGAGGATCTGCGTGCATTTGTCCCTGCAGGAGACGGGCTGGTCTGTAAAAACTGCCTGTCAGGATCAAAAGGAGCAGTTCTTTTATTAGAGTCAACCATCTACACGTATCAGTATATCGCATCATCTACCATTGAAAAGCTGTATTCTTTTACGGTTTCTGAAGATGTGCTGCGTGAAATGAAACGTCTTCAGAGCCGTCTTTGCAAAATTTATATGGATAAACAGTTTAAATCCCTCGATATTTTAGAGTCGATTGTTACATAAGTTTTAAATCGACCCGCCAGAGTGTTCTTCTCCCAATAATTAGTTGAAAATATCATACTTTAAAGGTATAATAATTAGGATTATACAAGGAGGATGCAGTTTATTATGAAAAAAAGGAGAATTCTGGCGGTGATGGTTGGAGTTATGTGTCTGCTAAGCGGGTGCAGTAAATTCTCGTCACCAGATGAGTCAGCAGTTTCGATTAGCAAAGATGGAGGAATAACAGGGACAGCAGTGGAGAGCCTGGATAAAGAGTATTATGATGAGACAGAGCTTAAAACAATGATTGAGAGCGAAATTGATGCATATAAAGCCAGTACAGGCAAGGATAATATAGATCTGGATAAATTCAGCGTCAGCGAAGATACGGCAAAGTTGATTATAGATTATGCTTCATCACAGGATTATGCGAATTTTAACCATGTTGAATTTTTTGTGGGGAAAATATCTGAGGCACAAAAATCAGGTGTTACCTTTGACGGAGGCTTCCAGTCCGTGGAAGATGGTAAGGTGGCGAAGAGCGGTTTGACCAGCAGCGATGTACTTAAGAAAGACTATCAGGTAGTTGTAATGGAAGAACCGGTGCTGGTTCAGGTGCCGGGAAACATCCTTTTTACCAGTGACAATGTGGAAGTAAAAGGGAAAAGTGAAGCAAAAGTAAAATCTTCCGGCGCAGAGCCGGCTACAGAAAAGCAGTCGGAAACGGCAAAGCAGGAAGAAACGGATTCTGAGACCGGTATGGTTTTATTGTCCCCCGAGAGTGGTAATTCCGGGACCTCTTCGAAAGAGGTTGAAATTGGTAAGAAATTAGCTTATATTATTTATGAGCTGGGGTGATCTTTAAATACCCCCGGTAAGTTTTAGAGCGTGTCTGAAAAGTTATTACCGTTATCTGCACGCAGAGAAAATGTCAGAAAATAGAATGAAAATAGAATGGAATGTGAGGAATTAACAATGGAAAAAACGATGGATAAAATTGTAGCATTGGCAAAGGCAAGAGGATTCGTATATCCAGGTTCAGAAATCTATGGAGGACTTGCTAATACCTGGGATTACGGAAACCTTGGCGTTGAGCTGAAGAACAATGTAAAACAGGCATGGTGGAAAAAATTCGTAACAGAAAATCCTTATAATGTAGGTGTTGACTGTGCTATTTTAATGAACCCGCAGACCTGGGTTGCAAGCGGACATCTGGGTGGATTCAGCGATCCGCTGATGGACTGTAAAGAATGCCACGAGAGATTCCGTGCGGACAAAATTATTGAAGATTACTGCGCAGAAAAAGAAATCGCAGTGGAAGGTTCCGTAGATGCCTGGAGCCAGGAAGAGATGAAGAACTTTATCGAAGAACATCAGATTCCATGCCCGACCTGCGGCAAACATAATTTCACAGATATCCGTCAGTTTAACCTGATGTTCAAGACATTCCAGGGTGTTACGGAAGATGCTAAGAATACCGTATATTTAAGACCGGAGACAGCTCAGGGTATTTTCGTAAATTTCAAAAATGTTCAGAGAACATCCAGAAAGAAAATTCCATTTGGTATCGGACAGATCGGTAAATCTTTCCGTAACGAAATTACTCCGGGAAACTTTACATTCCGTACAAGAGAATTCGAGCAGATGGAACTGGAATTCTTCTGTGAACCGGGTACAGACCTGGAGTGGTTCGCATACTGGAAAAAGTACTGCCTGGACTGGTTAACAGCTCTTGGCATGAAAGATGACGAGATGCGTGCAAGAGACCATGCGGCAGAAGAACTCTGCTTCTATAGTAAAGCAACTACCGATATTGAGTTCCTGTTCCCATTCGGCTGGGGTGAATTATGGGGTGTTGCAGACAGAACAGATTATGACCTGACACAGCATCAGGATACATCCGGACAGGATATGAGCTATTTTGATGACGAGAAAAAAGAAAAATATATTCCTTATGTTATTGAACCGTCACTGGGTGCAGACCGCGTGGTTCTTGCATTCCTCTGCAGTGCATATGATGAAGAGGAACTGGAAGGCGGGGATAAGAGAACCGTACTTCATTTCCATCCGGCACTGGCACCGATTAAGGTAGGCGTGCTGCCATTATCCAAGAAATTAAATGAAGGCGCAGAAAAAGTATTTACCATGCTGGCTAAGAAGTATAACTGCGAATTTGATGATCGTGGAAACATCGGAAAACGTTACAGACGTCAGGATGAAATCGGAACTCCATTCTGTGTAACATACGATTTTGAATCCGAGACAGACGGAGCAGTAACTGTCCGTGACCGTGATTCTATGCAGCAGGAAAGAATTAAAATTGAAGAATTAGAAGCATATCTGGCAGACAAATTTGAATTTTAAGTAGCTGTCGGTACATCATATCGGATGAGATACGCTCACAGCGGGAATGTAAAAATTCCTCCTGTGGGCGTTTTTTGCGGTATTTTTTAAGAGCACAACTTTGTACAAATATTCGCATACCTGGCAATTCCTCCCTTAAGCCGGAGAGATTATAATAAGTATAAAGTAAAAGCTTTGGAGGAGGTTGTTTATGAGGTATGGATATTTTGATAATGAGAATAGAGAATATGTAATTGAACGGGTGGATCTTTCTGCTTCCTGGACGAATTATATAGGGGTTGAGGATATGTGTGGAGTTGTGAACCATACGGCAGGAGGATATTTATTTTATAAATCGCCGGAATACCACCGGATTACCAGGTTCCGGGCGAATGCCGTTCCCATGGACCGCCCTGGACATTATGTTTACCTGAGAGACCATGAGTCAGAAGACTACTGGAGCATATCCTGGCAGCCCGTAGGAAAGTCTCTGGACGAGGCGAAATACACCTGCAGGCATGGATTGTCCTATTCGGTTTATGAATGTGATTATGAGGGAATCAAAGCTTCTCAGACTCTGGTAATTCCCATTGGAGATGCAGTGGAATTATGGGATGTGAAAGTGCAGAACCAGAGTGACCGGGTGAGAGAATTAAGCTTGTTTTCTTACTGTGAATTCTCGTTCCATCATATCAATATGGACAATCAGAATTTCCAGATGAGTATGTATGCAGCTGGGTCTTCCTGTGAAGACGGAATTATAGAGCATGACCTGTTTTATGAAGAGTTCGGATATCAGTATTTTACATCCAGTGTCAGTCAGGACAGTTTTGAAACCTTAAGAGATCAGTTTATCGGGAAATACCGGACCGAAGATAATCCCATTGGGGTAGAACAGGGGTATCTGGAGGGCGGATTTGAAAATGGCAATAATCACTGCGGTGCATTCCAGAAAAAGATTGTGCTGCAGCCGGGAGAGGAAGTAAGAGTCGTATATATGCTGGGAGAAGGCGGACGAAAGGTTGGTGCTGCTATCCGGGAAAAATACAGCAGGCCGGATGCAATGGAGAAGGTATATGCCGATCTGCGGACTTTCTGGAAAAAGAAATTGGATAAACTCCAGATTCAGACTCCAAATGAAGGCATGAATACATTAATCAACACCTGGACCCTGTATCAGGCTGAAATAAACGTTATGTTTTCCAGGTTTGCATCGTTTATCGAAGTGGGAGGAAGAACCGGACTTGGCTACCGGGATACGGCGCAGGATGCAATGACAATCCCCCATTCCAATCCGCAGAAGTGCCGCCAGAGGCTGGTGGAATTGCTGAGAGGCTTGGTTTCAAAAGGATACGGACTTCATTTATTCCAACCGGAATGGTTTGATCCGGATACGGAAGTGAAACCCTTTAAATCACCTACCGTTGTGCCAACGCCCAATGCTAAAGACATGATTCACGGACTGGAAGATACCTGTTCAGATGATGCGCTCTGGCTGGTCAGCGCGATTGTAGAGTATGTAAAAGAAACCGGTGAATTTTCTTTCCTGGATCAGGTACTGTCTTATGCCGATGGGGGTGAGGGAACGGTTTATGAGCACATGATGAAGATTCTGGATTTCTCGGCAGAGCAGGTGGGAGAAAGCGGAATCTGTAAAGGGCTTCGTGCAGACTGGAATGACTGTCTCAACCTGGGCGGCGGTGAAAGTGCCATGGTTTCCTTCTTACATTACTGGGCAATCCGGAATTTCCTGGAAGCTGCAAGGTATCTAAACCGCACCGCAGATGTGGAAAAGTATGAACAAATGGCAGAGAAGGTAAAGCAAGTCTGTGATACCAGACTTTGGGATGAAGAATGGTTTATCCGGGGCGTGACGAAAAATGGCAGAAAAATTGGTACCATGAAGGACAAAGAAGGAAAGATTCATCTGGAGTCCAATGCATGGGCAGTTTTATCCGGTGCAGCTTCCGATGAAAAAGGCAAAAAGGCAATGGACAGTGTAGACAAGTACCTGTACACACCATATGGCATTTTGTTAAATGGCCCTTCCTATACCCGGCCGGATGACGATATCGGATTTGTAACCCGTGTATATCCCGGATTAAAAGAAAACAGTTCGGTATTCAGCCATCCAAATCCATGGGCATGGGCAGCAGAATGTGTATTGGGCAGGGGAGACCGTGCAATGAAATTTTATGATGCACTTTGCCCGTATAACCAAAATGACCAGATAGAGATCCGGGAGTCGGAACCTTATTCTTACTGCCAGTTTATTGTGGGACGGGACCACAAGGCATTTGGAAGGGCAAGACATCCGTTTATGACCGGAACAGGAGGCTGGGCGTATTTTTCAGCAACCAGATATATGCTTGGCGTCAAACCGCAGTTTGACCATCTTCAGATAGATCCCTGCGTGCCGGCAGACTGGAAAGAGTTCAAGGTGAGCAGAGAATTCCGGGGTGCGATGTATGAGATTACAGTTTTAAATCCGGAAGGCGTAATGAAAGGTGTTAGTAAATTGTATCTGGATGGTGTGGAAACGCAGCAGATACCGGTATGCGATGCCGGAAGCAGGCATGAAGTAACTGTTGTTATGGGAAGATAAAAGAAGGTAGGCGAAAAGATTATGGTACATTTTGGAACAGGCGGTTGGAGAGCCGTAATTGGTGACGAATTTACAAGAGAAAATATACAGAAACTCTCAATGGCAATGGTACTGAAAATGAAGGCGGAAGGGGTAGAAGAAGACGGAATGGTGATTGGCTACGACCGGAGATTTTTGTCGAAAGAAGCGGTCATGTGGGCATGTGAAGTTTTCGCGAAAGAAGGAATCCATACGTATTTTATCAATCGTTCTTCACCGACTCCTCTGATCATGTATTATGTTATGAAGCATGGACTTCATTATGGCATGATGGTGACGGCAAGCCATAATCCTGCTATATATAATGGGATTAAGGTGTTCACCCATGGAGGCAGGGATGCGGATGAAGAGCAGACCAGAAATATAGAAGATTATATCGCAGAAGTGGAAGAAAGATGCAGCAAGGGTAATGCCATTGAAATTATGGAATATGAACAAGCAAAGGAGAAAGGGCTGGTAACAGAGTTCAATCCTTTAAACGAATACCTGGATAATATTATAGCTGCGACAGATATGGAAGCCATAAAAGAACGGGGGCTGCGGGTGGCATTGGATCCTATGTACGGCGTGAGCCAGACCTCCATTAAAACGCTGCTTTCTATTGCACGCTGTGAGCTGGAAGTAATTCATGAACGTCATGATACCCTGTTTGGAGGTAAGCTGCCGGCGCCAAATGCCAATACCCTCCGTTCTCTTCAGAACTATGTACTGGACAGAGGATGTGATATTGGTATCGCAACAGATGGAGATGCCGACCGCATCGGTGTGATTGATGATACCGGAAGATTCCTTCATCCAAATGATATCCTGGTGCTGCTGTATTACTATCTGGTGAAATATAAGGGATGGCATGGGGCAGTAGTGAGAAATATTTCCACCACCCACAGATTGGACCGGGTAGCGGAGAGTTTCGGAGAAAAATGCTATGAAGTTCCGGTAGGATTCAAATATGTGTCTGCTAAGATGCAGGAGACCAATGCTGTGATTGGGGGAGAATCTTCCGGAGGATTGACGGTACGGGGGCATATCAATGGAAAAGACGGGATTTATGCAGCAGCACTTCTGATTGAGATGATCGCAGTAACCGGTAAAAAGATATCCCAGATTGCCAGGGACATTGAACTTGAGTATGGATTTCTGCATATGGAAGAGCGGGCTTATAAATTCAGTCAGGAGAAAAAAGAAGAAATCCATAACATACTGATGATACAGAAACTGCTGCCCGAGATTGAAACAGAAGCAGAGAAGGTATCCTATCTGGACGGATGCAAGGTCTATTTCAAAAATGGAGGTTGGATCAGCGCAAGATTTTCGGGTACAGAGCCGCTTCTTCGGATTTTCTGTGAAATGCCAAAGCCAAAAGAAGCTTCTGAACTTTGCGGACTTTTTGAAGAGTTTCTGGGGATCACCTGTGAACCCGTCTGAGTGGGTGGCATGTTTTGAATGCAGGCGGTATTTACACGGATGATTGAAATAGAACAGAGCAGATGCAGTACATCAATTCGTACTGTATCTGCTCTCTTTTGATAGGAGAAAAAGTGGATTTATCCATAAATTTTCATGCAAAACGCAAGGGTACTATGTTACAATAGACCCATGGAAGAGGGAGGTTCAGGACTATGGAAAATCAGGCTCAGAATACACAAAAGCCCAGATCTTTGAAATCAAGGATGCTTTTTTTCATTATGCTCTGCTGGGTAATACCGCTGTTGGTACTATTTGTATTTATGGTTTTTTCTTATCGGAATGAAATTTTAGAAAAATCGGAAATGATGTTGAATCTGGGCATAGAAAATGTGACATCTACACTTTCCCAGAGAATTGATGAGGCAATTACGGCATCGAAAAAACCATCTTATGAAGGTGTATGTGAAAAAGCCTGGAGAAAGTACCGGAAAGGTGAGACAAATAAGAATCAGTTTTACCAGGACATTAATAATGAGTTGAAAAGCAAGTTTTACATAGACAAGAAATTCAGTATGTTTACTTTCTATCTGGAAGGCGACGATGAGCCTTTATGTTATTCTGCAAATAATGAATTTTCTTACTTAAGTTATATGGAGCAGATCCATGGGGAAATGAAAGATCTCATTGAAGGCCATTCTTCGGATGCGGTACTCCGCGTAGTGGACGGGCGGATATATATTGTCCGGAATATGTATACGGTAACCAAGTATATTAAGTTTGGAACGTTAATTGTAGAATTGAACCAGGATCAGCTGTTTCGAAATATCCAGATGGACTTAAGCGTCAATGCGGCAATCTGCTTTAATGATGGTGAGGAATTTGTTCTGGTGGGAAATCAGGATGAGGATGCATCTTTGAAATACTTTCCGGCACTGTTTCAAAAGTATGATAAGAATAAAGATGACACAATCCAGATGGATTTAAGCAACAGCTACAAAGGTTATCTGAAAGAAAAAAAGTGCAGGGATTATAACGTAGGCGTTGCATTTCTGGTAAGTAAGGCATTATTTTATGAATCACTGTATAATCTATACAAGATTATTGCATGTATAATATTGATACTAATTCCAGTTCTAATGTACGGGGTGAAATTTTTAAATAAGCAGGTAAGTATTCCGGTCAGCCGGATGATCCGGGCTTCCGAAGCCATTGAAGAGGGACAGCTTGGAACTGTGGTGGAGGGTGAAAATATGCCAAATGCAGAATTTTCATATCTGATGGATTCTTTTAACCGGATGTCCAAACAGGTAAAGTATCTGTTCGATTATGCTTATGATGAAAAGCTGGCACGCAGAGATGCTAAAATTATGGCACTCCAGGCACAGATCAATCCGCATTTTTTAAATAACACCTTAGAAATGATGAACTGGCAGGCGCGAATGTCCGGAGATACCACCATCAGTAAAATGATCGAATCCCTGAGTACAGTACTGGATTACCGGATGGACAGGGCAGGAAGCCGCCTGATTAACCTTGCAGAAGAACTGCATTGTGCGGATGCTTACTTCTATATTATATCTATGAGGTTTGGAAAGCGTCTGAAAGTGGAATGGAAGGTTGATGATAGTCTGTTACAGGTAAAGGTACCAAGGCTTATTCTGCAGCCGCTTTTGGAGAATGCCGTAGTACATGGGATAGAGCAGGTAAAAAACGGTATTATAGAAATACAGATATTCCATGATGAAACAAAGATCTATGTAAAGGTATTCAATTCCGGAAAGCCTATGACCAGGGAAGATATGGAGAAAATTAACGCGATCCTGTCCGGAAGCCCCGGAAGTATCAAGGCTGAGCCGGGGCAGCATACTTCTCTTGGAATCCGCAATGTAAATGAGCGGATCAAGCTGATCTACGGGGCGCAGTACGGGCTTTCGATTACACCGGGTGAGGATGGCAAAACGGAATCCGTCATTACGCTGCCCTATGAGAAGGAAATGGACAAAGAGGAAGAAATTAATAGACAAAAGGCACAAAAAGAATTGCAGAGTACCGGTAAAATTGGGGAATAAAACGGGTAACTTTGTCGCAGGATTTGTTCATTCTTGTGAAGAGGGCAAGAATGAACAAATAATGTCAAGTAGGTCTAATGCATTTTGAGGTCATTGCAAGTATAATAGGATTATAAGAAATGAGAGAAATACTCATAGAAATAAAAAACTCATAGGGAGGAAATAAGTATGAAACTCAAAAAAGTATTGGCAGTAACAATGACAGCAGCGATGACGATGTCCATGATGGCAGGCTGCGGAAGCTCCACAAGCGCAGCAACAGAGGCAAAGAAAACAGAAGCAAGTGCAGCATCAGAGGAAACAAAAGCTCCGGCAGCAGATGGAGAAACCAAAGAAGCTACAGAAGGCGGCAGCGAAGAAACCGAAGCAGCATCGGAAAGCGCACCGGCGATAGAGACAGCAACATCAAAAAAGGCAGCCGAAGAAGTGGCAGGAGGTAAAGACGTAACCCTTAAGACCGTTTCCATGTTCGGTGGAACAGACCCCAATGCCATCGTTTATCAGGCAGTGAATAAAGCATTTATGGAACAGCATCCAAATGTAACGCTGGAAGATGATTCCCAGGTATCCAATGAAGAGTGGAAATCCAGAATCGCAGCAGACTTTTCCGTAGGAAATGAACCGGATGTATTGCAGTTCTTCGTAGATGCTACGGCAAATGATATTATTTCTACCGATAAATTAGTACCTTACGATGAAATCGTAAAAGAATATCCGGAGTATGCCGGGGATACATTACCGGATGCATTGGAAAAAGTAAAAAATGCAGATGGTGTGAAAAGAGCAGTTCCCACAACGGGTTATTGGGAAGGACTTTTCTGTAACAAGGATGTATTTGAACAAAATGGCGTAGAACTTCCTACCGACTGGGACTCCTTTACAAAAGCAATTGAGACATTTAAGAGCAAAGATATCATCCCCATAGCTTGTTCACTGAATGAAGTACCTCATTACTGGGTTGAGTTCTGTATGTTGTATACAGCTGGACAGGAAGAATATGTTTCCATGCCGGATAAAGCACCTGAAAGCTGGATCAAAGGAATTGAAGTCATTAAGACTTTGAAAGAAATGGGCGCATTCCCTGAAGATACCGATACCATCGACAACTCATCCGCAGAGCAGCTATTTAACAGCAAAAAAGCTGCAATGCAGTTAGACGGCAACTGGAGAATGAATGGTATTGATGATAAAGAAAACGTAGTAGTCGTTCCTTTCCCGGGTGTACCTGATCAGGCAGCAGATGTAGCAGGCTATATGGTAAGCGGTTTATCTTCCGGATTCTATATCACAAGAAAAGCATGGGATGATCCTGACAAGAGAGATGCAGCAGTCAAGTTTGTTATGGCTCAGACCTGTAAGGATTCCCTTATGAAATACTGGAATGGTGCAGGTATCCCGACCTGTGAAATCTCTGAAGATGAAATGCCTTCTGACAACCTGGCTAAGAGCGGTCTTGAGTATGCTCAGGCAGCAAAAGGACTGGTACTGCCAACTGACGCAAGATACAACACATACAAAGCACTGACCAGCCAGATTTCCGGTATGGCAGCAGGTATGGTGAAGGCAGAAGACATTATCAATGATATGATTACACGTTATAAAAACGGTGAAACCATAGAGTAGTAAAGAAATAAATATTGTCCTTGTGAGCAGAGGGAGATTTCAAAACCGCCCCCTCTGCTTCTTTATACCCAAAATTCAATGTATTTTTTAAAACAGGAGGTAATTCACCATGTTATATAAGAAAAAATGGCCGCTTCTCATCTTTTTGATTCCAGGAATTTTATTTCTTGTGATATTCCTGTACGTACCCTTTGTAGAAAATATCAAAAATGCCCTTTATGATATGTCCGTTCCAGTAGCAATGCCGGGCCGTGCATTCCGGTATGTGGGCGCTGAAAATTTCCAGAAACTGTTTTCCGATCCTATGATCCGTGTGGCTCTGGGGAACTCTGTAAAAATGATGTTTCTAACTGTAATTTTTGAAGTAGGAATTGCATTTGTCTTAGCTGTACTGGTAAGCAATATCAAAAAAGGGCAGCAGTTTTTCAGAACCGTATACTTCTTCCCGATTGTTATTTCAGCAACAGCAATCGGCTTACTGTTTAAATTATTCTATAACTACGATTCCGGTATGTTAAATCAGATATTAACCGCACTGGGATTTGCCAAGGTCAAGTGGCTGGGTGAGAGCCTTGCATTTATCATGGTATGTATACCAACGCTCTGGTCTTATGTGGGCTTCTATTTTGTAATACTGCTGACCGGATTAAGTGACATACCGGAAGAGGTATATGAGGCAGCATCCATCGACGGATGCAGTAAGTTCAAACAGGTATTTTATATCACAATGCCAATGCTTCGCGGTGTTTTCTGTACCTGTATTACCCTGGCGGTAACAGGAGCTTTAAAGGTATTCGATCTGCCCTGGGTAATTGCCAGTCAGGGAGCTCCTTATGGACTGACACATTTTATGGGAACTTATATGTACCAGACCACATTTGAATTAAATGATTATGGCTATGGCTCTGCAATCGCAATCTTGATCGTTATTTTAGGAGTTATCGTATCCAAGATCGTTACAAAAGTTGCCAGACCAGACGCAAACATGTAGGAGGACGGTTATGACGGAATTAAGATATAGTAAAAGTAAAGAATTTTCAATGGATTTGAAGATACCAAAAAAGAAGGCCGGTATTGGGAAAATTGTAATTTATGCGGTGCTGATTTTATGGGCAGTCACTACAATCTTTCCATTTTTATGGGTGTTCCTGAACTCTTTCAAACCGTCTGCTGAAGTAATCAGTAATTCATTCAGTCTGCCTCAGGCATTTGATCTGGCAAACTATAAGAAAGCATTTGAAAGCCTGAATATTTTAAGGGCTTATGGGTTCAGTATTACCATTTCAGGATCTGTAACACTGGGTGTTATGCTGCTTTCAACCATGATGGCATTTGCGATGACCAGATATAATTTCAAGGGAAAAAACTTCATGGACAGTTTTATTGTGGCAAGTTTGATGTTTCCGGTATTCTCCACAATTATACCGGTACTGAGAATGATGGTAAAAGCAGATTTTCTGAGTACGCCGATTGCAGTTATTCTCCCTCAGATAGCCGGAAATTTAAGCTTTGCGGCAATCGTAATGATGGGATTTCTAAGGGGACTGCCAATCGAGATGGAAGAAGCGGCATATATGGAAGGTGCCAATGTATTCCAGGTATTCACTAAAATCATTATACCGCTATGTAAAGCATCCCTTTCTACCGTAGCAATTTTCAGCTTCTTATGGTCCTATAATGATTTGTTTGTACAGAAAACGATGATGCGTGATCCAAAAAATATGCCGATCTGTGCATTATTAGAAATGATCAGTTCCAAGTACGGAACGGATTTCGGACTCATGGCGGCATCGGTAACCCTGATTGTAGTTCCGGTATTAATTGTATACATTTTCCTGCAGAAAAACATTATTAAGGGATTGACAGCGGGTGCAATTAAGGGATAATATGGATATACTATCCAGATAAAGGGATCATTTCAGTCTGTGGATGTGTCTGTCTGGACAAGAAAAGTACTGGGGGCCGTAGTTATGTATCGAGTAGTAATTATTGATGATGAGCCAATCATTGTGGAAGGAATCTCAAGAAGTGTGGATTGGAAAAAATGGGATTGTAAAGTTGTTGCCACGGCAAATGACGGCATTGAAGGACAGGAAGTAATCCGGGAGCATAAGCCCAATATCATAGTTTCCGATATCTCTATGCCGGGACTAGACGGGCTGGCAATGGCAGCCGGGTTGAAATCAGAATTTGAAAACATGGAAATTACCATCCTGACCGGATTCCGGGATTTTGATTATGCACAGAAAGCCATCCGCCTGGGGGTGACCAGGTTCTTGCTGAAGCCTTCTAATATGAGTGAAATAGAGGAAGCTGTAGATGCAATGGTGCAAAATCTCCGGAAGAAGAAAATTACCGGAGAGGCGGAAGCAGTGGAGGAGAGTTCCGACAGTGCAGCCAGCAGTTTTATTGTTAAAAATGCATTGAAATATATTGAGGACAATTATAATCGAAAAATAACGCTTCTGGAGGTGGCAGAGAAGACTTACGTAAGCCAGTGGCATTTGAGTAAGCTTCTGAACCGCCATACAGGGCAAAGTTTCTCAGAGCTGTTAAACCATACAAAAATTGAACATGCGAAAGAGATGTTAAAGGATCCTTCCCTTCGAATCGGGGATATAGCAGAAGCAGTGGGATTTCTGGATATGGCACATTTTTCAAGGGTGTTCAAAAAGCAGACTGGGATGTCGGCAAATGAATATCGGAATCATGAGGTTTAAAAGGCATGGGAGCAGGGCATTTTCCGTTGGCGGTGAGCGGAAGATGCCTTTTTATTATACCTAGTAGAAAAATTCCTTGTATTATTCTTGTGGTTATGTTATATTAATAAATAATAAGAGATTCATCCAACCTATTTATGTGTATTTTAATATCTGAAAACTTCTGATTTATTCAAATCAAAAACCCCTGTTGTTAAGCAAAGTATGATGATACGTATATGTTTAAAGTTATATTTTTTAGTGTAGTATATGTATGGTGGTACGTTTGCATGTTAAGGAGAGTGTCCGAGCTGGAAGGAATTGCATATCAAAACAAAGATATTTTATCGAAAATATTTGCAGAGTCACTAAAAGAGAAATCATTTTCTGTTTACGGAATTGAGCTACCGAAGATTATAGAAGTACTGCCAACCAATCTACCCAGCCTGCAGGTAAATGAACTGCGTTTAGATAATCTGTTTTTGCTGGCGGATAACAGTATTGTCCTGGTAGATTATGAGAGTAAGTTTTTGAATGAAGACCTGATAGATTATTTGGGCTATGTCTGCAGAATTCTAAAAAGGTTGGGAGAGGAATGGTCTGGCGTGAAATTAAGGGTCTTAATCCTGTATACATCGGATGTTGAACATGCAAACGATGTTCTTGATATCGGATGTCTCACATTTAAAATTGAGCAGGCATTTCTTTGCGGCTTAGACACAGCCGGAATTTATGAAAATATACATAAGAAAATAAAATGCCGTGAGAAACTGACAGATGATGAAAATATGCAAATGATTATTTTGCCGTTGACGGTAAAAGGAAAAGAGGAGAAACTGATTCTTTTAAAAAAGATCATCATGTTAGCAAAAGAAATGGAAGATGAAAATGATCGTACATTTATTATGGCAGGATTATTGACATTTGCTGATAAGATAATAAGCAGACAACTGGCAGAAGAGATAAGGAGGGAAATTCGTATGTTGAAAGTAGAAAAAATAATATTTGAGGAAGGAATGGAGGAAGGCATTTTGGAAGGTGAACATAGAAAACAGATTAAAATTGCAGAAAATATGATTCGTGCAGGGAAAACCATACAGGAGATTGCTGAATTTACAGAAATGGCAATCGAAGATATTATGAAAATGCCAAAAAGTATATCTATGTAATAAATGAGAAAAGAGTAATTTTCCCAGCAGACCTTTTTGAGAGGTCTGCTGGCATAGGATTTACTTACGGTACATCTTATAGATCCTGTTTGGCGTGTAGCCGGGAACGGCTTTCTTCCAGCTTGATTTTCCAATGGTTTTCAAATATTTGTTAGTATATTTACCTGATTTTCTGGTGTCCATATATTTAAACACTTTATATGATTTTTTACCGCTAATACCCATATAAAGACCCTGTGCCGTTTCACCGGGTTCATCGCTGTAACTTCTTATGATAAAGGAATCAATCATGGGATTACATGCTGCTTTGTAGTATCCGTATGCAATGGCCGCTGCCTGCACGTCTTCCCCTTTTGAAGAACTGAAACCCTGCTCCGATAAGATGATGCGGGTTTTTGAGCCGTAATGCTTTTTAACGTAATTTGTTAATACCTGAATATTTTCCATCGTGACATAAGGTGAATCTTCTTTGGATGAAACAGCGCTGTTATTCCAGAAATCAGGACTTGTTAAAGGTGCCGGATAGGCATGAAATGCTACATTCCAATTGATACCACCCTGCATGCTTTTTATTTTCTTTGCAATGGAATTCATAAAGTCTTTTGCTGTGTAGCCGGCATCTGCAGTATTCCAGCAATGATCCAGACAAATAAATACCTTTGAGTTATTCCAGTTGCTTTTTGCAGCGTTATATAAGGAACGGAAAGCATAAGCATAGGAATTGATAAATTTTTTCTTGCTCATACTGCCTTTATAGTTCCAAAGATTACAGGAATTTACCTCATTTCCTAAAACCCAGTTGGATACGTGGCATTCACTGGTACTGAACTTTGAAGCAAGGAAACTGAACATGGCCTCCATTTTTTCTCTTGCCGCTTTATTAGACGTATTCCAGGTATATAGGATATGCCCCTCGCTTCTCGCCTGGGATGCAATTAAATCCTGATAACTGCCGTCACCCCAATCCAAACCTAACTGTAAAGTTACATTGATACCTTTGGCATTAAATTCGGATACAGCAATTTCATATCCCCGGAGGCTGTTAAAATGATAAGTTTTTCCGTTGTATTTATAAGTCGTATCGGGATTCGATAAAATTGTTGATGCATATAGATTTAAAAATGTATTCTTGGCATCCACATTTTCGACATCCTGGGTAGTAGTAAACTGGATTCCTTTTTTTGTTTGACCGGTTTCATATGTATGTCTGTTTACAGCAGTAATTTCCGGATTAGTTACATATTTGGCACTGCTGATCACTTTATATCCCTTTTTTTGTTTAATGGCGATTGCATATTTAGCCAATACATAACCTCTATTAGGTTCGGCCGTTTTTAATGTAAAGGTTACGGAAGTTTTCTTTGCGGTCTTTGCAGCCCTTTTTAAAATCTTACCGGAATTGGGATCTACAGTTACCAGGTAGTAATATGAATCAGCGCTTTTGATACGTTTGCCAATGTTAGCCTTTATCGTAATTCGATCCACACCGCTGCCTTTACAACTGGTAATTCGTGCAGAATTGGATTTTGGAGCGTATTCTTTCTGCTTTGTCTGTTTTGCTTTAGAGACTTTCCCGATAGAAGCAGGTTCTGTTTCGGATACTTTTGTGCGCTGCTGTTTCGGGCTGGTAACCATACCTGTCGAAGTTTCTTTTTCTGGTTTTGTAAGGTGTTCCGTTACTTTTTCTGTCATTTCTGTTTTCTCTGTTATTTCGGACAGAGGAATTTCAGATTCCGAAGAAGAAGTCTGGTTCTTATCATTGCGATCCGGATCATCTGTAGTTTCTGATACTGCAGTATCCGGCACAAAGGTATCACTTTCCCCAATTTTACTTGTTTCGCTTTCCAAAGTATTACTTTCAACAGAGCTGCTTTCAACAGTTCCTCTTTCCGGTAATTCTGACGGCTTTGCATCACTCCTTTGATATTCCCAGGTCTTTGACAATGCTGAATCTGCAGCAAGTGCTGTAACATGGTTCATAGGTAACGTCATCGATAGTGCTAATAGCACTGCCATTAATTTCTTTTTCATATAATCTCCCATCTGGCAGTATTTTCAACTACCTGCGTATATTTAACGCATAAAAAGTTATGAAACAGTATCCGCATATTCTTTTAATTTTTATTACGAAGTGCATAATCTTTTGGAGAGTATCCGTAAGATTTTTTGAAACGCTTGCTGAAATAGAAAACGTCAGAGTATCCAACCTGTTCAGCGATTTCTGAGATCTTATATTGATTGGATTCCAGAAGCCGTTTGGAAGCCTCCATACGTACATTTGTGATATATTGCAGGATGGATATGTCGTTTACTTTCTTAAATACACTGCCCATATAGGATGAGTTTAGCTGAAAAATATCACCAATCTGGGCCACGGATAAATCCTGGTCACTGTAATGTTCATCGATGTAAGACATTAGTTTTTTACTCAGCGCCACATCAGAAGGAGAGGTGTCATTTTGCTGGATACACTGCAGTCCGTAATGGATAGCTGTATTTTTTAAACTTTCCAGTGTATACTCTTCATCCAGAATGGAAGAAATAAATTCATTGATATTCTGGGGTGTATTCTCCAGTATGTGGTAATAAATATGAAAGGTCATAAATAATTCCGTTACGATCAGATACAGATAGTCAACACTGTGCTTTTTTTCAATGGATGAAAATAGTTCTTCAATATAATCGGAAAATGTTCTTTCGTCTTTTCCATTGAGATGCAACGTAATATTTTGCCGTATTTTAGGCAGGTCAATGGAATAATCGGGTTCCGGTGTAGCTGCATATTCTAAGAGCAGGTTAGAGCCGGAAGAAAAATAGCGCTTGCTCAATCCATGCAAAACACGCTTAAAATAAGGATTCCAGCTTTCGCTTAATGCAAACAGGTTACCCACGCTTAGGAATACAAAATGTTTTTCTTTTTCTACAAATTCATTTAATACACTGCCAATATGATGGGAAGCCTGGGGGGCAGTAAAAAAGATCTGCAGCACATAAATGTATTCTGCTTCCTGGGTGTATTCACATTGGAATCCTTCAAGACGAAGTGCCGTGATCAGGCGATGAACTTCAATCTCGGTATCTTCAAATACAAAAGCACCAATATAAAGTGCATGGGAGATCTGTAAAAATTCAGGATAATTGGTATATAGTTCCTGGATATCCAGAGATCCGTTTTGAACATTTGTAAGGGCAGTACATTTCTCGTAATGATAGAGTTTCTCAATTTGGCGATGCTGTTGTCTGGAGAGGGCAATTTTTTCTATACAATCCTCCAGGGTACTTTTCAGTACCAGTGTATCCACCGGTTTTAACAGATAATCTGTAACTCCATACCGCATGGCAGTACGGGCATATTCAAAATCATTATAGCCGGATAAAATAATAATTTTTGTGTGAGGGTAATCCTCGTGAATTTGTTCCGCTGCCTGAATTCCTGTCATTTTTGGCATTTTAATATCCAGTATAATGATATCCACTGGGTGGTGCTCCAGCAGTTCCATGACTTCCAGTCCATTTTCTGCTTCACCGATAAAGTTCAGATTCAGAGCAGTCCAGGGAATAATTTTTTTTAAACGCTGTCGGATGAAATATTCATCGTCAGCGATCAGCAGATTTAAGGTCATTTTGATTTGCGGCCTCCTTTCCAATTGTAATTGTTGTTACACAGCCTCCTTCAGGGCGATTAGCGATTTCCAGGCCATATTCCGTTCCGTAATAAAGCTGGATACGCTGATGAATGTTTTTAATACCAAAGTGATCGCTGCCAGCCTGCCATATCTGGTCATATGCGTCCTTTGAAAAACCAATGCCGTTGTCCTGCACAACAATGCGGATAGCATCGGTATATTCCGTGACCATAATTTCCAGTACACCTTTATATTCCAGCTCTTTAATCCCGTGATAAATGCTGTTTTCCACAATCGGCTGCAGAAGCAGTTTCAGGCAGGGATATTCATACAGATAAACGGGGCAGTGAATATAGTAATCAAATTTATTAAAGTATCGCACCTGCATAATGTGCAGATAGGCTTCTGTTATTTCCAGCTCTTCTTTTATTGTAATGTAAAACTTACCATTACTCAAGCCTTCCCGGTAAAAAGTAGATAGATTCATTACGATATCAATCAGAGTCTCTTTCTCATCAATTTCAGCAAGGGAACAGATATTATCCAGGGTATTATAGAGAAAGTGCGGATTCACCTGCTGCTGAAGCAGATCCAGTGATATTTTAGTTTTCATTTTCTGGGATTCCAGCAGGTCATTTTTTAACTTTTCCTGGGCTGCAATCATGCTGTTAAAAGCCTTAAATAATTCTCCGATCTCCGTATCGCTGCATTCTTCCTGTACGGGTGTCCAGTTTCCTTCCTTGATCGTCCGCGTGTGATGAATCAGATGGTCAATAGGAGAACTGATTGTATGGGAAACCTTATGGGATACATAGATACATACTGCGATACATATCAGTGTGATCATCATGGTTATAAAAAATAAAAACATGGTTGGCCTGATAAAATCCAGAAGATTAATTTCGTTTATAATGTACCAGTCCAGGGTAGGAAAATACTTATATAATATAATGGAATGAGACGTAAATCTGGATTCATCCCCGGTAGTCGGCTTTAATAAAGAAAAAGAGTCATATTGGGAGCCAAGGGAGATGGAATTATCAGAACTTCGCACATTGCCCGTTTCATCCGCCATAAATATATGATTTGTTTCGGTAATCTTATCCCGGTAAATCTGGGAAATTGTGTGCTCCGGTATGGATATTTCAATATAGCCCAATAGGGAGGCTGTCTGATAATGATAAAAAGGACGGACTAAAGAGACCGCTTCCATATTCTGATAACGATTTGTCTGCGGGTGCTTTGTGCGAAGTACCCATACGGATTCCGTATCTACCGGAACATCATCAAGAGACGTATCATAGGGATAAATCTCAGTAGTAGCCACCATATCTTTTTCTGAAGAATATATGGTTACCGCATGTATAAAGGGAGTGGCTTGTACAATGCGGTTAATCTGGGCGGTTATATTTCGTTTGTCATCAGCATTAAAGGCAGTATTATTATCTTTATATTTTCGCATCAGAGACTGTACCGTATTATCTATAATAATAGTCTTAGAATAATTTTTGGTAGATGTCAAATAATAATCTAGCTGAGAAGAAATATAATCTAACTGCCGCAATGCGGAGTTTGTTTCCAAAGCAATAAAATGTTTATAAAAAATAAAAGACGTGCTAAGAAGCAAAACGACCATAAATGCTATGGCAATCCCGGCACTGCTCAGGAAAAATTTAGATTGTATCGAGGCAGAATTTTTCTTATTCATGAAAAAATTTCCTTTCTTATAAATAAAGAGATTTTTAGTTTCTCCTATTATCTTCCTTATATTATATTATTTTAGACAAAAAGTCTACGTAAGGAATATGCTTTTTGCAAATGAAATGCAAAATGTACAAAAAAAATAGAAAATGACCATTCTAATTTGCGGGGAAATTTTTTATAATGATTAAGACTTAAGAAATGAAAACTTAAAAAAATATAAAAAACGGAGGAGAAGAAGCAATGAGAATGAAAAAAGTAACAGCATTATTACTGGCAAGTGCTATGTGCGTTGGAGCTTTGGCTGGATGCGGTAATTCATCCGACACAAAGGAAACAAAAGCAGCAGGTGATACACAGGCAGCTGGAGAAACAAAAGCGGCTGACGGAACAGATGCGGCAAAATCAGAAGGATCCGGTGATGGTGAAAAAGTTACGATCCGTCTTCTGACCAGAATGGCAGGAACAACAACTCAGGTTAATATCTACAATGATATCATCAATGAGTTCAAGGAAAAACATCCGGATGTAACAATCGTGGATGATTCCCAGAGTGATGAGTCTGCATTTAACAATATTCTCTCAACAGATATTGCATCCGGAACGATGGCAAATATCTTCAGAATCCAGGGTGTTGCAAACCTTTCTGAGTATATTGATAACGGCATGATCTTAAATCTTCAGCCGTATTTAGATGAAGATAAAGAATGGGGCGGCGGATTTACAGAAGGTTCCCTTGCATACTACCAGGTACCTGGACAGGAAGGAACTTACGCAGTACCAATGGAATCCGGACTGATCGGTGTATATTATAACGAAGATTTATTCAAAGCTGCAGGCGTTGATAAATTCCCGGAAACATGGACAGAATTTACAGATGCTATTACAAAATTAAAAGACAGCGGTGTAATCCCGATTGCTATGGGAGCTCAGAGTACTTACATGGCAGGACATTTACATGACCAGATCTTCTACAAATGGTTAGGAACAGAAGCAGCGAAACTGCTTGGAACCCGTGAAAAGAAATGGACAGACAGTGACGTTGTTGAAACCTTACAGAAAGAAAAAGACTTAATCGATTTAGGTGCATTCGATGCAAGTGCAGCTGGTATCACAGATGATATCGCTATGACACAGTTCCAGCAGGGTGAAGCAGCAATGGTTATCACAGGACCATGGAACATCGGAACCTTTACAGATAAAGAAAAAACACCTGTAGCTGACAGTATCAAAGTTGCAAAATTCCCATATTTCGAAGAAAAAGAGGAATTTAAAAACGAAGATATGCAGACATTAAGCCCATACATGGTAAGCGGCAAATTACAGGGAAAAGAATTAGACCTGACAATTGAATTATTAAAAATGCTGACAAACAAAGATGCTGCTAAGAGATATGCAGAAGAAGCTGCTTTCTTAATCCCGAGAACAGATATCGATCTTGACGAAAGCAAATGCTCACCATTATTTGTTGAAAATGTAAAATTAGGCGGAACCTCAACTGGTATCGGTGTTGATATATTCGACTTTGATCCATTGACATCCATGCAGGACAGAACCAGAAACTCTATCGTAAGTATGTTTACAGGTGCAACCGCAGAAGCAGCTGCACAGGAGATTCAGGGCGAAGTTGACAATAACGCAAAATAGTGCGGGGTATCAGTCAGTAAATTAAATTCATAATTTCAGATGCTGCCGGGGAATACTCCGGCAGTATATAAAAAATTTCACAATTCACTTTTGAGTATGTTAATGATACCACGCTGATGCGGTGTGCTTTAAATTGAATTGTGAAATTTTTTGTCTAAAAGGAGGACAAAGATACGAATGAAACTAAAAAGTAAGAAGACCAAATTTTATATCTTTCTATTTATCGTTCCTGCATTAGTGATATACCTTCTGTTTCAGATTATTCCATTAATCGGAGCAGTGTATTTTTCCTTTATTGAATGGAGCGGAATTGCAGGATCAGAGCTGAAGTTCGTAGGATTCCAGAACTATGCAAATGCATTTAAGAATCCCGACTTTATATTAGCGTTGAAAAACATGTTAAAGATGGTAGTATTCAGTGTTATTTTCCATACACCAATCGCTCTTTTAATGGCTGTTGCAATTAACACGAAATGCAAAGGATACCGTGTGTTTAAGGCATTATTCTTTGTACCGACAGTATTTCCGTTAACTGCAGTAGGTCTGATGTGGTATTTTGTATTTATGCCAACAGGATCATTCAATGCATTATTAAAAGTAATCGGACTTTCCGATCTGGTTACCCCTTGGCTGGTTAACCCTGCATCTGCAATGAACGTAATCGTATTCGTTAATATCTGGGCGGGTGTTGGATATTTCATGGTAATTTTACTTGCAGGGCTGACTACAATACCGGAAGACCTGTATGAAGCGGCATCCATAGACGGTGCTACAAAAGTACAGCAGTTCTTTAAAATCACAGTACCAATGATGAAACCAACTATTTCTATGTGTATCTTACTGGATATCATCGGATCTGTAAAAGTATTCGACCTGGTATTTGCGATGACCGGCGGAGGACCAAACGGACTTACCAATCTGCCGACAACGCTTATGTACAACGAGGCATTCAAATACAGTCATTACGGACTTGGCAGTGCAATCGGTATTATCATACTGGTCATCTGTCTGGGTGGTACTTTAATCAGTAATAAACTTATGAGCAGCAAAGAGAACTAGGAGGTATACCATGAAAAACAAAGTGAAAAAAGAACGTAAAAAAATAACAGTGGGTACCTTGGTAATGTATTTATTCCTGATTGCGAATGCGGTAATGTTTGCAATGCCAATGGTTTTCACCTTGTTGTCTTCTGTAAAAACGAAAGTAGAAATCTTCTCCAAGCCGTTTGCGCTTCCGGAAGTATTTCAGTGGAAAAACTACGTAGATGCATGGAACGGTGCCAACATGGGCCAGTATTTCATGAACAGTATCATTCAGGCAGGTGCTACGGTTATCGTGTTAGCAATTGTGGCATCTATGGCAGCTTTTATGCTTTCCAGATTTGATTTCAAAATAAATGGATTTTTAAGTGTATTCTTTATGGTAGGTATGATGATACCGGTGCATACGGTTCTTGTTCCGGTTTCCTATATTATCGGAGCTTTAAATCTGAAAAATAATATACCGGCACTGATTATGATCTATGTTGCGTTCAACCTTCCATTCAGTATAATTGTAACTTCAAACTTTATGAAAGGGGTTAACAAATCCCTTGAAGAAGCAGCATTAATTGATGGTGCTACTTATTTCCAGATATACCGCAAAGTTATGCTTCCATTATCGGTACCGGCTTTGTCCACAATTTCCATTTTCAATTTCCTGGGTGCATGGAATAACATTTTATTCCCTCTGTTGTTCATCAATGATAAAAAATTAAAACCAATTGCCTTAGGGTTGCTGAACTTCAACGGAGAACGTGGAAGTGAACATGGTCTTTTAATGGCTGCAATTGTTATAACAGTAGTAGTACCGCTTGTATTATACCTGTTGTTCCAGGAAAAAGTAGAGAGCGGTTTGTCAGCAGGAGCAGTAAAAGAATAAGAATTGATAATTGCTATTGGCTGAATAATCAGATATAATTTTAAATATATGCCCAGGCAGTTTTTTACAAACGAAATAAGGGCGGAAAACATCAGGAGGAATGGTACGTGGGAAATATCAGATACAGACAAATTCATTTAGACTTCCATACCAGTGAATATATACCAGAAGTAGGAAAAGACTTCAATAAAGAAGAATTTGCAGACACCTTAGTGAAAGCAAATGTAGATTCTATTACCTGTTTTGCAAGATGCCACCATGGATGGCTCTATTATCCATCTAAGAAATTTCCGGAATTAATCCATCCGGAACTTACGAACCACAACCTGTTATTAGAGCAGATTGAAGCCTGCCATGAAAAAGGCATCAAAGTACCGATCTATACAACTGCACAGTGGGATGGACGTATTATGAGAGAACATCCGGAATGGCTTGCTGTGGATGAGAATGGTGAATATATCGATACCCAGCACGTACCGGCACCTCATTTTTACCATACCATCTGCCTGAACAGCGGATATCGTGAATTCTTCAAGGAACATTTGGAAGATATGATTGATGTGGTAGGGGCAGATAATGTGGATGGTATCTTCATGGATATACTTTTCCAGGTTGATTGTAAATGTGAGCACTGTGTTAAGAAGATGGAAGAACTTCACGTAGATGTGGAAAGCAAGGCGATGCGCCTTCGTTATTCCATACATATGCTGGAAGAATTCAAGTCTGAAATTTCAGCATTCATCCGTGAAAGAGCGCCGAAAGCAAGTATTTTTTATAACAGTTCCCATGTGGGTCCTGCTTATAAGGACAGTTTCAAGGATTACAGCCATTTAGAGCTGGAGTCATTGCCAAGCGGCGGGTGGGGATATGATCATTTCCCGGCAACCAGCCGATATGCAAGAAACCTTGGAAAAGAGATGATCGGAATGACCGGTAAATTTCATACTTACTGGGGAGATTTCCACTCTCTGAAAAACCGTGCGGCGCTGGAGTTAGAATGCTTTAGCATGCTGGCAATGGGCGCAGGCTGTTCTATAGGTGACCAGCTGCATCCAAATGGGAAATTATCCCCGGGTGCCTATGACCTGATCGGGCAGGTTTATGGCAGCGTTAAGGAAAAAGAACCATATTGCCGCAGTGCGTCATCCGTAGCAGAAATAGCAGTGCTTACACCGGAAGAGTTCTATCCGGAAGAAGAATACGATCTGGGAATTTCACCATCTCTGATTGGTACGGTACGTATGCTTCAGGAATTGTCCTACCAGTTTGACATCATTGACAGTCAGATGCCTATGGATCAGTATAAAGTTGTCATCTTACCGGATTGTATCTATTACAATGCGGATTTGGAAAAGGTGATGAAAGATTATATTGCAAAAGGCGGAAAAGTAATTGGTTCTTTTGATTCCTGTATTCCAAAGGATGGAAGTGAAAATATTTATGGTGTGAAATATTTAGGAGAATCTAAGTTTTACCGTGAATTTGTCATGCCGAATGAAGTAATTGGCAAAGATCTTCCAAAAGAAGAATTTGTTATGTATTTAAGAGGATTTGATGTGGAAGCGGCAGGAGCCGAAGTGTTAATGGATAAAATAGAACCTTATTTTGACCGTATTGGCAAGACTTTCTGTTCCCATCAGCATGCTCCGTCATCCGGAAAAGCAGGTTATCCGGCTGTGACGAGAAATGGAAATGCCGTTTATTTTTCACATCCGATCTTCCATCTCTATCGCAAGAATGCGGCAAGATGGTGCAAACTGATGGTGAAAGATGCGCTGGATTTATTATTAGAGAATAAGCTGGTAAACCATGATGGACCATCCACACTGATATCATCACTGAATCACCAGGAAGCAGAAAACCGTGATATTCTTCATTTATTACATTATATTACTGAAAAACGTTCCGAAGATATCTATACGGTAGAAGATATCATCCCGCTGTATATGATTACAATGAAGCTTTATGCAGGAGACAAAGAAGTTAAATCCGTGTCTCTGGTACCGGAGAACAATGCCATTTCCTTTAAACAGGAAGGACAGTATATTACTTTTACTTTGCAGGAAGTGAAAGGACATAACATGATTAGTATCCAGTATTAATCCAGTAGTCCATATAGCTTGAATCCTCAATAAACACTTGTCTATTTCCGAATATTATCAATTTTAATAAAACGGGAAAACACGATTAATATTAAAGAGCAGGATGCCAGGAGAGATCTCAAGCATCCTGCTCTTTATGGAGTCCTAAATAAAAACAGAGAAAGGAATGCCCGCCGTCAACAGTACGTCAGGTGAGGTGTGATTATGATAGAAGCAGTTGTGAACAGCAGCGAGACTTTTCAGGTGAATTTTATAAATAAAGAGGCATGGAGCCGCACGAAATGCCCGGAATATGTAAAAAGACTTTTCCAGGGTGAATATCTTCAATCCTGCTTTATGAAAAATTCAAATGAACGGATTGATTTATTCATCGGTTTAGGTGATAATGAGTGTAGCAGTAAGGAGATCAAAGAGGTTACAGCCAAGGCAGTAAAAGAGATGAAGCAGCACAATATCTATGAGTTTTCCATAGATGTATCGGACTTCATAGAAAAAAAGGGAACCTTTGCCGTTCGTGAAGCAGCGGAGGGAATCCTTATGGGAGCTTACGAAGGACCTTTTTTTGGAGAGAAAGAAAAGAAAGAATGGAAAGTATATTTAACCGGAATAGCACAAGCCGAGTTAGAGCTGGCAAAAAAAGAGCTTGAGGCAGGGATTCATATCGGGGAATCAGTAGTATGGGCAAGAGATATGGTTAACATGCCCGGCAATCATTTTAAGCCCTTGGATTTCGCTGCAGAGATCAGTAAAAAGATGGAAAGTAGTGGTGCTGTCTGCGAACTTATCAGCTATGAACAATTGAAAAAGCTTGGAATGAAAGGTCTGCTGGCAGTTGGTGAGAGCAGCTCCAATGAACCCTGCTTTTTAATTTTCCGATATCTTGCAGCTCCGGACAGTAAAGAAATAACAGCCCTGGTTGGAAAAGGAGTTACCTGTGATACGGGCGGATATTGCTTAAAGCCTGCTAATTCCATGCTTGGAATCAAAGGCGATATGGCAGGGGGCGCAGCCGTTGCAGGTGCGGTACTGGCGCTGGCAAAAAATAAGGTTAAAACAAATGTAATTGGTCTCATTCCAATGTGTGAGAACCGGATTGCTCCAGGAAGCCTTGTTCCGGGAGATGTGATATCTTCTTATGCTGGAAAGACAATTGAGATATGTAACACGGATGCAGAGGGGCGCCTGATATTGGCGGACGCGGTTGCCTATGCTGTGAAAAATGAAAATGTGACCCGGGTTTTAGATATTGCCACACTTACGGGAGCGGTTGTAAATATGTTTGGATTCTCTACAGCGGGAGTTGTATGTGATAACGATGACCTTTTCGCAGACTTTAAAGAGGCATATCAGATATCAGGAGAACGCTATTGGCGGCTGCCTGTCTATGAAGAGCAGGAGCGAATGATTGAGAGTAAAATTGCAGATATCAAAAATATGGGAGAAAGCCATTGCGGTACCATTACGGCAGCGTTATTTATAAAAGCGTTCGCGGAGGAAAAACCGTGGATTCATCTGGATATCGCAGGTACTGCCTGGGTAGACAGCCCACTTTTTGAGTTTCAGTCAAAAGGTGCAACCGGTGCAGGAGTTACATCCCTTTATTATTTATTAGACAGAAAGGAAAATTAAAATGTTTTCAATAAAATGCGAAGAACGGATTGAAAAAGGATTTGCAGATGCAGCAGCGGCATATCCGGAGATTTATGGAAAAATCATTGAGAAATTTAACGAATGCTCCGAACATGAGACAATTCTGATGAAATATTTATATGCAGCCATGCCCCTTAGTGATCTTGGAAATTACACTTTTGAGGACTTTTCAGATTATGCGAAACAGGGCGTGTTACTGTGGGAAAAGGGCCCGTTTGCCGGAAAAGTTCCAGAGGACATCTTCTTAAATTATGTAGTTTATCACCGTATAAATGAAGAGGATATTTCTCCTTGCAGAAGCTTTTTCTATTCACAGTTGTCTAAACGGATAGAGGGGAAAAGTATGGAGGAAGCGGCCCTGGAAGTAAATTACTGGTGTGCCGAAGAAGCTACATACCAGACTACGGATGACCGTACCGTATCACCTATGACTGTGTATAAAAGTGCGTTTGGCAGATGTGGGGAAGAATCTACATTTACCACAAGTGCACTGCGAAGTGTGGGGATTCCTGCGCGTCAGGTCTATGCTCCCAAATGGTCCCATTGTGATGATAATCATGCCTGGGTAGAAGTATGGTGCGATGGTGAATGGCATTTTATTGGTGCGTGTGAACCGGAAGAAATTCTGGACAAAGGCTGGTTTACCAATGCGTCATCCAGGGCCATGCTGATTCATTCCAGATGGTTTGATTTCATAGGGGCAGAGGAAGAAGTGATCCAGAAGGATGGCATGGTAACCGTGCTGGGTCAGCTTAAGCGTTATGCGCTCACAGAAAAACTGACGGTACACGTTACAGACCGTAATGGCAGGCCGGTACCGGGAGCACTTGTAAAATTTGAGATTTTAAACTATTCCGAATTTGCTCCCATCGCTTCAATCGTAACAGATGAAAAGGGGCAGGCGGGATTTTGTACAGGACTTGGAAGCTGTCATCTGCATGTGATAAAAGATGGGGTATTTGCAGAGATCTTAGTGGATGTGGATAAAGAAAAGGAGTGTTCTGTATCTTTTGATGCTGTACTGGAAGAAGATCACCTTACAGATGTCAAAGCCGGATGCATACCGCCGGTTATGGACGGCTGGCAGGATTTTGACGTGATTGCTCCTAAAGATGCCAGAATTAACACGAAGCAGCCGGCAAAAGAGCAAAAGGAAAGAGGAGAGGTACGTTTCGCAGAGGCCGCAGCCCTCAGACAGAAAAAGGCGGCATCCTTCTATCAGGCGGCAGAAGCAAATGAGATCAGCAGCTCATATGGAAGCGGGATTGATGAGATTCTAAAAGAAAGCAGGGGCAATTTTAAGGAAGTAGTAAAATTTTTGTCTGCTTCCGAAGAAATGGATCTTAGAAAAGAACTGCTCTTCGTATTGACAAAAAAAGATTACCGTGATTTGAAAAGTGACGTACTGGAAGAGCATCTAAGAGAAAGCAAGGCTTATGCCGAACATGTACCCCATGACATTTTTGTTCGTTACATTTTAAACCCCAGAGTGCATATGGAACCCCTTACCAAATACCGTGAGTCCATCCTTGGATATTTTACAGAGGATCAAAAACAGGCATTTATTGCAGAACCATCCCGTATCTGGGATTATATTGAAGCAGCCGTTGGGGAAAAGAAAGACAGAGAATATGACAGCCTGACAACTTCACCGGTGGGATGTCTGATGCTGAAGACAGGCAGCACCCAGTCCAAAAAGATTCTTTTTGTTGCAGTCTGCCGTACACTGGGCATAGCGGCAAGGTTAAATCCTGCGGATCTTGCCATGGAGTATTATAAAGAAGGAGCATTCTGTCCCATCTTGGAAAATGCGAAAAAAGATTGTACACTCAGTCTGGCATCCGGCGACAGTACAAAATGGGTATATTTCCAGAACTGGACTCTTGCAGTATTAAAAAATGGTGATTATCATACTTTGAACCTGGCGGCAGAAGTGTGGAAGGATGGTATGACCGTTCCATTAGAGACAGGAGTTTACCGCATTGTAACCTCAAACCGTCTGCCAAACGGAAATATTTTTGCAAAAACGTATTGTTTCTCATTGGACCAGGGAGAAAAGAAAGAATTAGTTCTTTCCCTGCGCGAGGCAAAATTATCCGATATGCTGGAAAATATCGAGATTAATGATTTTATACTTCACAGAAAAGACAGAAGCGAGATCATGGCTTCTGAAATCTTGCAGAATAAAAAGAACCTGATTATCTGGATGGAAGAGAGCAAAGAGCCTACCGAACATATTTTAAATGAATTATATGAACGGAAAGAGGAATTTAACAGCATTGACGGACAGATTATCTTTGTAGTAAAGGAAGAAAAATCACTGCAGGATCCTACCTTATCCAGAACGCTGGCATCTCTGAAGGATGTTCAGATTTATTATGACAGCTTTGCTGAAAATGTAAATACACTGGGAAGAAGGATGTATGTAGACCCGGATAAGTTACCGCTAATTATTGTGACAAATCCCGGCTTAAACGGAGTATATGCAACCAGCGGCTATAATGTTGGAACCGGAGACATGCTGCTTAGAATATTGAAATAGATATGAGGAAAGTCCGGTAATTAAAGATAGAACGGGGAACGGGCGTATTGCTGATGACAATACGCCCGTTTTTTCGTGTAATCCTATTGTTTTTTTGTATTTAAGCCTCGTCTTTCAGTGGTGAATAGCGGACCTTAAAGCGGATATCCTGGTTATAATCCCCGAAGGAGCTGCCAAATATAGTCATTCCGCCTACATGTCTGGCGGTATCCGGAACGCCCAGTCTGAACCGGATCATGTCCCGGTCGGTAAAAGCAAAATCATCAATCGTGACATCTGAGATTTTCAAATCATCCATAAAGGTGCCGTTTTTATTTATGATCAGGTTCTTTAAAAGGCCATATTGATTCCAATTCGGAAACCACCAGCCTGGCGTAAAATGACCCGGGCGGTCTGCATAGTCTCCGGGGCTGGTCCAATAACCCACAAAGGTTTCATTTATATAAAAATGAATATCGGATGGCCAGATACTGTTGCTTCCCGGGGCTTCGGAGCTGATTTCCAGAGAGATATCAATTTCATCAATTCGCTGTGACGCAGGCAGTACATTAGGCAGGATATATTCCACATAGCCTTTTCCGAGCCAGAGGATATCAGCGTCAAAACGCTGTTGATGAACGAAGAATCTGGGATCATCCACATCACCGATCAGAGAAGCAGGTGTGGAGATGCCGCAGGTGGGATAAATGGAAAAATCGGAATATTGCCCGACTTTCAATTCCGCAATAGATTCGTTCTGGATAACAGGTTCCTGAGTCAGAGAAAAAAGTATCTGTCCGATATGAGCAGAGCAGACCTTCTGGTTGCCGTGTCCATCACCTTCGCTGGTGATTTTCACCAGACCGCAGTCTTCCAGCTTCTTAATATGGCTGGTCAGGGCACCGTTCGTTATATTTACCCGTCCGGCGAGTACGTTCATATTCATAGGGCCTTCATCCAACAACAGATTTAAAATAGAGATCCGGATATCGGAACCAAGGGCTTTAAAAAGCGGCAGGCCGCTGTCGATGTCTTTGAGATAACGCATAGGGTGTTCCTTTCGTAAAACCTTTTTGGTCGTATTGAGAATTATTATAGCGCTATTTGAAGGAAAATACAATAACGAATACGGAAGCAGAAGGAACACACAACAAAATCAAAGAGTTTAAGATAAACTAAATTAATTTAAAAATAACTTGACAAGATATGGATTAAAATGTATAGTTTAGTTACGAAGCGAATAAAAAGTCATTAAAAATATACAAATTGCACAAAATACATATGATGAATATATACTAAATGCCGGCCGGCAGAAAATAGTTTTGATGATTGTTGAAGCAGTGCTGTGATGTGTGGGTTGATGACCTTTTTTGCTTGGTAAATGTAACCTTATGTGAGTTATTTTCTAAGTGAGTTTATTCAGGGAGGAACGAAAATGAGAAGAAAATTAATTAGTACTTTATTGTGTGTGTCTATGGCAGTTACTATGCTTACCGGGTGTGGAGGTAAGGAGAGCAGTTCGGCTTCGGGAACGGAAGGGACCAATACAAGCTCTAAGGAGGATGCTTCTTCTGAAAATGCGGATGGGAAGGAAGCAGATTCTGAGACAGAAGTTGTGACAACTACCGGCGATGCCAATGGAACGCATTTTGATATGTGGACATTTGTAGAGATGCATTCACAGTTTTATTCAAATATGGTGCAGAAGTGGAACGAAGAAAATCCGGATAAGACCATTGAAGTTACATTTACTACATATCCATTTGCAGATATGCATAATAAGCTTACCCTGGCATTACAGTCAGGCGAAGGTGCACCTGATTTATGCGATGTGGAAGTTGGACAATTCCCCAATTTTCTGCAGGGGGAAGTACAGTTTAAAGAACTGAATAGTTTTATGGAACCTTATACAAAAGATATCGTACAGTCACGTATTGACCTTTACAGTAAAGATGGGAAAAATTACGGAGTGCCTACCCATGTTGGGGCAACGGTAATGTTCTATAACACAAAGATCCTGGATCAGTATGGTATAGACTATACGCAGATTAAAACCTGGGATGATTACACACAGGCAGGGAAGAAGTTAGCAGAAGCGTCTGATGGTAAAGTCAGGATGACATCTGTGGATACGGCAGGTACGGACTGGCTGTCCCTGTCTATGGCGGAATATGGTGAGGACTGGACAGATGAACAGGGCACAGCAGACGTAACCATTGATTCTGTGAACAAGATGCTTACCATGCAGCAGGACTGGCTGGATGAAGGAATTGCCATGGTATCGCCGGGCGGCCATGTAGATATGGAGGAAGGGTATGCCAATGTGGCAGATGGAAATATTGCTTCATTCCCAAAAGCAATGTGGTTTATGTCCAGATTCCTGAATTATATGCCGGAAATGACAGATACCTGGGCGATTGCACCCTGCCCGGTATATGAAGAAGGACAGAACAGATCTGTGGGCATCGGCGGAACAGGAACGGTTGTAACCAATCAGTGTGAAAGTGCAGACCTGGCAGCAGAATTTCTGGCATGGGCGAAATTGTCGGAAGAAGGAGAAAAGAAAATCTGGGAAGACCTGGGCTTTGATACCTGTAATACGAAAATATGGACAGATAAATCCATAACAGAAGATACATCAAATAAATATATTTCCTATTTCAAGACAAATCCATTTGATACTTTAAATGAGATTAAAGATGAGATCGGCATTGTAAAAGTAGTTACGATTACCCCGACTATTGGCGAAGTATTTAATAATACCACCTTAAATGCAATTTTAGAAGACCGGCAGGATGTTACAGAGGCGCTGCAGGAAGCGCAGGATAATGTTTCCCTGGAACAGTAATGAGTGCAGATGCTAAAATTGGTTAAAGGAGGGAAATACCGTGAACAAGTTAAAAAAAATATTTTATTCCCAGAAAATTGCACCTTATGTGTTTGTTCTTCCGTTTATTTTAAGCTTCCTGGTATTCTGGATCTATCCTTTGTTCAGTACGGTTAAGATGAGTTTCCAGTCGGTCCTGCCGGGTCAGGTGGAATGGATAGGGACAGCCAATTATACCAAGCTAATAAAAGATGCTGCATTTCATACGGCTGTCTGGAACAGCGCAAAATATACGCTGTTCACCATTGCATTACTGATCCCTTTTCCCATGCTGTATGCGGTAATGATGGACAGCCGCCTGACAAAAGCAAAGGGACTCTGGAAAGCAATTTTATATCTCCCGGCCCTTACCTCAGTAGTGGTAGCAGGTACTATATTCCGGCTGATGTTCAGCGAATTGAATGGGTCCGCCATGAATCAGCTGATCGGACTGTTTGGAGCAGGCCCTCTGAAATGGCTGAAAGAATCCACAACAGGCATGTTGGCATTACTTGTGCTGGCATGCTGGAGATGGACCGGTGTGAATACACTGTATTTTATAGCAGGGCTTAAAAATATTGACACAGCTCTTTACGAGTCGGCAGATATCGATGGAGCAACAAAATGGCAGAAATTCCGTTTTGTAACGGTTCCGCTTTTGAAGCCCACCAGTATCTATGTATTGACAATCAGCATTTATGCAGGATTATCCATGTTCCTGGAAAGCTTTATGCTATGGAATGGGAATTCGTCACCCAAAAATATCGGACTTACGATTGTAGGGTACCTGTATCGGCGCGGTATTGAGAAGAACCAGCTGGGGTATGCATCTGCCGTAGGATTGGTGCTTCTTCTGATAGCCTTGATTATCAATATATTCCAACTGGTTATGAATGGGACTTTTAAAAAGGAGGAACGGTAAGATGGGTAAAAGAAAAGAACGTTCATCCATGAGCAGAAACCAGAAGATCCTGGCAGCAGTCAATACCGGAATCTTTGCGATTGTAAGTTTAGTTGTAGTAGCCCCGCTGCTTATTTCGTTTATAGCATCATATCGTCCAGGTAAGGATCTGATAAGGTATGGAATGAGTCTGAATCTGGATTTTTCCGCCATGAGCCTGAATAATTACAAATACTTGTTTACCGGGAATCACAGTTATTTCTTATGGTTTAAAAACAGTATGGTGCTTACGGTTCTGACAGTTGTACTGACACTTCTGATCTGTTATTTTGTAGCATACGGGCTGACGATGTATCAGTATAAACTGCAGAATTTACTGTTTTTCCTGGTAATTGCAACAATGATGGTACCTTTTGAAATCCTGATGCTTCCGCTGTATCAGGAGATCATAGACCTGAAACTGATTAACAGCCGTGCGGGGGCGATTCTTCCGGGACTTTGTGCTGCGTCAACGATCTTCTTTTTCCGGCAGTACATGAGCGGGCTGCCGAAAGAACTGCTGGATGCAGGCAGAATAGACGGGGCAACGGAGTATGGAATCAGTATTAAAATAATGATGCCAATCACGAAGCCGGCTTTTGCGGCAATGTCAATATTATGCGCCATGGGTTCCTGGAATAACATGCTATGGCCCCTGCTGGTATTTCGTGATGCTGATAAATTTACTTTGCCCATCGGTTTAAATACGCTTTTGACTCCTTATGGAAATAATTATGACCTGTTAATTGCAGGTTCTATGTTTTCTATTCTGCCAATATTTGTACTGTTTTTATGTTTTCAAAGGTATTTTATTGATGGAATGACGGCGGGAGCAGTCAAAGGATAATGAAGCGGTGTGGGATAAAAGAAAAAAATAATTTAATAATTTTGGAGGAAAATTAAGATGGCAAGACTTTTCATTGATGCGCAGCAGAAAAAAAGTAAAATACATAAGGAAATTTACGGTCATTTTTCAGAACATTTGGGAAGGTGTATTTATGAGGGTCTCTATGTGGGAGAGGACTCACAGATACCCAATAGGAACGGAATGCGCAGCGATGTGGTAGAAGCGCTGAAAGATATGAAGATACCGGTCTTGCGCTGGCCGGGAGGCTGCTTTGCCGATGAATACCACTGGCAGGACGGTATTGGACCAAAGGAAAATAGAAAGAAAATGATCAATACACATTGGGGAGGCGTGGTAGAAGACAATAGCTTTGGAACCCATGAATTTATGGAACTGTGCCGCCAGTTGGGCTGTGAAGCGTATGTCAATGGAAATGTAGGAAGCGGTTCGGTAAGAGAAATGTCTGAATGGGTGGAATATCTCACCTTTGACGGTGTCTCACCAATGGCAGAACTCAGAAAAAAGAATGGAAGAAAAGAGTCCTGGGATGTAGAATTCTTCGGAGTAGGCAATGAAAACTGGGGCTGCGGAGGTAATATGACTCCGGAATATTATGCCAATGAATATAGAAGATATCAGACATACGTCCGGGATTACAAACAGGATAAGAAAATCTACAAGATTGCCTGCGGGCCAAACGTGGATGATTATGAATGGACGCAGGAAGTATTAAAAACCTGTTTCCGTCATTCCCAGCCTTTCCAGCATGGTTTTATGGACGGACTGTCCCTCCACTATTACACCCACCCTGAGGGATGGGAAGATAAGGGCAGTGCAACGGATTTCGATGAAAAGGCCTGGTATAAGACACTCTCCAAAACCCTTTATATGGAGACCCTGATCAAACGCCACAGTGCAATTATGGATCAATATGACCCGGATGAGAAGATCGGACTCATTGTAGATGAATGGGGAACCTGGTTCAATGCCATGCCGGGAACAAATCCAGGATTCCTCTATCAGCAGAACACCATGCGGGACGCTCTGGTAGCCGGTATTAATCTGAATATTTTCAACAAATATTCCAAACGTGTCCGTATGGCAAATATCGCCCAGTTAGTAAATGTACTGCAGTCTGTGATTTTAACCGAAGGACCACGTATGGTAAAGACACCTACCTACCATGTGTTCCATATGTATCAGTGCCATCAGGATGCAGTGCTTCTGGAAAGCCATATAGATACGGACCAGATCGGACTGGAAGAAGAGTTCCTGGTACCAAATCTTACAGAATCGGTATCGGAAGATAAGAATGGCAAGATGCATCTTACCATAACCAACTTATCCATAGAAGAAGCTTATCCGATTGATACCACAATCGCAGGGCGCAGCGTGGAAAAGGCAGTGGGCAAAATTCTGGTAAATGAGATGCATGCTATGAATACGTTTGATGAGCCGGAAACAGTTAAGGTTCAGAACTTTGATGATATTCAGATTACCGGTCAGGGCATATCTTTTGTAATCCCGCCGTGCAGCGTAGTTCATATTGAGGTGGAATAAATGAATCAAAGCCAGAGAGTATGTAAAAAATGCCTCTTAAAAGAAATGCCGGAGAGCGTTTATTATCAAAATCTCTATGATTACATCAGCCGGCTGGATGAAGATGTTAAAACAGAAGAAAATAAGTATCGGGAACGCCTTGATAAATGTAAAGCGTGTGACAGCCTGATAAATGGAATGTGCAGAATATGCGGATGTTTTGTGGAAATGAGAGCAGTCATTGAAAAAAATGGCTGCCCCCACACAACTCCAGAATGGTGACTAGGAGAAAAGGAGTAGGAAATGACTGGTAAAAAGTATGCAAAAATGGTAATAGACAAAGATTTTAAGATATCTAAGATTGATAAGCGGATTTATGGATCTTTTATAGAACACCTGGGGCGTGCCGTATATGAAGGAATATATCAGCCTGGTCATCCCACGGCAGATGAAAATGGCTTTCGTCAGGATGTGATGGATCTGGTAAAGGAATTACAGGTGCCCATAATACGTTATCCCGGCGGTAATTTTGTATCTAACTTTTATTGGGAAGACAGTGTGGGACCGGTGGAGCAGAGACCGAAACGTCTGGAGCTGGCATGGAGAAGTCTGGAACCCAATGAAATCGGGGTAAATGAATTCTCAAAATGGTGCAAAGAGGTAAACTCAGAAATTATGATGGCGGTAAATCTGGGAACCAGAGGTGTAGCGGATGCCTGCAGCCTGTTAGAATACTGCAATCATCCATCCGGGACGAAGTACAGCGATCTGAGAATTTCCCACGGTGTAAAACAGCCTCATGGAATCAAAACCTGGTGCCTTGGTAATGAAATGGATGGCCCGTGGCAGGTAGGATCGAAAACCCCGGTTGAATACGGGCGGATTGCGTCGGAAACGGCAAAGGCAATGAAACTGATAGACCCTTCCATAGAACTGGTTTCCTGCGGCAGTTCCAATACCGGAATGCCAACGTTTCCCCAGTGGGAGGCAACAACCCTGGAACATACATATGATTACGTAGACTACGTTTCCCTCCATCAGTATTTTGGTAATCCGGATCATGATACAAAGAACTTCCTGGCACGTTCCGTGGAAATGGATCACTTTATTCGCACAGTCATTGCCACATGTGATTTCGTAAAAGCGAAAAAGAGAGGCAGTAAGAATATCAACTTAAGCTTTGATGAATGGAATGTATGGTTCCACTCCAACGAATCCGATCAAGATACCATGGCAAACCATCCATGGCAGAAAGCTCCGGCGCTTCTGGAAGATGTCTATACTTTTGAGGATGCTCTTTTAGTGGGACTGATGCTTATTACCTTTTTAAAACATGCCGACAGGGTAAAAATAGCATGCCTGGCACAGCTGGTCAATGTTATCGCACCCATAATGACAGAGACAGACGGCGGTGCGTGGAAACAAACGATCTTTTATCCATACCTCCATGCTTCCATATATGGAAGGGGTACTGCATTGCAGCCGGTATTTGACAGCTCCAGGCACGATACAAAAGAATATACCGATGTAACGGATGTGGATGCAGTAGCAGTTTACAACGAGGAAGCAGAGGAGGTAACCATCTTCGCCGTAAACCGCGATTTAGAAGAAGGAATACCTATGGAATGCGATATCAGAAGCTTTCCAGGTTACCAGATACTGGAGCATATCGTGCTGGAAAGCGATGACTTAAAGGCAAGCAATGGTCCGGGAAAAGAAAGGGTGGTACCTGGACATTCTGCTAACAGCAGAGTGGAAGATGGAATTTTGAAGACGGTATTGAACAGGGCTTCTTGGAATGTGATAAGGTTGAAGAAGTGATGTGTTTTAATTAGAAAGGACGCTTTGCTGATTAAGCGCGTGTACGGAAGGCCCCCTGCGCCTTCCGGTCACCAACCCTGCCCCGTCCCGACCTACTGGAATTATATCCAAAAGTATGTTAAACTATAAGAAATTCAATTTATAGGAGGACTAAACGAACATGAAAGTAGCAGTAACGTATGAAAACGGACAAATTTTCCAGCATTTTGGACATAGCAGCCAGTTTAAGGTATATGAGATCAATGAGAATGAGATTATTTCCAGTGAAGTACTGGATACCAACGGCAGCGGACATGGTGCACTGGCAGGATTTTTGAAAGAGGCAGGTGTTGATGTGCTGATCTGCGGCGGTATCGGCGGAGGAGCCCAGAATGCCCTTAAGGATGCAGGAATCAAGCTGTTTGGCGGAGCTTCCGGTGATGCAGATAAGGCTGTTGCAGATTTGCTGAAGGACAAGCTTCAGTATAATCCGGATGTAAAATGCAGCCATCATGAGCATGCTCATGGGGAAGGCCACAGCGATTGCGGCAGCCATGCAGATCACAGCTGCGGACATAACTGCAGCCATTAATAAGGCGCGTAAAGTACGTTATGAAGAGATTTATGTATCATTCATAAAGTACTACGCACAATTTTTCCAAATTCAAATCAAAAAAGGTAAAATTATCATGCGTTTTCTATATTGACTTTTTCCTCATCTCCCGATATCCTAATATTGAAATACCGGTGAACAGTGCATGTGCTTTGCAGGCATGGGCAAGAACAGATGAGGAGTAAAAAGATGAATCATAAGAAAATTATATTTTTTGATATTGATGGAACTATATATGATCACAGGACAGGGGTAGAGCCATCTACAAGGCAGGCAATTGCAATGCTGGTAGAGAATGGCCATATTCCTGTCCTTTGTACTGGCAGGGCAAGAGCGATGATCATGCAGGAACTGATAGATCTGGGGTTTCAGGGAATTGTGGGCGTCTGTGGATCATATGTTGAGTATCAGGGAAAGCAGGTAGAAAATCGTACCCTAAGCAATAGGGATGTACAGCGGGTAGTGGACGCATCTGTAAAATACGGACTGGAGGTAATCCTGGAGGGAAGTAAAGCCATGTATTACAATGAGAATTTAAATTTGCCCCAGTATCTGGAACAGATTAAACATATGACAGGAAAGTACTGTTTACTTCTGCCAATGATTGAGAACAGAGATTCCATCCAAATAAATAAGTTAACAGTACATTTTGGGAAAGAATCTGAATTAAAAGGATTTCGGGAAGAGTTAAAAGACATTCTGGATTTTATTATACATTTTGAATCAGATGACGAGAATTATGCGGAATGTGTGCCTGTTGGTTTTACAAAAGCAACGGGTATCGAAACGCTGCTGCAGTACCTGGATATCGATAAGAAAGACAGTTACGCATTTGGAGACAGTGTAAATGATCTGGAAATGATCCAATACGTAAATTATGGAATTGCCATGGGCAACAGCAGCGAAGAAGTATTTGAAGTTGCAAAATACAGAACTGACGGGATGTATGAAGACGGCATTTATAATGGACTGAAAGAGTTCGCACTAATTTAAGAATTCTGGAAACAGATGATTATTTATACAGAAAAATAAATAAAACACCAAAGAGAACATTTCCCAGTGAGGTTTTTCTTTGGTGTTTTTTCATGATATCAAATCATAGATTTACACTTTCTTTACATACAAAGCGATTCGACAGAAACCCCCAAAATCCAACATGAAACCCACATACAAAGAAAAAAGAACTATGAAATTTATACAGTTTTTTATCCAAATACTGCATAAACTGTATAATCTTTTCCTATTGACATAGAGTGCACTCTATAGCGCATAATAAAACAAGGAGGCAGTTATGGAATATTCAGTAAAACAAGTTTCAGAGAAATTAGGAATATCAGTTTATACGTTACACTATTATGATAAAGAGGGACTTCTGCCATTTATTAAGAAAAAGGAAAATGGAACCAGGGTCTTTACGGAAGGCGATGTAGAATGGGTGGATATGATTCTTGCCCTCCGTGAAATCGATATGCCCATTGCAAAAATAAAAGAATATATTTCACTTCTGGTGCAGGGAGAAGTTACGTTGTCCCAGAGAAGAACGCTAATCACCCAATACCGTGAATATTTAGAATACCGGATGCAGGCAATGAAAAAATGTCTGGATATTACCAGCAGGAAACTGAATGAATATGACAAAGGGGTGCTGGATATTTTAGATGAAAAAGAAGGAATCAGGGAAGAGAAGGAGCGGAAAATATGACCTATGAAGATTTATTTGAAGAGATTAAATGTATGTTTATGAAGGCGGATGTCAGTGACATAGCCACACACCTGGCATATCAGTTTAATATTGAGGGAGAAGCTGAGGGTGCATTTTATGCTGAGGTGAAAGACGGGGAGCTTTATATAGAACCATATGAGTATTACGACAGAGATGTGCTGTTTACCTGCACTGCAAAGACACTTTTGAAAATTGCAAAAAAGAAGTCAGATCCCATTTTGGCATTTACCCTTGGGCAGTTAAAAGTAGAAGGAGATTTTGACAAAGCACTGATGCTTCAGAAATTTATTCCCGCAGGCGACGGGGTTTTTGACCGGAGGGGTTGAAAGGAGTTTATCTATGAGTAAATCAGTAATAATACTGGGAGCAGGAATAGTAGCTGCTGCAGTGGAGACCGGGATTGCAGGATATTTTTTCCGCCGTACCATGATTCGGGGAAATGCAAAAGAAGAACGAACCACCAAGATGGCGGGAACCGACTGGAACCAATATCTGCCGGAAATACGGAAGAAAAAAGAATGGGTAGTCAGACAGGCACGGGAAGCTGTTTCCATCATCGCCAGGGATGGATTGAGACTGAAAGGACATTTCTATCCGGGCGCTAATCCGGATAAAGTCATTTTATGTTTACACGGTTATACCAGCCGGGGTTCCAATGATTTTAATTCTCTGGCATATTTCTATCTGCATTTAGGTTACAGTCTGTTGATTGTAGATCACAGATCACACGGGGAGAGTGAAGGAACCTATATTGGCTTTGGATGCTTAGACAGATTTGATGCATTAAAATGGATAAAATATTTGGAAAAAAGATGTGGAAAGAATTGTCAGGTCATGCTTCATGGTATCTCAATGGGAGGCGCAACTGCTTTAATGGTCAGCGGACTTTCACTTCCGGACTGTGTAAAAGGGATTATTTCCGACTGTGGATTTACTTCTGCATGGGAGGTCTTTGATTCGGTTTTAAAAAATACATACCATCTGCCCTCATTCCCAATCTTACAGATAGCCGATGTAATGGCAAAAAGAGAAGCAGGATATGGGCTGAATGAGTGTAATGCATTAAATGAGGTGGCAAAATCCACCGTTCCTATTTTGTTTATTCACGGGGATGCGGATACTTTTGTGCCGTCCCGGATGTGTCATAAACTGTATAAAGCATGCAAAGCACGAAAAGAGATGCTGATAGTGAAAGGTGCAGCCCATGCAGAAAGTTATTATAAAGGCACAGAAAAATACGAAAATAAAGTCAAAGAATTCTTGAACAGCATTTTGGAGGAGTAGTTATGATGAAAACAAGATATGGGAAAAAAGTATATCCGATAACTGCGGCGCAGCGCCTGCATTTCTTTACACTGGCTCACTGCCCTAAGAAACAGGTCTTAAATATTGGAACCAGTCTAACCATCGAACAGGATCTGGACTGGGAGGTTTTAAAGAAAGCAATATATGAAGCATATGCCAGATGTGAGAGTATGCGCATCCGCTTTGCAAAGGATAAAGCTGGTAATGTATATCAATATATTGCGGACAGAGAGGAACGTGAAATAGAACACTTTGATTTTACCGGATGGCAGCACAAACATGCTGAGGATAAAATGAAAGAATGGACTGGGATTCCCTTTGAGCGGTTTGACAGTCCCATGAACCGGATTGTCATGATTCAGCTTCCCGATGGGTATCAGGGCGTTTATATGCTGGTGGACCACATGACTATGGATGCTCAGTCGCTGATTGTCTTTTTAAAGGATGTCATCGAGATTTACTGTCATTACAAGTATGAAGGAATTGATTATCCAAAAGAAATGGCGTCTTACATTACCCAGTTGGAAAAAGATATTGCTTATGAAGCAGGAACTTCTGCAAAGAAAAGGGATACGGCTTTTTTTGAAAGCCTGATTAAAAATTCAGAGCCGTTTTTCTGCGATATACATGGACCAGAGAAACTGATGAATGAACGTAAATCCACGGGCAATCCCAAACTTCGTGCTGCTACAAATCTCACCGATAATGTGGATGCCAATATTACGGTATTTCATCTTGAAGCGGAGCCTTCCAAGCAGCTTTTGGATTTCTGTGAGGAACACCAGATTTCCATGGTATGCCTGCTCATGATGGGACTTCGCACCTTTTTACAAAAAGAGAATGATATGGATGATGTTTCCTTAACCACAACGATTGCCAGAAGAGCAACACTTTCGGAGAAAAAAAGCGGCGGAACAAGAATTCACTGCTTTCCTTTCCGAACAGTTGTTTCCCGGGATGAGACCTTTCTGGAAGGAATTCATAAGATCCGTGACGGGCAGAATCAATTATTCCGACATGCCAATTATGACCCGGTTTCTTACTTTGATGTGAGAAGAAAATATTATAAAATGCAGGGCGCACAGACTTATGAACCCATGAGCCTGACCTACCAGCCACTTACCATGCAGAGTAAGGGATTGGACAAACTGGGAGATATTAAATACAAGACTGCCTGGTATACCAATGGAGCAGCAGCCCATACCCTGTACCTTACAGTTATGCACAGAGCGCAGGATAACGGACTGGATTTTAGTTTTGAATATCAGACCGGAGCAGTGACACCGGAAAAACTGGAATATGTATATTACTATCTCTGCAAAATATTATTTTATGGAACCACCCATCCGGAGAATACGGTTGGAGAAATAATGGATCATGTATAAGGGAGGCGGGAAAGATGCTGGAACAATTAAAGGAAATGATTTGTGAATATGTGGAAGTTGATCAGTCTGAGATTAAAGAAGAGAGCCGTTTTATCGAGGATCTTGGATTTAATTCCTATGATTTTATGAGTATGGTGGGGGAGATCGAAGATACTTTTGATATTGAAGTAGAAGAGCGCGAAGTGGTAAATGTAAAAACAGTTGGCGATGCAGTGAAATATATAAAGGAACTTCAGGAAGCATAAGCATAAGTAACGTAAGTAGATTTTGACACCGTTATGGAACAAACCTGAAATGGGAGGAGCATATGGAAACTAAAATTCAAAATATGAAAGACATTATTGAATACGCCGCAGAAATGTATGGGGAATCCCCTGCAATCCGGTATAAGGTGCGTAAAGAGGTCATTACCAAAACCTATCGGGACATAAAAAAAGACAGTGAATCATTCAGCCGGTCACTGGAAAAACTGAATATGCTTAAAAAGCATGTGGCGATTATTGGTCCCACTACATATCCATGGATTATCAGTTATTTTGGAACGGTTAATTCGGGCAGTGTGGCAGTGCCGCTGGATGCACAGCTTCCCGCAGAGGAATTGTGCGAACTGATAAACCGCGCAGATATCAGCGTCCTGGTATTTGATGAACTTCGTAAAGATCTGGTACAGGCAGTAAAAGAGAAGTGTCCCGGACTGCAGTACCTGATTTCCATGCAGGCTTCCGAAAGTTTAGATGAAATCCTGTCTTTTAACAGGCTGATTGTAGAAAATGAAGGCACCTTTTTTACCGATATTGACTGTGATAAAATGACCGCTATTCTCTTTACATCCGGAACAACCGGAAAGAGCAAAGGTGTTATGCTGAGCCATCGTAATCTTGCGGATAATGCGGTGTGTCTGGATATGAAGATTCCGGCAGGCACCATATCCATGACGCTTTTACCCATTCATCATGCTTATTGTTTTACCATGGATATTTTAAAAGCCATCTATATCGGAATGGTTATCTGCATCAATGATTCCATTATGCATGTACAGAAGAATATGAAATTATTTAAACCGGAAATCATTTTGCTGGTGCCAATGGTGATTGAATCATTATATGCAAAGCTTGTGGATGCAACTGGGATTTTACCGAAAAAGATGGTGGCAAAAGCTGCTCTTGGAGGAAATCTGAAAACGATCTGCAGCGGCGGTGCCTATTTGAATCCGGACTTAATCGACGGTTTTAGTGCATACGGGATCCGTATTCTCCAGGGTTATGGAATGACAGAATGTTCTCCGGTGATCAGTACGAATCTGGAGTGGGACAGCCGTAAAAATTCCGTAGGCAAACTTCTGCCGGGATGTGAAGTGAAAATAGTGGACGAGGAAATTTGGGTGAAAAGCCCTTCCGTAATGCTGGGATACTATAAAATGCCAAAAGAAACGGAAGATACATTGGAAGACGGCTGGCTCAAAACCGGTGATCTGGGATATGCCGATGCGGATAATTTCTTATATATCACAGGACGTAAAAAGAATCTGATTATCTTAAATAACGGGGAAAATGTCTCACCCGAAGAGCTGGAAAATGAAGTCAGTAAAGCACCGCTGGTAAAAGAAATCATTGTGAGCGAGAAAGACAGTGTGATACAGGCGGAAATTTTCCCTGATTATGATTATGCTAAGAAAAAGCGCATAAAAAATATAGAAGCAGAGCTGCAGAACATTCTGGATGCATATAATAAAGACAGGCCGGTATATAAAAGGATCCATGGATTAAAGGTAAGAGAAGAAGAATTTGCAAAGACACCATCCAAAAAGATAAAAAGGGTGTAGTGGATCATCTATTGTAATTGCCGCCCATTCCGTATACAATATGAGTAGAAGAATTGTCATATAAAAATGGAATGGAGTTCATGGAATGCGATATTATGTGAAAGATAAATTAATCCCTTTGAATAAGGGAGAAACACCTGCTGAGGGGCTTGTCGTTGTGGAATGTCTTTCTTCATCTGAATATAAGAAACGTTATGAGAAAACCCTTCACGTGGATTTACTGACCAGAAGCCTTGGCAATGTTGAATTTTGTAAGGCAGATGTGCTGAGAAACTGTATTGTGGGAACTTTTGTGATTCCCTGCAAAGAGGATCTTTTGGAGACGGAATCCGGATTTGGCTATTACATGGATAAGGAAAGGCTGCTCTTTGTGGACGATAATCACATTGTAGAAAAGATGCTTGAGGAAATCTGTCAGATACAGGTTCTTCCCAAGACATACGTGGCACATGTATTTTTTGAATTTATGGAATATCTGACCAGGGATGATGTGATTTTCTTGCAGCAGTATGAAGAAAAGCTGGAAGATATGGAAGAGGGTCTTTCCAATTTAGACACCAGGGATTTCAATAAAAAGCTGCTTAAATGCAGAAGGGAACTGTTAAAGCTAAACGCTTATTATCAGCAGTTAATGGACTTAAGTGATACCCTTAGTGAAAACCAGAACCGTTTATTTAACCGGGAAGACTGCAGACTCTTCACTTTTTATACAAAGCGGGTGGAAAGATTTTATGATACTACCCATATGCTCAGGGAATATTCCATGCAGCTTCGGGAAATGTACCAGTCCCAGATCGATATCCACCAGAATAAAGTAATGCAGTTTTTAACTGTAGTTACAACAATTTTCATGCCGTTAACTCTGATTGCAGGATGGTATGGCATGAATTTTGCCAACATGCCGGAACTTAATACGAAATACGGATATGGAATTATCATTCTGGTGAGCATTCTCGTAACCGGAATTGAAATCTGGTATTTTAAAATCAAAAAGTGGTTCAAATAGAAGCTTATATTCAGGCATTAAAAAAGCGGGTATGCTGTTGGCCCCGCTTTTTTTCCGCTTATTATTGAACCCGCACTGCTTTTCTTTTTAAAGATATTAACTGAAAGCCAACCATAGCAGATCCATTTACTAACAATCCAAGTGTTACGATCATTCCTGCCATTACTGCCATCTTTACCACTCCTCGCCTTGTGATTTATTTAACGTATTCTATCACCTTTTCGTCTGTTTGACAAATTTTGGATAAATAAATTTATATAGAAAGAACGATAAAAAATTGTATAAATATAGATACATTGACGAAAATTTAACACAATCATTGTATAAAATTTAACGAACACAGAACAGCTGCCGGAGATTATTTTAAATAATGACTTAAAATGTCTTCTGCTATTTATGAAAAATAGTAGAAAATGGGAAATTTTTATTTTAACTGAAAAATTGAAAATTTGAAAGGATGACAGATGATTTATACTGCATTTCGTGATATACTAATAGTCCATAAAGTGTGAAGCAGGAGGTAAAAATGGACAGAGAGCGGATGATTCAGGAGTTCTGCCGCTTAGTATCAATCGATTCCCCTTCCTTTGGGGAGCGGGAGATGGCGGATTATCTGATTGGAGTTTTTGCTGAGAATCAGATTATTCTGGAAGAAGATGAGGCGGGAAGCTGTTATGGCGGAAATAGCGGAAATCTGTATGGTTACTGGAAAGGGACATGTGAAGGCGCGCCTATTTTATTTTCCATGCATATGGATACCGTGGAACCGGCAAAAGGCAAAAAAGCGATCGTACAAGAAGATGGAAAAATAACAAGCGGCGGGACAACGGTTCTTGGCGCCGATGACTTGGCTGCTATAGCGGAGGTAATCGAAGCCGTCCGCAGCATTACGGAACAAAACATACCCCACCGGGATGTGGAGTTTCTGATCTCTATAGCGGAAGAGCGGCATCTGCGGGGAAGTCAGGTGTTCGATTTTTCCAGAATCAGAGCAAAAGAATCCTATGTACTGGATAAAACCGGGCAAATCGGAACCGCAGCAGTTGCGGCCCCTTCCCTGGCGACATTTGAAGCAGTGGTGCAGGGGAAAGCAGCTCATGCCGGATTTGCGCCGGAAGATGGAGTGCATGCCATTTTAATCGCATCCAAAGCGATTTCCCGAATTCCCATGGGACATGTAGGAACGGAGATGACGGTAAATATCGGAAGCATTCAAAGTGAATTTGCTACCAATATCGTGCCGCCTGTGTGCAAAGTAAAAGGAGAGGTGCGCAGTTTCTCTCATGAAGCGGTATTAAACCAGTTAGTAGACATTCGTAATATTTTTGAAGAAGAGGCTGGCAAACTGGGCGGAGTCGTGGAGTATCAGGAAGAAATATTATTTCAGGCATATGTGACACCTGAAGATGCAGCCGTTGTCAGACGATATGAACACGTCTGTCATACGTTAAAAATAGGGCCGGTATTGGAAAGAACTTTTGGAGGCAGCGACCAAAATCATTTATGTGCCAATGGAATCCGGGGAATGGTCCTGGCATCAGCCATGCAGCAGGCACATTCCAGCAGTGAATATACTACTGTAAATGATATGGAAAAGGTTACGAAAATTGTGATGGGGTTAATGCAGACATCCGATTAAATTTATACTTTTTTGTATGAAAACAACAAAAAGATGAAAAATAGAAAGATAGGAGAAGAACCATGATAAACAGTCAATTTGATAAACTTGTAGACAGAAAAGGCACTAATTGCCTGAAATATGATTTTGCAGCGGAGTTCGGAAGACCGGAAGGACTGATCCCCCTGTGGGTGGCGGATATGGATTTCTGTGTGCCGGAGCAGGTGAAAAAAACCTTACTGCGGTGTGCGGAACACGGAGTTTTTGGATACACCGATGCAAAACCGGAGTATTTTCAGGTTCTCGGAAAATGGTTTTTGGATCATTTTGGATGGAAAACGGATGCATCCTGGGTTGTTAAATCTCCCGGTGTGGTGTTTGCCCTGGCAGCTGCGATTCGTGCATTTTCTAAAGAAGGAGAAAGTATTCTGATCCAGCAGCCGGTATACCATCCGTTTGCAAATGTAATTAAAGCCAATGAACGCAAGCTGGTGGTAAACCAATTGGTATGTGAAGATGGTGTTTACCGCATGGACTATGCAGACTTTGAGAAAAAAATAGTGGAAGAAGAGGTAAAGGTCTTCCTGCTGTGCAGCCCTCATAATCCGGTAGGACGGGTCTGGACCAGAGAGGAACTGCAAAGAGTTGGGGATATCTGCCTGAAACATAAAGTGCTGGTAGTTTCTGATGAAATCCATTGCGATTTCACCTATCCGGGTTATCAACATCTGGTTTATGCCTCATTGGGACAGGTATATGCGGACAATTCCATTGTGTGCACCGCTCCCAGCAAGACCTTTAACCTGGCAGGCCTGCAGGCATCCAATATCTGGATTCCAAATCCGACTATCCGGGAACAGTTTCAAAAAGAGATTGCCAAAACCGGATACAGTGACTTGAATACCTGCGGTCTTGCAGCGTGTCAGGCGGCATATGCCTATGGCGGAGAATGGCTGGAAGAATTAAAAGAATATCTCACGGGCAATCTGGAATTTGTAAGAACATTTTTGAAAGAAAACCTGCCCCAGATTCATCTCATCGAACCTCAGGGAACTTATTTATTATGGGTTGATTTCAGAGAATTGGGGCTTTCAGCAGAAGAATTGAATCAATTGCTGGTAGAAAAAGCGCATCTTTGGCTCAACGACGGTTCCATGTTTGGAGAGTGCGGAAGCGGATTCCAGAGAATTAATATTGCCTGTCAGAGAGAAACCCTGAAAAAGGCTTTTAAACAGCTGGCAGAAGCCATTGACAGCTTGAAGTAGGAGGGGGCAAGCCTGCGGACTTCGCCACCTGGCTTTTCAGACAGATAACATAGAAGAGACAGTCGCATGGCTAAAAGAAAAGGGAATCGAAACGGAGCCCCTTCGGCTGGATGATTATACCGGTAAAAAAATGACGTTTTTTCATGATCCGGACGGTTTGCCGCTGGAACTGCATGAATAATCCCGGAACAAAGAAAGGTAAAGTAAATGAATACAAATAGTTATGAGTTTGATGCAGAGATTAAAAAAGTTCCGGATATAGACGGTGCTTATGTAGAAATTCCCTTTGATGTAAAGGAGGTCTTTGGGAAAGGCAGGGTTAAGGTTCATGCCTTATTTGACGGAGAACCCTATGCAGGAAGCCTGGTTCGGATGAAGACTCCCTGTCATATCATAGGACTTCGCAAAGACATCCGGCAGAAAATACAAAAACAGCCCGGTGATATGGTGCATGTATTCATTAAAGAGCGGGAATAAAATCCGAATACTATCTGCCAAAATCAAGAGTTATCTTGTATGTGGAATTCTTTCGGGCCACCCTGGAATATTTCCATTTAATACGGCGGTAAACATTCTTTCCTTTACTCCGGGATTTTCCCCGTTAAGCTGACGGATCAGATTTTTTGCATACTCCCTTTTGGTATAGCCGTCGATGGGGCACGGGCTCTTTGCAACCGGAAGATGGTATTTATTTTTAAAGCCGATGACATCTGCCTCCAATACGTACATCAGAGGACGGATAACCGTCATATCCATACGGTCTAAATATGTTTTTGGGGAAAAAGAGTGGAAGCGCCCTTCAAAAATCAGGGACAGCAGCATCGTTTCTACAATATCATCTTTGTGATGGGCGTAGGCTACTTTGCTGCATCCCATTTTTTTTGCAGTTTCATTAAATGCGCCTTTTCTCATTTTGGCACACAGGGAGCAGGGATTGCTCTCTTTTCTTTCGTCAAAAATAATTCTGGCGATTTCCGTATCGATTACGGTATAAGGAACGTCCAGTTCTTTACACAGTTCTTTGATTGGTTCCAGATTAAAATCGGGATAGCCCAGGCTGACCGTAATAGCCTCCAGTTCAAAATGTTTTGGATAAAACCGTCTCAGGCCATGAAGGGCATATAACATAGTCAGGCTGTCTTTGCCGCCGGAAATGCCTACGGCTATTTTGTCCCCTTCCTCAATCATCTGGTATTCATCAACGGCTTTTCTGGTATAACTTAAAAGCTGCTGTAATTTCATTCGTATTCCTCCTAAAATGTATGTGGTAAAACCTGTATCAGTATATCATATTTTTACCTAATGGGAGCATACAATTCGAATTTAGACCTATGAAAATAGGAAAAGTGTGATATAATATGAGATTATGCGGCATTTGTTGTATATTTAGAGAAGGGGAATTAGATGGAAAAAGGAAAAAAAGGTTTTTTTAGTGTTGTATTCAGTCGCAGTGCAATTCTGATCTTCCTGCTGCTGATTCAGATTGGAATTCTGTTTCTGGGATTTGAATTGCTGAGAGACTACATGTTTTATGCCTATGGAGCCGTAGTGGCACTGGCATTGGTACTTGTTATTTATATTATTAATAAGAGGGAAAATCCTGCATTTATGATTGCCTGGATTATTCCAATTCTGGTTATACCCGTATTTGGTGCTCTGTTTTATTTATTTATTGAATTACAGATTGATACAAAATGGGTAAACTCCAGGCTGAAAAGATTAAATATAGAAACAAAAGAGCTGACTCCCCAAAATGCAGAGGTTTTGAATAATCTGCGCCTGGAGGATGAGGGAATGGGACATCTGTCCGATTATTTATATCGTGTAGAGAATCTACCGGTTTACCAGAATACCTCTGCCAAATATTTCCCGCTGGGAGAAGATAAGTTTGCAGAGATGATTGTACAGTTAGAGCGGGCACAGCATTTTATATTTATGGAATATTTTATTGTGGAACGCGGTGTCATGTGGGATACAATTTTAGAGATTCTGGAGCGCAAGGTGAAAGAAGGCGTGGAAGTTCGTTTTATGTATGACGGGATGTGTTCCCTTGTTTTACTGCCTTATAATTATCCCAGGAGAATGCAGGAGCTGGGAATCCAGTGCAGGATGTTTTCACCGATTAAACCGGCGCTATCTACCATCCAGAATAACCGTGACCATCGAAAGATACTGGTGATTGACGGATATCTTGCATTTACCGGGGGAATCAATCTGGCAGATGAATATATCAATCAAAAAGAACGCTTCGGACATTGGAAAGATACTTCTATCATGATTCAGGGTGAGGCAGTAAAAAGCTTTACGCTGCTGTTTTTGAAGATGTGGAATGTGGATAAGCGCCACAGTGAAGAAGACTACAGAAAATATGTGGACGTGCCCCAGCTTAAGATTCCTGCACCCGGGGATGGATTTGTAATCCCTTATGGAGACAGTCCCGTAGATAAAGAGCAGGTTGGGGAATTGGTGTACATGGATATCCTGTTTACGGCGAAAAAATATGTACATATCATGACGCCGTATCTGATCCTGGATCAGGAATTGAAAGTTGCATTGACATATGCAGCGAAAAGAGGTGTGGAAGTTATTATTATGATGCCTCATATTCCGGATAAGTGGTATGCTTTTGTTTTAGCGAAAACCTATTATAATGAATTACTGGATGCCGGAGTGCAGATTTATGAATATACCCCGGGATTTGTACATGCAAAGGTCTTTACATCCGATGACGAAAAGGCAGTCGTGGGGACAATTAACCTGGATTTCAGAAGCATGTATCTGCATTTTGAGTGTGCAGCACTTTTATATAAAAATGCGGAGATTGCTAATATTGAAGCGGATTTCCAGGAGACGCTGAAAAAGTGCCGGAGAATAACTCAGGAAGATTATAAAAAACTCAATCCGGTGATTAAACTCATTGGAAAAGTACTGCGATTATTCGCACCCCTCATGTAATGTCTGTGGCACACGCACAAGTGTGCCATAAATTTGGACTTTTACTGGAAGAAAAGAATGTGTTATACTAGTGGCAACGACAAAATAAGAAAAGGTGAAGATTATGCCAATTAAAGTACAGGGTGATTTACCAGCAAAAGAGATCCTTGAGCAGGAGAATATATTTGTTATGGATGAGAACCGTGCAATGCACCAGGATATCCGTCCGATTGAAATTGCGATATTGAACCTCATGCCATTGAAGGAAGAGACAGAGCTGCAGCTTTTGCGTTCCTTATCGAACACGCCGCTGCAGGTGAATATAACCTTTCTGATGGTAACTTCTCATGAATCGAAGAACACTGCAACAAGCCATCTGAATCAGTTTTACATAACCTTTGATGATGTGAAAAAACGAAGCTTTGACGGTATGATTATTACCGGTGCACCGGTAGAGCAAATGGAGTTTGAAGACGTGGATTACTGGGAAGAACTGACCCACATAATGGAATGGACGAAAACAAATGTAACTTCCACAATTCATTTGTGCTGGGGAGCGCAGGCTGCCTTGTATTACCACTATGGACTTCAGAAAAAGCCTCTGGACAGGAAAATGTTCGGATTATACTGGCACAGGGTATTAAATCGAAAGATTCCTCTGGTAAGAGGATTTGACGATATGTTCCTGGCGCCTCATTCCAGGCATACGGAGGTACCGAAGGAATCTATCGAGGCATGTGACGATCTAATGATTCTGGCTGATTCTGAAGAAGCCGGGGTTTTTCTGGCTATGAACAGGGACGGCAAACAGATCTTTGTCATGGGCCATCCGGAATATGACCGGGTAACACTGGACGGAGAGTATAAAAGAGATGTAGGCAAGGGATTGGATATCGATATGCCCATGAATTATTATCAGGGGAATGACCCGGAGAATAAGCCGGTTCTCATGTGGAGGTCCCATGCGAATAACATGTATACAAACTGGCTGAATTATTATGTATATCAGGCAACTCCTTACAGTTTAAATGAAACAGGTGATTTAAAAAAGAATGATGGTGACTGACAAAGCAGAAGAATGATTTATCTGATGTAACAGTAGCTTATAAAAAGCCGGATCAGTATATGTAAACCCCATCCGAGGATAGGGTTAGCGTATATTGATCCGGTTTTTTTATAACTATTAGTACTGCAGCAAAAAATTCAAGATCTTTTTTGAAAAAGTAAGGGGCACTTCTCTTATTGATCATTACCCTCGGTACAAAGCAACTCCTTAACTGAACCCAGAGTTGTTACGAAATATTTCGATAATATTAATAAAAAATATGAATAAAGAATAAAGAAAAAATAAATGGCTAAAACCCTTTTAAATACTGGGGATTTAGAGTGGTGTAAAACAATATATTATCTTGAGGTTGACAAAAAATGTAATTATGATATAATGAAAACGTAATAAATTTAACAATTATGTAACAATTAAATATAGCAATATGGAGGTAGAAATTTCATGAAGAAAAGAATGATGATGATTGCAGCATGTCTGATGGCAGGATCTATTACGTTTTCAAGCCTGGGTCTGGTTTCAAAAGCACAGACTATTCAGGTTCCGCTGGCTGGTTTACAGGCGAGTATAAGCGGGAGCCAGGATTCGCAGCAGGGATCTGCTGACAAACAGGATGGGACGGATGAAAGCAGTGAAGCGCAGGCACAGGTTTCGAATCCTTATGACAATTTGGCGATTGCACAGATTAATGATGATGCTTATGTTAATATACGAAATAAACCAAACACGGACGATGGAGAAGTACTTGGAAAGCTCTATGATAATTCGGCAGCCGAGATACTGGGCGAAGAAGACGGATGGTACCATATCCGTTCCGGTTCTGTAGAAGGTTATGTTAAAAAAGAATATTTTGTCACAGGTGCAGAAGCAGAGGCACTGGCTGAACAGGTGGGGAAAAAAGTCGCTACCGTTAAGACCACTACTTTAATGGTAAGGTCAGGAGCCGGAACGGATCAGGATATTGTAGGCATGGTGGGTGACTCGGAGAAACTCCGTGTACTGGATGACCAGGGAGACTGGGTAAAAGTAAGAGTAGATTCAGATATGGAAGGCTACGTGTCGAAAGAATATGTGGATTGCAGCATGCATTTTAAAGTAGCAGAATCCCTGGAAGAAGAAAGACAGCGGCTTGCAGCTGAAGAAGCAGCTTATCAGGCAGCTTTAGAAGAAGCGCGTAAGGCAGATGAAGCGGCATCCAATACGCAGGGTTCATCTCAGGGACAGAACAATGCATCTACAGATGCACAGCAGACAGAAACACCGGAGACAGGCGCCCCGGAAACCAATGTACCGGAAACAGAGACTCCGGCAGTCAATGCCCCGGAGACCAATGCACCGGAAACCGAAGCCCCCTGGACAGAGGCACCGGAGACCGAAGCTCCGCAAACAGAAACAACCTGGACAGAAACGCCAGAGACCAATGCACCGGAAACCAATGTGCCAGAGACCAATGCCCCTGAGACAGAGGCTCCTGCTACAGAAGTACCAGAAACGGAAACTAATGCTCCTGAAACAGAGGCTCCTGCTACAGAAACACCTGCTACAGAGCCGCCTCAGACGGAAGCTCCCGGAAACCAGGATCCATCCGGTGGCAGCGGACAGGGTTCTTCCACTTCCGGTACCAGACAGAGTATTGTAAGTTTTGCGCTTCAATTTGAAGGTAATCCTTACGTATGGGGAGGCACCAGTCTGACAAACGGAGCAGACTGTTCCGGATTTACACAGTCCATAATGGCAAACTTCGGTATCAGTATCCCGCGTGTGGCTGCAGACCAGGCTTATGGCGGAAGAAGTGTTGACGTAGGAAGCGTTCAGCCCGGAGATTTACTGTTCTATTTAGATGACAGCGGATCTATCGGCCACGTAGCCTTGTACATCGGCAATAATCAGGTAATTCATGCCAGCACACCGGAAACGGGAATCATCATTTCCGATATCAGCTATAGACAGGCATACAGCGCAGCAAGCTATATTGACTGATCAAATAAATAATAAATAAGAACTGAAAAAACAGATGCTTCCGGGCATCTGTTTTTTCGTTGTAGAAATATCCACTGATTTATAAATTTCTGTCTATTGCAGAATATCCATAATACGGATAAGCTATATAGGAATTTAGTTTGCTTTATATACTTCACGTAAGTATATGTGAAAAAAGAAAGGACAGTGGATATGAATAACAGATTATATTTCAAAAATGACGGGACTTTTAAAGTAATGCAGTTTACGGATATCCATTACACCAATGAAGATGCCGATGATGCAAGAACGATGGCAATGATGGGCAGGCTGATTGCCCGGGAACGTCCGGACCTGTTAATTACCACCGGGGATACGGTATACGGGGAACAGAATCTTAAGTTTCTTCCAAAGGCATTGGCACCTTTTATCGAATCCGGGATTCCATGGACTTTTGTATTTGGGAATCACGATGTGGAATTTAACAGCAGCCACCAAGAATTATTTGAAGAAGTGAGAAAACTACCGGGATGCCTGGCATTTGATGGGGGAACCGGTTTGGAGGGAACCGGTAATCATATGATTGAGGTCTGCAGCAGAGAAGAAAGGCTGCGCTGGCTGGTCTGTGGTTTGGATTCCGGAGATTATAACCCAATGCCCCAGGTAGGAGATTACGCTTATCTGGGGAAAAAACAGATTAACTGGTACCAGGAAATGATGCGGGAATATGAAAAGCAGAATCCTGGCGAAGATTTTTCCGCACTTACATTTTTACACATGGCGATTCCTGAGTACCATGAATTATGGGATATGGAAGTCTGCTATGGTGAGAAAAATGAAGGTATCGGCTGTCCCCGGATCAATTCTGGATTTTTCACGGCAATGCTGGAAGAAGGGCATACCAGAGGACTATTCGCAGGCCATGACCATGCAAATGATTTCTGGGGTAAAATGTACGGAATCGTTCTGGGATACGGACGGGCAAGCGGATACGGAGGCTATGGGAAAGAGGGCCTGAAAAGAGGGGCAAGAATATTTGTGCTGCAGGAAGATGATCTTACCGGATTTGAAACCTACGTGTGCCAGGAAGATGGAAGCGTGGTAAAAAATCCACCGCAGCATAAACCGGAGAGGGTGAGGGATGAAGGATGATAAAACTGGCTACTTTTAATATCCGATGTGATTACAATCAGGATGGCATAAATTGTTTTTCCAACCGAAAACCGTTGATTTTAAAGAAAATAATCCAGGAACAGCCTCATGTTATCTGCTTTCAGGAGGTATTACCCCACGTTGCGGTGTGGCTAAAGGAAAATCTGACGGATTATTATATCATCGGGTGCGGGAGAAGCAGCTCTTTGGAAGATGAGCAGACTTCTATCGCATATCAGAAAGGGAAGTATAATCTGATCTCTATGGAAACTTTCTGGCTTTCCGAGACGCCGTCACAGCCCGGCAGCCGCTATCCCCAGCAGAGCATCTGTCCCCGGGCTTGTACGGAAGCAGTACTTCAGAATCTCCAGACTAAAGAGCTTTTCCGGATTATCAATATTCATTTGGATCATGAAGGAACCAAGGCACGGCTTCTGGGACTGGGCCAGATTTTTCAAAAGTTAAAGGCGGAAAAAGGATTCCATGATATACCGGTGATTCTGGCAGGGGATTTTAATGCTTTTCCGGATTCCGAGGAGATGCAGGTTATGAAAGAATATCCAAGATTCCATGATATGACAGAACTGGCAGGAGGAACCTTCCATGATTACGGGAACCTGTCAGAACCAGAGAAAATCGATTATATCTATGCTGAAGACAAACTGTGCAGCTGTGGCATCGAAAAGTGGATGGATTGCAGTGAAGGTGTATATTTGTCGGATCATTATCCTCTGTGTGTAGAAATGTACACTAAATAAAAAGGTTTTGTCCATTGTTGAAAATATGGAAAAAAATTTATAATAAACTCATCAAATAAAAGGAGGAGGAACAAATGCAAACTGCTGCTGCAAGAAAGCCTGTCAGGCAAAAGCCGGTCAAGGCACCGCTTGGAAAGCGGCTGCTCAAATACTGGCCCCTGTATCTGATGCTGCTGCCGTGTATTATATATTACATATTAATCTGCTACGTTCCAATGGCAGGAAGTGTTCTGGCTTTTAAAGATTATTCGTTTCGAAAAGGGATCTGGGGAAGTCCCTGGGTTGGGTTCCGCTACTTTGAATCCTTTTTCAAGAGCTATGACTGTTTCAGGCTGATTCGCAATACCTTAAGCGTTGGTGCGATTAAATGCATTCTGGAGTTTCCATTTGCAATAATACTTGCACTTCTGCTCAATGAAATCCGTAATTTAAGATTTAAAAAGATTACCCAGACAATCACCTATCTGCCGCATTTCTTATCATCGGTTATTATCGTAACCATGCTGCAGAGAATTCTGGCTCCCAATACCGGAGTATTAAATCAGATTATCACACAGATGGGCGGTGATGGAAGCACCTTCTTCCTGATGGAGGCTAAATATTTCTTCAAGATCTTATTTTCCATGGATTTATGGAGAAATATCGGATGGGATTCCATTATTTATCTGGCGGCAATCAGCAGTGTGGATCTTGCCCTTTATGAGGCGGCGGAGATGGATGGGTGCTCTAAGCTTAAGAAAATGTGGCACATTACGCTGCCAAGTATCCGGGGAACCATTGGACTGTTGTTTATTATGGGAATCGGGGGCTTGCTTTCCTCAGGATTTGAACAGATTTATTTGTTGAGAACGCCTGGCAATATGGCTTTGGCAGATACTCTGGATACCTATGTAGTTCGTGTGGGATTGCAGGGAGGTCAGTTTGGGTATGCCACGGCAATTGGTCTGATCCAGGGGATCGTAGGACTGGTAATGGTCATTATCTGTAACCGGATATGTAAAAAGACCACGGAAGTGGGACTATGGTGACAGAAATATGATAGAGAGATATAAAGTGAGCTATGAAATAGAGAGAGTTAAGAAGGAGGAATTGTTGATATGAAAAGGAAACTGGCAACAAAAATACTGGCGGTAATGATGGCAGGAACCATGGCAGCAGGGCTGCTGGCAGGCTGTGCAAAGGAAACAGGAAAGAATACGGATACCAAATCGGCGGATACGGGAGCGGAAGCAGCCGCTGACAAGCCGGATACCTGGATTGCAGACCGGACTATTAATGTGCAGGTATATGTGGATGACATTGGCTATACATTACCTGAGGACATAAACAGTACTCCGGTTATGCAGGAATTGACGAAAAGAACTGGTATTAAATTAAATATTCAGTATACACCAGGTGACAGCGATGCGAAAGTCCTGGCTTCCCAGCTGGCGGCAGGAACCATTCCGGACGTGATTGTCACTTATCTAAATGACTCCACCAGACCGGAGTTTCCGTTGCTTTTGAAAGCGGCAAAAGAAGGCATGTTTGCGGATGTATCCGGGTATATGAAAAACTCCAGGGTATATTCCAAATATTATGAAGACGATTATCTTCCTCATGATTCCCAGAAAAACATCGTATTCCGTGATGACTTTAAGGGGGCCGTGTATTTGCTGCACCTTGGAATCGATGAAATAGACCGTTCCCTGGAATACATTCCGGAAAATGAATATCTGGGCGGACCTTATATCCAGAAAAAGATTGCAGATGAACTAAAAATTGATCCAAGGGAAATACGTACCCCGGAACAATTTTATGACCTGCTTGTAAAAATTAAACAGGGCGGATTCAAAGATGATAACGGCAATGATGTATGGCCGCTTGGACCTAAATTCTGGGGAGGCTCTGTAGATGCATTGGAATTTGATATTGCAGGCCTGGACTGGGGCGTAAGCGACGGCTATAACATTGATGAAAATGGAAATGTCATGCATGAAGCAGAAACAGACCATGTATACGATAAAATCAATTATGTCAGAAAATTATTAAATGAAGGGCTGATGAATCCGGAGTTCTTTACTATGGACAGTACCCGCGCAGAGGAAGTATCCAAGACACATAATTCAGCGATTATCGGTGATGTTCATAACTATCAGGAAATTATTTACGGATCAGATGAATGGGTACCCCTTGGACCGTTAAATGACATCCAGGGCGACAACAAGAAAGTAACTCATGGAAAAACAGCAAATGGTGCCTGGGCGATATCTGCAGATGCCGAAAATCCGGAAGAGATCTTTAAATTCTTCGATTACCTGTCTACAAAAGAAGGAACACTTCTTTGCCAGTACGGGGTTGAAGGCGTTTCCTACAATATGGTGGATGGAAAGCCACAGCTGACCGATGAAGTGACCCAGAAGTTAAATGAAGGAGATACAGACTGGCTGGTAAATCAGGTTGGAGCCGGAATGGGCGGAAGCGGACTGGAATTTTTCAATTTTATATTAACCAATTTAAATCCTCTGGACAACTTTGGTGAAAGCCGTCCAGGTGCCTCATCCAGTACTACTTTTGAGCGTTCCGTTGAGGTGGCAAAAGAATACCCCAGAGTGAAAAAATTGATCGAAGGACTTGATGCAACGGCGTATCTGTCAGCAGAAGGAATGGAAGACGTTAAAGCACAGATGGATCTGTTAAACTATAAAGAAGTATTAACCCAGGCATTCTTTGCAAAGGATGACGCTGAAGTAAAATCCATCGTAGAATCTTTCCGTGCGCAGTTAAAATCAGCAGGTAATGACAAGTTTAAAGATTATCTGAAAAAGATGTATGAGGAAGATAAGACAGCAATCAATTTTTACAGCTAAATGAGGAAGCAATAGAAAGGACCGGATGCTTGCATGGGCAGAGAAAATAAACAAACTATCAAGGTGGCAAAGAAAATTAAGAAAAATCCAATGGATCGGTTTATACAGGTGATTATTTATCTGATCATCATCATCATATGTCTGTTAATTGTGCTTCCATGCCTTAACGTAGTGGCACTATCATTAAATGACGGAACCGATGCAGCCAAAGGCGGTGTATATTTCTGGCCCAGATTATTTACCCTGGACAACTACAAGGAAGTATTTGCAGATGGAAGTATCATGAAAGCATATGTAATTACCATTGCAAGAACGTTTATCGGAACAGCCGCCAGCCTGGCGGTAACATCTCTGGCAGCCTATTCCCTCCGGGAAAAGAAGCTGCCGGGAAACAAGGTCATCACCATGCTGATCACATTTACCATGCTCTTCGGAGGCGGTATGATCCCGACTTATATCCAATACAACAACCTTCATCTTCTGGATTCCTTCTGGGTGTATGTAGTACCCGGACTGGTAAGTGTTACCTATCTGCTTATGATGCGTACCTTTTTTGAATCTGTTCCGGAAAGTCTGGAAGAGTCAGCAAAACTGGATGGATGTGGATTTTTCGGGATCTATGGAAGGATTATGCTTCCCTTAAGTAAACCCGTAATTGCCGTTGTAGGATTATACACAGCCGTAAATCACTGGAATGACTGGTTTGCCGGAGCATTCTATATGAAGTCCAGTGCTATGTGGCCGGTACAGACCGTACTGCAGCAGATGCTGGCAAGAGCAATGGCAGCGCAGAAGGAAATTACATCCGTATCCCAGGCGCTGGCGCAAAATGCCAATACCGTCACATCGGATTCACTGAAGATGGCAGCGGTAGTAGTTACCACCCTGCCGATATTATGCATCTATCCCTTTGCACAGAAATATTTCGCAAAAGGTGCCATGATTGGAGCAGTGAAGGGTTGATGTCTATACACTGGAGCGTGTTTAAAATTCTGTAACATCCTGGAGGATAATATGCCATTTGATTTTCATAACAAAGACAGAATAAAGAATTTATTGGAAGAATTGGAAGAGCTGCGTTACCACAGCTTACAGGAAATACCGGAGTTTCTCTGGTATGAGGATGACGGGAAGACAGGAAACCGTACCCCCATGGGAGAACCCCGCGTGGTAAGCCCGGGATTTCGTTGGAAAGGATGGGACCGCTATAACTGGCTGTGTACCCGCATCACCATACCAGAAACCATGAAAGCGGAAGAAGTAGTCGGGCTCTTTGACTTTGGGGCACGGGTGGGAACCGGAAATAACAGCCATTTTGAAAGCTTACTGTATTTAAATGGGGAACCTTACCAGGGCGTGGATGGAAACCACAGGGAAGTCTTCTTAAAGCCAGGGAAAAACGGATGCAGCCTGGAATTGAATTTCCGTGTCTGGTCTGGGTTAAACGGCGGCGGAAGCCCCCGGGAAATGGCAATGGAAATAAAGCGTGCGCAGTTTGGTATACTGGATCATACGACAGACGATTTTTACTTTCTGGCAAGGACTGCCCTGGAGGCTTACGAGCTGCTGGATGACAGCCATGAGTATAGAGAATGGATTTTAAATACACTGGTGAAAGCTTTTGGGTATGTGGACTATACCGAACCCGGCAGCGGCGAATTCTATGAGAGTATAAAAAAAGCATATGCTTATTTAAACGGACAGATGGATGGAAGGGGAAAACCGGAAGTAGAAGTAACTTTACTTGGGCACACCCATATTGACGCAGCATGGCTTTGGAGGCTGTGCCATACCAGAGAAAAGGCGGCACGTTCTTTTTCCAGTGTGAACCGTTTAATGGAAGAATATGACCAGTATACTTTTTTGCAGTCTCAGGCACAGCTTTACGAATTTATCAAAGAAGATTATCCGGACATCTATGAACAGATCAAAAAAAGGGCTGCACAGGGGAAATGGGAACCCTCAGGCTCCATGTGGGTGGAATGCGACTGTAATCTGGCTTCCGGAGAATCCATCATCCGCCAGATCCTGGTGGGAAAGAATTTCTTTATGCAGGAATTCGGCTATGAGAATGATTTTCTGTGGCTCCCCGATGTGTTCGGATATTCCTGGGCGCTGCCCCAGATACTGAAAAAGTCCGGCGTGAACACATTTATGACTACGAAAATCAGCTGGAATGACACCAATAAACTGCCCTATGATACCTTTTTATGGAGAGGGATAGACGGGACAGAGGTTACCACACATTTCATTACCACCACAGACCAGGGAGATTCATATTATACATATAATGGTGATACCAGACCATATGCTGTCAAGGGAGTCTGGGATAATTACAGCAATAAAGATCTGAACCGGGACCTTTTAATCGCGTATGGATATGGTGATGGCGGCGGAGGTCCCAATCGTGATATGATTAAGACCATGACCCAGCTGAATAAAGTACCGGGTATTCCCAAAGTCAAAACAGAAACTGCCCGCAGTTATTTCAAAAGGCTGAATCAGACCCTTTTGGAAAATCCCATGAATGGGTTCCTGCCTGTCTGGGATGGAGAGTTATATCTGGAATTTCACCGGGGAACTTATACTTCCCAGGCATATAATAAGAAAATGAACCGCAGAATGGAATATTGGTTAAGAGATACCGAACTGCTGAGTGTGCTGGCACTACAGCTTACCGGCTTACCTTATCCGTCAGAAACAATCTTAAAGGCATGGAAAATTGTTCTGTGTCACCAATTTCATGATATTCTTCCGGGTTCTTCTATTAAAGAAGTATATGAAGACAGTCATACCGAATATGAACGTGCCAAAGGGCTGTTGAAGCAGGTGAATAAAAATCTCAGCAAAGCCTTATATCAGCCGGAGGAAGGTGTGTATTCGGTATTTAATAATGCAAACTGGAAGCGGAATACCTATGTCCTGATACCGGATACGGAAAAGACGGATTTCTTTATTGATGAAAATGGGAAAAAGCTGGCTTCCAGATGGGAGAATGGGAGAAGTGAAGTATATATATCGGATATAGAGCCATTTTCATTTGTATCCATTTATAAAAAAGAGGGTACAGCCGGTTCCAGACAGGAAATAGAGATCTTTGAAGCAGATACCCCGTATTATATAGTCTCCTGGAACAGACAGGGGCAGCTTACCAGAATATACGACAAGGAAGCAGCAAGAGAGGTACTCCCATCGGGAAAATGCAGCAATGTACTCCAGGTCTTTGAAGACAAGCCAAGGTGTTTTGATGCATGGGAACTGGAGCCTACTATTGATTTAAAGCGAGAAGAAATCACCAATTGTATCAAAATTAAAGCAGAAGAGCAGCCGGCTGGAATTTATGTCACTTTCACCTGGGCTTATCATAAATCCAGGATCAGACAGACTATGTGCCTGTACCGGAACAAAAAAAGGATCGATTTTCGCACTGAGGCAGACTGGGAAGAACGCCAGAAGCTTTTGAAAACCGCATTTCCTGTGGATATCCGGGCGGTGGATGCCAGATTCGATATTCAGGAAGGCAATATGAGAAGACCGATTACCCGCAATACCCCCTGGGAAAGTGCCAAATTTGAAGTAGTGGCGCATAAGTGGGTAGATCTGTGGGAAACAGGATATGGAATGGCGGTCTTAAATGACTGTAAATATGGACATGACATAAAAGAAGATACCATTCGCCTGACGCTGATAAAATCGGCGGTGGACCCGGATTATACAGCAGATCTGGGACATCATGAATTCACGTATTCTATATTGCCCCATCACAGAGAATGGTACCGGGCGGAGATAGAACAAGAGGCATTCGATCTGAACAATCCATTATCTGGAAAACCCGGAAAACCGGTTATGGAACATAGTTTTATTTCGTTTGACAGAGATGCAGTTGTAGTGGATGCGGTGAAAAAGGCAGAAAACAGCGATGCCATTGTAATTCGTTTTCATGAATTTAAAGGTTCCAGAGAAACGATCAAAATGCAGAGTGCTTTTAATATCAGGCAGTGGTGTGAATGCAGCCTGATGGAAATACCGGAAGGAACATTTCAGGAAGGGCCGGTAGAAATCTTCGTTAAGCCCTACGAGATTAAAACCATTATGGTGAATTTCTAACATAAAATACATACTTGTGGCAGCAGCCGGATGGACCCGCAGGCGCGTCCGTTTGGCTGGCTGCTCACGGGAATAAATGTCGGGCGAAAATGTCTGCGGGAGGAAAATGAAAATGCAGTTTCATATTAATGCCGGCTTAGATCCAATGGGAGAAGAAAGCAGGCTGATACTCATAGGAAAAAAAGGGGAGAAACTGAATGCCCCAATCATAAACAGCAGTATTCAAAAAAGACAGATCACCAGGTGGGATATTCGAGAGAACAAAGAATATCCTTTTTGCGATTTACAGAAACAATCCCGGATACTGGGGAAAAATGCCGTGGGTGATATCCGGATTTACCTGGACGGAGTGTGCAGGGAAGAGGAAAGCGCAGCAGAACTGATTCGGCTTATGGTTAAGGCAATTGTGAAAGGCGGATATTCTTTTGCAAAAGAAGGGTTAAAAAAAATTGGAAATAATAGTATATTTATTAACAGGGAATTGTTTTCAAAATATCCCGAATGCCATTATACATTTATTACGAGATTTGATCTGTGCAAAATCCTGGAGGAAGCAGTAATGGATGCCAGGTGCATCAGCCATGCCAGAAGTCTTGGGAACCTTCCGGGCAATTATTTTGGAATCCGGGAGATGGAAGGGTATGTCAGAGAACTGACGGATTATTATCATATAAAAGCGGAAGTGTTTGATGACAGAGCTTTGAAAGAAATGGGATGCCAGGGAATTCTTGCAGTAAATCAGGGGAGCAGCAAAGAGGCAAGACTCCTGGTACTGTATTATGAAGGAAGTGGAAAAGGGAGCCTTACTGCCCTGGTAGGAAAATCGGTTATGTTTGACAGCGGGGGCTATCATTTAAAAAACATGGGTGACATGGAGGGGATGCAGTATGATATGTGCGGTGGCGCCAATATACTGGCGGCTTTTGAAACTGCAGTGCGTAATAAAAGCAAACAGAGAATCTGCGCCATTTTACCCTGCGTGGAAAACGTGATCAGTCCGGATGCCTGTAAAATGGGAGATGTAATTACGACCATGTCAGGTAAGACGGTAGAGATCTATAACACCGATGCAGAAGGGCGCCTGATACTCTGTGATGCGCTGACTTTTGCAGCAAAAATCGGTGCAGAGAGTATCATTGATCTTGCAACGCTCACCTATTCCTGCCAGAACGCCCTTGGGAATGAGATAGCAGGGATATTTTCCAATTGTGACGAATTTTATGGGGAATTTCAGAACCGGGCAAAAGTCTGCGGTGAAAAACTCTGGAGACTGCCTTTAGATGCGTATTTTCATCAGGAAATCAAAGATTCCCTTACGGCAGATTTGATAAACTATGCGCCTGGAAAGGGCGGGGGTGCAAGTGTTGCGGCATCTTTTCTGGAAGAATTTATCGAGGAAGGAATCCGGTGGATTCATCTGGATGTGGTAGGACCTGCTGTAAATAAGCAGGAGACGGAAAGCTTGTGTAAAGGTGCCACCGGCGTTTTTACAGATACGATTGCTTCACTATTAGATGATAAAAGGAGTGACAAATAGATGGCAGATTATATCTTCGATACGTACATAAAAAAGGATGTTCTGGAAAATTATCTTTCCAGGGCAGTGACAGCAGCGGGATTATTTGAAAGCAATACTCTGAAGGATGACTTGAGAGTCATTCGTGATCTGGGGGTGAAGTTCTTAGGCAGAGCCTCGGGAGTCTGGTATATGACAATGGACGATGAGGTACATTTTGAAAAAAGCAGGATTCTGGCGGAAAAAGTCCATGCATTAGATGAGGAGATCATATTGCAGGCTTGTATATTCGAGATAATTGTAGAAAAAATCAATGAGATTCCCATTCCAGAATATGTTTTTGAAGCATTTGGCGAGAAACCGGAAAAAAGAAATTTTTGTCTGGAAAAGACCTTGTTTCCACAGAAACCGCCGGGGTTTATACATATAAGCCGTGAAAAAGAAAAAAACGGTGGGATACCCGACCTGAACCGTCTGGAGGCGAGAATGTGGTTTTATTACAGGGCCTGCCGTTATATTGACTGTGGATACGAAGCGCTCCATATGGGGCAGGTTCACTTGTATACCGCCAATGACAAAGGTTTTCTAAAAACAGAAGAGCTGTTTCAACTGATCAGGGATTATGCGAAAAAACATGCCCGCCGGCATAAAGTACTTCTGGATGCCCATACACATGGTATTAATATCAGTGGAAGATTGTTGTTTGATTATCATGCCATGCCATTTACGGGTGTTCCGCTGCTTGCGCATCCGGGGCATAAGCAGGTGCTGGTAAAAGAAGGGTTTAGCGAAGGAGGCAGCAATCCCAATGGATGGAGTGCCCAGGCAATGCCCTATCTTATGGAGTATGACAACTGGGGCGGGAAAGTAATAGAGCGGTTTGATGAGTTTACCAGAGAAGAGCTGGCAAGGAAAGACTGGTGGGGATATGACCAGATCGGATGGTTTGCTAACCAGGATGCAGCAACCCGTAATCATTTTCTGGAGTATACTTATTACTGGACAGAAATACAGAATCCAAATGCCTATTTTGAAATTCCGTTTCGAAGAATGCTCAGTGATGCAGCTCTCATGATGGAGAAAGAAGATGGAACAAAAGAGATTCAGGAGTTCTACCAGATCAACCAAAAAAGTAAAGACTGCCCCATGGGATTTTCCCAGGAAGAAGCTTTGCAAAGACTCTGGAAAATGAATCACAGCCTCCGTGAAAAAGCAGCCAATCCCGGAAATCTGATGGATTATGGAGCAAGAGACGTCTATGATAAAGAAACCGGTGTGAAACTTCCGGAAAAAGTAGTGGTTTATGGAAGCTTTCAACCTTCGGCGGGAGCCGTGGAAAATGATTCCAACAGTGAAGTGACCCGTATGTATTATCTGGGTGAGGGTATGTATACGCTGACAGTAGTGATTCCCTATGCGGGAACATATGATTATGCAATATCCACTTATGGCACGCTGTCTGCAACATACTGTTACGACAGCTATCCAAGAAGCGGTTCATCAAATAAGGCAAGCCTTGTTACATACAGGGATAACGCTGTTGTGCGATTTACTTACCGGTTTACTGACAATAAAGTTTGTGCAGAAATCATAGAACCTGATTAAAATTGATATTAATTATTTTCAGTGAAAGGTAGATAACAACATGATCAAATATGAATTTAAATTTATAAGTTCCCTTACCAAAGTATTTCCAGGAATAGAACCGGAAGATGACTTAAAGGGAATAGCGTTATCCGGCTTCTTGGGAGAAACCATCTCCCTTCAATGTGCATATCGGGCAGAGACTTCGTATACCCGGTATGGGGCGGTAAAGGTGAAAGGGAGCTTAAAGGATGCGGTACGGATACGGGAAGTGAAGCTGATGCCTTCTATCCTGCCCTGCAACGGAGACTGCGATGAGCATTATCTCTCCAAAGAACCCGGACTTTATCCGGATTTATTAAGAGATATTTCGCTTGAAAAGATTCCATTTATTCCCCGCCAGTGGCACACATTATGGATTGATATGGAAGCAAAAGAGGGAATGGAGGGATTACAGGATCTGACCTTGCAGTTTTATGATGAAGATAATTTACTGGTCGGTGAGGTACATACAGAGATCTGCATCTATCCGGTTAATCTAAGCCCCCAGACCTGTTTTCATACAGAGTGGTTCCATTGTGACTGTCTTGCTGACTATTACCAGGCAGAGCCCTGGTCTGCGCAGCACTGGAAGATATTAAAGAATTTTATTACTCTATATGTAAAACGCGGCATTAATATGATTTTAGCGCCCACATTTACTCCTCCTTTGGATACCGTTATAGGCGGAGAACGCACCACGGTGCAGCTGGTAGATGTGAGTGTTTCGGATAAAAAATATATCTTTTCCTTTGAAAAACTTTATACCTATTTTCAAATGTGTATGGATTGCGGTGTGAAATATTTTGAAATCGCCCATCTTTTTACACAATGGGGGGCAAAAAGTGCACCCAAAGTGATGGCAGTAAAAGACGGCGTTATGGAACAGATATTTGGATGGGAGACGGATAGTCAAAGTTCTGAATACCAGGAATTTCTGGCACAATATCTGGATGCGCTGGTTCAAAAGCTGGATGAATGGGATTTAAGAGGACGGGTATTTTTCCACTTATCGGATGAGCCGGAGGAAAAAGACCTGGAAATGTACCGGAAAGTAAGGGAATCCGTATCCGGCCATCTAAAGGGATACCCCATTATGGATGCAGTTTCCAGATATACTTTTTATGAAAGCGGAATCGTGGATAAACCGGTTCCGGGAATTGATCATCTGAATCCTTTTTTAGAACATCAGGTACAGGGACTTTGGACCTATTATTGCGGGGCCCAGGGAAAAGATGTTACAAATCGTTTCTTCGCCATGCCTTCGGGAAGAACCAGGATTCTGGGAGTACAGATGTATCAGTACCGCCTGGAGGGATTTCTGCACTGGGGATTTAATTTCTACAATTCGCAATATTCCCTGTCCCACATTAATCCTTATGAGGTCACGGATGCAGGGGCAGCATTTCCTTCCGGCGATGCCTTCCTGGTATATCCGGGAGAGGACGGCCGCCCGGAAGAATCCATACGCCTGATGGTATTATCCGAAGCCATGCAGGATATCCGTGCATTTCAGATGCTGGAAGAACTTACGTCAAGAGAGTATGTATTAGAACTGATCAGACAGACGGCACAGATGCCGGTAACCCTTGTTTCCTATCCGTACAGCAGTCAGTTTTTTCAGAAGCTCAGAGAAAAGGTAAACAGGGAGATCGCGAAAAGGCATTAGAGCGTATTTTAAATCACGCTCTAAGACCTTTCTGAATACCCGGATAAATATAGACACAGCAGCTTATGACAGCAAGAAGGGCAGACAGATGAAAAGTAAAAAAATTTACAGTTATTCCATATTTAAACAGCTGGTTTCTTTCACTATCGTGATCAGCGTAGTACCGATCATATTAATCACCGGCTTTCTGTTTCAGAAAATAGAGCGGCTGATCGTAGGGGATCTGGTTAATTCACACGAACAAATTACAGCACAGTATATGAAAAATATTGAAGAAAAAATGCTGCAATACCAGAACAGCCTGGATTTTATCGCGAATAATACCATAATACTGGACACCCTCACAAATTCATCGGTGGAAAAGAGCCCATACAAGAAGGGACAGGAAATCAGCACAGAGGTAACGAAATCGCTGCTGCTGGACCGTCCCAGTGAGATACGAAACTGTATGATTTATTCCAAAATCGCTGAGAACCCTGTGTATGGCAACAAAGCTACCATGATAGAAGCAGCAAAAAAAGAGTCCTGGTACCGTAATAAAAAAGCTCTGAATGAAGGCTGGTTTACTTACCTGTCTGCTGGAAAAGGTCAGACGATCTTGTCCATTCTGCGGGAAATAGAAAAGATAGACCTGCTTAACTACACAAAAAAAGATATTGGAATCGTAAAACTTGATATATTTATGGAACGTCTGTTTTCCCCCGGTAAGAACTGGGAAAATGATAAAAGTAATTTTGATGTTATCGTATATGGTGCAGACGGCAAAGCCCTCTATGATTCAGACCAGAATAAAGGGGAAGTTCTCTCGGAATTTTTAAAGCGTCAGGCAGATGGAGAACAGTATCATAACGGCAAAATCCATACCATATCAGACTATGTGGTAGCCAGTACCTCATTAGAAGAATATGGAATGAACATTCTGTTCTTATTTGCAAACAGTGAACTTATGGAGAAAAAAGGAGAGATACAGCTTCTGGTGATCCCCCTTTTACTGCTGGTTATCCTGGCAATATTATTTTTTTCATACTTATTCACATACCGTTTTTCTGCAAGGGTTGGGGCGCTGGTACAAAAAATTAAAGTTGCGGAGACCGGCGACCTTACCATTACAGAGCCCATCGCCGGTAGTGATGAAATCGCTTATCTGGACAAACAATTCAGCCATATGCTGAAAAAACTGGAAAAGCTGATTCGAAAATACTATATACAGCAGTTGGAAAATAAAGAAACACAGCTGCGTAATCTGCAGCTTCAGATTAATCCGCATTTTCTATACAATACACTGGAGACGATCAGCTCAATCGCTGCAGTTAATCAGGCGTTTGTGGTATGTGATATGTGTGAGAAGCTGGGCGAAATCTTCCGTTACAGTCTGGGTAAAAATTACGGAGAATTTGTAACAATTGCCCAGGAACTGCATCATACACAGAATTATATATTTATTCAGAAAATACGTTATAACGAACGCTTTGAAGTCTTTTATAACGTGGAGGCAGATGTGGATCGTTACATGATTCTGCGGTTTATTTTACAGCCGATTGTAGAGAATGCGATTGTACATGGGCTGGGGAATCTGACATCAAAAGGGACCCTTGAGATCTCGATACGCAGGGAAAAGGAGGCATTGCTCATCGTTATTGAAGATGACGGAGTTGGGATGGATGAAGAACGGGTACGGGATTTAAATGCTTTTATCAATGAGCCGAAAGAGGTACAGGATAATAAAAAAAGCATTGGGATCCGCAATGTAAATCAGAGGATACAATTATCGTGTGGGAATGAATATGGGATATCCATTGATAGCATGCCATATCAGGGAAGCCGGTTTTGCATTCGGCTGCCATTAATACAAAGGGGAGGAGATATGTAATGAACTACCGACTATTGATTATCGATGACGAAGAGCTAATCAGAAAAGGTTTTCTTGCCAGATTAAAGTATTTAAACCTGGAATTTGAGGAAATTCTGGAAGCTTCATCCGGGCAGGAGGCCCTGACGATTCTTCAGGAAAAAAGTGTGGAAATCGTAGTGACAGACATCCATATGCCGGATATGGACGGGCTGACATTTATAGAAAAAGCAAAGCCGCTGTATCCCCATATGAAATTTATCATCTTAAGCGGTTATGCGGAGTTCGCCTATGCGGAACAGGCAATTTCCCTGGGGGCAAAAGCTTATCTTCTAAAGCCGTTGTCCAATGATGAACTGAAAAAGGTTATGGAAAAAACCATACAATCACTGCAGGAAGATGAGATGATACGCAATACCATATCCAGCCAGACCAAACTGCAAAAAGAGAAAGAGCAGTATACACTGGAAAAAGGCATACATGCGCTGGTCAGCAAACAGGTGATGGAGACTGAAGAGAAAGGGCTTCTTTATGAAATGCTAAAAAGTGACCATCCCCGTTTTTTCAGCCCGGGCTGTTTGCATTTTCTTGGAATTATAAATATTGACGGAAGAAGCTATTCCGGCAGCAAATTTGGGCATGAAGATATTGAATTAATCCGGTTCTCCATCAGAAATGTATTCTCCGAAATCGTTTCCGCCTGTGACAAAGTAATGGTGGATAACCTGTCAAATTATAATCAGCTCTTTGCAGTATTTTCGTTAGAAAGAGAAAAGCTTTTGCGAAATGAAATAGAGCAGATTTTCCTGAAACTGCAAAATATTTTTGAAAAGCAGATGGATATTTTTCTGACCATGGGCTTAAGCAAAAGTACGCTGCATTTATCAGCAGCCAGTAAAAACGAAGCGATGGAGGCATTAAAGCAAAGGCTTGTCTATGGAACCTCTAACATTTATTTCTATGAAGATGCCAGGATATTCAGTGCAGAACAATTTCCCACGGCTGCATTAAATATGCTGTATCACTATATCGAAAGGCACGATATTGGTAATATCCAGACCCTGATTCACGAAATATTTTCGGAAGAAAAACTATTCAAATATAACGTGACTTACATCCGGGTCATGTGGGTGAGGATCTTAAATATGGTTCTGCGTAACTTCAATTCAAAAGGCATCCATAATCCCAAAAGCATGGAAAAGCTTCTTTCCAGTTTCAGCATATTGGATGAGCTTCACAGCGTGGAAGAAATGGAGGGCTATCTCATCAATGTGGTAATGGAATGCATGCAGAACGAAGGCGCTGTAGATACCAATGCCAGGAATAAAATCATGCTGGCAATTCAGTACATACAGGAAAATTATAATGAGAATATTGCTATAAATGAGCTGGCGGAACGATATGGGATGAGCCCCAATTATTTTTCCTCCGTATTTAAGAAAGAGCTAAAGCAGTCAACCGTAAATTATATTACGGAATTTAGAATCAAAAAGGCAAGGGAATATCTGGTGGAAACAGATAAAAGCGTTGTAGAAATCGCAAAGAAAGTGGGGTATGAGGACAGTCAGTATTTTTTCCGGGTGTTTAAAAAGTCCACAGGGCTAACGCCTCTGCAATACCGGCAGCAGAACAGGTAAAAATGATGTATCAGGGAGGAATTACATTGCATAAATATAAGAAAATAGCAGATGTGCGAATGACAACCATGTTGTTTGTATTATGCTGGATTGCCTATTTTACGTCCTATCTGGGGAGGCTCAACTATTCCTCAGCCATGACGGTCATGATCAAAGAAGCAGTACTTTCAAAATCCCAGGCAGGATTTATCAGTATGACTTACTTCTTTGCATATGGAATCGGGCAGCTGTTAAACGGATTCCTGGGGGACAAAGTAAATCCCAGAAAAATGATTTTTTTAGGGTTGTCAATTTCGGGGGTAGCAAATCTTGTTATGGGATATTTTGCTGATTTTGGTATCATGGGGCTAGTCTGGTGTATAAATGGTTATGCCCAGTCTATGATATGGCCTCCCATTATCCGCATTTTTGCAGAAATGTTAGAAGAAAAAACGAAACTCCGTTTTTGTATTAACATTATATCCACGCAGGCACTGGGAACGCTGGCGTCCTATCTGCTGTCTGCTGCCGTAATTTACCTGAATGGCTGGCATGGGGTGTTTTTTGCAGCAGCAGCATTGCTTATAGCAGCGGCACTTTTATGGGATATTAAATTTCGAAAAATAGAAAAGTTTTCCAGGGAATTTGGTGTGGACGTTGAGAAAGAAGATAATAATCGGAATAATATACAAAAGCCGCAGGTTGCCTTTCACAGGATTTTGGCAGGAAGCGGAATTCTTGTCATTCTGATTCCGGTAATTGTACATGGGGTTTTAAAAGACGGTGTAACCTCCTGGGTTCCTACTTATATCAGCGAAACCTTTCTGACATCCCCGGCACTTTCAATTCTGGTGACAACCATTCTGCCTGTTATTAATCTGACAGGTGCTTATGCGGCTCAGTATCTGTACCGAAAATGGAAAAAGCAGGAGACAAAGACAGCAGCATGCTTCTTCATGGCAGCAACGGTATCACTGCTTTGTCTGTGGCTCTTTGGCAGTAAGTCATTGATACTTACCGTTATTTTATTATCCGTCATTACAGCATCTATGATGGCTGTAAATACGGTCTTCGTAAATCTTCTTCCTTTAAGGTTTGAAAAAGCAGGAAGGGTTTCAACTGTATCCGGTTTCCTGAATTCCATGGCATATCTGGGCTGTGCCATTTCTACATTTACAATCGGGATTCTGGTACAGCAAACAGGCTGGGACAATACAATTTTAAGCTGGCTTGGAATCACCTTCTTAGCACTGATAATGTGTATGCTGTTTCGCAATAAAAAGATTGCAGGTGAATAACGGAGAAAAGGGACATGCTTTGACGCATGCCCCTTTTGTGATTAATATTAATTTATATTATTTTGTGATAACAGTACCCGTCTTACCAAGATAAGCATCACAGGCATGTTCCATATTTGTAATAATTGCCTTGCGGTCATTGCCGGATGCAACAAAATCAATGGATGCCCGGATTTTAGGAAGCATGGCAGCCTCACCGAATTCATGATGGTCAATGTGTTCCTGTGCTTCTGCAGAACTAATCCGGTGGAGTTCCTTCGGTGCATCGGATTTATAATCAATGCAGACATATTCTTCGTTTGTTAAGATGATCAATGCGTCAGCGTCAATCAGTTCAGCTAATTTTCCGGCTGCATAATCTTTTTCGATAATTGCGCTGGCACCTTTGAGCTCACTGCCCTGTTCCAGTACCGGAATACCGCCGCCGCCGCATGCGATTACGATCTGGCCGGCATTTACAAGGGCTTTAATGGCATCGATTTCAATAATATCCTTAGGTCTTGGAGCCGCAACAATTCTGCGGAAACCCTTGCCGGGTTCTTCGATAACATAGTTGCCCTTCTTTTCTTCTTCTTCTGCTTCTTCCGCAGTAAGATAACGTCCGATTACCTTAACGGGATTATAAAAAGCATCGTCATAAGGATCCACCAGAACCTGGGTGAGAATCGTGCTTACCGTATTGAAAATACCGCGTTTAATTAACTCTGCACGGATTGCATTCTGTAAATCATATCCAATATATCCCTGGCTCATGGCAGAGCATACGGACATAGGAGCCTGTGTATAATCCTCATGAACCTTCCCGAATTCATTCATGGCTGTATGGATCATCCCTACCTGGGGAGCATTACTGTGAGAAATTACCAGCTGGCATCCTTCTTCTATTAAATCAGCAAGGATCTTGGCAGAATTTTTAACTGCAATCTTTTGATCCGGAAATGTAGTGCCAAGCGCTTTATGGCCAAGTGCAATAACAACCTTTTTCTTCATAATTCAGTTACCTCTTTCAATCTGTATTCTTTGTTTCACTCCGTAAACTTATATTCTATTATATAGTTAGGGGAGGGAAAAAGCAATATTTTTCAAAAGAAGGTTGGGATAAACTTTTACGGTGCAGTGGTATTGGAATGGGTTATATCAACAAGACCTGTTCTTTTTCTGTGTAAGATATAATATATAAAATATTAGAATAGTTTAAAATTATCAGATAATTGACACAAAAACAAAGCATAAAAAATTAATATAAAAAAATATAAAAAAGAGGTTGACAAATTGGAGTATGGGGAATATAATGAAGACAACAAAAAGATAAAAGATCAATTGAAACTTAATTAACTAAGGAGGAGAGTCCCATGGGAACTTAATCTTAACATTTTAATTTACAAAAGTGAAACGAATGGAAAAGTAGATGTTGATAAGCAAATGTAGAAACAAAAGCGAAAGCAAGCAGTATACAGATGTGGTAAACCAAATACAAAGTACAGAAGAGAACAGATGTAAGTTTAAATGATATAATCTAAGAAAGCGAGGTACGGACCACCAAAATATTAAGCGCAGTTGCTTTTGTAAAACACAGAAGTAACCAAGAACGGATGACATTGTAAGCAATGTATATAAAGTTTTAAGAGCTCAAGAAACAAATGGTTAAGAGGTAGAAAGTTTTAATCATGTAACAAACAGATTTGAAAGCGTCAGCTTTCAGAATCAAAAGAGTTTAAAGTTAACAGTTTTAAACAGAAGAAGTTTAAAAGAAGTTATTTAAGTAAAAAGAATTAAAAGGTTTAAGCAGCAAGAGGTTTGAAGTGAGCAGTTTTAAGCAATTGTAGTTGAAGTAGAAGAATTTAGACGAATCGTTTAAGAGATTGGAGTTTTTAGGAAGTAATTTAATATTTTTGATCAGGGTGTAAATGATCAGAGATTTTGGATGAAGAGTTAAGAGCCAATACTTAAAAAGCAAATGTTTAAATAAGTATTTTAACAAAGTGGTTTGAAATGAAGTATCAGAACCAGAAGTAGTTTAAGAATTTTATGAAAACTTAGAAAGCGAGGAATTTAAACAACAGAAGTTTAAAACAGAATGATTTTAAACAAAAGAAGTTTAAAATGTAAGAGTTTTAAACGGAGAATTAAGGTATAATCAAAACCTTAGAAATTGTAATTGAGAAAAGTCGACGAATAAGATTACAAAGATGAAAAAGAGGTAAAAGAATGATTGAAGTTCATTAGGGACGAGTATCAACAAGGTGATGTATAGTTGATGCTCGTTCCTATTTTTTTGCGTTCTGATATATATTTACAAAAAGCGGGGCTTTGCCGGTGATCGGGAAGTATAAAGCTGTGAGGGGGAAACTCTTTGCGGCTTTTTTTGCGGATGGAATAAAAAAATTTTCCTAAAGGTATATTTCATGTACAACCTCATATATTGGTTAAAAGGGGTGAGGGCATGAAAGGAAAAGATGATTTCGTTAGAATTTTTGCGACGGGAATCCGGGACATTTTACAGAAGATAGATGTTGATTTTGAAAAACTCCAGGAGATCAGACTAAGGGTTGATAAGCCGCTGTTGATTACCTGTGCGGGCAGAGAGTATTTCGTTTCCGGTAAGGGACGGTTAAGTACAAGGGAAGCAGATGGCTACATGGTTCAGAAGAAAGAACTTCTTGAGACGATGGAATATATTTCAAATTATTCCCTATATGCTTTTGAAGATGAATTAAAGCAGGGATTTATTACAATACAGGGCGGGCATCGGGTTGGAATAGCAGGAAAAATTATTATGGATGGGGAAAGGATTAAAAGTGTGAAGTATATTTCTTTTATAAATGTCCGTTTGTCACATCAGATAAAGGGATGCGCAACAGAAGTGCTTCCTTATGTAATACAGGGGGATGAAATCTGCCATACGCTGATTATCTCTCCGCCCAGGTGCGGAAAGACAACCTTATTAAGGGATATGATCAGGCAGCTTTCCAATGGGACTTCTTATTTTCAGGGGAGTACGATTGGGGTAGTAGACGAGCGGTCGGAAATTGGAGGAGCATATCTTGGAGTGCCCCAAAATGATCTGGGTATCCGGACAGATGTGCTGGACTGCTGCCCAAAAGCGGAGGGGATGATGATGCTGGTGCGTTCTATGTCTCCCAGAATTATTGCCGTGGATGAAATTGGAGACTATGAGGATATTCATGCCATTGAATCCGTGATACATTGCGGCTGTAAGCTGCTGGCTACGGTGCATGGAAGTTCCATTGAAGATGTAAAAAGAAAACCATTACTTCAAAAACTGGTTCTAGAACGGGTATTTGAAAGATATATTATTCTACACAACTACAAACAGATAGGCAAGGTCAAAGAAATATTTGATGAACGTGGGACAAGGCTGTATGAAAAGGAGGTACTTTCATGCTGAAGATGCTGGGAATAGGTATGGTAATCGCAACATCCTCGGCGATTGGTTTTTCAATGAGCAAAGACCTGGAGAAGAGGGTAGTGCAGTTAACTGAGCTAAAGCGTATGTTTGTAATGCTGCAGGGAGAAATAAAATATGGAAAAACACCGCTGGCAGAAGGGTTTGGCAAAGTGGGACAACGATCAGGGCCGTTGTTTCAGGGGTTTCTGCAATATCTGTCAGAGGAAATGGAGAAGCGGGATGGAAGAAGCCTTTCCAGGATTTTTGAAGAGGGGGTGGATTTAAAGCTGGAGCACTGCTACCTTGCAAAAGAGGATCTGGAACAATTGAAAACGGTGGGAAGCCATCTGGGCTATCTGGATATTGACATGCAGCTTAGAAACATTGACTTGTATTTAGAGCAGTTAAATGAAAATTGTATACAAGCTAGGCAGAATTACCAGAATAAATCAAGGGTTTATCACTGCCTTGGCGTGATGGGAGGGCTGTTTCTGGCAATCATCTTAATCTGACAGCGTGCCGGCAGTATGGCACATATTATGGAATATAGGCAGGGTCAAAAAGCCGGGTACTTCGTTTTGATTAGAAAACGGTGTATCAGCAGATGAAGGTGAGGGGAAAAAGATGAGTGTAAATTTAATATTTAAAATTGCGGCGGTCGGAATTCTGGTTTCGGTACTCAGCCAGGTACTAAAGCATAGTGGAAGGGAAGAACACGCATTTTTGACTAGTCTTGCCGGACTGGTGCTGGTGCTTTTCTGGATACTGCCTTATATTAATCAATTATTTGAAACAATTAAGAGTCTGTTTGCGCTTTAAGGGGGTGCATCGGTAATGGATATGATGAAAATAGGAATTCTTGGGATAGCAGGAATTCTGACAGCTCTGTTTATCAAAGATGTAAAGCCCCAGTTTGCCGTATTTATCAGTATGGCAACATGCATATTAATATTTTTCTATGCAATTGAAAAACTAACCTTTTTGACCCAGACCCTGGAGACGTTGAAAAATTATATTGCATTGAAAGATTCTTACCTGAGTATCTTACTTAAAATAATCGGCATTACCTATATCGCTGATTTTTCCTCAAATGTCTGCAAAGATGCCGGATACTCGGCAATTGCCGGGCAAATTGAAATCTTTGGAAAGATCTCCATTTTTGTGGTAAGTGCTCCGGTGTTAATGGCGCTTTTAGACACGATTCATGATTTTATGAGTTAGAGCCTGTTTGTAAATTTATTTCTGCACACACCTGTCAGAAAGCAATTTCCAAACACGCTCTGGAAGGAGGAGTATGGGGGTGATGAAAAAATTCTGGTTTGTCCTGACCTTAATCGGCCTCCTCTTCCTTGGGACATCCATGGTGGTACAAGCAGAAGCGAAAGAAGAGGAATTGCAGGAGTCCTATTTGGACGAGCTGGATTTGAATGAAATTGAATCTACGCTGGACAACATACTGGGGGATACAAAATTTGATTTTAAGGATGCACTTGGGAAGCTGATAAAAGGGGAAATGCCCATGACGCCGTCCAGTATCCTGCAAATTGTAAAAGAAGCATTTTTTGCAGAGTTAAATCAGTATAAATCAACTATGATGCATATCATAATGATCGTTATAGCGGCAGCTATTTTTACAAATTTTACCGGGGTATTTGAAAAAAGCCAGATAGCGGATATTAGCTTTTATATGATGTATCTGCTGCTGTTCACGGTTTTGATTAAGGCATTTTGGGATATGAGCCAATTGACAATGGACACACTGGGACAGGTTCTGAATTTCATGAAGGTACTGCTCCCCGCTTATTTTGTAGCAGCCACTTTTGCGGCTGGTTCCATAACTGCAGCTGGATTTTATGAATTGACGCTGATTCTGATTACTGTGATTCAGTGGGTTTTAAAATATCTGCTGCTGCCGGGAGTAAATCTGTATGTGCTTTTCCTTTTATTAAATCATCTGGCAAAAGAAGAGTATTTATCAAAAATGGCAGAATTATTAAATTTAATGATTTCCTGGGTATTAAAAACGCTTTTGGGAGCTGTGATTGGGATACAGACAGTACAGTGTCTGATCATGCCGGCAGTGGATTCTCTTAAAAATACCCTTTTGCATAAAACTTCCGGGGCAATTCCTGTTATCGGAAATGTGTTCAATGCAGTTTCTGAGGTGGTGGTGGGGTCAGCAGTGCTGGTCAAAAATGCTGTGGGTGTTGCTGGACTGATTGCAGTATTGATAATCTGCCTGATGCCCTTAGTCAAACTGGTAATAGGCACCTTTATGTACAAGCTGTTAAGTGCAGTGATACAGCCGATTTCGGACAAGCGGATGATTGACTGTATTGCCAGTATAGGAGATGGGGCGGCACTTCTTGTGAGAATCCTGTTTACTGCCGGGGCGTTATTCTTAATTACGCTGGCAATGGTAACTGCGTCCATTCGGGGATTGTAGCGTTTATAGGGAGGTGAAGGAATGTCCGGGATTTATACCTGGGTGCGCAATATTGCCTGTTATCTCTGTGTCTTTAATGTGATCCTTCATATTGTGCCAAATGAAGGCTTTAAACGGTATGTACGGTTCATTGGCGGCATCCTGCTGGTAATACTGGTTATGGCACCACTTGCGAACCTTACAAATATGTCGGAATCTTTTGACCAGGCACTGCGCATTGAGGGGCTTAAGGAGGAACTGGATAATGTAAAGACAGCAAAAGAGGGACTGGAGGGTTTAAAATCAGATAAGATCGAACAGGCTTTTTCAACAGAAATAAAGAGGCAGGTCGAACAGATCGTGATCCAACATGAGTATTATCCGGTTTCTACTTCGCTGGAATATCAGAAGGATGGAGAAAGTATCGTCGGTATTGAATCTGCCGATCTGGTGATTTCCAAAAAGAATACAAAAATTGATATTCACGTGGGACAGGCAGCAAAAGGGGATGGAAAGGAGAATGAAGCTGTGAAAAGTATAAAAAAAGAGATTGAGGAAGTATATCAGATACCGGTTGGACATATAAATATTGATGTACGGGAGTAGTTCACATGGGAAAAGGATTAGGGCCGATTATTGAAAAATTAAAACATATGAATAAAGACCATCTTCTGATTGCCCTGCTGGCGGGGGTGCTGCTTCTGGTTATTGCAATTCCAACACAGGATAAAAATAGTACGCCGTCCGTTCCGACTACTGAAAATACGTCAGGACTTACAAATACCACAAAGAAAGATGATCTGGATGTTCTGCAAGGGCGGCTTGTACAGACACTGAGCAAGGTGGAAGGGGTGGGTAAAGTAGAGGTAATGCTTACGCAGAAATCTTCTAAAGAGAAAATTGTGGAAAAAGACTCGCCGGTAACAGATAAAAATACGGAAGAGAAGGACAGTGAAGGGGGAATCCGTTCCACTATGGAAAATGTAACGGGGGAAGAAACTGTCTATGAAAAAGACGAAAATGGAAACCAGGTTCCATATGTAGTAAAAGAATTGGAACCGGAAATTGCGGGAGTACTGATCGTGGCAGAGGGCGGAGGTGATCCGGTGACAGTTAATAATATTACTGAGGCAGTTATGTCATTATTTGATATCGACGCGCATAAAATCAAAGTAATGAAGATGAATTAAGGAGGGGGAAAGTGTGAAACATATTTTTAAGAAGAATCAAATTATTATTACGGCACTTGCAGTCATGATTGCAGTTGCAGGGTACTTAAACTACTCGGGAAATAAGCTTGGCAAGGATGCCACACAATCTGCACTTGATAAAAATGGGGTAGTAAGCCAGAAGGAAACGGAAAGTGAGATGAAAAATGAGAGTGCATTAGTGGACATTCCGAGCCTGGATCAGGATTTGGAAGACGTATCAAGCGACAGTGCATCTGCAGACATTACAACGGGAACTGAGAGTGCATCCGCAGACATTTCTACGGATGGAACGGCTTTGGCAGATACATCTGATTCCAATACCGCTTCAGCTGATCTCTCATCAGAAGACACTGCATCGGCCGACACGGCTTCATCAGATGCCAGCATTGAAACAGCAGAAGGCGAAATCAGCGATACACCAGGGGAAGCAGTTCTTACAAGTTCAGCTACCAGTTCCGGATTTGCTGCAGAGGCCAAACTGTCCAGAGAACAGGTTCGTGCTAAAAATAAAGAAACTCTTCTTGGCGTTATAAACAACGAAAGCATCAGCCAGGACCAGAAACAAAATGCAATTGATGATATGACAGCTATGACGGACATCACAGAACGTGAAGCAGCAGCAGAACTGATGCTGGAAGCAAAAGGATTTAAGAATTCCGTTGTCAGCATTACAGATGATAAAGCAGATGTTGTTATCGGTATGGCAGAAATCTCTGATTCTCAGAGAGCCCAGATCGAAGATATTGTAAAACGTAAAACAAACATCGCCGGAGAAAATATTGTAATTACACCTATGACGCAGAGTGAATAGTGTATTAACAAGGGGAGCCAGACTGAAAAAAGTCTGTCTTCCCTGATTGACAGTTGACAAGAACCTTGTTAAAATAGCTAGTGGCTGTCAAAAACTGCCTCAAATTGGAAAGCACATCCTGATACGAGCAATTTTCAGACACGATCAGTGAAAATAGATATATATGGAGGAATTACCGTGGGTAACAATATAACAAATGAAATAAAGAAAAGAAGAACCTTTGCCATCATTTCACATCCGGATGCTGGTAAGACTACATTGACGGAAAAGTTCCTGCTTTATGGAGGAGCAATTAATTTAGCCGGTTCCGTAAAAGGAAAAGCGACTTCCAGACATGCGGTGTCAGACTGGATGGAAATAGAAAAGGAAAGGGGTATTTCGGTAACTTCCTCTGTGCTGCAGTTTAATTACGGCGGTTTCTGTATCAATATTCTGGATACACCGGGACATCAGGATTTCTCGGAAGATACCTATCGTACACTGATGGCGGCGGATTCCGCAGTTATGGTAATCGATGCTTCCAAAGGTGTGGAGGCACAGACCAGAAAGCTTTTTAAAGTATGTGTGATGCGCCATATCCCCATCTTTACATTTATCAACAAGATGGACAGAGATGCAAACGATACATTTGAATTATTAGATGACATTGAAAAGGAACTGGGAATTGCAACCTGCCCGGTAAACTGGCCGATTGGTTCCGGTAAAAACTTCAAGGGTGTTTACGAGCGTACAAGCCATAAAGTAACCACGTTTACAGATACAGAGAAGGGAACAAAAGAAGGAGAAACCAGAGAATACGATCTGGATGATCCCCAGTTGGAAGCCTTTATTGGTATGGAAAATAAAGAACAGCTTCTGGAGGAAGTAGAGCTTTTGGATGGAGCCAGTGCTGAGTTTGATCAGGATCTGGTAAGCAAGGGCGAATTATCCCCGGTATTCTTTGGATCTGCTTTGACGAATTTTGGAGTTGAGATTTTTTTAAAGCACTTTTTAAAGATGACAAGTTCTCCCCTTCCCAGAAATGCAGACATTGGAGAAGTAAATCCGATGTCGGAAGATTTTTCAGCATTTGTGTTTAAAATTCAGGCGAATATGAATAAGGCACATCGGGACAGGATTGCATTTATGCGTATCTGTTCCGGTAAATTCGATGCGGGTATGGAAGTTTATCATGTGCAGGGTGAGAAAAAGCTGCGCCTTTCCCAGCCACAGCAGATGATGGCACAGGAACGCCACATTGTGGATGAAGCATATGCAGGAGATATCATCGGCGTATTTGACCCGGGTATTTTTTCAATCGGAGATACCATCTGTATGCCGGGGAAAAAATTTGCATATGAAGGAATCCCTACCTTTGCGCCGGAGCATTTTGCACGGGTACGCCAGGTGGATACCATGAAGAGAAAGCAGTTTGTGAAGGGAATCAATCAGATTGCCCAGGAAGGTGCGATTCAGATCTTTCAGGAATTTAACACCGGTATGGAAGAGATCATTGTTGGGGTAGTAGGTGTCCTGCAATTTGAAGTATTAAAATACCGTCTGGAAAATGAGTACAATGTGGAAATCCGTATGGAAACTCTGCCTTACGAACATATCCGCTGGATCGAGAATAAAGATTATGATATGACGAAACTGATTGGCACTTCTGATATGAAGAAGATCAAAGACCTGAAAGGTAATCCACTGCTTATCTGGGTAAATTCCTGGAGTATCCGTATGACCCAAGAGAGAAATGAAGGGCTTGTGCTCTCAGAATTCGGAAGATCCTAAGTAAAAATACTAGAGCCTCCCGGCGTTTACGTCGGGAGGCTCTAGAGCGTGTTTTAAAATTGCTTTCTGGCAGCTGTGCGTCACAGTTTGTGGGAGATTTGTCCCGGATGAAGGGCGCGTAGCGGGCTACGTAACCTGAATTCGGGGCAAATATGCCGCAAAGTGGGGCGTATCCCCGAAGCTGGACGGCACAGATTTTTAGTACTCCTGTGACTGCTTTTCCTCAAGAACATGGGAATCAAATGCACTCCAGGCATCTCCCTGGGGAACCGTAGAAAACCAACCGCCGCAATATGGGCACTGTGCAGTGCTATCCTGCTGGTTTTCCGTGATGTCATAATTATTGCCTTCCTGGGCCACATGGCGGCCATAAGGGCTTGTACCGCTTTCATCCTGTATGGTGGAGAACCACTCGCCGCAGTACTGGCACTGGGCATCCGCATCGGTTGGGATGCTTACGGATGATTCTGTGGTATTAGCAGAACTTGTCTGGGATTGTGTTTCGGTAGTTGCTTCCTGAGTCACAGCTTCCGTTGTCTGAGGCGTTGTCTCGGGAGTAGTCTGCGGTGTGGTGACAGGCTCTGTTTCCGGTGCGGTTGTTTCTCCTTTTAATATCGGTGTATTTTTTTTGTTTTTAGAAGTATTACTGCTTTTCTGGGTTTCTTTTGCAGTAGTCTTTTTTGTGGTTTCAGTTTTAGCTGTTGTTTTTTCTGTGTCTCCGGAAGAATCCCTCTGGCATGCGGTTATACCAAGAGATAAACAAGTCAATATTAAAATTAATAGTCCTTTTTTCTTCATGAATAGTACCTCCTCATATATGTATGGTTATATTTTAGGCGAAAAGGAGAAAATAGGCAAGTAGAACTGCAAAATATTTTCATTTGCAAAAATCAGAAAATTTGGTATAATAAACATAGTGTAATAGAACAACGTGAGTAGGAGGTTGTTATTATGAGTAAAGAAGATAATCAATACGGTTATAATATACCAACAGATGAGAGTTTCGGACAGGTTCAGATTGCTGATGAAGTAGTAGCAATTATTGCCGGACTGGCAGCCACAGAAGTAGAAGGTGTAGCCAGCATGGAAGGAAATATTACAAAAGAGCTGGTAGGAAAGCTCGGAATGAAAAATTTATCAAAGGGTGTAAAGGTTGCGGTGCTGGATGGCATTGTAAATGTGGATATGACTTTGAACCTGGATTATGGTTACAGTATCGTAAAAACCAGTAAGAAAGTTCAGGAAAAAGTAAAAGCATCCATAGAAAATATGACAGGACTAACCGTGGCAGATGTAAATGTCAGAATTGCCGGCGTGACTATGGAAAAACGCAAATAATCAGTGGGATGTCTGAGACAGGACATCCCTTTTTTGCATGGATAGAATATTTGTGGTAAGATACGAGAAAAAGGAAGACCCGGAGGAAAAATAATGGGCAGAAGAGAATTACGAGAACACATATTTAAATTACTGTTTTTTACGGAGTTTCATGATGCAGAGGAAATGGAGCAGCAGCTTTCTATTTACTTTGAGGATCTGGGTGATGTGGAAGAGAAGAACCAGGAATATATTGAAGGAAAGTACCAAATGATCCTGGAGAAAGAAACGGAAATTGATGCGTCAATCGATCAGATTGCGGAAGGCTGGAAAACCACCCGTATGGGTAAAGTGGACCTGACGATACTGCGTCTTGCAGTATATGAAATGAAATTTGATGAAGAAATTCCCGTAGGAGTTGCCATTAACGAGGCAGTTGAACTTGCAAAGAAATTCGGTGGAGATGATTCACCTGCATTTGTTAACGGAATTTTGGCTAAACTAGCTTTATAGGAGATAAAATGCAGAATGTTTATTCCGTAGGCCAGGTGAATGCGTATATTAAAAATATGTTTACGCAGGATTTCATGCTGGCACGTATTTATGTAAAAGGAGAGGTTTCCAACTGTAAATACCACACTTCAGGGCATATCTATTTTTCTCTGAAGGATGAAACGGGCACAATGGCCTGTGTGATGTTCGCAGGTGCAAGAAAAGGGCTGGCGTTTCCAATGAAAGACGGACAGCGTGTAATTGCCATGGGCAGCGTCAGTGTATATGAACGGGATGGGAGGTATCAGCTCTATGCCAGAGAAATTATTCTGGATGGGGCAGGGCTTCTCTATGAAAAGTATGAGGCATTAAAAAAAGAACTGGAAGAAATGGGTATGTTTGCGGCGGAATATAAGCAGGAAATTCCGGGATTTGCCAGAAAGATTGGGATCGTAACGGCTCCAACCGGTGCTGCAATCCGTGATATTATGAATATCTCTTACCGCAGGAACCCTTATGTCCAGTTGATTTTATATCCGGCACTGGTTCAGGGGGAAGGTGCAGCTGACAGTATTGTTAAGGGCATCCATACTTTGGACAGAAGCGGTGTGGATACTATTATCGTAGGAAGAGGCGGCGGATCCATTGAGGATTTGTGGGCATTTAATGAAGAAAAGGTTGCCCGTGCAATTTTTGAATGCCGTACGCCTGTGATCTCGGCAGTGGGACATGAAACCGATGTTACAATAGCAGATTATGTGGCGGATCTTCGGGCACCCACTCCTTCTGCGGCAGCAGAGCTTGCAGTGGCAGACATATATGCCGTAAGAGAACAGTTGCTGCAGTATAAGAGAAGACTGGATGGAAGAATGCAGGAGTCGCTGGTGAGAAATCAGGAGAGACTTACGAAGTATCAGCTGAAGCTGAATTATTTAAGTCCCCGGAACCAGATTCAGGAAAAGCGCCGGGCATTGACAGAAAAAGAAGAAAAACTGAAGCGCCTAATGGAAAGCCAGTTACAGGAAAAGCGCCAGTTTTTAATTGATAAAGAAGATAAAATACAAAATCTGATGAATGACCGCCTCTTGGAGAAGCGGCATCAGTTTCGAATATATATAGAAAAGATGAAAGGCCTGTCACCCCTTGAAAAGCTGAATCAGGGATATGCTTATGCGACGGATGATAAAGGAAGTACCCTGAGCAGTATCGCGCAGGTAGAGCAGGGAGAAAGGCTTAAGATATATGTAACTGACGGACGGATAGATGCAGAGGTGAAAAAGAAAGAGCCGATGGACTATCGATAACAATCAGGAGTTTGACCAATGGAGAAAAAAGAAGAAGCAAAAGTCCGTACTCTGGAAGAATCCTTTGCACAGCTGGATAAAATGATAGAGGCGCTGGAGAGCAGGGATATTTCACTGGAAGATTCTTTTAAGACTTATCAGTCGGGAATGGAACTTTTAAAGAGCTGTAATGAAAAAATTGACACAGTGGAAAAGAAAATGCAAGTGATTAATGAAAATGGTGAGCTGAATGAATTTTAATGAAGAGATGAAAGAGCAGATTGCTCAGGTAAAGAACGTAATCAGACAGTATCTTCCACCGGAAGAAGGTTTTCAGAAAACACTGCTGGAAGCCATGAATTACAGCATGCTGGCAGGAGGAAAAAGACTCCGGCCGCTGCTTATGATGGAGTCTTACCGCCTGTTCGGCGGGACAGGCAGAATAGTGGAGCCTTTTATGGCGGCGATGGAGATGATTCATACCCATTCCCTGATTCATGATGACCTTCCAGCAATGGATAATGACGAATACAGAAGAGGAAGAAAAACCACCCATGTAGTCTATGGTGAAGCCATGGGAATCCTGGCTGGTGATGCTCTTTTGAATTATGCTTATGAGACAGCCTCTAAAGCATTTGACATGGAACCTGAAAATGCGCGCATTGGACAGGCTTTTCGGGTATTAACGGTAAAAACAGGGATAAACGGCATGATCGGCGGACAGTCAGTGGATGTGGAAGCATCCGGAAAACCTCTGGAACGGGAGCGGCTGGATTTTATTTACAGATTAAAAACCAGTGCCCTGATCGAAGGTTCCATGATGGTTGGAGCTGTCTTGGCAGGTGCAGACAAGGAAGAAGTTAATCTGATGGAAGCGATTGCTGCGGATATCGGACTGGCATTCCAGATCCAGGATGATATCCTGGACGTTACCAGCACCACGAAAGCGCTTGGAAAACCGGTAAAGAGTGATGAAAAGAATCATAAGACCACATATGTAACCCTGCGGGGACTGAAAGAAGCGAAACAGGACGTGGCACAGATTTCAAACCGTGCAATACGTATCCTGGATTCTCTTCCCCAGAAAAATGAATTTCTGCGCAGTCTGATTCTGCAGCTGGTGAATAGAGAGAATTAGAAGGTGAACCAATGGTTTTAGATAAGATTCAAAAAGAAAATGATATTAAAGAACTGAATGCAGAAGAGCTTACTCTGCTGGCAGATGAGATTCGGGAGTTTCTGATTCATAAAATCAGCATCTCCGGGGGACACCTTGCCTCAAATCTTGGCGTAGTTGAACTGACCATGGCAATGCATCTGACATTTAACCTGCCGGAAGATAAAATGATCTGGGATGTAGGCCATCAGTCCTACACTCATAAACTCCTGACAGGCAGAAAGAATGGATTTGACCAGCTGCGTAAATATGGAGGCATGAGCGGTTTTCCCAAGCGTAAAGAAAGTCTTTGCGATGCATTTGACACCGGTCATAGTTCTACTTCCATATCAGCGGGGCTTGGATATGCCCAGGCGAGGGATATCAAAGGAGAGAAGCACTATGTAATCTCTGTTATCGGAGATGGTGCCCTGACCGGAGGAATGGCTTATGAAGCCCTGAATAATGCTTCCCAGATCAAAACGAATTATATTATAGTACTCAATGACAATAACATGTCCATTTCGGAAAATGTAGGCGGAATGTCCTCTTATCTTGGAAATCTTAGGACGGCAGATGCTTATACCGAACTGAAATCCGGAGTGACAAATACCCTTTCTAAAATTCCGGTATATGGTGACCGCATTGTAAAACGGATCCGTAAAACCAAAAGCGGGATCAAACAGCTTTTCATTCCGGGAATGCTGTTTGAAGAGATGGGGATTACCTATCTGGGCCCTATCGACGGGCACAATATGGAACAGGTGTGCAAGACTTTTCGAGAGGCAAAGAAAGTAAACGGAGCCGTCTTGGTGCATGTGTGTACGAAAAAGGGAAAAGGCTATGAACCTGCGGAGCGTCATCCCGCCAGATTCCACGGGGCAGAGCCCTTTGAAATTGAGACAGGAATTCCAAAATCAAAAAGAGTAAAATCTAATTATACCGATATATTTTCTACAGTTATGCGAAAGCTGGGAGACCGGGAGCCCGAGATAGTCGCAGTGACAGCTGCGATGCCCGACGGCACAGGATTAAAGCGGTTCCGCAATATGTTTCCGGACCGGTTCTTCGATGTGGGAATTGCGGAAGAGCATGCGGTCACCTTTGCGGCAGGTCTGGCGGCAGCAGGACTTAAGCCTGTAGTCGCTGTGTATTCCTCATTTTTGCAAAGAGCCTATGATCAGGTGCTTCACGATGTCTGCATACAGAATCTTCATGTGATTTTTGCGATTGACAGAGCAGGGCTGGTTGGAAGTGACGGAGAAACCCATCAGGGAATTTTTGATCTTTCCTATTTATCCAGCATTCCCAATATGTGTATAATGGCACCAAAGAATAAATGGGAGCTTTCTGATATGATGAAATTTGCGGTGGCCTATCACGGACCTATTGCACTGCGTTATCCCAGAGGAGAAGCTTATGATGGACTCAGGGAATTCAGGGAGCCTGTGAAATATGGAAAAAGCGAAGTAATCTATGATGAAAGTGAAATCGCCCTTGTGGCAGTTGGGAGCATGGTCAAGACAGCCAAAGAAGTCCGGTCACGGCTGCGGGACACGGGTTACAGCTGTTCTCTTGTGAATGCCAGATTCGTGAAACCCTATGACAGCGAACTTTTATTGGAACTGCAGAAGGAACACAGGCTGGTGGTAACACTTGAGGAAAATGTAAAAAGCGGTGGATTCGGTGAAGCAGTACTGGATTATTTTAACCAGATCGGAAGCCGGGTGAAAGTCCTGAATATTACCTTGCCTGATGACTATGTGGAGCATGGAAATGTGGATATGTTAAAGCAGGAAGTGGGAATTGACGCAGATTCTGTGGAGAAAAAGATTCTGGCGGCTTATATTGGATTGTAATAAAGCTGCCAGTAAGGAGATACAATGAAAGAACGTTTAGATATATTATTAGTGCAGCGGCAGCTGGCTCCTTCGCGTGAGAAGGCTAAGGCGATTATTATGTCCGGAAATGTCTATGTTAACGGACAGAAAGAGGACAAAGCCGGTTCCACTTTTGATGAGAAGTCAGAAATAGAAGTAAAAGGAAATACCCTGAAATATGTCAGCCGTGGAGGGCTGAAGCTGGAAAAAGCGATGAGCCATTTTGATATTACCCTGGAAGGAAAAGTCTGCATGGATGTAGGCTCTTCCACCGGTGGTTTTACAGACTGTATGCTGCAAAACGGAGCAGTTAAAGTATATGCGGTGGACGTAGGCCATGGTCAGCTGGACTGGAAGCTTCGACAGGATGAACGGGTAGTCTGCATGGAAAAGACGAATATCCGCTATGTGGAGCCGGAAAACATAGAAGAATTAGTGGAGTTTTCCTCCATTGATGTTTCTTTTATTTCTCTGACAAAAGTCCTGCTGCCGGTGCGGAATTTACTGACGGATCAGGGGCAGATTGCCTGCCTGATAAAGCCGCAGTTTGAAGCCGGACGGGAAAAGGTCGGAAAAAAGGGAGTGGTCCGTGACAGTGCGGTCCATGAAGAAGTAATTAGAAAAGTCATTGCCTATGCGGTCAGTATTTCCTTTGAAGTACTGGGACTGGAGTTCTCCCCCATTAAAGGTCCGGAAGGCAATATAGAATATCTGCTCTATCTGCAGAAATTGCCGGAAGGCACACAGAATGAAGAGATTCCATTTTCTGTGGAAGATATTGTAAAGGAAGCACATAAAACGTTAGAGCGTGTTTAGGCACACTCAGAATTAGAGGTATATCAGTATGGATAAATTTTATGTGATAACGAATTGCTTAAAAGATCCGGATATGGAGACTACAAAATCTATCCGGGATTATCTGGAAAGTCAGGGAAAAGTCTGCATGATACAGCAGCGTCCGGGCAAAAATAAATTACATAATTATAAGTATACCAATGCAGCGCTTATCCCTCCGGATGTGGACTGTGTATTGGTGCTGGGCGGTGATGGAACGCTTTTGCAGGCATCACGTGATCTTGTCGAGCGGAATATACCTCTTCTTGGAATTAACCTGGGAACACTGGGATATCTGGCTGAGATTGACCGTTCTAATATTAAGCCGGCGCTAGATAAGCTGCTGCTGGATGAGTATGAGATTCATGAGCGGATGATGTTAAGCGGAACGGCATATCATCAGAATAAAAAACTGATGAGTGACATTGCGTTAAATGATATTGTAATCGGTCGTAATGGAAGGCTTCGCATTATAGATTTAAATATTTATGTAGATGATGAGTTTTTAAATTCTTACAGCGCAGACGGCATTATCATCTCTACGCCTACCGGATCTACCGGGTACAGCCTGTCCGCAGGCGGTCCGATCGTATCTCCTGAGGCAGAGATCATAATGATAACGCCGATTGCGCCCCATACATTAAATACCAGAAGCATTGTACTGCCACATAATGCGAAGATAACAGTGGAAATCGGAGAAGGACACAGTACCAGAGAGGGTGCGGAAGCCACCTTTGACGGAGACACTTCTGTAAATTTAAACTGTAATGATCAAATTGTCATTACAAAGGCAGACCGCTGTGCAAGACTGGTCAAAATAAATAATATCAGTTTTTTGGAAATATTACGAAAGAAAATGTACCAGACATAGGAGGTGTGGCATGAAAATAGCAAGACATGCTAAAATAGTAGATATCATCAACCGCTATGAGATAGAGACACAGGAAGAACTGGCAGAGCGGTTAAACCAGGAAGGTTTCCGTGTGACCCAGGCTACTGTGTCCAGAGATATCCGTGAATTAAAACTTACTAAAATTGCCATTAACGGCGGACGGCAGAAATATGCGGTGATGCAGGCAAACGGAAATGGAATGAACGAAAAATACCTGCGGGTATTAAAAGACGGTTTTGCATCTATGGACATGGCGCAGAACATCCTGGTTGTGAAAACGGTATCCGGGATGGCTATGGCGGTAGCAGCAGCCCTGGATGCCATGCATTGGCCTGAGATAGCGGGATGTATTGCAGGAGATGATACCATTATGTGTGCCATCCGAAGCGTGGATGATACACTGCTTGTTATGGATAAAATCCGTAAAATTGTAGGAACAGAGCACAAATAATCTTTTGTCGGGAGAGGTAGAAGGATAAGCTTATGTTACTAAATCTACATGTAAAAAATATGGCGTTAATACAGGAACTGGAAGTGGACTTCAGGAAAGGTCTGAATATACTGACAGGTGAGACAGGAGCTGGTAAATCTATTATTATCGGCTCTGTTAACGTTGCACTTGGACTTAAAAGTTTTAAAGAATTCGCAAGAGAGGATGCAGATTACGCATTAGCCGAACTGGTGTTTTCTGTTGAACAGGAAAACCAGAAAAAGCAGATTCTGGATATGGATATACCGATTGAAGACGATCAGGTGATCATCTCCAGGAAGCTGATGAATGGAAGAAGCATCACAAAAGTAAATGGGGAAACGGTTCCGGTTTCCGTTGTTAAGGAACTGGCGGAGATTTTGATTGATATTCATGGACAGCATGAGCATCAGTCACTGCTGAATAAAAAAAATCATTTACAGATATTGGATGAATTTGCGAAAGAAGAGCTGGCAAAATATAAAGATAAAGGTGCTGCTCTGTATAGAAATTATACAAAAATTAAACATCAGCTGTCAGACACCAGAATGGACGAGGCACAAAAGGCAAAAGAAATGGATTTTCTGCAGTTTGAAGTAGATGAAATAGAAGAGGCCGGGTTAAAAATAGGGGAGGATGAGGAACTGGAGGCACAGTTTCGAAAACTTTCTAATGGTAAGAAGATTATTGAATATATTACAGAGATTCATGATCTGTGTGGAAACGACAGTATGTCAGGAGCCGCCGAAAATCTGGGCAGATCCTTAAGGAATCTCTCTCTGGTTACGGAATATGATAAGGAACTGGAAGGACTGTATAACCAGCTTGCCGATGTGGAAAGCCTTCTGTCGGATTTTAACCGGGAACTCAGTGCCTATATGGGAAGCATCTCATTTGACGGAGAGGATTTTGCCAAGATAGAAGACCGCCTTGATTTTATTAATCATTTGAAATCAAAGTGCGGCAACAGTATCAAAGCGATATTGGCATATAAGGATGAAAAAGAAAAGAGGCTGTCAGAACTTCGGGATTACGATGCCTATATGGAACGTTTAAACGGGGAATTTGAGGCTTGTAAAGCAGAACTGGATAAGAATGCCGCTAAGATGTCTGCGATCCGTAAATCCTATGGTAAAAAGCTTGCAAAGACTATCCGTGAGGCTTTGGTGGACCTGAACTTCCTTGAAGTGCAGTTTGAAATAGCCGTAGACCAGACCGGACAGGCAGATGCAAATGGATATGATGAGGTTTGTTTTATGATCTCCACAAACCCCGGGGAAAGTGTAAAACCGCTTGGCAGCGTGGCATCCGGAGGGGAACTCTCCAGGATTATGCTTGCGATTAAAACTGTTCTGGCGGATAAGGATGCTACGGAAACCCTTATTTTTGATGAAATTGATGTGGGAATCAGCGGCAGGACTGCCCAGAAAGTATCGGAAAAGCTGGCAGTTATTGCCAGGAACCATCAGGTTATCTGTATTACCCACCTGGCTCAGATTGCATCCATGTCAGACAGCCATTATGTCATCGAGAAAAAAATTGTTAAAAACAATACGATTACATCCATCCGTGAACTGTCTGAGGATGAGAGTATTCATGAGATTGCCCGGATTCTGGGCGGTGCAAAAATCACGGAAACGGTTATGGAAAGTGCAAAGGAAATGAAAGAATTGGCATTATGTACAAAAAAATACTAGAGTGAATCTGCTGCGATACTCACATACTAAAAAAGGATATACCAAGTGTATATTCTTTTTATTTTTGCAATCTTTTGATTAGAAAGTGTAAAAGATAATACACTACTGATTTGGGAATAGTACAAGAGAGCTTGTGTTAATTCCGGGGTCAGGCATGAGAATGCGAAATAATTGAATGATGATGAAAGGATGTGAGCATGTGGCAAAGAATAGAAAGCGTTGCAGGAAGATCATTATTTCGGTTTTAACAATTGTTCTTTTTGTCAGCGTGGCAGGGGCATTTTTAATAGACCGCAGCATACCGGATCGCTTACAGGTGGTATCGTGCGACAGGAAAACTCAGATTTTAAGATATCCATTTGATACGTTTATTGAGGAAAACGTAGCACAGGCCGCCAGTCAGAACGGTTCTAACATTCCGCAGGATAACCTGAAGATGAGTTCTCAGGAACCGTATACTATTGAATGTAAATTGTTTGGAGTTATTCCGGTAAAGAACATCCAGGTAGATGTGGTGGAACGCAGTAAGGTAATCCCTTGCGGCAGCCCGGTGGGAATCTATATGAAAACAAGAGGAATTCTGGTGGTAGGAACAGGAGCAGTAAATGGAATGGATGGGGTAGATTATGAACCTGCGGCTTCCGTTGTTCAGTCCGGAGATTATATATTGGGGGTAAATGGAAATCCAATATCCGATAAAAAAGAATTAATTTCCCGTATAAATGAATCAGGCGGATCGGATATAACGCTGGAAGTTCAGAGAAAAGGGGAAATCACGGATTTAAAGGTAAAACCGGTTATGACCGGAACGTCTGAATACAAGACCGGCATCTGGGTTCGTGATGACACTCAGGGTATCGGAACCCTTACGTATGTGGATGAAAATGGAAATTATGGAGCTCTGGGACATGGAATCAGTGACGTGGATACCAGTACGCTGTTATCACTTCAGGAAGGAAAATTATATCCTTCAGACATTATTTCTGTAGTAAAGGGTGAAAAAGGCACACCGGGTGAACTGGCAGGAGTAATCCGCTATGACGAAAACGAAGTCATGGGCAGTATTACGGCAAATACTGAGGCAGGCATATTTGGTAAAGTGACAGAATCTTTTAAATCCCAGCTGAAAGGGACACCAATAGAGGTTGGCCTTAAACAGGAGATCGAAACAGGCCCTGCAACGATACGCTGTACCGTAGATGGTACTGTAAAAGAATACGACATAGAAATCGAAAAAGTTTTATTAAATAGCAGCGATGTAAATAAAAGCATGGTGATTAAAGTGACAGATGAGGAATTACTGCAGAAAACAGGCGGAATTGTCCAGGGAATGAGCGGAAGTCCCATCATTCAGAACGGAAAATTAATCGGCGCAGTAACCCATGTTTTCATCCAGGATTCGACAAGCGGATTCGGTATATTTGCGGAAAACATGATTTTTGTCGATTCTTGATGACAAGTTTTTCTTGATAATAGGTTCAAATGTTATATAATACAATTAGTTTTTGTTCGTGACAATTTATGGTATGGGCAAACATTAAATTTAGCGTACAATGACAAAAAAGTAAAATTGGAGGAGAGATTTGTGGAAAAATTAAATATAGCGATCGCTGACGATAATGAAAGAGTCGTCCAGTTACTGGATAATATTGTTGGCAGCGATGACGAACTTAACGTTGTGGGGAAGGCGGCGAATGGTGAAGAGCTTGTAGACATTATTAAACAAAAAGAACCGGATGTAGTACTATTAGATATTATTATGCCGAAGGTTGACGGTTTAACCGTCATGGACCGGATCAATAAAGATAAGACGGTTAAGAAACATCCGGCATTTATTGTCATTACAGCAATTGGACAGGAAAAGATTACAGAAGATGCATTTGATCTTGGGGCGGATTATTATATTTTAAAACCATTCGACAACGATATGGTAATCAACAGAATTAAGCACGTAAGAAGAAATAGAGAAAGAAACTTTGCCGAAGTGCGAAAAGTAAATGCGTATGAAAGCAAGAATGAATATATGGAACGCAATCTGGAGACGGATGTAACAAATATTATTCATGAGATTGGCGTTCCGGCACACATTAAAGGATATCAGTATTTAAGAGATTCCATCATCATGTCGGTAAATGATATGGAAATGCTGAACTCAATTACGAAAATTTTATATCCAACAATCGCGAAAAAGCATCAGACGACACCGAGCCGTGTAGAAAGAGCGATTCGCCATGCGATTGAAGTAGCCTGGAGCCGTGGTAAGATGGACACAATCGACGAACTTTTTGGCTATACGGTAAGCAATGGAAAGGGTAAACCAACGAACTCAGAGTTTATTGCCCTGATTGCAGATAAGATCAGATTGGAATATAAAAACAGATAATGCTTTTCATAACGCCTAAAATGAGGTATAATGTATGATTATAAGACTAAATCTACATTAGGGAGGGTATGGTATGAAGAAAGTATTATTTGTCGCATCTGAGTGTGTCCCTTTTATTAAAACGGGAGGTCTTGCGGACGTAGTAGGATCACTTCCAAAATGTTTTAACAAAGAAGAATTTGATGTGCGTGTAATTTTGCCCAAATATATGTGCATGAAAGAAGAGTACAAGAGCCAGATGAATTATGTGAGTCATTTTTACATGGATTTAGCATGGCGTTCTCAATATGTGGGAATACTGGAAATGAAATATGAGGGAATTCAGTTCTATTTTATTGATAATGAATATTACCTTTCAGGACCTAAGCCCTATGGGAATATTTATGAAGATATTGAGAAATTTGCTTTTTTTTCCAAGGCTGCGCTCTCTGCGTTACCGGTAATTGGATTCAGGCCTGATATTGTACACTGCCACGACTGGCAGACAGGGTTGATACCGGTTTATCTGAAGGATCGGTTCCATGAAGGAGAATTCTTCAGCAGCATGAAATCTATTATGACCATACATAATCTGAAATTCCAGGGAGTCTGGGATATGAAGACTGTAAAAGATATGACAGGACTGCCTGCATACTATTTTGCTCCGGACAAATTAGAAGCTTTCGGGGATGCAAATTATTTAAAAGGCGGCATCGTATATGCCGATGCAGTAACAACAGTCAGCGATACTTATGCGGAAGAAATTAAAACACCATTTTATGGCGAGCATTTAGACGGGCTTATGAGAGCCAGAGCTAACTGCTTGTCAGGGATTGTCAACGGTATTGATTATGAAGAATATAATCCGGAGACAGATCAGTATATAGTTAAGAATTATAATGCGAAAAATTTCCGAAAAGAAAAGATTAAGAATAAACGCGCTCTGCAGCAGGAATTAGGCTTGGAACAAAATGATAAGAAGTTCTTGATAGGTGTTGTATCCAGGCTGACAGATCAAAAAGGGTTTGATTTGATCGCCTATATAATGGATGAAATGTGCCAGCAGCAGGATTGGCAGTTCGTTATATTAGGTACTGGTGAAGAGAAATATGAGAATATGTTCCGGCATTTCGCATGGAAATATCAGGGAAAGGTAGCGGCTTGTATCTATTATTCCGAAGCGATGTCCCACAAGATTTATGCTTCCAGTGATGCGTTCCTGATGCCATCTTTATTCGAACCATGCGGACTCAGCCAGTTAATGAGCCTTCGTTACGGTACCGTACCGATTGTAAGGGAAACAGGAGGTTTAAAGGATACCGTTTGGCCATATAATGAATATGAAAGTACAGGAACCGGATTTAGCTTTGCAAATTACAATGCCCATGAAATGTTTAATACGATTAAATATGCATATTACGTATTCAATGAGAAAAAACGTGAATGGAATAAGTTGATCGACAGAGGCATGGCAGCAGATTTCTCCTGGGATACATCTGCCCAGAAATATGCAGAGCTTTATAACCGCTTATAAGAATAGTTTTCCTCCTTTTTAGACATACTAGTAAAGTAAAATAGATATGTCAAAAAGGAGGAATTTTTTATGGCAGAAATATCAGAATTAGATTTACAGAACCTGCGTCATCTCATCGGTGGTTGTGCTACTACGCACTGTAAAATGACTGCATACGCATCTCAGGCTCAAGACCCGGGTGTAAAACAGTTTTTCCAGAAGTCAGCTCAGTCTGCAATGGAAACAAAGCAGCAGTTAATGGGATTCTTACAGTAATCAACAGGAGGAAAAAAACATGGATGAAAAAACAATGGTATCTGACACGCTTGTAGGTATTAACGGTGAATTAACACGTTATGCTGAGATGATTACCCAGTCTGAAAATCCACAGCTGAAACAGACTTTAAAACAGATCCGTAATCAGTGTGAAATGTCTCAGGAAGAAATTTACCAGATCGCAAGAGCAAAAGCTTATTATGTGCCGGCTGCAAAAGCAACGGCAGAAGAAATCTCTCATGTACGTTCTATTCTGACTCAGGGTTAATTAATGAGCCTCGGCTGAATATATTGGCCAAATAGAATGAGAAAGAAAGACCCGGATTGTCGGCTGTGGATTGATATGCAGCCGGCATGTCCGGGTTTTTCTGCGCTGTTTCAAAGTTTTTCCTCCGGATACTGTAAACCAGGCTGTACATCTTACTTCAGTCGAAGCGAAATTATCCAATTATGAAATAAAGTTAACTTAAATAAACATTAGTTCTTGTCTGCCTTGAATAATATAGTTATAATACAGATAGTTTTTTATATAGTCATCAGAACAGGAGGCCTAATGGATGTTCCTGGTCACTTTGCCGACTGCATTTCCGGATGCAAATGAAGTTATCAATGAGCAGAATAGAAAGGTATAAGATAATGAGTATGAGTTTAAAAGATTTATGTGAAAAAATAGAATTACCCGAAGCAGTAATCAGCAATGTAATATTACTGGAACAAAGTTTAGAGTTGGATCAGTTAGACGCAGTGAACCTGCTTATGGATTCCGGAAACTGGGATACCGGGCTGAATATACTGCGTACCCGGCTGGGGGAAGATAAAGAGGGATTTAAAATTCTTACCGTGATGCTTTATGCAGCATTAAAAACGAAGATGACTTATGACAGGATGGGGATTGAGGAGTCTGTTTTCTTAGATACGATGAAATGTTTTACGAGATTTGTCAATGAATACAGGGAAAGCTATGGTGACTATGGTTTTGACCGCGATTTTTGGGTACCCAGACAGTTATCCTGTCTGTTGTTTCGGCTTGGAACTCTTGAATTCGAAATGAAAGTGATTGATAATGGCGGGGTACTGGATATACACATACCCTCAGACGCTGATCTATCCAGAGAAAAGTGTGATGAATCTTACGAAATGGCAAAGCGGTTTTTTTTACATTATTTTCCGGAGTTTCAATACAGAAATATCTGCTGCAGCTCCTGGCTCCTTTCTCCTGAATTGAAAGAGGTGCTTCCGGTGCAATCAAAAATTATTCAGTTTCAGAATCAGTTTAAAATCACAGAGGTATATCCGGATAACCAGGAGTATTTGATCTGGATTTTTAAAAGTAAGGATATTCCATTTGAAAAATTACCTGAAAATACTTCTCTGCAAAAAAATGTGAAGCGGTATCTCCTGGAAGGAAAACACATTGGTAGTGCAGATGGGATATTATAATCCCATCTGTGTTTGATACATATCATAATATAGACCTCTTCGGGTAAGCAGTTCTGTATGGTTTCCCATTTCAGCAATTTCTCCATCTTTTAATAAGAGTATAACATCTGAATCCCGAATCGTTGATAATCGGTGGGCGATTATAAAAGAAGTACGGTTTTGTGTCAGATTCAATACGGCTTTTCGGATCTTCTGTTCTGTTCGGGTGTCTACGGAGCTGGTTGCCTCGTCCAGAATAAGGATCGGAGCATCTGCAAGGATTGCTCTGGCTATGGTAATAAGCTGGCGTTCGCCCTGGCTGAAACTGCCAACCTCTTCTCCCACTAGTGTATCATATCCGTTTGGCAGGCGGCTGATGAAACTATGTGCTCCTGCGGCTTTCGAGGCGGAAATCACTTCCTCATCCGTGGCATCTTCCCGCCCATATCGGATATTTTCCCGAATGCTTAGATAAAATAGTGCCGTGTCCTGCAATACGATGCCGAAACTGTTTCTAAGACCAGCTGTTTCGTAATCCCGCAGGTCATTGCCATCCAACAGGATGCGCCCGCCAGTCACATCGTAAAATCGTGCCAGAAGACTGATGATTGTGGTTTTTCCGGCCCCGGTGGGTCCTACAATCGCAATGCGGGTACCGGAAGGAACTGTGAAGCTTAAATCCTTTAAGATAGGGATATCAGGGTTATATCCAAACCAGACATGGTCAAACACAACTTCCCCCGTTGGATGTTCAACAGGCAAAGCATCCGGTTTGTCTGCCGGTTCAGGTGTTTCATCAAAAATATCAAAAATTCGCTCTGCCCCTGCCACAGCCGTCTGAAACACGTTGAATATGTTGGATACCTCAATGAGGGGCCTGGTAAACTGTCTGGAATACAGCAGAAAACTGGATATTACACCTACGGTAATGAGACCGCGGGATGCCATAATACCGCTGACAACAGAGATACAGATAAAACCTAAGTTGTTAATAACATTCATGATGGGCATTAGATAACCGGACCAGATCAGAGCTTTTGTTCCAACCTTGCACAGGGATTCATTGTAACTTTCAAATTCATCGGTAACCTGCGTTTCACGTCCGAAAGCTTTTACCAGAGACAGTCCTGCTATGCTTTCTTCAATATGCCCGTTTAGAGAGCCAAGTACATTTTGCTGTTCCCGGTATAATTTCCGTGTATGTTTTGTAATTGTTTTTGTAAGCAGAAAGACAAATGGAACGGTAATCAGCGCGGTTATGGTAAGCCAGAGGTTTAACCAAAGCATAATGCAGAGAATGCCCGTTAAAGTAAAGGCGAGCATCATAAGCTGAGTTAAGGAATCTGAAATAGTAGTGCTGATATTGTCTATATCATTTGTAAGTCTGCTCATCAAATCGCCATGCTGGCTTTTGTCAAAATAAGAAAGGGGCAGGTCTTTCATTTTAGAAAATAATGTTTTTCGGATAAAACAGATCATTTTCTGGGATACGGATGCCATTAGAAAGGACTGCAAAAAGCGGATTGCCCAATCAGCAAGATACACAATAAATAATGCTGCTAACAGAAATGGTACCGGAGTTAAAGCATCAATATGATCAATAATGCGCCCAATCAGAAAAGGGGTCAGCATTGCAGAAAGAGACGCAAAACCGGATAGTAAAAAGACGGTTAACAAGCCCTGGCGGCGGCCTTTCGTAAGATTCCACAGCCGTAGTAATGTGCCGCCTAAGTTTCTGGGCTTAACTACAGGCAGCCCTCTTTGATGCCTCAGAGATGCTTTAGAGGGCGGCATTCCATTTGATTTAAGCTCTGGCAATTTCATCATCTCCTATCTGTGAACGGTATATTTCCTGGTATACGGTGCATTTGTTTAAAAGCTCTTCATGGTTTCCCTGCCCGCAAAGAACACCGTCTTCCATGCAGAGGATCAGATCGGACCGCATAACGGAAGAGATTCGCTGGCTGATTAAAAAGACGGTAGTGCCCTGGGAATGAGATCGGATATTGTGCATCACGGCAGCCTCGGTAGATGCATCTAATGCACTTGTGCAGTCGTCCAGAATCAGAATCCCGGGCTGACGGATCAGAGCTCTTGCAATGGACAGCCTCTGTTTCTGTCCCCCGGAGAGATTGACGCCGCCCTGACCGAGAATAGTATCGTATCCATCCGGAAAGGATTCAATAAAACTGTGGGCACAGGCTGCCTTGGCAGCTTTATAAATGGAATCATCCGCAGCTTTTGAATCACCCCAGCGGAGATTGTCAATGATACTGCCGGAAAACAAAAATGATTTCTGAGGCACAATGCCAATGTGGCTGCGCAGGCGTCCGGTTTCTACGGTACAGACATCTTGACCGCCTACAAAGACAGCACCTGCGGATACATCATAAAATCTCGGTATCATATTAACCAAGGTGGATTTTCCGGAACCGGTGGAACCGATGATCCCTATGGCAGATCCGGAGATGGCGCTAAAACTGATGTTCTGCAGTGCCATTCGTTTGGAACCGGGATAGGAAAAAGATACATCCTCAAATTGTACTTCTCCGGTCAGATTGGCTTCTTTTGGATTTTTAGGTTCGGACATAGCCGGTACCTCATCTAATACCTGCTGGACACGTTTTGCTGAGGCGGTGGCCCGAACCATGCTGTTTAAAATATTGGAGACCATACTGAGAGAAAAAAGTACCTGAGTCATATAATTAACGGAAGCCATTAATTTACCAACGTCTGTTTGTTCCCCATTGCCTCCAAGCCATAGTAATACCACAATTCCGGTGTTGACAGTTAGATTGATCAAAGGGCCGAAGACGGAAGTTACACGCATGGCTGAAGTGCCGGAAGCAGCCAGTTCATCGGCGGCATTAGCAAATTTGTCTGTTTCAAAGCGCTCCCGCCCAAAGGCTTTTACAACCCGGATGGAGGTTAAAAATTCTCTGCTGACATTATTTAGCCGGTCCAGCTTTTTTTGCAGGCGTGCAAATCTGGGATAGCCCAGGAGCATATTTCCAAGGATCCAGATGGAGCAGAGTATCAGAATCAGAATGATCATAGGAATCTGTTTAGGTGTCCGGGTCACGATTAAAAAAATGGCACCAATGCAGGTAATGGGGGCCTTTACCAATATCCGCATACTTCCGTTAATGAAGTTCTGAATCTGTGTCACGTCATTGGTCAGCCGTGTTATGAGGGAAGCCGGGTTAAGCTTATCAATATTTGCATAAGAAAACGTCTGGATTTTTTGAAATAGAACAGAACGCAGTTCTTTTCCGATCTGCTGCGAGGTTCGGCTTGCAAGGATATTCCGCATAACGGCACCTAAGGCGCCAAGGAGTGCCACGCCAAGCATCACCATTCCGTAATATAGAACCACGGATGTATCCTGGTATTTAACACCTTCATCTACGATGCGGGACATAAAAGCCGGCTGAAGCAGATCGCAGAGCGCTTCTATTGTTAAGAAGAAGATTGCACAGCAAAAAAGCAGTAAATGTTTTTTGATCATAGAAAATATCAGTTTCAAAATGTTACCTCCCTGTCTTTTGTCAGATAAATTATATCATGAAATAGAAAAGCGTGATGGAAAAAATAGTGTCTGTTATTCTATCCGATATTCTATTTGCAAGTATATCTTAAATTTTACTTAATTAGCAAACCAGCCGTGCAAAAATCTTGTCATGATAAAGAAAGTATGACATAATATACCTATTCAATATGGTATGCAAAAAGGCAGGAAAACATTTAAGGGAGTGACCGGAAATGGAGAAAAGAATGAATAAAAAGTGGAAACTGTTGATCTTGACATTAACAGCAATATGTATGTTTGGGATGCTGTCTGTTACCTCTCTGGCAGGTTTCCGGCAGACAGAAGGCGGATATCGTTATTACATGGATGGAACGGATCAATATCTGAAGGGTTTTCAGACCGTGGATAACAATACGTATTACTTCAATAAAAAAGGCTATATGCAGACCGGCTGGGTGAAAATAGGAAAAAGTTATTATCACTTCACCGACAATGGCATTATGACGAGAAATAGCTGGTATGGATCATATTTCCTGGGACGAAACGGTAAGATGGCAGTCAATAAGTGGATTGGCGGCCGGTATGTGGGAAAAGACGGTGCATGGATTCAGGGATATGATAAGAAAAGCAAGCCCGGATTTGTACAGACGGCAAAAGGAACCAAGTATAAAAAACCAAATGGTAAATATGCAAAAAGAGAATGGCTCTGGATTGGCAAGAACGGAAGTGTGACAAATGGGTATTGGTATTATTTTTATACCAACGGCATTATGGCAAAGAACACCTGGCTGAATGGGATCTTCCATATGAACAGCAAAGGACGTCTGGATACAGACAAATGGATAAGCGGGAGATATGTGGATAAGGACGGAGAGCTGGTCCGCAATGCATGGGTAAAAAATACATATTATGTGGGTTATGACGGCAGAAAATACCGCAGCATGTGGATCGATGACCATTATGTGGGCAGCAATGGTAAAATGGTGAAGAAAAGATGGGTTGGTAATAAATATCTGCAAAAGGATGGTACGCTGGCTAAAGATAAATGGATTGGTGAGCGCTATGTGGATGTGAACGGCAACTGGATAAAAAATAAAAAGAAATAAGATACAGATATTAAAAAGCTGTCGGTCATTTGGCCGGCAGCTTTATTACGCGAAAAACGAAAAGCAGTAGTACGTAAGACAATGTTAAGAGGATTGCTAATGAAAACAGCTCGATCAGCGGAGGGGGAACAAATCCCAGTGAATGTACCGACTGTCTTGCGAAAAGAATAATGCCGATGCTGAGCACCAGTGCCAGCACAGGAAGAACGATGGATGCCTGCACATGGAAGGAATAGTCATATTCCTTTTTCAGGGAACGCAGAGCCATAAATGCTATAACCAGTTCACTTGCCAGTAAGCCCCAGAGATACCCGGAGATTCCAAACAGGGGGACAGCGAACCATACAAAGCCAATTCTGAGCAAAAGACCGATGGTGCTTTGAATAAAAGTAGTAGTCGTTTTGCCAAGTCCATTTAAAACACTGGTCAGGGTAGTGGTCAGATAAAGAAACGGACAGATCCAGGAAAGCGTTAGGATAAAAGGACCAGCCAGATCACTGTGAAACAATACCTCACCCATTTCATTGCCCAGTGCAAGGAAAACTCCGGTGCACAGAATTCCAAGAATCAGGCTGTATTTAATCGTATTTTCAATGGTTACGGTAATTCGCGTACCGTCCTGGGCGGACTGGGCTTCGGAAACGGTGGGCAGCAGTAAAGTAGACGCGGATGCGGTAATTGCGGATGGAAATAATATGAGCGGTATCGACATACCGGTCAGGACGCCATATGTACTCAGTGAAGTAGAAACATCCATTCCATATACTCTCAGGCGAAGGGGTATAAAAAGTGCTTCCATGCTTTGCAAAAGGTTTAGCAGTACGCGGTTTAAAGTAAGGGGTGTAGATAAGGATAACATCTCCTTGAAATTGGTTACCATAGAACTGGTTGGAGAATCCTTGTAGTTTTCATTTCCAAAGTGTACGGCGATAACCGTACTGCATAACAGGAATGAAACCACTTCTTCCGTAACCATACCATATACGGCAAGTGCTGGTGTGATGGCAATTCCTTTTTCAATAAAGATAATGTAAAGAACGTATGAAGTTCCCATGCGGACCAGGGATTCAATCAGCTGGGAGATAGCAGGTACATTGGTGCGGCGAAGTCCATAATAATATCCGTTAATACAGGAGTGAACCGCGGCAAAAGGAACCGAGTAGGCAAGCAGGCGCAAAAGTTCGGCACATCGTGTCTCTTCCAGGAAATGCACGGATATAAAATCAGCATAAAAGAAGAGGACATAGCAGGCAAGTGCGGATAGAGCCAGAGAGATAGTAAGACCGGTTATGAATATATTCCGGGCACCTTTTTTATCACCAACCGCCATTTTTCCGGATACGAATTTGGAGATGGCAGTCTGGATACCGGAAGCAGTCAGGGAACAACTCATAGCATAGATTGGGAAAATTAACTGGTAAATCCCCATTCCTTCCGCACCGATTGTATAAGAAAGGAATATTCTATAGAAGAAGCCGATGATGCGGCTGGCGAAACCGGCAAGGGTCAGAATGATGGCTCCCTTAATGATAATATGCTTTTTGTTCATAGGAAGTCTCCCACAAGTTTTCTTTAATATATATTCGATATAAGTGCTTGACAGAACTATGCAGTGGTGTTATATTTTACCTATGAAATCCGAGTAAATTACTGGGGATTAAAGTCAAATCCGCGGCAGCAAGCTTGGCGGGGGGATTTGTTCGATGCTCTGCTTCGATCCGTGCTAAACGTGCGTTACCGGCGCACAGCACTCCTCGCGGCAGTCGCCAGGTGGATGTGCCCGCACATCCGTTTGGCTCGTTGCCCGCGGAAATAAAGTTTAAGAAGGTGAGCAGATGAAGCTTTCTACAAAAGGCAGATATGGGCTTCGTGCGCTGATAGATTTGGCGATGTACAGTGAAAAGGAAGCAGTGTCCATCAGCAGTATTGCAGCCAGACAGAATATTTCGGAGAGCTATTTGGAACAATTAGTAGGAAAGCTTAAAAAAGCAGGAATCGTACTTAGCATCCGCGGAGCTCAGGGCGGCTACAAGCTGGCAAAACCCGCATCCGATATATCAGTAGGTGACATCTTAAGAGCTTTGGAAGGGAATCTGGATGCCGTAGAGTGTCCGGGACTGAAAGAAGAAAACGGATGTGAAGGCGCAGATCTATGTGTCACCAAATACGTATGGCAGCGTATCAATGAAAGTATAAGCCACGCAGTGGACGAAATGAAATTGGATCAGTTAGTAGAAGAAAGTAAAAAAACAAAAAATAAAGGGCAGCAAAAATCAAAAGCATGTGAAAATTAAGGAGATGGTTATCATGAAGAAATTAATATATCTGGATAATGCGGCTACAACTAAAACTGCTCCGGAGGTAGTGGAAGCAATGCTTCCTTATTTTACGGAGAATTATGGGAATCCATCCAGCATTTATGAATTTGCAGGTGTCAGCAAAAAAGCCGTGTCACAGAGCAGAGAAATTATTGCAAAAGCATTAGGCGCAAATGACAATGAGATCTATTTTACCGCAGGAGGCTCAGAAGCAGATAACTGGGCACTTAAGGCTGCAGCTGAAGCATATCAGTCAAAAGGAAACCATATCATTACCACAAAAATAGAGCATCATGCCATTCTTCATACGGCTGAGTATCTGGAGAAAAACGGTTTTGAAGTGACTTATCTGGATGTAGATGAAAATGGTGTAGTGAAACTGGAACAGCTAAAGAAAGCAATCCGTCCCACCACAGTCCTCATTTCTGTTATGTTTGCAAATAATGAAATCGGAACCATTCAGCCGATTAAGGAAATTGGAGAAATTGCCTGTCAAAATGGCATTCTTTTTCATACAGATGCGGTACAGGCTTTTGGACAGCTTCCGATCAATGTAGATGAATGTCATATCGATATGTTAAGTGCAAGCGGACATAAGTTAAACGGACCAAAAGGGATCGGCTTCTTATATATCCGTAAAGGTGTGAAAATCCGCTCTTTCGTTCATGGCGGAGCACAGGAGAGAAAAAGACGAGCAGGTACAGAGAATGTACCGGGCATTGTGGGGCTTGGAGCAGCGGTACAACGTGCTGTAGATACTATGGAAGTAAGAACGGCTCAGGAAATAAAATTGCGGAATCATCTGATTGAACGGGTGCTAAAGGAAGTGCCGTATACAAGATTAAACGGACACCACACATTGCGTCTTCCTAACAACGTGAACTTCAGCTTCCAGTTTGTTGAAGGAGAATCCTTACTGATCATGCTTGATATGGAAGGTATTTGCGGTTCCAGCGGTTCCGCCTGCACATCCGGTTCTCTGGATCCGTCCCATGTATTACTGGCAATCGGGCTTCCGCATGAAATCGCCCATGGTTCATTGCGTTTAACATTGAGCGAAGAAACCACAATGGAAGACATTGACTTTGTAGTAGAAGTCATAAAGAAAATCGTTGAAAAGCTGCGCAGCATGTCACCGCTATATGAAGATTTTATGAAAAAGGCAGTACGTAAATAAATATAGATAAAAATCATAGATTTGAGAAAAATAATAGAACAAGTGATAACAGGTCACAGAGAATATGGAGGAAACTTAGAATGTACAGCGAAAAAGTTATGGATCATTTCCAACATCCAAGGAATGTAGGAGAAATAGAAAATGCAAGCGGTGTAGGTACCGTAGGAAATGCAAAATGTGGAGATATCATGAGAATTTATCTGGATATCGATGAAAATAAGATTATCCGCGATGTAAAATTTAAGACTTTCGGATGCGGCGCTGCAGTTGCTACCAGCAGTATGGCAACGGAACTCGTAAAAGGCAAAGATATAAACGAAGCACTGAAGATTACAAATAAAGCAGTAATGGAAGCCTTAGACGGACTTCCGCCTGTAAAAGTACATTGTTCCCTGCTGGCTGAAGAGGCAATTCATGCTGCACTGTGGGATTATGCTGAAAAGAACCACATTCAGATAGATGGATTGGAAAAACCAAAGTCAGATATTCACGAAGGTGAAGAAGAGGAACAGGAAGAGTATTAATGGAAAAGAAAAAAGTAGTCGTAGGAATGTCCGGAGGAGTTGATTCCTCCGTTGCGGCCTACCTGTTAAAAGAGCAGGGATATGATGTAATTGGTGTCACCATGCAGATATGGCAGGATGAAGACAACGAAGTGCAGGAAGAAAATGGCGGATGCTGCGGGCTGAGTGCAGTAGATGATGCCAGAAGAGTGGCGCAGGATCTTGAGATTCCATACTATGTAATGAACTTTAAGTCGGAATTCAAAGAAAATGTGATGGACTATTTTGCAAAGGAATATCTGCAGGGAAGGACCCCCAATCCTTGTATCGCCTGTAACCGTTATGTGAAATGGGAATCTCTTTTAAAAAGAAGCCTGGACATCGGAGCGGATTATATAGCCACTGGGCATTATGCCAGAGTGACACAGCTGCCAAATGGCAGATATACATTAATGAAATCAGCAACAGCGGCAAAGGACCAGACATACGCATTATATAACCTTACTCAGAATCAGCTTGCCCATACCCTAATGCCGGTAGGGGCATATACCAAAGACGAGATCCGCGAAATTGCAGACAAGATCAATCTTCGTGTAGCACATAAACCGGACAGTCAGGAGATCTGTTTTGTTCCGGATAAAGACTATGCATCATTTATCGAAGAATATTCCGGAAAGCGGATACCCCAGGGTAATTTTGTAAATACAAAGGGAGAAGTGATCGGACGTCATAAAGGAATTACCCATTATACAATCGGTCAGCGTAAAGGATTAAATCTGGCAATGGGACATCCTGTTTTTGTGGTGGAAATCCGTCCGCAGACAAATGAGGTGGTTATCGGTGAAGGAGATGAGGTATTTGGACATACGCTCTATGCTAATCATCTGAACTTTATGTCCATTGAAGATCTGGATGGGGAGATGGAAGTAATGGCGAAAATCCGTTATAACCATAAAGGCTCTCCCTGTACCGTAAAAAGAGTAGAAGAGGATAAAGTACTCTGTACTTTCCCGGAACCGCAAAGGGCCATAACACCCGGACAGGCTGTAGTTTTCTATGACGGCGACTATGTGCTTGGGGGAGGTACCATCCTGTAGCGGACTGGTGCATCATTATGCGATGAGGTACCGGAGCGTGTTTGAAAGGAGTATTCGAGATGAAATCAGATTACCATCTGCATACCTGGCATTCCGCAGATTCGGAAACGCCCATGCGTTCCATGATCGAAGAAGGCATACGGATTGGACTGAAAACCATGTGTTTCACCGAACATATGGATTATGACACCCCAAAGGAAATGGGGGATTTTGAATTAAATACAGAAGCATATTTCAATGAATACCGGTGCTTAAAAGAAGAATATCAGGATAAAATGGAATTGCTTTTTGGCGTAGAATTGGGATTGCAGGCACATCTTGCAGAAAAACACGAAGCCTATGTGCAGAAGTATCCTTTTGATTTTATTATCGGTTCCTCCCATGTGGTCAGGGGATGTGATCCCTATTATCCCAGCTTCTTTGAGGGAAGGACAGAAGAATCCTGCTATCTGGAGTATTTTGAATCTATTGAAAAGAACATACGGGCATTTTCTGATTTTGATTCATACGGGCACCTGGATTATGTAGTCCGTTACGGGCCTAATAAAAACCGGGATTATTCCTATGAAAAGTATCGGGAGATTCTGGATGGCATCCTAAGGCTGCTGATTGAAAAAGGGATTGCCCTGGAAGTAAATTCCGGCGGGATCAAGTATGGACTTGGAGAGCCGAACCCATCGGTGGATGTGATCAGTGCTTACCGGAAACTGGGCGGAGAATTGATCACCCTGGGGTCAGATGCCCATACACCGGAATACCTGGCTTATGAATTTAAGAAGCTTCGGCAGATTTTAGAAGAATGCGGTTTTACCCGTTATACCGAATTTCGGAAAAGAAAACCGGAATTTGTAGAACTTACGAATATATAAGGCGTATATGAGGTATGGAAGCTTGTCTCCTGCGGGGCAATCTATAACAAAAAGACATGTTTCCCCGCTAATATGCCATTTTTAATGTGCAGGTATACAGAAATTTGTAAAAGAAGCATAAATTTTGAAATTGCACTTGAATTTTAGAAGGAAATTAGGTAAAATAGCAAATAGGTTGATGTTTCTTTAACAATCTTAATGAAACTCTAAACTAACCAGGTACATATAATATGCTCCCGGTTATAATATTTTATTCTTAGGAGGAATTAAATCATGGCAGTAAAAGTAGCAATTAATGGTTTTGGACGTATTGGACGTCTTGCTTTCAGACAGATGTTTGGCGCAGAAGGATATGAAGTAGTTGCAATCAACGACTTAACAAATCCTAAAATGTTAGCACACTTATTAAAATATGATTCAGCTCAGGGTAGATATGCATTAGCTGATAAAGTTACTTGCAGCGAAGATTCCATCACAGTAGACGGAAAAGAAATCAAAATCTACGCACAGAGAGATCCTAAAGATCTTCCTTGGGGCGAATTAGACGTTGACGTTGTTCTGGAGTGTACAGGCTTCTTTACATCCAAAGATAAAGCTTCTGCTCATATCGCAGCAGGCGCTAAGAAAGTTGTTATTTCTGCTCCAGCAGGAAATGACCTTCCTACAATCGTTTACAATGTAAACCATACAGAATTAAAAGCAGAAGATACTGTTATTTCAGCAGCTTCTTGTACAACAAACTGCTTAGCTCCTATGGCTAAAGCTTTAAATGACTTAGCTAAAATCAAAACTGGTATCATGGCTACTATCCATGCTTACACAGGAGATCAGATGACTCTTGACGGACCTCATCCAAAGGGAGATTTAAGAAGAGCTCGTGCAGCAGCAGCTAACATCGTTCCTAACAGCACAGGCGCAGCAAAAGCTATTGGTTTAGTTATTCCTGAATTAAACGGAAAATTAATCGGATCTGCTCAGCGTGTACCAGTTCCAACAGGTTCTACTACTATCTTAACAGCAGTTGTAGAAGGAACAGTTACAAAAGAAGATATCAATGCAGCTATGAAAGCAGCAGCTACAGAATCTTTTGGTTACACAGAAGAAGAATTAGTATCCAGTGATATCATTGGAATCAGATTCGGTTCCCTGTTTGATGCTACACAGACAATGGTACTGCCATTAGATAACGGCACAACACAGGTTCAGGTAGTTTCATGGTATGACAATGAAAACTCCTACACAAGCCAGATGGTTCGTACAATCAAATACTTCTCTGAATTAGCATAATTCAAGCAAAACAGAGATAACAAGTTAGATCCTGAAGGGTCCGGTCTTAGGACTGGACTCTTTTGTGGTTTTGCTGGTGCATTTGATCATATTCAACCAATTTAACAATACGTATTCTGCTCCACAGTTGTGTTCCAATGATTGCGGAGCAATAATATAAAGTTCATAATTATAATAAATAACCCAGGAGGCAGATACACATGCTTAATAAAAAATCAGTAGATGATATTAATGTAAAAGGCCAGCGCGTACTGGTTCGTTGTGATTTCAACGTACCGTTACAGGAAGGCAGAATTACAGATGAAAACCGTTTGGTTGCAGCTCTTCCTACAATTAAGAAATTAATTGCTGACGGCGGAAAGGTAATTCTTTGCTCCCATCTTGGAAAACCTAAGGGTGAGGCAAAACCGGAATTATCTTTAGCTCCAGTTGCAGTTCGTTTATCCGAATTGTTAGGACAGGAAGTAAAATTTGCAGCAGATCCTGAAGTAGTAGGAGCAAATGCAAAAGCAGCTGTTGAAGCAATGAACGACGGGGATGTAATTCTTCTTGAAAATACACGTTACAGAGCAGAAGAAACAAAGAATGGCGAAGCATTCAGCAAAGAATTAGCTTCTCTTTGTGATGTATTTGTAAATGATGCATTTGGTACTGCCCACAGAGCACACTGCTCAAATGTAGGGGTTACACAGTATGTGAAAACAGCTGTTGTAGGATACTTAATGCAAAAAGAGATTGATTTCTTAGGAAATGCAGTAAATAATCCGGAGAGACCATTCGTAGCGATCCTTGGCGGATCCAAAGTTTCCTCTAAGATTTCTGTAATCAACAACCTGCTTGATAAAGTAGATACTTTAATCATCGGTGGTGGCATGTGCTTTACATTTGCAAAAGCACAGGGCATGGAAATCGGTAAATCTTTAGTTGAGCCGGATTACCTGGATTACTCCAAAGAAATGGTAGAAAAGGCAAAAGCAAAAGGCGTAAACTTATTACTGCCGGTTGACTATATTGCAGCAAAAGAATTTTCAAATGACTCTGAATTCCGTACAGTAGAAGGAAATTTAGATGCAGATGAAATGGGACTTGACATCGGACCTAAATCCGCTCAGATGTTTGCAGATGCATTAAAAGATGCGAAAACAGTAGTATGGAACGGACCAATGGGATGCTTCGAAATGTCCAACTTCGCAGGCGGAACAGTTGCAGTAGCAAAAGCACTTGCTGAGATCGATGCTACAACAATTATCGGCGGCGGTGACTCTGCAGCAGCAGTTAACCAGCTTGGATTTGGTGATAAAATGACTCATATTTCAACAGGCGGCGGCGCTTCACTTGAATTCCTGGAAGGAAAAGATCTTCCCGGAGTAGTAGCTGCAAACGATAAATAAGATTCAGTATAACTATAAAATCCGGGCAGTATCATATCTGCCGGATTGAAGAAAACAGGAGAATAAGAAAAATGGCAAGAAAGAAAATTATCGCAGGAAACTGGAAAATGAACATGACTCCAAGTGAGGCAGTTGCATTAGTAAATGAATTAAAACCATTAGTAGCAAGTGAAGAAGTAGACGTAGTATTCTGCGTACCTGCAATCGACATTATCCCGGTTATGGAAGCAGCTAAAGGATCCAATATCCAGGTTGGTGCTGAAAATATGTACTATGAAGAAAAAGGCGCTTACACAGGAGAAATCTCACCTGCAATGTTAACAGATGTTGGTGTTAAATATGTAGTTCTGGGACATTCTGAAAGAAGAGAATACTTCGCAGAAACAAACGAAACAGTAAATAAGAAAGTATTAAAAGCTTTCGAACATGGAATTACACCAATCGTTTGCTGTGGCGAAACATTAGAGCAGAGAGAACAGGGCGTAACCATCGACTTCATCCGTCAGCAGATCAAAGTTGCATTCTTAAATGTAACAGCAGATCAGGCTAAGACAGCGGTAATCGCTTACGAACCAATCTGGGCAATCGGAACAGGTAAAGTAGCAACAACAGAGCAGGCTCAGGAAGTTTGCGCTGCAATCCGTGTCTGCATCGGCGAAATCTATGATCAGGCAACAGCAGAAGCAATCCGCATTCAGTACGGCGGATCTGTATCAGCAGCAAGCGCAGCAGAATTATTTGCTCAGGCAGATATTGATGGCGGCCTTGTAGGCGGAGCAGCTTTAAAACCAGACTTTGGTAAGATTGTAAATTACAAATAATTTATAGTTAAATCGATAAAATTAATCAAACCCTCCGGCATCTTGCCGGAGGGTTTTTAAAGCGCTAATGTGAAAAACATGATTGTATACGGCTGTTATGTCGGATGCATATTTTTATAAAAGGTATATCCATTCCGGCCCAGCTTTGACTTTCTTTCATATAAAGCCTGGTCAGTCTTTGATATAATCAAAAAAGTTTTTATTGTAAGTGTGGCACAGATTGTTGCATAATCATCACCATAGTAGCGTATTTGCATATTGCTGCATAAAAGCATCTCATGGGGAGAAAACCCCAAATTTGAATTGCAGCCCACCGGCGTTTAGTGCTATAATATACAACGTAAGTGATGTCCTGTTACAAAAGGATAAAAAGGAGAAGAAATGAGCGAGGTAAAGAAAATCAACATTGCCCTGCTTGGTCTGGGAACAGTGGGTACCGGAGTTTACAAGGTTTTGAAGAGCCAGCAGGAAGAAATGCCCTGCAAGATTGGCGCAGAACTTGTGATTAAGAAAATTCTGGTCCGCAACCTGGAGAAGGCTGCAGCCAAAGTGGATGATCCGTCAGTTCTTACGAATGACTGGAACGAAATCATTCAGGATGGGGAGATTGAAATCGTCATTGAAGTAATGGGAGGGATGGAACCCGCCAAAACTTATATGATGCAGGCCCTTGCGGCAGGGAAAAATGTAGTAACAGCCAACAAGGATCTGGTTGCTGTTGATGGAAAAGAGCTGTTGGATATGGCAGCGCTCCATCAGAAGGATTTCTTGTTTGAAGCAGCCGTTGCAGGTGGAATTCCGATCATACGGCCGCTGAAGCAGTGTCTGGCTGGAAATCATCTGTCGGAAGTCATTGGAATAGTGAATGGAACTACCAATTTCATCTTAACGAAAATGACGGAAGATGGCATGGAATTTGCAGATGCGCTGGCAATGGCTACGGAACTGGGCTATGCAGAAGCAGACCCCACCGCGGACGTTGAAGGTCTGGATGCAGGGCGTAAGGTGGCAATTATGGCATCTATTGCATTCAATTCCAGGGTAACCTTCCAGGATGTGTATACGGAAGGAATTACGAAGATTACGGCAACCGATATCCGCTATGCCAAGGAAATGGGATGCCACATTAAGCTGTTAGGCGTTGCCAGGAATACAGAGGGCGGAATAGAAGCAAGGGTACATCCCATGCTGATTCCAAGTACGCATCCGTTGGCGGCGGTAAATGATTCCTTTAATGCAGTATTCGTCCATGGAGATGCAGTGGATGATGCCATGTTCTATGGCAGAGGAGCCGGGGAATTACCAACAGCCAGTGCCATAGTAGGGGATGTATGCGATATTGCCAGGAATATCCGGTTTGGGTGCACCGGCAGGATCAGCTGTACCTGCTATAAGAATTTGCCGATTATGAAAATTGAAGATGTGAGAAGCCGCTATTTCCTGCGTATGCAGGTGGAGGACCACCCAGGTGTATTGGCAAGTGTAGCCAGTGTTTTCGGCAACAATGGAGTAAGTATCGAGAAGATTATTCAAAAGACAAAACGAGGTGATCTGGCTGAAATTGTCGTGATTACAGATTCTATTGAAGGGCGGCATTTTGATGATTCCCTGAAAATATTTGCAAGCATGTCAATGATCAATGAAATTTCAGCAGTAATCAGAGTGTACGGGCACTCATAAAATACAGACAGGATGGAAGAGAAAACGTGGAAAAACTATTTAAATTAAAAGAAAATCATACGAATGTAAAAACGGAAATCATCGCAGGTATTACCACATTTATGGCTATGGCCTATATTTTAGCAGTAAACCCGAATATTTTGTCAAGCACCGGTATGGACAAAGGCGCAGTCTTCACTGCAACAGCCCTTGCTTCTTTGGTAGGAACACTGTGTATGGCGTTATTCGCAAATTATCCATTCGTATTAGCCCCGGGTATGGGATTAAATGCATATTTTGCCTATACCATTGTGGCTGATATGGGATACAGCTGGCAGGTAGCGCTGGCCGCAGTCTTTGTAGAAGGTATTATCTTTATTCTTCTTTCGGCAGTTAAAATCAGAGAAGCGTTGTTTGATGCAATCCCTATGACTTTAAAACATGCCGTGAGCGTGGGAATTGGTTTGTTCATCGCATTTATCGGATTGCAGAATTGCCACCTGGTATTAGGAAGCTCCACGCTGGTTACGCTGTTTTCCATGAAGAAGTTCCAGGGGCTTCATGATGGTATGGGGAGTTTTCAGGACGTGGGAATTACAGTATTATTAGCGATTATAGGTATCATCATAACAGCAATTCTGGTAGTACGTAAGGTAAAAGGAAATATTCTGTGGGGAATGCTGATTACCTGGCTTTTGGGGATCGTTTGCCAGCTCACCGGCTTATATGTTCCCAATGCGGAAATCGGACTGTTTTCTTTAATTCCGGATTTCAGCGGCGGAATATCAATTCCCGATATATCACCGGTATTCTTTAAAATGAGCTTTTCCGGTATGCAGATCGGACAGTTTGCCATGGTAGTGTTTGCTTTGTTGTTCGTAGACTTGTTTGATACCCTGGGTGCACTTATTGGACTTGCAACAAAGGCAGACATGTTAGATAAAGACGGAAAACTGCCGCATATCAAAGGTGCATTGATGGCGGATGCAGTAGCTACAACGGCAGGTGCGGTATTTGGAACGTCCACCACTACCACATATGTTGAAAGCGCAACCGGAGTTTCAGAAGGAGGCCGTACGGGACTCACAGCGGTAGTAGCAGCAGTACTGTTCGGATTAGCGTTGTTCCTGTCTCCAATCTTTCTTGCAATTCCGTCTTTCGCTACAGCACCGGCATTGATCATGGTAGGATTCTTTATGCTTTCCAATGTAACCAAGATCGATTTCAATGATATGAGAGAAGGAATTCCGGCATTTATCTGTATTGCAGCAATGCCATTCTTCTATAGTATTTCAGAAGGTATCGCAATGGGAATGATCTCTTACGTGGCACTTCACCTGGCATCTAAGAAGGTAGAACGTAAGAAGATGAGCGTTATTATGTACATTTTAGCGGTATTATTTATTCTGAAATATTTGTTCTTATAAGGATTTAGGGATAGGTTTTATGGATATAGGGACGCTTTGCAGACAGATGTAGTGCCCCGAAAGAGAAGGGGGCGGCCCATTCTCTTTCCGGGATGCAGTTTATTGATAGAAAGCTGGTTTTTTCAGCATGGTGGGATCCTGGGGGTATAACATGCTGGACGATGAAATTGTTCGCTCGAGGGGGTAAAGCGTTACCAATACAAATTTACAGCTGTAAAACAGGTATTGTATGATCCGGCAGGAGAATTACAATACCTGTTTTAGTTTATGCAGATGATTTGTGAGGAAGGCAATTTTGCGTACACATAAGGTAAGTCGGTCAATAAATTGGTGTAGTTGATGAAATATTTCACTTTGCAAAAATTAATCGGGGGTATTGTTGACAAGAAGCCCAACCATCATGTAAAATAAGCTTTTGAGAACGTTAATAATTTATTTAAATAAAGGAGAAAATATCATGAGTAAGAAACCAACCGTTTTGATGATACTTGATGGATATGGATTGAATAAGAAGGAGCAGGCAAATGCAGTAGCAGAAGCTAACACTCCGGTAATGGACAAGTTAATGGCTGAATGCCCGTTTGTAGAAGGTCAGGCAAGCGGAATGGCAGTTGGACTTCCGGAAGGCCAGATGGGTAATTCAGAAGTAGGACATCTGAACATGGGCGCCGGACGTATTGTATATCAGGAGCTTACCAGAATCACCAAAGAGATTCAGGATGGTGATTTCTTCAAAAATGAAGCATTATTAGATGCAGTAAGAAATGCAAAGGAAAATAATACGGCACTCCATATGTTTGGTTTATTATCCGATGGCGGAGTTCACAGCCACAATACACATGTATATGGTCTGTTAGAGCTGGCTAAGAAAGAAGGCCTTGAGAAAGTATATGTACACTGCTTCCTGGACGGACGTGATACACCTCCTTCTTCCGGTAAAGGATATGTGGAACAGTTAGCTGACAAAATGAAAGAGATCGGCGTTGGCGAGATCGCATCTGTAATGGGACGTTATTATGCAATGGACAGAGATAACAGATGGGACAGAGTGGAACTGGCTTATAATGCTATGGTAAATGGCAAAGGCGAGACCGCTGAGTGCGGACCCTGTGGCGTTCAGAAATCCTATGACGCAGACAAAACAGATGAATTCGTACTTCCTACCGTAATGGTAAAAGACGGAGCACCGGTTGCAACCATCCAAGATAAAGATTCCGTAATCTTCTTTAACTTCAGACCGGACCGTGCAAGAGAAATTACCCGTGCTTTCTGCTGTGATGATTTCGATGGCTTTCCACGTGAAAAAAGATTAGATCTGACTTATGTTTGCTTTACGGATTATGATGAAACAATTCCTCATAAAGAAGTAGCTTTCCATAAAGTGGCAATAACCAATACATTTGGCGAATTCCTGGCTGAAAATCATCTGACACAGGCCAGAATCGCAGAAACAGAAAAATATGCACATGTTACTTTCTTCTTTAACGGAGGAAAAGAAGAGCCAAATGCAGGTGAAGACAGAATTCTTGTAAAATCTCCAAAGGTTGCTACCTATGATTTAAAACCGGAGATGAGTGCTTATGAAGTTTGTGATAAGTTAGTTGAAGCAATCAAATCGGATAAATACGATGTGATCATCATTAACTTTGCAAATCCGGATATGGTTGGACATACTGGTGTAGAGAATGCAGCTATCAAAGCAATTGAGGCAGTTGATGCATGTGTTGGAAGAACCGTGGCAGCTCTTGAAGAAGTAAATGGACAGATGTTCATCTGCGCAGACCATGGAAATGCAGAGCAGTTAGTTGATTATGTAACAGGAGTTCCGTTTACTGCACATACAACAAATCCGGTTCCGTTCATTCTGGTAAATTATGATAAGGACTATACATTGAAAGAAGGCGGATGCCTGGCTGATATTGCACCTACATTAATTGAAATGATGGGGATGAAGAAGCCGGCGGAGATGACAGGGAAATCGTTGCTGATCAAAAAATAAGGGATTCTTATGCAAGGGGGCGTGATGCACCGAAAGGTGCGGGCGCTCCTGTTTATATATTTAAAAGTGCAGATTTATTTGAATATTTGACGGAGGTTTTGGATATGGTAAAGGATATTGTGAAATCGGCTATTATGATTAAGCTGAAGTGTAAATCGGAGAGTCCTTTGATTTCGCCGGCGGAGTTTTGCTGTGCGGCGGGTGTGGCAGTGAAGGTAATTGGGCTGGATGAAAGATTTGTGGAGAAGTTTCGGTCTTTGGACTCTGTGGCGGAGATGAAGGAGGTTTTGTTTCCGGAACTGGAAGCGGTGAAGGAGGAGTATCAGGAGGATGCCGTAAATAAGAGGCTTATACATTTGCTCCTTTCCTGTAAGGTGGAAGGGGAAGTGACGGATGAGCTCCGTGAGATATTTGATATGTGCATGCACTGATTTTTTTGATTATTTTATGAAATAAATGGGCACACTACTCTCTAAAGGAGGGCAATGTTCTATGTTTGAATATATACCAATTGTCGATGTTTACGGAAGAGAGATCCTGGATTCCAGGGGAAATCCTACAGTGGAAGTGGAAGTACTGGCGGAAGGCGGTGCGATTGGAAGGGCAGCGGTTCCTTCTGGAGCATCTACCGGACAGTTCGAAGCGATGGAACTTAGGGATGGGGAAGAACGTTATCTGGGACAGGGTGTTTCCCAGGCAGTACATCATGTGAATACAATCCTGGCTGATGCAGTTATCGGTGAAAACGTGCTGCAGCAGACTACGGTTGATAAAATACTTTTAAGAGAAGATGGAACCAGGAATAAATCGAGAATTGGAGCAAATGCCATATTGGGAGTTTCCATGGCAGTTGCCAAAGCAGCTGCCCAGTCACTGAAACTGCCTTTGTTTCGTTATATGGGCGGAATGCAGGCGGGAGAACTTCCGGTTCCGATGATGAATGTGTTAAATGGCGGATGTCACGCAGATAACACCGTAGATCTTCAGGAATTTATGATTATGCCCAAAGGAGCGAAAAGCTTTCATGACGGATTGCAGATGTGCTCGGAAATTTATCACAATCTGAAGAAAATTATTAAAGCCAAAGGACTGTCTACCGGAGTCGGAGACGAGGGCGGATTCGCACCGGATCTGCCGGATGCATCAGCAGTGATAGAATTGCTGATAGAGGCAGTGGAAAAAAGCGGCTACCAGATGAAAAAGGACATTGTTATAGCCATTGATGCAGCAGCATCTGAACTATACGATGAAAAGAAGAGAGTTTATTATTTTCCGGGTGAAAGCCAGATGAAGGGGCACCGGGTAGAACGTACGGCGGATGAGATGATAGAGTACTACAAGGAGATGACGGATAAATATCCGGTTGTATCCATTGAAGACGGTTTGTTTGAGGATGACTGGGAAGGCTGGCAGAAGCTGACGCAGGAATTGGGTGACCGGATTCAGCTGGTTGGGGATGATTTATTTGTTACCAATCCGGAACGTTTGAAAAAAGGAATTGAGCTGGGAGCGGCAAATGCAATCTTAGTCAAGGTCAATCAGATTGGTACGCTGACAGAAGCATTTGAGGCCATTTACATGGCGCAGCGGGCAGGATACCGTACGATTATTTCCCATCGTTCCGGAGAGACAGAAGATACCATCATCGCGGATATAGCAGTTGCAACGGGAGCGGGGCAGATCAAAACAGGAGCACCGTGCAGGAGTGAGCGGGTAGCCAAGTATAATCAGCTCCTTCGTATCGAGGAAAATTTTTAAATTATTGACTTTTTTTCCAGCCTGTGGTAAACTCAATATTGTCGTTTAACATAGGAGGTGCAGAGCGTGGAAGTTTTAAAAATGATCCTTACTATAATTTATATCTTAGTATGTATTGCGTTGACAGTAATTGTATTGATGCAGGAAGGCAAGTCAGCAGGACTTGGTACAATTGGTGGAATGGCAGATACTTACTGGGGCAAGAACAAAGGACGCTCCGTAGAAGGTGCGCTTGTTAAATCCACCAAGTTCTTGGCAATTGGATTTATCGTGCTGTCAGTAGTATTGAATCTTAAGTTTTAAAGTTAGAAGACACTCTTGTAGTTACTGCAAGGGTGTTTTTTTAAACCATGTCGAAAAACATGGAATATAGTCAGTGTATCTAAGGTTGTGCCGGCGGGTAGGTTTCAGGCAGACAGATTTACCGGGCACCGTAAAAATAAACAAGCAGATGCTGCCAACTAAGAAAGAGAGAAAATGAATGAATCAAGAATTATTAGATAAGAGAAAGAAAGTCATATACGATATGATTTGTGATAAACAATACATTCCGATGAAGATTAAAGAAATCGCGATCTTACTTCAGGTTACAAAAGAAGACCGCCCGGCGCTGGAACTGGTACTGGAAGAGTTAATCCGGGAAGGAAAAATTGAAATATCCAAAAGGGGAAAATATAAAAAAGCAGAGGATACATCCCTTGTAGGGAAATTTATCGGACATCCAAAAGGATTTGGATTTGTAGAGATCGAAGGCAGGGAAGAAGATATTTTTATCCCGGAAACTGCAACCGAAGGAGCAGTACATCAGGATACAGTGCAGGTAGCGCTGGTTCCGGGAAAGAACGGGAAACGACAGGAGGGTGCCATTATTAATATCCTGGAACATGGCATGAAGGAAGTAGTCGGAACCTATCAGCAGAGTAAAAATTTTGGCTTTGTCGTACCTGATAATTTAAAGCTGACCAAAGATATCTTTATCCCTATTGAGCGCTCAAAAGGGGCTGTGAACGGGCATAAGGTAGTTGCGGAAATCACAGATTACGGCACAAAAACGAAAAATCCGGAAGGAAAAGTCAAAGAAATTATCGGGCATATCAATGATCCGGGAACGGATATCCTCTCCATCGTTTATGCCTACGAGCTGCCCCTTGATTTTCCGGAAAAAGTGATGAATCAGGCACAGCGCATGCCCGATGAAATCATAGATGGTGATATGGATGGCAGAAAAGATATGCGTGATTTGCAGACAGTAACCATTGACGGTGAAGATGCAAAAGATTTGGATGATGCCATTTCCCTTACAAAAGAAGGAAATATTTATCATCTGGGAGTTCATATAGCGGATGTAACCAATTATGTACAAGAGAACAGTGCATTAGACCGGGAAGCCTTAAAAAGAGGTACCAGCGTTTATCTGGTAGACCGGGTAATACCTATGCTTCCTCACAAATTGTCCAACGGAATCTGCTCCCTGAATCAGGGTGTAGACAGACTGGCACTGAGCTGTATCATGGATGTGGATGAAAAAGGAAACGTCATCAGTCATGAAATAGCAGAAACTGTGATTAACGTAGACCGAAGAATGACTTATACCAGCGTAAAGAAAATCCTGACAGAGCAGGATGAAGAAGAACGCTTAGAATATGAATCACTGGTACCAATGTTTGAACTCATGCAGGAACTGGCAGGTCTATTGCGGGAGAAGAGAAAGCAGAGAGGTTCCATCGATTTTGATTTCCCGGAGACTAAGATTATTCTGGATGAAAAAGGAAAGCCCCAGGAAATCAAACCATACGACCGCAATATAGCGACTAAAATTATAGAAGATTTCATGCTGCTGGCAAATGAAACCGTAGCAGAAGACTATTACTGGCAGGAACTTCCCTTTGTATACCGTACCCATGACACACCGGATCCGGAAAAAATAGAAAAGCTGGCATTGTTTATCAACAACTTCGGATATGGAATTAAAAACAGCAAAAATGATATCCATCCCAAAGAACTGCAAAAACTGCTGGCAAGAATCGAAGATTCGCCGGAAGAAGCCATGATCAGCAGATTAACTCTGCGTTCTATGAAACAGGCGAAATATACACCGGAATGTACCGGACATTTTGGTTTGGCAGCGCAGTACTACTGTCATTTCACGTCACCGATACGCCGCTATCCCGATCTTCAGATCCACCGTATCATCAAAGACAATCTTCGTGGCAGAATGAATAACGGCAGGATCAAACATTACGATGGAATTCTGACCCAGGTTGCCGATCAGTCCAGTAAAATGGAACGCCGTGCGGATGAGGCAGAGCGGGAGACAGATAAGCTGAAAAAAGTGGAATATATGGAAGCCCGTATAGGTCAGTGTTTCCAAGGTGTTATTTCCGGAATCACAAGCTGGGGTCTGTATGTAGAGCTGCCAAATACCATAGAGGGTATGGTTCATGTTACTCATATGTACGACGACCGCTATTATTATAAGGAAGAAACTTATGAAATGTTCGGTGTAGACACCGGTAAAATATATAAACTTGGACAGAAATTAACCGTTAAGGTAATAGACTGCGACCGACAGAGCCGCACCATCGATTTTGAGATCGCAGAAGAAGGGGGAGAAAGCTAAGTGGGAGCACAATCCATTAAACTGATAGCAAATAATAAAAAAGCGTTTCATGATTATTTTATAGAAGATACCTATGAAGCAGGCATATCTCTGCATGGAACAGAAGTAAAATCCCTTCGCATGGGGAAATGCAGTATCAAAGAATCCTTCGTCCGCGTTGATCGCGGCGAAGTATTCATATATGGAATGCATATCAGTCCTTATGAGAAAGGAAACATTTTTAATAAAGATCCGCTGCGGGTGAAAAAGCTTTTATTACACCGCTTTGAAATCAACAAGCTGACCGGTAAAATGAAAGAAAAGGGATTTACACTGGTTCCGCTTAAGGTTTATTTTAAAGGAAGTCTGGTAAAGGTGGAAATCGGACTTGCCCGAGGTAAAAAACTCTATGATAAACGACAGGACATAGCAAAAAAAGATCAGAGAAGAGAAGCAGAGAAGGAATTTAAGATCCGGAACCTGTAGAAGCGATCACATAAAATTTGTTTAGTACCAGAAAAGAGCCAGAAAAAAACCCAACAAGAGCCAAGAAAGAGCCAAATAAGAGCCAAATAAGAGCGTATGCAGGAGGAAATCGGTATGGTACCCACATCAAAAGAAGACTTGACAAAACTGGTAACCCAGGCTACTTTAGAAACTTATGAAGAATTATCACCTCAGCTGATCGTACTGCTGGATCAGGTGAAACACAATGATCAGTTAACAGAATCCCAGAAAAATGACGAGATCATGCTGAACATGATGGGTTATGTTAAATCCTGTACCAATGAAATCATCATTGAAGTATTATCAGAAATTCTCGGACTGGATTAATGAAAATATATTTTTCGATTAATGGTTTTGAAATGTAATGAAATATATTGGAAATATATTTTCTAATTTAATTGACAAAATATAGAAATAGTGCTATATTAAATTAGTAATAGTTACTGATATTAAAAAATACAAAGGAGGATTTTACACATGGAATTAAAAGGATCAAGAACAGAAGCGAACTTACAGGCAGCATTTGCAGGTGAAAGCCAGGCAAGGAACAAATATACATATTATGCAAGCAAGGCAAAAAAAGAAGGATATGTTCAGATCTCAAATCTCTTCTTAGAGACAGCAGATAACGAAAAAGAACATGCAAAAATGTGGTTTAAATTATTACATGACGGTATGCCGGATACCCTTACAAATTTAAAAGATGCTGCAGAAGGCGAAAACTACGAATGGACTGACATGTACGCAACCTTTGCAAAAGAAGCAAAAGAAGAAGGCTTTGATCAGATTGCATACTGGTTTGAAGAAGTTGCAAAAATCGAAAAAGAACATGAAGAAAGATATCGTAAATTGTTAGCAAATATCGAAGAAGGCAAAGTATTCATTAAAGGTGAAGAAGTAGCTTGGCAGTGTTCCAACTGTGGACATATCCACTATGGTACAGATGCTCCGGAAGTATGTCCGGTATGTTCTCATCCACAAGCTTATTTCCAGATCCAGGCTAAAAACTTCTAAAAATCATTACATAAATTTTATTAAGAAAAAACGGGTAAATCTGTGTGCATATATAATAGGAAGAAATAAGTTATCGGAATGATAATTAGTGTGCAGCGGATATGAGTTGGAATATATTTAAATATAATGAAACACAGTAAAATAGCGAAACGAAATAAATGAACGAAACGTGATATAACATATTGTAACGTGAGATATATAGTAATTAAAGATATGGAATAGATATCGAAATAATGTTGAAAATGCTGCGTGGTAAATATTTAAGCGCAGCATTTCGCATATAGATAAAGGTTTACATAATATGTTAATACAAAATATCTGAATAACCTTGACATTCCTAACAATATCAACTATAATGGAACAACTGAGAAACATAAATTTTAATTTATATTTCTAAAATGCAAACGTCTGCAAAACCAAATACACCTGATCAGGGGTTGTACTGGTTTCGACGGGGGTTTTGCAATTGGAGAAGCCATCCGTGGGCCGGGACCACGCAGCAAACCGGACAAAAAATATAAACGCAGACGATAATTATTCGTTAGCAGCAGCCTAATGCTGCTTGTCGGCCTTGGGTCACTCACAGCTTAAGTCACCGGCATCAAATAATGTGAGGCACTTTGTTTCCAAAGCTTTGAGGGAATAAAAGAACTTATGAAGCTACTAAAGTCTGCAGCTTGTCATTAAGCGGCAGATAGAGGGAATGTTAAATTAATGACTGTGATGGGAGATGCTTCAATGAATAGGCTTTCGGACAGGGGTTCGATTCCCCTCAGCTCCATCTATAAAATGCTATAGGTTCTGAACGATAACAGAGGCTATAGCTTTTTTTTGTGTAAAAACCCACTATTCTGGTATGAATTACATATGTTTCTCATAATTCCGGTTGCACATAATTGTATAAAAATTTATACAATTGCAAATAAGGGAAATGTAACAAACAACCACGTTTATGACATAAATGACAATTGGCGGGGATTGACATATTCACCAAAAAGTAGGATAATAACTCTGTAGTTGGAGAACGAGCATCCGACAAAATATGCCAAGGCAAAAAATTATAAGGAGGTAGTGTTATGAAACGAATCACGAAAAGCATCATGGTGATTATGGTTATGTCGTTGTTCTTCGGATTAACTGCGAATGCTGCTGTTAAGAGAGTAACAATTACTGAACCGACCAAAGAGTCAAGCGCAGTTGTTTGGTTAAAGAAAGGTTATACGATAGTAGATCTGAAAGCCAAAGTTTCTGTAACGGATAATAGCAGCAAGGCTGTGACTTATAAGTCCAGTAAAAAGTCTGTAGCTTCCGTTGATGAAAAGGGTCGCGTTACCTGTAAAAATCCGGGTCAAGCTACAATCACGGTAACTTCCAAATCTGATAAAACAAAAACAGATACGATTACGCTGAATGTGAGACAAAAAGTTAAAACAGTGTCTGCTAGTAAAAAGAGTTTTAAATTATATGTTGGGAAAAAAGCATCAATCAATCCTACATATTCTCCGGATACAGCAGTATTTGATCGTTGGGGTTACAAAAACTACAATAGCAAGATTATAAGCGTTAGCAAAGATGGTGTTATCACAGCAAAGAAAATTGGTAAAACAACTATTACAGTTAAAGCTTATGATGGATTCAAAAATGGTTCAGATGCATGGACGAAAATCTCAGTAGAGGTTAGACCTCGCTATGTTTCTTCTATTGTACCAGAAAGAAAAACGGTTGAATTGGGTGTTGGAGGAAAACTTTTGTTAAGCCCAAAAGTATCTCCTTCCAGTGCTACGAACAAAGATCTTTCTTTTAAGACCAGTGATTCGAAAGTAGCAACAGTAAGCAGTAATGATATTGTAACTGCAAGAAGCATAGGAACTGCTACGATTACCATTACAGCAAAAGACGGAAGTAAGAAGAGTACTACAATCAGAGTAAAAGTACATGATACCGTTAACGTTAAGAGTGTTGATTTAAAAGCTACAAGAAGTACTTTAACAGTTGGTGGAGCAAGAACAAAACTGACTGCTGTAACTAATCCTTCTGATGCAACTGTTAGAACGACATCTTATTCTACCAGTAATAAGGCAGTTGCGATTGTAGAAAAAACCAGCAAAGGTGTTGCAATGGTAAAACCTGTTGGACCTGGTACAGCTACAATTACAGTTAAGATTACAGATGGTAATTTGAACAAAGTTTATGGCAAGGTTACGGTTAAGGTTGTTCAGCCTGTAACAGGTGTTACGCTTAATACTTCAAATTTAGTACTTTCTACTGACAGTACATTTGGAGATGTAACAGCTCAGTTAACGGCAAATGTCCTTCCACAAAATGCTAGTAACAAAAATGTTACATTTGTATCCAGCAACCCAAATGTTGCAGCTGTTAATTCTTCTACCGGTCTTGTAAGTGCTAAAGCAGCCGGTACTGCAAAAATTACGGTTACGACAGCAGATGGTAAAAAGACAGCTTCTGCAGATGTAAAAGTAAATGGTGTTACTATTAACAAATTAGCGGTTAAGAAAAATGTTAGTACAGGTAACACAATTGAATTGTATGTGAATGGAAAAATGTCCTGGGATGAAAATAAGACTTCGGAAATCAGAGAAACATTGAATCGTTTTGTTGGGGATTTAGTTACGGCTGCAAAGAGTAACTTCCCAGAGTTTGCAAAAGCTTTCAATGTTGTTATGAATGGACAGACTTATAATGTTACATTAGGAAAAGATGGATTTACATTTACAAAAGATGGAAAAGATATGTTCCCAATGTTAAACGGTAAGTCATTTGATGTAGTGAAACTCACCTTTGCTCGTGGTGTGAATTCAGATCAGATCCAGAAACTTATTGATGGCATTAGTACAGGATTAATAGCTTTAGGTGACAAAGAATATAAATTTGATGGCGGACTATTTGTTGAAAGAGGTGTTTCAAAATCTAATATAACGAATATTTCCTTAAAAGATAGTCAGATCGTATTTAATATCAATGGAACTAAAGCTGCAGTTGGTACAAATAACGCAGGAGAATTAGTAATTAAAAATTCACCTGAAGTTGCTAATACAATTTATGAAGTATTCAGAAATTACCTTGTAGTAGTACAATAACAAATATCAGTTGATATTTTAAACCAAAGTTAGAAGGCAGAGGTGCCTGAAAATGGTGCCTCTGCTTTTTACCTGAAATAGGATTGGCAGGAAAAGTTATCCAGGACAGACGGAGGAACCTTAAATGAAAAAGTGGAAAACCCCCATTATATTTGCACCCATACTACTATCGGCAGCAATGACGATGACAGTATACGCTGGTGACATAAATGGACCGGAATCGAGTATCATAGGAGCGGCAAGCGGGACATTTACCTATAATGGAAGAACATATGTGGCAGGAAGCGAATATCTTGGAATGCTGCAGGCGAAGCTGGCTGAAGATGGGGTAGACTTGACACAGGCGCAGGCTGACGAATTAATAGGGCAGATGTATGCTTCTGTGGGCAGCGGCGTGAATCAGGGATATCTGGTTCCAACGGATGGAGGAGATTCGGGAACGGGACAGCCTTCAACAGAACCTGATACATCAGGAAGCGATAACGGCAATGGAAACGGTTCGGGAACAGGCGATAAGAAAAAACCGAATAATAAGAATGATAAAGATAAGACGGATACAGACAAACCGGGAAGTGATACAAATGAAGGCGGAGCAAATACAGCGGGCGATGGAAAAGACAATTCAAATTCAGATACATCAGATAAAAATGCATCTGCATCTATAAATTCAGATGATAGTAAAGGCGATAGAGATAGCAAAGATTCCAAAGATGCATCGAATAAAAGTCAAAAAGAAACAGATATAGCAGAGAAAAAGAAAAAACCTGAACTCTTGGATGATAATGTATACACAGATACATCTAAAGAAGAGCAGGATTACATAGATTCATTAATTAAGAATGCAGAAGGGACAAAAGGTCTTACCGAAGAAAATGATCCATCTGCAATTAACAAAGAAAATAAAGGAAACAGCTTAACCAGCATCCTTGCAAATAAAGGTCCTGTAGCAGCGATTGGTGTATTGATAGTCTTGGGTATCATTGTTGTAATACTGGCAATACGCAAGATTCGCAGAAGCGTAAAAGGATCTAAAATAGACGTAACAAATTACATAGACATGCATAGCCACATTTTACCAGGTGTAGATGATGGTTCGAAAGATATGGAAACGACAATGAAAATGGTAGACATTGCGTACCAACAGGGAACACGTAAAATGATTGCAACCCCGCATTACCATATCGGACATCATAAAAAAAGTAAAGTAGAGTTAGAAGAAATTTTACAAAATACTCAAAATAGGATCCATGAAAAATACCCTGATTTTGATCTATACTTAGGAAACGAGTTATTCTGTTCAGATGGAATCATCAGAAGAGTAGAAGAGGGGAAGGCATTAACCCTGGCGGGCAGCCGCTATGTACTGGTAGAATTCAGGACAGATGAATCCTATCGTAAGATTTATGAAGCGGCAGCAGGATTTTTACGTGCAAGATATATTCCAATCATTGCCCACGTAGAGCGTTATAAAAATGTAATGGATAATCCCCAGAATTTAAAAGAACTGAAAAACGCAGGGGCATTACTTCAAATGAATCATGCAAGTGTGAAAAGGCACTTGAAATTGATAAAAAATGGCGATATTGATTTCCTGGCAACAGATTGCCATGATGCAGGTCACCGCACTCCGGAAATCAAAGAGTCATTGCAGCATCTGGGAACCATCTGCGATTCTGCGCAGATTAAAAAAATGTTAGTAGACAATCCAGAATGCATTTTACAAAATAAATACATTTAGAGAAAGGTAATTACGAATGGAAACCAATCAATTACAAAACGACGAAGTGGAAATTGACTTAAAAGAAATATTCTTTGTCCTCTTGCACAAATTGTGGATTATAGTATTGGCAATGGTAGTATGTGCCGGAGTTGCCGGAATATTTACAAAGACAATGATTACACCTCAGTTTAAATCTTCATCAATGTTGTATATTTTGACACAATCAACAAGCATAACATCTCTGGCGGATATTCAGATGGGTTCACAGCTTACAAAAGATTATTCTATATTAGTGCAAAGCCGCCCGGTTTTAGAGGAAGTGATTAAAAATCTGAAACTTGATATTAAGTATGAACAGATGGTAAAGAAAATTGAGATTGCAAATCCTGCAGACACTCGTATTATAACAATCACGGTCACGGATCCCGATCCGAAAATGGCAAAGACAATAACAGATGAGATAGCTGAAGTTGCATCTGATCGGATTGCAGACATAATGAAGCAGGAGGATAAGCCAAGTATTGTAGAAAAAGGACATATTGCTGAGACAAAGAGCAGCCCAAGTACTGTGAAAAATTGTGCTATAGCAGGTCTCTTAGGAGCAGTTGTTGCTGCATTTATTATCATATTGATCTTTATGATGGATGATACCATTAAAACAGCAGATGACATTGAGAAGTATCTTGGAATTACAACATTAGGAACAATACCAACTGGTGATAAAAATAAGAAACAATCCAGACAGAGAAGATTACCATTCAGGCGGTAAGGAGAAGATTATGAAAAAAGTAAATTTTGAAAAAATAGATGCACTAAATTTCCAGTCAAGTGAAGCATACAAAACTTTACGTACGAATATTCAATTTTGTGGAGAAAAAATAAAAGTTGTTTCATTTACAAGCTGCCTTCCAAACGAAGGAAAATCAACATTAGTCTTCCGTCTGGCCAGTTCTATGGCAGAGGCTGGGAAGAAAGTATTGATGATCGATGCAGATATTCGTAAATCAGTAACCGTTGCAAGATATCAGGCGGATAAAAAGGTTCAAGGTTTATCAGAGTATCTGACCGGACAATGTGCATTGGATGATTGTCTGTGCAGTACAAATATAGAAAATATGGACTTTATCTTTACGGGGCCAGTGGCTCCGAACCCATCAGAATTGCTGGGCAGTGATAAATTTGAAGAATTAATCGCCCGGTTACGTCCGGAGTATGAATACATATTTATTGATTGTCCGCCATTGGGAAGCATTATTGATGCAGCGATTGTTTCCACAGTTAGTGATGGTGCTGTATTTGTAATTGAAGCTGATATTATTAGTTATAAATTTGCTCAGAAGGTAAAACAGCAGTTGGAGAAGAGCGGTTGTAAAATCTTAGGTGCAGTATTAAATAAAGTTGATATGGATGGAAAAGGTTATTATGGCCGTTATTATGGAAAATATTATGGTAAAAAGTATGGCGGTTATTATGGCTATGGTTATGGGGAAAAAGATGTTCAAAATGCAGCAAAAGAGGCAGTAGCGGGAAATTAGATTATATTAATAGGAAACGGGAGAGTTATGAATGAACCCACGTGCAAATAAATTATATAGAACTTATATAGCAATAATTGAGTTTGCGATACTAACGGCAGTTTATTTCTTGTGTATCTATTTAAGAACAGGCAGTATAGCATTATTTCAGAGCAGTGTGTTTTTGCTGGGGTACTTTTTGCTTGTGGTATTGCGGGTTGTACTGATTAAGATTTTAGATCCCTATAAGGATATGTCTCACAGAGGATACTACAGGGAATTTCGGAATGTGTTAAAAATCAGCACATTTGAAGTTGCCCTGCTGATTGTGAGTCTGTATATGCTTGGCAAAGGAAAAGAGTTTTCAAGAACCGTATTTATCGTATTCTACTTGCTTGAGATAGTATTTGACTGGATTGTTCGTTATTGGTATAAGGAATATTTTAATACCAAGCATAAAGGTAATGGGACAAGCCAGAAGCTATTGGTGATTACTACATCTGATAAGATTGGTGCTATACTGAAAAGCATGAATGAAAATGACGATTGGTTTTATGATGTCTTTGGCTGCGCAATACTGGATAAGGAAATGACAGGGCAAACGATAGCGGGAGTTCCTGTGGTAGCCGGGCATAGTACGGTACGGCAGTATGTTATACAGAATGTGGTTGATGCTGTCTTTTTAGATGGAAATATGAAGAATGATGATTTTCAGAAGTTAATAAATCTTGTTAGTGATATAGGCAGTATGTTATATATTAATCTGGCTAACTTTGGGATGGAATTGACAAATGAGAGAATTATCAGGATAGGTGGATTTACGACGTTGGCTTCCAGCCGAAGAGAGATTTCGCCTATTCAGAATATTGCTAAAAGGGCTATGGATATTGCAGGTGGGTTGGTAGGAAGTATTTTTACGGTGTTACTAACCATTATACTTGGACTGATTATAAAGATAGATTCTCCAGGGCCTATTTTCTTTAAGCAGGAGAGGGTAGGTAGAAATGGACGTCGATTTAAGATGTTTAAGTATCGTTCTATGTATATTGATGCGGAAGCACGGAAAGCAGAGCTTATGAAGCAGAATAAGATGAGTGGGCTGATGTTTAAGATGGATAATGATCCGCGTATTACGAAGGTTGGTAAGTTTATAAGAAAAACAAGTTTGGATGAGTTTCCTCAGTTCTTTAATGTGCTGTTGGGAGATATGAGTTTGGTTGGTACCAGACCCCCTACGGTAGGGGAATTTCAGCAGTATGAATCTCATCATAAGAAGAGGCTTAGTATGAAACCGGGGCTGACTGGTCTTTGGCAGGTTAGTGGGCGGAGTGACATAACGGATTTTGAAGAGGTTGTGGAGTTGGATTCTCAGTATATTGATAGTTGGGATATTGGGATGGATTTGAAGATATTGGTGAAGACGGTGGGGGTTTTGTTTGGGGATAGGCATGCAAGCTAGTAGATAGTTGTATTTAATATATTACTTGTTATCTTATTATATTTAATGTGCGTTTATAATAATTAGGCATAAAAAGCATTTGTTATAATATGCTTAAATAATATTAGACATGAGTAATATAAGGAAGAAATTATAATATGAATGTGACAAAATATGAATTTGGCATAACTTGGTTGCGGCATAAAAGATACAAGAGATAGTCGTGAAAAAAGGTTCAATCTTTTGTTTATATTTTCTTACCTAGGAAAGAAAGCATGCTACAGCGGATAGATTAAATTCTCCCCGCTGTTTGTCGTGCTTTAGAATAATAAATTTTAAGGTTTTTATAATTACTGGAGAAAAATTTTAAAGCATATGAGTATAGGAGGAAAGTGCTTTGGAAAAGAATAGTAAACTATTTATTAGAAAAGTTGATAAAAGCACGATTCCTACATGTCTAATAATGGGGGTAGATATTGCGGCTATCAATATGAAATGGCTGCTTGAGTTTACAGAAAAGAACATCAAAGAGTTGTCAGGGGATTATATGTGTGTTTCTAATGTGCATACAACAGTGACAGCTTATGAAGATGAAGAATATAGAAGAATTCAAAATGGTGGTATCATGGCTATTCCAGATGGAGGACCTCTTTCATCAGTTGGAAGAAAACGTGGTTTTGGTGAAATGAATCGTACCACCGGTCCAAGCTATATGGGTGAGATTTTTAAAATCAGTGTGGAAAAAGGATATCGCCATTTCTTTTACGGAAGTACGCCAGAAACACTTAAGAAATTATACAAAAAACTTCAAGAGGAGTATCAGGGTATTCAAATTGCTGGTATGTACAGTCCGCCTTTTAGACCATTAACTGAAGAGGAAGATAGTTCAATTATTAATAGTATTAACTCCCAAAAAGTCGATTTTATTTGGATAGGATTGGGGGCACCAAAACAAGAAATATGGATGGATGATCATCAGGGTAAAATAGAAGGTTTTATGATAGGTGTAGGAGCTGGATTTGATTATTTTGCTGGAAATATAGAGAGAGCTCCGGAGTGGATGCAAAAAGCAAATTTGGAATGGCTATATCGCCTTATGCAAGATCACAAACGGCTATTTAAACGATATTTAATGACGAATAGTAAGTTTATTTGGAATGTTTACTTAAGAGGAAAATAGATGGAAGTTAGAAAAAAGAAAGTCTGCATGGTTGTTCAAGATAAAATGGTTAAAGGTGGAATCGCTGCTGTAATTAGTGGTTATTATGGCTCTAAATTAGAAAGTGACTATAATATGATTTATGTAGAATCATATAAGGACGGTTGTGTATTTACAAAATTGTTGAAAGGAATTTCCGGTTATTTTCATTTCGCAAAAGTATTGCTTTTCGATCGCCCTGATTTAGTACATATTCATTCTTCTTTTGGTCCCTCTTTTTATCGAAAAATGCCTTTTATTTATATGGCATCTTGGGTTAAAAAACCAATTATAAATCACATTCATGGTGCTGATTTTGAAGAGTTTTATATACACGCAAGTAAGAAAAAACAGGATTTAATTAAAAAGGTGTATGGAAAATGTTCGTTGCTAATCGCTCTTTCTTCGGAGTGGAAAGAAAGACTTTCGAAAATTGTACCAGATAATAAAATCATAATAATTGAAAACTATAGTACATTACACGAAGAGTGTCTTGGTGAACGATTGATTCGGCCATCAAATAACATTGTTTTATTTCTTGGAGAAATAGGTGAAAGAAAGGGCTGTTTTGACATTCCGGCTGTAGTAAAAATAGTTATTAAGACTGTTAAGGATGTAAAATTTGTTATTGGCGGTGCGGGAAGGGATATAGACGAGGCGAATGTGAAAAAGATGTTTCAGGAAGCTGGCATTGAGAGCCATGTTATTTTTCCAGGCTGGATTCGTGGTGCAGAAAAAGATAAATTTATGCGTGAGGCAGATGTTTTTTTTCTTCCGTCATATAACGAAGGAATGCCTATGTCAATACTGGATGCAATGGGATACGGACTTCCTATTGTAAGTACAAATGTGGGTGGTATTCCTAAAATTGTTCATCATAGAAAAAATGGGTATTGTTGTGAACCTGGTGACACAGAGAAAATGGCAGATGGTATTGTCAGATTATTACAAGATAAAAAATGGACGCATTTGGCAGCAAATGAAAGTATCAACATTGTGAAAAACGGATATTCCCTTGAGTATCATATAATGCAGATTATTCGTACATATGAAGGAGTGATAGTGTGAGACCGATTTATGAGTATATTAGGGGAGTTTTTTTCGTCGTGAAGTCAAAGATGATTTATGGAAAAAAGATCGATATCGGATTGATTCAAGCGTTTCAAAAGGTGAAGTTGGAGATTGGGAAAGACGCTTTAGTTTCAATTGGCAATTATAATCAGAACAGAGGGTATCTGTATATAGGAGTTCGCAGTGGTAAATTGACTATTGGTGATCATTGTTTCTTTAATATTAATTCCTCTATTACTAGTATTGAGAGTATATCCATTGGGTATAACTGTAAATTTGGAAATAATCTTGTTATTGTAGATCATGATCATAATTTCAATAATGATTCTCCAGAATTCGTTTCGACATCTATTTCGATAGGCAATAATGTATGGGTTGGAGCAAATGTTACAATCTTAAAAGGGGCTGTTATTGGTAATAATTGTGTAATTGCAGCTGGAACGATAATTAAGGGTGTTATACCAGATGGTATGCTCGTATATCAGAAAAGAGAGACTATAGAAAAAATAATTGTGAGGAAATAATATATGAAGCCTTTAGTATCAGTGATTGTGCCAGTTTACAATGTGGAAAAATATCTAGACAAGTGTGTTCAAAGCATTGTAGAACAGACATATGAGAAATTGGAAATTATACTTGTGGACGATGGATCAACAGATTCAAGTAGCATAATTTGTGATGGTTGGGCTAATGAGGATTCAAGAATTCAAATTATTCACAAATCAAATGCTGGTTTAGGATTTGCCAGAAATTCAGGATTAGACATTGCTTCAGGAGAATTTGTGATGTATATCGATTCAGACGATTATATTGCAGATAACATGGTGGAACGGTTAGTTCATACTGCATTGAAGACTAATTCCGATACCGTATATTGTGGTTTGACCAGAGTATATTATGACGGCAGTAAACAGGAAATCCCGACGGGTTATGATGGTCAGACTTTTGTGGGTAATGAAATTATTAACATGGTTTTGTTAGAAATGGTCGGAAGCAAGCCGGAAGATAAAGAGGATGCAAATCTTTATATGTCAGTATGGCATGCAATATATTCCATGAGTATTATTAAAGAACATAGTGTAAGGTTTCCTTCAGAACGTCTGATTATGTGTGAGGATATTATTTATCATATTGATTATTTAAAATACTCTCAAAGGGTGACATATATTAAGGATTGTTTGTATTATTATCGAGTAAATCCTATGTCTCTTTCTCAGGTATATGATGAGACAAGAATTAAACGTCAAATTGTTCTATCGGACGAGATTCGTGCTAGATTCAGTATATTTGTTGATAATGATATAATTAATTTGAGAGAAGATAGACGCTTTTTGGGAGGAGTTCGATCTCAAATCTTTGCAATTGCTTCATCGAGCGTACACCATAAAATCTCTAAAATTCGTTCAGTATCTAAAGATATTTATATTAAACAAGTTTTAAAACGATATCCATATACGCGTAATCCACTTAAACATAAGATTGTAAATATGGCATTAGTGCATAGTTGGGCAGTGTTGTTGTATTTGATTGCAATGGCTACAAATAAAAGTAGAAGTTTAAAGAAAACGGAGTGTAGATGATGGAATTAGTTTCAATAATTATTCCTGTTTATAATGTAGAGAAATATATTAATAAATGTATTGAAAGTATTTGTGCTCAATCGTATAGCAACTTAGAAATTATCTTAATTGATGATGGATCTTCAGATTGTAGTGGCGAAATCTGTGAACGATGGGCATTGAAAGACAAAAGAATTAAAGTACTTCACAAGATTAATGAGGGTGTAGCCATTGCTCGAAACCAAGGTTTGAAAATTGCTATAGGTAATTATATTGTGTTTATTGATGGTGATGATTATGCTTTGTCATGTTATGTTGAACAGATGCTCCTGAAAATGAAAGAGAATAAAGTTGAATTAGTGATAGCGGATTATTTTACGGACACGAATGGTTTTATGTCAACTTTTTCGACCAGCAGTGGAGTGAGTGAGATAAAGAACAGAGATGAAACACTTAATGGATTATATGGAGATAAAGGATATCATGGATATTTGTGGAATAAAATGTTTTGCAAAAATATAATAGATCGGAATAATATACATTTTTTACCAGGTATAGTAATTTGGGAAGATACTTTGTTTTGTGTAGAATATATGATGTATATTGAAAAAAGTGTGTATTTTAATATGCCATTATACGTTTATGTACAACGACAGGGCAGTGCTATGAATCAAAGGAATATAAAGGGAAGAGTTTCTATTAAAAAATGTACAGAGAAACTTCTCTCTACATATCAAGAATTAGAAACAGAATTTTGGAAACAGACAAGACAATTACACATTAATCTACTAGTCGAAGAATATGTTTATATGGTTTCAACTTCGGATTTCTGTAATCGTTCATCTATACAAAATAAAAAAAGAAAAGAGTTGATAGGGGAAGTCGAGCAATATAAACAATTGTTGCACAAAAAGCATAAGTTGCTTTATTCGATTATTAAATATTTTCCCTGTAGTATGAAAAGAGTTTGCTTTTCCCTTTTTAGACACAAGGGGTTGATTTGAATAGAAAGGAGGTAATATTTATATGAAAGTAAAGGTAAACTTATTAAAATTACTCATCCCAATTACTCTGTTCTTTTGTTGCGATATTTCATTAATTGTGTCATTTCCCACAATGATTTTGCGTGGGATCTTAGCCTGCATATGTATTTTAGTTGTTGTACAAAAAGGAAAAAAAAGATTGTTCAGACAAAGTTTACCTGTCATGTTTTATGGATTTTCCATTCTGATTTCCGACATAGTAAATGTTGGTGTAACCAGTTCAATAGTAAATGGTTTGGTGTATGCGTTAGTACTGATTGCAACATATGTATCACTTATTGGCGTAGTGGAAAGAAATAATATAAATGATGTCTACGATATTGTATATAAATGGTTATTCATTATTGTTTTGGTTTCTGGTACCTTTATTCTTGTTACAAAAGGTAATGGTATTGCAACTGAAGGTGTTTTACCACATTTTCTTGTTGGAAATAAATTTGTAGTGTCGTATTTTTACATGTTTTTGTCATGCATAATTCTTACAAAATATCCGAATAAGTATTTTGTGAGAAAAATCATTGCTTTTTCTTTTCTTTTTTACACATGTTATCTTGCAGACTGTATAACAGGAATTATTTGTATTGCACTGATTATTATACTAAGCATTTTTAAAAGTAAAATTGCATCTAAATTAAATAGACCATATGTAATAATGACTCTACTTATTTTATCGAGCCTGTTTGTATTAGTTGGAGGATCTATTGCTTCGAGCAGTCGTATACAATGGATTGTTGTTGAGGTTTTAGGACGTGATTCTACGTTAACAGGTAGACTTGAAATATATTCAAGATTGTTGGAAATATTTAGAACACAGTTTTTGTTTGGATACGGTCATTTAAATACAGTAGTATATGATATGATGGGGTATGGGAATCCCCAAAATGGATTATTTAATATCCTTATTAAGTATGGTTTGTTTGGCACGATTTGTTTCTTATGGATGGTGTATGATTCGGTAAAGAATATTGATTTTGAGAATAATAAAAATGCTTATACAACTGTAATTTATATTTTGGCTATGTTATTAGCAGCAACAGTAGAGATAAATCTGTCAACTGCATTTATATTTGGCTTGGCTATATTAAAAGCTACAAAAGGAAAAACTCAAAAATTGGAAAGAATATAAATTTTGAGCTAAAGAGAGTTGTAGTCTAATGTCTTATTTTGGTATGATGAAAACTAGGTTTAATGTTTTTCATATTTATAATGTGTAATAGTAATTATATAAAAATGGATCATTACGAAAGAAGGAATTATTAGCTATGAAACGGATTGCAATTATGACAATACAAAGTATAAACTATGGAAATCGTCTGCAAAACTATGCATTGCAGGAAACTTTAAATGAGTTTGGTCAGTGTAAGACTATACATACACAAGCAGGAAGGAATACCATCAAAGGAAGAATTAAGAGAATGATAAGATGTATTCTAGGAAGAAGCCGTATTGATATGTTTGCAAGATTTGATTGTAAAATTGCATATTCGAAAGGAATGGTTTCAAGCGATGGACAGAACAATCGTCTAGTTAATAGCTTTGATTTTTTTGTTGCAGGGTCTGATCAAGTTTGGAATCCTTTATTTGATTTTATCGGAGATCGTGAATTTCTTACATTTGCTAAACCAGAACAAAGGATTGCTTATGCAGCAAGTATTGGATTGAATCAACTTCCTTCACAATATCATGATGTATTTCTAAAACGGCTTGACGGTTTTAAAGCTATAGCTATGAGAGAAAGCTCAGGTACAAAGATTGTACAGGATTTAACCGATAGGAATGACATTGTAACAGTTCTTGATCCAACAATGTTACTCTCTAGAGAGCAGTGGCATAGTGTAGCTAGAAAAAGTAAATATCAGCCCACAAGACCATATATCTTTAAGTACATTTTAGGTGTTGATAATCCTGAGCTTGACCAAGAGATTGAGATTAAGGCCAAGGAATTGAAATTTGCCATATTTGAATTACATGACTTCAGTAAGAGTGACACTAGAGCAATTGGACCTGCAGAGTTTATTAGCTTGATAGAAAATAGTGAAATGGTTTTTACAGACTCTTTTCATGGAACGGTGTTTAGCTTGCTTTTTCATCGCTTGTTTTTTACTGTGCAAAGACCTTATCAGGAAGGTTTTGGTGAAATGTCTTCGAGATTAGAAACCCTTCTGGACATGGTAGAAATGAGAGAACGTTTGGTAGATTCAGTTGATCAATATAAAAAAGTAGATTTATTGTGTGATTTTAGAAAAGCAGACAAGGTTCTCGAAGAAAGAAAGGCTCTTTCTAAGCAATTTTTGAGAAATGCTTTTGGCGGAGACGAGGAAAATTATAATGAAAATTGAAAGAACCGAGAATGCTGTTAGAAATATTCTGTGGGGGGTTATTGAAAAAATATCAGTTCTATTACTACCATTTATTACACGAACCGTAATGATTAAAGTGCTTGGAGCTGAGTATGTTGGATTAAATAGTTTGTTTACATCAATTCTTCAAGTGCTGAGCATTTCTGAATTAGGTATTGGAACTGCTATAGTCTTTAGCATGTATAAACCTATTGCTGAAGATGAAAAGGACATGTTGTGTGCACTGCTTAATGCATACAAAAAGATATATTTTATTATCGGCAATATTATTATGATTTGCGGTGTTGCAGTGATTCCGTTTTTAAAATTTTTGGTTAAGGGCGATTTACCTGCAAATGTGAATATGTATGTTCTGTATATCATTTATTTAGCAAATACGGTTATTAGTTACTATTTGTTTGCATATAAAGCTGCTCTTTTTTCGGCACATCAGAGAAATGACTTGATAAGTAAGAGGACAGCTGTTGTTTCAACTGTCAGTAATTGTTTTCAAATTGTTTTACTTTTGACGTTTAAGAACTATTATGCTTACGCAATTATTATACCATTGGCAACAATAATTACTAATCTTGCAAACGCTTATCTTGCGCAAAAAATGTTTCCAGATATTCAATGTTATGGAACCCTTCCAAGTGATGTAAAGGATGGAATTAAAAAGCGTATAATTGGTCTTGTTTCGTTTAAAATCTATAATGCTGTATTTACATCAGTAGATACAATTGTAATTTCTGCTTTTTTAGGATTGACACCTTTAGCAATTTTTAATAACTACTATTATATTCAGACGGCACTAGTAGGGTTTCTTATAATTATTACTGCGTCAATAACTGCGGGTGTTGGTAATAAAATGGTTATAAATACACCAGAGGAAAATTATCAGGATTTCATAAATTTTACTTTTGCGAATGGATGGATATGTAGCTGGTGCGCAGTGTGTATGCTTTGTCTGTATCAACATTTTATGGAATGGTGGGTTGGAAAGGAATTAGTTTTTTCATTTAATACAATGATACTTATGGTTTTATATTTTCTTCTCCCTCGTATTACAACAATGACTTATACTTATCGGGAGGCAGCTGGCCTTTGGTGGGAAGATCGTTTTAGACCTATTGTTGCGACTATCGTAAATTTATTTGTAAATATTGTGCTTGTCAAACTTATTGGAATAAATGGTGTTATTATCTCAACATTAATTTGCACTGTTTTTATAAATGTTCCGTGGGGGACAAGTGTATTGTTTAAAAACTATTTTAAAAATTCACCGATGGAGTACTTCTTAAAGATTATTGTATATATAATTATTACACTGATTACTGGTGGTATTTCTTTATTGGTATGTAATCTTATGCCGTCAACTGGGTTCATTGCTATGGTTGGCAAAGGTTTAATCTGCATGGTTATTCCTAATTTGTTGTTTTGGGTGGCTTATCATCGAATGAGTGAATACGAATACATGAAAAGCATGGCGAAGAACTTAATTAATAAAGTCAGGAGGAATTAAGTATGTATAGTTGTTTGAAAAATGTTCAAATTTTAGTTTCATTATTAAAAAAGAATAATATTCGTCATATTGTTCTATCTGCTGGTACAAGGCATACACCATTGGTTTACTGTGTTGAGCATGACGAATTTTTTGTTACTTATTCAGTGGTTGACGAGAGAAGTGCTTCTTTTTTTGCGCTTGGATTAATTGAAGAAATGAGGGAACCAGTTGCTATTTGTTGTACATCTGGGACGGCAGCAGCAAATTATGTTTCAGCAGCAAATGAAGCGTTTTATCAACAGTTACCTTTATTGATTCTCACTGCAGATCGAAATCACTATTACATGTTTCAACAAGAAGAGCAGATGATTCCTCAAGAGGGGCTTTATAGTTCGGTATGCAAAAAGGTAGTTATTCTACCACATGTTCGAGATAGTAATGATTTTTGGTATTGTTCGCGTATATGCAATGAGGCCTTAATGGAGCTAAAGCGTGGCGAGATGGGACCAGTACATATAAATTTTATTGTTGAAAATGATTATCCTGTTATTCAAGGTATTGTGAGGTTCAATGAATCTGTATTGCCAGATGTCCGAAAGATGGAGAGATTAACTCTTGAGGATTCTCAGGAAATTTGGAAAAAAAGGGCAAATTATTTAAAAAAATTAAAAATATTAATAATCTATGGACAATATGGACCTCTTTCTGAAGAAGAAAGAGAAGCCATAGAGCTATTTGTACAAAATTACAACTGTGTTGTTTCGAGAGATTTATTATCTAATATGCAGTGTCCTTATAGTTTACCGACGTTTACCTTAATGCGTGTGTTAAGTAATGAAGAGATAATATCTCTTTGTCCAGATATTATCATAACAATGAATGGGAATACAGTCTCTGAAATAAAAGGACGAATTAATTCATGTGGAAGACAATTTCAACATTGGCATGTTTCTGCAAAAGGAGAAGTGTCTGATCCTTTCAAGTGTTTGCCGGATGTTATTGAATGTTCACCAAAGACTTTTTTTAAAAAGTTTGGGGAGTTATGCTCAAATGTCAAAGTAGAACATTCTTTTTATGATGATTGGAATGCATATTATTTGACTATAGGTAAAAAGGGCTCTCTTAATGATGAATTGATTATGTTTTCTAGTATGTATGCAACCCAACAGTATCTTAAGCATATTCCTGCTAATTCCTTACTTCATATAGCAAACAGCAATAGTATTCGATTGGCTAACTATTTTGACGTTGATCAGACGGTAACAATCTATGGTAATAGAGGTGCTCACGGGATAGATGGGTCTATGTCATCTTTTATTGGTCAGGCATATGTGAGCAAAAAACTGAGTTTTCTATTGATAGGAGACTTGAGTTTTTTCTATGATATGAATGCATTATGGAATCAGTACGTGGGCAATAATGTACGTATTCTAGTGTGTAATAATTCGGGTGGTGCTATTTTTCATAGCTATCCAAATGTGAAAAATGTACCGACATTGGATCAGCATATTGCGGCTGCTCATACTACAAGTGTAAGGGGATGGGCTGAAGCAAGAGGCTTTAAGTATATATCGGCAAATGATAAAGAGCAACTTGATAAGGCTATTCAAATAACTATTCAAGACGATTGTAATATGCCAATTATTATTGAAGCATTTACAAATATGGAGGCAGATGCCAAATGTATTAGGGATATTGTTGAACCTTATTACACGAACTCAGATACCATTAAACACAAGATAGGAAAGGTTCTTCCAAATAATATGAAGGCTACTTTAAAGAAATTTATCAAGTAGAAAAAATACAATTAGAAATTATATATGATAGTAAGATTGTTTGAGTCTTTATATAGAAACGGAGAAGAAAAATGAGCTTAGGATTAATAAAGATATTTATTCCCAAAAAGATTAAAGAAAAAATCAAGAAGTCATTGACTATTAGTAATGTAACCAGACCGTATGTCCTTGAACAGGAGTTGAAATTACCTATGGTTGGTATGAATGCTCTTGTTACAGGTGGCTCTGGAGCAATAGGGCGTGCAATCTGCTTTAAATTAGCATCAAAAGGAGCAAATGTTTTTGTTGCCGGTCGAACAGAAAGTACGGTGGATAATGTTGTCAAGGACATAAAATCAATTGGACTTAGGGCTAATTCATTTATTGTAGATGTTGGTGATGAGAAATCTGTAGATCGGGTGTTTAGTGAGAATTTTGAAAATTTAAAGTTAGATCTTTTGGTGAATTGTGCAGGTGGTGGAGCGAGAACAAAGGCAACAGAAATTGATAAGCAATCAGTTGAAATAATTGATTCTGTGTTGGATTCAAATTTACGTGGAACAATGTTATGCACACGGAAAGCAACGCAGTACATGAAGGCGCAAAAAACGCAAGGAAAAATAGTTGTCATCTCTAGTACAGTTGGAATTCAAGGAAAAGCAATGTATTCAGAATATGCGGCAGCAAAGGCTGGTATGTTAGGATTTGTAAAAGCTATGGCTTTAGAACTTGGTCAATATGGCATTAATATAAATTGTGTTACACCGGGATTTATACAACGTGGAGAATACAATGGTCATATGGAAGAATGGCTCAGGTCTACCAATTGTTTGCATTCAATTGGCACACTGGAAGATATAGCAGAAGCAGTTTATTTTATGTTAAGTAGTAGTTCTAATTTTATTACTGGACAAAATCTAATCGTTGATGGTGGTCGTACTTTAGGTCTCTATGGTGATAGGTGACAATTAAAAATACTGACATTATAAAAAGGAACATTTTATTAGTTGAAACTACATTGCGAAAATCGATGATCAAGTTAAAAATAGTGTATATATATTTTCAGTGTGAAAGATATTCTCAATTTGATGCTATTTCATGTACGCTCTCGAGGGATTACTTTTGCTTAGAATACTGTAGAAGTAACGATGGAGGAATAAATAAAAATGAGTATAAAGAGATTTATAAAAAAACTGATTCTAAAGGAACGATGTTCATCTGAAGATTACATCGACTATTTGAGAAAACAAGGTGTTCAGATAGGGGAAGAGTGTGTAATCTTTGTACCAACAAGAACAGTAATCGATGTGCAAAATCCCTGGATGTTAAAGTTGGGGAATCATGTCAGAATTACTGATGGTGTAAAAATTTTGACACATGATTTCTCATGGTCAGTTCTTAAACGTTTCAATAATGAAAGTATCTCAGAAGGACGTATTTTAGGTGCCGTAGGTAGCGTTGAGATTGGAGATAATGTTTTTATTGGTATGAATGCGATTATAACCAGAAATGTTATAATTGGAAATAATGTGATCATTGGCGCAGGAAGTGTCGTTACTAAAGATTGTCCATCAAATGGAGTCTATGCAGGTACACCAGCTAGAAGGATTATGAGTATTGAAGAATTCTATATAAAGAGAATATCTTTGCAGTTGGAAGAAGCAAAAGAGTTGGCAAAAAGGTATAAAGAACGTATGGGTGAGAATCCACCAAGAGAAGTTTTTAGTGAATACTTCCCATTGTTTGAAACTGGAGATAAAGCAATAGAAAACTCAGTTTTTCATAGTCAGATGGTATTGTGTGGCAATATAAGCCAAACAAAAGAATTAATGAATCATAGTTCACCTCAATTTTTAGATTATGAAGATTTTCTTAAGTATTGTTTTAAAGTTGAGAAAGAAAAATAGAAAAGAAAGCACATATAAAATGGCTTAATTGTTTCTTTTACGATCTATCTATATGAAACAGTAACTATATAGATAAACACTTGATGAACATATGAAAATTTGAAAGGAGTTCAAAATGATTATATCGATTGCTGGTGGCTTAGGAAATCAAATGTTTCAGTATGCATATCTGCTGTCTCAGAAGGAAAGATATCCTCAAGGTGATATAACAGGATTAATAGTAATATGGGATATATTGAAACTAAACCGACACTGGGATATTTCTTAGAAAATATGGATTAATAGTAATATGGGATATATTGAAACTAGCTGGAAGTTTTGCAGGGGCGCTGGTTATGGCGATTAATAGTAATATGGGATATATTGAAACCTATTTAGGGATTTTGCATAATTGAAATTTTTTACCGATTAATAGTAATATGGGATATATTGAAACCCAGACGTTTTTGCGAAGCATACGTCTGGTGATACGATTAATAGTAATATGGGATATATTGAAACGGACAAACCCGTGTAAGAATGTCTTGCATATCCTGATTAATAGTAATATGGGATATATTGAAACGGCAGAAAAACATCTTCGACCTTAGAGCCAACACAGGATTAATAGTAATATGGGATATATTGAAACTTTAATAATCCTTCTCCAACTTTTAATTTAAGTTTACGATTAATAGTAATATGGGATATATTGAAACCTTCATAATCTGGCTTTTCAAGAATAGGAACATAGATTAATAGTAATATGGGATATATTGAAACGTATCTTGATGCATTATATCTAGCTGCATTTTTAGATTAATAGTAATATGGGATATATTGAAACTATTTCCATGTCCGGTACAGCCAGAACGCAGACGGAGATTAATAGTAATATGGGATATATTGAAACGCAGTGTAGCGGTGGTGTGCCGCAGGCAGTGCAGGATTAATAGTAATATGGGATATATTGAAACTAGGTAAAGTGTTCGTTACCGGTTAATGTTTGCATGATTAATAGTAATATGGGATATATTCTAACCAATCACTCCTTTCCGATCAAGCATCTATTCCAGTGTTCAATAGTAAAATCAGACAGTGAGTACTTTTTTAAAACCAATTAAAAGTATAAAATTATGAGTAATTTTACAATTCTATCAGTAATTTGTGCATAATATACTCGAACACAGATATAGAAAGGAATAATTAACCAGAGACGATAGCAATCAAAAATTAATCCTAATTGTTTTTGGTTACTCCTTGACAAATGACCAAGAAATGGTTAGAATAACAGTTAGTCGATATGACAAAAACTGTGATGAGGAGTATTAAGAGTACTTGCGTTTCAGAGAGCTGCCGGATGGTGCGAGGCAGTAACGATAAAACTCCCAACTCGCCTCGGAGTTCCTTGATTGAATTTAGTAGATTAAGGCGGGAATTCCCGTTATAGAATTAATGAGTGCATCCTTTTTGGATGAATTAGAGTGGTACCACGGAAAGTAAAGCCCTTTCGTCTCTATAAGAAGACGAGAGGGCTATTTTTATTTAGGAGGAATGAACAATGGCAGTACCTTATAATCATAAGGCGGTTGAACAAAAATGGCGTAAGAACTGGGAGGCTGACCCGGTAAATGTAAATGATGGTAAGAAACCAAAATATTATTGTCTGGATATGTTCCCATATCCGTCAGGAAATGGACTTCATGTAGGACACTGGAGAGGATATGTAATCTCTGATGTCTGGAGCAGATATAAGATGCTTCAGGGATATTACCTGATTCATCCAATGGGCTGGGATGCGTTCGGACTACCAGCTGAAAACTATGCAATTAAGATGGGAGTGCATCCTGCTAAATCTACAGCAGAGAATGTGTCTAATATCAAACGTCAGATTAATGAAATTGCAGCAATTTACGATTGGGATATGGAAGTGAATACAACCGATCCGAATTTCTATAAATGGACTCAGTGGATATTTGTAAAAATGTTCAAGGCTGGATTAGCATATGAAAAGGAATTTCCTATTAACTGGTGCCCATCCTGTAAGACAGGACTTGCCAATGAAGAAGTTGTAAATGGGGCTTGTGAACGCTGTGGAACTCCTGTTACCAAGAAAAATTTAAGACAATGGATGCTGAAGATTACCGCATATGCTGACCGTCTGTTATCAGATCTGGATAAATTGGATTGGCCGGAAAAGGTAAAAAAGATGCAGTCTGACTGGATCGGAAAGAGTCATGGTGCTGAAGTTGACTTTAAAGTTGACGGGACAGATAATGCAATCACAGTTTATACAACGAGACCGGACACTCTTTACGGTGCAACATTCATGGTACTTGCTCCGGAGCATGCCATGGCTAAAGAATTGGCAACGGATGAAACAAGAGCAGAAGTAGAAGACTATATCTTCAAAGCGTCCATGAAATCTTCTGTTGACAGACTTCAGGATAAAGAAAAAACAGGTGTATTTACAGGAAGCTATGCAATAAATCCAATCAATGGTGCCAAGGTACCGATTTGGTTATCCGATTATGTACTTGCTGATTATGGTACAGGAGCGATTATGTGTGTACCGGCACATGATGACCGTGACTTTGAATTTGCAACAAAGTTTGGTATTCCGATTGTCCAGGTAATTGCTAAAGACGGTAAAGAAATTGAAAATATGACAGAAGCATATACAGAGCCAGGCATTATGATTAATTCCGGTGAATTCAACGGAATGAGCAGTCTGGATGCAAAACGTGATCTGCCGTCTCGTCTGGAGGACAGAGGAATCGGCAAGGTAACCACAAACTATAAACTGCGTGACTGGGTATTTTCCAGACAGCGTTACTGGGGAGAGCCGATTCCAATTGTTCACTGTGAACACTGTGGTGCGGTTCCGGTTCCGGAAGACCAGCTTCCGCTTACACTGCCTGAGGTTGAGAGCTATCAGCCGACAGGTACCGGAGAATCACCGCTTGCTGGAATTGATGAGTGGGTAAATACTACATGTCCGGTTTGTGGAGCGCCTGCAAAGAGAGAAACCAATACCATGCCTCAGTGGGCTGGTTCATCCTGGTATTTCTTACGTTATGTAGACAGCCATAATAATGAAGAACTGGTTTCCAAAGAAAAAGCAGATAAACTCCTGCCGGTTGATATGTATATCGGTGGTGTAGAACATGCAGTTCTTCATTTGCTGTATTCCAGATTTTATACCAAGTTCCTGAACGATATTGGAGTTGTAGATTTTGACGAGCCATTTACAAAATTGTTCAATCAGGGAATGATTACCGGTAAAAATGGTATTAAGATGAGTAAATCAAAAGGAAATGTCGTTTCTCCGGATGATTTAGTTAATGATTATGGATGTGATTCCCTTAGAATGTACGAACTTTTCGTAGGACCGCCGGAATTAGATGCAGAGTGGGATGACAGAGGAATCGATGGAGTATATCGGTTTATCAACCGTTTCTGGAATCTGGTAATGGATAATAAGGATAAAAACATGGCTGCATCCAAAGAGATGGTCAAAATCCGTCATAGAATGGTTCATGATATTACACAGCGTCTGGAAAGCTTTAACTTAAATACCGTAATCTCCGGTTTTATGGAATATAATAATAAGATGATCGACCTTGCTAAAAAAGAAGGCGGCATTGATCAGGAAACTTTAGAGACAGCAGTGATTCTGCTCTCTCCATTTGCACCTCATTTGAGTGAGGAACTTTGGGAAGAGTTAGGAAACAGCGGTTCTGTATTTAAGAATCAGTGGCCGGTGCATGATGAAGATGCGATGAAGGATGATGAGATTGAAGTTCCGGTACAGATTAATGGCAAAACAAAAGCTGTTATTAATGTTCCGGCAGAGATTTCTAAAGAAGATGCAATTGCGGCTGGTAAAGAAGCAGTTGCGGATAAACTGACGGGTACCATTGTAAAAGAAATTTATGTGCCTAAGAAAATTATTAATATTGTGCAGAAATAAGAAGAATGTGACAGTCATAGGAAATCTATGGCTGTCATTTTTTGTAATTATTATACTTTATATTCTTGGCTTGTGATGGAAAATTGATATAAAAGTGTTGAAAAATTGATATACAGGATTTATAATGGGAATTATGTAATCAAAATGCCTAAACAGATTTTAGAGTAATTCTGGGCTAAGAAATAATTTTACAATAGACAAATTAGAAAAGAGGAGGTTTGTACATGAAAAGAAAACTAATGAAAATGGTTGTAATTATAATGATTTTATGCATGATGCCGATTACTGTTATGGCAAAACCAGAAAATCGAGCTTTAAAAAGAATTTGGAGGAAAGATAATAAGAATCAGGAAAAACACCAAAAAAAGAAAGATGGGTGGGTAAATAAAAAAGGGAAAAAATATTATCTGGTTAAAGGTAAGCCAATAACAGGATTACATTATATAGATCAGACTTTATGGTATTTTAAAAAAAACGGTGTCCTTTATAAGGGAAATTCTGGATGGAAATATTCGAAACCCAATAAAAATGGGTATAAATTTTATGTTCAGAGTAATGGACAAGTTTATGTTGGTTTAAAGAAGATTGGAAAGAATCTTTATTACTTCAACAAAAAAGGGAAATGCATGGTTGGAAAATATCGCTTGAATGGAAAAACATATCGGTTTGATGACAATGGGAAGTCGGTTTCTTATTGGAAGAATGCTGGAGATTCTTGGCATTTTATTTCTCCAAACGGTAAAAAAACTACTTATCCGGTCAATGGAGATAAAAATCATATTGATGCAGAGCATATAACAAAATCCATTTTGGATTCGTTAAATTTGGAAAATGTTGAGAATCTTATGGTTGTTGCACATCCGGATGATGAAATTCTTTGGGGTGGAGAAGGTTTAGTAAAAGAAAACTATTTAGTTGTATGCATGACAAATGCATCTACACAGAAGTATGGATTATCCCGAAAAATGGAATTCAATCGATCAATGGAAATAACAGGTGGAAAAAGTATTATCATGCACTATCCTGATTATACGGAAGGTACCCGCAGCGTGGATGATTGGAGCGGATGCTATGATGATATGACTAAAGATATCAAAAATTTGATTTTTTATAAGCATTGGAAAAAAATTGTTACGCATAATCCAGCTGGGGAATATGGACATAAACAGCATAGGATGATAAGCAGCCTGGTTACTGGGATATGTTCAAATAACGCAAGTATGAGCAGGCTAATATATTTTGGTAAATATTATAAGAAAAATGAAATAAAAAGATTTGCCAATACCTTACATAAAGTAAATGCAATGGATTTGAAAAAAATGAGACAGGCAGCTTCCAGTTATACATCCCAGCGCCGTGTTGTTAATAAAATGGGACATATGATGAAGTACGAGACGTGGATACCGGCAAACAAATGGTAAACATATGATAAACATCCCTGCAAGTGCTTATGATTAGCACAGGTAAAAAGCACTGTGCATTATATGTATGCATGTTTATAACTAATTTTACAATTATATGCATGAAACTGTTGACAACCCAGAAATTTAGTGTTAAATTTGATTAAGCGGGAAAGCAGTTGAAGGCAACTTTTGAATCTGTCTTTCTTTTTTTACGAATTATTTTACATTTTATTTAGGAGGATTTAGGAATGAAAAAGATGATTGTAACTGCACTTGCTGCATCCCTTATTTTATCACTTGCAGGATGTGGAAGCAAAGGAGCAGAAACGGAAAAAACCACAGCGGCAGCTGGCGAAACAAAAGAAGCAGGAGCGGAGGCAGCAGGTACAGAAGCCACAGGCGGTACTTTAGTAATGGCTACTAATGCGGAGTTTCCTCCATATGAATACCGCGAAGGAGATAATGTAGTTGGTATTGATGTGGAAATTGGTGAAGCAATTGCAAAAAGCATGGGCATGGAATTAAAAGTAGAGGATATGGCATTTGACTCAATTATTGTAGCAGTGGATGCAGGAAAAGCAGATGTAGGGCTTGCTGGACTTACTGTAACAGAAGATCGCCTTATGAATGTTAATTTCTCAGATCCATATACAACAGCTACACAGGTAGTTATTGTTAAAGATGACAGTCCGATCACTTCCCCGAATGACCTGGAAGGAAAGAAGATCGGTGTTCAGCTTGGTACTACCGGAGATCAGTATGCAGGAGATATCAAGGATGCTACGGTAGAAAGATACAACAAAGGTTTCGAAGCAGTACAGGCAATGACTCAGGGAAAAATTGATGCAGTAATCATTGACCGTGAGCCGGCAAAAGTGTTTGTTGAGCAGAATGAAGGCATCAAAATGTTAGATGAAGCTTATACAGAAGAAGAATATGCAATTGCTATCAAAAAAGATAATGAAGAGTTATTGAAAAAGGTAAATACTGCACTTGCAGAACTGAAATCTTCAGGAGAACTGCAGAAAATCCTGGATAAATATATTAAGGCACAATAAAACAAAGGAAGATAAGCTATGGCGGAAAAATTTTATCAGAATTTTATTAAAGATGACCGTTGGAAATACCTTACAGACGGATTGTTAACGACCCTTGAAATTACTTTATTTGCAGTACTTATCGGTATTTTATTGGGATTCCTGGTTGCTGTGATACGTTCGACTTATGAAAAGACAGGAAAACTGAAGATTTTAAATTTCATCTGTAATGTATACCTGACCATAATCCGCGGAACGCCAGTAGTAGTACAGTTATTGATTACGTATTTTGTTATTTTTGCTGCTTTTGACATTAATAAGGTGTTGGTTGCAATCCTTGCTTTTGGTATTAATTCGGGTGCATATGTAGCTGAGATTATTCGTGGAGGAATTCTTTCGATTGATAACGGACAGTTTGAAGCAGGACGAAGCCTGGGTTTTAATTATCCTCAGACTATGATTTATATTATCTTACCACAGGTGTTTAAAAATGTACTTCCGGCTTTGGCGAATGAATTTATCGTATTATTAAAGGAAACATCAGTAGCTGGTTATATCGCATTGCAGGATTTGACAAAAGGCGGCGATATTATTCGAAGCCAGACATATTCTGCGACTATGCCTCTTCTGGCAGTGGCGGCAATCTATTTAGTACTGGTTATGATATTTACGTATCTGGTAAAATGTCTTGAAAGGAGGCTGCGTAACAGTGAGCGATAGAGGAGAAGTTTTAATTCGAGTTCAGAATCTTACAAAATCCTTTGGTGATTTTAAGGCATTAAATGATGTATCTACAGAAATCCGTTCCGGTGAAGTTGTATTTATTGTCGGACCGTCCGGTTCTGGTAAAAGTACATTTCTGCGTTGCCTGAATCGATTGGAAGAGCCGACTTCAGGACATATTTTATTTGAAGGTGTAGATATACTGGATCCAAAAACAGACATTAACCTTCATCGTCAGAAGATGGGAATGGTGTTTCAGCACTTTAATCTTTTTCCGCACATGACAATACTTAAAAATATGACGATTGCGCCTATGAAGCTTCAGAAGAAGACACAGGAAGAAGCAGAAAAGGAAGCAATGCAGCTGTTAGAAAAAGTCGGGCTTGCTGACAGGGCAAATGCTTATCCAAGCCAGTTATCCGGAGGACAAAAACAGCGAATTGCTATCGTGCGTTCTCTTTGTATGAAGCCGGATGTGATGCTGTTTGATGAGCCTACTTCAGCCCTTGATCCGGAAATGGTAGGAGAGGTACTGAACGTTATGGCAGACCTGGCAAGAGAAAATATGACAATGGTAGTAGTAACACACGAGATGGGATTTGCAAAAGAAGTTGCAGACCGTATTCTGTTTATGGCAGAAGGGCAGATAATAGAAGAAAATAATCCCAAAGACTTCTTTGGTAATCCAAAGAGTGAAAGACTGAAGAGCTTTTTGAGTAAAGTATTATAGATTATTGAAATAAATAATAGGTTTAATTAAAAGTTATTGCGTTGCCCTAAATGGGTAATACAATAACTTTTTTATTAAACACAATTAACTCCAAATAATACACGTTTATTGCGAAATTTATTCACCAGGACCTCTGCATTATGCCAATTCAGCGGCAATGCAGACATATGTTAACTTAGCGAACCGGGGTGTATTCAATCTCTGATTCTTCTGCCGTAGATTCCAATTTAAATATAACCGGGCGCAGACCGTCATTGCAGCTGCAGATCGCAACTCCTGGTTTCCGGATCCAATCGCCATAGTAAAATAAGTCTTTTCCGGTGCCGTGTGCCAGAGCAAAAACATATTGATAAATTGCTTTCCAGGCCTCATCGCAAAAGCCGTCTGGTTTTGCATAGTCAGCATAAAAGGTTTGCCCTTCTTTCATCATGGGACATGCAGTCAATCCTTCTGCTCCATATTCATTTGCTAATTCTTTGTCTAAAGTCGTTTTCAATACAGTGATTTTTACTTTTTTCATAATGGTTCATATCCTCCTGAAATTACGAAATCTGTTCGATACCGGAAATATTAGAGTCAATAATCATAGAATAGTTGGTATGGTAAATAACAAATCCTGGCTTTCCGCCATTGGTTTTTTTTACATGCTTCTTTTCTACATAATCTATTTCTACTTTTTCCGCATTACGGTTTTTTGAATAATATGCTGCCAGACGGGCTGCCTCCTCAAAAGTACGGTCGGGAAGTTCTTCGTTGTTTGCTTTTACAATTACGTGAGAGCCGGGTGCACCTTTGGCATGAAACCACCAGTCATTTCCGGTAGCGATTTTAAATGTAAGCTCATCATTCTGGAAATTGTTTTTTCCAACATACATATGGTAACCGTCACTGGACAGGTAGTGAAATGGCTTTGAAGTAATCTTCACTTTTTTGCCGGTATATTTACGTTTAATATAACCGTAATCCATTAACTCTTCCTTTACCTGAACCAGATCTTCTTCAGACAAAGCAATGTCCAGAGAAGTGCTGATGGATTCCAGATGTTTGATTTCATCCTGAGTCTCTTCGATCAGATCAGTCAGTGCCTCATATGTACGCTTTAATTTATTGTATTTATCAAAATTCTTTTTTGCATTTTCCTGTGGAGTTAAGGTTGGATCCAGAGGAATCGTAATCATTTCGTTGGTATAGTAATTAAGTGCCTCTAATTTTTTAGCGCCAGATTCCAGGTTATAGCCATAAGTATTGATCAGTTCTCCATACACCTTATGTTTATCCCGTTTTTCCGTATCCTTAAGCTGTTTCAGCTGCAGATCGTATTTTTTACGGTTACGTTCCAGAGCAGTCTGGACAATTCTTCTGAGATCGGAAGATTTTTGGCGGATACGGGTTATTGTATTTTTTACGGCATAGTAATTTTCCAGAACCTCCGAGATACCTGGATAGATTTTCGTGGTTTTGTCTTCGTACTGAGTCAGCGGGATACTGGAAAAATCGATCGGTTCTTCACCCTGAAATATAATATTCGGAGAGAAAATACCGTTTTTTACATCCTCCATAATAAAGGAAAAGATACGGTAAAGGTGGGTTAATTCCAGTTCACTGAAACTATTGGCGCTCTGGTCAGATTCCAGGGATGCACGATGGCATACTTCTTCTGCCGTCAGAGGGCTGATACCTGTGAATGTCGTATAGAGAGCTTTCGCAAGAGCCATTGGTTTAGAAGAAATCTCTGCTGCAAAAGTTTCCGTGGTAACCTCTAACGGATTCCATTTATGCTGTGTCTCTGGAATAAAGTATGTCCGCCCCGGCAGTACTTCCCGGACAGAACTCATTTGCAGGGACACATGTTTGATACTGTCAATGATCATATTATCTTCGTTGCAGAAAATAATGTTGCTGTGTTTTCCCATGATTTCCACAACGAGGGTTTTTATGCACACATCACCCAGTTCGTTTAAATGTTCAATCTCAAAATTAATAATTCGTTCCAGTCCCGGCTGCCAGACCCGAAGAATCTTGCCACTGCCGATATGTTTCCGAAGCAGCATACAGAAATTAGGAGCAGTCATAGGACTTGGCTTATTTACCTTGGTCAGATAAATAAGGGGCAGACTGGCACCTGCAGAAATCAGCAGGCGGTACTGAGTTTTTTGATTTTTTATGGTAAGCATCAGCTCGTCATTTTCCGGCTGAGCAATCTTGTTGATTTTACCGCCACATATGGTATCGTTTAATTCCTTTACCATATTGGCAATTACAATTCCGTCTAAAGCCATGTTTTTCATCCTCCTGGTGTGAATCTTATATCCACATATGTAAGAAGTGGATTCTTAATAGTATAGCAGATAAGAGGGAGAAAATCTAGAGAAATTCAGTTTTCCACAACAAAGAACCTCTTATCAAAAAAACTCTTCTATTCCACAAATGAAAGCGTTATAATAACATTCAAAGCAATAAGAAAGCAATAAGTAATATATTATATTTTAACATTTCAATTGGACAGATAAAATGAAGGAGACACATGCAGATTAACAGATTATTTGAAATCGTATATTTATTATTGGAGAAACAGGGGACTACGGCGCGTGAGCTTGCGGAGCATTTTGAGGTTTCGGTAAGGACAGTTTACCGAGATATTGATACGCTGTGCCAGGCGGGAATCCCGATTTATACAAATAAAGGCAGAGGCGGCGGGATTCATCTGATGGATAACTTTATACTGGACAAGTCCGTTTTGTCGGATATGGAGCGTCAGGAAATTCTGTGGGGATTGCAGGGTCTAAATGCGGTTAAAGCGGCAGATAATGATGAAGTGCTGTCCAGAATGCGGTCTCTTTTTGGGGCACATAAAACGGATTGGGTACAGGTTGATTTTTCGGACTGGACCGATCAGCGGCAGAAGGTCTTTGGGAAGATCAAAGAAGGGATTATTCTAAAAAAGGTGATCCAGATTGAATATTATAATTCAGAAGGCGTAAAATCTACCAGACAGGTAGAGCCATTGCAGCTTTGGTTCAAGGATAAGAGCTGGTATTTGAAAGGATTTTGCAGGAAAGCAGGAGAAATGCGGCTTTTTCGGATTACCCGAATGAAGCAGGTGAAGGCATTGGAGGAGAACTTTGACAGAATGCTGCCGGTACAGGAATCCAAAGCAAAGAAAGGTTACCGTGAGCAAAGTTATATGGTGGAGATAACACTTCATATAGATGCATCCTGTGCTTACCGGGTGTATGATGAGTTTGAGGAAGCACAGATTCAGGTTCAGGAAGATGGCAGCTTTCTGGCTAAATTAAAATGTCCCGAAAATGAATGGGTTTACGGTTACATCCTTTCTTATGGACCATTAGTCCGGGTGATGGCGCCTGAGCGGGTGAAAAAACTCGTAAAAGAAAGATTGGAAAATACTTTGAAATATTATTGCTGACGATTTATTTAATATGACATGCAGTTGTCAGATTATGCCTGTTATACTCTCTTTAACCGATACGAAATTTATGCGGTAATAAAAACAGAAAATAAGAGAGGTATCACTATGAATTATGAAATCGTATATTTAGAAGAGAAAAAAGCAGCAGGATTGAAGATCAGAACCAATAATGCCAGCCCGGATATGGGAGCAGAAATAGGCGGACTCTGGAAGCGTTTTTTTGAAGAGGGCATTTTCTTTCAAATGCCGGGAAAGGTGAATGATAAAAGTATTGGATTATATACCAACTACGCGGGAGACCATAAGGATGACTATGACATGTTTGTATGCTGTGAGATAGATAAAGCTGCCCAAATACCGGAAAGCCTGGCGACTACGGTCATTCCCAAGGGAAATTATGCTAAATTCATTGTAAAGGGAAATATGGTAACAGCAGTACAGGAATTCTGGATGAAACTCTGGAGTATGGATTTAAAGAGGACCTATGTGGCAGACTTTGAAGAATACCAGCCTGGAGGCGATATGGATAATGCAGAAATTCATATGTACATCGGAATAGAGAATGCAGATTAATGTAATTAAGTGCAGGATTTTAGATTTATTATATTTGGGTTTAGATGAGTAATGACGCTTTGTAAATGATAGGTAGTGTACGGAAAGAGAAGGGGGCGAGCCAGGACATTGATTTGGAAGGCTTACCGCAGAACTGGCATTTTCTAACCTTCCCAGAGCCCTTTTTGGCGGCACGCGGGCATTCGCTCCGAAATCCTGATGCATTTCGCAGCTCACTGCCCGCTTAGTATCCGATGGGAGCCAGTCGAATACTATCCGCCAAAAAGCACTCTGGGAAGGTAAGTAAATACTCAGCTCTGCTATATGCCTTCCAAATCAATGTCCTGGCTCGACCCCTCCTCTTTCCGAGATAGCATTCGTTGATACAAAGCTGGTTTTCTCAGCGTGGTGGGACCCCGGGGTTGTGGCATGCTGAACAATATTGGCGTTAAGCAACTGATCTTGAGAACGGGATTTGTTTTATATTCTGCAATAAGAAAAAGGAATAGACTTTCATCTTCTATTATGCATAAACTGTCAAAATATACCGCTCTACATCCAATAAAGAACATCCATCTACACCCAGGGAATCTATCATGCTGAGAACGAGTAACATAAAGCAACTGAACTTATCACGGTGATTTGTTTCTTCATTCCAGAAAAAGCAGCAAACTTTCATCTCCTTTTACGCTTAAATAGCCGAAATATACTACGCTACATCCAATAAAGAACAGCCTGCCATAGCCCAGGGGTCCGACCATGCTGAGAAATTCAGCTTTGTGGCGGCAACCTGGATCTCGGAAAGATGGGTGTGGGAAACTGGCATGGGCGGAGGAAGCGTAGAGCAGAGCTGAGTATTTACTTACCTTTTCGAAGTGTTTTTTGGCGGATAGTATTCGACTGGCTCCCATCGGATACTAAGCGGGTACTGAACCGAGAAATGCATCAGGATTTCTCGGTGAATGCCCGCGTGCCGCCAAAAAGCGCTTCGGAAAGGTTAGAAAATACCAGTTCTGCGGCCAGCTGACGGAGCCCATGCCAGTTTCCCACACCCATCTTTCCGTTGCACTATCTTCATCTACAAAGCGTCCCTTCCTCAACAAAACCCCAATTTAACCAGTATAACAGGATTTTGCTGTTGACTACACATTTGATATGTTTTATAATGTTTTTAATGTGGCGGCATGTGCCACAAAACTAAAAAAAGAGAGCGAATGAAGATGATTAAGAGCATGACAGGCTTTGGCAGGTGCGAAAACCTCCAGGGCAGCAGAAAATTTACAGTAGAAATGAAGGCAGTGAATCATCGTTACTTCGACGTGAATATTAAGATGCCCAAGAAGCTGAGTTTTTTTGAGTCAGCGATCAGAGGAATGCTTAAGAATTATATTCAGCGGGGGAAAGTAGACGTTTTCATTACATATGAAGATTTTACCGAAGAAAACTTTTCGTTAAAATATAATGAAAATATTGCAGGGGAATACGTTCGTTATTACAAACAGATGGCGAAGACATTTGGTCTGGAAAATGATATCAGGACTTCAACTCTTGGCAGATGCCCGGAAGTATTTACAATGGAAGAATCCACAGCAGATGAAAAAGAAATCTGGGCAGTACTGGAGGCAGCTTTGGAAGGAGCCAGCAGACAGCTTGTGGAAGCCAGGTTAAAAGAAGGTGATGCATTAAAAGCAGATCTCTTTGAAAAACTGGACGGTATGCTGGCAGATGTAGCTTCTGTAGAAGAACGGTTTCCTCAGATTATGGCATCTTACCGTGAAAAACTGACTGAGAAAGTAAAGGAACTGTTAGGGGATACCCAGATTGAAGAAGGACGGATCGCAGCAGAAGTAGTACTGTTTGCTGATAAAATCTGTACGGATGAAGAAACAGTCCGGTTAAGAAGTCATATTGAAAATATGAAATCCTGCCTGATGGAAGGTGGAAGTGTCGGCAGAAAGCTGGATTTCATAGCACAGGAAATGAATCGTGAAGCAAACACAATTTTATCTAAGGCAAATGACCTGGAGACTTCCAATACGGCTATTAATTTAAAGACTGAGATTGAGAAGGTACGGGAGCAGATTCAAAATATTGAATAAGGTGGGAAAATAATTTGGCCAGATTAATTAACATCGGCTTTGGTAATGTGGTGAATACCGGCAAAGTCATAGCAGTAGTAAGCCCTGAAGCAGCACCTATTAAGCGGATGGTACAAAATGCAAGGCAGACCGGTAAAGTGGTAGATGCGACACAGGGAAGAAAGACCAAATCCGTGATTGTAACCGTTGATGATTTTATTGTATTGTCAGCATTACAGCCAGATACAATTGCAAAAAGATTTTCACTCAATATAGAAGATAAGCCAAAGGATGAAGAAGATGAATAGAAAAGGAATATTAATTGTTTTATCTGGTTTTTCAGGAGCGGGGAAAGGCACTTTGGTCAAGGCTTTATCAGGCAAGTATGATAATTATGCCCTGTCCATCTCTGCTACAACAAGAAATCCCAGACCCGGTGAAGAAGATGGACGGGAATATTTTTTCAAAACAGTGGAAGAATTTAAAGAAATGATTGCAGATAATGCGTTAATTGAATATGCGCAGTATGTTCAGAATTATTATGGAACACCAAAAGCTTATGTAGAAGAGAAGCTGAACGAAGGGAAAGACGTAATTCTGGAAATTGAGATACAGGGAGCCCTTAAGGTAAAAGAGCAATTCCCGGATACACTGCTGTTATTTGTAACTCCGCCGAATGCACAAACATTAGAAGAGCGCCTGAACGGTCGCGGGACAGAAACCGCGGATGTGATCAGGGACAGGTTGAGCCGTGCCAGCGAGGAAGCACAAGGCATGGAAAAGTACGATTACCTGGTAGTCAATGATAAGCTGGAAGTTTGTGTGGAAGAAATGCACGGAATCATTCAAAGTGAACATTTCAAAGCATCAAGAAATAACGAATTCATAAATACCATAAAAAAAGAGTTAACGCGTTTTGCCAGATAATTTCAAGGCAAACCCATTTTGAAAGGAGAAAGCATATGTTACATCCATCTTACACAGATTTAATGAAAGTTGTAAACAGTGAAGTAGAAGAGGGGGATACACCGGTAGTAAACAGCCGTTATTCCATCGTGCTTGCTACAGCAAAGAGAGCAAGACAGTTGATCGGAGGAGCAGAAGCTCTAGTGTATGATAACGGTAAAAAGCCCTTATCTGTAGCCGTAGAAGAGTTAAATAAAGGAAAGATCAAGATTCTCAGTGAAGATGAGACACTGGATGAAGAGTCAGACATTCAGGTACAGACAGAAGAATAAAATATTCCACAATGAACCTGTATGTTCGATATAGAACAGATTGATTATAACCATAAAAATAAATAAGAGGATGTTTTGCTGTGGTGTCGGTAAAGACTTTGCAGCGAAACATCCTCTTTTAATTAATATATCTCATTAAATATTAAAAAATCTTAGTGGTCCATTGTGTACAATCCCAGACTTCCGTAACTACATCCTGGTAGAATTCCGGTTCATGACAGATTAGAAGTATACTGCCTTTATATTCCTTCAATGCCCGCTTTAGTTCTTCCTTTGCATCCACGTCCAGATGGTTAGTAGGCTCGTCCAGAAGCAGAATATTGGTTTCCCGGTTGATTAATTTACAAAGGCGTACTTTTGCCTGTTCACCACCGCTTAGAACACGTACCTGGCTTTCAATATGTTTGGTAGTCAGTCCGCATTTTGCAAGGGCACTGCGCACCTGGTACTGGGTCAGTGAAGGGTAGTCTTTCCAGATCTCTTCGATACAGGTAGTTGTATTCCCGGGAGCCATTTCCTGCTCAAAATAACCGATGTAAAGATAATCGCCAAGCTGGACAGAGCCTTCCAGAGAAGGAATCTGTCCCAGAATACTTTTTAACAGTGTGGTTTTACCAATACCGTTGGCACCGATAAGTGCTATTTTCTGTCCCCGTTCCATAGCCAGGTTCAGGGGCCTGGACAAGGGTTCATCGTATCCGATAACAAGATTCTCTGCCTCGAAAATGTATTTGCCAGCGGCCCGGGCTTCCTTAAAATGAAATTCAGGCTTTGGCTTTTCGGCTGCCAGCTCGATTTTATCCATTTTATCTAATTTTTTCTGACGGGACATCGCCATATTCCTTGTAGAAACTCTGGCTTTATTCCGGGCAACAAAATCTTCCAGATCACTGATTTCCTGCTGTTGGCGTTTATATGCAGATTCCAGCTGGGCCTTTTTCACTGCATAGACTTCCTGGAACTTGTCATAGTCGCCCACGTATCTGGAAAGTGCCTGGTTTTCCATATGATAGATCAGGTTAATGACACTGTTTAAGAAAGGAATATCATGTGATATTAAAATAAACGCATTTTCATAGTCATTCAGATAGCGTTTCAGCCATTCAATATGCTGCTCATCCAGGTAGTTGGTAGGCTCGTCCAGGAGGAGGATATCCGGTTTTTCCAACAACAGTTTACCCAACAGTACTTTTGTACGCTGCCCGCCGCTGAGTTCCGTTACATCTTTATCCAGGCCGATATCCTCAAGACCCAGGGCGCGGCCGATTTCTTCTACTTTAGAATCAATAATATAAAAATCATGCATGGTCAGAGTGTCCTGGATGGTGCCCAGTTCCTCCATCATCTGATTCAATTCTTCTTCCGATGCATCACCCATAGAATCACAGATGACGTTCATTCTTTCTTCCAGAGAAAACAGCTGTGCAAAAGCACCTTTTAACACATCACGGATGGTCAGCCCTTTTTCCAGAACCGCATGCTGGTCCAGATATCCGGCATGGACATTTTTAGCCCATTCCACCTTGCCTTCATCCGGCTGTAATTTTCCGGTTACAATATTTAAAAAAGTAGATTTTCCTTCGCCATTTGCTCCTATCAGTCCGATGTGCTCACCTTTTAGCAGACGGAAGGAAACATCATGGAAAATCGCTCTGTCACCAAAACCGTGACTTAAATGCTCAACGTTTAAAATGCTCATTGCTGTATTAGCTCCTTAGTAATTATAGTTATCGATTTGATTATACAGGAAAATTCAAGAAAAGCAAGTATCTGAACAAAAAAACGCACCCGGTTGCGGGTGCGAAGCCTATAAAATAATTCTCAACATTCAATTTTTATTGTCCAGGCATAACCATTTTTTGTCCAGACATTGTAGTCATTATTTTGGGAGTTATAAGCAATATGATCCAGCTCCGGACAGGAGTTAACATTAATAATGTTTACATATTCGTTTGGCTTCAATTTCCAATTTTTATTGCGAAGATAAGAATCAATTTCATGACTATGCATTTCTGTTACCTCCTTTGGTTGTCATTTATATACATAATCATTGACTGTTTTCATAGTTTTAATCAGTGCCTCTCATGTATATCATTATTATATCAGCAAGTGCATCGGTAGGAAATGGTAAGATGTTAGAAACTATTGTAATAATTTTGGTTAATTTGTCGATTTCATGCAGAAGTCAGTAGATGTGAATGAGATTTTTCTGGGATAATATATAAAAAAGGACAATAAAAATTGGAACGGGTGAAATTGTGGTTTTGAGAACTTTGCACATTCTCAAGTATTTTATTGACCTTTTAAGACGAAAATAGTACAATAAACATCAAAGAGCAATTTTGCTTTTGGACGATACTAAAAATGAGGAGTAATTTATGAACGTATTATTTGTATCCCTGGGATGCGACAAGAATCTGGTGGATTCGGAAGTGATGCTGGGGCTGCTTGCTAAAAATGGATATGTCCTTACAGATGATGAGACACAGGCCGATATTATTGTAGTGAATACCTGTTGTTTTATCAATGATGCAAAGGAAGAGAGCATCCAGACGATTCTGGAGATGGCAGAGCACAGGAAAAATGGTAAATGCAAGGCATTGGTTGTGACAGGATGTCTGGCACAGCGGTACAAAAAAGAAATTGTGGATGAAATAGAAGAGGTTGATGCCGTACTTGGCACCACAACGTACGATGAAATCATTAAAGCGGTACAGACGGCGCTGAATGGGCAGCAGCTGTTAGAGTTCCATGATATTGATGCCCTTCCGGCAAAATCAGCAGGACGTGTATTAACTACTGGAGGACATTATGCCCATTTAAAAATAGCCGAAGGCTGTAATAAGCATTGTACTTACTGTATTATCCCGAAGATCCGTGGAAATTATAGAAGTGTTCCTATGGAACAGCTTATTGAAGAAGCAAAAGACCTGGCAGAACAGGGTGTTAAGGAATTGATTCTGGTTGCGCAGGAGACTACGCTCTATGGAAAGGATCTTTATGGGAAAAAGAGCCTTCATGTCTTATTAAAAGAGTTATGTAAAATTTCAGGAATCCGGTGGATTCGTATACTCTATTGTTATCCGGAAGAAATTTATGATGAACTGATACAGGTTATGAAAGAAGAGAAGAAGGTATGCCATTATCTGGATCTTCCCATTCAGCATGCCAGTGATGATATTCTGAGGAAGATGGGAAGAAGAACGAATAAACAGCAGCTTAAGGCTATTGTGTCTAAACTGCGCAGCGAGATTCCGGATATTGCGCTTCGGACAACCTTGATTACGGGTTTTCCAGGCGAGACTCAGGAACAGCACGAAGAACTGATGGAATTTGCAGATGAGATGGAATTTGAGCGACTTGGGGTGTTCACCTATTCTCCTGAGGAGGATACTCCGGCAGCAGAGATGGATGGACAGATTGAAGAAGAGATCAAAGAAGACAGAAGAGATGAGCTGATGGAACTTCAGCAGGACATCGCTTTTGATAAAGCACAGCAGATGGTTGGACGCAGTGTAATTGCTATGGTGGAAGGTAAAGTAGCAGATGAAAATGCTTATGTAGCCCGTACTTATGCAGATGCACCTAATATAGACGGATATTTGTTTATTAATACAGGTGAGACACTTATGTCAGGGGACTTTGTCAGGGTAAAAATTACAGGTGCGCTGGAATATGATTTGATTGGAGAGATTGAAGATGAATTTGCCGAATAGTTTGACCATATTAAGAGTTATTTTAATCCCTTTTTTTGTGATTTTTATGAAATCTGATCTGGGCGGCGCAGGAAAATATATAGCGCTTGCTATTTATATTATCGCCAGCCTCACGGATAGCCTGGATGGATATCTGGCAAGAAAAAACCATCAGGTAACGAACTTTGGTAAATTTATGGACCCTCTTGCAGATAAGCTCCTGGTGTGCTCTGCAATGATATGCCTGGTTCAGATGAACCGTCTTGCCGACTGGATTGTTATAATTATTATCAGCCGTGAATTTATTATCAGCGGCTTCCGTCTGGTGGCATCGGATAATGGAATTGTAATTGCTGCTAGCTGGTGGGGAAAATCCAAAACCATTGCGCAGATGATCATGACAATTTTATTAATTGCAGACCTGGGTGGATTTTTTAATACATTAGAAAATTTATTCGTTTTATTGGCACTGGTTCTGACCATTATATCATTAATTGATTATATTGCGAAGAACATCAACGTATTAAGCATGCAAAAGTAAGATTACTTTGGAGGATGAAAAATGGTAGTAGAACTGATTTCCGTTGGGACGGAGATATTACTTGGGAACATTGTAAATACAAATGCGGCCTTTCTGGCAGAAAAATGTGCGCTGCTGGGATTATCTATGTATCATCAGACGGTAGTGGGAGACAATGAGGAACGTCTTGCAGATACCATTCAGACAGCGATGAACCGCTCTGACGTGGTTATCTTAAGCGGTGGACTTGGCCCTACACAGGATGATCTGACAAAAGAGGTTGCAGCGAAAGTCCTGGACATGAAACTGGTAGAAGATAAACACAGCAAAGAACGGATACAGGAATATTTCAAGAACAGTCAGTTTAAGATCATAACCGACAATAACTGGAAACAGGCATTAATACCGGAAGGTGCAATTGTCATCGATAATAAAAACGGCACAGCACCGGGGCTTATTCTGGAAAAAGAAGGTAAATCCGTAATCCTGCTTCCTGGCCCGCCAAATGAAATGATTCCGATGTTTAACCACGATATATTCCCATACTTAAATAAACTGCAGCCGGAAATTATATGTTCTACGATGGTGAAGCTCTGCGGCTTAGGTGAAAGCTTTGTAGAGACAGAAATTGCAGACCTGATTGAAAAACAAACCAATCCTACCATTGCTACTTATGCTAAGACCGGAGAGGTGCATCTGCGTATCACAGCTAAGGCAGCGGATGAAAAAGAAGCAAAGAAATTAATTAAGCCTGTGGTAAAAGAGCTGCGCAGCCGTTTTGGCAACCATATTTATACTACAGAAGAACAGGATACTCTGGAAGAAACCATTATCCGTCTTCTGAAAGAAAAGGAACTGACCCTGACAACTGCTGAATCCTGTACAGGAGGACTTCTGGCTGCAAGGCTGACAAATGTACCGGGAGTATCGGATGTATTCAAGCAGGGGCTTGTAACCTACTGCAACCGTGCGAAGCGCAAGCTTTTGGAAGTAAAGAAAAATACGCTGAAAGAAAACGGTGCAGTGAGCGAAAAAACGGCGAAGGAAATGGCGAAAAACGGCGCATTCATTACCGGGGCAGATGTCTGTGTTTCTATCACAGGTATTGCAGGGCCTGGAGGGGCGACGGATGAGAAGCCGGTTGGACTGGTCTACATTGCCTGCTCATATAATAACCAGGTGACGGTAAGAGAGTTCCATTTTAAGGGAGAGCGTAATAAGGTAAGAGAAAGTTCGGTGGTAAATGCCCTGATCCTGTTACGGGAATGCATTATTGCAGATACAGAGAAATCAGCAAAGAAAGATTGATGTTGTATTTGTTGGATTTATGTTTTTTTGTGCAGGGTTTTATTGACTTGTTAGGACGAATAGCGTATAATAAACGTATAAAAAAGTCCTGCGTCTATGTGGAAGCGTAGGTGCAGGACTTTTGACTTTGCAAATCGGATACATAAAGGAGAAGTGAACGTGAAGAATTTTTATGATGGTGAAATAGAAAAGAGTTCCAGAATTCCGAAATTGATCGAAGACCTGTACGATCATATGCCGGTTATCGAGGCAGATCGTGCTGTCATTTTAACAGAGAGTTATAAAGAGACAGAAGGAGAGGCAGTGATTCTGAGGAGAGGAAAGGCATTCGCAAAGATCTGTCATGAACTTCCGATTACGATTCGTCCGGAAGAACTGATTGTGGGAAGTAACACAAAGACAGCCCGTGGATGTCAGGTATTCCCGGAATATTCCTTTTCCTGGCTGGAAGACGAATTTGATACGGTAGAACATAGAAGTGCAGATCCTTTCTATATTTCAGAAGATACAAAAGAAAAACTTCATGAAGTTTATTCATACTGGAAAGGAAAAACCACCAGTGAACTTGCAACTTCTTATATGACTGAAGAAACGCTGCTGGCAATGAGGCATAATATCTTTACGCCCGGCAATTATTTTTATAATGGTATCGGACATTTTACAGTAAAATATGAAGAAGTATTGACAATTGGTTATGAAGGCATTATTGCCAATGCAAAAGACGAATTAAAAAAATGCAAAGTAACGGATGGTGATTACCAGACTCGTTCTGCTTTTCTGGAATCTGTTATTATCAGTTGTACCGCTGCAATTCATTATGCCCAGCGTTATGCGCTCCTGGCGTTGGAAGAAGCTGCGGTATGTCAGGATAACCGCAGAAAATTAGAGTTATTGGAAATTGCCAGAATCTGTGCAAAGGTACCGGGTAAACCGGCGGAATCATTTTATGAGGCTTGTCAGTCATTCTGGTTTGTACAGATGCTGCTGCAGACAGAATCCTCGGGCCATTCCATTTCTCCGGGACGATTTGACCAGTATATGTATCCATATTATGAAGCGGATATGAAAGCCGGCAAGTTAACAAGAGAATCAGCACAGGAACTGATCGACTGCATCTGGGTTAAATTAAATGACCTGAATAAATGCAGGGATGCGGCAAGTGCGGAAGGTTTCGCGGGCTACAGTCTGTTCCAGAACCTGATTGTAGGCGGTCAGGACGAGGAAGGAAATGACGTAACCAATGAATTATCCTTTATGTGCATTGAGGCATCTATGCATGTATTTTTACCGGCACCGTCTCTTTCGGTTCGTGTCTGGAATAAGACGCCGGATGAACTGATGATTAAGGCGGCCAAACTTACCAGAACAGGTATCGGTCTTCCGGCTTATTACAATGATGAAGTTATCATACCGGCAATGGTCAGCAGGGGAGTAGCCCTTGCAGATGCCCGTACGTATAATATTATCGGCTGTGTCGAGCCCCAGGCTCACGGCAAAACCGATGGTTGGCATGACGCTGCATTTTTCAATATGTGCAGGCCCCTGGAGCTTGTGTTTACCGCCGGCATGGAAGACGGCGAACAAGTGGGACTGAAAACCAAAGACATCAGCGATATGCATAGTTTTGAGGAATTCTATGATGCCTATAAACAGCAGATGGAATACTTTATTGAATTAATGGTCAATGCGGATAATTCCATAGACGTGGCACATGCCCAGAGATGTCCGCTTCCTTATCAGTCAAGTATGATTGATGACTGTATTAAAAAAGGAAAGTCTTTACAGGAAGGCGGGGCAGTATACAACTTTACAGGTCCACAGGGCTTTGGAATCGCAAATGTTACGGATGCATTGTATGCAGTGAAAAAATTGGTATTTGAAGATAAAAAACTTACGCTGGCTGAATACAGGCAGGCTTTGGATGACAATTTTGGAAAAGGGCTGAGCCAGTCCAGAGTAGAAGCATTAACGATACAAATTGCAAAAGAACTGCAAAATGCCGGTCAGAAAGTCGGTGCTTCTGAAATCCGTGTAATCGCAGAAACTGTTAGACAGACCGGAACAGAACCTGCTAAAAAGCAGAAATATGACGCACTTTTATCCATGATCGATGAACTTCCAAAGTATGGTAATGATATCGAGAGCATCGACCTTTTTGCAAGAGATGTAGCCTATACCTATACGAAACCTCTTGAAAAATATAGAAATCCCCGTGGAGGGCAATATCAGGGCGGATTATACCCTGTTTCGGCAAATGTACCGCTCGGTGCCCAGACAGGCGCTACACCGGACGGAAGGCTTGCTCAGACACCAATTGCGGATGGAGTGGGGCCGGTAGCAGGAAAAGATATCAGCGGTCCTACGGCAACAGCCAATTCAGTTGCACGCCTGGATCATTTTATAGCATCCAACGGGACTTTGTTTAATCAGAAATTTCATCCTTCTGCACTGAGCGGTATGGCTGGACTTCAGAAATTCACTTCCCTGATCCGGGCATTTTTTGATCAGAAGGGAATGCATATGCAGTTTAATGTAGTAAGCCGCGAGACTCTGCTGGACGCACAGGCACATCCTGAAAATTATAAAAACCTGGTGGTAAGGGTTGCAGGTTACAGTGCCCTGTTCACAACGCTGTCCAGAGCGCTTCAGGATGACATTATTAACAGAACGATGCAGGGATTTTAATATGGAAAAAGAATTTTTAAAACAGACAGGCCGTATTTTTGATATTCAGAAATTTTCTATCCATGACGGACCAGGAATACGGACAATTGTATTCCTAAAGGGATGTGCCCTTCGCTGTAAGTGGTGCTGTAATCCGGAATCCCAGAGTTTCCAGATACAGACTATGATACAAAACGGCAAAGAGAAAGTAACAGGCAGGGATGTTACCGTAGAAGAGGTAATGGAAGAGGTCTTAAAAGACACTTATCATTATAAACGTTCCCAGGGAGGACTAACGCTGTCCGGAGGAGAGTCGCTGCTTCAGCCTGATTTTGCTTCCGCACTTTTTCAGGCAGCTCAGTATTACGGAATGAATACAGCGCTTGAATCAACCGGATTTGCTGAATTTGAGACGATTAAAGAAAAAATACTGCCATATCTGGATTTGTTTTTAATGGATATTAAACATATAAACAGTGCCAAACACAAGCTGTTTACCAGACAGCCCAATGAATTAATCCTTGAAAATGCCAGAAAAATCGCTGCCGAAGGTCAGAAAATGATTATCCGTGTTCCGGTAATCCCTACGTTTAACGATACTTCGGAGGAAATTCTGGGGATTGCCCAGTTTGCCAGAACCCTGCCGGGAATTGAACAGCTTCACCTGCTGCCATATCATAGGCTGGGACAGGATAAATATGAGGGACTGGATCGTGATTATACTTTAAAACATATAGTACCTCCTGATAATGAGCATATGGAGACTCTGGCACAGGTTGCCAGAACTACAGGATTATATGTACAAATCGGTGGATGAGAGAAGATAAACCACCAACACCAAATTAAAATTGACACTGCATAAGCCGGAAGCGGGAGGGAAACTTTATATTCCCTGCCCGCTTCTTTATGTTTCTATTTATCACCAAGACCGTAAAGCCTCCGTTTCCCGATAATCACAAAGCTTATGTCCCTGATAATGTGTTAATGCATCATCTTCATCATATTACGTAATTTTTCTATATTCTGGATTTCTTCTTTTGGTTTTCCCTGTTTCATGACTTCGATTATTAGATCTACTTCTTCAGGAGCAAAACTATTTCCCTGAGACTTTGTCCGTGATGCGGCCGCTAACAGAAATGGCAGCAGCTCTTTCGGCGATTTTCCGGAAGACTGATCTGCAAGTGCCATGAACATCTCCAATTTTGACTTATCAATATCTTTGAGTGCCGGGTTATTCATCCAATCATTACTATTCATAAAATCCTCACTTTCCTTCTGAATCAAACATTGTGTTATAGGTTTCAAACATCGATTGCTGCTCCGGAGAGAGCATGTTCATGACAAAATCCATAGGATTCTGACTTTGTCCTTCTCCGTCACCACCATTATCGCTCTGACTGAACATTTCTTTATAGGTTTCGAAAAGTTCCATGGTATTCAGGAGATTCAGGCATGTATCCAGCATTTCTCTTTGGGAACTGCTACAATATTTTCGCATGTCATTTAGCATATCTTTTGGAGAAAATGAAGTATTCTCCATCGAACACGCTTTCATAGGAGAATCGGAATCTTCATAAAATGTAAGGATGTTTCCCAGTTCCATGACCTTAATATATAACGCCAGAAATTTTTGATTCTTGAATTCTACATATGGTATGATGGCTTTTAACATCTGGAGTTGGTTTCCATTTGCGATCTGGTCGATGGCTGTTAAAGGCGGTGCAGCATATTCTTCCATATTTTCCTGCCAATGTGTTTTGAAAAAATATATGTGTAAAACCAGGGAAGTATGACAGATGGGGGCAAATTCTCATATATTATATGTATAGTTCATTAAGGAGGATACAAAATGTCGCGTCATATTGTTATAGATGGTAATGCATTTTACGAAGTAGATGATGAATGTATGAAAGGAAGAAAGGAAGAGGTGTTTAATAAAGTAAAGAAAGAAAAGGTTACGGCGGAAAAGAAAACAAACAAAGAAGATTCTGAAAAATAGTCCACTAATGATAACGGAGGTTTTAAGTATTGGAAAGTGTAAAATCTTGAAGCCTCCAGGATTTTTCTGTTTCGATTGCTGCAATATAAATAGAAAAAAGCCCCCATAAAGGGGGCTCTTGTGGAAATTAGCAAAGAGATCCACATCCGCCACAGCAGAGCAGTAATAAGATGATTAAGATACAGGAGTTGTCGCCGCATCCGCCGCCACAACCGTTGCCGCATCCGCCACAACCGCCGCCGAATCCACCGTTTCCGCCACAGCAGAACAGAAGGATAATGATCCACAGGCAAGAACCGCCACCGAATCCGCCGCCACATCCGTTGTTGCATCCACAATTTCTTTCTTCACATCCACATCCACAATTTGTTGCTGCTAAATCACTCATTTATCTTCCTCCGATAATTTTGATTACACTTCATGATATGTCTGGAGGCTTGTTTGGGTTACAATATTTAAAAAAATTTTTTTATTTATCTTAGAATCTCAAAAATTCGGTATACATTCAGGGTGCCGTATCCCCATTCACGATTGGGATAGAGCAGGTTTTCCGAGCGTTCGGCACCACGGATCAGAAAATTTTTAACTTCCCGGGTACTGAGGACATGAGGTGTATATCTGGTCAGCCCCCAGTTGATCAATAGGGCAACCGACCCTGCAGCCAGTGCCGCGGCAAGGCTGGAACCTGTTCTTGGCATATAGCGTCCCGATCCGTCAGGTCCATATACATTGACGCCTGGAGCGGCAATATCCGGCTTAATGGCTCCTGTGCGGGTATACCCGCGGCTGGAATTGATAAAGAGACTCTTATCATAGGCATTATAAGTACTGACGGTAATCACAGACTCCGCTGGGGAAGGGGATGTCAGCGTGGTATCCGGATTTGGAGTTAAAAATACAGTTCCCGGTGGGATAAGCCCTGTAATTGGCAGCCACATATGGAAGATACCGTTTATGAAAATATTATTAATGACACTGATATTCCAAAGACCCGGTGTGGGGTTTTCAAATCGTATCAGTATTAATTGGCTGCCCGTTGTGAATTCTACAATTTCATAATCAATGTAGATGACTGTTTTCTCTAAGACCAGGCGTTCTACCGTACTTTGCCCCAGTCTGGCAGGCACGGCGGGTATGGTTTCCCCCAAAGGCGAGGTGACAGATACGGAATAAAGCTCCGGAGCCTGGGCCCAAATTTCCAGAGAGAACCCCTTGGTATCCTTATCCACCAGAATTTCTGCTGACTGGTATTCGTTTTCAGCAGCAATTTTACCGTAGAAATGATGTCCCATTCCGGCTTCATTACCTGCAGCTACCACACAGTAGATGCCGGTGTAGTTGGAATAGTAGGACACGAAGCTGTCCAGGAAGGACGCACCGGAATGGTCTCCCTGATTGCTGCCAAGTCCAATGCAGATTACAAGGGGCAGGTTGTTGTCAATTGCAAGATTATAAAGATAGTAGACCGCCGTCATGATGTCGGATTCCTGAAATGCCAGCGCATCTTCAGCAACAAAGAAGAAATCCTTCAAATACTTCTTGGCAGGTTTTAATTTTACAACAGCAATGTCACTCATTGGGGCTGCTCCTACAAAATCCTGTTCCGGATCTTCACTCCCGGCGGCGACACCGGCTACAAAGGTACCATGTCCGTTTTCATCCGTTTCAGGAACGATGCTTAGGGGATTATCGGAAGCAAGTGCGGTGTTTAGATCATCTCTGGTATATATTTTTCCATAGAATAGCTCATCCGGCGGATCATCCGTTCGCTCTGTCTGATCCCAGATGCCGAGAATCCGGCTGGAACCATCAGATTTTCGGAAGGCATCCAATGTATAGTCGATTCCGGTATCGATAAAACCCAGCAGAATATTTTCACCCTTCAGATTCAAAATAGGCTGATTCTGTGTCCTTAAAATTCCGGAAACCTCCAGACTGGTGGTATCCAAAGTGGTATACAATTTCGGGATCGTGGTGTATCCTACAGTAGAGAGGATACTGCTGGGAAATAATGTCTTGTCTACGTGTAAAATTGCATAGCCCCCGCCCACGGTCTGAGACCCCAGTAAAGGAAAGTCCCTGGAAAGATTTTCTTCTGCCCCCTGATAGGAAACGACAAGATCATAAAAGTCGTTTGAGTATATTTTGTTTTGTAATTCGTTTTTGGGCATATGACCTCCAATTCTAATGTTTTTTAATAAGATATGGGAAAATAGTGATTCCTATGTTATACTAATAATATTGTGCATGGTTTAATATTTATACTGAAACAGAAAAGAGGTAGGACAAATGAGACCGGATTTATTTTCAATCGGACCAATCACCATTCACGGCTATGGTTTAATGATAGGTATTGGATTTTTAGCTGCGATACTGATCGGAATGAAACGGGCAGAGAAACACGGATTAGATAAGGATATCGTTTTTAATATGGGTTTGCTCTGCATTGTGGGCGGTATGCTGGGTGCTAAAATTTTATTTATTATTACAGAATGGAATAACATTATTCATTCCAGGAACCTGTGGTCAGACCTGGCTTACGGATTTGTTGTATATGGAGGCATTATCGGAGGAATTCTTATTCTTTATGTATACAGCAGGTTTAAAAAGCTGAACTTTTTACAATATATGGACCTGATTGTTCCGTCCGTTTCCATAGGTCAGGGATTTGGAAGAATCGGCTGTCTGCTGGCGGGCTGCTGTTATGGACGGGAGACAGATTGTCCTATTGGAATTGTATTTCATAACTCTGAATTTGCGCCAAACGGAGTTTCTCTGCTTCCAACCCAGATTTTTTCCAGCCTGGGAGATTTTGCGATTGCGGGATTTTTAATCTGGTATGCCGGAAAGCAAAAGAAAGATGGTAAAGTTATCAGTATGTATCTGATTCTCTATGGTGTGGGCAGATTTATTGTAGAAATCTTCCGAAATGATCCAAGAGGTAATGTAGGGATGCTGTCAACATCACAGTTTATTTCTATCTTTATGGTAGCATTCGGAGTAGGAATGATGTATTTTGTAACACATCGAAAAAAGAAAGAACAGTAGCCACCTTTTTATTTTTACGTATACTGGTAAAAAAGGGTTAGAGCGAAATGAATCGTGCCAGATTGTCAGTAAATGTAGAAAATGTTCATCGCAGAGGCATTTTAGGCCAGGGAATTGGTGTGGCGGTATTAGATACGGGGGCATATCCGCACCCGGATTTCAGAGATAGAATTTGTAGTTTTCGTGATTTCGTGGGAGGAAGAGCATCGATGTATGACGATTGTTCCCATGGAACCCACGTTATTGGGATCGTTGCTGGGAATGGAAAAATGTCCGGTGGCAGATACAGGGGTATTGCTCCTGCATGCCACGTAATGTCATTAAAGGTATTGGACCGCAAAGGCGGCGGAAATAGAAAAGATGTATTAAATGGAATTGACTGGGTAATCCAAAATAAAGAGTTATATAATATTCGAGTATTAAACATTTCCGTGGGAACAGAGCGGGAAGGGGATGACGCGGATTTTAAGTTGGTTGACAGCGTGGAGCGGGCATGGGATGCCGGGCTGGTGGTGGTAGTTGCAGCCGGAAATATGGGTCCGGATCCAATGTCTATTACGGCACCCGGAAACAGTAAAAAAGTTATTACGGTGGGCTCTTCAGATGATTTTATGAAGGTGGGAAGCTATAACAATGAAAAACTGTATTATTCGGGCAGAGGCCCTACAAAAGAGTGCGTCTGTAAGCCGGATGTTGTAGCTCCCGGTTCCAGAATCATATCCTGTAACAGCATTAATGTGAGTAGTAAAGGCTACTATTGCACAAAAAGCGGAACTTCCATGGCCACGCCTATCGTTTCCGGAGCAGTAGCGCTTCTTTTATCCAGGTCTCCTGGCATGACAAATGTAGAAGTGAAAATGAAGCTGAAAGAGACCTGTGATGATATAGGACGCCCACGCTACCAACAGGGCTGGGGGCAGATTAACATTGAGACGTTACTGAAATAATTTTTCAATAGTGTAAAAAAAGAGGGTGGCTGCGGCATTGTAAATGCTGTGGCCGTCTTTTTGTATATGTCTAGAAAAGATATTCCCCAAATTACATACCTTTATAGTTTTGCCCCGACTTCCATGAATGTCGCTTGAATCGTAATAATCAGTATGTTAAAATTAAAAATATGAATTGATAACAGAAGGGAACATTTGAAATTGCAAATGTGCAGGTAATGGATATGGCAAAGTATATTATGGCATTGGATGCTGGGACTACAAGCAACCGCTGCATATTATTTAATGAAAAAGGTGAGGTATGCAGTGTTGCCCAAAAGGAGTTTACACAGTATTTTCCAAAGCCGGGATGGGTTGAACATGATGCCGATGAAATATGGTCTTCCCAACTTGGCGTTGCCGTGGAGGCAATGTCCAAAATTGGAGCAGTTGCCGCAGATATTGCTGCGATTGGTATTACGAATCAAAGGGAGACAGCAATTGTCTGGGACAAGAAAACAGGATCGCCTGTTTATCATGCAATCGTGTGGCAATGCAGGAGAACTTCGGAATACTGTGATACATTAAAAGAAAAAGGTCTGACAGAAGTTTACCGGAAAAAGACAGGCCTGATTATTGATGCTTATTTTTCGGCGACGAAAATCAAATGGATTCTGGACAATGTGGAAGGGGCCAGGGAAAGAGCAGATAAAGGGGAACTTCTATTTGGAACGGTAGAGACATGGCTTATATGGAAGCTTACGAAAGGCAGAATTCATGTGACGGATTATTCCAATGCGTCCAGGACCATGCTCTTTAATATTAAAGACCTGAAATGGGATGAGGAGATTCTGGAAGAACTTCAGATCCCGGAAAATATGCTTCCGAATCCAGTACCTTCAAGCTGTGTATACGGAATGGCAGATGCATCTTATTTTGGAGGAGAAATACCAATTGCGGGAGCGGCGGGAGATCAGCAGGCAGCACTGTTTGGGCAGACCTGTTTTACGGCGGGAGAAGCCAAAAATACATATGGAACGGGTTGCTTTATGCTGATGAATACTGGGGAAACCCCTGTTTTTTCCAGCAATGGTTTAGTTACTACCATAGCATGGGGATTAAACGGCACCGTCAATTATGCGCTGGAAGGATCCATTTTCGTGGCAGGAGCAGCAATACAATGGCTGCGGGATGAACTGCACCTCATAGACTCTGCTTCGGATTCCGAATATATGGCGGGAAAAGTGAAGGATACCAATGGCTGTTATGTAGTGCCGGCTTTTACCGGACTTGGTGCACCATATTGGGATCAATATGCCAGGGGCAGTATTGTGGGAATCACCAGAGGTGTCAACAAATACCATATCATTCGGGCAACCCTGGAATCTCTGGCTTATCAGGTAAACGATGTCTTAAAAGCCATGGAAGCTGACTCTGGCATAGAGGTAAGAGCGCTGAAAGTAGATGGAGGGGCAAGTGCAAATAATTTTTTGATGCAGTTCCAGTCAGATATCATAGGAGCGCCTGTACATCGCCCGGACTGTGTAGAGACAACGGCGATGGGAGCAGCATATTTGGCAGGACTTGCAGTAGAATATTGGAATAACAAAGAATCCGTTATCCAAAACTGGCAGGTTGACCGTGTCTTCAAACCGGCAATGGCGGAAAAGGAGCGGCTTAAGAAGATTAAAGGATGGGACAAGGCCGTGAAGTATGCGTTTGGATGGGCGAAGGAAGAGTAGGTTGAGGTACTGGTACTAGTATTGCAGCGAACAAATTCAGCTTAAATTTGGGGTTTTGTTGATTAAGACGCTTTGTAGATGTAGGTAGTGTACGGAAAGAGAAGGGGGGCGGACCAGGACATTGGTTTGGAATGCTTACCGCAGAACTGGCATTTTCTAACCTTCCCGGAGCACTTTTTGGTGGCACACGGGCATTCGCTCCGAAATCCTGATGCATTTCGCAGCTCACTGCCCGCTTACAATCCGATGGGAGAAGTACTGCATTTTGCAATGCAGTACTAGTCGAATTGTATCCGCCAAAAAGCACTCCGGGAAGATAAGTAAATGCTCAGCTCTGCTATACGCATTCCAAACCAATGTCCTGGTCCGCCCCCTTCTCTTTCCGAGATAGCATTCGTTGATACAAAGCTGGTTTTCTCGAGGCCACTGAAAAGTTCCTATTTTAAAAATTGTTTGTCATATTACACAAATAAATATTAGTTTTATGTTTGTTATAGGACATTAACAAACGAATCTATCACGTTCCTTGGAGAGTAGAGAACTATAAAATTTTAACCTTTTACGCAATATTACTTTGGCTTTCACTTTTTCAGTGGCCTCGGTTTTCTCAGCATGATGGGACCCCGGGGTTGTGGCATGCGGACGCGATTGGCGTAAATCAACTGATCTTGAGAATGGAATTTGTTTTTCATTCTGTAACCAGAAAAAGGAGCAAACTTTCTTCTTCTTTTACGCAAACAGCCGAAACATACTGCGCAGTATCCAATAAAGAACAGCCTGCAACAACCCAGGGGTTCCCACCTGCTGAGAAAACCAGCTTTGTATCAACAAATGCTATCTCGGAAAGATGGGTGTGGGAAACTGGTATGGGCGGAGGAAGCGTAGAGCAGAGCTGAGTATTTACTTACCTTTTCGAAGTGTTTTTTGGTGGATAGTATTCGACTGGCTCCCATCGGATACTAAGCGGGCAGTGAGCTGCGAAATGCATCAGGATTTCGGAGCGAATGCCCGCGTGCCGCCAAAAAGCGCTTCGGAAAGGTTAGAAAATTCCAGTTCTGCGGCCAGCTGACGGAGCCCATGCCAGTTTCCCACACCCATCTTTCTGTACACTACCTAGCATTTACAAAGCGTCTTAATCAGCTAAACCCAAGCGTCCAGTCATTGCCACCTACTTCTGCCGCCTGCTTCCTTACCCAGCTTATAACATCAAAGTGTTGATTCTACAAAAAATTCCCATTTCCCTATTGACAATACGTGTATGATTGTATACAATGATACAAAATAAACCCTTAGGAGAGATTGAATCATGGATAATCGACGCGTTAAAATGGATTCCCACACAAACTTGCTGCAGTTAGAAGAGCATATGTATCATTTAGTTGACGTAGAAACGCCAAATGTTTTCCGTAACCTGTTTCCTTATGATGAAGTACCGAAGATTGCCTTCAATGACCGTATTGTGCCGCACCATATGCCGGAAGAGATCTGGATTACAGATACTACGTTTCGTGATGGGCAGCAGTCCCGCGCACCTTATACCACAGAACAGATTGTGACATTATTTGATTATTTTCATAAACTGGGCGGACCAAACGGTAAGATTCGTCAATCCGAATTTTTCTTATACAGCAAAAAGGACAGGGACGCTGTCTATAAATGTATGGAACGAGGCTATAAATTTCCGGAAGTCACCAGCTGGATCCGTGCCAGTAAAAAGGATTTTGAATTAGTTAAAGATTTGGGGATGAAGGAAACCGGAATTCTGGTAAGCTGCTCGGATTACCATATCTTCTACAAGATGAAGATGACAAGAAAGCAGGCAATGGAACATTATCTCAGTGTAATTAAGGAATGTCTGGAGACCGGTGTCAGTCCAAGATGCCATCTGGAAGATATCACACGTGCAGATATTTATGGATATGTAATTCCATTCTGCGTAGAATTAATGAAATTGATGGAAGAATACCAGATTCCAATTAAAGTGCGCTGTTGTGATACCATGGGGTATGGCGTAAACTATGCCGGTGCTGTAATTCCCAGGTCTGTACAGGGAATTATTTATGGTATTATGACACATGCAGGTGTGCCTTCTGAGCTAATTGAGTGGCATGGGCACAATGATTTTTATAAAGCAGTCAGCAATTCCACAACTGCATGGCTTTACGGAGCGGCAGGCGTAAACTGTTCCCTTTTTGGAATCGGAGAACGTACGGGAAATACTCCGATTGAGGCGATGGTATTTGAATATGCACAGCTTCGGGGTACACTGGATGGTATGGATACAACTGTTATTACGGAAATGGCAGATTATTACCAGAGAGAGATCGGGTATCACATCCCTTCCAGAACACCATTTGTAGGGCAGAATTTTAATGTGACGAGAGCAGGTATTCACGCTGATGGTTTATTGAAAAATGAAGAAATCTATAATATTTTTGATACAGAAAAGTTCCTGAACCGTCCGGTACTGGTTGCTGTTTCCAATACGTCCGGGCTGGCTGGAATTGCACATTGGATTAATACATACTATCGCCTGCCGGAAGAAAAGCGCCTGTCAAAGGATGCGCCACTTGTTGAAATGGTGAAAAATTGGGTGGATAAAGAGTATGAAGATGGTCGTATAACAGTAATTACTGATAATGAACTGATAAAAGTCATTGATGACTGTTGCAAAAAATTGAATTATGTTTTAGTATAGTAGGCAGGGCAGGAGGAATCATTTTGAGTAATCATGAAATGCTTAAAGAAGTAAATGATAAATATTCGCTTCGTGGAAGGGTGTTCCATACCATACGGGAAGATATTTTAAATGGCAGATACCGCCAGGAAGAAGAATTGCGGGAAACTGCTATCGGTGCAGAATTAGGTGTAAGCCGGACTCCGGTGCGGGAAGCCTTAAGACAGCTGGAGCTGGAAGGTCTGGTAAAGATCGTTCCAAATAAAGGTGCTTATGTGACCGGAATTACCCCCGCAGACGTCAAGGATATTTATATGATCCGTGCAAGGCTGGAAGGATTATGTGCCAGAATGGCTGCAGAGTCCATCACTCCAAAAGAGCTGGAGCATTTGGAAGAAATCATAATGTTAGCGGAATTCCATGAGAAACAGAAGCATTATGAGCAATTATTTTCGTTAGACAGCAAGTTTCATGAAACTTTATATGAAGCCTGTCAGAGTAAAATGCTGGAACATTTGTTGTCGGATTTCCACCATTATGTACAAAGGGCCCGTAAGCTGGCGCTGAAGCATCAGGAAAGGGCAGAAAAGTCGACTTATGAACACCGACAGATATTAGAAGCAATCCGTGAACGAAATCCGGATAAGGCAGATGAACTGGCTACGCTGCATATTATGAATACGATACATAATATGAATCATTACAAGATAGAAAACATTTTAGATGAAAATGGAGGACAAGCATGAGCAAAATTCAGATGAAGACACCGTTGGTAGAGATGGATGGAGATGAAATGACAAGGATTCTTTGGCAGATGATCAAAGATGAATTACTGAATCCTTTTATTGAACTCAATACTGAATACTATGATTTAGGACTGGAACACCGCAATGAGACAGATGACAAGGTGACATTTGACAGTGCATATGCAACCAAGAAATACGGTGTAGCAGTGAAATGTGCGACCATTACGCCAAATGCTGCCAGAATGCCGGAATACAATTTAAAAGAAATGTGGAAAAGCCCTAATGGCACTATCCGTGCGATCTTAGACGGAACGGTATTTCGTACTCCGATTATCGTAAAAGGAATTGAGCCATGTGTGAAAAATTGGAAAAAGCCAATCACAATTGCCAGACATGCATACGGAGATGTATATAAAGCTACAGAAATGAAAATTCCGGGAGCAGGTAAGGCAGAGCTTGTCTATACAGATACAGACGGTAATGAATCCAGAGAGCTGATTCATGATTTTACAGGAGCAGGAATCCTTCAGGGTATGCATAATGTAAATGATTCCATTGAAAGCTTTGCTAAAAGCTGCTTTAACTATGCACTTGATACCAGGCAGGATCTTTGGTTTGCTACAAAAGACACCATTTCTAAAAAATATGACCATACATTCAAAGACATATTCCAGGAGATCTTTGATGCAGAGTATGCCAAAAAGTTCGAAGAAGCAGGCATTACTTATTTCTACACACTGATTGATGATGCGGTTGCCCGTGTTATGAAATCAGAAGGCGGTTACATTTGGGCTTGTAAAAATTATGATGGAGATGTAATGAGTGATATGGTTTCTTCTGCGTTTGGTTCTCTTGCTATGATGACCTCTGTATTAGTATCTCCGGAAGGCTTCTTTGAGTACGAAGCTGCCCACGGTACCGTACAGAGACATTATTACAAACACTTAAAGGGCGAAGAAACTTCCACAAATTCCGTTGCAACCATTTTTGCATGGACCGGTGCACTTCGTAAACGCGGTGAACTGGATGATAATAAAGAATTAATGGAGTTTGCTGACAAACTGGAAAAAGCTACGGTAAAGACCATCGAAGATGGCAAAATGACAAAAGACTTAGCGCTGATTACCAGTACTCCAAACCCGGTTGTATTAAACAGCGAAGATTTCATTAAAGCAGTACGTGCTGAACTGGAGATTTAAATAAAAAATATTTATGCAGGGCATATCAGAATCAGATTGGTTTTGATATGCTTTTTGAGTATCTAAGCAGCAGTTCTTTAGATGCCAATTTATCCTGACGATGATAAAATTGAGTTATATTGTTCGAATAGGGGGAAGGATATTGCGTTTTCTTACAGAACAAAATTCATCAACTTTTGTGGCGGGTTCATCTATCATTAACATACAGGTATTTGTCCTGATATTACTTGCAATATTAATTGCTATTCTTTTTGGTGTTAAATATGTTATTAAAAGAAAGTATATGTGGGAAATTTAATGATCATTAGTATAAGTATCGGAAAGGCATAACGGAATTTGTTGAATTTTGATATGCCTTTTTTGGAGGTGAAAAATGGCAGTTTACAAAGAAATTACCTGTGCATCAGCTTGTAATAAATTAAAACGCAAAATTCCCTATGGCTGGGATTTGAATATTTATCGTGGCTGCGAACATGAATGCAGATATTGCTATGCCATGTATTCCAATGAGTATCTGGGCTCAGGAGATTATTTTGAAGAAATATATGTCAAAACTAATATTGCAGAGCAGTTGGAAAAGGAACTGAGTTCTCCCAACTGGAAAAGGGAAGTTGTAAATATCGGAGGGGTTACAGACAGCTATCAGCCTGCAGAAAGTATCTATAAACAGATGCCGGATATCCTTAAATTAATGATCAGGTATAAAACGCCCTGCATTATTTCTACAAAATCTGATCTGATCCTGCGCGACTATGATTTAATTGCTGAACTGGCAGGGATCACATATGTAAATGTAGCGGCAACTATCACTTGTATGGATGAAGGAATACGGAAAAAAATAGAACCAAACGGGGCAGAATCCGTAAAGCGGTTTCAGATGCTGAAGGAGTTTTCCAAAACCAATGCATCTACAGGACTTCATTTTATGCCGATTATTCCTTATTTGACAGACAGCCGCCAAAATGTGGATGCTCTTTACCAGCTGGCAAAAGAGAGTGAAGTGGGGTATGTATTACCCGGAACGCTATATCTTAGGGGAAAGACGCGGAATGTATTTTTTGACTTTATTTCTAAAGAATATCCCAATTTGTATGAGCCGCTGAAAACGCTGTATCAAACAGGGGGAGCACCAAAGACATATAAAAACCAACTTTATCAGATGGTAAATGAATTAAAAGAAAAATACGGTTTATCCGGCAGTTATTCTAAATTAATGAAAGAGAAGATGAACCAGCCCCAGTATACACAACTCTCATTATTCGATCTGTAGAGTGGAAATATACTGGCTTGTTTGATTGAGCGGCAGCAGACTGGAATAACCTGTTACGATAAAAACCCCATACTATAATCATCTGTGCAGACACACAGGTATATTATGGTATGGGGTTTTTGATTTATCATTTCCACGCAGGCTATTCAGCCAGTTCCGCCCAGGCTTCATAAAGTGTTTCCAGTTCTTCCTGAACAGCGGCTTTTTCTGTGTTTAAGGATAGACATTTTTCAACGTCGGTATAAATCTCTTCTTTTGTCAGCAGTTCATCAATTTCGCCATCTCTGGTTTCCAGTTGGTGGATGCGGTCTTCCGTCTTTTTTAAGTCATTCTGACGTTTGCGGATACGTGCCTGTTCTTCTTTTTGCTGTTTCCAATCCAGTTTTGCGTGGTTGTCATCTTCCGATGTACCCTCAGCAGTAGCAGTGGAAGCTGCAGCATAAATCCGGGTCAGCTCATCTTTCTTTTCCAGATAATAATCGTAATTGCCGATATAGTTAACTAAAGTATTGCCGGTAAGATCCATGATACGAGTTGCCGTCTGGTTGATAAAATAACGGTCATGGGATACATAAAGGACAGTACCGGTATATTGATTCAGTGCATTTTCTAGAATTTCTTTCGAAACAATGTCCAAATGGTTGGTAGGCTCATCCAGGATGATGAAATTAGCTTTGGAGAGCATAAGTTTAGCCAGGGAAACACGTCCTCTTTCTCCACCGCTTAAATCCTTGATTCGTTTAAACACATCATCTCCGGTAAATAGAAATGCTGCAAGGATATTACGGATTTCTGTGTTGGTAAGGTTGGGATAAGCATCGGAGAGTTCTTCAAATAAAGTTTTCTCCATGTGTAAAACATGGTGCTCCTGATCGTAATATCCGATGTGGACTTTACTTCCCAGTGTAAACTTTCCGGCATCTGCCTGAATAACACCGTTGATAATCTTTAAGATCGTTGTTTTTCCGGTACCGTTATTACCGATAATTGCAACTTTTTCTCCCCGCTTGATTTCAAAATCCAGATCCTGAAATAAGGTATTTCCATCAAAAGATTTTTTGAGTCCTTCCACGGTCAGTACATCATTTCCGCTCAGAATTTTTGGTTCCAGCGTTATGTGTATTTCAGAGGTCTGTGTTACCGGTTTGTCCAGAACTTCAATCTTATCCAACATTTTTTCACGGCTTTCCGCCCGGCGGATAGATTTTTCCCGGTTAAAGGATTTTAGTTTGGTGATAACTTCCTGCTGATGTTTGATTTCCTGCTGCTGATTTAGGTATGCTTTTAACTTTGCATCCCGGATCATCGCCCGTTTTTGCGCATAATCCGTGTAATTCCCTAGGTAGGTGGTAACCTCACCATTGTCAATTTCTACTACTTTCGTTACCACACGGTTTAAGAAATAGCGGTCATGCGCTACGATGATTACGGCACCGTTGTAGTTCAGAAGATAGGTTTCCAGCCATGCAATGGAGTTCATATCCAGGTGGTTTGTAGGCTCATCCAGGAGAATAATGTCCGGATTGGAAAGAAGCAGTTTACCAAGAGCCACACGGGTTTTCTGGCCGCCTGAGAGTGTATTGATGGGTTTGTCAAATTCGTCTTCGGTAAAGCCAAGACCCTTTAAAACCCCTACGATTTCACTTTTATAGGCATAGCCGTTTTTGTGTTCAAATTCCATTGTTAGCCGGTTATAGGTTTCCAGGATTTCGGTAAGTCTGGCACCTTCCAGGATCTTCATTTCCTGTTCCATGGTTCGGATCCGCTGTTCCAGTTCGATTACATCCCGTTTTACTTCCAAAAGTTCTTCATAAATCGTATTTTCATTTGTAACAGACTGATGCTGTGCCAGGTAGCCGATGGATTTTCCGCGGGTGATTATCACTTCACCGGAATCCGCAGGCATTTCCTGCATGATAATTTTCAGGAGGGTAGATTTACCGGCTCCGTTAATTCCCACGATTGCTGTTTTTTCACGATCTTCTATATGGAAGGAAGCATTCTTAATAATTTCAGTTGTTCCAAATGCTTTGCTTATGTTCTGACATGCAAGTATCATAAGTAATTCACCCAATCTTTCTCATATTTATCAGAAACTATTATAATAGATAATCCGGGTTTTGCAAATAGATTTCTTCAAAAATACTGGACTTTATGCATGATTTGCGATAATATAGGGATATTGTTACGTTTATGGATATACAAGAGGAGGAAATTGGTAATGAAGAAAGTAGTAAAATTTGGCGGCAGTTCATTAGCAAACGCAGAGCAGTTTCAAAAGGTAGCCGACATTATCCGTGCAGATGAAGCAAGAAGATATGTAATTCCTTCCGCACCGGGTAAACGCTTCTCAAGTGATATTAAAGTTACAGATATGCTTTATGAATGCTATGACATTGCAGAATCCGGTAAAAAATTTACCGCGAAGCTGGATAAAATAAAAGAGCGCTATAACGAAATTATCAAAGGATTGGAACTGGACCTTTCTTTGGATCATGAATTTGAAGTAATTCATGAAAATTTTGAGAACAAAGCAGGCAGCAACTACGCAGCTTCCAGAGGAGAATATTTGAATGGTATCATTATGGCAAACTATCTGGGCTATGAGTTTGTAGATGCCGCTGAAGTAATTTTCTTTGATGAAGCCGGAAACTTTGATGAAGTTAAAACAGATAAAGAACTTGCAAACAGATTAAAAGACACGGAAAGGGCGGTCGTACCCGGATTTTACGGTGCAAAACCGGACGGATCTGTTAAAACATTTTCAAGAGGCGGTTCCGATGTAACGGGTTCCATTGTTGCAAAAGCAATTCAGGCTGATTTATATGAAAACTGGACAGATGTATCCGGCTTTCTCGTGACAGATCCGCGGATCATTGAAAATCCGGAGGTAATCGAGACCATTACATACCGTGAATTAAGAGAGCTTGCATATATGGGGGCCACTGTACTTCACGAGGATGCTATTTTCCCGGTTCGCAAAGCGGAAATCCCCATTAATATTAAAAATACCAATGCTCCTCAGGAAAAGGGAACTCTGATCGTGGCTCATACCTGTCATAAACCGAAATATACGATTACCGGTATTGCCGGTAAAAAAGGTTTTGCAGCCATCAATATTGAAAAAGATATGATGAATGCGGAAATTGGATTTGGACGCAAAGTGCTTGGAGTGTTTGAAGAAAATGATATTTCTTTCGAACATATGCCTTCCGGAATTGACACCATGACCGTATTTGTACATCAGTCAGAATTTGAAGAAAAAGAACAGAAGGTACTTCAGGGAATCCAGCGAAATGTTCATCCGGATTATATTGATTTAGAATCCGATCTTGCATTGATCGCAGTAGTAGGCAGAGGAATGCGTTCTACAAGAGGCACTGCAGGAAGAATTTTCTCAGCGCTTGCCCATGCAAATATTAACGTAAAAATGATCGATCAGGGATCAAGTGAATTAAATATTATTATTGGTGTACGTAATGAAGATTTTGAGACGGCGATTAAAGCTATTTACGATATTTTCGTTACAATCCAGCTCTAACATCGATTCACCTGTCCCCATTATCGGTATGAATGTGCCAAAATGCCTGTATAACAGGAAATTTTGTATTTTCTGCCATAATAGTTTGACATGAAATTCACAATTCGTTATAATGTTTATACGATAGAGTAAACGAGATTATGCATTTGGAGGATGGTATTGTGGAGGAAAAGGAAATTTCAAAAGCCGTCATAAAAAGGCTGCCTCGTTATTACCGTTATCTGGGAGACTTGCTGGAGGATGGTGTGGAGCGGATATCTTCGAACGAATTAAGCGACCGCATGCAGGTGACAGCATCTCAGATTCGGCAGGATTTAAATAACTTTGGTGGTTTTGGACAACAGGGATACGGTTATAACGTGAAGTATCTTTACAATGAAATAGGAAAGATTTTGGGTCTGGATAAAACTTATAATATGATTATTGTAGGAGCCGGCAATCTGGGACAGGCATTGGCAAACTATGTGAAGTTTGAAAAGCGCGGGTTCTGGATTAAAGGTATCTTCGATGTAAATCCAAGGCTACAGGGCGTGACGGTACGTGGAATTGCGATTCGGATGACAGATGATCTTCCGCAGTTTGTCAGAGATAATGAGATTAAAATTGCAGCGCTTACCCTGCCTAAGGAGAACGCTGAACAGATGGCGAACCTGCTGATTGAGAACGGCGTGAAGGCAATCTGGAATTTTGCTCATATTGATCTGCGCCTGCCGGAGGATGTAATTGTAGAAAATGTACATCTTTCAGAGAGCCTGATGCAGTTATCCTATAACATTAACCGTTATGAAAGAGAACATGAAATTAAAGAATAAGTAAGTGGACAAAATAACGCGTAGGAGGATATCAGAAAGATATTTTTACGCGTTGTTTTGCGTTTGAAAGTGGGTGAAAGATATGGAGTACCTGGTAACAGCAGAAGAAATGAAGCGCTGCGATCAGACAACAATAGAAAAGATAGGGGTACCATCCATGGTTTTGATGGAACGGGCAGCCCTGGCATGTGTGGAAGAGCTGGTGGACGGCAGTTTTAACCTTGAAAATGTACTGGTGGTGTGTGGAAGCGGCAATAATGGTGGCGATGGTTTTGCCATTGCAAGGCTGCTGCATCTGCGAGGGATAGCTGTTTGTGTATATTTTGCGGGAAATGAGGCATCTTGTACACAAGAAACCAGATTGCAGAAGAATATCTGCGAAAAATATGGTGTGATTTTTGTAAGTAAGTTGGGGGTAGGTGAATATACTAGTATAGTAGACGCTATGTTTGGAGTAGGTCTATCCAGAAATATCGAAGGCCATTATGCGGATGTGATCGGTTATATGAATCAGTCAGAGGCAGCTGTTCTGGCGGTGGATATAGCTTCCGGAATCAGTGCGGACACCGGGAAAGTGATGGGAACGGCGGTAAGGGCAATAAAAACAGTAACGTTTGCATTTAAAAAGATCGGCCACGTCTTATATCCCGGAACAGAGTATGCAGGGGGCGTCATTGTGAAGGATATAGGAATTACCGTGGATGGTTTTGGAAATCAGCTGCCTGGAGTCGTCTCTTACACAGAAAGGGATCTGCAGCAGCTGCCTCCCAGATTTGCGTATTCCAATAAGGGCACTTACGGAAGGGTTCTTGTAGTGGCCGGAACTTATAATATGTGCGGGGCAGCTTTTCTATCAGCAAAGGCAGCCTATAAAACAGGGGCAGGACTGGTGCGGATTTTCACGGAAGAGAGTAACCGTACCATGCTCCAGACTATGCTGCCGGAAGCAATTCTTACCACTTATGATACCTGTGATTACAGGCATGAGCAGTTGGAAGAAGCAGCAGAATGGGCAGATGTGATTGTATTTGGACCCGGAATTGGAAAGAAAGCAGAAAAGCGCAGAATGCTGGAACTTCTTATAAAGGTACAGGATAAGCCGCTTTTGATTGATGCAGATGGTCTGAATCTGCTGGCAGAAAATCCACAGCCTTTGGGCGAACGGAAACGTCCGGCAGTGGTGACGCCTCATGTGGGCGAAATGAGCAGACTCTGTCATGCAGAAAAAAAAGATATTCTGGATAACCTATTACAAACAGCGTGTACTTATGCATCTAAACAGAGAGTGGTCTGTGTATTAAAGGATGCAAGGACAATTGTATCAGACGGGCAGAAAATCTATGTGAACCAGAGTGGAAATAACGGAATGGCAGTGGGTGGTTCCGGGGATGTGCTTACGGGTATTATAGCAGGGTTGATGGCTCAGAAAATGCCGGAAGCCCAGGCGGCCAGACTAGGGGTATATCTGCACGGCCTGGCGGGTGATGCAGCACGGGACAGATGTGGTACATATGCCATGCTGGCAACCGATATCATTGAAGGATTACAGGAAATACTTATCAGAGGAGAAAAGGAACATGCAGAAATATAGCAGGGTCTGCGCTGTCATCAGCCTGGATGCCGTAGAAGAAAACTTTAAGAACATGAGAGCAAATACAAATCCGGAAACCAGGATGATTGCAGTGGTAAAAACCGACGGATACGGACATGGGGCAGTTCCTGTGGCAAAGCTTGTGGAAGATTATGATTATATCTGGGGATTTGCCGTTGCAACTGCGGAAGAGGCTCAGATTCTTAAAAGGAACCAAATCCAAAAGCCTATTCTGATTTTAGGCTATACGTTTGAAGAACATTTTGAAATGCTGGTAAGGCTTGATATACGACCGGTCGTGTTCAAATTGGATACGGCTATAGCCCTGTCGGAGGAAGCGGGAAGACAGGGAAAGACGATTTATGTTCATCTGGGATTAGATACGGGAATGAGCAGGATTGGATTTACAGATACAAAAGAGAGTATTGAAGTGATCCTGGAAATTGCTAAATTACCAAACCTTAAGATAGAAGGGCTGTTTACCCACTTCGCCAGATCGGATGAAGCAGATAAAACCAGTGCATGGGGGCAGTTTGCGCGCTGTCAGGACTTTTTGGAAAAATTGTCGGCAGCAGGGATTAGGATTCCCCTCAAACATTGCAGCAACAGTGCAGGGATTATCGATCTTCCGGAAGCGAATATGGACGCAGTGCGTCCCGGCATCAGTATTTACGGAATTTATCCTTCCCAGGAAGTAAAGAAGGAGAGTGTTCCGCTTAAGCCTGTAATGCAGCTCAAGAGCCATATTGTTTACATAAAGGAATTAGAAGCAGGAATTCCTGTCAGTTATGGTGGCACGTTTGTTACAGAAAAGAAAACAAAGGTGGCTACGATTCCGGTGGGATATGGAGATGGTTATCCACGCAGCCTGTCAGGTAAAGGATGGGTTTTGATTCATGGAAAAAAAGCGCCGATTCTGGGGAGAGTCTGCATGGATCAGTTTATGGTGGATATCAGTGAAATCGATGAAGCAAAGGAATTGGATGAAGTTACGCTGTTTGGGGAGAGCGAGGGGGCAATCCTGCCGGTAGAAGACTTAAGCAGTATCTGCGGACGTTTTCCATATGAATTTGTCTGTGATATTGGTAAACGGATACCCAGGGTATATGTCCACAAAGGGGAGATTGTGTTGACGAGGGATTATTTTAACGAATAATGCCCGGTAAGTTCAATACCCTGCAGCTTGCTGCAGGGTATTGGATCCTTGCGGCATTCGCCGGACGGACATCAAGTTTGTCCGTTTGGGCCGATGCCGCAAGAATATGAACACAAAGATGCATACTCATGAAGAATATGGAAATACTAGAGTTAATCTTTAATTAGCAATAACGTATGAATCGGAGTGTGAAATGTGTGATTATTAAACGTGGAGATATTTTTTATGCGGACCTGCGGCCGGTAATTGGGTCCGAACAAGGGGGAATCCGGCCTGTTCTGATTATTCAGAATGATATTGGAAATAAGCACAGCCCAACAGTGATCTGTGCTGCCATTACATCGAAGATGAATAAGGCGAAGCTGCCAACCCATGTGGAAATAGATGCTGGAAAATATGCGATCGTTAAAGATTCGGTCATTCTTCTGGAACAGCTTCGTACCATCGATAAAAAACGATTAAAAGACAGAGTGTGTCATCTGGATATGGAAATCTTACGTCAGGTAGACCGGGCACTTAAAATCAGTCTGGAATTATCTACATAACTTGACTAATTCCCGGGAAGATGATATATTTTCTATTGATATGTAACTGTTTCATTGTTAAACCCCTGAATAGGGTAACTTTGAAAGTGATTTTCTTTCGCACTTAACAGTACAACAAGAAGGAGTATTTTTACAAATGGATAGTGGTGGGAGTCCTGCGACAGGATTCATCGTTTTTTTAATATTTATATTGCTGGATGCAGTATTATTTGGATTTGGATCTGCCGTTCAGGCACTGAATGAAGGCGAATTGGAGCGGGAAGAGGCACAGGGCAGCAGTAAAGCCAGGATGCTTCTGCGCGCCAAGGAGGCTCCAGACCGGCTGATTAGCACAATTCAGGTCACAACAACACTTGTCTGTATGCTGACGGGCGGAGTAATGATGCATCCGGCAACTGCTTTATGGAAGCGGGTCCTGGATAGAACCGGTCTCGGACAAATATTGCCGATGGGTGTTTATCTTTTTATAAATGCGTTTTTGGCAGTTGTCTGTATGCTTTTTCTTTTGTATACATTTGGCATACTGCTCCCGAAAAAACTGGGAGCGCATTATTGCAGGAAATGGGCATTTGGACAGGTAACGCTTGTGCATACAATCGTGGTTCTGTTTAGTCCCGTTACATATTTATTTACATCAGTTGTAAATGTAATTATCCGGCTTTTTGGAATTGATCCGAAGAAATTGCAGGATGATGTAACGGAAGAGGAAATTATCTCTATGGTAAACGAAGGCCATGAACAGGGAGTCCTGGAAGCAAGTGAAGCGGAGATGATTAATAATATATTTGAATTCCGGGATAAAGAAGCCCAGGATATTATGACCCACAGGAAGAATATTATAGCGGTAAATGAGGAAAAAACCCTCAAGGAAAGCCTGCAGTTTATGCTGGACAGTACGAATTCCAGATTTCCGGTATTTGAGGATAATATCGATAATATTACCGGCATTCTGCATTTAAAAGATGCCATGCGTTTTCATACCAGAAAAGGATATGACAATTGGGCAATCAAAGATATACCCGAATTAATCCGGCCGGCCATATTTATTCCGGAGACCAGGAACATTAATCTTTTGTTCCAGAGTATGCAGTCCAAAAAGCTTCAGATGGTAATCGTTGCAGATGAGTATGGCCAGACAGCAGGCTTAATCGCATTAGAAGATATCCTGGAAGAGATCGTTGGGAATATTATGGATGAATATGATCTGGATGAGATGCTGATCGAGGAACTGCCGGACGGGAAATATATTATGGATGGTATGACGCCCCTTGAAGATGTAGAAGAAATACTTCATATAGAGCTTCAGTCAGATGATTTTGAAACATTAAATGGATATTTGATTTACCGTCTGGATAAAATACCGGACGAAAAAGAAGACTCAGAAATTATAGTAGACGGTTATGCGTTTAAGATATTAAACGTTGCCAACAAAACTATACAAAAAGTACGAGTCAGCAAATCAGAGGAAGAGATTCCGAAAGAAATAACAAAAGAATAAAGAAAGATAAAAGGAGTAATCAAGATGTCAGGACATTCAAAATTTGCCAATATTAAACACAAAAAGGAAAAAAATGATGCTGCGAAAGGTAAGATCTTTACCATAATTGGAAGAGAAATCGCTGTTGCCGTAAAAGAAGGCGGAGCTGATCCGGATAATAACAGCAGACTTCGTGATGTAATTGCAAAAGCGAAAGCCAATAACATGCCAAATGATACCATAGACCGTGGGATTAAAAAAGCTGCCGGTGATGCAAATGCAGTTAATTATGAATATGTTTCCTATGAAGGTTATGGTCCTAGCGGTATTGCTATCATTGTAGATGCACTTACCGATAATAAGAATCGTACAGCTGCCAATGTAAGAAGTGCTTTTACAAAAGGAAGCGGAAGCATCGGAACACCCGGATGTGTGTCCTATAGTTTTGATAAAAAAGGACAGATCATTATTGACAAAGAAGAATGTGAAATGGACGCAGATGATTTAATGATGATTGCTTTGGATGCAGGCGCAGAGGACTTCCAGGAAGAAGAGGACAGTTATGAGATCATTACAGATCCTGATGAATTCAGTAACGTGCGTGAAGCGTTGGAAAAAGAAGGCATCCGGATGGCGGAAGCAGAAGTAACCATGATTCCGCAAAATTATGTGGAATTGACGGATGAAACTGCGGTTAAGAATCTGCAGAAAACCTTAGACCTTTTGGATGAAGACGATGATGTACAGAATGTATACCATAACTGGGACGAGTAAGGCAGATTAAATAATTGTGAGAACAGGACTTTATGTTTGTTTCCGATGGAGACTGGCATGAAGTCTTTTTTTGCTTTAAAGGAAAATAGGTAGGAAATAGTCTATATCCAGAACATTATCATAACTCATAGGTAAGTCAAGATTGACGCAACAAGTGTGATGTTTGCTATGAGAAGCATGTTGGCCGTGTATGAGGAGAATAAAGATGTGGACCTGCTTTGCGGAGACTGTTCGTTTCAGGAGGTGATTCCTGATTTAATGCAGATTGCAGGATATAGCAGGGATGAAAAACTGGCGTTGCTGGGGAAAATAGTAACCAGGGGGATGCAGCAAGGGTTGTCCACTCCCGGAATTATGTATGATTATGCAATGCCGGGCATACAATGTGAAGGATTTATGACATCCGTATGGCTGATACAGAATACAGTGAAATTTCTGGTGCGGCGGCAAAGAATAAGGGTGATGATAACGATACCTGTAATGGTTTAGTAAATGCGATGGCAATATACAATCTCGATAGCCTGGAGAAGTACTATGGCACTCTGGATTTTGAGAAAATAATTTAAATTTGTATTAACACAAGTTAGAAATGATGTTATAATTATTATCATATATACGGATCGTTCTGAACTTTCGTATTCCCGTAATTCTAAATACTGATGAGGAATAGATAATGAATGGTGACAATTAGTAAGATTGCTGAAATAGCCGGTGTCTCAAGAGGAACGGTAGACAGGGTACTCAATAACCGCTATAAAGCAGCACGTGAAAAGGCGAAAGAACTGGAGGCTTTTGGAGTCAGTGTAAATTTATATCTGATCAAGGAGTTGTCGGACCGGGCTATTGAGCCCCTGCTTGCACAGGTAGAAGCGGATGCGCCGGACGGAATTGCGATACTGCCGCTGCAGATGGAGTCGATAGCAGTTTTCATAAAAAAATGGATGCAAAAAACGTACCCATAGTTTTTATGAATCTTGATATGGAAGATACCCAAAGGCTGTCTTATGTGAATTGGTTAGAGCCACACCGGATCTGGATGCGATTTATGTAGTAAATCCGGGCGATTATAGCATTTGTGAGGAAATAGCCAAAGTGGACATGCAGAAAAGAATTCGCATTATTACAAATGATATCGTAAGCAGACAGATGTATTTGATTGACAAAGTGTGATTGGTGCGACAATCGGGCAGCAACCTGAAAACAGAGGAATGTTGTCCATGAATTTAGGAGGAAAGTTATGTGCGGAGCAGGGAGTAAAGTAAAAAGATTGTTATTGGGAGTAGCGGCGGCGCTGGTATTTTTTAGTGTAGTCCCGGATGTATTACCGCTTACTCAGAATGTTTCCATGGTAAAGGCGGCTGGCATAAAAATTGTACCAAAGAATGTTACCTTGATTAAGGGACAACGAAAAAAGCTGAAGGTGACAGGAACAAAGAAAAAAGTTACCTGGTCTATTAGCAATAGGAAAATTGCAGAGGTCAAAAAAGATGGAACACTGGTCGCAAAGTCCGGTGGTTCGGCTAATATAACGGCAAATGTCGGAGGCAAGAAATATAAAGGCAGCGTCAGGGTAGAAGTTCCCAAATTAAGTGCCGCAAGTAAGACCCTTAAGGTGGGACAGGCTTATAATCTGAAGTTGGAAAAAACAAAGCAGAAGGTTACCTGGAGCAGTTCAAGAAACTCCGTTGCAACAGTAACAAAAAAAGGTAAGGTAGAAGCGAAAAAGACTGGGAGAGCAACCATAACTGCTAAAGTGGCCGGAAAGAAATTTACCTGCACCATTAAGGTAATTGCAAAAACAGATTCACCTGATAAATCCATTTCCGCAAGCCATACTAAATTAAAAAATTTCATTCTCTCCTATGGGGAAAGAAACAGCTCCGGAAATAGGTTTATCAAACAAACAGATGCCCGTTCAGGCTATACATTTGGCATCGTATATGAGAGTGCATATGACAGGTTTAGTTTTTTAAGTGTATTTGATGAAAGCGAAGCAAGCCTGGGGTTTTCCATGAAGGTAGAAACGGTCAGATCTGATTTGATCAAACCTGAACTTATTTTTTCGGTCAACAATTCATATGCCGGGTTCAGGGCAACTGCGGAATTTAATGCATCGAAATATAAGAGGAATTCTAAGGTTTACTTTACAATAAGCAATTATTCAGGGATAGTGACTGAGAGTGGCATACAGGAAACAGCTAATTTGGGACTGCAGTTATCGTTTATGAACTGGGATTATCTGCTGAGAAGCCAGACAGGCCTTTCCATGAAGGATATCGGGTTTACGTCATATAAATAATGGGCAAGAGTACCAGGGGCATCGGTCACAGATGCCCCTGGTTTTGTCTTCGCTTGCAACTTTTTCCCGGGAATGTTATACTAAAACGTGTTTTAAACTGCCGCAATTAATCAAATTGGAGGAAAACAGATGGTAAAATTTTTAAAAGAAAACAAAGCAGCCCTTGTTATCATATGCTCAGCCGCAGTATTCCTCATTGTAGGCGTGTTTAACGGGGAAGCAGCAACGGTGTTCCAAAAGGCAACCAATATATGCCTGGAATGCATTGGGATCGGATAAGGAGGCGTAAGATGAGAATATTGACAAAATTAAGGAATCACATACGTCTCGTTGTACAAATTGCATTTACAGCTGTTTCAAATGGTTATGTGAATGGATTTCTGGGTGGGACCATTTTTAAAGGAAGTACAAAAAATCTCTGTGTGCCGGGTTTGAACTGCTATTCTTGTCCGGGAGCATTGGGGTCTTGCCCCATTGGTTCGCTTCAGGCGGTGCTGGGCAGCCGGAAATACCAGTTCTCTTTCTATGTAATTGGTTTTCTGATGGCATTCGGAGCTTTCTTCGGCCGCTTTATCTGCGGGTGGCTGTGTCCTTTTGGACTTGTTCAGGATTTGCTTCATAAGATTCCGTTTCCGGTAAAAATACGGAAGGTTCCGGGTGATAAGTTTTTAAAGTATCTGAAATACATAATTCTGGTTGTATTTGTTATCATACTACCGATGTTTGCGGTAAATCTTCTGGGAAATGGAGACCCCTGGTTCTGTAAATGGATTTGTCCTTCGGGAACACTCTTTGGCGGTATACCGCTGGTATCAGCCAATCCTCCGCTGCAGGAAGCGATCGGCTTTCTGTTTAACTGGAAGATGGGAATCCTGATTTTAATCATAGTGCTGTCAATCGTAATATACCGCCCATTCTGCAGATATCTTTGCCCATTAGGTGCAATATACGGATGCTTTAACAAAGTGTCCATTTACCGCTATAAAGTGGATGATAAAAAATGTATAAATTGTAAAAAATGCCAGAAAGTATGTGAAATGAATATACCGGTATATGAGACGCCAAACAGTGCAGAATGTATCCGCTGCGGGAAATGCAAAAAATCCTGTCCTACGGGAGCGATATCCTCTACTATGTCAAAACTTTATGGTACATTTTACAAAAAATAGTGGGATTTATTGAATTTTTTCATATAATATATTGACCTTTTTCTTGAAATAGTGTATAGTCACATTTATGAACATGACGCTTTAATGCGAGAAAGCGTTGATTCGGAAAAGAAAATAGGAGTGAGGATATTATGAAAAAAGCATTATCTATGTTATTAGCAATGGGTCTTGTTGTTTCTATGGCTGTTGGATGCGGTTCAAATAGTGGAAGCACTGAGACTTCAGCATCAAAAGAGACAAGCGCAGCTTCTACAGAGGGTGCCTCTGCAGAAGGCGCTGCCACAGACGCAGCAGGAGACACGGATGCTGCAGAAACAGCAAGTGCAGCAAAAGCAGATACGGATAGGGTCTATAAGATTGGTGTCTGTCAGTTGGTGCAGCATGATGCTTTGGATGCGGCTTATGAAGGGTTTGTAGAGGGCTTGAAGGAAGCTGGATACGTAGACGGAGAAAATATCCAGATTGATTACCAGAATGCTCAGGGCGACCAGTCAAACTGCAGTACCATTGCGTCCAAACTGGTTAATGACCAGTCAGATTTAATCCTTGCAATTGCAACACCTGCAGCACAGGCATGCGCAAATGCAACAGAGCAGATTCCTATTGTACTTACAGCAGTTACAGATCCTGCAGCAAGCGGATTAGTTGAATCAAACGAAGCGCCGGGTGCAAATATTACCGGAACATCTGATTTGACACCGGTAAAAGAGCAGATGGACTTATTAAAGGAAATGCTGCCGGATGCAAAGAAAATTGCAATCCTTTACTGCTCCAGTGAAACCAATTCCAAGATCCAGGCTGATATGGCAAAAGAAGCTGCAAAAGCAATCGGATTGGAGACACAGGATGCAACCGTTTCTAACTCTAACGAGATCCAGCAGGTAGTTCAGAACCTGGTTGGTAAAGTAGATGCTATTTATGCGCCTACTGATAATATGATTGCAGCAGGAATGCAGACTGTTTCTATGGTAGCAAATCCGGCTGGTATTCCGATCATCTGCGGTGAAGAAGGAATGGTGAATAACGGAGGCCTTGCAACCAGAGGTATTAATTACTTCAATCTGGGTAAACAGACAGGGGCACAGGCTGCTAAAATTTTAGCCGGCGAAAGTGATCCTGCGGCTATGCCTATCGAGTATTTAAAAGATGTTGATACCGTAATCAACAAAGATGCAGCAGAAGAACTGGGACTTGAGATTCCGGCTGACTTACAGGAGTTTGTTAAAACTCCGGCTGCAACAACAGAGGCTTCTTCAGAGGAGACTTCTGCGACAGAAGAATAAGAAAAGTGGCTGTTTCAAAAGGTATTTTGAAACGGCCATTTTATAACAATGGAGGTAGAGATGAACATTTTAATGGCAATATTTGGGGCAGTGTCCCAGGGATTATTGTGGAGCCTTATGGCACTGGGGGTATACATAACATTTAAAATATTGGACTTCGCAGATATGACATGCGATGGTAGTTTTGCACTGGGCGGATGTATCAGTGCGGTTTTTTGCGTTAAGCTGCATATGAATCCATTTCTGACCCTGTTTTTTGCACTGGCTGCAGGAGGATTGGCAGGAGCAGTTACTGGCATACTCCATACAAAGCTTAAGATTCCGGCTATATTATCGGGAATACTGACGATGATTTCTCTCTACTCAATTAACCTGAGAATTATGGGGCAGGCAAATACGCCTATTAATACCAGAGAAAAAGGAACTGACACCATAGTAACAATGCTTGTAAAATTGCTGCCGGACAGTCTTCAGAAAAATACAAATATCAATACCATCGTAGTCTGTTTTATCGGACTGATTATAGCAATTGCCGCAATCGTCTTGCTCTATTGGCTCTTCGGAACAGAGATCGGAAGTGCATTGCGTGCTACCGGAAATAACGAAGCTATGATCCGGGCATTGGGTGTGGATACAGACAAAATGAAAATATTCGGTCTGGTTATCGGAAATGCCCTTGTCGGACTGTCAGGTGCTTTAGTTGTGCAGGCGCAGAAGGTTGCGGACGTAGGTATGGGAACCGGTACTATCGTAATCGGTCTTGCATCTATTGTAATAGGTGAAGTTGTTATGGGAAAACGTCTGAACTTTGCAGGAAAGCTTGGCTCTGCTATTTTAGGATCTATCCTGTATCGTGTAATTGTAGCAGTAGTTCTTCAGTTAGGTATGGATTCCAATGATATGAAACTGTTAACAGCGGTTATTGTAACAATTGCTCTGGCCGTTCCGGTATTTTCTAAAAAACTGGTAGTTAAGAATTAGGAGGCGAGCAGATATGTTGACAATAAAAGAGGTATATAAGACATTTAATCCCGGGACAATTAATGAGAAAAGAGCACTTCAGGGGCTGAATCTGCATGTCAATCCTGGGGATTTTATCACAATTATAGGCGGTAATGGTGCAGGTAAATCTACGATGTTAAATATGGTTGCCGGTGTATACCCCATTGATTCCGGAAGCATTGTGCTGGATGGGGACGATATTTCCAAAAAACCGGAGTATCAGAGAGCCGGAAATCTGGGGAGGGTCTTCCAGGATCCCATGATGGGAACGGCTTCCAGTATGGAAATACAGGAAAACCTTGCACTTGCTTACAGAAGAGGCAAGAAAAGAGGTCTGGGCTGGGGAATTACCAAAAAAGAGAAGGAAATATTCCAGACTGCCCTTAAGTCACTGGATTTAGGTTTGGAGGACCGCATGACTTCCAAGGTCGGGCTATTATCAGGAGGCCAGCGTCAGGCGCTGACACTGCTCATGGCTTCACTACAGCGTCCAAAAGTGCTGCTGCTGGATGAACATACGGCTGCACTGGATCCAAAGACAGCCAAAAAAGTACTTGATCTCACGGTTAAGATTGTAGACACCCACAATCTGACTGCACTTATGGTTACGCACAACATGAAGGATGCCATCCGTATCGGCAACCGGTTAATCATGATGTATGACGGACATATTATCTATGATGTATCCGGTGAGGAGAAGAAAAATCTGCAGGTGGCAGACCTTTTGAAAAAATTTGAAATGGAAAGTGGCGGAGAATTTGCCAACGACCGAATGATTTTGGCTTAATTGTGAAAAAATTAATGGAAAAGATTGCTAATTTTATGATAATGATTTATTATAAAATTAGCATTTTTTATTTTTAAAATTATCCTTTCGTAAATTGTATGTTTAATGAGTAAGGCGGGGAATGAGGCGCAGGTTATGCAATGCAGGGGTTCTGTTAGACATGAATATAATATGGATTTCGGACAGCATGATGAGGATGTTAATTATTTGGCAATGCAGCAGTTTAGTGAGTCGAAGTGATGTTATATATTAGTAAGTATTAGTGAATCTTCTAAAATTATTTAAAAAAATACAATACTCATTGTTGAGAATTCATATATTGTATGTTATAATATCCCCATCTAAGGGTTATGATATATGACTCTGTGAAGCTTTTAACAAATAAGAGGAAAGGAGAGTGGATAACAGTGCATTTAGTTAAAGATGAAAATGGTAACATTTGTGCGCATGCGCATGAACATGTCCATCCTCACACCCATACCTACGAACACAACCATGCACATGACCATGAGCATGGCCACGAAGAGGAACATAAGCATTCTCATGATGGAAGTTGCAGCTGCGACAGTACATCCTGCAATGAGAGCAGTTGTGGATGCGGATGTGGTTCCGGGGAAGAAAACCCCAACAAAGAAAATATTGCGTTATTAACCTACATGTTACAGCATAATGAACATCATGCGGCAGAGCTGGATCAGATGGCGGCTAAGTTAAGAACAGCCGGTGCCGAAGGCGCAGCAGAACAGATCAAGAAAGCAGTAGATGAGTTTCAGAAAGGAAACATGTATTTAGGAGTTGCACTTGCAATGGTCAAGGAGCAGCAATAGGAGGTCATAGAGATGTGCTTAGCTACGGCATATAATATCAATAAAGAAGACAGTATTATTTTACAATATGTTAGTATGATCGAAGTGGAAGGCATGAACATCACTCTGACTGATGTAATGGGGGAACGAAAAGTCGTGGAAGGAACCATCGCTATGGTGGACCTGACCGGCGGAGTTGTTAAAATTAATTGTCCTGATTAGGAAGGACAATTAAAATAAAACTAAAAAAACGGAGGTATTAGTTAGATGAAAAGCGTAATCGACATTATGAAGGAGAGAACATCATTTTCTTTCGAGGTATTCCCTCCAAAGGCTGAACAGCCAATGGAACCATTATTAAACACACTGGACGAACTCTATCAGTTTGATCCGGATTTCATCAGCTGTACATATGGTGCCGGCGGTTCTAATGCAGGGCGTAATGTGGAAATTTGTAAAGCTATTGCGGACAGCGGACACAGAGCAGTAACTCATTTTACATGTATTGGAAACACAAAAGAAAAAATGAAAGCTGAGTTACAGGCATACCTGGATAATGGTGTAAACCATATTCTGGCACTTCGCGGAGACTTACCGGCAGGCTGGGAAGGAACACGCGGAGATTTCAACTATGCAAATGAACTGGTAGCATTCATCAGAGCAGAATTTGGTGATCAGTTTACCATCGCCATGGCCGGAGATCCTGAAAAACATATTCAATGTCCAACCTTTGAAGAAGATATTGCGCATCTGAAAATGAAACAGGATGCAGGCGCTGATTATATTATGACTCAGCTTTGCTTTGATATTGAGCAGTTTAAGAGATGGGTAGATCAGATCAGAAATGCCGGAATTACACTTCCTATCGATGTAGGTGTAATGCCTGTATTAAACAAAGACGCTACAATCCGTATGGCATTGTCCATGAACGGATGTTCAATTCCAAGAGACCTTGCTGAAGTAATCAGTAAATATTACAATGATCCGGAAGGATTTAAAGAAGCAGGTATCGATTATACCGTACACCAGTTATACCAGTTCATTGGCGAAGGTGTAGAAGGTATACATTTATATGCATTAAACAAATCTGCTGCAGTTTCCGAAATCTTAACAAGATCCGGACTCAGAACAAAAGCAGAATAGACTATAGGGAAATGACAGGAGGCACCCGTTATGACACATACAATTGCAGTTGCAGGAAAAGGCGGAGTGGGAAAAACCACAATTTGCGGACTTATTATTCAGTATCTCTGTGAAAAGGGAAAAAGACCGATTTTGGCAGTAGATGCTGATGCGAATTCAAACCTGAATGAAGTTCTCGGAGTGGAAGTAGATATGACTCTGGGCGATATCAGAGAAGAAGTGGCACGTGCGGAAAACAGTGTAAAGAACCCTATTCCGGCAAGTATGTCTAAAGCAGACTATATGGAAATTATGTTCAACCGCTGTATGGTGGAAGAAGATGATTATGATTTACTTGTTATGGGAAGAACCCAGGGAAAAGGCTGCTATTGTTTTGTAAACGGACTGCTGCAGACACAGCTTACAAAATTGCTGCCGAATTATAAATACATGGTGATGGATAATGAGGCGGGGATGGAACATATCAGCAGAGGCGTCCTGCCCAAAGTTGATACCATGATTCTGGTAAGCGACTGTTCCAGAAGAGGAGTACAGGCTGTAGGGCGGATTGCAAAGCTTGTAAATGACTGTGAGATGAATCCGAAAGATATGGGATTGATTATCAATCGTGCTCCAAATGGAGAACTGAACGAAGGAACCCGTGAAGAAATTGAAAAACAGGGTTTAAAGCTTTTAGGAGTCGTTCCGCAGAACTCGGATGTATACGAATTTGACTGCGATGGAAAGCCTACAGTTGAACTTCCTGAGGATTCACCGGTGAAAAAAGCGATAAGAGATATTGTGGATGCATTAGGTCTTTAATATTATGAGTTATTAATTCCCCTTGATGGAAGGAATTACCAGACACCAGGGGGATTAATTTTAAAGAGAAATATCCCGTGGGGGCGGATAATACGAAATGAATTTCGTATGTTGGGATAAAACAGCCCCGGGAAAACAACCCAATTTTAAAGGAGGTTTATAATGGGAAACTTTAAATTAACAACAGTAGAAGAATTTGAAGCGGCTACAGCCAGATTGTTGGAGACAGGCGCAAAGGTTGGTGCTGATGCCTGGCAGTTCAGAGTAAAAAACCAGACACCACACTGTAAATTCGGCGAGACAGGTGTCTGCTGTAAAATCTGTGCTATGGGACCTTGCCGTATTACTCCAAAGGCTCCAAAAGGAATCTGTGGATGTGACGTACATGGTATCGTAGGAAGAAATTACCTTAAATTTACAGCAGGCGGATCTGCTACACATTCCGATCATGGTCGTGAAATCTGCCATACACTTTATGAATCAGCTGCGGATGGCAACTACAAAGTAAAAGATCCGGAAAAATTACTTCGTATTGCTAAAGAGTGGGGTGTAGAGACCGAAGGAAAAGATATCTACGATCTGGCTCACGAAATCGCTGAAATGGGTATGATGGAATATGGTAAGCCATTCGGAACTCAGAGATTTTTAAAGAGAGCACCAAAACATACTCAGGAAATCTGGGAAAGAGAAGAAATTGCACCAAGAGCAATTGACCGTGAAGTTTCATGTTCTTTACATATGGCTCATATGGGATGTTCCTCCAAACCGGAAGCGCTGATCAGACAGTCATTCAGAGCAGGTCTTTCTGATGGTTGGGGTGGATCCATGATGGGAACGGAATTCTCTGATGTTCTCTTTGGAACACCGAAGCCGGTTGATACAGAGGCAAACCTTGGTGTTATGGAAGTGGAAAACGTAAATATCGTTGTTCACGGACATGATCCATCACTTTCAGAAATGATCTGTGAATATGCGGATGATCCTGAATTAATTGCTTATGCGAAAAGCAAAGGTGCTAAAGGTATTACCGTATCCGGTGTGTGCTGTACTTCCAATGAAGTTGCTATGCGTCGTGGTATCCCGATGGCAGGAAACTTCTTACAGCAGGAAAACGTAGTACTTACAGGAGCTTGTGAAGCGATTGTAGTTGACGTACAGTGTATTTTCCCGGCACTTGGTCCTTTAAGCAAATGTTTCCATACAAAATTCATCACAACTTCTCCGATCGCTCAGATGCCGGATTCTGAATTCATCAGATTCAATGCTCATACAGCAGGCGAGAATGCAAAAGCGATTGTAAAAGCTGCTATTGACAACTTCGAAAACAGAAATCCGGATCTGATCTACATCCCGGATATGAAACAGAAAGCTACTGTTGGTTATTCTGTAGAAGCAATTGTTAAAGTGTTGGATGGCGTTACAAATTCACAGGTAGATGAGACAGGAACAACAAAACCATTACTGGAATGTATTACATCCGGTGTACTCCGTGGTGCTGTTGCTATGGTTGGATGTAACAATCCGAAGATCAGACCTGACCTTGCTCACATCGAATTAATGAAAAAATTAATCGCAAACGATATCGTAGTCATTGCATCCGGTTGTGCTGCTCAGGCGGCTGCTAAGGCAGGACTTATGGACAAAGCTGCAAAAGATATTTGCGGTGCAGGTCTTAAGAGAGTTTGTGAATTAGCTGATATCCCTCCAGTATTACACATGGGATCTTGTGTTGATATCAGCCGTATGATGATTCTTGCATCTGAACTTGCAAAAGATTCAGGACTTAATATTTCTCAGCTTCCGGTTGTGGGATGTGCTCCTGAGTGGATGTCTGAAAAAGCGGTATCCATTGGTAACTACGTAGTTTCTACCGGTATCGATACATTCCTTGGAGTTGATCCTTATGTATCCGGTTCCAGTGAAGTTGCAGAGTTACTGACAAGCGGCGTAAGAGAATGGGTTGAAGCAGCATATACGGTTGAAAAAGATATAGATAAGCTTGTAGATGCTATGATTGACAGAATTGAAGAAAAGAGAGCGGCTCTTGGTATCTAATCGGGAGAACGCTGCTATTGGCAGCAGATTGGAGTTAAAATGAAAATTGCAGTTACCGGAAAAGGCGGAGTAGGAAAGACAACTTTTGCGGCCACTTTGGCCAGATTATATGCACAGGAAGGGAAGAATGTCCTGGCGGCGGATGTGGATCCGGATGCAAATTTAGGATTAGCCCTTGGTTTTTCTGATGAAGAATTAGATCAGATCGTACCGATTACCAAAATGCGTAAGCTGGTGCAGGAACGTACCGGTGCAAATGACGACAATAAGTTTTATAAGATCAACCCGAAAGTAGACGATATCCCGAATAAATTTGCAAAGTCAGCAAACGGCGTAAAACTGCTGGTTCTTGGCACCGTTGATACGGCTGGAAGCGGCTGTGTATGTCCGGAGCATGTAATGCTCAAAAGGATTATCAATCATCTTGTTTTAAGAAGCGATGATGTGGTAATCCTGGATATGGAAGCGGGCCTGGAACATCTGGGACGGGGAACTACCGAGGGAATGGATCAGTTTGTGGTTGTAATTGAACCCGGTGCAAGAAGCATCCAAACCTACAAGAATGTAAAGCGTCTTGCAACGGACCTTGGTGTGAAGCACGTGCGGGTTGTGGCGAACAAGGTGCGTAATGAAGAGGACGAAGAGTTTATAAAATCCAAAATTCCGTCAGAAGATTTATTGGGCTTCATTCACTACAACACGGAAGTGATCGATGCGGACCGGCAGGGAAAATCCCCCTTTGATTTTAGCGACACCGCAACAGAAGAGATAAGAAAAATAAAAGAAAAGATCGATAATACAAGTATCTGATTGGAGGTATAACAGTGACATTATTTGATAGAGTATTTAGTGGAAATGATGCCGTATACGGATTGACAGAGCAGGCAATTGACGGTGCAATCGCACAGCATGGCGCTGATAAAGCAGTAAGTTTTCCAAATACAGCATACAGCTTACCTTGTTACTATGGTGTAACAGGAACAAAAATCGCTAATTTAGGTGATTTAAAAACAGCTCTCGGAGTTGTGAAATCTTTAATGACCAGAGAAAAACGTCTGAATGATGCATTTATGTCAGGTGTTGCTACAGCTCTGTGTGCAGAGTTTATTGAAGTGTTAAAATATATTGACGGAGCTGCTCCTTACGAAGATCCATGCTATGGACATTTAAGCGATGCAATTATCCGTGAGCTGGGCGTTCCTCTTGTTACAGGAGATATCCCAGGTGTAGCTGTAGTCCTTGGTACTGCACCAACTGCACAGGAAGGTGTTGACCTGATTAAGAGCTATCAGGCACAGGGTATCCTGGTAACATTAGTTGGCGGAATCATTGACCAGTGTGCAGAATTAGGATATAAAACAGGCGCTAACGTTCGTGTTATTCCGTTAGGAAAAGACGTAACAAGCGTAATCCATGTAGTATCCGTAGCAATCAGAGCTGCTCTGATCTTCGGTAATATTACAGCAGGAGATGCAGGCGCGTTAATGAAATATACATTTGAAAGAGTTCCAGCATTTGTAAATGCTTTCGGACCTTTGGATGATGTAGTAGTTGCCTGTGGAGCTGGTGCAATTGCACTTGGTTTCCCGGTAGTTACAAACGAAACAGAAAATATCTTCCGCGTACCAAAGAGCTTAATCGTTCAGGAAGATGTAGCGAAATTCAACGCAACATCTCTGGAAGCAAGAGATATTAAGATTAAAATCACCAAGATTGATATCCCGGTTGCATTTGCATCTGCATTTGAAGGTGAAATCATCCGCCGTGGTGATATGCAGGTAGAATTCGACGGTTCCAGAGTTGACTGTTTCGAATTAGTACAGGCAAAAGAAGCAACAGAAATCGAAGATCATAAGATTGAAGTAATCGGACCGGACTTTGACGAATTCGAAGTTGGAAGCAAACAGAGTATTGCTTACATAGTAGAAGTTGCAGGAAAGAACATGCAGTCTGATTTCGAGCCTGTATTTGAACGTAAATTCCACTCCTACATCAACTGTATCGAAGGTGTAATGCATACCGGACAGAGAGATATGATCCGTGTACGTGTGAGCAAAGATACCTTTAATGCCGGATTCAGAGCAAAACATATCGGTGAAGTTCTGTATGCTAAAATTAAGAGCGAATTTGCAGCAGTTGTTGACAAATGTCAGGTTAAAGTTATTACGGATGCAGCGGAATGTACAAAACTTCGTTCAGAACTGGCTGTACCAAGCTATGACAAACGTGATGAAAGACTTAGTACATTAACAGATGAAGGTGTTGACGTATACTACAGCTGTATTATGTGTCAGGCATTCTCACCGTCTCACGTATGTGTTGTTACACCTGAAAGACTTGGACTTTGCGGTGCTGTTTCATGGCTGGATGCAAAGGCTACCAACGAACTTGATCCTCAGGGACCATGCCAGGTTATCACAAAAGGCGGCTTAATTGATGAAAGAACCGGATCTTACCAGGATGTTAACGATGCGGTTAAGAAATATTCCCAGGGTGCGCTTGAAACAGTAACCTTATATTCTATCATTGAAGATCCTATGACATCTTGTGGATGTTTTGAGTGTATCTGTGGTATTGAGCCATTATCCAATGGTGTATGTATTGCGAACCGTGAATATGCAGGAATGACACCAATCGGTATGACATTCCCTGAATTAGCTTCCATGACAGGCGGCGGTGTTCAGACACCAGGTTTCATGGGACATGGTAAACACTTCATCGCTTCTAAGAAGTTCATGAAAGCAGAAGGCGGTGTTGGCAGAATCGTATGGATGCCAAAAGACTTAAAAGATCAGGTTGCTGAGAAGTTAAATGCTACCGCGAAAGAATTATATAATATCGATAACTTTGTTGATATGATCGGTGATGAAACAGTAGCAGAAGATCCGGAAACATTATTAGCATACTTAGAAGAAAAAGGTCATCCGGCACTTAGCATGGAACCAATGATGTAATTTGATTTAAGAATCACCAAAGCTTTTGTTTATACCGGAGATATCTATAAATATTCAGTAAATTCAAGGGTTTTTAATGGGAGTGTTCTTAAAGAAGTACAAAGATTTTATGGATTTTTAAGGCAGACTGTTGTAAAATATAATTATGTTTTACAACAGTCTAAAAACATGAAGGAGGTTTATTAGAAATGCCATTTAATGCAAAATCAGGAAAGTTCAGCGCAAATATTAACACTGTTGAAATTGGATGCGGGGACAAGAAAATTACCATAGGCGGAGAAAATGTATTACCATTTTATACCTTCGATGCTCCTATCGAAAACGCACCAAAAGTAGGTGTTGAGATCACAGACTTCGGTTTAGAAAATGAACCGGAATTTATTCAGAAATATTATGAAGGCTGTGCAACTGTAGCTGATATGGCTAAAAAAGCCGCAGCTATGGAAGGTGCTGATTTCCTTTGCCTGAGATTAGAAGGCGGAGATCCCAACGGAGCTGACAAATCTACAGAGGAATTAATTCAAATCGTAAAAGATGTTGCAGCAGCAGTAGACGTGCCACTTGTTATTGCGGGATGCAAGAACGTTGAAAAAGATGCAGAACTTTTAAGCAAAGCTGCCGAAGTACTGGAAGGCAGAAATGCAATGCTTTTAGCAGCAAAGGAAGAAAACTACAAGACAGTTGGTGCAGCAGCAGGCCTGGCTTATAAGCAGGTAGTAGGTGCTGAATCAGCAGTTGATATCAACCTTGCAAAACAGTTAAATGTATTATTGTCACAGTTAGGTGTCAGCAGTTCTAACGTTGTTATGAACGTAGGTACTGCAGCAGCAGGTTATGGTTTTGAATATGTTGTTTCCACCATGCAGAGAGTAAAAGCAGCAGCTTTATCTCAGAATGATGGAATGTTACAGATGCCGATTATAACACCGGTAGCATCTGAAACATGGGGCGTAAAAGAATCAATGGCTTCAGAAGCTGATATGCCTGAATGGGGAGATGTTGAACAGCGCGGTATTGATATGGAAGTAGAGACAGCAGCAGCAGTTTTAGTTTCCGGATCAAATGCAGTTATTTTAAAACATCCTGTATCAGTTGCAACTATTTCAAAATTAGTCAAAGAATTAGTATAATTGCTGCTTAAGGAGGAAAAAGAATTATGGCACTTAAAGGTCTTGATATATTTAAATTATCACCTAAGAAAAACTGTAAGGAGTGTGGATGCCCAACATGTATGGCTTTCTCAATGAAGGTTGCACAGGGCGCTATGGATATCAGTGCATGTCCGCATTTCTCACCGGATGCATTAGCAACTTTATCAGAGGCTACTGCACCACCAATGAAAACAATTAAAGTCGGAACAGGCGAAAATGAATTTACTTTAGGCGGAGAAACTGTTCTTGAAAGACACGAAAAAACTTTTGTAAGTAAGACAAGATATGCAGTTGCTCTTTGCAATTGTATGGATGAAGCAGCAATTGACGCTAAGCTTGCAGCAATTCCTAAGGTTGATTACGAACGTATCGGCGAAAGAATGTTTGTAGAGATGGTCTATGTTAACTACAGCGCTGATGGAGTCAGTGATTATGTAGAGCTTGTAAAAAAAGCAGCGGCTCTGAACAGAACTTTAATTTTAGGATGTACAGATGTTGAAGTTGCAAAAGCAGCTCTTGAAGTATGCAAAGACAGCAAACCAGTATTAAATGGAGCAGATGCTTCCAATTATGAAGCTATGAGTGCAATAGCTGTTGCAGCAGGTGTTGTACTTGGTGTTCGTGGAGCAGATATAAATGAATTATATGATACAGTTGCTAAATTAGAAGGACTTGGAAACAAGAACCTGATCCTGGATGCGGGATGTAAATCCATTAAAGATGCATTTGCAACAGCAGTTCAGATGAGAAAAGCAGCAGTTAAAGACAGTGACAGAACATTTGGTTATCCGTCAATCGTAAATGTAGCAGCACTTGCAAAGGGAGATATCCACATGCAGGCAGCTTTAGCATCTATGTTTACAATTAAATATGGCTCTATCATAGTAATGGAAGAAATGACTTATGCTCAGGCATTGCCGTTATATGGTTTAAGACAGAACGTATTTACAGATCCTCAGAAGCCAATGAAAGTAGAACCGGGTATTTACCCAATCAATGGAGCAGATGAGAATTCAGTTTGTCTTACAACTGTAGACTTTGCACTTACATATTTCGTAGTATCCGGCGAGTTAGAGCGTTCCGGAGTTCCTTGTAATCTGATTATCAGTGATGCAGGCGGATTATCCGTTCTGACAGCATGGGCAGCAGGTAAATTATCTGCAAGTTCTATTGCTAAATATTTTGGAGAAGCTGATATCGAAGGCAAGATCAAAAACAGAAAATTAATTCTTCCAGGTAAAGTAGCTGTTTTAAAAGGTGAAGTAGAAGCGAAACTTCCGGGATGGGATGTCATTGTAGGACCAAATGAAGCTGTACAGCTTGTGAAATTCTTAAAAGATATGCAGTAATTTTCTCTATACTAATATAGTATGGCAGAAATCAGTAAATGATTTTACTAACAATATGTAACAGTTCAGACAGCATGAACTGTTACACATCCAGCCCATTGAAATTCGCCTGCGGCGAAGGGCTGGATGTCTGCAGGCTCCAGGTTTTCATACGGTCGGCGCAGTAAATGCGCAGACCTGTCTGAAATGTTACAACAATTTCAATTAGAGAAGGAGATTAAACAATGGCAAAATTCGTAACAATTGGTGAAAGAATCCACTGTATTTCCCCAGTTATCCGTAAAGCAATGGCAGAAAGAGACGGAGCTCCTATCATTCAGCGTGCAAAAGAGCAGCTTGATGCAGGCGCAACTTACTTAGATGTAAATATCGGACCGGCTGAAAGCGATGGCGAAGAATTAATGAAATGGGCTGTTCAGCTGCTTCAGAATGAATTCGACAATGTACCGCTGGCACTGGATACCGCTAATAAAAAAGCGATTGAAGCTGGTATTTCCGTATATAACCGTTCAAAAGGAAAACCAATCGTTAACTCTGCAGATGCCGGAGACAGAATCGAAAATATCGATTTAGCTGCAGCAAATGATGCAATTGTTATCGCATTATGTTCCGCAGAAGGCGTTCCATCTGATAATGACGAACGTATGATGCACTGCCAGAACATGTTAGAGAGAGGTCTGGAACTTGGCATGGAACCTACTGATCTCTGGTTTGACCCGTTATTCCTTGTTGTTAAAGGAATGCAGGACAAGCAGATGGACGTTTTAGAAGCAATTAAAATGTTCAGCGATATGGGATTAAACTCTACAGGTGGATTATCCAATAACTCTAACGGTATGCCAAAACATATCCGTCCGATCATGGATTCTGCTTTAGTAGCTATGGCTATGATGAATGGTTTGACTTCCGCTATCGTAAATCCTTGTGATTTAAGATTGATGGAAACAATCAAATCCTGTGATGTATTTAAAAACAATACCTTATATGCGGATTCCTATCTGGAGATCTAATATATGCATAAAGTTACTTTTAAGTTTGAAAACAGCGAAGATATTATTGTCTTCGCTGCTTTCGGTGAAAGCCTTCTTGAGGTAGCGAGAAAAACAAACGTAGCTATCGATGCACCGTGTTCAGGAAATGCATCTTGCGGGAAATGCAGAGTAAAGCTCGTTGGCGGTGAATTAGAATCAAAAAAGACGCGTCATATTACGGATGAGGACTATGCCGAAGGCTGGCGTCTCGCCTGTGTCAGTACCATAAATGCGGATGTGGAAGTACTGGTGCCGGATATTGCCTCTGCTTACAGAAGCCGTATGAAAGTGGCAGATCTAAGTTCGCCGGAAGAATTAAAGATTTTTTCCGATGCAAAAGAACAGATTTTAGAAGCAGGTATTGAACTGAAGAATACATTAGAGATTTTGAATGTATCTATGGATGAGCCTACTTTGGATGATACCATGCCTGACAATGAGCGGTTTACCCGCGCAATTACGGCAATAACCGGTATTGAAAAGATCCGTGTTCCATATTCGGTTTTGAAGAAATTGCCGGATGTGCTTAGGGAAAGCAATTTTCGTGTCAAAATAATTGTAAGAAAAATTGAAACAAATATATTTGTATATGATGTTTTCCCGGAGAATGAAGAAGTGATTGTAGGTGGAATTGCAATTGATATCGGAACAACAACGGTTTCAGCAATTCTGATTAATATGCTGGACGGATCTATTCTTGCAAAAGGTTCTTCCGGAAACGGACAAATCCGTTACGGTGCCGATGTAATTAATCGTATAATTGAATCGGCAAAACCAGGCGGCAAGGAGAGACTGCAAAAAGCAGTTATTGAAGAGACGATTAATCCGTTGATCCAGACCATGTGCAGACAGGCGAAACTGGATCCTATGAGTATATATCGTATGTGTATTGCAGGTAATACCACTATGAACCATTTATTAATGGGTATCAATGCTGATCCTCTTCGTATGGAACCATACATTCCAACCTTCTTTAAAACGAATTCACTGTATGCATCTGATATTGGAATTCATATTAATCCGGATTCCCATATTATTATAGCTCCAAATATTGGAAGCTATGTAGGCGGAGATATAACAGCAGGTGCTTTTGTAAGTGCACTGTGGAATAAACCGGAGTTTTCCTTGTTTATTGACCTTGGTACCAATGGCGAGATTGTATTTGGTAACTCTGACTTTTTAATGAGTTGTGCCTGCTCAGCAGGACCGGCATTTGAAGGAGGGGATATCAGCTGTGGCATGCGGGCTACAGATGGAGCAATTGAAGCTTGTACCATAGATAAAGAAACAATGGAGCCAAATCTCTCTGTAATTGGAGATGAGGGGACGAAACCGATTGGAATCTGCGGTTCCGGTATCATTGATATTATCAGTGAGTTATTCCGTTGCGGCATTATTAACCCTAAAGGTAAATTTGTCCGTGAAGGAAAACGCGTAAGACACGATAAATTTGATATGGGCAGCTATGTGCTGGCATTTGAGTCAGAAGCAGGATCTGTGAAGGATGTGGAGATTTCAGAAGTTGATATCGATAATTTTATCCGTGCAAAGGGAGCAATTTTCTCTGCAATCCGGACAATGTTATCTTATTGTGATTTTGATATTTCAATGATAGAACATGTTTATGTAGCAGGTGGCATTGGGAGCGGTATCAATATGGAAAATGCAATTCATATTGGGATGTTCCCGAAAGTTCCTTTGGAATTGTACCAGTATATTGGAAATTCATCCCTGTCAGGGGCATATGCAATGCTTTGCTCTACTCAGGCTGAGCGGAAAGTATATGAAGTTGCAAGAAATATGACTTATCTGGAATTAAGTGCAATCCCTCAGTATATGGATGAGTTTGTTGCAGCATGTTTCTTGCCGCATACAGATACGACACTATTTGAAGACTAACTAAATTGGGATATTGAAAGGAAGCAATGGGGATACATATGAATATTGAGTACGAAAAAGACAACAAAGAACGAATCCCGTTCGAGCATTACCTTGAAGAATATCGCAAAATAGATCCGATTGAAGCAAGCAGACGCACAGGAGTTCCCTTTGATGAAGAAAAGCAGGTATTTACGCTGCGGATGATGCAGAAAAGTTATCTGATATCTTATCCGGAATTCAGTGTGGAAAAAGCAGAGACTGATGATGAGACATATGGTGCCCTTATGGAAGAAATATCTGCAAAGATTATTGCAATCCGTTTTTTGACAAAAGGCACAGCATCTGAGACAACCGGAAAGTATCTGACTTATCGTGAAGTGCCCTGGGGTGAGGTTTATTTCAGACAGTTTCAGGGCAGATGCCTGATGCGTCTGGCATTTTCCTACGGTTCAAAGTTAGAACTTTTTCAGGCACAAATGGAAAAAGTGGGCGCCGTAAGATTAGAGCTTGGCGATGTATCTTACGAGTTTGAATTCATAAATGGATATTTTGTACGATTTATTCTATGGGCTGGGGATGATGAGTTTCCACCGTCATCCCAAATACTATTTTCTGATAATTTTCCACTATCCTTTGAAGCAGAGGATCTGGCAGTTGTTGGAGATGTGTCCATCGGCACATTAAAAAAAATCTAAAATCCGTTAAAGTGTCAGGAAAACATTGGACGGATAGTTTTGAAAGGAGATATTTCTATGGGTTACAAATCAGACATCGAAATTGCACAGGAGACTACCATGTCCCCAATTACAGAAATTGCAGCAAAAGCAGGTATTGACGAAAAATATCTGGAGCAATATGGTAAATACAAAGCGAAAATTGACTACAACCTTTTAAAAGAAAGTGATGCTCCAAACGGAAAATTAGTTCTTGTAACAGCAATCAACCCGACTCCGGCAGGTGAAGGAAAAACGACAACTACCGTAGGTCTGGCTGATGGTTTACAAAAACTGGGCAAGAACGTTATGGTTGCGCTTCGTGAGCCATCTTTAGGACCGGTATTCGGCGTAAAAGGCGGCGCAGCAGGCGGCGGCTATGCACAGGTAGTTCCGATGGAAGACATCAACCTTCACTTTACAGGTGATTTCCATGCTATCGGTGCAGCCAACAACTTACTGGCAGCGATGTTGGATAACCATATCTTCCAGGGCAATGCATTAAACATCGACCCAAGAAAGATCACTTGGAGAAGATGTGTGGATATGAATGACCGCCAGCTTCGTAATGTAATAGACGGACTGGGCGGAAAGACAAACGGAATGCCTAGAGAAGACGGATATGATATCACCGTTGCATCTGAAATTATGGCAGTATTATGTCTGGCAAAAGATATCACAGATTTAAAAGAGAGACTTTCCAAGATTATCGTTGGATATACATATGGAAAAATTGCAGAGCAGAAACCGGTAACCGCAGGCGACTTAAATGCACAGGGCGCTATGACAGCACTGTTAAAAGATGCTCTGAAACCAAACCTGGTTCAGACTCTGGAACACGTGCCTGCAATCGTTCACGGCGGACCATTTGCCAATATCGCACATGGCTGTAACTCTGTAATTGCAACAAAGATGGCATTAAAACTGGGTGATTACGCAATCACAGAAGCAGGATTCGGCGCTGACCTTGGAGCAGAGAAATTCCTGGATATCAAATGCCGTATGGCAGGGCTTACCCCTTCCGCAGTTGTTATCGTAGCAACCGTGCGTGCATTAAAATACAATGGCGGCGTTCCAAAGGCTGACTTGAATAACGAAAACTTAGAAGCACTGGAAAACGGTATGCCAAACTTACTGAAACATGTAAGCAACATCAAAAATGTATACGGACTTCCATGCGTAGTGGCAATCAATGCATTCCCAACTGATACCAAGGCTGAATTAGACCTGGTAGAAGCAAAATGTAAAGAACTTGGTGTAAACGTAGCACTTTCTGAAGTATGGGCAAAAGGCGGCGAAGGCGGCGAAGCTCTTGCAAAAGAAGTAATCCGTTTGGTAGAAGAGCCAAGCGAATTCCACTATTCTTATGAATTAGAAGGAAGTATCGAAGATAAATTAAATGCAATCGTACAGAAAGTATATGGCGGAAAGAAAGCAGTTCTCACAGCAAATGCTCAGAAGCAGGCGAAAGAACTGGAAAACCTTGGATTCGGGAACTGCCCGATCTGTGTTGCTAAGACACAGTACAGTCTGACAGATGACCAGACAAAGCTTGGCGCACCGACAGACTTTGAAGTAACAGTACGTAACTTAAAGATCTCCGCAGGAGCAGGCTTTATCGTAGCCCTCACAGGAGAGATCATGACCATGCCAGGACTTCCAAAAGTACCGGCAGCAGAAAGAATCGACGTAGACGAGACAGGAAAGATTTCCGGATTGTTCTAGAGCGTGTTTGAAAATTCATTTCCGCGCAGCTGACAGAAAGCAATTTTCAGACAATCTTTAGAATCAATGGATAAAGCTTGGAAAAGCTTTGATTTGCAGGAATTTATATTGATAAGTCCGAAATGGGGCGTAGTATTTCATATATTACGCCCCATATTAAAAAACATGTAGGAGGGTATTATGGGATTTTCAACTGTACCATGTAATGAATTTGTAGAAGTATTAGCATCCAAAGCTCCGGTTCCGGGCGGTGGCGGAGCATCAGCATTAGTGGGTGCCATTGGCACAGCACTGGGAAATATGGTGGGAAGTTTAACTGTAGGTAAGAAGAAGTATGCAGAAGTGGAAGAGGAAATGTATGCGTTAAAAGCAAAATCCGACCAGCTTCAGAAAGATTTCTTAACATTAATCGAGAGAGATGCGGAAGTTTTTGAGCCCCTTTCCAAAGCATACGGTATGCCCCGTGAAACCGAAGAAGAAAAAGCAGAAAAAGCACGTGTAATGGAAATTGTTTTAAAAGATGCCTGTTCCGTACCCATGGAAATCATGGAAAAATGCTGTGAAGCAATTGATATTATTGTAGAATTTGCAGCAAAAGGAAGTACACTTGCCATCAGTGATGCTGGTGTTGGCGCAGCATTTTGCAAAGCAGCATTAGAAGGTGCCAGCTTAAACGTATATATTAATACGAAATCGATGAAGAACAGAGAGTATGCCGAAGAACTAAATAAAAAGGCAGATGAGATGTTAGAGAAATATACAAGTCTTGCAGACGAAATCTTTCAGAGTGTGCTTGGAAGACTGAAATAGGAGAAAGAGAAAGTTGGAAGAAAATTATGAAATAGAAAGGAAGCCACGCTGTAATTCTTTCAACTTGTTTTAATTGTGGCAGTATTGCAGGAAATCTGCAATATGCAATGGGTATAAAAATGGCAAAACAATTACTTGGAAAAGAAGTAACGGCAGCTTTAAATGAAAAAATCAAAGCAGATGCAGAAGCGCTAAAAGGAAAAGGAATTAATCCTACTCTTGGAATTATCCGTGTTGGGGAAAGACCGGATGATGTCTCTTATGAAAGAGGTGCAACAAAACGCTGTGAAACTTTGGGCGTATCTTATGAAAAATTCTTACTTCCTGCAGATGTATCACAGGAAGAATTAATGGAAACCTTAGATAAGGTGAATAAAGATGAGAAAATCCACGGGATTTTGATCTTCCGTCCATTGCCAAAGCATTTAGACGAAGATGCAGTTATTAAAGCTTTGAATCCGGAGAAAGATGTAGACGGAATTACAGATGGTTCTATGGTGGGTGTGTTTGCCGGAACAAAACAGGGATTCCCTCCATGTACTCCACAGGCATGTATGGAAATACTGGATCACTATAAAATCGATTGTACCGGTAAAAAAGCGGTTGTTGTGGGACGAAGCCTGGTAGTAGGAAAACCCGCGGCTATGATGCTGATTAAGAAGAATGCTACTGTAACGATCTGTCATACAAGAACAGTGGATATGCCTTCTGTTGTAAAAGAAGCCGACATTGTGATTGTAGCTGCAGGACGTGCGGGTGTAGTAGATGGTTCTTATTTGTCAGCAGGACAGACTGTAATTGATGTTGGAATCAATGTGAATGAGGAAGGCAAGCTCTGCGGCGATGTAAAATACGATGAAGCAGAACCGATTGTAGAAGCAATCACACCTGTTCCGGGCGGAGTAGGTAGTGTAACAACTTCCGTTCTGGTAGGACATGTGGTGGAAGCGGCTATGAGAACGTTATAATTAAATATGAGATCTGGAAAGGAACGGGAAAGCTGAAAAGCGGTACCGTTCCTTTTTTTATCAATCGATACCCAGATTTTTGATGTGTGCTTTGAGCGCAATGTTAATGTATTGTGATAAAGAGCGCTCATCAGAATCAGCTAATTGCCGTAGCTTTTTAATTACATTTGTTTCCAGTGTTAAGCTGACCTTTTTTTTCATCTTCTCATCTCCCTGTAGTAAAAATTGGCAAAATTATTATATACCCTGCTTTCGGTTTTTACCATGTGCAAATGATACAGGAATCTTAAAAAAACATGGATATTATATAAGATTATTTTTCAAATTTTACCAGCATAATTGAAAAATAATGAGCATTATAGTAAAATATTAATTTATAATCATTTATTGCAAATAATAAAAGATATGGGGAGAATGTGAATTATGGATGAACATGATAATGAATATTTATTTATTCATGAACAGTTCTATCAGGAGCTGGACAAATTGAAACCGGTGGAGAAGCTGTGCGTGATGCAGCATATCCTTTTGGATCATGACACTAGGTATAAGCTTTATTGTATGGCACGAAACCGGGCGGAAGCTGAAAAATTAAACGAAGCCCTGAACACAATTTTCACATACGGAAGCCAGATTGTACGCTGACCATTTGAAACGGTAATTTTCATTAAGCTTTCTTAATCTTTCTTTAAATCTCAGCGAATGCAGTCAAAAAATGTTATAATACCACAGACATCAGTTTTAGCATTGAATGATCCGCTTTTATGAGAGGAGAAAATTATGAGTTATTCAAGAGATCAGTACAATAACCAATATGGAGGATATCCGCAAAATGGCAGGATGCCTAAGCGGAAAAAGAAAAGAAGAATATGGCCGTTTATTTTATTAGTATTGCTTTTACTCATTGGGGCAGCAGCAGTGTTTGTTCTTGTGAAATTTGCGAAGATCCAGCGTAATGATATCCCGAAAGAGGATCTGGTTATCAATACAAATCTGGATCCGGCTGAACTTAAAAATATGTCCGGCTATACCAATATTGCATTTTTTGGTGTGGATTCCCGTGAAGGAAGTCTTTCTTCAGGGGCAAACAGCGATACGATTATGATATGCAGTATCAACAATAAAACAAAAGAAATCAAACTGGCATCAGTTTATCGTGACAGTTACCTGGATAATACCCAGGGAGGATATCAGAAAGCAACAGAAGTATATTCCATTGGAGGACCAAAGCAGTCTTTAAATATGCTGAACAAAAACCTGGATTTGAATCTGAGTGATTATATTACCGTTGATTTTCAGGCACTTGTAGAAGCAGTTGATTTGTTAGGCGGCGTTGATATAGAGTTGACGGAAGGTGAAGTACAGTGGCTGAATGGTTATCTGGTTGAGGGACGGGAAGTTGTGGGAAAAGAAACACCCGATGTTCCGGGACCGGGCATGCAGCATTTAAATGGTATGCAGGCGCTGGCATACAGCCGTATCCGTTACATCGGACTTGATTATGAACGTACGGAACGCCAGAGAAAAGTATTAGAACAGCTGATGCAGAAGGCAAAAACAACCGATTTGCTCACATTAAATAAAGCGATCGATACAATTCTGCCTATGGTCCTTACAAGCCTTTCTAATACGGAAATATTAAAGCTGGCAACAGGTATATCCGGTTATAACATGGGAGAAACCACAGGTTTTCCAATGGATAAAGATACTGCGGATATTCCATCAGCGGGAGACTGTGTGGTTCCTAAAAATCTTGCAAATAATGTTGTTCAGCTTCATCAGTTTTTATTCAGCGGGGAAAGCTATACCCCATCAGCAACTGTGCAGGAAATCAGTAATCAGATCATTAATAATACAGGCATCCAGTAAAAAGCAAAATAGAGTGGTATAGCCACTCTATTTATGAATGGACTAATACCACCTGGTCATTGGAAGATCATTATTGATGCCTTTTGAGATTAAGATCTGGTTCAGGTCGATGATACCATTGTGGAATGTGGCAGCGCACGCATTTAAATACAAATCCCACATTCTGGTGAATTCACTGCCCATCATCTCGTTGATCGTATCACGGTGTTCGTTGAAATTCTGGCTCCAGCAGCGAAGGGTTTTAAAATAGTGACGGCGGAGACTTTCTACGTCCAGGGTGTAGAAATTATAATCACCCAGGATATGAATCATTTCCCGCAGACTTGGCACAGTACCTCCGGGGAAAATATATTTTTTAATCCATGGATCACCGGGATGTTCCTGCAGCGCGCTGATATAGTGCAGCAGGAACAGCCCGCCCTTTTTCAAAACGGAGTCTACATTTTTAATGTACAGTTCGTAGTTGTCACGTCCTACGTGCTCCAGCATGCCTACACTTACAACGCGGTCAAAAGTTCTGCCGCTCTTAGCCAGATCTCTGTAATCCATCAATTCTACAGAAATCTGCCCGGTCAGGCCTTCTTCTTTGATCCTGTCCTGAAATTTTTTCTGCTGTTCTTTGCTGAGTGTAATTCCAAGTCCGGATACACCATATTTTTTAGCAGCTTCAATTAGCAGAAATCCCCAGCCGCAGCCAATGTCAAGGAGGCTCATACCTTTTTGCAGGTAAAGCTTTTCGAGAATGTAATCAACTTTATTTACTTGTGCATCGTACAGGGTATCATTCGCGTTTTTGAAATAGCCGCAGGAGTAGCTCATGGTGTCATCCAGCCATAAGCTGTAGAAATCATTACCGATATCGTAATGAGAAGATACTTCTTTTTGCTGATTCTTTTTCGAGTGTGAAGAGAAGATTAGTTTTTTCAGCGCAGAATGATTTGTGGAAAATTTCCCCATCTGCCCCAAAAAGTGGTCCAGTGCATCAAACAGGTCTCCGTCTATATCGAGATCACCCCGCATGTATGCTTCGCCTAAGGCGAGTGAAGTGCTTGTTAGCAGTTCCTGTTTTGGAATATCATTTTGCAATTTGACCGTAAAGGCGGGGGTCCCGTCACCGATTAGATGTTCTTCTTCTTTTAGCTTTACTAAAAAGGGATATTCATCAAATCTTTGAAGAAATTGAATTAAAAAGTTTTCTGTTAATGTCATTAAATTTACCTCCAGTCGTTTATAGATATTTCTTATAATACCAAAACAGTATGATATTATTTACAAAATAATTATAAACTTATTAAAATACTTTACAATATTAAATCTGTACAATAATTCACGGTTATATACAGCAAATCTTGAAAATATGTAGATTTAGATTGTGAATTTGTTGTGAACAATTATGTTTTGGGGATAAAACACTTGACACAATTGTTAAGTAAGGTATACTAGTATTATGAATTAATTTACATAATTATATGAAATTCAATTTGGCATTTAAGCATTAAAAACGAAATTCGCAGCAGGAGACAAAAGGAGAATACAAAAATATGCATTATAAATCATTGTGCAGGGTCATGGTTGCAGCTATGTCGCTTTCCCTGGTAGTTCCCAATGTTTCTATGGCAGCAGAACCCACGACGGTCGCATCAGAGAATCACACGGAGGCTCATTCACAGCCGGTAACAAATCCGGAGACTGAACCAGTTCCGCCAGAGACTCAGCCGTCAGAGACAACGCCATCAGAATCAAATACACCATCAGAAACACCAACTGAACCAACGACTCCGACTGAATCGGAATCACAGCCAAATACCAAACCGGAAACAGAACCACCCACTGAGACAGAGACGCCTTCAACAGGAGAAACGGGAGATGGCACGAATCCGGGTGATGATTCAGAATCCAACTCACAGGACGGGTCAGATACAGAAAAACCTACAGAAAGTGAGACGGAAGATCTACATAAGCAGCCTCAAATCGTAGGAACGGAAAAAGAGACCGAAAAGAAAGATCAGACTGAGAGTAATAAACAGACTGAATCCAATCAAAATCAAACGAATAATTCACAATATGGCAGCAATCAGGAACTGGTTGCAAACCAGCAGATCGTGATACCGCCTCAGATTCTATCTTCATTCCGTTTTGTTACGGTAAAGAAAGTATATGCGCTGTCAAAACAGAAAAATTTAAAGGTATACAGTGACAAAGATACTTCTTCTACGGTAGTTGGAAAACTGCCTAAGAATGGACTTTGTTATGTGCTGCAAAGTGAAGATGAAGAGTGGACATACATAGAGTCCGGATCCGTCAGAGGTTTTGTAAAAGCAGATAAACTTACGACTGGTAAAAAAGCCAATAATTATGTAAAGAAAAAGACAGAGAAAAAGTTGCAGAAAGCAACTGCGTTAGTGAATCCCTTAAAGAATCCGGCTTTAACTTTTACAAAAACAACTACGAAGACAACAGTAGTTAAAAAGAGATATGCAATCGCTAAGACAGAAGGATTGAATATCAGAGAAGGTAAATCAGAAGAATCCCGTATCATTGGAAAACTTCCAAAAGGTGCTCTTTGCTATGTGTTGAAAGATGCAAAAAAAGACTGGGTTTACGTAGAATCCGGTGATGTGAGGGGATTTGTAAGCAGCAAACTCCTTATGCAGGGTAAAGAAGCTGAAAAGCTCGTAGAAGAAACCGGCGAAGATGAAATCGCTTTAGCAGATGAGCTGATTGACTCGGAAGAAAATGAAGTACTGTACTATACATTAACCTCAACCAAAGAGGGTGCAATCTCAAGTTCCATCCGTGATTCTATGGTTCGGTTTGCACAGCAGTTCGTAGGCAATGCTTATGTCTGGGGTGGTGTTAGTCTGACAAATGGAGCGGATTGTTCCGGATTTGTACAAAGTATCTATGCACAGTACGGTTACAGTCTTCCGCGTGTAGCTGAGGATCAGGCTCAGTATGGAATGAAAATTCCAGTTGAAGAAGCAGCACCGGGTGATTTAATTTTCTATGCCAGGGATGGTTATATTCACCATGTCGTTATGTATATAGGAGATGGTAAGACTGTAGAGGCACAGAGTACGGCAACCGGTATTGTAAATGCTAATGTTAATACGGGTGAAGCTGTCTGGGCAACCCGAATCATATCAGATGATGATGTAGCCAATGTGGAACTGGTATCCAATAATACAGGTCAGTATACTTCAGCAAGCGATTCCGATATCGGACAGCTTCTGGGTACATTTAAATTAACAGCATATTGCAGCTGCCCGATTTGTTGCGGTCAGTGGTCCGGAGGTCCTACAGCCAGCGGTGCAATGCCAATTCAGGGACGAACCGTAGCTATGGCAGGTGTTCCATTTGGAACCAGACTGGTAATTAATGGTCAGATCTATACCGTTGAAGACAGGGGCACACCTTATGGTCATGTGGATATTTATCTCAATAACCATCAGGAAGCAGTTAATTTTGGCGTACAGTATACGAATGTATATATGGCAAATTAATTTACGTTAAAGATGATAAAGAGCGTCGTATTTCAGAAAATGAAGTACGGCGCTTATAAATTATGGTTAAAATAGAATGTTTGATAAGTTTGGGGGAAGGATATGAAGGCACATCAGACGGACTTTTCCAAAGGAAATGTTTATAAGAATATATTAGAATTAGCTGTGCCAATGACCATGGCACAGCTAATTAACCTTTTGTACAATATCGTTGACCGGGTGTATATCGGCAGAATACCGGAACAGGGTACTCTGGCGCTTACCGGACTGGGTCTCTGCTTTCCGATTATTACAATGGTATCGGCATTTGCAAATTTATTCGGTATGGGTGGGGCTCCGCTTTGTTCCATTGAACGTGGCAAGGGGGAAATTCGGGAAGCAGAGAAGATAATGGGTACATCCTTTTCCATGATGATACTTTGCGGTGTTTTGCTTACGATTTTAGGACTGATCTTTAACAGACCTATATTATATGCTTTTGGGGCGAGTGACGCGACTTATCCATTTGCCAGGGATTATACTATGATTTACCTGTGTGGCAGCGTTTTTGTGATGATTGGACTTGGAATGAACAGCTTTATCAATAGCCAGGGATTTGGACAGATGGGTATGCTGACGGTTTTACTGGGGGCTGTGACCAATATTATATTGGACCCTATATTTATCTTTGTATTTGGTATGGGGGTAAAGGGTGCGGCGCTTGCTACGATTATTTCCCAGTTTCTCTCAGCAATCTGGGTTCTGAAATTTTTGACTGGAAAACGGGCGATCTTAAAGCTCCATCTGAAGACGATGAAAGTGAAATGGCATCGACTTAGGGAGATTGTAGGATTGGGACTGTCTGGATTTATTATGTCCGTTACTAGCAGTGCAGTACAGGTGGTCTGTAATGCAAGCCTGCAGTCCTATGGCGGTGACTTATACGTTGGAGTAATGACGATTTTAAACTCCATACGGGAAATTTTAAGCATGCCAGTGCAGGGAATTACGAATGGGGCGACTCCGGTATTAGGCTTTAATTATGGTGCCGGAAATTTTGGGCAGGTGAAAAAAGCAATTCGATTTATGTCTGTAGTATGTGTAGTTATAACTACAGTATCCTGGCTGATACTTATACTGTTTCCGGAATTTTTTATCCGTATCTTTAATAATGAGCCTGAAATGATACAGGCAAGTGTTGAAGCCATCCAATTATATTTCTTTGGTTTTTTTATGATGGCACTGCAGTTTGCAGGGCAGACAGTTTTCGTATCTCTCGGAAAGGCAAAGCAGGCGGTGTTCTTTTCGCTGCTGCGCAAAGCTGTTATCGTGATACCACTGACCCTTATGCTTCCTCAGATTGGAAGCCTTGGAGTAAAGGGAGTGTTTATCGCAGAACCGGTTTCAAATTTTATCGGGGGCCTGGCATGCTTTATTACCATGCTTTGTATGGTGCTGCCGGAATTATCAGGGAAAAATAGTGCATTAAATTAAATACGAAAAAGAAACAGGTTGTATATTTTTTGATCAGTCGCTATAATAAATAAAAAAGAGAGACTGAAGGTGTGGGATCGTGCAGGAATATAAATATGTAAAACACAGTGATAAACAAAGGGCTTTTATACTGGAAAAGGCGAAAGAATTATTTTTAGAGCAGGATATTAAGGATGTCAGTATGTCACAGATTGCGCTGCAGAGTAATCTGATGCGTGCCACGGTCTACCGCTATTTTGAGAATAGAGATGCCATTGCATGGGAAATCTATATTGATTTTAACAAGCAGGTTAATCAGATGCAGCAAGAGAAGTTCATGGATAGTGGTTTGTCGACCTATGAAAAGATAGCATTGTTTTTGCAAAATATGGTAGATGTATTTGAAAAACTACCTGATTACTACAAATTCTTTTTTCATTTCAGTAAGGAGTATCTAAATAATAAATTATATCCGGATACCCGATTTACTAAGGAACTTTACGAGACTACCGGATTAACTTCTGGGTCTACCGTGGCATTCCTTATGAAAAATTTCCATGATGGTTCCGTCCGTGAGGAACTGGACAGTAAGGAATTCTGTGTTTCCCTGGTATATGGCACGCTGGGAGCGATTCATATTGTTAATAATAATCGGGACAGTCTGCCGCTGAAATATAATCTGTCGGCACTGCAGGTACTAAAAGGAATATTACGTGGATATCTGGAGGCTGCCAAAAAAGACGGATACGAATCAAAACTGGCGCAAAATCTGTTAAGGTAACGAGTAGTCAGCACATTAAATAAAACAGGACGAACTGCAAAAAGAATAAACGCAGTTCGTCCTGTTTTTGTATGCAAAAATATATTTTGATCCGGTTTATTTCCAAAAAATGAAAAATGAACACTATGTTTAATTTACAAAAACTTAACATTGAACAGCATGTATAATTTACAAAAGTTCTTTAAGATAAGAGTGTAGATAAGAACAAGCAAAGAATATACCAGGAGGAATATATGGAAAAAATTAGATTTGCACATTTATCAGATACTCATATCTGCAAAGACTATAGTGGGAATCAAATGAAAGATTTGTTTGAAAAAGCCGGAAGCCCTTCGGCTAATCTGGAAAAAAGCCTGAAAGAACTGGAGGCCAGACAGTTAGACTTCGTCTTAATCAGCGGGGATCTGGTACACGAAGGAACCGGAGAGGATTACCGGTATCTGAATGATATGGTATGCTCCTGTATGCCTACGACCCAAGTGATCTATACACTTGGAAATCACGACAAAAAACTGGAATTTCGGGAAGGGCTTCAAATGGAGCCGGATGACCGTTCCCTGTACTATGTAAAAGAGATAAACGGACTTCGGGTAATCGTGCTGGATTCAGCGGTACCTGGGAAAGAGAGCGGATATATCAGCGAAGAGCAGGTAGAATGGCTGGAAGGCATTCTTGCGGAAAAAGCACCGGTAGGTTCGATCATTACTTTTCATCATCCGGTGGAGTGGGAAGTAAAAGAATTGGGAATGCAGATCACAAACAGAATGTGGGATATATTGAAGAACAGTGATGTGCTGGGGATTTTCTGTGGTCATACCCATGCAAACAGTTTAAATTATCTGGAGCATATACCTCAGATCACGGCAGATTCCATGGCATTTGGGCTGGGAATTGAGGGACAGATGTTAAGCTTTACGGATAAAACAGGTTATTGCCTTTGTGAAATCAATGACGGCAGGCTTCAGGTGCATTATGAAACAAGTACTCCAAAGCCAGCGGCATATGTGACCTTTGAACTTTCAGCATTTAAGAAAGCATTGCAATAACTCAGGAGGAGAAAATAAAATGGGCAGAGAAAAGAAGAGATTTATGTGGAAAAGAATGACAGCGCTTGCTGCGGCGATTATAGTAGGAACGACAGCTCTTGCAGGTTGTACACCAAAAGGTATCGAAGCAGCAGGAAGTCCTGCTAAAGGAAATGATGTGGCAGTTCAGAATCTTCTGGATCCGGCGAATCCCACAAACGTTACTTTTTATAGTTACAGTCTGAATTATCCGACCATGAAGGCAGGTATGGAGCACCTGATCCAGGAATTCAATGATACGGTTGGAAAAGAAAAAGGGGTAGTAGTTGAGGGTGTCCCTGATGATATGACTAAATTTAAAACGGATATACAGGCTGGCAATCAGGTAGATATTATTCAGCATACCTTCGGAACTCTGGATGCATCCAGGGAATCATTGGGGATAAAAGCTTACGAAGATGTATTTTCTGCAGAAGAGTTAAAGGAGCATTTTAATGGGATTGCTGAAAACGCACTGGCTCTTGGAAAGATTAATGATAAGACTTATGGCCTTGCATTTACCTTCAGCACTCCAATTCTTTACATTAACGGAAAGTTATTTGAGGATGCCGGTTTAGATCCTGATTCACCACCGAAATCCTGGGATGAGATGCTTGCAATGGCTAAGATGATTAAAGAAAAGACGGGTAAGGATGGGTTTGGCCTGGCGGCAGATAATGGCTGGGTGACAGAAGGAATCGTATATAGCAGCGGATCGGATATGATCAATGCAGATCGGACGAAAGCTGTTTTTGCTGCGGATAACACAGTCAAAGCTTTTGAAATATGGAAACAGTTTTTTACGGAAGGCTGCGGTGCAAAAGGTACGGATAACGATCTGATGCAGCAGTTTATGGCGGGAAATGTGGCAATGCATATACAATCTACTTCGGTGCTGAGCGGTTTTGCAAGTGCAGCAAAAGCAGGAGGATGGGAACTGTATGGCGCTGCTATGCCAGGATTTGACGGAAATGAGGCTGTACCGGTGAACTCCGGAAGCTGTCTGGCTGTACGCCCGGATACTGATCAGAAAGCCCAGGCAGTCTGGGAATTTATCAAATTTGCAACAGGAAAGAGAGGCTACACAATTATCACTTCGGAAATCGGGTATCTTCCTCTTCGAACGGAGCTTGCTGATGATCCGGATTATCTGAAAGATTTTGTGGACCAGTATCCGCTCCTTCGTGTGAATCTGGACCAGTTAAAGAAAATTCGTCCGGTTACCATCTGGCCCGGCGGTATTGCCAATGAAGCGTTCACCATTTTCAGAGATGCAACGGTGGAGGCACTAACCACAGATGCTGATGTTAAAACGGTTTTGGAAAAAGCCCAGAGTAACATTAACCAGTTGTTGGAATAGGAGGAACGAATGAGTACATTATCTCTGGAGAAAAAATATGCGGCGGCATCATCAGTCGCGGAAAAAACTGTTAGAAAGAGAATTCCGGGAGGGATAAAACCCTATCTCTTTCTCCTGCCGGCTATCGGACTGATCATTTTCTGGACTTACAAACCTTTGCTGCAGACTCTGCAATACAGTATGTACAAATGGAGCATGGTGCCGGGGACTGTGCCGGAGTATGTTGGATTTCAAAATTTCGTAAAGTTATTCCATAACAAAGACTTTGTTCCTGCGCTTAAAAATACCCTTATTTATATATTGGGGATGCTGCCGTTTTCCATTGTACTGCCGCTTTTTATAGCCGCGGCTACACAGGACTTAAACGAAAAGGCAAAAAAGATTTACCGTGCAATCTTTTTTATTCCCATGATTATGGCTCCGGTAGCCGTGAGTATTATTTTTCAATGGCTGATGCATCCTAGTAATGGATTAGTGAACCATTTACTGCAGACAATGGGGCTTACCGGGGAGAGTATTGCTTTTTTTGCAGACCAGAAGTTTGCCAGACTGATGATTATACTGATTTCCGGGTGGAAAATGATTGGATTTAGCACCCTGATGTTTTCCTCTGCCTTAAGCGGGTTTGATACACAGTATTACGAAGCTGCGAAATTAGATGGTGCAGGGAGTATCCGGAGGTTTTTTGATATGACACTGGTTTTACTGTCACCCACCGCAATGCTGATGCTGATGGTCAGCGTACTCTTTTCCAGCCAGTGGTCTTTTGCTTATATCGATGTACTGACTCAGGGTGGGCCCTTTGCAACTTCAACCAATATCTATTATATGATGTATAAGTTTGCGTTTGGAGATCTGAATGTAGGTCTGTGTGCAGCAGCGGCAACACTGTTTCTCGTTTTATTTGGAATCATCGCACTGACGATGCAAAGGCTTACAAAAAAATATGCCTTTTATGACAATTAGGAGGATGCGAAGATGATGAAGCGTAAAATGTTAAATGGCGTTAAGCATGGTCTTTTGATCCTGTTATCTTTTCTGGCAATTTTTCCGTTATACTGGATGATTATCTCTTCTTTAAAAGGTGAGGCGGAAATTTTTAATTACCTGCCGCTTCCCAAAGAATTTACTTTAAATAATTATTTTTATGCATTTTCTCAAATGCCGATTCTGAAAATGCTATTTAATTCCATCGTAATCAGTATCATTGAAACAGCCGGACAGGTATTTACCTCGGTACTGGCAGCCTATGCCCTTACCAGATGGGAATTCCGGGGGAAGGGGCTGGTCTATGCTCTGCTGACTTTAACCTGGCTGATCCCTTTCCAGGCAATTATGGTACCCAATTATACCCAGATCAACAATATGGGCCTGAACGGACAGCTGTTCGGCATTGTACTTCCCTATCTGGCATCGGCATTTGCCTGTATTTCTATGTACCAGGCGTTCCAGTCCTTTCCCAGAGCCTTAATCGATGCGGCAAGAATGGATGGGAGCGGGGAGATTCAGATATTAAAAGATATTGTGCTGCCGAGCATGAAAGCATCCATCGCATCACTTGGAATCCTGCTATTTATCAATTCCTGGAATGATTACATGTGGCCCATGCTCATAGCTAAGAAGCTGGAAGAGGCGCCCATACAGATTGGGCTTAAAATGTTTGTAAGTTCTGATGTAAATCTGTGGGGATCCATGATGGCAGCTACAACAGTATCCTGTATTCCGATTTTTCTGATCTATATGGTATTGCAGAAAAATATTGTGGACTCTTTTATGAAATGGGGAATCAAATAATGAAGGTGCCGGAAGATAAAATACGCCCGGACTTTTACAGATGGAGGATGAAATTATGTTAAACAATCAGGAAGTATCAAAACCGCTGGATTTAGAAATGGCATACAATGTCAGGGATTTAGGTGTGTATACTAATTGCAGGGGGGAGAAGTTAGTACAGAACCAACTGTACCGGGCAGACGGGCTGCACAGCCTCACCGGACAGGATCAGGAAAAATTAAAACAAGCCGGTATAGCGGCAGTTATTGATTTGAGAAGCTGTCAGGAGGTGCAAATACTTCCCTGTGTTTTTTGCAATGCAGCAGATGTAGATTATCACCAGGTGCCGTTACTGGATCAGATCCAGTCAAATGGGCTGCAGGGAGGATTTCCGGATAGTATGGCGGGGCTTTACATTGAACTTTTGGAACACAGTAAGGAAGAGATTGCAAAAGTAATGAGCATTATCGCCGGCTATCCTCACCAGGCAGTGGTATTTAACTGTACTGCAGGTAAAGACCGGACGGGAGTTATTGCTATGCTGCTATTGGATCTGGCTGAGGTGGAGGAAAAATTGATCATTGCGGATTATGCAGCCAGCGAAGAAAATATAAGGCCTCTGTTTGAAAAACAAAAGAAACAGTTGTTAAGTGCGGGAATCAAAATGCCGGAGTATCTGTTCGCCTCCAGACCGGAAGAGATGGAGCAGACTATTCAATATCTGAAAAGACAGTATGGCAGTGTGAGAAAATATACGGAAAGCCTGAATCTGGACAGGGAAGAGATGTATGCAATTCAGAGGAAAATGGAGGGAAGTATAAGATGAGCAGTGTAGCAGTAAAAAATATCGTAAAGAATTTTAAGGACATTCAGGTATTAAAAGAGATATCTATTCAGATACCGGACGGATCTTTTACGGTGTTGTTAGGACCTTCCGGTTGTGGAAAATCTACGCTGCTCCGCATCATTTCCGGATTAGAAAAAGCGGATGCCGGGGATATCTGCATTGGAGAGCGCCTGGTCACAAAGGTGGAACCGAAAGACAGGGAACTGGCGATGGTTTTTCAAAACTATGCGCTGTACCCTCATATGACGGTGCGTGAAAATGTAGAATACGGATTAAAAGTGAAGAAAGTGCCTAAGGCAGAGCGGAAAGAAAAGGTGCAAAAGGCGCTGGAGATGGTAGAGCTTACGGATCAGGCGGATAAGCGTCCCGCACAGATGTCCGGGGGCCAGCGGCAAAGAGTGGCTCTTGCAAGAGCTGTGGTCAAAAATCCAAAAGTATTTCTCATGGATGAACCCCTGTCTAACCTGGATGCCAAACTGAGAAACCAGATGCGGGAAAAAATAACGATGCTGTATGAGCAGCTTAAAACTACTTTTTTGTATGTAACCCATGATCAGGTGGAAGCGATGTCTATGGGGAGCAATATTGTGATCATGAATCAGGGAATCGTCATGCAGCAGGGGACTCCAAGGGAGATTTATACCAATCCGCGCAATGTATTTGTAGCCGGATTCATAGGCTCTCCTCCGGCAAATATCATCCATTGGAATATGGGAAGCGTTGCGGTCAGGCCGGAACACGTTAGCTTAAATCAACCGCTGATGGAAGGAATTCATCTAAAGGGCGAAATAAAGACGGTAGAGCAGCTGGGCAGTGACAGTATTTACAGTGTGAGAACCGAAATCGGCAATATCAAGGCGAAATCCGTCTGCTTGTGGGAAGATCAGGATAAGCTTGCAGATGTTTGTCTGCCTTATGAACATATTTTTTATTTTGATGAAGCAGGGGACCGGATTCAGGGGGATAAGATCTGCCAGAGGAAGTTTGCGGATTTTATAAATGGCATTTAAAGTTATTTCCCTGTAAGCAGCTTCAAATGGGTAAAATCCTGTTTGCAGCTGCTTTTGTTTTGAGAAAAAATATCATTGTTGCCGTGAGACAACCCTGATTTCATTAGCAACTGCGGTGAGTTATGGAAATATATGGATATAAACGGTGCGCAAAAGCAACGAAAATAAGTATTGCAATTAAAAATATGCAGTAATATAATGACAACCAGTTAGCAAGTGCTAATTGGAACTAATAATTTATATTTAACCCAAATAGGAGGGAACACATTATGAACAGAATTGCAAAAAAATTATTCGCAGCAGGATTAGCAGGAAGCATGACACTTAGTATGGGACTGACTGCATTTGCAGCAGAACAGCAGGGACCATTTGATGCAAAATTGTATAAAACAGGTACTACGACATTATCCATGGGTGATGGGGCACTTTTGGATGCTGTATATACTGAGACTTCAGGTGGGATTCAGGTTACGGTAAATGTAGATGAAGGTTTTAAGGCTTATGGGATGAGCGGGTCTCTCACAAAAGTATATATGGATACGGATGGGGATGGTGTAATCAATAAAGATGTGAATGTGGTAGCTGACCGCGACGGTAATGGTAAAACGGATGCTCTTATATTTACTTACACGGGTCCTGTATCAGATATAGAGAATTTAAAGATAATAGGTGATTTTACAATCAGCGTATTAAATTTGATGCCAATGAATTCTATCGGTGATCTGGTGATTGAAAACCATGCAGAATAGCAATATTGTATCCAATAAATCAGCATTGGTTGTGTAAGGTATAAGTAATCATAAAAAATATTTGTGAATGTATATGATTATCGATATCACAAATTGAGAAGAATTTTCGTTTATACGTGAATTCTTCTTAATTACTGTTTAGAAAAGAAAAATAACGGGAGGAAATCATGAAAATAATACTAAAAAAAGGCATAGCTGTTATGCTCGCATTGGTCATGGTTATGACTTGTTTTTCTTTGGATGTATCTGCAGCGGAGGAAAAAAACGTTTTGGAACAATTTCAAGAAAAACTGGAATATGCTTTGACTCTAAAAGAAGAAGATTACACGCCGGAAACGTGGAAACCATTTAAGGAGTATGTATTGGACCAAATGGCGGTCAATCCGGACATAGCTACTTATCCGGAGAGTGTAATTGAACATTATCTAAATTCCATTACTGCGTATCTGGATCAGTTGGAAGAAAAGGAAAAGACAGTCTATGAACAATTGCTGGAGAGAATTAGTTATGCAAAAACGCTGAAAGAAGAAGATTATACTCCGGCTTCCTGGAATTATTTTTCGGAATTTATGCAGGGAATAGAGGGGAATGAATATCTGGAACCCATGGCGGCAATGTTTCTTGGCGGTATAAATGCAGCCATCGATCAGTTGGTACCGGTGAATTCAGATACTACCACATTAGAAGACGGAGTGTATTCCGTGGGCTTATCCCTTTGGAGAAATTTTCAAAAAAGTGTTGATTTTTTCACACAGGAAATTCCGGTCCCGATTGTGAAAAATGGGATGATTACGGCAAAAGACGGTAAATATACATTAACATTAAAGATTTACCATTATTCTGATATGAAGTCCATAGAGGTATTAAAACCCGAATATCAAAAAAACCAGACAGCTGATGACTGGACTTTACTTTATAACTTTGGAACGAAAGGATTTTTACATAACTTCAATCCTTTGGAGAGCAATTTACATCCAAACGTTATAAATAGATTTTCTGCTGAAAATGATAATTTCTGGTCGGATGTGAAAATGGAAGAGGATTCTGATGATTCCGTTTATGTTTCGTTTGAAGTGAACGATTTATCCCAGGATATCTATGGAGACATTGTTTATTCTGTAGAGAAGAATGATGAAGAATATTATCTGTTCAATTATTTTTTGGCATCCTTAGATGTAAGCAGCATAAAGCAAATGCAGGAGCTTCCGCTTGCAGATAGTGAAGGAGAAGCGGGCTGTAGTAAAGGAGTGCTTTATGAGGCTGACGCACTATGTTTCCCGGATGAGTTGGGGAGATATACAATTTCCCAGGGAAAGATGACTCTGACCTACCGGTTTGATAATAAAGAGCAGCAGGAACAGATTAAGGATCCGGTAAATTTATATGACTGGAATAAGAATCTTATAGATTTGACGGACGATGGTGAATTTTCAGCTGTTTACGAAGATTATAATGATTTAATTTTTGGAAAAAGGTACTTGCTGATATCGAATCTCCTCAGTACCACATATCGCGCCTACGATATGATCCCCCAACTGGATGTCAAAACAATTTCATTGGAAGATCCCCTGTCAGGCACCATACTGGAAAGCAACAATTATGTGGTCTCTGAAGATGCCGTGCTGAAATCAGAAGAAGTTACAGATAATCCGGATGAGTGGGATTTATATGATGATATCGATAATAATATAGGGGGCATAGCCAAAAATATACTGGCTTTCCGCTATTATATACAAAGCGGTGAGAATAAGATAACAAAACCAACACAAAAAGTAACTTTTAAGTTTAAGATACCGGATGACTGGGATAAGACAAGAATCCAGTTATTCAGAATGGCAGCAGAGGGTCCGGACTTAAGCGTTCAGGGCGGAAAAGTGGAAGGGGATTATTATGTAATCCAGACCAACGACATATCAAATTATGCCTTATATGAAGTTAAAAATGCAGACCAGGATGCACCAGAGCTTTTAGATGGAACCTATACGGTCCCTGTTACCGTATGGCATATCGTGGATGAAGGAAAACAGTCCATGTCTTCTAAATGCGTTGGCAAAACAGCGAAAATCGTAGTGAAAGACGGTGTGAAGACCATGTGGCTGGATTACCGTATGGTGACCAATGGATTGCTAGAGTCTTATATGACGGACATGTGGTATTATGACAAGGATGTAACTTACGATGCCGCAGGATACCCTCAGGGTGAGATACATCGGGTAACCTTTGACTCATATTTTAAATATGATGACGGATCTTATCTCACAGATATATTCAATGAGGGAACAGGGAGGTATTACCCTAAGACCGGATATTTTGTATTGCCCAGCGATAAAGCACAATTCCCGGTAAGGTTCCGTGTTCCGGTCATGGATGGATTTTCTGAAACCGGAGACAATTCCCAGGATGCCAGATTTTCTATTGACTATGCAAATATTAAAAAAGTATCAGATGATACGCTAGATCCTGATCCGGAAGAAATCCCACCGTCAGGACAGCAGACAGTCCTTGTAAATGATGGTATTTATACAACAGACAGTGCACTCTGGATTATGCGTTCTAACAGTGAGAGCGAATATAATGGTGTCATCAAAGGAGCGCGCCTTGCAGTTAAAGGTGGAAAAGTTACCGCATTTATTGATTTGCAGTCAGTAAAAGCAGGTTCGGGTGATATCTGCCTTACAAGTCTCAGTTACCAGGATGGGGAAGCATATAAAGATGCAGAAGTTACGCAGAAAGACGAAGATGGGAATATTACACAGGTAAAACTCACCCTGCCTTCCAGCGTAACATGTACAAATGTAAAGGCATCGTTCTCTGATATCAGTGAGGAAGGCCGTATATTCCTGGATCTTAGGAATGTAAAAGAACAACAGTCGGATAAGACCGGCTTAATGGAAAAACTTGCAGAAGCAAAATCTTATGAAAAAGACGGGTTTACGGCAGATACCTGGGAAAAGTTACATAATGCAGTGACCACTGCCCAGAAAATAGCAGATCATGCTGCTGCAAATCAGACAGAGATTGATGAACAGACAACATTACTGGAAGCTGCCATAGCAGGACTGATGCCTGCCGACAAACCAGGAGAAGTAAAGAAACAGGCTCTCAGAGAAGCACTAAAAGAAGCAAAAACATTTGAGGCAGAAGACTATACAGAGGAAAGTTTTGCCGATTTACAGGCAGTTATTGCAGAAGCCCAGGCAGTTGCAGATGATAAAAATGCGGATCAGCAGTCTGTAGATGCACAGGTAACTGCAGTGCAGGCGGCGGTGGCATCCCTTGTGAAATCCCAGACACCGGAAGCGGCAGATAAAACGGCTCTGGATTTAGCGCTTGAGAAGGCAAATTCCTATACAGAGCAGGGTGCCTATACAACGGAGAGTTTTCATACCCTGCAGACAGCGATAATTTCAGCATCTCTTGTAAATGAAGATGTAAATGTCTCCCAGGAAGCAGTTGACCGGCAGAGTGCTTTATTAGATGCAGCCATAAATGCATTAACAGAGGATACAAAAGGTGTATTGAAAGACGGTACTTACATCATCCCGGCAATTCTGCGCCATTCGAGTAATCAACAGGATTCAATGGGAAATGCAGCGCTTATAAAACCATCCACACTTACTGTAGCAGAAGGAACTGCAACAATAACCATGGATTTTGAACCTTTGACCATTGCAGCATTTGGAAAAGGATATTTAGCAAGATTACAATATCTGACTTATGAAGGAGATGAATATCCACCGGAAGACAGTGAATTAATCCCGCTGACCGTGGACGCTCAATATACCGATATCTATGATGCTTACAATGATCCGGAAACCGGTCTGGATGAGAGTATAAAAGGACAGTTCTATCCGAAAACCATGTCAATGCCGGTTGCCATTGATGATTCTGAAATCTGGATGCAGGTGTACGTCCCTATTATGGAAAGCATCAGCGAAGGAGCAGGAACACAGTTTGCAAGACTGCAATTAGACTGGGATAACCTGGCATGGAAAGATGGCGGCGGAACAGATACCACCGTACTGAAAGCACTGATTGAAACGGCTGGTTCCCTGGAACAGGGTTCTGCATCCGATGAACTATACGGAGTACTCACCGCAGCAATCCAGTCATCAACTGCACTGGTAAATAATATACGTGCAGAGGAACCGCAGATTCAGGCACAGGAAAATGTTTTAAAGCTTGCTGTGGAAGCGGTAACAGCGGATTCCCAGGGAGCGGACAAAACGGTTCTTCTGCAAAAACTGGAAGAGGCAGAGGTGTATCTTGGACAAACACGTATTTACACGGCCCATTCATTGGCAGTACTGCAGAATATTTATGATAAGGCAAGGGTGGTCTATGACAAAGAAAGGGCATCTGAGTCTGAAATTACCGCCATAATAAATGCACTGAATATTGCTGTTCAGGGTCTTCATGAAATCGTAAGACCGGATGTGACGGATCTGAATCAGAAAATTAACAGTGCAAAAGCAATCCAGAATACCGGTGGAATTTATACGAAGGCAAGTTTTGCGGCTTTGCAGACAGCGATTGGAAAAGCGCAGTCAGCTGCAGAGGATGATGACAGAACCCTGGAAAGCGTTCAGGCGGCAATTAACCAGCTGCAAAATGCAGTCACAGGATTAGTGAAGACCAGCATAAGTCTGGATAAAAAGGCTGTGTCCATGACCGTTGAAGAGACAATAACATTAAAGGCTTTCGTAAATGAAACCGGCACTTCCATTCAATGGACATCTTCGAATCCTAAGATTGCATCTGTTGATAAGAATGGAACGGTAAATGCCATTGCGCCAGGAAGCATAACCATCAAAGCAACTATAAACAGTGTAAGTTCAATCTGTAATATTACAGTCAAAGCAAAAGAAGTGAAACCAGTGCCAAAGCCTACAGCATCTCTGTCACTGAATAAGAGCAAGCTAACACTCTATACAAAAGGTGCCAAAACCTTTACACTAAAAGCAGCCGTTACAGGCAGCAGCAAAAAGGTAATCTGGAAATCCAGTAATACTAAGGTTGCAACTGTGAAAAACGGCAAGATCACAATTAAGAGAAAAACAGGAAGTGCAAAGATTACTGCAACTGCAAACGGAATCACCAAGACCTGTAAGCTTACAGTGAAAAAACCAAGTCTGAAGCTGGCGAAATATAGTAAGACCCTGAAAAAAGGAAAAAGTATCCGGATATCCGCCAAAGCTTTGCCAGGGGGAAAAATCAAATACAAGTCAGATAATAAAAAAGTAGCAACGGTAACCAGTAAAGGACTTGTGAAAACAAAGAAAAAAGGAAATGCGAATATTACAGTAAGCTGCAATGGAATTAAGAAAATTTTCAAAGTCAAGGTAAAATAAAATATACGAAAGAGCGTATCGAACAATTGATACGCTCTTTTTGCAAATGGAGTGATAAAAGCAATTATTAATCACATGCTGAAATTATCACAAGGCTATTAAGTGCTTATAATGAGAAAATATATCACAAGTTGCGTTGGAGCAACTACGAAACGCCTTGTAAATAAAGGCAAAAATGGATATCATTTGGAAAAACAGTTGCACAGCAGCAACAAAATAAGGATTGCAAAATATTCCAGCTGGCTATATACTGTTGGAGTCAAAGTTAGCTATGGCTAATTAAATACATACAGAAAGAAACCAGGAGGAATCAGTAAGATGAAAAGAACGACAAAAGCAAAAGGTCTGTCAGTGTTGATGGCAGCAATGATGACCATGAGCTCTTTTTCGGCAGAGGCGTTTGCGGCTGAGCAGGATACAGCAGATTTGATCGTGTCACAATATCAGCAGGAAGCAGCGTATAACCTGCAAGAAGAGTTATTTCAGGTAAGCGCCCAGTTTTGGAAGACGGATAAAGATGAAGTTTCCATGTCCAATGGAATTATAAAAAGTGCCAGATTCATATCAGGGGACGGCGAAATGCAAGTGTACCTGGACGTACAGAAATTAACAGTCAGTATGGGAGGGAATGAGATCAGTGCATATATGCAGGGTCTGCAGTATAAGTCCGGCAATGAGGAAAACTCCTCAGCATCAGAGTATACAGATGCCGAGGTAACCGCACGCGACCAGGACGGAAATATCGCTCAGGTAAAACTGGTACTTCCTGAGAATACAGGACTTACTGATATTATGCTGGACAGCGGTATGATGGGGACACAGGGGGCAAGATTATATCTGGATCTGGAAAATGCAGTATTGCAGGATATCGACAAATCAGCGTTAAATGACCAGATTCAAAAAGCATCTGATTATGAGGAAGCAGCATATACACCAGAAAGTTACACAGTTTTTACAGAAGCATTGGCAGCAGCCGTTAAGACGGCAGCAGATCCTGCTCCATTCCAGGATGAGATAAATAACGCTTCACAAACTCTTGCGTCAGCAATAGCCGCACTGGTGAAGACGGCAGATAAGGAGTATTTGCTTAATGATGGTCTTTACAAAGTTACGGCACAGTTCTGGAAGTCAACAGAAGATGAATTGTCCATGTCCAATGGAATTGTAAAGTCCTGCAGAATTTTATCTGAAAACGGACAGATGAAAGTTTATCTGGATGCCCAGGCTTTATCGGTAGAGATGGGATCGCAGGTCATAACTTCATACATGCAGGGGCTGCAGTATTTAAGTGGAGATGTATATGTGGATGCAGATGTGACAGCCAGAGACAGTGAAGGGAACATTTCCCAGGTCGAACTGGTTCTTGCAAAAAATACGATACTGACAGATATCAAACTGGACAGCGGAAGAGTGCAGCCGGCGAGATTATATCTGGATCTGGAAAATGCAAAAGTCCAAAATGTGGATAAGAGCAGCCTGAATGCACAGATACAGTCAGCATCTGAATATACAGCGTCTGAATATACGGACGAAAGTTTTCAAAATCTGCAGACAGCCCTTCAGGCAGCGAAAGCTGTAGCTGAAAGCCCCATTGCAATGCAGCAGGAAGTATCTGATCAGTCGGATGCACTGATGGCAGCGGTAAACGCACTGGTAAAAAAAGCGTCAGTGGCAGATGGAAATTACACTATTCCGGTCAGCGTATGGCATGCATTAGCTGAACAGCCTTCCATGGGAAATGATGCGGTTATAAAGACTGCAGATCTAACTGTGAAAGATGGAAAAGGAATCTTAAAACTGACATTGCTGCCTGTTGATTTACAGGGGTTAAAAGGTTACCTCGGGTGGATGAAAAAAGTAACTGCAGATGGAACTGTAGATGCAGAAGTGCTGTCCACCTTTGATGTCTATGACAGTTTTAACGATAAGGAAAATGGAACAGATCCCCAGATGAAAGGAAAGGCATATCCAAGCAGTCTGTCATTTCCGGTTGACATAAATCTAAATGAAATGGAAATTCAGATGTACATACCGATTATGGAAGGTATACAATCTGGATCAGGTACACAAAATGCCCGTTTAAGATTAGACTGGACAAAGCTTACCCCAGTTAAAGAGGAAGAGCCGGCAGTAGATTTTTCTGCTTTAAACGCAAAGATTAACAGTGCCAGAGCAATCAACAATAACAATGGAATTTATACAAAGAGCAGCTTTGATGCTTTACAGAATGCCATTGCCAAAGCTCAGGCGGTTGCAGGCAATAAGAACAGCAAGCAGGCGGATGTGGATCAGGCACTTCAGGAACTGCAAAATGCGGTGAACGGACTAGTAAAGGAAAGCCCTGTGCCCGCAGCAACTCTGGCATTGGACAAGAGCAATATCACTCTCTATACCAAGGGCAGCACTACCGCTACATTAAAAGCGACTGTGACAGGAAGTAGTCAGGCAGTGACATGGAAATCCAGTAATCCGGCTGTTGTGGAAGTCTTAAACGGAAAACTGACAGCAAAAAAAGCAGGTACTGCAGTGATTACCGCCACAGCTAATGGCATCAGCAAGACTTGTACGGTAACCGTAAAAGCACCGGCTTTAAAATTAAGCAGATCCAAAGCAACCCTTTATATCAATGGAAATAAGACAATAACCCTGAAGGCAGGCGTAACAGGTGCGAGCAGCAAAGTGACCTGGAAATCCGCCGATAAAAAGATTGCAGTGGTAAAGAACGGAAAAGTAACGGCGAAAAAGACCGGGACAGTTAAAATAAAAGCTACCGCAAACGGCATTACGAAGACTTGCACTATCACAGTTAAAAAGCAGAAGCTTCAAATTAAGTCATCTTCTATAGAATTAAAGAAGGGCGAAAAAGTTAAAATCGTGGCAAAGGTAGTGCCAAGTGGAAAAATCACCTATACATCCAATAAGAAAAAAGTAGCAGCTGTAACCAGTAAAGGTGTTGTAAAGGCGAAGAAAAAAGGAACTGCGAAGATTACGGTCCGGTGTAATGGACTGAAAAAAACAGTTACAATAAAAGTGAAGTAATTCCAACAGATTTTAATTTTAACAGGGATGCGGCATAAGATATGCGGCATCCCCTTTTCGGGAGGAGTGAGCGTATGAGAACAGAGCTGACACCGGTACGTGTGAAAATTCTGTTAAATATTTTGAAAATGGAGAAAAACGAATTAAGTGCGGCAAATATTGCAAAAAAACTGCATATTTCCAAGTCAACGGTAAGCCGTGCGGCAGACAGTTTTGCAAATGAGAAAATACTGTATGAAAAAGAGTTAAAATTTACGCCTTATGGAGAAAAACAGGTCAAAAGAATTGATCATGAAAAAGAGATCCTCCAGAACTGGTTTATCAGTGAAGGCGGAATGTCTTTTCAAGAGGCAGAAGATCAGGCGATTCATCTTTTGCTATGCACTGCTGACCAGACCAGGGAGCTGCTGATCGAAAAACTGGCAAGCGCCGCTAACAGATGTGCCCTCTGCGATGTGGATGGATTCTGTGAAAAGTGTATTGACTATCTTCTGGCTGACGGGGAATATTCTATTGCTTATACGATTTATAAAGATAATTCCAAAGAACATCTCCAGGTATCCATGGCAAATGAAGGCTTCTGCCACCCTGGCATTCTACGTGTGAAAGATGGTGTGGGATACGTATATCTGAAGTCAAAACGGCTGGTTCGCCCGCTTCCTACGGGAAAAGGAATGATGTCCGGACAGGTAGATGAGGTGGCATATCTGATGAACCATCAATTTCAGGCAGCAGTACGTAATAACAATATCTGGAGCTTTCCTACTTCCTGTATGAAATTTACCTACAATAAAGGAGAAGGGGTCTTGCTTGGAAGTGCTCCTCTGAAAATGAAATGTTCTTCAGGCAGTATGTATATGCCCGAAAGTGTAGCAATATTTACTATGGCACTGGTGCTGTAAAGGATACCGAAATGATAAGATTTATCATAGTTGCGCAGGTGCAACCCGGTATTTCCTTTATTAAATGCGCTGTGGTAAGGATTTTACATAAAGTCAGGTTGCATGGGAGCAACTTTTTCTTTCCTTGATCATATTTAATTTATCATTATAATAGAGAAAAGAGGTTAGCCGAGACTAACGACAGGGCGTGTCTGAATCATTATTGCACCCAGGCATAAGTGATTAAGACACGTTCTGATACAGAGATTATAAAAATAGGAGAGTGAAACATGAAAGGTATGATAAAAAGAGCCATTGCACTACTTTTGGCACTATTAGTGATCGTTACTTCCTGTCCATATGAGGCCATGGCCGGGGAAAAGGGAAGTCTTCAACAACTTCAGGGAAAATTGGCTTATACGCAAGCCTTATTGCAGGAATTTGAAGGTGATATCCAGACATGGCTGCAGCCATATATTGACGGAGCCCATGCAGTTGCGGATGATCCGCAAGCTTCAGATGAAGAAGCAAGAACACAAATGGAAACATTGGACATGGTGATTGAGACCTTAAATACATATGAAGAAAGCCAGGATCAGACAACACAGGCCAAATCAGGAGGTTTATCCAAAGCAGAAGGTTCGGAAGGTTTCAGCCAGAATTTGTCAGAAGCAGAGTTAAAAGGCCAGGAATCCCAAACCGACCCGTCGGCTTTAAATGAAGCAATTGCACAGGCAGCCGGGATAGCTAAGGGAAATTATACCGATAAGAGTTATGATGCTCTCAAAAAAATAGTGACAGCAGCAGAATTAACGGTAAATGATGCCGCGCTTAATCAGGAGACGGCAGACATTTATACATCTGCAGTCTGGGCGTCTATAGCAGCGCTGACAGAAAAAACGGTAGAAGGAAAAATTCTGGATGGCATTTATACCATTCCTTCTGTTTTAAAACATGCAAATAACAGGCAGGATTCTATGGGAAATGCGGCTCTGAAAAAACCATCTCACTTAACGGTAATAGACGGAAAGGGGACGTTAACTCTTGATTTTGTATCCTTGTCCATTGCCCTTGGCACCGGCTATCTGGGACAGTTTTATTACCTTACCTATGACCAGGAAGGCTATCCGCCTGCAGGTACGGAAGTTTTTTCCCCAACGGTGACAGCTTATTATGAAGGGGTATACGATACTTATAATAATCCGGTAAATGGAATTGACGCGTTGATGAAAGGAAAGCTTTATCCTAAATCCATGACCATGCCCGTGACACTGGGCGACAGTGAGATCTGGGTTCAGGTATATGTGCCAATCATGGAAGGCATCTCAGCAGGAGCTGGAAAACAGTTTGCAAGACTACAGCTGGATTATGGAAACATGGAGCAGGTTTCCGGATTGGATTCAGATAAATCCATACTAAATGCAATGATTAACCGGGCGAAAAACGTTGCCCAGGGAACGGCTTCCGATGAGGTATATGCAGCTCTGCAGGCATCCATTGCAGCTTCGGCAGAACTGGCTGCCAATATGAATGCATCCCAGGATCAGGTAAATGCCCAGACAGACGCACTGCAGTGTGCAGCAGAAATAATTACCGGAAAAATTTTAATCACTGATAAAAGTGCTCTGGAGGCAAAACTTGCAGAAGCGAACGCGTATTTGTCTAAGACGAAAGAATATACGGCTGCATCCCTGGCATCTTTAAAGAAAATAATTGAAACAGCGGAAACCGTTTTCGGGAAAGAAGATGCATCCCAGGCAGAAATTGACGGTCAGGTTACAATTCTGGAGCAGGGGGTTGCAGCACTGGTAAAACTGGCTGATAAGACTGCACTAACAGCAAAGATCAAAGAGGCACAGGGCTATCTGGAGCAAACCGGTGTCTATACCGAAGAGTCCTTAAATGTCCTGAAAAGCGCAGTCGAAGGCGCCAAAAAGATTTCTGACAATGCCCAGGCGGTTCAAAGCGATGCAGATGAAGTTGTGAAATCTCTGAATTCAGCAATTGCAAACCTGGAAAAAAAGAAAACGGCAGATAAGAGCAAGTTAAAAGCGAAACTGGAAGAAGCTGAAAAACTGGCAGAACAAAGTGATACATATACGTCATCTACCCTAAAAGCACTGAAAACGGTGATGAAAGCAGCACAGGCAGTTTATGACGCAAATGATGCGCCCCAGACATCCATAGATGCACAGACAGAGGCTCTTACGGCTGCAATCAGAGGTTTAAAGAAAACCACGGATGAAACACTGGACTATAAGAATTTAAAAGATGGTGTCTATTCTGTTTATACGGATATGATTAAGACAGACCGGGTCAGCAAGTCCATGTCCAATGATGCCATTAACCATACAATTAAATTAACGGTGAAGGATGGAACGTACAATCTGACTCTGGATTTTACAGGTCTTAAAATTAATGGCAGTTTCGGTTATTTAAGTAAATTGAAGTACTATGCGGATGGGTACACCTATGACTCCCTTGGAAATCCCCAGGGGACTTTAAAGGACGTAACCGTACTGACAACCCAGAAAGACAGTGATGGCAATGTGGTTGTGGATATCTATAATGATGCGCAAAGCCCATACCCGGACACCGTTTCTTTTGAACTGGTAAAGACGGCTTTGAACGATGAAAATGGATTAGTACCCTTACAGGTATTTGTGCCTATCATGGATGCTATTTCTGCAGGAGCAGGTACGCAGAATGTATTGATGAAATTAGACTGGACTACGCTGAAAAGCACAACGGATGACGATCCGGATTTGCAGCCGGATGATCCCGCAGAGCAGTCACCGGCATTTGATAAAACGGTAAATGGGGTTCGTATAGCAGCCGAAAAAGGAATGATACCCGAAGGTGCCAAAGCAGAGGTTACAGAGATTGCCCAGGGAGAGGAGTATACCAGTGCAAAGACAGCACTTTCATCCGTGTTTAGCAATTTTAAACTTTACAAAATTACCCTGAGTATGGACGGGAACGAAATACAGCCCGAAGGTTTTATAACGATCAGTATTCCACTGGGCAGTTTATCCGGAACAAAAGCCGGAGTTTATCGTGTGAACAGTGACGGAACGAAATCTCTTTTAGCGGGCAGCGTGGAAGACGGGATGTATGTATTCAAAACAAATAAGACCGGGCTGTTTGCAATTGGTGAGAAGACAGCTTCATCTATTACACCAAATACAAATAAACCCACTGTAAATACCCCGAAAACATCCGCGGGCACAACCCCAAGCACAGGCGGTACGGCTGTAAAAACAGCAGCAAATGCAAAGACAGGAGATACAACACAGATCGTACTTTTTGGAATGTTGTTTATGGCATCACTTGGGATTTTATCCTTAGCTGTTAGCAGAAGACTGAAAACAAGGAATAGGTGAGCAGAATGAAAAAAAATCTAAAAATAGAAAGGGTGCCACATTGCGATTCTTTCGGCCTGCATAATTGTGGCAGTATTGCAGATAAGACTGCAATAGGCAATGGGTGAGAAGTGTGAAAAAGTATTTGAAAAGATTGATAGCCGTATTAGCAGCAGCTGCAGTGGCAGCAGGATCAGCCGGTTCTGTGATGCCGGTACAGGCAGCAATGGCAAATGGAGTCTATACCGCAGTCGTCCATCCGAGTTACAGCCATCCGGTATCAGGGGAAATTGAAGATTCCGGAGGAGAATCGTCCCAGGTACTGGGACAGTCTATGGTGGAGAGTGTATTATATACCCAGGCTCTTTTGGAGGTAGACGAAAGCGGAAACACCTATGCTAATGTGAGATATTTTTTGGCGGACCAGATATCCGATGTGCAGTTTGCCGTGCAGGAATGGGGAGACAGCAACTGGATGAGTACGGATGGCAGCGTGATGCAGGAAAATGCAGGCGGAACCTATTGTACCGATTACCGCATCCTTCTGACTTCCGAAACTACAGTAGTCAGGAGTACGTTTTATGTGGAACCAATGGGAAGATATGTAATCTTTTATTATTATTTTACAGATCTGACGGAAGGAAACAATACGGACTTCATACAATCTGTCACAGTCACAAATGACATCCAGGCCCCAGAGACCCAGGCTCCAGAGACTCAGGCAGCAGCGCCCCAGACGCCGGCACCCCAGGCTGAGCCCCAGACAGCGTCCTCCCAGGAAACACCTCAGACAACGCCTCAGACAACAGCCCCTCAGACGGAGTCCCAAAAAGAAACAGCAGCAGCACCGACAGCGGCACCTGTAACCGAAGCTTCAAATCAGACCGGGCAGAAGAAGAAAGAGGAGAAACAGGATAATAGCAAATCTGATAATCCACTGGATGATGCAGTTGGGTTATCTGCATCAAAACCAATTGCAGCATCGGAAGAGGAAAGTGAAGAAGAAACAGCTTTACGCAAGGATAACGAGGATCGGACTGTGGGTGCAGGCAGCAGTTCAGGCGACATGGGACAGATGGTGAAATTAACCATAGTTACAGTCGTTGCCGGTGTTGTGACAGGAGTGGTATTGATGGCAGCTGCAGGTGGTATTCTATATGTAATCTACAAACGCAGTAAGGAGGAGGATGATGATTAAGCGCAAACTACTAAAAAAAGCCGGAATCCTTTTACTTGGGCTCTTTACCATGGTGACCCTGGGCGGCTGCGTTGATCAGACCCAGGGTAATAAGACCTTATCCCAAACCGCGGAAGTTACGGATTCCCTTTGCATTGCCGCAACCTCTATGGCAACCGTTGCCATCTGCGAAAAGCTGGATCTGGATCTGGCAGGGGTGCCTAAAAGCAGCCTAACAACCCTCCCGGACAGATATAAAGACGTGGAAGTAATCGGAACACCTATGTCTCCGGATATGGAGATTTTAAAGTCAATAAAACCGGATTGGGTATTAAGCCCGTCCAGCCTGCAGTCAGACCTGCAGAGTAAATACGAAGCAGCGGGTCTGGATTATGCTTTTCTGAATTTAAAAAGTGTTCCAGGAATGTATAAGTCAATTCAGGAACTGGGGCAGCTCTTTGACCGTGAGGAAGAGGCAGAGGTCCTGGTAAATGAATTCCTGGATTTTTATAATTCTTACAAAGATAAAAATGCAGATCAGGAAAAACCACGGGTGCTGGTATTGATGGGCCTGCCCGGCTCTTATATTGTAGCCACAGAAAATTCCTACGTTGGAAGCCTGGTGGAACTGGCAGGTGGAATCAATGTATATGAGGGGAGCGATCAGGAATTCCTTACGGCAAATACAGAAGATATGAAGAGCAAAGACCCGGATATTATATTAAGAACGGCGCATGCCATGCCGGATCAGGTCGTGAAGATGTTTGCCGATGAATTTGAGACGAATGACATCTGGAAACATTTCAGTGCCGTAAAAGAAGGCAGGGTTTACGATCTATCCTATGATAAATTTGGAATGAGCGCTACCTTTAATTATCCGGAAGCTTTGGAGGAATTACAGCCCATTCTCTATCCGGAAAGCGGAAGCAGTGTCAAAAAAGAGGATGCGCTTAAGGATACAGAGAACTTATCAGAAGAAATAACAGAAGACAAAACAGAAAACATAACAGAAGACAAAACAGAAGACAAAACAGAAAACGAGGAGCAGACACATGGTAGCAATTAAAGGACAGGTGGGACAGGAAGCCGGCAGGAAAAGAAAAATATCGAAAACCGGGCGGAAAACAGTTTCTTTCATGGTGATGATCATCCTTTTAATCACGCTGTTCTTTTTAGCAGTAAATATAGGAAGCCTGAAAGTATCTTTTATACAATTATTAAAAGGATTGTTTGTTGCGTTTGATGACCAGGTTGCTACTATTTATGACCTGCGTTTCCCCAGAATTATGATCTCCATGCTTGCAGGGGCTGCCATATCCGTCTCCGGTGTGCTGTTTCAGGCGGTGCTGAAAAATCCCTTGTCAGACCCTGGTATTATAGGCATATCCAGCGGTGCCAGCTTTACGGCAGTATTAATAACGGCATTTGCACCCCAGTGGTTTTTCTTCACTCCGATATTTGCTTTTCTGGGTGGATTAACAGCCTTTTTATTAGTCTATGGACTTTCCTGGAAGGGCGGCCTAAGCCCTCTGCGTATTATTTTAGTTGGTGTAGCCGTAAATTCCATGTTTGCAGGGCTTTCCAGCGCATTTAATTCCATGAACGGCGGAAATATGTCCGGTGTAGCGGCTATTGTGAATGGGAATATTACCATGAAGACCTGGGATGATGTCCACACACTTGTCTGGTATGTTGCAGCAGGATTGATTTTATCCATGGTATTTTCTGGGAAATGCAACCTGTTATCCCTGGAAGATAAGACAGCAAGAGGACTTGGGGTAAATGTCAATACAGTTCGTATTGTAATCTCCTGTGTCGCCGTACTGCTCGCCAGTATTTCTACAGCTGTGGCAGGTGTGATTGGATTCTTAGGGCTGATTGTTCCCCATATTGGCAGAATTCTGGTAGGATCGGACCATAAGGTGTTGCTTCCTTTTTCCATGCTGCTTGGAGCATTTACGTTTCTTCTGGCGGATACCATTGGAAGAACCGTCGCCGCTCCTTACGAGGTTTCCGCATCCATTATTATGTCGGTGGTGGGAGGACCATTCTTTATTGTATTATTAAGGAGGAGTTCAAAGTATGGAAGTTAAAAACCTGTCGTTTTCCTATGGGAAAAATAAGATCCTGGATGATATATCTTTTCAAGTGGAAATGGGGAAGATCACAACAATCATGGGTGCAAACGGGTGTGGAAAGTCGACCTTATTTTCGCTCATGACAAAAAATCTGATGCCCGACAAAGGAAAGATTTATCTGAATGGAAAGAATATCCGTAACATGAAATTAAAAGATTTTGCCACAAAGGTATCCATCGTTCATCAGTACAACTCCTCAAGCAGTGATATAACTGTGGAAAAACTGGTATCCTATGGGCGGACCCCTTACGCCAGGATGATGCATGGACAGAATGAAGACGACGAAAAAATGATTTCCTGGGCGATGGAAGTGACGAATATTGAAAAATATAAAGACCGGGAAGTAGCAAAGCTTTCCGGAGGTCAGAAACAGCGTGTCTGGATTGCGATGGCACTTGCCCAGAATACAAAGATATTGTTTCTGGATGAACCTACCACATATCTGGATATCCGATACCAGATAGAGATTTTGGAATTGGTAAAAAAATTAAACCGGGAATATGGCATCACCATTATTATGGTGCTTCATGATATCAATCAGGCTATGTACTTCAGCGACAATGTAATCGGTTTGAAAAAAGGGAAAATTGCGGTTTATGGAAATCCGGAAATGGTGATTGACTCTGATGCAATTCAGTCCCTCTATGGAATCCGTCTGGATATTGCTGACGTTAAAGGAAAAAAATTTGTGCTGGCTGTATAATCAGTATTCTCTTAAGCAGTGTTCATTCGACAAATCTTTATAAAATTCATGGATAAAGGAAATTTAAAGTGTTTATCTCTTGCAATTATTCTAATAAATGTTACAATCTAAAAGGAAAGTATTGAAGTACAATATAGAAGCTGGAAAGGAACGTGGTAATACCTATGCATTGCACAAGAAAAGTAACGGACAACATTTATTGGGTAGGCGGAAACGACAGAAGACTTGCCTTATTTGAAAATTTATTCCCAATTCCGAGAGGAGTATCTTATAATTCCTATTTAATTATGGATGAAAAAACAACACTGATGGATACCGTGGATTTTTCCATCAGCCGTCAGTTTATTGAAAATGTTCAATATGTATTAGCCGGCAGAACTCTGGATTATTTAGTAATTAATCATATGGAACCGGACCACTGTGCAAATATTGAAGTGCTGGTAAGGTTATATCCCGAGATGAAACTGGTTGGAAATGCCAAGACGGTACAAATGATCAAACAGTTCTATGAAATGGATCTGGAAGGAAAAGTGATTGAAGTCAAAGAAAAAGATGAACTTTCACTTGGAGTACATACCCTGCAGTTCTTTATGGCACCTATGGTGCACTGGCCGGAAGTAATGGTAGCTTATGAACAGTCAGAAAAAATATTGTTCTCCGCAGACGGATTTGGAACTTTCGGAGCATTAAACGGCAACATCTTCAATGACGAGATGGATTTTGACAGGGACTGGCTGGATGATGCCAGACGCTACTATACCAATATTGTAGGAAAATACGGTGTGCAGGTACAGGCACTGCTGAAAAAAGCAGCAACTCTGGACATCGAAATGATCTGCCCGCTTCACGGTCCCGTATGGAGAAGTGATCTTGGATATTTCATAGACAAATACGACAAATGGAGCCGCTATGAGCCGGAAGATAACAACGTGGTAATTATCTATGGTTCCATGTACGGCAATACGGAAAATGCAGCCAATGTGCTGGCAATGTCACTGGCGGACGCAGGCGTGAAAAATATTGCGGTATATGACGCTTCCGTAACCCATGTATCCCATTTAATTGCAGAGGCATTCCGCTGCAGCGTAATCGTAGTTGCAACGCCTACCTATAACGGTGGAATTTACCCATCCATGGAATCCTTCCTGCTGGATATGAAGGCGCTTGGGCTTCGTAACCGTAAAGTCGGTATTCTGGATAACGGTACCTGGGCACCTACCGCATCCAAACAGGTGAAGAAAATCTTAGAGGAAATGAAAGAGATTGAAATCCTTGGAGAAGTATCGATTAAATCTACGTTAAAGCCAGCGGGGCTTGCAAATGTAGAAGAGTTAAAAGATGCCATTATGACATCTTTGAATGCTTAAGAATAGCAGAAGAGTTTGAAAAAACGTTCTTTGCACAAGTGAGTTCCATCACCTGCGAAGAACGTTTTTTCATTTGTCTCTAAAAGCGGCTGCACCTGCGGGTCATAAAGTGGGGCGTGCGCTATAGTTCATATTCTGCATCCAGCAGCAGATCCCTGGCAGCAAGTACTCCGTATCCCCGGTTGCCAGCCGTATCCTGAACCAGATCTCTGGGATTAGCGCCTACCTCGGCATAAAGCTGGTTAACTCCCCCTGACAGGGTCAGAGGCGTTACTTCATGAGCATTCATGGAGCGGGAGGGTTTGGTTACCAGCCTTGCCACGGCAGCAATTTTAGCAAGTTCAAGGGATGAGATCCGGCCTTTGTCAGCCAGCGGCGTTCCGGGAACCGGAGTTCTTCGCATAACAGCCATTGCTTCCACGCCATAGTCTCTGGCACGGAGCATTTCATCTGCAATTTCTTCATAGGTATGTTCCGGACCGATTGGTTCTACACAGTAATAGAGTTCCAAACCTGTTTTTTTAATGACATCCAATGTCTGTATGCGTCGTTCCGGTAAAATGTCCGTATCAATGCCTTCCCCCAGACGCCGGATATGGTAGACACCCGTGAACCCGGTTTCCTTCAGGAGCATTGCTTTATCTTCATCAAAATCACCGATGTTAGCTACAAACCGGATATGATCAGGCAATACTTTTTTTACTTCCCTGGAAATATTCAGGAATTCTTCAAAGTCATAATGTGCTGTTGTCATTAGAAACAGATCATGGGTTCCGGCAGCAATTAACTGACGGACCGTTTCTAAGATATCCTCAATATCGTCCATAGTCTTCAGAAATGTGCCATCCATCACATAATTGCTCTCTGCCATAGAACAAAACTTACAGTTCATAGGACAGGGCTGGGCATTCAATCCAATCTGAGAAAAAATGTATGACTTATTATCATATTCATTACGGGTCATTTCATTTGCTAGTGCTAATAAATCGTAGAATTCCCTGCTTCCGTTTTTCGTCTGCAGCAGGGCAACGGCATTCTCTTTTGTCAGCTCGGCAACCGATGCTTTTTTTAATAATTCTGTAATCATAAGAATTCCTCCTGATCCGGTATTGCCGGAAATGTAAATTTAATAGGAACTATCCGGGGAAAATCCCCTGGGAAATGGAGCGTGCAAGATGGCTTCATTTTTAAACACGTTCTGGACATATTATAAAATAATTTGTGTTATACAGCTGGAATTAATTTTCGTTTTTTGTAAAAAATAATAGATAATATAAAAAAATTCCAAAAAATATTGAAAAATATAAAAATGGTAATTGACAAATCCAGCATACATGCTTATAATGTAGTTGTGTAATTTAATATTGCTATATTAAGTGCTAAGGTTAATATCAGGACGAAGGGTATTAATTTTAGAAGAGGGAATTAGGTGAGAATCCTAAGCGATCCGGTCACTGTATTCAGGGAGTGAACCTTCATAATCCATTGCATAACCCATTGTGTGAGAAGGAGAAGGCAAACTATGATCTGTAAGTCAGGAAACCTGCTTAATGTATGAGATGCGCTTCCGTGAAGAGCGAAACATCCAGCCAGTTTAGTGTATGTACATATTCTATAAGTGCAGTACATTAATCTGTATCAGGTGTCGGCTTAGGGTGAGCAGGCATATTTTATTGTAGAAACTGATGAGAGCCTGGTTTATCAATTCTGGAAAAGATTGATAAACACGCAGATTGCGATGAATCTCAAAGCATATATAAATTCACAAAATACCTCCTTCATGACCGTTGTATTCATAACATCTCTTAGATGACCTCCGCAAAGATTCTGGGAGAAAAAGTGTCATGACCAAATGATGTATGCAGGTTCCCGCAAACTTGTATATATCGGAAGAACAGCTGATTTCCCGCAAAAATCAGCTGTTCTTTTTTTGTGTATTTAAAACAAGCCATTTCATATTAAAAATTCATTTTCTCTGTCTGCACACCCTGTTTTGTGCGAAATTAAAGTTAATTTCTTAACTTTTGGAATGGGTATTGTGCAATTTATTGATATAAGGTATAATATCATCAATATATATAGACAAGATATATAAGGATATTTTAGAAGAAGAAGGAGGATTGCGGATGCTTGATCAGTCATTTTACCAAAAAACAGACGAAATCATCGCACATTATGGCAAAAAGGCCAGTTCGTTAATTCCGATTATGCAGGATATTCAGGGGGAATACCGATATCTGCCGGGCGAACTGCTTACGTATGTGGCAAAAGAAATAGGAGTTAAAGAGGCAAAGGCTTATAGTGTTGCTACCTTTTACGAAAATTTTTCTTTTGAACCAAAAGGGAAGTATGTCATTAAAGTTTGTGATGGAACAGCATGTCATGTGCGAAAATCAGCACCCATATTAGAAGCACTTTTTAAAGAGTTAGGGCTTAGTCAGAAAAAGCATACAACTGATGATATGCTTTTTACGGTAGAGACGGTATCCTGCCTTGGGGCATGCGGACTGGCGCCTACGCTGACTGTTAATAATGAAGTACATCCCACAATGTCACCGGAGAAAGCATTGGAATTAGTTGCGGAATTGAGAGGTGCAGGCGTATGATCATTGATAGCAAAAAAACATTAGAAAAACATAGAAAAGATTCCAAAGAAGTGATTAAATCTTTTTCCTGCAGAATTCTGGTCTGTTCCGGCACCGGCTGTATCGCAACCGGTTCTGAAAAAATATATGAACGCATGAAAGAGCTTTGCGGCGATTTGGAAGGCGTTGTGGTAGAGATGCAAAGAGAAATTCCCCACATCGGTGTAGTAAAGAGCGGATGTCAGGGAATTTGTGAATTGGGTCCTTTAATGAAGATCGAACCTTATAATTTTCAGTATGTTAAGGTGCAGTTAGAGGATTGTAAGGAAATATTTGACCGTACCATTATGAAAGGGGAACCGGTTGAACGACTGTTTTATCATAAAAAGGACAAAGTATTTGCCCATCCAAAGGATATCCCTTTTATTTCAAAGCAGACTCGGATCGTACTTGAAAACTGTGGAAATATAGATGCAGAATCCATTGATGAATACATAGCATCCGGCGGATTTAATGCCCTTGCAAAAGCAATTTTTGATATGAAACCGGAAGAAGTCGTGGAAGAGGTTGATAAATCCGGGCTCAGAGGACGTGGGGGCGGCGGCTTCCCGGCAGGCAGAAAGTGGAAACAGGTAGCGCGGCAAAAGGAAAAAATCCGCTATATTGTATGTAATGGCGATGAAGGCGATCCCGGTGCTTTTATGGACGGAAGCGTTATGGAAGGGGATCCGTTTAAATTAATAGAAGGTATGATTATTGCAGCCTATGCGGTACAATCCCACGAAGGCTATATTTATGTAAGGGCAGAATATCCATTATCCGTAGCAAGGCTGCGCATGGCGATTCAGCAGGCAGAAGAATACCACCTTTTGGGTGATAACATTATGGGAAGTGATTTCAGTTTCCATCTTCACATTAACCGCGGTGCAGGTGCTTTTGTATGCGGTGAGGGCAGTGCACTGACGGCTTCCATTGAAGGAAATCGCGGAATGCCCCGTGTAAAACCGCCGAGAACGGTAGAAAAAGGACTATGGGAAAAACCAACCGTTTTAAATAACGTAGAAACTTTTGCCAACGTGCCTAAGATAATTTTAAAAGGCGGCGAGTGGCTTCGTACCATTGGATCAGAAGGAAGTCCGGGTACCAAGACATTTTCAATAACCGGAGCAATTGAAAATACAGGATTAATCGAAGTTCCAATGGGAACTACCCTGCGTGAAATTATTTATGATATCGGCGGCGGCGTTAAGAATGGCGGTGAATTTAAGGCTGTTCAGATCGGAGGCCCCTCAGGAGGATGTCTTACAGAAGAACATCTGGATGTGGGACTGGATTTTGATTCCGTTAAGAAGTTTGGAGCAATTGTAGGCTCCGGCGGACTGGTTGTTATGGACGAACATACCTGTATGGTAGAAGTAGCCCGTTTCTTCATGAGTTTTACACAAAGAGAATCCTGCGGTAAATGTGTACCCTGCCGTGAGGGAACAAAACGGATGCTGGAAATTCTGGAAAGAATCGTTGCAGGAAATGGAAAACTGGAAGATCTGGATCAGCTGGTAGAACTGGCTGAGATGGTAAAGAGTATGGCTCTTTGCGGACTTGGCAAGAGTGCCCCGCTGCCTGTTTTAAGTACCCTGAAAACTTTCCGTGATGAATATGTAGAGCATATTGTTGATAAGAAGTGTGCATCTAAGACCTGTGAGGCACTGCGCTCCTATCACATTAATCCGGAATTCTGTAAAGGATGCAGTAAGTGTGCGAAGTTCTGCCCTGTAGCAGCAATTACTGGAAAGTTAAAAGAAGCATATACGATCAACAATGACCTTTGTATTAAGTGCGGTGCCTGCAAGGACAACTGCGCATTTGATGCAATCTACATCGAAGCATAGGAGGGATTATATATGGGATTTATGACAATAGACGGTAGAAAAGTAGAATTTACCGACGAGCGGAATGTCCTTTCTGTGATTAGGAAGGCCGGTATTTCATTACCTACTTTGTGCTATCATTCAGAAGTTTCTACTTTTGGCGCCTGTCGCTTGTGTACCGTAGAAGACGACAGAGGAAGAACCTTTGCTTCCTGTTCAGAAGAACCAAGAGACGGGATGGTGATCTTCACCAATACCGGAAGAATAAAAAAACATCGGAAATTAATTGTGGAACTGCTTTTGGCAGCCCACTGCAGAGATTGTACGACCTGCGTAAAAAGCGGGGAGTGCGTGCTTCAGGAATTAGCTCACAGAATGGGTGTTACCAATGTCCGTTTCCAGAATACCCGTGAGATCAGACCGGTGGATAACAGTTCACCATCCATCGTTCGTGATCCCAATAAATGTATTCTCTGCGGAGACTGTGTACGTGCCTGTGAAGAAATCCAGGGGATTGGTGCATTGGGATTTGCATTTAGGGGAACGGATGCCATGGTTATGCCGGCATTTAATAAAACCATCGCAGAAACCGATTGTGTAAACTGCGGACAGTGCCGTATTTACTGTCCTACAGGAGCAATCAGTATCCGTACCAATGTAGATGAAGTCTGGGATGCTATTGCAGATAAAGATGTGCGTGTGGTTGCGCAGATTGCCCCGGCTGTCCGGGTTGCGGTAGGAGATGCATTTAACCTGACAAAAGGCAGGAGCGTAATGGGCAAGATTGTAAATGTGCTGCACCGCATGGGATTTGATGAAGTATATGATACTGCATTCAGTGCAGATCTTACCGTTATGGAAGAATCAGAAGAATTTCTGGAACGTATCGAAGAAGGTGAGAATCTTCCGCTACTGACATCCTGCTGCCCGGCATGGGTGAAATTTGTCCATGACCAGTATCCGGAATATGTGAAAAATATTTCCAGCTGCAGATCTCCACAGGGAATGTTCTCCGCAGTTGTAAAAGAATTTTACCGTCATCCCAAAAATGCAAATGGGAAAAAGACGATTATGGTGTCCATTATGCCATGTACGGCAAAAAAAATGGAAGCCAACAGACCAAATAGTTATACAAAAGGGAAAAAAGATACCGATTTAGTTATCACTACAACAGAGTTAATACGAATGATTCGAAATTCCGGTATTGAATTTGAAACCCTGGATCCGGAGGCATGTGATATGCCATTTGGATTTGGATCCGGCGGCGGAATGATCTTTGGTGTTACCGGCGGTGTGACAGAAGCTGTTTTAAGGCGTCTGACAGATGAGCATGACAAAGCAACCCTGGACGCAATTGCAGAGTGCGGGGTACGTGGAGAAGATGGTATCAAAGAAGTTACGGTACCTTACAATGGCACCGACTTGAAGATCTGTATTGTAAGCGGTCTTGCCAATGCAAGAGACGTCATGGAACGGGTGAAAAAGGGCGAAGCAGATTACCATTTCATCGAGGTAATGGCATGCAGAAGAGGGTGTATCATGGGTGGCGGACAGCCAACCAGAGCAGGAGACCGGACCAAAAATGCCAGAGAAAGAGGATTGTACAATGCAGATAATATAACGATTATCAAGAAATCGGATGAGAATCCGCTGATTGCACCTCTGTATGATGGATTGCTGAAAGGAAAGGTACATCAGTTACTGCATAATCAGGAAACGTAATTAAGTAAATATATACATTTTGGGACTGCCCGAAAGGGTTAGTCCCTCCTTGTGTTATTTAAATAACAAAAGAAAATTTAAGAAACGGAGATGAAAGAAATATGAGCAGGCTTAGTATTATTACTAGAAATCAGGCCCAGACCACAGTCGAAGAGCTCTACAAGGATTTGGAACGCAGAATCGTTGCCAGTCCACCAGGATTGTGTCCGGTAGACCTGGCAGTATCTTTCCTGAAGGTCTGTCATGCACAGACTTGCGGAAAATGTGTTCCCTGCAGGGTAGGATTAGGACAGCTTCAATGTTTGCTGGAAGATGTTCTGGATGGAAATGCAAAGATGGAAACCATTGATTTGATCGAAGAAACAGCCAGAAGCATTTATTATTCCGCAGATTGTGCAATTGGCTATGAAGCAGCAAATATGGTGTTAAAAGGCGTGCATGGCTTTCGAGATGATTTTGAAGAGCATATACTGCGCGGAAGATGTACCTGTGAATTAAATCAGCCGGTACCATGTGTTGCTCTGTGTCCTGCGGGAGTAGATATACCAGGATACATCGCCCTGGTGGCTGAAGAACGATATGCAGATGCGGTAGCATTAATCCGTAAAGATAATCCTATGCCGTCCGTATGCGCATTGATCTGTGAACATCCCTGTGAGGCCAGATGCCGCAGGAATATGATAGATGATGCGGTTAATATCCGTGGATTAAAACGTTATGCAATCGATCATGCAGGTGACGTGCCGGTACCGGAGCCGGCAAAAGCAACCGGTAAAAAGGTTGCAATCATAGGAGGCGGACCGGGCGGAATCAGTGCTGCTTATTATTTAGCTTTAATGGGGCATCAAGTGACGATTTATGAGCAGAGAAAGCAGCTGGGCGGTATGCTTCGTTACGGGATTCCTAATTACAGGCTGCCCCGCATCGCTCTGGATAAGGAAATAGATGAACTGTTGTCAATCGGTGTCAAAGTTAAGACGGAAGTAACGGTTGGGGAAAATCCCAATATCGTGGATATCCGCAACCAGTTTGATGCGGTCTATATTGCCATTGGTGCTCATATTGATAAAAAGATTGGTATTGAAGGTGAAGAAGCCACTGGAGTGGTATCTGCAGTTGAAATGCTTAGAAGTATCGGTGATAATGAAATGCCTGAATTTGACGGAAAAGATATCATTGTAGTCGGTGGCGGTAATGTTGCTATGGATGTTGCAAGATCAGCAGTCCGCCTTGGTGCGAAAAAAGTAAGAATCGTCTACCGCAGGCGTATTGAAGATATGACAGCAATGCCCGAAGAAGTACAGGGCGCCATTGCAGAGGGCTGTGAAGTATTAGAACTCCAGGCACCCCTTCGCATTGAACAGGATGAAAATGGAAATGCATGTGCACTCTGGGTTCAGCCTCAGATTATTGGTCTGGTGCAAAGAGGAAGACCGGCACCTGCAACAGCTGCGCAGGAAGAAGTTCGCCTGGACTGCGATATGGTTATTGTGGCAATCGGACAGGGTATCGAGTCCAAGGCCTTTGAAGAATATGGAATTCCGGTAAAACGAGGAGTTATTGAAGCCCTAAGCTGGAGCGGAATCAAAGATATCCCGGGCGTATTTGCCGGAGGCGACTGTGTTACCGGACCGGCTACGGTTATTCGTGCAATTGCTGCAGGTAAAGTGGCGGCTGCCAATATCGATGAATATCTTGGATTTAAACACACGATCAAATCAGATGTAGAGATTCCGAAAATCAGGCTGGATGACAGAAATGCCTGTGGACGTGTTACCATGAAAGAACGGGATGCTTCCGAACGGAAAGATGATTTTGAACTGATTGAATGCGGCATCACTCATGAAGAAGCATGTCAGGAATCCAGAAGATGTCTGCGCTGTGATCATTTTGGATTTGGCGTATTTAAAGGAGGGAGGATAGAAAAATGGTAAAATTGACAATCGATAAACAGCAGATAGAAGCAGCGGAAGGCACTACCATTTTAGAAGCAGCAAAAAGTGCAGGAATTCATATCCCGACTCTGTGTTATTTAAAAGAAATAAATGAAATCGGAGCCTGCAGAGTCTGTGTAGTTGAAGTAGAAGGGATCACCAAATTAGTTACCGCATGCAACAACGTGGTAGAAGACGGAATGGTAATCCATACCAACAGCCCGAAGGTACGTAAAACCAGAATGACTAATGTGAAACTTATTTTATCTCAGCATGACTGTAATTGCCCTTCCTGTGTCCGAAGCGGGAATTGCAATCTCCAGAAGATTTCCAATGATCTGGGTATTTATCATGTACCTTATAAGACGAAGCTGTCCCATATAAAAGGGTCGAAGGAATTTCCGCTGCTTCGTAATTATGAGAAATGTATCAAATGTATGCGCTGCATTCAGGTTTGTGATAAGATCCAGAGTTTAAATGTATGGGATCTTGCCAATACCGGTTCCCGTACCACGGTAGATGTATCCGGAAACCGTACTTTGGAAGAGGCAGACTGTACCCTGTGCGGACAGTGTATTACCCATTGCCCGGTTGGGGCACTTCGGGAAAGAGATGATACAGACCGGGTATTCGATGCCCTCGCAGATCCGGATAAAATTACGGTAGTGCAGATTGCACCATCCGTCCGTGCAGCATGGGGCGAGCCTTTGGGACTGGACCGGGAATTTGCCACTGTGAACCGCCTGGTTTCTGCCCTTCGGAAGATGGGATTTGATTATATTTTTGATACGGATTTTTCTGCTGACCTCACAATTATGGAAGAAGCAAGCGAGTTCTTAAAGAAAGTGGAAAATAAAGAAAAGGAGAAGTTTCCGATGTTTACCTCCTGCTGTCCGGGGTGGGTACGTTTCTTAAAAGCACAGTATCCGGATATGGTAGATCAGTTGTCTACCGCCAAATCACCGCAGCAGATGTTTGGAGCAATGGCGAAGAGTTATTATGCGGACTTACTTGGGGTGGATCCTTCCAGAATTTATTCCATTTCCATTATGCCATGCCTTGCGAAAAAGCATGAGTGTGCAATACCCACCATCAATGATGCCGGTGCTGGACCGGATGTGGATGTAGTGCTTACAACCAGAGAAATAGACCGGATGATCCGAGCCGAACATATCGCGGCAAAGGAATTGGAAGAGGAAGAATTCGATATGCCTCTTGGTATTGGCTCAGGTGCCGGTGTGATCTTTGGTGCAACAGGCGGCGTTATGGAAGCCGCTCTTCGTACAGCTTATTATTTCGTAACAAATGAGAATCCGGATCCTGACGCATTTAAAGATGTACGTGGTATGAAAGGATGGAAAGAAGCAACCTTTGATCTGGCCGGAACTCCCCTGCGTGTAGCGGTAGCCAGTGGTCTTGGAAATGCCAGGGAGCTAATCAAAGCTATCCGAAAAGGAAAGACGGACGTAGACTTTGTTGAAATTATGGCATGTCCGGGCGGATGTTCCGGCGGCGGCGGACAGCCAATTCAGGATGGAGAAGAACTGGCGGAAGTGCGTGCAGCAAATCTCTATGGACTGGATAAAGTAAGCGATATACGGTTCTCTCATGAGAATCCGTCTATTGTACAATGTTACCAGCATTATTTGCAGCGTCCTCTGTCACATCGTGCCCATGAACTGCTGCATACCGATCATCATAGCTGGAAGATGCCGGGAGAAGAATAATCGGTCACTTTACTAGATTCAGTTTTGAAAAATGATTCATCAATGATTCTATCATTGGCCCCCTCTGCATATACTATACCAGTATATAGAGGGGGTATTTTAATGGAAGAATTCAATTTATACAAAGATATACAAGCCCGTACCAAAGGTGAGATCTTCATCGGCGTAGTTGGGCCTGTAAGGACAGGAAAATCTACCTTCATCCGTAGATTTATGGAACTGATGGTATTGCCGGCGTTAAAAGAAAACGACAAGGCGATTGCAACAGATGAAATGCCAACCAGCGGCAAAGGACGTACCATAACTACCGTAGAACCGAAATTCATACCAAAAGAAGCAGCAAAACTGTCTTTATCTGAAGATGTGGATGTTAGAATGCGGCTGATCGACTGCGTAGGCTACATGGTAAAAGGCGCAGCAGGAATGGATGACAATGAGAAGGTCCGTATGGTTAAGACACCCTGGTCGGAAAAAGAAATTCCGTTTACCCAGGCGGCAGAAATCGGAACAAGAAAAGTTATTCGTGACCATGCTACCATCGGATTAGTAGTTACCTGTGACGGAACATTTGGAGAAATACCAAGAGAAAATTATCTGGAGCCGGAAAAACGTGCGATCACAGAATTAAAGAACATCGGAAAACCATTCCTGGTATTGGTTAATTCAGAACGCCCTTATGGAGAAGAGGCAAAGCAGGCGGCATCTTATATCTTCGATACTTATGGGGTTACTGCGATGCCGGTAAACTGTGAGCAGTTGAAAAAAGAAGATGTAAGCAAAATCCTGGAACAGGTACTATACGAATTCCCACTGGTTAAGATTGAATTTTATGTGCCCAAATGGGTAGAAATGCTTCCGGGCGACCATGTGATAAAGGAAAGCCTGATTAAAAGCATACGGGATATCATGAAAAAAATGCAGCATATCCGGGATATTTCCAATGAAGCGCTGCAGATGGACTATGACTTTATTAATAGTGTGAAGCTTGACGCAATCGAGCTATCCCAGGGAACTGCCAAAGTCCGTATAGATCTGGACGATACATATTACTACGAGATGCTCAGTGATATGGCGGGAGTTCCGATCCAGGGCGAATATCAGCTTCTTTCTATTATTAAAGAACTTTCCAGGAAAAAGGGCGAATACGAAAAAGTAGAAAATGCCCTGGAAGCAGTCAGAAATACCGGATATGGAATTATTACGCCGAATCAGGAAGAAATTGTTCTGGATGCCCCGGTAGTCATTAAGCAGGGCAGTAAATTCGGCGTGAAAATCAAAGCAGCCAGCCCATCGGTTCATCTGATCCGGGCTGACATTGAGACGGAAATTGCACCCATTGTAGGCAGTGAGCAGCAGGCGCAGGATCTGATGTCATTTATTAATGAAAACAGTGCCAAGGATGGAATCTGGAATACAAATATTTTTGGAAAATCAATCGAACAGCTGGTAGATGATGGAATTCATACAAAGCTTGCGAAAATTGGAGAAGAAAGCCAGACAAAACTTCAGGATACGATGAAGAAAATTGTAAATGAGTCTAATGGAAGCCTTATTTGTATCATCATATAGGTAATCAGAATCGTGCAGCGGCATTCGATCAATTTCGGATGCCGCTGTTTCTGTCGAAATAGAAATGAAACAAAAAATTGACAAATACTAGTAAATGTTTTATAATATCTTCATATTCTTAATATAATCGTAATAAATATACGAGGGGTTCCACGGGGAGTTTCACGAAAGGAACGAGTATGAAGGAATTAAAAAGAATATTGTCATTGGTTCTATTGTTTGTTTTGCTGGCTTCTATATCTATGGACAGCCAGGCAGCATGGAAACGTTACAAAGGAGACCGCTGGAAATACACAGTTTCGTCTGAAAATACGGTCAGAAAAAAGTATGTTAAGAACAAATGGAAAAGAATTAATGGTAAATATTATTACTTTGATTCAAAGGGATGGCTGAAAACCGGACGGATTAAGGTAAAGAAGAAATGGTATTATTGCGATTACGAGAAAGGGCGTATTTCTAACCAGTGGGTAGGAGACTACTATTATGGCAGGAATGGAGTTATGGTCAGGAACAAATGGGTGGGTATGTATTATGCCGGTAAGAACGGCAAAAAAGTTCCTGGAAAAATTCGGAATACAAAAGATGTACGGCTGTTGTCTGCGATTACTTATCTGGAAGCAGGGAATCAGTCCTATGAAGGAAAACTGGCAGTGGCAAATGTAATTTTAAATCGTGTCAATGACAGCAGTTTCCCGAATACGATACAGGAGGTCGTATATCAAAGCGGGCAGTTTACGCCTGCAATGAATGGAATGCTGAGCTGGTTGTTAGAAAGCGGTCAGGCTGTGCCATCCGAATGTATCAAGGCTGCAAAAGATGCTCTTACGGGAGTGAATAATGTACCTGGATATCTGTATTTTACAACTGGAGTATGGGGGCCGTTAAAGATTGGTGACCATTACTTCCGCAAAACTTATTAACATCCTATGATGAAGATTGAACAGGGAGATTTTACAAGTGAAAAAAAAGATATTAACAGCTGTAGCAGTGATGTTTGTCGCATTTATCGTAACTCAGCCATTGAATGCGAAAGCGGATTGGAGACAGACTGCAAAAGGGAATTACTATTATATTGGTAATGATGGTAAAAAGGTAAAAGGCCGCTGGATTGGGGATTACTATCTCAATTCTAAAGGCTACATGGTAAAAAATAAGTGGGTCGTAAGCAACGGAACAAAGTATTTTGTCGGGGCAGACGGGAAATGGATTCCAAATTTCCGTAAGGGATGGTATCAGATCGGAAAGAAATGGTACTATTATACAAGTTCAGGTAAGATGAAGACTGGATTTTTTACGGTAAAAGGGAAAAAATACTATTGCAACAGCAAAGGGATCATGCTTACAGGACTCCGTAAAATCAGTGGAAAGCGATATTATTTTGACAGCAGCGGAGCGATGAAATTTGGTTTTCGGACAGTGAAGGGAAATCGTTATTATTTCCGCAAGACTAATAAAGATGGTTATGCATTTACCGGACTTCGTAAAATGGGCGGAAAGTATTATTATTTCTCGGCAACCGGTATTATGCAAAAGGGCTGGCAGACGGTTAACAATGCCCAATATTACTTCCAGAGCGATGGTAAATCAGCTACCGGCTGGGAGAACATCAGCGGAAATACATATTATTTTACAAACAAAGGCATTATGGTAAAAGGTTTGCAGAATATTGACGGAGCTTTGTATTATTTTGGTGATAATGGAATCATGTTTAAAAATACCACAATAACCGTCAATGGAGTCACCTATCAGGTCGATGCAAGCGGAAAATGTAATCAGAATGTGAATGATCCAAGCGGCGGCGGGTCAGTTTCCCAGGAAATGTTATTCTTTACGAAATATGAATCGGGTCCGGAGGCTTATGGACAGACTGGTGGAGACAATGGAAACGCATGTGGAAAGTATCAGTTCGATTATCGCTATTCACTGCTTCCTCTGGTAAAATACTGTTATTCCAAAGATCCGGTAACTTTTAAAGAATTTCAGCCATATGCAGCATATGCCCTTACGGAGAAAAATAAGGCGAAGCTGAAAGGCAACCAGAAATTCTTCCGGGCATGGCAGACAATTTATGCAAGAGCACCAAGATTATTTGCTTCATATCAGGATGAATTTGCAAAACAGGAATACTATGATGAAACTGAAAGATATCTCATGAATATGGGGATCAATATTAAGTTCCGCCCGGACGTGGTAAAAGGAAGTGTATTCAGCTACTCTATCCAGCATGGAGCCTATTCTGCGGCACTTGCAGTGAAGGCAGCGGGAATAAATAATGGAACGTCAAACAGAAGTTTTATTAACAGATTATATAATCACAGAATCAGTAATTTCCCACTTTATCGAACTAGATATAACAGTGAGAAAGCAGAAGCTTTAAGTTATTTGTAGTTCATGGGAGATGTTAGGAGGCGATGCTTAGTCATCGTCTCCTTTTTTGCGTCGATCCCCTCATTCTTTCCCTTGACATGAAAATTATTGTAACTTATTATATTATTTAAAGAGTTTTTTGAAAATTTAATCATGGAGGACTTACAAATGACATTAGAAGAAGTGCTTCTGACTGTGAAAGAGCCAGATGAGGGTGCAATGAACAACTGCAGGAAAAGGTGGGACAGTATTGCAAAGCCGCTGCATAGCCTGGGTAAAATGGAAGATTATCTTGTGAAGATTTCCGGAATGACAAAAAGCAGTAATATTGATCTGGCGAAAAAAGCATTGGTAGTAATGTGTGCAGACAATGGTGTGGTAGAAGAGGGTGTGACCCAGACCGGGCAGGAAGTAACCGCAATCGTATCGGAAAATTTTCTGAAAGAGCAGGCGACGGCAAGTATTATGTGCCGGGTGGCAGGAGCAGATATTTTCCCGGTGGATATAGGAGTTGCAAGAGATACCAGTATCATTAATCATAAAATTGCCTATGGAACCAGGAATATGGCAAAAGAACCGGCAATGACCAGAGAAGAGACGGTTCAGGCCATTGAAACTGGTATTCAGATGGTTGCAGAATTAAAAGAGAAAGGTTACCGTATCATAGCTACCGGAGAGATGGGTATTGGTAATACTACAACGAGCAGTGCGGTTGCCTCGGTTCTTTTACATACATCGGTGGAAGTGGTAACAGGAAAAGGAGCAGGACTTTCTTCAGAAGGCTTCAAACGTAAGATCGACACTATTAAAAAGGCGATTGCGCTTCACACGCCGGATACTCAGGATGCCATAGATGTGTTATCGAAAGTGGGCGGTCTGGATATCGCCGGACTTGCAGGTGTATTTTTAGGCGGGGCAGCATACGGGGTTCCCATTGTAATCGATGGATTTATTTCTTCCGTGGCGGCGCTTGCAGCTGTGAATATCTGTCCTTTGGCAAAAGCGTATATGCTGGTTTCCCACGTATCCAAAGAACCTGCGGCACACCTGATTCTGGAAGCGCTGAAGATGGAAGCGGCACTTACCTGTGACATGTGTCTGGGTGAGGGTACAGGTGCAGTTACCCTGTTTCCGGTTTTGGAGATGGCAGTGGCAGTTTATAACGGGATGAGTACATTCCAGGATATACAAGTGGAGGAATATAAGCCTTTATCATAAAAGGGCTGGGGGTAAGTGTGAAAGAAAATCACTTTCACACTATTGATTTGGGAATAGCACAAGCCAGCTTGTGCTATTGCTGGGGGTAGGTGTGAAAGAAAATTACTTTCACACATTCTATTGTTGCAGTACCGCAGATCTGTCTGCGGTATGCAGGAGGTACAGATATGTTAATGATTGTAACAGGAGGCAGCGGAAGCGGCAAATCTGCCTACGCAGAAGAACAGATTATGAAACTGGGAGAAGGAAGCAGAATATATATTGCGACGATGATGAGCTTTGACGCAGAAGGCGACAGAAGGATTGAAAGGCACCGTAAAATGCGGGCAGCCAAGAACTTCCAAACCATTGAGTGCTATATGGATTTAAGCTCTGTCAATCTTCCCCCGGACGGAATTGTATTACTGGAATGTATGTCCAATCTGGCTGCAAATGAAATGTATGCACCGGGCGGTGCAGGTGAAAATATGGTAGAATCCATTCTGCATGGCATACAATCTGTTTTATCCCAGGTAAAAGCGCTGGTGGTTGTGACGAATGAGGTATTTTCCGATGGACAGGAATACGATTCCCAGACCATGCAGTATCTTGAATATTTGGGAATCATCAATCAGGAACTGGCTAAAAAGGCAGATACAGTTACAGAGGTGGTATGTGGTATTCCCCTGGTTAGAAAAGAGAGGCTGGATTCATGAAAAAGATAGGTAATAGTTTTATCATTGCATTTGCAATGTACTCCAAGATCCCTATGCCCAGGACCGAATGGACAAAGGATAACATGAAATATGCAATGTGCTTTTTTCCGGTGATTGGAGCGGTGATTGGAGCAGTTATACTTCTGTGGAATTATATCCAGGGGTATGCTGGGTTTGGAAATTCATTTTATACAGTTGTTCTGATGATGATACCGGTTCTGATAACCGGAGGAATCCATCTGGATGGTTTGCTGGACACCTCGGATGCTTTGAGTTCCTATAAACCAATGGATCAGAAACTGGAAATACTGAAAGATTCCCATGCGGGGGCATTTGCAATTATCGTAGGGATATGTTACTTTTTTTTACTGTTTGGATGTTATTCGGAGACAAATGCCAGAATGCTTTCGGTACTGGCAATCGGTTTTATGCTGTCCAGGGCACTTAGCGGACTTGCGATTGTCAGCTTTCGTATGGCGAAGAATACCGGGCTGGCAGCAACCTTCTCAGATATGGCTGTAAAAAGCAGGGTAAAGATGGTAATGATCATTTATATCATTTTGTGCGCTGTGGGGATGATTCTCCTTGAACCGGTTCTTGGAACCGTTTGTTTCCTCAGTGCCCTTTTCATGTTTGCTTACTACCGCCATATGTCCTATCAGAAGTTTGGCGGGATTACCGGAGATCTGGCAGGATTTTTCCTGCAGGTATGCGAACTGGTAATGGCGGCTGCCGTTGTAATAACAGCAAAGATTATCGGGATGTAAGTTATTAAAAAAGTATGGAACAAGTAAAGATATGGAATAGTATAGAATCAATGTAAACATGAACCAGCAAATGAACGAAATTTCGTAAACATAGAAATAACAGAAAGGAATAGACTATGAAACTTGTAATCGGCGGTGCTTTCCAGGGCAAGAAAAAAGCAGCCTGTGAGCGGTATCAGTTGTCGGATTCAGACTTTATAGACGGCATTACCTGTATGCCGGAAGAGTTAAAAAGCTGCAGGGGGATTTTTCACTTTCATGAATATATAAAGAGAATGATCCGGGAGGGGGAAAATCCAACAGGGCTGATAGATATGTTATATGAAACCAATCCGGAGATTATCATTGTGTGCAATGAACTTGGATATGGGGTAGTCCCGATGGAAAAGTTTGACCGGGAATATCGGGAAACAGTAGGAAGGCTTTGCTGCAAAGCCGCTGAATATTCGGATGAAGTAGTGCGGGTGGTATGCGGACTGGATACGGTGATCAAACATGCCTGAGATTTTACTGATACGCCATTCCAAAACAGAAGGAAACCTGCTGGGGCGTTATATCGGAACTACAGACGAACCACTCTGTGAAAAAGGAGTTGAACTGCTGAAGCAGAAAAAATATCCTACAGCGGACAGCCTTTATGTAAGCCCGATGAAAAGATGTATAGAAACAGCCAAGAGAATCTATCCCGGTATGCCCTGCGAAATTATAGCGGATTTTCGGGAATGCAGCTTTGGAGAATTTGAAAATAAAAACTATAAAGAACTGGATGGAAACCCTGCGTATCAGGCATGGATAGACAGCCAGGGAACAATACCTTTCCCGGGCGGAGAAAGCCAGGAAGTATTTCGCAGCAGATGCTGCCATGCATTTCAAAATACCGTGAATGATATTATAAGCAAAAAAGTTTCAAGAGCTGCTATCGTGGTTCATGGCGGTACCATCATGAGCATTATGGAAGCGTTTGCTGTTCCGAAAAGAGCATTTTATGATTGGCAGGTAAAGAATGCGCAGGGCTTCCTGGTGGCATTAGATGAGGCGGCCTGGCGGGAAGAGAAGAAGATTCGGGTGGTAGAGAAAATTGGGGTTTAGCTGATCAAGACGCTTTGTAAATGATAGGTAGTGTACAGAAAGATGGGTGTGGGAAACTGGCATGGGCTCCGTCAGCTGGCCGCAGAACTGGCATGGTCCGCCTCCTTCTCTTTCCGTACACCACCGCCATCTACAAAGCGTCCCCTTCTTATCTAAACCCGTCAATTTCGAACATATGGTTGAATTTATAAAAAATATGTGCTATCATGTACAAGATATTTACAAAATATGAGCATCACAATACATGGCGGTGAATGATGAAAAGAAATGACTGGATATTGGCAGGTGCTGTAATAGCGGTTGCTTTCATTGCATTTATTGGATATACAATTTTTCAAAAAGACGGAAATATGGTTCAGATAATGGTAGATGGAAAAGAATACGGAGTCTATTCCCTTTCTGAGGATCAGGTGATTGAGATCAATGATACCAATACTCTTGAGATTAAAGGCGGGAAAGCAGATATGATTTCGGCAAAGTGTCCGGATAAGCTCTGTGTCCAGCAGAAAGCCATTAGTAAATCAGGAGAATCGATTATCTGCCTTCCCTATAAAATTGTAGTCCGGGTGGAAGGGGCGAAGGATGCCTCCGATTATGATTCCATAGCCGGCTGAAAGAATCATTTTTTGTGAAGCATACATTGATATTGGATTTAACTTCGCAGTTTACATAGGAAGAATAAGTTTGAAAAGTGTGAAAGGAAATCGCTTTCGAACTATCTACTCGCCCTTCATTGGGGAGAATTCTCCCACAAACTGTGATGCGCAGCTGTCAGAAAGCAATTTTTAGATACGCTTAGCGCAAGTCAGCTTGTGCTACTTAGGGAGATTAAGATGGGAACTAGAACAAAAGCGGCATATTTTGGCGTGTTTACTGCTTTGGCATTGATTGTCAGTTATGTGGAGACACTGATTCCATTTTATTTTGGTGTCCCGGGAGTGAAACTGGGGCTTACTAATATTGTCATCATATGTGTTTTATATTTTATGAGTGCCAGAGATGCACTTTTGCTTTCTGTTTTAAGAATTGTACTGGGAGGATTCCTGTTTGGAAATATGTACAGTATTATATACAGTCTTGCAGGAGGACTGTTAAGTCTTGCAGTGATGTATCTGCTGAAAAAAAGCAAAGGGTTTTCCATCGTTGGGGTCAGCATGTGCGGCGGAATCACCCATAATATAGGACAGCTGCTGGTTGCAATGGCAGTGGTGGATAATTTTAACCTGTTTTACTACCTCCCGGTATTACTGATCTCCGGGCTGGTTACCGGGCTGCTGATCGGAATATTAGGAAAAGAATTGCAGAGAAGACTGCCAAAGGAGATTTTTAGATGATAGCATATTTACGTGGGGACGTAGCTGCCCTGAATGAGAACAGCGTAATACTGGAAGTGAATAATATCGGGTACCTGGTATATGTCTCGGGCAGAGATGCTGACAGGCTTGCAGGAGCAAAAAAAGAGGTTTGTGTCCACACTTACATGCATGTAAAAGAAGATGCTTTACAGCTGTACGGTTTTTGTACCCAGGATGATCTTGAAATATTTAAACTGCTTCTTGGCGTAAACGGGATTGGACCCAAGGCGGCGCTTGGTGTATTGACGGCGCTTTCTGCAGATGACCTGCGGTTTGCAATTTTATCAGAAGATGCCAAAGCGATTGCAAAAGCTCCGGGTGTTGGAAATAAGACTGCCCAGAAAGTAATTCTGGAACTGAAAGATAAACTAAGTCTGGAAGACGCATTTGAAAAGCGTTTGACAAATCAGAATGATCTGGCTGTGTCCACCGGAATGACGGATAACAAAGGGGAAGCAGTTCAGGCGCTGGTTGCACTTGGATATTCCAATACGGATGCATTAAAAGCCGTGAATAAAGCAGAACTTACCGAGGAAATGGACACAGAAGCAATCTTAAAAGCAGCGCTGAAGCAAATGGCATTTTTATAAATCCCGTCATTTTAATGATGGGGAGTTCAAAACAGGTCTTTGGAGGCGGAACATGGGAAAACGTATTATCACAACGGATACATTAGAAGAAGATATAAAGATAGAGCCGGCTCTGCGCCCGCAGACTTTAGATGAATATATTGGACAGGAAAAGGCAAAAATTAACCTTAAGGTTTATATAGAAGCGGCAAAGCAAAGAGGGGACGCTTTAGACCATGTTCTTTTTTACGGGCCGCCAGGTCTTGGTAAGACTACGCTGGCGGGTATTATTGCGAATGAGATGGGGGTGAACATGAAAATCACCTCCGGACCGGCAATTGAAAAGCCCGGAGAAATGGCAGCAATTCTCAATAATCTGCAAGAAGGAGATGTCCTTTTTGTAGATGAGATACACCGGCTGAACAGACAGGTGGAAGAAGTGCTCTATCCTGCAATGGAAGACTATTCCATTGATATTATGATCGGAAAAGGTGCGGCAGCGCGTTCGATTCGCCTGGATCTTCCTAAATTTACACTGGTTGGGGCAACCACCCGTGCAGGGCTTCTGACAGCGCCCCTGCGGGATCGTTTCGGAGTTATCCATCACTTAGAGTTTTATACGGAATCTGAACTGCAGACGATTATTGTGCGTTCTGCAAAAGTGCTGGGTGTAGAGATTGATACAAATGGTGCCAAAGAACTGGCAAAGAGATCCAGAGGCACGCCAAGGCTTGCGAACAGGCTTTTAAAGCGTGTAAGAGACTTTGCACAGGTAAAATATAATGGGCATATTACGGAAGATGTGGCGGCGTTTGCTCTGGATTTGCTGGAAGTTGATAAATACGGGCTGGATATGATGGATCGAAGTATTCTGACGATTATGATTGAAAAATTTAAGGGAGGTCCGGTAGGCCTTGATACCCTGGCAGCGGCCATTGGAGAAGATGCCGGAACCATTGAAGATGTGTATGAACCCTACCTGATTAAGAATGGTTTTATCATGCGTACACCAAGGGGAAGGGTTGTTTCTGAGCTGGCATATCATCATCTCGGCATAATGTTATAAATTGTCTTATAAATCGACCTTGATTTTTCTTCCACTTCTCTGTATAATGAATAACAGTAAACTCCAATATTTTGTAGTATTTTATAGAATGTTGTGATAATAGAGAAAAAAGTGGAGGAAGTCATATGTCAGCCAAGAACAAAGCAGAAGTCTTGATTGCGGGAAAAATATATACTTTGAGTGGATATGAGAGTGAAGAATATCTGCAAAAGGTAGCTACATACATTAATAATAAACTGGCAGAATTTAAAAAACTGGAAGGATATAATCATCTGTCAAAGGAGACAAAAGGGATTCTTTTGGATCTGAATATTGCGGATGATTATTTTAAGGCGAAAAAGCAGGTAGAACTTGTAGAGGAAGAATTGACTTCCAAGGACAAGGAATTATATGATTTGAAGCATGAAGTAATCGGTGTTCAGATCAGATATGAGACTGCTGAAAAAGATTTAGAAAGACTGCAGAAAGAATCCACGGAATATCAGAAAAAAATTGTGAAGCTTGAGACAGAGCTGGATGAATTATTGAGGAAATAGACAAAGAGAGGCTGTTGCTTAAGATAAATCGTGCAACTGCCTCTTTTTTGATCAGAGCGTTCTGCAGATTGATGAAATCCCATGCAGGCTCTGTGATAATGATAAATAATGAGGTGACTGATGAAAGTAGAATTACTGGCCCCGGCAGGGTCTTACGAAAGTTTAACAGCAGCAGTAAATGCAGGAGCAGATGCTGTTTATGTAGGGGGAAGCAGATTTGGAGCCAGGGCATTTGCAAATAATCTGACGGAAGAGAAACTGCTTCAGGCGGTTGACGAGTGCCACTTAAGAGGAAAACAGCTTTATTTAACCGTAAATACCCTTTTAAAAGACAATGAGATGGCAGAACTCTATGATTACATTCTTCCCTATTATACCAGAGGGCTGGATGCAGTTATTGTACAGGATATGGGTGTTTTTACTTTTTTAAGAAGAGAATTTCCCGATCTGCCCATACATGCCAGCACCCAGATGACAATTACAGGTCCGGATGGGGCTAAGCTTTTAAAAGATCTTGGTGCCTCCAGAATTGTAACTGCAAGAGAATTGTCATTGCAGGAGATAGCCGGAATCCATAAACAGGTAGATATTGAAATTGAAAGCTTTGTGCACGGGGCTCTGTGTTACTGCTATTCCGGACAATGCCTGTACAGCAGTCTGATCGGAGGACGAAGCGGCAACCGGGGCAGGTGCGCCCAGCCCTGCAGACTTCCTTATGATCTGTACCAGAAAGGGAACAGGCTTAATTATGGAGCGGACAAGTTTCTCATGAGCCCTAAAGATATGTGTACCCTGGATCTTATTCCGGAACTGGTAGAGTCTGGTGTCTATTCATTTAAAATTGAAGGAAGAATGAAAAAGCCTGCATATACCGCAGGTGTGGTTCGAATTTACCGTAAATATATTGATTTATATTTACAAAAAGGAAGAAGAGGGTTCCATATTGAAGAAAATGACCGTCTGGAACTGATGGATCTCTATAACCGGGGTGGTTTTTCTACAGGATATTATAAAACCGGGAACGGAAAAGAAATGATGTCTCTTGTTCGCCCTAACCACATTGGAACCAAAGCGGCTAAAGTTGTGGATACCGGGAAGAATATATTAAAGCTAAAAGCAGCAGAAGCACTTCATCCCGGAGATGTTCTGGAATGCCTGGATGAAAAGTCAGGGCAGAAAGGGACAGAATTTACAATGCGGGAAGAAAAAAAACCAGGAGAAGTCTTCCAGGTTAAAATCCCGGCAGGAAAAAAACAGGAGACATATAAAACGATTATCCGTACAAGAAATGAACAGTTGTTAAAACAGCTGGAGGATACGTTTCTTCTTGGCAAATTTAAAGAAAAAATTAATGGGAAATTAAGACTTTACAAAAAAAATCCTGCTATACTCGAATTAAGAATGGGGGATTTTGCAGTTCATGTTACGGGCGACGTAGTAACAGAAGCGATGAATCAACCATTGTCTTATGAAAAAGTAAAAAAACAAATGCAAAAAACGGGGAACACGCCTTATATATTTGAAAAGCTTGATATTGAAATGGACAATGATATTTTTCTTCCGGTACAGTCTTTAAATGAACTGCGGCGCATGGGACTAGAACAGCTGACCATTGAAATTCAGGACAGTTACCGAAGAAACATTCCATCAAAAGAGAGTAAGGATGAAAGAGAAATAAACCGCTCATCTAAGGACATCCCAAAGCCTGTCGGTTACACATATGGTGATAAAGGTGGCAGTCCAAAGGGTCAGGGGGATCGAAAGACAGATATGAAGTTCATGGTATCCTTAGAATCTCTGGATGCATTTGAAATGCTCCTTGGACTGGAAGAAGTATCCGCAATTTATTTGGACAGTTCAGCGTTTAAAGATAACCGGGAGTTTCAAAGTTCTGGAAAATACATCGCGCAGTGTCATGCGGCAGGTAAAAAGTGCAATTATATTATGCCGTATATTTTCCGGTCAGAGACCAGAAAATATTATGAATCGGAATCTGCTTTAAAAATGCTGGCGGCTTACGATGCATTGGTTGTGAAAAGTCTGGATGAAGCAGGTTATCTTAAGGAACGCGGCTTGACCAATCCCCTGATAGCAGACTACAATCTCTATGCTTTTAATCGGGATTCCGAATCCTTCTTTAAAGAACAGGGATTTGCTTCCGACACATTGCCTTTGGAGCTGAATGCAAAGGAAATAGGAAAAAGGGGCTGTGAAAACAGTGAGATTCTGGTTTACGGTCATCTGCCAATGATGGTCAGTGCCCAGTGTCTGAAAAAAACAGCCGGGAGATGTAATAAAGTGCCGGAAGTGCTGTATTTACGTGACCGTATGAAAAAAGATTTTCCAGTTAAAACAAACTGCCAGTTCTGTTATAATGTAATCTATAACAGTGCGCCGGTGGTACTTCTGGATAACCGGGAAGAGATCAGAAAATTATGTCCGGCAGCGATACGTCTGAGTTTTACATTAGAAAATAAGGCACAGGTTATGTCTGTTACGGAAAAATATATTGACGCATTTTGCAAGGGGAAAAATAGCAGGCTTGATTTGCCGGAGTTTACAAGAGGGCATTTTAAGAGAGGCGTGGAGTAGGTGAAAAAGTGACAAATCTAATCATTCAGGTTTCAAAATATGTAATTATTATTTTAATGGCGATTTATACATTGCAAAGCTATGTGGTATTTCGCAAGAAGGATGAAGACGATGCCGATTTTTTATTTTTAAGGCAGAATGTAATTATGTTCTGTATGCATTTTGTGGCATTTATGGTGCTTTATCTGGAAATGGAAGAATCGCAGCTGCTGTTCTTCTATGGCGCCCAGGTTATTTATCTGGCTGCCACTCTGGTGCTGTTTCGGAATCTTTATCCGAAGGCGTCCAGATTATTAATCAATCATATGTGTATGCTGATATCCATAGGTATGATTATGATTACCAGAATATCTTATGACCAGTCAATCAAGCAGTTTAAAATTGCAGCAGCTTCTACCGTGATAGCACTGTTTATTCCGGTTATTATACGTAAGCTGCGTCTTATTACAAAATGGGCTTGGGTGTATGCTGTTCTGGGTATCGGGCTGCTTGGACTGGTTGCAGTTGCGGCTCGTTCAACCTATGGAGCAAAAATTGCATTTACAGTGGGAGGAATTACCCTGCAGCCATCAGAATTTGTAAAAATAATCTTTGTGTTCTGTATGGCGGGTCTTCTGCTCCGCGCCAAAACTTTTAAGGATATTGTAGTGGCAACGGGGCTTGCGGCACTTCATGTTTTGATACTGGTAGTGTCTACTGACCTTGGAAGTGCACTGATTTTCTTTGTTACGTATTTAATTATGCTTTACGTAGCTTCACGAAGAGCAATATATCTGGCGGCAGGGCTTGGAGCAGGAAGTCTGGCTGCGGTTGCAGCGTATTTTTTATTTTCACACGTGCGGGTGCGAGTGGAGGTATGGCTGAATCCCTTTGCTGATTATGCTGGAAACGGATATCAGATTGCTCAGTCACTATTTGCCATTGGTGCAGGCGGCTGGTTCGGAACCGGATTATTTCAGGGATCTCCAACGGCAATCCCTATTGTAGAACAGGATTTTATGTTCTCGGCAGTGACGGAAGAACTGGGCGGGATTTTCTCTATCTGTCTGATTCTGGTATGTTTAAGCTGTTTTATTATGATTCTTAATATCGCCATGAGATTATCCAATCCCTTCTACCGGCTGGTTGCATTGGGACTTGGCACGATGTATGCAGTCCAGGTATTTCTGACGGTAGGCGGAACGATGAAATTTATCCCTCTGACCGGTGTGACCCTGCCGTTTGTCAGTTACGGAGGAAGTTCCATGCTAAGCACGCTGATCATGTTTGCAGTCATACAGGGACTGTACATTCTTAGGGAAGACGAGGAAGATAGCATTGAGAAGGAAAAAATCTACGGACAATATCCAAATTAATGAGATACCGGTTAATGAACCGCAGAGGAAGCAGAATATGGGCCCGGAGTCCCGGGGCGGCAGAAATAAAGATATGATGAAAGTTGCATATCTCTTTGCTGCAATGTTTTTTATGCTGATTGGTTATCTGGTATATTTTAATACAATAAAAGCGGATACAATTAATTCAAATGTAAATAATACGAAACAGGATGCACAATCTCAGAAGATTGTCCGCGGGGCAATCATTTCTTCGGACGGAGAGACTCTTGCCGGAACGAATGTGGATGCTGAAGGCAATGAGGAGCGTCTTTATCCTTATAATAATATATTTGCCCATGTAGTAGGGTATGCCAGCAATGGTAAGGCAGGGGTAGAGGCAACCTCGAATTTTGATCTCCTTACTTCCCATGCGTCTATTCTGGAACAGGTACAAAATGAGGCGAATCATGAGAAGGTAAGGGGAGACAGTGTGGTACTGACCCTTGACAGCAGACTTCAGTCAGCGGCATATAATGCCATGGGTGTGTACAAAGGAGCAGTCGTGGTCATGGAACCAAGTACAGGTAAAATTCTGGCAATGGTTTCTAAACCGGACTTTAACCCAAATACCATTTCCAGTGACTGGGATGCCCTTGTCTCTGATGAAACGAACAGTTCCCTTCTCAACCGGGCTGTACAGGGTCTCTATCCTCCTGGGTCTACGTTTAAGATTATGACGGCATTAGAATATCTGAGGGAACATCCGGATTACCAGAACTATAGCTATAACTGTACCGGAAGCATTTCAAAGGAAGATGTTACAATCACCTGTTTTGGAGGAGAAGCACATGGCCAGATCAATCTGGCAGACTCTTTTAAATATTCCTGTAACAGCTCGTTTGCCAATATAGGTCTGGAACTGGATAATAATGCATTCCGAAGTTTATGTGAAGATTTTATGTTTAACAATACACTGCCTATTGCTATGGAAGCCAGCACAAGCCGTTTTGAACTGAATGAACACACATCTTATGGAGAAGAGATGGCAACGGCAATCGGACAGGGAAATACCCTGGTATCTCCCCTTCATATGGCGTTGATTACATCAACAGTAGCAAATGCAGGTACTTTAATGAAACCATATATTATTGACCGTCTTGAAACTTTTGACGGGGATATGGTAAAAGAAAATAAACCTGAGATATATAAGGAATTAATGTCAGCTCAGGAAGCCGGGGTTCTATCTGATTTTATGACACAGGTTGTAGAGGGCGGTACAGCAAAATCCCTCAGCGGACTTGGTTATACAGTTGCCGGAAAGACCGGATCTGCCGAGTATGAAATTGGGCAGAACGCTGCGGACAAAGGAACTCATTCCTGGTTTGTAGGGTTCTCAAATGTCAGCAGTCCCGATATTGTGGTTAGTGTAATTGCAGAAGACGGTGGTACCGGAAGTTCTGCAGCAGTGCCAATTGCACAGGCTGTATTCGATGCCTACTACAATAACAGTATGAATCTTACCAATAATTAAGGTTGCATGATTTAAAAAAAAGAGTTATACTAAAACCAGTTAGGAGTGCACAACGCATAACAGGAGGGATTGCAATGGTCGAAGCAACGAGCTGTGGCGGTGTGGTAATATTTCGTGGTAAGATTCTTCTTTTATACAAGAGTTACAAGAATAAGTATGAAGGATGGGTGTTGCCAAAAGGAACTGTAGAAGCTGGCGAGGAGTATAAGGATACAGCAATAAGAGAAGTATTGGAGGAAACAGGAGCCAAAGCATCAATTATTAAATATATTGGTAAAAGTCAATATACCTTTAATGTGCCGGAAGACACAGTAGCAAAGGACGTACATTGGTATTTAATGATGTCTGACAGCTATTACAGTAAACCGCAGCGCGAAGAATATTTTGTAGATTCAGGTTATTATAAATTTCATGAAGCGTATCATTTATTGAAATTTGCTAATGAAAGAATAATTCTTGAAAAAGCATATAACGAATATTTAGACTTGAAGAAGTCGAATCTTTGGGGAAGCCGCAAATATTTTTAGGATGAAAAGAAGATACGAATCTGTATCTTCTTTCTTTTTTCTTTTTAAATTTGCCAGAGCGTGTTTTAAATTGCTTTCTGGCAGCTGTGCGTCACACTTTGTGATGTCCTGTGTCTGAAATATTTCTTAAATTTCCTCTATTAAGATGAATTATTTTTAGAAATCTGTTAAAATATAAAATAGTTAGTAATATATACCAGAGGCGCAGTGGCTGCCTGGAAAGGAGCAATATATGCTGGAGAAGATTGATCTGACAAAGAAAATGGGGAAAAAAGAATTTAAACAAACGATGGAAGAACTCTCTGGGAAGCTGGGAACGCTGCAAAGAGAGTGCAGGAATTTAAAGATACCGGTAATTATCGTTTTTGAAGGATTTGGTGCAGCAGGAAAAGGAACCCTGATCAATCAGCTGATTCAGCCGCTTGACCCCAGGGGATTTAACGTATATGCCATTAACGGGGAGTCAGATGAAGAACAGCTGCGGCCCTTTTTGTGGCGTTTCTGGACAAAGACACCTGAGAATGGGCGGATTGCCATATTTGACCGAAGCTGGTACCGGCGCGTTCTGATTGACCGGTTTGATGGGTTAACCACAGAAAAACAGCTTGGATACGCTTATAATGAAATTGTTTCTTTTGAACAGCAGCTTACCGACGGGGGAAATGTAATGATTAAATTTTTCCTGGATATTACGAAAAAGGAACAGAAAAAGCGTTTTGATAAAATGCTGGAGTCAAAAGAAACGGCATGGAAGGTTTCCAGAGGGGATTTAAAAAGAAACAAACATTTTGCAGAATACAAAATGATGAATGAGGAAATGCTTCAGAAAACGGATACAGATTTTGCACCATGGACCATTATTGAAGCCATGGACAGGGAATATGCTGCGGTGAAGATTATCAGTACGGTGGTAGATTGTCTGGAGAAGAGAGTTTCAAATCAAAAAGAGCTGGAGAGACTTGCCAGGGAAGAAGAAAAGCTGGAAAATGTGGAATCGGTTGAAGTAAAACCAGGTTTTAAGTCATCGGTGCTAAGCAGTGCGGATCTTACTTTAACCTATACAAAGGAAGAATATAAAGAAAGGCTGGATGAACTGCAGAAAAAGCTCTCTTTACTGCACAGTGAACTGTACCGCAGACGGATTCCGGTCATTTTAGGATTTGAAGGATGGGATGCAGGCGGAAAAGGCGGTGCCATCAAGCGGGTAACACAGTGCCTGGATCCAAGAGGCTATGCAGTGAATCCCACTGCGGCACCTAACGATATAGAGAAAGCACACCACTATCTGTGGCGTTTCTGGCAGACATTTCCAAAAGCCGGTCACATTGCGCTCTATGACAGAACCTGGTATGGAAGAGTTATGGTAGAGCGGATCGAAGGATTCTGCAGTACCCAGGAATGGAAGCGGGCATATAAAGAAATTAATGATTGTGAGGCTACCCTTGCACACAGTGGTGCAGTTGTGTTAAAATTCTGGATGCAGATAGATAAAGAGGAGCAGGAGCGCCGATTCAAAGAGCGGATGGCAAATCCGGACAAGCAATGGAAGATTACAGACGAAGACTGGCGGAACCGGGAAAAATGGGATGCTTATGAAGCGGCAGTGGATGAAATGTTAATCCGTACATCCACAACTTATGCGCCCTGGATCATTGTAGAGGGAAACTGTAAATATTATGCCCGGATAAAGGTGTTGGAAACGATCGTAAAAGCTTTGGAAGCACGTATAAAATAAAAAAAGAAGCAAGGTCAGGAATAAAAAAGATGAAATGGTATCAAAATCTATATGTAGGCGAAACAGCCAGAAAGAAAAAAAAGAGAATAATCTGGAAAATAAATCATAACGCAGGCCTGATAGATGTGTATGTTGTTACGCTTGCGGCCAATGGGACTGATTTATTTGATATCGTTTCATCCGCCGTCCTGATGCAGAAGGCAGTAAGGCGTAACTGCCCTTTGATTGTAGGGATAGCATGCGGCTATGATGAAGCTGTACAATTAGCTCTGAATATTGCCCTTGAGGTTTATAAAGAAACCGGAGGTTTTCAGGTACGCCAATATTTAGCCCGTAAGGAGAGAAAAGAAAGAAATTGACAGGTGTGAGAATATGCTACATATCATTTTGGTAATACTTAAGATTATAGGTATCCTGCTGGCTGTTATTTTGGCACTGTTACTTCTGGTTCTCCTGGCAGTGGTGTTTGTGCCTTTGCGATACCGCTTAACACTTCAAAGAGAAGGCGATATTCTCTATGGACAGGGAAAAGCCAGTTATCTGTTTCATATTATAACGATAATGGCAGAATATAAAGAAGGTAAGCCCAGATATGAGATCAGGCTTTTTGGAATACCGGTGGAGAAATTTAAAGTTCTAAAGAAATTTATAAAGTTCAAAAAGCCAGGAAAAGCTAAGACAGCAGATAAGATGGATGATAAAGAGGAAACAAAAGAGCACAGAAAAGAGCAGGAATCCCGGCCGGTTGCCGGCAGAGTAGAGATGGCAGAGCAGTCAGAAGCTCCCGGCGACAGAGCAGAAGACGGTCAGCAGAAAGAATTGCCGGAAACGACAGAGCAAAAAGAGAAAGAAAAGCAAACAGGGGAAACAAATAAAACAGAGAAGAAAGAAAATACAGACAAAACAGATAAAACAGAGCACAGGAGTATATTTACAAAAGGAAAAGCCATTGTACAGAAAGTACAGGCTGTGTTAAAAAAGATTTGGAGTATTTTAAAAGGAATTCCAAAGAAAATTCGAAATATACTTTATAAGCTTACCCATGTAAAGGGACAGGTTCATAAATACCTGGAGATCATTCGTGCAGAAGAAACAAAGTTACTGTTTGGGAGTTCACGGACGGAATTTCTCTATCTGCTGAAGCACTTTAAACCAAGACAGGCAAAAGGGTATATTCGTTTTGGTACCGGAGATCCGGCAACAACAGGTCAGATTCTGGGAATAGCCGGACTTATTCTGCCAATATATTCGACCAAAATTCAGGTTTATCCTGATTTTGATAAATCCATCTATGAGGGTTTTGTAGTAATTACCGGGCATATCCGTGCATGCCATCTTTTGAAATCCGGATGGAAAATCTATAAAGATAAAAACACTAAGAAATTCCTAAAACGTATCAGACAATAAGGAGGAAATAAACATGGCTTCAGACAATAATTTTCAGACAACCGTAGATTCATTATTCAAGGGGATGGACAGCTTTATCAATACAAAAACTGTAGTAGGAGAGGCAATGTCCGTAGGAGACACTATAATTCTTCCGCTGGTTGACGTTTCTTTTGGAGTTGCCGCAGGTGCTCTTTCCGGAGACGCTAAAAATAATGGCGGAGGAGCAATGGGCGGAAAAATGTCCCCCAGTGCAGTACTGGTGATTCAAAATGGAACGACGAAACTTGTAAATGTGAAGAATCAGGATGGTCTTACAAAAATACTGGATATGGTGCCTGATTTTGTAAATAAATTTGCAGCAGGCAAGACGGAAACAGATACTTCTACAGCTTCCGGGAAAACAGAAACGGAAAGTACAAAGGATTATGAAACAGATGAAGAATAAAATGTGTTAAATCGATAGTTCCTGCATATGATATAGAAACGAGATATGCAGGTGGACGGTTATGAAACGGATTGTAGGTTATACACTGTTTTGGGTGGCTGTAGGGATGCTCTTAGCTTTATGCATGCCAAATGCCTTTATAACCGTTCTGATAATTTTTGTGCTCTTATTAATAGGATATAACCTGTTTATGTGTTAGAGTGTGTTTGAAAATTCATTCCCGCCATCTATACGCCCCACTTCGCGGTATATTAGCTCCAAATTCAGATTACACAGCCCGCTATGTGCCTTTTATTTGGAACGAATCTTCCACAAAGTGTGACGCACAGCTGTCAGATAGCAATTTTAGTAACACGCTCTAGAGGAATAGTTGATATATAAAACTATCCATAATGTATAGAGACATCGCTTAGTTCTGCCTAACAGCACGAAATTTATCAAAACGGTGAAGCAATTCTGTGAAGCGAATGGATTAAAATAAGCCAGTCCCAATGCCGGTTTTCAGCATTGGGACTGGCTCTTAGCTTGTTGTGTACGAAGTCGGTTTCTGCAAAAAAACCCCTCAACCAATGGTGAGAGGTTCCTCTAACTAAGCTCTTTCAACTTTACCGGATCTTAAGCAAGAAGTACATACATACATCTTCTTAGCAGCTCCGTTAACTTTTACTTTAACTGATTTGATGTTAGATTTCCACATTTTGTTCGATCTTCTATGAGAATGACTCACATTGTTTCCGAAATGAGCACCCTTTTCACAAATAGCACATTTAGCCATGAATAAGCACCTCCTTGACTTTAATATTCGTCTATCACTCTTGTACAACATTGCACAAATAATGAAACAATACACTTTGTCTATCCGTGACAGAGAATGTTCAGCGTGTATTACTTAATTATTTGCGCAAGTCTGTACTAGATATAGACTCACAACACTAGTTATTCTATCAGATGGCACCATATTTTGCAAGTGAAAAATAAAAAATTATGAAATAAATTGTTAAAAATTAAAATTAATATTTCATTTTGTGTGAAAAGAGGGTATAATGTACGCAGAGATATTATAATTTAAAAGTTGGAGGTAACGATATGAAGGGACGCATGGATACAGATCTGGGTTCTATCTTGATTGATACTGATGTAATCGCTACTTATGCAGGCAGCGTTGCCGTTGAATGTTTTGGTATCGTAGGTATGGCTGCTGTTAATATGAAAGATGGTTTAGTAAAGCTCTTAAGAAAAGAAAGCTTGAAGCATGGGATTAACGTCCGGGTAGAAAACAATAAAATATCACTGGATTTTCATGTGATTGTGGCATATGGCGTAAGCATTTCAGCCGTTGCGGATAATTTACTCAGTAATGTAAAATATAAGGTAGAAGAGTTTACCGGCATGGAGATTGAAAAAATAAATGTTTACGTTGAAGGCGTAAGATCGATTGATTAAGGAGGAACTTGTTGTGGTAACAAATACGATAAATGCCAGTCTGTGTGCAAAGATGTTTCTGGCGGGTGCTAAAAATCTGGAGTCTAAGAAAGAATGGATCAATGAATTAAATGTATTCCCTGTTCCGGATGGAGATACAGGAACGAATATGACATTGACAATTATGTCTGCGGCAAAAGAGGTGGCGGCACTTACCGATCCTGACATGGAGGTGTTGGCGAAAGCAATTTCTTCTGGTTCCCTGAGGGGAGCGAGAGGAAATTCGGGCGTTATTCTGTCACAGCTGTTTCGTGGCTTTACGAAAGGGATTAAGATGCATGACGAAATCGATATTCAGATTTTGGCGGGTGCATTCCAGAAAGCGGTAGAAACCGCTTATAAAGCCGTTATGAAGCCCAAGGAAGGTACAATCCTTACGGTTGCCAAAGGCGCAGCACAAAAGGCTGCAGAGCTTGCGGAAACGGATATCGGAATGGAGCAGTTCCTGAAAGAAGTGATTGAACATGCAGATTATGTTCTTTCACAGACTCCGGAGATGCTGCCGGTATTAAAAGAAGCCGGTGTGGTAGATTCCGGCGGACAGGGGCTGGTACAGGTTCTGAAAGGGGCTTACGACGGATTCCTTGGAAAAGAAATCGATTATACAATTGAAGGCGTATCTGCCCAGGGAAGCGTAATGAAGATTACACCGCAGGCAGAAGCTGATATTAAATTTGGATATTGTACTGAATTTATCATCATGACGAAGAGTGAACTGTCAGATAAACAGGAAATGGAATTTAAGGGATTCTTAGAATCCATTGGTGATTCTATTGTTGTTGTTGCTGATGAGGATATTGTCAAGGTTCATGTACATACCAATGACCCTGGAAAGGCAATTTCCCGCGCATTAACTTATGGTGAACTGTCCCGCATGAAGATTGATAATATGAGGGAAGAACATCAGGAGAAACTGATCAAAGATGCCGAAAAACTTGCATTACAGCAGCAGGCAGAAAATCAGGTGAAAGCGCAGTCAATGCCGGCAACACCACCAAAAGAAGTTGGCTTTATTTCCGTTTCCATAGGAGAAGGAATTGGTGAAATATTTAAGGGACTTGGTGTGGATTACCTCATTGAAGGCGGACAGACTATGAACCCCAGTACGGAAGATATGTTAAATGCAATAGAAAAAGTAAATGCAGATACCATCTATATCCTACCAAATAATAAAAATATTATCCTTGCAGCTAATCAGGCAAAACTTTTGACAAAAGATAAGAAAATAATTGTAATTCCTACAAAGACTGTACCACAGGGTATTACAGCTATTATCAATTATATTCCGGAAAAAACACCGGAAGAAAATGAAGCTGCAATGGTAGAAGAGATTCAGCATGTTAAGACAGGTCAGATTACCTATGCAGTTCGGGATACCCACATTGACGACAAAGAAATCAAAGAAGGCAATATTATGGGTATTGGGGATCATGCTATCCTGGCAGTCGGTGAAAAACTGGAAGCTGTAGCAAATGAGACCGTTGATCTGATGATGGATGATGAATCAGAGCTGATCAGTATCTATTATGGAGAAGAAGTGACGGAAGAGGCGGCAAATGAACTTGGAGATAAATTCAGGGAGGAATATCCGGAATGTGATGTAGAAGTTTATTCTGGTGGGCAGCCGATTTATTATTACGTGATTTCAGTAGAGTAACAGGTGATTTATGATGAATATGGAATCATCCATTCAGGAATTAAAAGGAATCGGAGAGAAGACGGTTCTGGTTTTTCAAAAAGCAGGGATTAGAACAATTGATGATCTGCTAAATTATTATCCGAGAAATTATGATACTTATGATAACATCGTTAAGGTATCTGAGATCTCGGATGATGATGTGTCGGCAGCCGTCTATGGTACGGTTGTACAGACTCTGGATGTAAAAAGAGTCAGACGGCTGCAGATTACCAATACGGTCATTCGGGACGACAGCGGCGGCATGATCCGTTTGACCTGGTTCAATATGCCCTATTTAAAAAATACCCTGAAAAGGGGAAGTAAATATATATTCCGTGGGAAGATTTCACGTAAAGAACAGCAGTTGTTGATGGAACAACCTGCTGTTTTTCGTGTAGACCAATACCAGGAAATGCTCCATGTGATGCAGCCAATTTATACCTTAGTGCCCGGGCTTACCAACAATATGATTACCAAAGCTGTGCGCCAGGCACTTCCTCTGCTGGAGGAGTACCATGATTATCTTCCGGAGGAAATCAGAAAAGAATATCATCTGGCTGAATTCCACTATGCCATTGAACAGATACATTTTCCAAAAGACATGCATGATGTTATGCTAGCGAGAAACCGGCTGGTATTTGATGAATTCTTTTTGTTTATTCTGGCACTGCGCCGCCTCAAAGACAGTACGGAAGAGCTGTATCACAGTTTTCATATGCAGCAAACACCGCTGACAGATCAGATTATTGCCAATCTTAAGTTTTCACTTACCAAAGCCCAGGCGAAGGTATGGAAAGAAATTGAAAAAGACTTATTAAGTCCGAAAGTTATGGCAAGACTGGTTCAGGGAGATGTTGGTTCCGGGAAGACCATCCTTGCCATTTTGGCATTGATTATGACGGCACAGAACGGATATCAGGGATCTTTAATGGTTCCTACGGAAGTTCTGGCTGTACAGCACTTTGAATCCATCTGTGGCCTGTTAGAGGAACAGCATCTTGACTTTAATACGGTGCTTTTAACAGGTTCTATGACGGCAAAAGAAAAAAGGGCAGTATATGAAAAAATAGAAACAGGCGAAGCCGATATCATAATTGGTACCCATGCACTGATTCAGGAAAAAGTAAATTATAAAAATCTGGCCCTGGTAATTACGGATGAACAGCACCGCTTCGGGGTACGCCAAAGAGAGGCGCTCTCCGAAAAGGGAGAATTACCCCATGTACTGGTTATGAGTGCTACACCGATTCCGCGGACATTGGCAGTTATTCTTTATGGTGATCTGGATGTCTCTGTTATTGATGAGCTTCCTGCAAACCGTCTGCCAATTAAAAATTGTGTAGTAGATACCAGGTATCGTCCGAAGGCATATTCCTTTATTCAAAATGAGATTGAAGAAGGGCGCCAGGCTTACATCATCTGCCCTATGGTAGAAGAGAGTGAAGCGATTGAGGCAGAAAATGTAATCGAGTATACCGAGCGGCTGAGGGCGGCGCTGGCTGAAAATATTCAGATCGAATATCTGCATGGGAAGATGAAACCAAAAGAAAAAAACAGCATTATGGAACGTTTTTTAAATCATGAAATTGATGTATTAGTTTCTACTACAGTAGTAGAAGTCGGCGTGAATGTACCCAATGCCACTGTGATGATGATTGAAAATGCAGAGCGGTTCGGTCTGGCACAGCTGCATCAGCTCCGGGGCAGGGTGGGACGGGGACAATACCAGTCCTATTGTATTATGGTGCGTGCATCAGACAGTAAAAAGGTAAAGGAGCGTCTGGAGATCCTTAATAAATCCAACGATGGCTTTTTTATTGCCAGCGAAGATTTAAAGCTTCGGGGACCGGGAGATGTATTTGGCGTGCGCCAAAGCGGTTTGCTGGAATTTAAAATCGGGGATGTATTTACCGATGCATCCATCCTGCAAAAGGCCAGCGAAGCGGCTCAGATTATTCTGGATCAGGGTGAATTGGCAGGAAAACCCGAGTACTGCTATCTGGATAAAAAACTGCAGGAATACATGCTGCAGGGCTTTGGCCGCATCAACTTATAGAAGAAATAGTTGCTATTTTTGAAAAAATGGTATATTATGCTTTATGTAAATGATATATATGCATGGAAGTGTTTTGCGAGGAGGAAAATGTATGAAAACCGTAAAAGCAAACGTAAAAGAGACAGCAGCAGCTACGACAGAAGCCACTAAAGCAACAAAAACACCATCAAAGAGAGCAGCGAAGAAGGCAGAGCCGGCTGCTAAGACTACAGAAGAAAAAGTAAAAGATGCAACAGAAGAGAAAGCAGCAGCAGTAAAAGCTCCGGCAGCTAAAACAACAGCAGCTAAGACTGCAGCAAAGGCAGCAGTTAAAGCAGAGGAAAAGCCAGCGGCTGAAAAAGCTCCGGCAGAGAAAAAGACAGCAGCAAGAAAAGCACCGGCTAAAAAGGCAGATGTAAAAGAAACAATCTATCTTCAGTATCTGGGGAAAGAGATTAATACAGAGGAAATTACGAAACAGGCAAAAGAACATTGGACAAAAGTTTTAAAAAATAAAGCTGCGGATATCAAATCCATAGACATATATTTAAAACCGGAAGAAAATGCTGCATATTTTGTAATCAACGGCGATGTAACCGGTAATGTGTACTTATAGATAAAATCATATAACAGAGAAAAGCCCAGATAAAATTATCTGGGCCCTTTCTTTGTCAAATACGAATGAATTCGTTTTTGAGATTAGTACTGAGAAGTGCTACCTGCTGACATGTTACCTGCTGGCATGCTTGCTCCGCCGGACATCTGTCTTTCCTGAGCTTCGATCATTTTCTTAACCATATAGCCACCAACGCTACCATTCTGTTTGGAAGTTAAGTTACCATTGTATCCGTCTGTTAACGGTACTCCTAATTCGTTAGCTACCTCAAATTTGAAACGGTCTAAAGCTCCTTTTGCTTCTGGTACTGCTGCTGTGTTAGATGATCTGTTTGACATCATAACCCCTCCTTTTTTTCTGTCTGTTTTTTTTTATTTGCAATTTGTTATTGCCTTCCTAGTATATGAATTAATTGAAATTCTAAACTGGAAATTTTTGCAATTTTTTACAAATTTAGATAAAAACAAAAAAACATTTTCCATTTTCCCTATTTATATGTTATAATCGGTAGAAAGAAGAGAAAAAAGGATGGTTAGATGAATATCGGTATTATTGCACATAACAGTAAAAAGAGTTTAATTGAAGATTTTTGTCTTGCATATAAGCATATACTTAGCAAACATGAAATTTATGCGACAGGAATTACAGGGCGCCGTGTAGAAGATGTAACGAATCTCCGCGTCCACAAATTTCTCCCTGGAAGCGTGGGAGGAGATAAGCAGTTTACAGAAATGCTTGAGAGAAATGGCCTAGATATGGTAATCTTTTTCTACAACCCGGCTATGGTAGATCCTAAGGAGCCGGATATTTATACAATATCAAAATGTTGTGATAAATATAATATCCCAATTGCAACCAATATTGCAACTGCGGAATCTTTAATTCTTGGATTAGCTCATGGTGATCTTGAATGGAGATTACAGATTTAAAATCTAAGAGAGGGGTGTAGCAGCATCCCTATTTTTTTGTGAATTTATTCCCGCGGGCAGCGAGCCAGACGGATGCGCCTGCGGATACATAGGACTTATTATGAAAAAGATTTGGTTTAAATTAGGAGGATTATCAGATGTCAATTAATGACGTACAGAATTTGTTTATGTTTTGCGGAGGCCTTGGAATGTTCCTTTACGGTATGCACAGCATGTCGGATGGAATTCAGAAATCGACCGGCAACAAAATGAGGGAGCTGCTGGGAGTTTTAACCAATAACCGGGTAATGGCAATTCTGGTTGGAGCCTTGATTACGGCAATTATTCAAAGCAGTGGTGCGACTACGGTAATGGTAGTTGGATTTGTAAATGCAGGCATTATGAATCTGGGACAGGCTGTGGGAGTAATCATGGGTGCCAATATCGGTACCTGTATCACATCCTGGATTGTATCCCTGGGACAGCTTGGGGACAGTTTTAAAGCTGTATCGCCATCTCTTTATGCGCCCTTATTAGTGGGTATCGGAGCATTTTTTATTATGTTTTCCAAAAAGCAGAAGAAGAAAACGATTGGTGAAATCATTATTGGTCTGGGCTTATTATTCATCGGTCTGGATTTTATGAAAAATTCTGCTTCTTCTTATACGGAACTGCCGATCTTCACAAAGGCATTTGCATTATTTGGCAGCAATCCGTTCCTTGGTATTGCAATTGGAGCTTTGGTTACCGGTATTATGCAGAGTTCTTCTGCCTCTGTTGGTATTCTGCAGACACTGGCTGCTACCGGCGGTGTTGTTACGGCAAGCTCGGCAATTTATATCAGCCTTGGTTCGAATATAGGTTCTTGTTTTACTGCACTTTTATCAAGTATTGGAGCACCCAGGAATGCGAAGCGGGCAGCTGTAATCCATTTATCATTTAATATGATAGGTGCGGTAATATTCGGTGCGGCAATGTTTGCCATATTCCAGCTGAATCCTGTATTTGCGGCAGCCGGAATCGGCAGCGTGGGAATTTCTATTTTTCATACTATATTTAATATTATCTGTACAATTATTCTGTTCCCGTTTGCAAACAAACTGGTTCAGCTGTCCGGGCTTATTGTTTCGGATAAAGGCGGCGAAGCTTTGGAAGGAACAGAATCAGACGAAGTGATTACATTACGTCATTTAGATGACCGTATTTTAGAGACTCCCTCTTTTGCAGTAGAAAATGCAATTCTGGAAGTTGTTCATATGGGAAGAATTGCTCAGACAAATATGCAGAACGCATTTGATGCAGTACTTAATAATGATACTGAAAAAATAGATACTGTTTATAAGACGGAAAAAACTATTAACAGCATGGAAAAAATGATTACCGAATATCTGGTTAAAATCAGTAATCTTTCATTGAATGAAGATCAGCATACGATTATTAATAATTTGTTTTATTCCGTAAGCGACATTGAGCGTGTGGGAGATCATACGGAAAATATCGCAGAACTGGCGGAAAATAAAGCGAAGGATGATATTCAGTTCTCCGAAGAGGCAGGTAAGGAATTAAGCGAGATCATGGAACTGGTTACCAATTCATTCGTTTATGCCATGAAGGCAAGAGAAGAAGAGAGTATAGATGCTGCAACGAAAGTAGTAACTTATGAAGATATGGTTGATAATATGGAGGAAGAACTGCGGGAAACTCATATCGAACGACTTTCCAAGCAGTTGTGTAACCCTACAAACGGAGTAATTTTCCTGGATATTATCAGCAACCTGGAAAGAATTTCGGATCATGCCTATAATCTGGCAGGGTACGTAATGAGCGAGCATTAAGACGCACTAAAGATCTAAGTATTAAGCTCCTGTAAACAGGCATATGGAGGTTTTGATAAGATTATGAGTCAGATGATTTATTGTGTAGAAGATGATATGAATATCAGAGAGTTGGTCGCTTATGCCCTGAAGACATCAGGGTATGAAGCAATTGGTTTTGAGAATGCCGCAGAATTTTATAAAGGCTTAAAAAACGGAAATCCGGATTTGATTCTGCTGGATATTATGCTGCCGGACGAAGACGGCATCAGTATTTTGAAGAAATTGCGTGCCAGAAATGAGCACAAGGATATCCCGGTAATTATGCTGACCGCAAAATCTACGGAATATGATAAAGTCAAGGGACTGGATGTGGGTGCAGATGACTATGTAACGAAGCCTTTTGGTGTTATGGAATTGATTTCCAGAATCAAAGCGGTACTTCGCCGGAGCCAGAAAAGCATTTCCACCGATATGATGGTACTTGGGGATATTCATCTGGATATCCAGAAGCATGAAGTGACTGTCAGCGGCAAAGAGGTCATCCTGACCTATAAAGAATTTGAACTTCTTACGTATTTGATGAAAAACCAGGGAATTGTACTTTCCCGGGATAAAATACTGGAAGTAATCTGGAATTATGATTACGAAGGGGAAAGCCGTACCGTTGATGTTCATATCGGCTCGCTGAGGCAGAAATTAGGCAGCAGCGGGAATATGATAGAAACCGTTCGCGGGGTGGGCTATAAAATGGGAACCAAAGAATGAAAAAGAAAATCTATAAAAATGTATTCGGACTGGGGATTTTGACTGTAATTTTCATTACGGCTGCATTTGTGTTATTTTTTAATTACAATATGCAGCAACAATTAAAAAACGAATTAAAGACAGAAGCAGTGTACATCGCCAAGGCCTATGAAGGTTTGGCGGATCCTGTTTCTTTTTTGGATGATATAGAGGCACAGACGCCCTCCAGAATCACATATATCGATCCGAAAGGTAAGGTTATTTACGATAGTCAGGCGGATGCCAGCAAAATGGAAAATCACCTGGAACGACCGGAAATTATAGATGCCGCGAAAGATGGAACCGGTATTTCCAAGAGGACTTCTGACACGCTGAGACAGCATACTTATTATTATGCAATAAAATTGTCAACGGGAAGCTTTTTGCGGGTTTCCGGTACTATTGACGGCCTGATACCCACGTTTATGAAGGTACTGCCGGCAGCCTGTGTTATTTCATTGATTATTTTACTGGGTTCCTTTATGATCGCCACAAAGCTGGCAAATGGAATCATATCCAATATTAATAACATAGATTTGCAGCATCCAACCCAGGACGTTTCTTTTAATGAGCTCTTTCCGTTATTAAACCGGATTGAAAAGCAGAATTATCAGATCAAGGATCAGATGACAGACCTGATTGAACAAAAGGAAAAATTCAATACGATAACTACCAATATGAATGAAGGATTGATCCTGCTGGATAAAGATTCCAGGATTGTATTTATTAACCAGAGCTGTAAAAATATATTAGGTGCACCCAGTATGCACTATATTGGTAAAAATATTTCACTGTTCAACCGCAGCCAACAGCTTCAGAATACAGTGGAAAAGTCATTGAAAGGGGAAACCCACAGTGAGATCTTAAAGCTGGATGAAACCACAATTCAGTTTTTTGGAAATCCGGTAATACAGGATGGCAGTATCCAGGGGGTTGTACTTTTTGTACTGGACATTACAGAAAAATACAAAGCAGAGAAAATGCGAAGAGAATTCTCAGCAAACGTTTCTCATGAATTAAAAACGCCGCTGACATCTATCTCCGGATATGCGGAATTGATGCAGAACGGAATGGTACAGCCACAGGATATATCTCAGTTTGCAGGTAAAATCTATAAGGAAGCAGCACGACTGATTTCCCTGGTGGAGGACATTATCAAAATCAGCCGTCTGGATGAAAAAGATGCGCGTACAACAAAAGAACTTGTGGATCTGTATGAGATTTCCACGGAAATAGTAGAACGCCTTTCATCCGTAGCAGAACGTAATATGGTAACGCTTCACCTGGAAGGTTCTAGCGTAAAATTGATTGCAGTCCGGGCAATGATGCTGGACCTGATCTATAATCTTTGCGAAAATGGAATAAAGTATAACCGTCAGGGCGGTTCGGTTACCATATCCATATATGAAGAGGATCAGCATCCGGTCATAAAAGTGTCGGATACAGGCATTGGAATTCCCAGTAAATACCAGGAACGTATTTTTGAAAGATTTTACAGAATTGATAAAAGCCATTCCAAACAGACGGGTGGTACGGGATTAGGACTGTCTATTGTAAAGCACGTGGTTGAATATCAGGGCGGATATATTGAAGTGCACAGTACGCCGGAAGAGGGAACTGCAATTACGATTCATTTATAAATAAAAAACAGCTGTTTTTCAGGAAATATCTTGAAAGAACAGCTGTTTTTTTATGCAAAAATTTATTTTTTCTGATTCCAATGCTGTCAAAAAAAAGCATTTTTTATTTTTATAAGTATATTTTTTGATTTTACATAAACTTTACATATACAATATATAATCTTTATACGCATCAATTAGAATACATTCATGTAATAACAAATTAGAAAAGTTTTGGAGGAAAAAATTATGAAGAAATTAATCGCAATGGCGGTAGTTGGAATTATGACATTAGGACTGGTTGCTTGTGGAAGCAATACAGGTACAACAGAAACATCACCATCTACAACAGCAGCTACAGAAGCAGGAGCAGGTGATACACAGGCAGCAACAACAGAAGCAGCTTCTTCAGAATCAGCAAGTGCAGATGGAAGCGAAGCTCCCGCAGGAGATATCAGCGGAAATATAGTAATTACAGGATCTACTTCAGTAGAGAAGATCTTAAACGATATGAAAGATGAATTCGAAGCACAAAATCCTGACGTTACAATCGAATATACAGGCAGCGGTTCATCAGCAGGTATTACAGATACAAAATCAGGAACAAACAATATCGGTGCAGCATCCAGAGAAATTAAGGATGAAGAAAAAGAAGACGCACTTAAGACAGAAATTTTCGCATATGACGGAATTGCAATTATTGTAAACCCGGCAAATGAAGCAGTGAAAGATATTTCAGAAGAGCAGTTGGCTGATATTTATTCCGGTAAAATTACAAACTGGAAAGAGGTAGGCGGAAATGATGAAGACATCTTTGTAGTATCCCGTGAAGAAAGTTCAGGAACAAGAAGTGCATTTGAAGAGTTAATTAAGCTGGAAGATGCTGGCGGACTTTCCGGAAACGCATCTGTATCTGAAGGAAATGGACCAGTACAGGCGGCAGTAGCAGGAAATGAAAATGCAATCGGTTATGTATCTTTCTCATTTATTGATGACACAGTAAAATCTCTTACAGTAGCAGGTGTAGAACCAACCGCTGAATTAGCAAAATCCGGAGAATATCCACTGAGCAGACCATTCCTTTTCTGCTATTATGATGACAAAGTAACAGATGCAGGCAAAGCATTCTTAGAATTTGCTATCTCTGAAGAAGGACAGGCGGCAGTTGATACTCACGGCGGAATTCGTATTGACTAATTCTACTGATATAAGCTTCATTAATTTAAGCCGCAGGAAATGCGGACCTGGAGTAAATGGTGAAAGAAAATTAGAAATAGAAAGGGAGCCACACTGTGATTCTTTCACCTTGTTTTAATTTGTGGCAGTATTACAGGCAAGCCTGTAATATGCAATGGGTATAAATATGAACCGAAATGTAAAGAGAGACGTATTTGAAAAAGTAGTAGAAGGAATCTTTTTGCTCTGTGCCCTTGTGGGAGTTATTTCGGTAATAGCAATTATAGTATTTGTTTTTTACAAAGGATTACGACCGTTTTTCGGTCCTGACAGCTACAGTTTCTTAGATTTCATCAGTGGAACCAGATGGGCTCCCGGACAAAATGTTTACGGAATCTTCTATATGATTGTAGCTTCTGTACTGGCTACAGCGGGAGCAATTGTAATAGGTGTGCCGATTGGTGTTCTGACAGCGGTTTTCATCGCTGAAATAGCGCCAAAAGGTGCCGTGAAGGTAATTAAGCCAGCAGTTGAATTACTTGCTGGCATTCCTTCTGTTCTATACGGTGCATTTGGTTTGGGTGTGATCGTTCCGATTATTAAGGAAATATCCCCTAAAGTGCAGGGACAGTCATTGCTGGCAGTAATCATTGTATTGACAATTATGATATTACCGACTATTGTTTCCCTATCAGAAAGCGCAATTAAATCAGTACCGAAATCATACCGGGAGGCATCCCTTGGCCTTGGTGCGTCCAAAGTGCAGACGATTTTCAAAGCAGTGCTGCCAGCAGCAAAATCAGGTATCCTTTCGGCTACCGTGCTTGGTGTCGGACGTGCAATCGGTGAGACGATGGCTGTTATGATGATAGCGGGAAATCCAACACAGGGGCTGCCGGACAGTATTTGGTCAATGGTGCGTCCGCTTACAACGAATATTGCCATGGAAATGAGCTATGCATCCGGAAGACAACAGGAGATGCTCTTTGCAACCGGTGTAATCTTATTTATCTTTATTATGATTGTTAATTTAACCTTATTAAAAATTACACGCAAGGCAGGTGAAAAATCATGAGCAGGAAAACGAAAGACTCAATTGTAAAAGGCCTGATCTATGGTTCTGCCGGATTTACGGTATTTATACTTGTAGTAATCATTGGATTTATTGTTGTAAAAGGGCTGCCGGGAATCAGCTTTGATTTCCTTACCAGAAATTATGAAGATAAAACTACTTATGTAAATTCACAGGTGGCAGCAGATATGCCGGATAACGGACAGGAAGGATATATTCCATCCCTGGGAATCACGCTGAATATAAATAAAGACAAAAAAGTTTATATCAGTGATATGGATAAAACATCTCCTTTGAAGGATGCTTTAAACCAAAAAAAAGAAGCATATCCCATTGAAAAGAAAGATATACTTTCAAAAATAGGAAGTATTAATGTAGATACACTGGTAAAAGAGACAGATCCGGAAAATCCGGAAGCAGTAAAAGCTGCTGTAGCTGATTTAAAAACCCAGATTCAGGGTCTCAAAGACAGTAATCTGAAAATAAAAGTTGTTCGTCCCGGCGGCGGTATTGTGCCGATGCTTGTAACGACGCTGTATATGATTGGATTATCACTGCTGATTGCAGCGCCAATCGGAATTTTGTCTGCCGTTTATCTGATTGAGTATGCAAAACCGGGTAAACTAATGAGGACGATACATTTTGCAATAGAGAATCTTGCGGGAATTCCTTCCATTATTTATGGTTTGTTTGGTTCACTGTTTTTTGTAAAAATCTGTGGACTGCAGTATTCTCTGCTGGCTGGAGCTTTAACTCTTAGTATTATCCTGCTTCCAACGATTATTACAACCACAGAAGAAGCATTAAAAGCCATTCCCAGAACTTATCGGGAATCTTCCTTAGGACTGGGTGCAACCAGGCTGCAGACAGTATCCAGGGTTGTTTTACCAAACGCACTGCCTGGAATTTTAGTTGCTGTGTTGCTGAGTATCGGGCGTATCGTAGGAGAATCAGCGGCACTTCTGTTAACTGCAGGTACCGTTGCACAGATTCCCGGTGCCCTGTTTGGAAATTCTGCAAGCGGCGCTACTTTAACGATTAAAATGTATACCCTGATGAAAGAAGAAAATGATTTGACAACGGCTTGTGCAATCGGTATTGTTCTGCTGGTCATCATCATTGTCTTAAACTTTGCATCAAAAGTGGTTACAAAAAAACTTCTGAGTAAAAAAGGAGAGTAGGCATTATGAATCCGATAGAAAATCCTAAATTTCGTGTAGAGGATCTGAATCTTTATTATGGAGACTTTAAAGCTCTGAATAAGATTAATATGAATATACCAAAAAATGAAATTGTTGCCTTTATAGGTCCTTCCGGATGCGGAAAGTCTACTTTTTTGAAAACAATCAACCGGATGAATGATTTGATTGAAGGTGTAAAAGTGGAAGGTAAGATATATTTGGATGACGTGGATATTTACGGTGATATTGACGTAATAAAACTGCGTCAGCGGGTAGGTATGGTCTTCCAGCAGCCGAATCCATTTCCTATGAGTATCTATGACAATGTTGCATATGGTCCCAGGATTCACGGAATTAAAAAGAAACAGGAATTAGATGAAATTGTAGAGCGCAGTTTGAAACAGGCAGCGATCTGGGATGAGGCAAAAGACAGGTTAAAGAAAAATGCCCTGGGCATGTCAGGAGGACAGCAGCAGCGTATCTGTATCGCCAGAGCACTTGCTGTGGAACCGGAAGTTATCTTAATGGATGAGCCGACCAGTGCATTAGACCCGATTTCCACCTTAAAGATAGAAGATCTGGCTGTTGAGTTAAAAGAAAAGTATACGATCGTCATCGTTACCCACAATATGCAGCAGGCCAGCCGTATTTCTGATAAAACTGCTTTCTTCCTTACTGGTGATGTGGTAGAATATGGAAATACTACACAGATATTCAACAATCCAAAAGAGAAAAAAACCGAAGAATATATTACAGGACGTTTCGGTTGATACAGGTCAGAAAGGGGAATAGTATAATGACAACCAGAAAATCTTATATAGCAGAATTAGATGATATTACGCTTAATGTAGAAAAAATGGGTTTACTTCTAGAAGTCATGATTAACAAAGTGATCAAGGCACTTACGGAGACGGATGCAGAATTGGCAAAGGCAATTATGGAACAGGATGATGAAATGGACTGTCTGGAACGGGAGACAGAAAAAGCCTGTATCCGCATTGTGGCTAAGCAGCAGCCGGTAGCTACTGATTTAAGAAGAGTTACTTCTATTATGCGTTTAATTGCCGATATAGAGCGCATTGCAGACCATTGCAGCGATATATCCGAATATATCATCGAACTGGCAAAAGAAGATCCGGTGCCGATGCCGGAAGGTGTTACACAAATGATTGACGCCATGAAAAAGATGGTAAATATGACAATCCAGTGTTTTATTAAAGAAGATGTTTGGCCAATCGAAAAAATCATCGCTATGGACGATACCGTGGATGATTATTTCTTCCAGATAAAGGACGAACTCTGTGTGGCGATGAAACACAAACCGGAAGCGATTAAAGCGTATACAGATTACCTGCTCATTGTAAAGTATGTAGAACGTATGGCTGACCATTCCACCAATATAGCAGAGTGGGTGTCTTTTATCGTAACAGGGGACCTGGAACAGTATTTAAATTAATACTGTTTCCTTTTTGTTTTATAAATTCCATACTTTTCACGAAAAAGCACAGCACCACAACCTGAAGTTGTGATATGCTGTGCTTTTTTATAGTATGTTTTAGGTAATCCGGGTAATATATTACTGCCAATAGCGTCCAGCATGCCACACCCCCGGGGTTCCACCATGTTGAGAAAACCAGCTTTGTATCAATAAACTTAATCCCGGAAAGCTTGCCGGAGTGTTTTTTTGCGGATAGTATCCGACTTAATCAGCGCCCCCCATCTCTTCCAATTTCCCCCTCTTTCTCCAGTGCCTGTGTGATTATCGGTCCATATTTCTTAATTCTACCATAAATGTCAACAAAAGTAATTGACATGAACACCAAAAAACAACTATAATAGTACGGAATAACATTACAATAAAGGTAGGAAGATTCTATGAGAGTAGTAGCAGGGACGGCGAAACGCCTGCCTTTGAAAACGGTACCTGGACTTGAGACCAGGCCTACGACAGACAGGATAAAAGAGACTTTGTTTAATATGCTGCAAAATGATATTTACGACTGCAGGTTTTTGGATCTGTTCAGCGGAAGCGGGGCGATTGGGATAGAAGCCCTGAGCCGGGGCGCTTCTTTTGCTGCATTTGCAGAAAATAACCGCAGGGCTGTGGAGTGTATTAAAGAGAATCTCAAATTTACAAAACTTGAAGAACGGGCACAGGTAATGCCCTGTGATGCCATTAGTGCAATACATAAATTAGAGGGGCAGGAGCCATTTGATATTGTATTTATGGATCCGCCTTATAATCTGGAGTGGGAAAGGCGTGTCTTAGAGGCATTTGCAGATTCTTCCTGTATTACGGAAGATACATTGATTATCGTGGAAGCATCAAAAGAGACAGATTTTTCTTATCTGGTAAGTATTGGCTATATAATCGAAAAGTATAAAGAATATAAGACAAACGCCCACGTCTTCATAAAGCGGGCCGAAGGGAGATTAGCATGAGAAGAGCAGTATATCCGGGAAGTTTTGATCCGGTAACGTTTGGGCATCTGGATGTAATGGCACGTTCGGCAGCATTAGTGGACGAGCTGATCGTAGGAGTTTTGAATAATAATACAAAAACCCCGTTGTTTTCTGTAGAGGAACGTGTTAATATATTACTTGAAGCGACAAAAGACATAACGAATATCCGGATAGAATCGTTTACGGGACTGTCCATAGATTTTGTGAAAAAATGTGATGCAAAGTTTATCGTAAGGGGACTTAGGGCGATAACAGACTTTGACTATGAATTGCAGATGGCGCAGACGAACCGTATTATGGATCAGGATATCGATACAATATTTCTTACAACAAGTTTGGAATATGCTTATTTGAGTTCGACAACTGTGAAGGAAGTAGCCGCATATGGCGGTGATATTTCGAAATTCGTTCCACCGGTCGTAGTTGATAGAATTTATAATAAAATATGGGAAAGAAAGAATAATAAGGAGAGATTATAATGAGCAGCAGAATCGAACAAATTATTGAAGAAATTGAAGAGTATGTAGACAGTTGTAAATTTCAGCCTTTGTCTTCTACTAAAATTGTTGTAAATAAAGAAGAATTGGAAGAATTACTTAGAGAACTTCGCATGAAGACTCCGGATGAGATAAAGAGATACCAGAAGATAATCAGCAATAAAGATGCCATACTGGCAGATGCCCAGGCAAAAGCAGACAGTATGCTGGCGGATGCTACTTCACAGCAGCAGCAGATGATCAGCCAGGATGAAATCATGCAGCAGGCAGTTGCACAGTCAAATGCACTTCTGGAACATACCAACCGCCAGGCACAGGAAATTCTGGACAACGCAACAAATGATGCTAACAGTATCCGTATGAGCGCGATTCAATATACGGATGAGATGCTGGAAAACTTAGAAAAAATTATGAGCCATACGATTGATACGGCAGGTGCTAAATATAATACATTCCTGAATTCTATTCAGTCTTGTTATGATATTGTAAATAAAAACCGCAGCGAACTGTCTCCGCAGTCTGTTCCAAATAATTATGTTGCAACAGCAATGGAAGAGAGCGGCGAAGGCGAAGCTGCAGAGTAAAGCGTTTCATTGAACACTTGGGTGAACCCCTTTTTACAGCAGATAACATGCGGCAAGAGCAAGGGCGATGACAGTAATGATGAGCTTTGATATTACATACTTGGAAAGGCGAAGACCGCTTTCGTGTATCATGCTTTCTGTCTGCGCAATTGAAGACAATCCGCCAAAAGAACAGATTGCAATCAAAAGCAGGTATTGGATGGTAAAGGAGGCATTTTCCATAGATATAGTATGAATCCCATTGGTCACTTCCATGATGCCAACCAGGAAAGCTTTTATGACTGCATTTGAGATGGGCAGATATAATACGATTTTTGCCAGTATGGCAAAGAGCATGATGTATCCCCCCAGTTTTGTAATATTTATTATACCGTTCATAATACAGGCATCTACCAGTCCAAAATTCAATGTCGTGGTAGGTGCTGTATTTGTATGTAAAGAAGTGGATTCACGGAATTGTTTTCTGCATCTGATGCCGGTAAACAATCCATAAAGTAATGGGGCACCGTATATGATTACAATGGTGGGAATAATCAGTTCTTCCTTATGCAGATGTTCCAATACCAGAAAATTGATAATGAACATGGGGCTTACATTGTTGCAAAACCCCAGAAGATATTGTGCTTCGGGAAGGGTAATCTGTTTTTCATTGGTAAGGTCTGCAATGACCTTGGCACCCATGGGATATCCGCAGAAGAATCCCACAGTGAGTGCATAGCTTCCGTTTGTACCCACGCCGAACAGAAAGCGAAAGATGGGAGCAAACAGAAACATCAGCGGTTCGATCAGTCCCAGATTAATAATCAGATTGGACAGGATCATCAGGGGAAGCAGGGTAGGCACCAGTGTCTGGAACCAAAGGAGCAGTCCGGCAAGTGAGGCATCAAAGCCGTCTGCGGGGCAGAGATAGAGGAAGACCAGTGCGGTCGTAATGACCAGGCCATAGAGCATTTTTTTCATAGATGCTGTACCTGTGACTATCTGGCATAAATAACAATATATAATTTCTGGATCGTGTTTTAGAAGCAATTTTCAACACGCTCTAACAGGAAGTAAATTTTAATTATATATCGTTATTTACGTCAGACAGCGCGAATATGTTTTTTATAGTATATGAAGTGCCTGAAGAGATTCATTCCTGAAAAAATGTCATTTTTTGATTCTAAATCAGCAAATCTACGCATATATTAATCATGAGAATAGAAAGTCTGTGGCTTGGGCTTGCTATCAGAGCGTGTTTGGGCACAAGCGTTTTCAAACAGGCTCTAGAGGAAGAGTCGAATAGATGAATAAAATAAAGCTTCTTCGAAATATCTGTGTAATTCTTCTGGTGGGCATTTTTTGTTATGGATGCATCGATTATTTACATACCCAGGGAAAAATATTCAATTTAACGTATCACTCCAATGAGACAATGGGATTTCGCAGCCAGAAAATTGGGGAAGATAATTTTCGGCGGTTAATGGAAGTCAGTAAGGCGGAAGACGTTCCGGTTTATGACCTGCTTTCCGTGTGGATGCCCAAATACCAGTTTGAATTGGATCATGTGAAAACGTCCGTACTTACCCCTTCGGATTATTATTTATGGCGGACTTATTTTCAGGCGTATAATTTACATGCGCTGCAGGAGATTCAGCAAAGCTATGCTGCTGTATGGGAGGACGTATTGTATTACCCCGTGCCGGACAGTACCAGTGAGGATGAATCTCAGACTTCTTTTGAAGACTCCTGGATGCTGGAGCGCAATTACGGCGGCAAACGGGGGCATGAAGGAACAGACATTTTCCCCAAAGAAAATGTAAGAGGGAAATATCCGGTGGTCAGCGTATCAAAGGGTATTGTGGAACAGGTGGGATGGCTGGAAAAAGGCGGCTGGCGTATTGGTATCCGCTCAGAGCATGGCGGATATTTTTACTATGCGCATCTGAGTTCTTATGCAGGGGATTTTAAGAAAGGTGATGAGGTTCAGGCAGGAGAACTTCTGGGATATATGGGAGATACCGGGTATAGTAAAACGGAGGGTACGACAGGAAATTTTGACGTACATCTGCATTTTGGAATCTATATCAGAACAGACCGAAAGGAAGAAGTCAGTGTTAACCCCTACTGGGTTCTTCGTTATTTAGAAGATCGAAAGTTGAAATATGCATATGAAGTGTGATATACTAAAATATTAAGGGGAATTATTATAGTTAAGAGGAGAATCAGGTATATGGAAATACAATTATGGAGAGAAATTCTGGATCCATATGAATTAGCAGTGAATGAACTGACCGTGAAGTTTGAGCATCTGATCAGAGAGCATCGGGCACGTGGGAAGTATTCACCTATAGAACAGGTTATGGGGCGGGTGAAAGCCATATCCAGCATATTGGAAAAGGCACAGAAAAAGAAAATACCGCTGAATGAAATAGAAGAAAAATTAGATGATATCGCAGGTGTACGCATTATCTGTCAGTTCGTGGAGGATATTGAAAAAGTAGTGGAGATTATCCGAAACCGTACAGATATGTCTGTAAAGAGCGAAAAGGATTATATTGCCAATATGAAATCCAGCGGATACCGCAGCTATCATATGATCGTCTATTATGAGGTCCAGACATTAGCAGGAAGTAAACGGATTCAGGTTGAGATACAGATCCGGACACTGGCAATGAATTTTTGGTCAACAATCGAACATTCGCTGCAGTACAAATATAAACGAAATATTCCGGAGCATATCCGCATGAAGTTAAGCAAAGCAGCGGATGCGATTATTGTGCTGGATAATGAGATGTCTTCGGTGCGCAGTGAAATTATGGATGCGCAGAATTCCTTCCAGATTCAGGCGAATCTGGTATCAGATATCTTAAATAACATACAGAATCTGTATCATCTGGCGAATAAGAGAGAGATCATTAAGATTCAGGATGAATTTTACCGTATCTATGAATTGAACGATATTGAACAGCTGGAACGTTTTCACAAGCAGCTGGATATTATTGCAGAAGGATACCGCGCCCAGTCACTGGCGAAATAAAATACATAGATTAGAGCGTGCAGACGCTCTTCAACAAAGGAGCAATAAATGAATTTACCACAGGACTTTGCGGATTCCATGAAGGAACTGCTGGGAGCAGAGGAATATGAAGCATATTTAAACAGCGCAGGCCAGGAACGGGTTCATGGTCTTCGTGTGAATACAAGTAAGATAACGGTAGAAGAATTTTTAAAACTGACGCCTTTTTCATTAGAGCCAATACCCTGGGTGGAAAATGGATTTTTTTATGACGACTCACAGGCCGTTACGAAGCATCCTCATTACCATGCAGGGTTATACTATGTGCAGGAGCCAAGTGCGATGATACCTGCAGACAGACTTCCTGTAAAAGAGGGGGACTGTGTGCTGGATCTCTGTGCGGCGCCCGGTGGAAAGGCAACGGAGCTGGGAGCTAAATTAAAGGGGACGGGAGTCCTGGTTGCCAATGATATCAGCAATTCCAGGGCAAAAGGTCTTTTGAAGAATCTGGAGCTGTTCGGACTACCGGATATTCTGGTAACCAGCGAATCCCCACAGAAACTACTGCCTTATTTTAAAGGCTTTTTCGATAAAATATTAATCGATGCACCCTGTTCCGGAGAAGGGATGTTCCGCAAAGATCCGGCTATGATCAAGAGCTGGATAGAACATGGACCGGAATATTATGCCGGCATTCAAAAGGAAATATTGCTGATGGCAGCCGATATGTTAAAGCCGGGCGGTTTATTGCTTTATTCCACCTGTACGTTCTCTGCACTGGAGGATGAGTGTTCGATTGCCACTCTGCTGTCGGAAAGAACGGAATTTGAAGTGATACCGATGAAAGGCTATAAGGGATTCGATAAAGGGATTCCAGGCGCTGCCGGTGGAGATGAGCAGTTAAGGAACTGCGTCCGTATCTGGCCCCATAAAATGGCTGGAGAGGGACATTTTGCGGCACTTCTAAAAAAGAACGGGGATTTCGTTGCCACGGATACCGGCGCAAAGACAAAAAAGAAGAAGCAGGTGCTGCCAAAAGAATGCCAGGAATTTTTTGACCAGTATTTAAGGCTGGATTTTACGGACAGGAATATTACTGTATATGATAACCGGGTTTATGCCATACCAAAAGCCCTTGGTAATATCCGGGGACTGCGGTTTCTGCGTACAGGATTATATCTGGGAGAAATAAAGAAAAACCGTTTTGAGCCAAGCCAGGCACTGGCGATGAGTCTGAAAAGAGACCAGGCAGCATACAGCATCTCTTTTTCAGGCAGTGATGAGCGGACGGTGAAATACTTAAAGGGTGAAACGATAGAACTTGAGGATGCCGAGGCGAAGGGCTTAAAAGGCTGGATTCTGGTCTGTGTGGATGGATATCCGCTGGGATTTGCGAAAGCAGCCAATGGTTCGCTGAAGAATAAATATTACCCTGGATGGAGATTACAGTAAATGAGTCTGATAAGATTAGATAAATATCTGGCTAACGCAGGAGCGGGAACCAGAACAGAAGTAAAGAGCCAGATCCGAAAAGGATTGGTTACAGTTAATGGAGAAGTTGTTAAGAAGCCTGAGATGAAGCTGGATTCGGACAGGGATGCGGTGTGTGTCGGTCAAAGTCCAGTGACATACCGGAAATATGAGTACTACATGTTCCATAAGCCGGCAGGCTGTGTGACAGCCACCCAGGATAACCTGCATCAAACAGTGATGGATTTCATCTCTTCGGGGAAGAAAGAGGAACTTTTCCCGGTGGGAAGGCTGGATAAAGATACAGAAGGGCTTTTGCTGATTACAAATGACGGTGCCCTTGCCCACGAACTGCTTTCTCCAAGAAAACATGTGGATAAAACTTATTATGCAAAAGTCGATGGAATGGTAACAAAAGCGGATCAGGAAACATTTTTGCAGGGCGTGGATATCGGTGAAGACAAACCTACACTGCCGGCGAATCTTGAGATCTTAACCAGCGGTGAAATATCAGAAGTGTGCCTTACCATACGGGAGGGGAGATTTCACCAGGTAAAAAGGATGTTTGAAGCGGTAGGAAAGCAGGTTGTGTATTTAAAACGCCTGTCAATGGGAGCAATCAGTCTGGATGAACATCTGGCTAAGGGAGAATACCGCCCGTTGACCGGAGAGGAAATAGAAAGGATCGGAGGAAGCGGATGTTAGAAGGAATCAGAGCGGTCATATTTGACTTAGACGGAACTTTGGCAGATTCCATGTGGATGTGGCCCAAGATAGATATAGAATACCTGAACAGATTTCAGATTCAGGTACCGGCAGGACTTCATGAGGCGATTGAAGGTATGAGTTTTACAGAGACCGCTGATTATTTCAGGACCGCATTTTTCCTTCCCAAAACCACAGAGGAGATCAAACAGGACTGGATGGATATGGCGTATGATAAGTATGCCAATGAGGTGCCTCTAAAACCCGGCGCATCTGAGTTCCTGGACGAACTGAAGCAGCGCAGTATTAAAACGGGGATTGCAACCAGTAATGGCAGAGGACTTGTGGAGGCAGTGATGCATGCACAGCATCTGGATGACCGGATTGATGCAGTCCGGACCGCCTGTGAGGTGGCAAAAGGAAAACCTTCTCCGGATATATACCTTAAAGTAAGTGAGGATCTTCGGGTTGCACCAAAGGAATGCCTGGTATTTGAAGATATCAGCATGGGGATTCTGGCGGGTAAGAACGCCGGAATGAAGGTATGTGCAGTGGAGGATGCATTCTCCATGGGGCAGATTGAGAAAAAGAAAGCCCTGGCAGATTATTATATTTTGAATTATCATGATGTATTAAATAATACGTATGAACATCTTCGTTAGCAGCGTGTTTTACAATTGATTTATGCCTGCAGACAGCAGGCGGACAGGAGTACGAATGAGTAAGCAGTTTCTGCCCGTAAACAGGGAAGATATGAAGGCGCGCGGCATTGCCCAGCTGGATTTTGTATATGTAACAGGGGATGCCTATGTGGATCATCCCTCCTTTGCCCACGCGGTGATCAGCCGCATGCTGGAGGCAAACGGATATAAGGTAGGGATTATTGCCCAGCCGGATTGGAAAGACAAAGAAAGTATCATGGCGCTTGGAGAGCCGAGGCTTGGTTTTCTTGTTTCAGCAGGAAATATGGATTCCATGGTGAACCATTATTCGGTATCCAAGAAGCGAAGAAAAACAGATGCTTTCAGTCCAGGAGGAGAAATGGGGAAACGGCCGGACAATGCGACAATTGTCTACTGCAATCTGATTCGCCAGGTGTACAAAAAGGTGCCGGTTATCATTGGCGGTATCGAAGCCAGTCTGCGCAGGATGGCACACTATGATTACTGGGCGAACGCACTAAAACGCTCCATTTTACTGGATTCAGGTGCTGATCTGATTTCTTACGGTATGGGAGAACGTTCCATTGTAGAAATTGCAGATGCACTGAACAGCGGTATTGAAATGAAAGATCTGACCTTTATTGATGGAACCGTATTTAAAACGAAAGATTTATCCATCGTTTATGATGCGGTTTCACTGCCGCCCTATGAAGCACTGAAAGCAGACAAGCTGAACTATGCAAAAAGTTTCTATGTCCAGTATTGCAACACCGACCCATTTACCGGGAAACGTCTGGTAGAAAGCTATAAGGACGGGTGGCATGTGGTGCAGAATCCACCTGCAAAGCCCTTAAGCCAGTCAGAGATGGATCGGGTCTACTCTCTTGGATATATGAGAACCTGGCATCCTTCTTATGATGAAAAAGGCGGGATTCCGGCAATTGAAGAAGTGAAGTATAGTCTGGTAAGCAATCGGGGGTGTTTTGGGGGATGCAGCTTCTGCGCCCTGACTTTTCACCAGGGAAGAATCATCCAGACCAGGAGCCACGAATCAATCCTGGCTGAAGCAAACCAGTTTATATGGGAGAAAGATTTTAAAGGATATATTCATGACGTGGGAGGTCCTACTGCAAATTTCAGGCAGCCGGCATGTGACAAACAGCTTGAAAAAGGTGTGTGTCCCAAAAAGCAATGCCTGTTCCCCACTCCTTGTAAGAATCTGAAAACAGACCATAGTGATTACTTGTCGCTCTTGCGTAAACTGCGGGAACTGCCAAATGTGAAAAAGGTATTTATCCGATCCGGCATTCGTTTTGATTATTTAATTTATGATCCGGATGATTCATTTTTTAAAGAATTGGTGGAGCATCACGTGAGTGGCCAGTTAAAAGTAGCCCCTGAGCATATTTCGGATAAAGTACTTAGTAAAATGGGCAAACCGGAGCGTAGTGTCTATGAAAAATTTGTGCATAAATATAAAGACCTGAATACAAAATGTGGGAAGAATCAGTTCCTGGTACCATATCTGATGTCATCCCATCCGGGTTCTACTTTAAAAGAAGCAGTGGCACTTGCAGAATATCTTCGCGATCTGGGATATATGCCGGAACAGGTACAGGACTTTTATCCGACGCCGTCGACTATCTCAACGTGTATGTATTATACAGGCGTAGATCCAAGGACAATGGAACCGGTTTATGTTCCCAATAATCCCCACGAAAAAGCAATGCAGCGAGCGCTGATTCAATACCGGAATCCAAAAAATCTGGAACTGGTAACGGAGGCTCTGACCAAAGCACACCGCACAGATCTGATTGGGTTTGATAAAAAATGCCTGATTCGCCCTATAAGAGGGGAAGGGAAATCTTCCAGTTATTCATCCGGCAGGTATGGTAAGCCGTCGGGGGATAAAAATGGGGGAAAAAGTGAAAAAAATAATGGTGCTTCGTTTGGCAATGGAAAAGATAAGAATAAGCCGGTGAAGAAGAAAACAATCCGGAACGTGCATAAGAAGAAATAAGTAAAAACCCAGCGTCCCGGTAAATAATAACGGCAGAAAAATAAGTAGAATTGTGAGGAGATTACGGATGAAGAAAGTTTCAAAGGGAAAACGCGGCTATATTCTTTCCCAGAAGAAAAAGCGGGGACTGATAACATTTATTCTGTTCCTGATTCCGGTAATTATATTTGTGACCGGTTTGATTCAAACAGGCACAAGACTTAATATGTTTACCTTCGTGGCAGTTATGGGATGCCTTCCGGCAAGCCGCTCTGCAGTTGGAATGGTGATGATGTTTATGCAAAAGCCTATAAGTGAAGAGATTTATCAGAAGATTCAGTCTCATGTAAAAGATATGGTTTGCGCTTATGAGCTGACGATTACTGCTTATGAGAAAAATACCCCCATTGACAGTCTGGTGGTATGCGGCACTCACGTCATAGGGTATAGCAGCAGTCCAAAGGCAGACCCATCTTTTGCAGAAAAGCATATAAAGGAGATACTGAAAGGCAACGGATATAAATCAAATGTAAAAATTTTTACCGATCTGAAACATTATCTGGAAAGAATTGATATGCTTTATCCAAAGAAAGAGGAACTGGAAGCAGAGGGAACCTTTACCCCCAGTGAAGATTATCCGGATCTTAGCAGAAGCGAATTGATGAAGCATGTAATACTGGCGATCTCTTTATAAGAACGAGGAAGAAAGGTGACAGCTTTGCAGGCAAAAGAGTGTTTGAAAATTGCTTTCTACAAATGGCGGGAATGAATTTTCAGAAACCCTCTGGACTGCAGTATGCAGCGGTACAAATATGAAATTAGTAATTGTAAATGAAAATGAAGCCGGTCAGCGTCTGGATAAACTGCTGGCAAAATATCTAAGTGAAGCATCCAAAAGCTTCCTCTATAAAATGCTTCGTAAAAAAAATATAACTTTGAACAACAAAAAAGCAAATGGAAATGAAAAAACCGCACTTCATGATGAAATACGGTTTTTTCTCTCTGATGAAACTTTTGAAAAATTTTCAAAGAAAAATACGGATATTACCAACATTAAAATGACCAGTAAACTTCAGATTATCTATGAAGACAAGCATATACTCCTATTGAATAAACCGGCAAATATGCTTTCCCAAAAGGCGAAGAGCAGTGATATTTCCATAAATGAAGAAATGCTTGCATATCTTCTTGAAACAGAGCAGATTACCGGGGAAGAACTGAAGACTTTCCGTCCGGCAGTCTGCAACCGTTTAGACCGCAATACAAGTGGTTTGATCGTAGCAGGGAAAACGCTGATTGGACTGCAGACCATGGCTGAGGTTTTTAAGGACAGGAGCCTGCACAAATATTATCTCTGCCTGGTTTCTGGAGAAGTGGCTAAAGAGCAGACGATTGATGGCTGGCTTACAAAAGATGAAAAGCAAAATAAGGTACAGATCAGCCGGGAATGTACAGAAGGTGCGCTTCCCATACACACCCAGTATACGCCTTTGGAAACGAAAAATGGTATTACTTTATTAAAAGTCTGGCTGATCACAGGAAGATCCCACCAGATCCGCGCTCATCTGGCATCCATCGGACATCCCATAATCGGAGATGCCAAATATGGAAACCGAAAAGTAAATCAGAAGTTTGCAGAAGCATTTGGAGTCAAATATCAGATGCTTCATTCCTATCAATTGGTGATGCCGCAGATCAAAGGGGAACTGGGCTATCTTTCTGGAAAAGAATTTACGGCTAAAGTGCCGCTTGTGTTTGACAAGGTCTTTGGGATATGTTAAACGTTTCCTGATTGATTTGAAACATAAAAAAGAAAGGATCATCCATATGTCTACATGGAATTCAAGAGGACTTCGAGGGTCCACATTGGAAGACTTAATCAACCGTTCTAACGAACAGTATCAGGAAAAGGGACTGGCATTGATTCAGAAAATCCCCACTCCGATTACTCCAATCAGAATTGATAAAGAAAACCGTCATATTACACTGGCATATTTTGAACAGAAAAGTACGGTTGATTATATTGGAGCAGTGCAGGGAATACCTGTTTGTTTTGACGCAAAAGAATGTAATGCGGATACTTTCGCGCTCCAGAATATCCACGAGCATCAGGTACAGTTTATGGGAACCTTTGAACAGCAGGGTGGGATTTCTTTTTTGATTATCTTCTATACCAAAAAGAATGAATTTTTTTATCTGCCCTATGAGCGAGTGAAATTTTTCTGGGACAGGGCGGCAGAAGGCGGCAGAAAAAGCTTTCGTTATGAAGAACTTCCCCAGGAATTTAAGCTGGAGAGTAAAGGTGGTATTTTAGTACCTTATTTAGATGCACTGCAAAAGGATTTAGATATGAGGGATTGACTTTTTTTCGTCCATCTATTATAATGTTAAATAATTTTATATAGTAGTGAATTATCACGTTACCACGATAAAGTAAAGCGAATTAAGATTTTCAGAAAGAGGAGAGAGAGATGAATCAACGATTATTACATACGCCGGAAGGTGTCAGGGACATTTATAATGCAGAGTGTGAAAAGAAACTTACTTTACAGGACAATCTGCATAAAGTCTTAAAATCCTATGGCTACCGGGATATAGAAACGCCGACTTTTGAATATTTTGATGTATTTGGTCAGGATGTTGGAACCATTCCATCCAAAGATCTGTATAAGTTCTTTGACAGAGAAGGAAACACACTGGTTTTAAGACCGGACTTTACACCGTCCATTGCAAGGGCAGCAGCAAAGTATTTCACGGAAGAAGATCTTTCCGTGCGTCTCTGCTATATGGGCAACACCTTTATTAACAACTCCAGTTATCAGGGGCGTTTAAAAGAAACAACCCAGCTGGGAGCGGAATTTATCGGAGATGACAGTGTGGATGCAGATGCGGAGATTATCACCCTGGTCATTGAGACACTGCGCAGTGCAGGACTCAAAGATTTCCAGATCAGCATCGGTCATGTGGAATTCTTCAAAAGCCTGATAACGGAAGCAGGGATTGATGAGGAAAATGTGGGGACAGAGGAAGAACTGCGTGAACTGATTTCCAATAAAAATATGTTTGGTGTGGAAGAACTGTTATCTGAAAAGAATATCAGTGAAGAATTAAAAAATGTGTTTGCAACCCTTCCTCAGCTGTTTGGAACAGTGGATGCACTGGAACGGGCAAAACTCCTTACTTCTAATCCAGGAGCACTGAAAGCAATTGCAAGACTGGAAGAACTATATGGCATTTTGAAATATTACGGTGTTGAGAAATATGTTTCTTTTGATCTGGGAATGATCAGCAATTATATGTATTATACCGGGATTATTTTCCGGGGATATACCTTTGGAACAGGGGATGCCATAGTGAAAGGCGGACGTTACGACCATATGATGGGACATTTCGGAAAAGATGCGCCGTCTATAGGTTTCGTAGTGGTAGTAGACCAGCTGCTGACAGCTCTGTCCAGACAGAAAATCGATGTGCCGGTGGAGCAGGTAAACCGTCTGATCTTATATAAAAAAGAGCAGAGAAAAGAAGCGATTACACTGGCAAAGCATCTTCGGATAGAAAATAATTATGTGGAACTGATCTGTCAGAAGGAAAGTCTGTCCTTAGAGGATTATCTGATATTTGCAAGGCGCAGCCGCATTACGGAAATCTTGTATTTCGAAGAAAAGGATAGAATACTCTCTGTAAATACAGAAACGAAGGTTATGAAACCTGCGGAACTTACAACGTTATTGCTATAATAAAAAAAGCTGTAGTAAATGCAGCACTGGAGGATAAGGTGTGAAAGAAAACATTTCACACCCACTATATTTAAAGCTGCAGTAAATGCAGCACTGGAGGAGGATAATGAGATATTTAACGTTTGCCCTTGGGAAAGGACGATTGGCGAAACAGACCCTGGAGGTTTTTGAAAAAATAGGAATTACCTGTGAAGAAATGAAAGACCCGACCAGCCGGAAACTGATTTTTGTAAATGAGGAACTGAAATTGAAATTTTTCTTGTCTAAAGGTCCGGATGTACCCACTTATGTAGAGTATGGTGCGGCTGATATCGGAATTGTAGGAAAAGATACCATTGCAGAGGAACAGAGGAAGCTGTATGAAGTACTGGATCTGGGATTCGGAAAATGCAGGATGTGTGTCTGCGGTCCGGCTTCTGCAAGAGAATTATTAAAGCACCAGGAATTAATCCGGGTTGCAACGAAATATCCGAACATTGCAAAAGATTATTTTTATAATAAAAAGCATCAGACGGTGGAGATTATTAAACTAAACGGCTCGATTGAGTTAGCGCCCATTGTGGGACTCTCGGAAGTAATTGTGGATATTGTGGAAACGGGTTCCACGCTCAGGGAAAACGGATTGGAGATTTTAGAAGAAATCTGTCCGTTATCTGCAAGGGTGGTAGTAAACCAGGTAAGTATGAAAATGGAAAACGACAGAATTACGAAGCTTTTAACGGATTTAAAAGCAGTCTTATAAGTGCAGGAAAACCTAGGAGGTTATTATGAGAATTGTTGAATTGACGAAAGATACCATGCAGAATGTACTGGAAGACCTCTTGAAGCGGAGTCCAAACAGTTACGGAGAGTTTGAAGGACGTGTGACAGAGATTATCCAGAATGTAAAAAATGACAGGGATAAGGCAGTCTTTGATTATACCAGGCGTTTTGACGGGGCAGATATAGGTGCAGAGAATATCCGGGTGACGGAAGAGGAAATTCAGGAAGCATATGAACAGGTGGATAAAAGTCTGGTAGAGGTGATCCGGAAAGCATTGGTAAATATTCGTTCCTATCATGAAAAGCAGCGGCAGTACAGCTGGTTTGACAGCAAACCGGACGGAACAATGCTGGGCCAGAAGGTAACACCGCTCTCTAAAGTAGGGGTTTATGTTCCTGGGGGCAAGGCAGTTTATCCATCTTCTGTTTTAATGAATATTGTGCCAGCCAAGGCAGCAGGTGTTGAGAAGATTATTATGACAACACCACCTGGGAAAGACGGTAAAGTAAATCCTTCTACTCTTGTGGCAGCCCATGAGGCAGGGGCGGATGAAGTATATAAGGCAGGCGGTGCCCAGGCAATCGCGGCACTGGCATTTGGTACGGAAAGTATCCCTAAAGTAGACAAGATTGTAGGACCCGGCAATATTTATGTGGCGCTGGCGAAAAAAGCAGTCTATGGGCATGTGAGCATCGATTCTGTTGCAGGCCCGAGTGAGATACTGGTTCTTGCAGACGAGACAGCCAATCCCAGGTTTGTTGCAGCAGACCTTTTATCCCAGGCAGAGCATGATGAGATGGCTTCGGCGATTCTTATTACAACCAGCCTGGAACTGGCAAAGGAAGTATCGAAAGAAGTGGATGCCTTTACCGCGGAGCTATCCAGAAAAGAAATTATTCAGAAATCCCTTGATAATTACGGCTATATTTTAATCGCTGAAAATATGGAAGATGCAATTGATACGGTAAATGAAATCGCATCAGAGCATCTGGAGATCGTAACGAAAGATCCTTTCCAGGTAATGACCAAAATTAAAAATGCAGGTGCCATTTTTATCGGAGAGTACAGCAGTGAGCCTTTGGGCGATTATTTTGCAGGACCAAACCATGTATTGCCTACGAATGGCACAGCGAAATTCTTTTCTCCTTTAAGTGTTGATGATTTTATTAAAAAATCCAGTATTATTTATTATTCCAGGGAAGCTCTGGAGCCAATTCATGAGGACATTATTAAATTTGCAACAGCGGAACAGCTAACCGCCCATGCGAATTCTATTAAAGTCCGCTTTGAAAAATAGGAGGCATTTATGACCAGGATAAAAACAATTGAGAGAAATACCCGGGAAACCCAGATCAGCCTTACTCTGGATCTGGATGGAACGGGAAAATCAGATATCCATACCGGCATAGGTTTTTTTGACCATATGCTGGATGGCTTTACCAGACATGGATTATTTGACCTTAAGGTTTGTGTAACCGGGGATCTGGACGTAGACTGCCATCATACAATCGAAGACACCGGAATTGTACTGGGTACGGCTATCCGGGAAGCTGCAGGGGACAAAAGGGGAATCCGCCGTTATGGTGATATTATACTTCCCATGGATGAAACACTGGTGCTTTGTGCCATTGACTTAGGCGGCAGACCGTATCTGTCCTATGATGCATCTTTTAGCGCGGACCGTATGGGCGATATGGATACCGAGATGGTAAAAGAGTTTTTCTATGCCGTTTCATATGCAGCGGCAATGAATCTGCATATGAAGGTCTTGACACCGGGGAATAACCACCATATGGCAGAAGCAATGTTCAAGGCATTTGCCAAGGCTTTAGATGAAGCAGTTACTTATGATTCCAGAATAATGGACGTGTTATCAACGAAAGGGAGTTTGTAATGATACATAAGAAATTAATACCTCATATTTTTATTAAAAAAGGAATTGCCGTAACGGGATTTTTCGATAACCGTGTATTTGCAGATGGAGATGTGGTTAAGCTCGCACAGCATTACAGCAACAATGGTGCGGATGAATTAATCATCTTTGATTTATCCAATACGGACAGCGAACATGACCAATCTTTAAAGCTGATTAAAGAAATTTCAAGAGAAATAGATATTCCCATCCTGGGCGGCGGAAATATAAAAAGAGTAGAAGATGTAAAAAAACTGATATACGCAGGCTGCAAAAAAGCCTTTTTAAATATGGCTAAGAAAAGCAACCTGGATCTAATGCCGGAAGTATCCAAGCGCTTTGGCAAAGAGAAAATTGCGGCATGTGCAGATAATTTTGCATTATTAAAAGAGCAAAAGGAACTCCTTGAGACCTATACAAGCGAAGTCTTATTATTAGGTGATAACCTTCATTTATACGAAGCAGTAAGTGCTGTTTCTGTAGGAGCCGTACCGATTCTGTCGCTGTTGGATAAGGAAAAGATGATTGCACTTTTATCCATCGAACAGGTATCCGGCATATCCGGTAATCTATTATCAGATCCATCCATAGATCTGATGGATTTAAAAGGGGAACTTAAAAGAAGGGACATTGTGGTGAACACCTATGAAAGCAAGCTTAAATGGTCTGATTTTAAGTTAAATTCCGATGGAATGATGCCAGTAGTAGTCCAGGATTATAAAACACAGGAAGTACTTATGATGGCATATATGAATGAGCCTGCATTCGAGACTACAATTAAGACAGGCAAGATGACATACTGGAGCAGAAGCCGGAACGAGCTTTGGACAAAAGGGCTTACAAGCGGACACCTGCAGTATGTAAAAGAACTTCGGATCGATTGTGATAATGATACGATTCTGGCAAAAGTTTCCCAGGTAGGTGCAGCCTGCCATACGGGACACCAAAGCTGCTTCTACCGTGATCTGGTAAAGAAAGAATACGACAATACTAATCCAATGAAAGTATTCGATGATGTATATGCAGTAATCAAAGACCGGAAGGATCATCCGAAAGAAGGTTCTTATACAAATTATCTCTTTGATAAAGGCATTGATAAAATCCTGAAAAAAGTTGGCGAGGAAGCTACGGAAATCGTAATTGCAGCTAAAAATCCGGATCCGGAAGAAATCAAATATGAGGTATCGGATTTCCTGTATCATGTAATGGTACTCATGGTTGAGAGAGGCGTTACATGGGAGGATATTACGAAAGAACTTGCGCAGAGGTAAAGAGTGGTGTTTTCCCGCTCTTTTCCCGGGATTTATTAACATCCCATAAAAATTTCCCCGTAAAAGTTTATCCTATAAATTGTAGTCCCCCTATTGCGAAAATGTTACAATTCTGTTAAAATCTACTAAGAGTATTCTTTACATATGCTCTGAAGAAATAAAAAGGGGGAGCTATTCTTTGAAGTACAACAGGAAAAAGACACAATTGCGGATGATCCTTTTATTATTCTGCGTATTGATCGGTTTTGCTTTGAGCGATTCTACGGCACAGGCGGCAAAGAGAACCGGCTGGAAGACGGTAAAAAGTTCGAAGTATTACTATGTTTCCGGGAAAAAGGTAAAAAATAAGTGGAAAAAGATCAATAAAAAATGGTATTATTTCGACAGAAAAGGCAAAATGCTGAAGAAGCGCTGGGTTGGGGATTATTATCTTGGCTCAAAGGGCTACATGTTGACGAATAGATGGATCAAAAGCTATTTTGTCGGGGAAGACGGTAAATGGATTCCGAAATTCAGAGGTGGATGGCAGAAAATCGGCGGCAAATGGTATTATTATACCAAATCAGGGAAAAAGAAAACGGGCTGGATTACTTCAAAGGGAGACCGCTATTTCCTGGATTCTAAAGGTGTAATGAAGACAAAGTGGACAGCAGTTAAGAAAAAGAATTACTATTTTTCCAGCTCCGGTGCACTGCAAAAAAATACCTGGCTGAAAAAAGGCAAGTATTATTACTATGTGAATTCCAAAGGGGTTATGGATGCTTCCAGAAAAATGAATACCAAAAGCATCAATACGGCTACTTATCTGGAATACCGCAGCAGTACCTTGTCAGTGAAGATTAATAAAAAGCAGAATTATAGTTCTGTGTACTGGGTGGCGAGAATAAAGACTAGTAGTCCTAAGCAGCTAAAATCTGCTTTGTCATATGGGACTTATGGTGGTACAAGACAATTAACTTCACAAGCTGTGCCTCAAAATGGTGGTATAATTGGTGTTAATGGAAGCGCTTTTGATTATGCATCAGGCCAACCCTCACCAAAGGGAATGTGTATCAAAAATGGGAAGATCTATGGTAATTATGCTACAAGTTATACAACGATGGCCATTAAGAAGGATGGAACAATGTTTACGCCGCCAATGGGGCTTTGGGGGCAAGCTTTGTTAGATATGGGAGTCAAAGATACCTATAATTTTAGCCCAGTGTTGATAAATAATGGAATTGCACTACCACCAGATATAATTCAAAATTTAGGTGTTACAAGTTATAAAGATCCACGAACAGTGGTAGGGATGATTAGACCAAATGATTATGTACTTCTTGTTGCCGATGGAAGAAAACAAGGATATTCACTTGGGCTAAACCATTATGAAATAATAGCGGAGCTTCAAAAATGGGGATGCCGCTATGCTTACAATTTAGATGGCGGAGGATCCACAACACTTTATTACGATGGAAAGGTTTTAAACAGGCCTTCTGGTGGAGCGGAACGCCCCTGTGCGGATTTTCTTTATTTTACTAATTAAACACATGTGATACATAAGTACCCGCTATTAACCACAGCCGTTTGCTCCAAAAAGGAGCAGGCGGCTTTTTGCTACCCAAAACCGCTTTATAAGTGGCACATATCCTTTAACATCCAGGGTGCCCATAGAAAACCCGGATTCAAGGGTTCCATGTCAGTATTTGTCAGTTTCGAAAGAAAATTTGATTTATCCACGAAATGATTGCAGAAAAAGAAAAGTAAGATTATAATAGAGAAAGCAACAAATGTACTGAGGAGAAAATACTATGCGTATCAAAAACGGAAATTTAGGCCGTATACTTCAAGAATGCGGCTCAGCATGCGCAGTAGTGCTGTATTAAGAGATGAAAAGCTTTCATATAATAAACAAAATTGCCTGTGTGATCTTTATTTTAGCAGCTGTCTTCTTTGTGCAGACAGCAGTAAGAAACACTTTTTTTCCAGCTGCTTCCGCTCACCGGGATAATTACCATTCCCAGACTGCCGGTACGGAAAACCAGTATAGCATTTATACTGCGGAGCACACCATAAATGAGCAGGTTTTGGAACATTCTGTGCCTCCGGGCAGAGTCCTTTTAAATCAGGTATACAGTCTGTTTCGCGGAGATCTGTCTTCTGGTTCCTGGATCTCAGAACTGTATATGCCTCAGAGTATCTATTACATGATGTTCGGCGGAGGCGTATTTTTGCTGTTCTTATATCGGGCTTCGCTGCCCGTCCAGTTTTATGACAAACTGAATATTACCCATGAGTCAGACGGGAAAAAGCGTCCGCTGTAAATTCTGCGTATCTTTTGGTTATGCACAGGTTACAGTGTAAATATTATGACAAGAATGGGAGAAAAAAGAATGGAACTAGCTGATATTTTAATGCTTCTCGGCGGTCTTGCCTTGTTTTTATACGGCATGCAGATGATGAGCAGCGGCTTAGAGATGGCCGCCGGAAACAAGATGAAACAAATCCTCGAAAAACTCACCTCCAACCGGTTTAAAGGAGTTTTGGCGGGAGCAGCCATAACGGCAGTAATCCAATCCTCTTCAGCTACGACTGTTATGGTCGTTGGTTTTGTAAACTCTGGTCTTATGACCTTAAAACAGGCGGTATGGGTAATCATGGGCGCCAATATCGGTACCACCATCACCGGACAGCTGATCGCATTGGATATCGGTATGATCGCTCCGCTGATCGCCTTTCTGGGCGTTGCAGCAATTCTTTTTGTTAAGAATGAAAAAGTAAAGCATATCAGTGAAATATTTGCAGGTCTGGGTGTGCTTTTCATCGGTATGGATATGATGGGTTCTGCTATGGTACCTCTTCAGAACTCCGAAACCTTTATCCATTTCATGACAACCTTCCGCAATCCGCTGGTAGGTATTTTGATTGGTGCTGTCTTTACTGCCATCATACAGTCTTCCTCAGCCTCGGTCGGCATCCTGCAGGCTCTGGCCGGTACCGGTATGATTCCTCTGTCCAGCGCAGTATACATTTTGTTCGGACAGAATATCGGAACCTGTATCACAGCAGTTTTAGCAGCCATTGGCACTAAGACCAATGCAAAACGGACGACGGTCATTCACCTGATGTTTAATGTTATCGGAACTTTTATATTTACAGTAATCTGTCTGATCACTCCATTTACAGTTCTTATGGAGCAACTTACTCCCGGGAATTCAGTGGCTCAGATTGCCAATGTACATACGGTGTTTAATATTGTCACCACGCTGCTTTTGCTGCCATTTGGTACTTATATGGCACATCTGGCAGAAAAGATTCTGCCGGATAAACAAAGTGAACAGGAAGAAATGCTGCATCTGCAATACATACAGCCCTTTGAAAGCCACTATGCAATGGGGCAGGGGGCATTGGTTCTGACACAGATTGACCAGGAGATCGAGCGGATGCGGAACATGGTCTGTGAGACCGTTACCGGTAGTTTTGATGCCGTACTTCACAGCTCATCAAATGATAAAGAGGAGCTGGAGCAGAAGGAGGATTATATTGATTATCTGAATGCAGAGGTTTCCCGGTATATTGTGTCTGTTATGCACCATGAGATGGCAGCGGAAGATTCGGTCAAAATCAGTGGATATTACAAGATTCTTGGTAATTTGGAGCGAATCGGTGACCATGCCATGAATATTCTCGGATATGCTGTCAGTATGAAGAAAATGAATGTTAATTTTTCAGATAAGGCAAAAAAAGAGATACTGATTATGAGAGATATGAGCCTTCAGATTCTGGAAGATGTGGCTGGCAGCAATGTATCTGATATAAAAACGATGTTGGAGAAAACTTCCCGTGACGAACAGAAAATTGATGATATAAGAAATGAGAATCTGAAACAGCAGATGGAGAGGATGGGAAAGAGCGAATGTATCGCTGACGCAAGTATTTTCTTTTCCGAGTTGCTGACAGATTTTGAACGTATCGGAGACCATGCATTAAATATAGCAGAACAGTATCATGAAATGCTGACAAGAGTTATCTGATTTCAAATTCCCGGGAATAAGGCAGTCTGATATTCCTTTGCTTTTGAACCGTCATGCTGTAACAACTGGCATTTACGGGTTGTACCATTTCCGATTTTAGTCTATAATGAAGAAAAATAGAGTTGGAAGGAAAGCTGGAAAATAGAATGGCAAAAGATCGAGCTAATATTTATACAATTGCAGAAGAAGCTGGCGTTTCACCTTCTACCGTTTCACGGGTAATGAGCAATGCGGCCAGAGTCAGTGCAGAAAAACGTAAACGAGTGGAAGCGGCTATCCGCAAATATGATTATAAACCGAATGCTCTGGCGCAAGGGCTAAGTACTTCGAGAACAAAAATGATTGGAATTGTGGTAGCGCATATTGAGAATGTGTTTTATTCCAAGATGGCTGCAGAATGTGAACGTGTAGCAAATGAAAGAGGCTATATGCTAATGATGCTCAGTTCTTTGAGTGACTTTGAACTGGAAAAGCGACAGATACAAAAATTGTATGAACAGTGTGTAGATGCAATTATTATACTAGGGGGAAATGTAGATCAGGTAGTAGCAGATGAGGAATATGTAGAGATTATAAATCGGATTTCTGAAACAATTCCAGTAGTAGCTACAGGACGGCCTCAAGGTGTAAATTGTTATAAGATTGGGATGGATGAAGGATATGCGATGGAACTTGCCATGAATTATTTAGTTGATTTAGGCCATAAGGAAATTGCAGCTATGGGAGGTTGTAAGACGGTGAAATCAACCTTAGATAAAAGAATTCGTTACCGAAGCCTTATAAGGGAACATGGTTTGGAATACCGCGAAGAGTACCTGGTAGAAACCGAAAATTATAATTTTGATTCAGGCTACAATAGCATGAAAGAATTATTAAAAAAATCACTTCCCTCAGCGGTGATCTGTATCAATGATTTTTTTGCCTGTGGCGTCATGAAAGCCATAGGGGAAGCAGGATTGAAAATCCCGGAGGATATTTCAATCATAGGGTTTGACAATACCATTTTATCTAGTATATTAATTCCGGATTTAACCGGTGTTGCCTGCGATTACGAGGATTTTTCAAAGAAGCTGGTTGAAACTGCAATAGGGGCTGCAGAGAGAAGAGAGATGCCAAAAGAGCAGATTACAGATGTTTCGTTAATTATCAGGTCATCCTGCAGGATGATAAAATAAAATTAAAAATACATATATACAGAATCCACAATTTGAGTTCATACAAATTGTGGATTCTGCTATTTTCATGAATGATGGCAAGAAACATGTTGATTATTTCGTATGGTTTGTTATAATAATTTTTGAAAGCGGTTGCAAAATATAAAATAATAACTAGAGAAATAATTAAAAAATTGTATATATTTGTCGTTTTGTTACAGGATAAGATAAAAATATTATGCATAATATCTTATTGCTCTATAAAAATGTGAAATCGCTTTCAGTCTATTACAATCAACTAAGACAAGGTAAAACACAGGTCAGGAATTTGGAACGGGTATCATTTTTAGAAGCAGGAGGGCAGAATTATGAATAAGAAATTATTGCAGCTTATGCTGGCAGCATCTGTCTGTACCTTTCTTTTTTGCGGTTGTCAAAAAAAAGATACAGACGGAAAAATTGAGATTGAATTTATACACTGGGGTGGTGACTCTACTTACATCGGTTGTTATAAAGACCGCATTGCCATGTTTGAAAAAGAGAATCCGGATATTAAGGTGAAAGTAACTACGGTTGCTTCAGATTATGATACAAAAGTACAAACGATGTTTGTTGGTAAAAATGCACCGGATGTTCTGCAGGTACAGCCAAGCAGTTGCACTACATTTGCAGAAAAAGGGGTATTGGAGGATTTAAGCGGACCGGTTAAAGAATCGGATTTAGATTTGGAGGAAACATTTGGTGGGGGTATGGATGGATATGAAACAGATGAAGGTATCTATGCTTTACCTGACAGAGGCGGTACAACAATCACTTATTATAACAAAGATATGTTTGATGAAGCCGGTATTTCTTATCCGGATAAGGACTGGACGATGGATGATTATATGAAAGCATGTGAACGGTTGACAAAGGATACCGATGGAGATGGTGAGACTGACCAGTGGGGGGCTGCTTCTACAGATTATCTGGGAACATGTGGTCCACTAATTTTAAGCTATGGGGCAAATATCGTAAATGAGGATTATGAAATTGGTGTAGATTCAACTCAGATGAAAGAATTCATGGAAGACTATAATAAATGTTATCAAAATGGTTGGATTATTCCTTATGAAGAGTTAGAAAAGTCTGGATCTAATGGGGATAACTTTTTTGCACAGCAGCGTTGTGCCATGATTTTAACCGGATTCTGGAATGTAGAACCATATACAAAAATGGATGAACTCAACTTTGATATTGCGCCTACACCAACCCAAGAGACACCGGCAGCATGGGCTATGGGAAGTGCATTGTCCATTAACAAGCAGTCCAGCCCTGAGAAAAAAGAGGCAGCATGGCGGTTTATCCAATTTATGACAGGAGAAGAGGGGCAAAATATGCTGGCGCAAACCCTTGCAGACTGTCCGGCGAATCTCAAGGTATTAGGAAGTGATACCTTCGTCAATCAGGAGGTAAATGGTAAAAAGTTAAGTCTGGATGTTATTGGATTGGAACAAAGCAGGGTGAAAGTAGATGGAATCTCCAAAGGAGCATATAGCAGTGAATTGACAGGTGAACTGCAGTCGAGAATTAAAGAGATGCTCTTAGGAAGAGAAACTGTTGATGAGGCACTTAGAAATATGGATGGGAAATTGAAGAAACTTATCAAGTATTACAAATAGGACAGGAGGAATAAGAGATGTCACATTCAAAAAAAGCGGTAAGTTCCCGAAGAGAAGCAAATCAAAAACGGTGGTTTTTTATATTTATATCTCCATGGCTGATCGGTTTTCTGGTCTTGACGATTGGTCCTATGATTTTTTCCTTTCTGATTAGCTTTACAGACTGGGATTCTATTTCCAAGATAAATTTTACTGGTGTACATAATTATCAAAGGCTGTTGGAAGATGACAGGTTCATGATTAGTTTAAGAAATACGTTTGTCTATACGATCATCAGCGTACCGCTGAGTTTACTGATATCCCTTGCTATGGCATATTTACTTAGTTTCCGATTAAAAGGGATGAGGGTTTTCAGAACGTTGTACTATTTACCGGCTGTGGTACCGGCAGTTGCTTCCTGTATCCTGTTTAAGCGTATTCTGGCAACAGATGGTCTGGTTAACCAATTTCTGGGGATTTTTGGAATAAAGGGACCTGCATGGCTGCTCAGTAAGGATTATGTACTGTTCGGTTTTGTATTTCTTGCAATCTGGGGAGTGGGAGGCACCATGATTCTTTTGCTTTCTGCTATCAATAGTGTGGGCGAGGAAATGTACGAATCAGCTCTTATTGATGGTGCAACCAGATTTTATATGTTTCGCAAGATTACAATTCCTCAGATTACACCAATTATTTTCTTTAATCTTATTACAGGTATCATTGGTTCCTTACAGACTTTTACCCAGGTATACATGCTGACGGATGGCGGACCGGATTATGCCAGCAGTATGATTGTGCCTTACCTGTATCGCAATGCTTTTAGTTATTTCAGAATGGGATACGCGTCTTCTATGGCCTGGGTGCTGTTTATAATTGTTATGATTCTGTCTGTATTGGTACTGAAATCATCCAGCGCATGGGTCTTTTATGAGGAGGAGATAAAATAATGTTAGATAAAAATATGTCGCAGACTTCAAAAATAATTACGTATATTATATTGATTTTATTTGCAGGTATCCTTCTTTGCCCTTTTTTATATATGATTAGCATTGCACTGGCAACTCCGGATACCAATGCCAAAGAGCTGTTCACCATGATGCCGAAGGAGTTTTATTGGAAGAATTTTACGGAGCTGTTTTCCGGTGCATTTGACGGAGAAAAACCAATTGGAACATGGTTTTTAAATACGTTATTAGTAGTAGCATTAGGTATTGCCGGTCAGCTGTTTTCCAGTACTTTTGTAGCATTTGGTTTTGCGAGAATGCGTTACAAACATAAAAATAAATTGTTTTTAATTATGCTGTGTACAATGATGCTGCCAGGGCAGATTACACTTATTCCGGTATTTTATTTATTTACCAGGGTTGGACTTTATAATTCTGTCTGGCCGCTCATTATTCCACAGTGGGTTGGATCAGCCTATAATATATTTTTTACAAGACAGTTTATTTCTGCTATACCAGGTCAGCTATATGAGGCGGCTGAGATTGATGGATTAAGTTACATGGGTATATACCGAAAGATTGTAATACCATTAGTTAAACCTGCTCTGTGTGCTATCGCAATTTTCACTTTTAATGCAACGTGGGGAGATGTATTTGGACCATTAATCTATATTTCGGATACCAACAGGATGACTCTGGCGCTTGGAGCAGCAAATCTTTCTGCATCCTCAAATCCTACAGGAGCAATTAATTTATCTGTATGTATGTGCATGTCACTGCTTTTATCCATACCTCAGATTGTAGTTTATTTTGCGGGGCAGAAAAGTCTGTTCCATATTAATCTTGGAATTGGCAACAGTGGTACAAAGTAAAAGTAGGAAGGCAGCGGTGTAATGAAGAAAGATTTTTATAAGGTTTATGGATATATCAGTTATTTGAATTATATTCTCTGGCTGTTGGAACTAAATATGCTGTTCTTTCTGGTAAACTTGCCGATAATGGGCCTTTTCTTATTTGTAAAATTTCAGCTCACGACAGCGCCGTTGTTTTTTGCAGCGGGAGTGACGGTTGGACCATCTCTTTATGCGATGTTTGAAAGTTTACGGGATGTGGAAAAAAACAATGGGATCATTATTTGCTACCTGAAATCCCTTAAAGCGAATTTTTTACCCTGTTTAAAAGTTACGATAATACTGGATTTTCTGATGATCCTAATTTTAAGTGAATTAACGATGACGGACAGATTACAAATTATGGAAGGTTTCAGATGGTTTCTAATTTTCTTTATGTGCATTCTGATTACCTTTAGTGTGAATTTATTTATAGTCTTTAGCACATGGAAGCAGACGGGAAAAGAGGCAGTTATACTTAACGCGAAACTAAGCATTGTTAAGGCGGGCAGATATAATTTAAGTTTAATGATTTGTCTTGGCACGTTTATACTGCTGCAATATGTACCTGTCTATATGATACTTTATGGATTTGCTCTGGCGGGTTTCTTATGCTATAAGAATTTCGTGCCTATCATACATTTCGTTAATGAAAGGCCAGAGAATACAAATCGGGAAACTTTGAATTAAAAAAAACTGTTTAGCCGGAATAATGCGGCAGATTTCAATAGATGAAAGAGATGGTGAAAAACTTGAATACAATTATAGAAAATAGAAATGAAAATTGGAAATTCCATTTAGGAGAATGTGAAGAAGCCTGGTATAAAGGATTTGATGATAGTCAGTGGAGAAGTGTCAGGCTGCCTCATGACTGGTCCGTTGAAATTCCATTTTCAAAAGAATATTCCAGTGGAACGGGATACACTGCCGGCGGAGTCGGCTGGTATCGGCTGCATTTTACACTTCCCAAAGAATATGAAGGAAAATGCATCCGTGTGGTTTTTGACGGGATTTATAAAAACAGCCAGGTTTGGTGTAATAGTTACTATCTGGGGAAAAGACCAAATGGATATACTACCTTTTCCTATGACTTAACTTCGTTTTTATGTTTTGGGGAGGAAATGGATAATGAGATCAGTGTAAAGGTGAACCATACGGATATTGCAGATTCAAGATGGTTTACCGGAAGTGGTATTACTAGAAAAGTTACATTTTTGATAGAAGAGAAAGTGCATCCAAAAGAGTATGGAATCTTTTTTCAGACAAAACAGATGAATAGGGATGCTGCACAGATAGAGGTAGCTAATTGTATCGAGAATACGTCAGATCAAAGCGTCACGGTTAATATAGAGACTATTTTATCAGATGCATGTGGAAATATCGCTTTACGAATAAAGGATAAAACAGTTTTAAATGCTCTTGAGACCAAAAAATGTATCATGTCTGGCATGGTATCTAATCCAAAACTGTGGTCACCCGAAGAACCGAATCTATATAAGATGCAAACCTTTTACAAAATTGATGATAAGGCACCCTATCAGGTGCAGGAAGAGATGGTCGGTATTCGGACGATCTGCTTCGATGCACAAAGAGGATTCTTTTTAAACGGCATAGAAACAAAGCTAAAAGGAGTCTGTATACATCATGATGGAGGCTGTCTGGGAGCGGCTATGGTGGCAGAAGTATGGCAGAGAAGACTGGAAATACTGAAAGACTGTGGATGTAATGCAATTCGATGCAGCCATAATCCACATATGCCGGAGTTATATCAACTTTGTGATAGTATGGGATTTTTCGTGATGGATGAGGCTTTTGATGAGTGGGAGAATGCCAAGAACAAATGGTCTGACGGGCATAATGTATATCCCCCTAAGCATCAGGGATATTTTGAGGATTTCCCCCAATATCATGAAGCTGATTTAAAAGCGATGGTAAGGCGGGGGAGAAATCATCCTTCTATAATCTTATGGAGCATTGGTAATGAAGTAGATTATCCAAATGATCCTTATTGTCATCCCATGTTTGAAACTATGACTGGTAATAACGATTCAAATAAGCCCGCTGCAGAGCGTATGTATGATCCTAACAGACCAAATACAAAGCGTTTGACAGTTTTGGCGAAGAGGCTTTCAGATATTGTTAAGCAGGAGGACAAGACAAGACCAGTTACCTTAGCAGCAGCATTTCCGGAACTTTCGTCCAAACTTGGTCTTTTGCATCCATTAGACGTTGTAGGATATAACTATAAGGAACACCTGTATGCAGACGATCACAAGGAGTTCCCTGACAAACCATTTTTGGGAAGTGAGAACAACCATAGCTACCAGGCATGGCTGGCAGTAAAGGAAAATCCATATATCAGTGGACAATTTTTATGGACCGGTATTGACTACCTGGGAGAGGCACAGGGCTGGCCTGTGCATGGTTCACCGGCTGGAATTATAACCTGTGCCGGATATAGAAAACCAGAATTTTATAAAAGAAAATCCTTTTGGAGTAAAGAAGATGTCTTGCACATTTCCACAAGAAAGGATGATGGAAGAACGCAAGAGTGGATTCCGGTTAGTGATACCTGGAATTATGAAATAGGAGAGATGATTTTAGTTAAATGTTTTTCTAATCTCCCGGAAGTAAAACTATATTTAAATGAAAAACAGGCAGGCAGACAGAACCAGCTCCATGATGATGGTACGTTTTGCTTTCGGATACCGTTTGAACCTGGCATTTTAAAAGCAGTCGCTTGTGATGCGAGTGGAAGGATTTGTTTGACCCATCAACTAAAAACCTCAGATGGAGCAAAGAAAATAGTATGGGATTTGTGGAAAGGAAAAGATGCTATAACAAATACTTGCTGGAATGAAATTTCTGCAAGACCGGGTTATCTATATCAATTAGAGATCAAACTTATGGATGATGCCGGTCAGATCCCAATCGGGGATGACCGAGAGATTAAAATCCAGGTAAATGGAGATGGGGAACTTGCCGGAATCGAAAATGGAGATTTGTCCGATGTTACGCCGTATTCTTCGAATGAGCGAAAAACATACAATGGACAGTTGATGGTGTTTATTAGACGAACGGGCATAAGAAAGATCTATGTGGAAATAGAGTCAGATATGGGTATACATGAATTAGAGATTGATTGATTTAATTAGGTCTTTTGTGTACCCGGTTGGTCAATGGAGGGATTGCTGAGGCAGTTCCTCTTTTTCTGATATGCTCTAATACTACAGGGAACGATTTTATCTTAAATTTGGGTTTAGGTGAGTAATGACGCTTTGTAGATGTAGGTAGTGTACGGAAAGATGGGTGTGGGAAACTTGTATGGACTCCGTCAGCTGGCCGCAGAACTGGTATTTTCTAACCTTTCCGAAGCGCTTTTTGGCGGCACGCGGGCATTCACCGAGAAATCCTGATGCATTTCTCGGTTCAGTGCCCGCTTAGTATCCGATGGGAGCCAGTCGAATACTATCCAAATAGCGCTGGGAAGCGGTACATTCGAAACAAAGAACAAAAATACAATATAAAGAACAAAAATGAAATTCAATCCTGCTTTCAATAAGTAAAATAGGATTATAAAATGAATCAATTCTATTAGAAAAGAAAGAGGAAACTTAACATGAAGAGAGAAGATATCCAAAATCTGATTGCGCAGATGACCTTGGAAGAAAAATCCGGGATGTGTTCCGGTGCAGATTTTTGGCAGTTAAAAAGCATAGAACGGTTGGGGATTCCTTCCGTGAAAGTAACGGATGGACCGCATGGACTTCGTGCACAGGACGAACAGACTGATCACTTGGGAATCAATGAGAGCATTAAGGCGGTTTGTTTCCCGACAGGATGTGCAACAGCAGCCAGCTTTGACAGAAAGTTATTAAAAAAGATTGGAACGGCGATTGGACAGGAATGCCAGGCAAAAGATATTAGCACTATTCTCGGACCGGCAATGAATATCAAGCGTTCCCCACTATGTGGTCGTAACTTTGAATATTATTCCGAAGATCCGCTTGTGGCATCTGAGATGGCGGCAGCCTTGACAGAAGGTATACAGAGCCAAAATGTGGGCGTCAGCATGAAGCATTTTCTGGCAAACAATCAGGAAAAACGCCGTATGACCAATTCCTCCCAGGTGGATGAACGGACACTTCGGGAAATCTATCTGGCGGCATTTGAAGGAGCAGTTAAACAGGCAAGACCGTGGACGGTTATGAATTCTTATAACCGTATCAACGAAACTTATGTCGGAGAAAGCAAAGAATATCTGACAGATATCTTACGTGATGAGTGGGGATTTGACGGATATGTAATGTCCGACTGGGGAGCGGTCAATGACCGTGTAGAGGCATTAAAAGCCGGAATGGATCTGGAAATGCCTGCCTCAGGGGGAATCAATGACGCAATGATTGTAAAAGCAGTTCAGGACGGAAGTCTGGATGAGGCGGTTGTGGATCAAGCATGTGAAAGAATCTTAAATGTTATTTTCAAATTCATAGAAAATCGTCAGCAGGGTGTTACATTTGAATATGAAAAAGACCATGAACTTGCAGCCGAGGCGGAGGCGGAATGTATTGTTCTTTTGAAGAATGAGGATGAGATACTTCCGCTTGTGAAAGACAAGAAAGTTGCTTTTATCGGAAAATATGCAGAAACACCGAGATATCAAGGAGGCGGAAGTTCTCACATCAATAGCTGGAAAGTAGAGTCTGCGGTTGAGGCGGTTAAGGAAATCTCAGATGTATCCTTTGCAAAAGGATTTGATGATATTGTTGATGAAGTAAATGAAGAGTTGCAGAATGAAGCGGTACGCGTCGCAGAAGAGGCTGAGGTTGCTGTTGTTTTTGCCGGATTGCCGGACAACTTCGAATCAGAGGGATATGACCGGAAGCATCTGAATCTTCCAAATTGTCAGAACACCTTGATCGAGAAGATCAGTAAAGTACAGAAGAATACCATCGTCGTACTGCATAATGGTTCTCCTGTGACAATGCCGTGGAAAAATCAGGTGAAAGGAATCGTAGAAGCATACTTAGGAGGTCAGGCAGTTGGAAAAGCAGTTGTCAACGTGCTCTATGGAACGGCAAATCCAAGCGGCAGACTGGCAGAGACGTTTCCGCTTCGTCTGGAAGATACCCCATGTTATCTGACTTATGGAAAAGGTGTGGATGAAGCGGTTTACAGCGAAGGTGTATTCGTGGGATACCGATACTATACAAGTAAAAAGCAGGAAGTATTGTTCCCGTTCGGCTACGGACTTTCTTATACGACATTTACATACAGCAATTTGAATCTTGACAGAACGCAGATGACAGATAATGAAATTATCACCGTTTCTGTTGATGTGGAAAATACAGGAAACCGAGCCGGAAAAGAAGTTATTCAAATCTATGTGGCTCCGGGAGAAACCGAAACAGCCCGCCCGGTAAAAGAACTGAGAGCGTTTGACAAAATTGAACTTGCGCTGGGAGAAAAGAAGACAGTATCCTTTGAATTAGACGCAAGAGCATTCGCTTACTGGAATACCGAGATTCATGGCTGGTATGTGGAGAGCGGCGCTTATGAGATTCAAGTTGGTAAGAATGCAGAAGAAGTACTGCTGCACACAACGATTCAGGTAGAAGGAACCAGAAAGATAAAGAAAGTATTTACTTTGAATACCTGTATAGGCGAACTGATGCGAGATGAGAAAGGCAAAGCTGTGTTCAGTCAGATGATGGGCGGCAACCAGCAGGCAGCGGAGATGGCGGAAGCAAATCAGAATAATGAAGTGGTCAATGATGAAATGATGTCAGCGATGATGAATGATATGCCGCTTCGGCAGTTGTTGAGCTTTGTACCGGGAATGAAGAGAGAAGTATTGGAGCAGATTCTCGCAGCGGTAAATCAATAAAAGAAAAGGAAAAAGAGGATGCATAAGATGGCGAAAGAATTAGGAAAAGATAAGTTTGGCGTACAGCGGACAATGCGCAGAAGAGATTTTCTGGGGGATTCACTGGGACAGTTCGCATTGAATGCGATGAGTGGATTGATCGGACAGATAACCTACTTTTATACAGATAAAGTAGGAGTGGCAGCAGGAGCGGTTGCTACGGTTCTGATGCTCTGTAAGATTGTGGATGCATTTACAGATCTGATCATGGGAAATATCGTAGACCATACGAAACCGGGGAAAGAAAAATACAGACCATGGCTTTTGAAAGCCGGTATACCTGCCGGTATTCTCACCGTATTGATGTTCACTGTGCCGAAAGGAAACGCAGGTCTGCAACTTGCTTATTTGATAATTACAAATCTGTTATTTACGGCAGTTGCTTATACGGCAGTATGTATCCCGTATGCATCTCTGATGATTGTTCGTACAAACAGTCAGGAAGAACGAGGCAGAATGGGAACATGGCGTGCAGCATCAGGATATGTATCCGGTATGATCATGGCAGTTGCAATAATTCCGGTTACAAATATGTTAGGTGGTACACAGAGTGCATGGATCAAATTTGGTGCAATTGCAGGAGCATTTGTAATCTTAGCATTTTTACTTTGCTATAAGACAAGTAAAGAAGTGATTTCGGGTGAAACAGAAGTACAGGAAAAAGAAGAGGAAGAAGCAGTTCCGTTTAAAGAAGCGGTTATAAAACTGTTCCAGAATAAGTATTGGGTTATGATTTTGATCATGAACTTTATAAGTGCTGTTCTGTATGCAATTACAAGTTCATCAGGTGTTTATTATGCAAAATGGATTTACGGAAATGATAATCTGATGGGAATTATGGGAGCAATCGGCTTGATTCCGACATTGGTTGGATTCATTATTGTAGGACCAATGATTAAACATCTTGGTGTTACTAAGACATTGAGAGTGTCCTTTGCTGTTGGAGCTATTTGTACGATTGTAAGAATTGGAAACCCGTATAATTTTGTATTTAACGTGGTTATGAGCTGTTTTTCTTCACTTGCAAATATTCCGATGATGTGTCTGATGGGAGTTATGACAGCAATGTCTATTGATTATAATGAGTACAAATATGGTAAGAAAATGGTAGCATCTTCACAGGCTGCATCCAGTTTTGGAGGAAAAGTTGGAAGCGGTATTGGAGGTTCTATTATTGGATGGTGTCTCGCATTGGTAGCATATGATCCAGCAATGACCGCAGCTACATCGGCAACAAAACAGGCAATTTTCTCATTTTCCATTTACATTCCGGCAGCAATGTTTGTAGTTATGTTTATAATGAGCATGAAGTTTGACTTAGAAAAGAGACTTCCTCAGTTGAGAGAGGAAATTGCAAAACGAAAAGCGTAAAAAGAAGTAATGGAAAAAGAAAAATGTGAAGTGAGACAGAAATATAAAGTATATGGGAGTGAATCGAATGTATGATTACATATGGAAGAACACCGTTATCGTCTGTGTATGGTTTTGAAATTGTATTGATCGGAAAGGGAGGACATGGATCTTCTCCGGAGGTATGCATAGATCCGATCACGGCAGGGGTACATGTACATCTCGGGCTACAGGAATTATTAGCCAGAGAATGTCCGTTTGGAAGTGAGGTTTCATTGACGATTGGGCAGTTTCACGCGGGAGATGCTCCGAACATTATTCCCAATACGGCTGCAATGAGAGGAACCCTGCGTACGTTTGATGATGAACTGGCAGGAAAAACTGATCCGCAGAATTACAGAGGTAAAACAGTCGATTATCTCTCATTTTCCAGCAACCCTCGTCCGTAAAGCTCTGGTTGTTTGCGGAACTGAAGAGGTGTAACATGGTATTGCTTTTTAAAGGCAGTCTGAAAATGGCTTTGACTGGAAAAACACAGGTAATTGCTGATCACACTGAGCGGTTTGTCTGTAAACTGCAGCAGATGTTTTCCTTCTTCTAGTTTACAGCGCAGGATAAATGCACTGATAGTAAAACCCAGCTGTTCTTTAAAATAGGTGGAAAAATAGGAACGGCTGAATCCCGCATGGTGGGCAACCTCGGCAGCTGTAATCGGACAGTTGGTATGTTGAAGAATATACCGAATGGCTTGTTGCAGTGCTTCATCAGAGGTTTTTGGAATCAATTTATCTTTTACTTTTTGTGCAAATGTCAGAAGCATCTGGAAATTCAGATTTTGAACAGCGGAGGGATCATTTAATTTTTCTGTTGTTTGAATATATAAATCGGACATCTGGAATGCATCATCTGCATCTACACCGCTGGAGATTGCAGAACGTGATGCAAGTGCAGTCATAATAATATTCAGATTTTTCAATTGACGGAGCTGATTTGGTGCAACAGTACCAGAATGTATGATGGAAGGCTGCAAAGTCATTTTTTTCAGACCATCCACATCTCCTGATTCTACAAAATGAAGAATCAGGGATTCGATTTCAGAAGAATTATTGTGGTGAAAATCTTCTTTCTGTTGATAAATGGATTCTATATGTTTTTCTGCGTGTGCAGAAGAGTCTGAAATGCTAACAGGTTCCAACAGGTCAAAATGAGAACAAATTTCGTGGTTCAGAAAATAATTAAAAACGGCAGCTTTTGCCATAAGACCTTTTAAAGCAATCGGCGGAATAACTTGAAAGAATGCTTTAAAAGCTGCCCGTTCTTCCTGAACAACTGCATATTCTGTATACATGGCATGAAAATCTGCGTCGGTAAACGGAATATAACTTGCTGGGCCTAACACAATGCGAAATTTCTGTAAATCTTTTGGTTTTATGGCAACAAAATAAGCACCGTATGGAGTGGAAAGATGTGCGATGTTATCTGTCGTATCGACAAATTCCTCAATGTAATGCTTTGGCGGATATGTGCAGGGGGACTGCTCTGGAAATGTCTGCAATAAAGTATCTTTCTGATACAGGTAAACAGGAATACCGGAATCCAGATAATTCAGATGACAAAAATCTTTAATGTCTTGTAAGGAAATCATGTATTTTCTCCATTTTATAACAAATATGTATTTGGTGTGTTATAGCAAGTTACAGTTAAATTATAAAAGAAATCGAACAAATCTGCAATAAAAATGGAGATATAAAAAGTAATATAATATCGGGAAACGATGTTTAAAAGAGAATTCTTAAAAAGTGGAGGAATAGATAACATGAAACTTTATGATTTGAGAACAGAATATAGAGTAAATCCAATCGGAATCGCGGAGAAAAATCCACGGTTTTCATGGAAGCTGGAATCAGAGGTAAATGACACCGTACAACAGCTTTATCACATTGTAGTAAAGGATTGCCAAAAAGTTGACTGGGAAATAAAAGTGGAGAGCGAAGATTCCGTGCTGATTGCCTATGCAGGAGACGATTTACAGGATGAAACACTCTACAATGTGACAGTAGAAGTGACAGATAATCATGAGAATACGGCATCCGGAGAAATGTCTTTTGAGACAGGGATCCTGAACCCGGAAGTATTTAAGGCAAAAATGATTACACATGATTTTCCCGAAGAAGAAACGGCATGTCCGATTTTTTCTAAGACATTTGCAGCAAAAGGAAAAGTTCAAAGAGCCAGAATTTACGCCACATCCAGAGGTGTCTATGAGGCATCACTGAACGGTAAGCGTATCGGAGAAGACCAGATGACACCAGGTTGGACAAGCTATCATCACCGTCTTCAATACCAGATCTATGACATTACCGAAATGCTCCGGGAAGAAAATAAAATTGAAATCATGGTCGGAAACGGTTGGTATAAAGGAATCTTTGGTTTTATGCTGACACCGAATATTTACGGTGACAGAGTTGGTGTATTTGCGGAAATACATATGGAATATGAGGACGGAAGCAGAGAGATAATCTGCACCGATGAAACCTGGAAAGTCCGGACAGGTGAAGTCCGTTACAGTGAGATCTACATGGGCGAAACAATTGATACAACCGTTTGTGAAGAAAGCAGTGGTGAGGATTCCGGAATCAGGGTAGGTACTGTGTCTATCATGGATTTTAACAAGCATACTCTGACAGCCCAGGAAAATGAGCCGGTTCGTATTACCGAAAGAATTCCGGCAAAGGAACTGATCGTGACACCAAAAGGGGAAAAGCTGGTGGACTTCGGACAGAATCTGACCGGTATTGTAGAAGTGAAAGTGCATGGCAGAAAAGGGCAGAAGATTGTGATCCGTCATGCAGAAGTGTTGGATAAAGACGGGAATTTTTATACAGAGACTTTACGTCAGGCGAAATCAGAGGATACCTATATTTGCAATGGAGGGGGACAGACATTTCTTCCGCATTTTACGTTCCATGGTTTTCGATATATCTGTGTAGAGGGAATGGAGGAGTTGACAACGGAGCAGTTTACCGCCTGCGTGATGCATTCTGATATGGAAAAGCTGGGAGATTTTCAGTGTTCTAACCAAAAGGTAAATCAACTGCAAAAGAATATTGCGTGGGGGCAGAGGGACAATTTTTTGGATATTCCGACGGACTGTCCGCAGCGGGACGAGCGTCTCGGATGGACAGGGGATGCACAGATTTTTTCATGGACAGCAGCTATTAACCGGAATACGGCATTGTTCTTCCGGAAATGGATGAGAGATGTATCGGCAGAGTCCTCCTTAGAAAAGGGCGTTCCGCATGTCGTACCGGATATTCTGGGTTCATACAGCTCTGCGGCATGGAGTGACGTGGCAGTCATTGTGCCATGGGTGGTATATCAGACCTATGGTGATAAAGGCATTCTGAAAGAAAACTGGAAATGTATGCATGAATGGGTAGACTATATCCGAAATCAGCGCGGGGAAAACGGACTCTGGCAGACCGGATTCCAGTATGGAGACTGGCTGGCGCTGGATAAGGAGGAAAGTGCAGACAGAACCGGTGCGACAGATAAATATATGATTGCAAATGCATATTATTTGTATGTGACAAATCTGGTGAAACAGACCGCAGAAGTACTCGGATTTGCACAAGATGCAGAAAAATATCAGAAATTGTATGATACGACTTTGGAAGCATTCCGGCAGGAATATTATACGAATACGGGGCGTATTGTCAGTGAGACGCAGACCGGAGCGATTTTATCTTTGTATTTTAACCTGGCGAGAGAAAAAGACAGGACGCGTATTTTACAGACCTTGAAAACCAATATTGAAAATCACAAAAATCACCTGGCAACCGGTTTTGTCGGAACACCGTATCTGTGTCATGTATTATCCGAAAACGGAGAACATGAACTGGCGGCAACTATTTTTATGAAAGAAGATTATCCGTCATGGCTCTATGCTGTGAATATGGGAGCAACGACAATATGGGAGCGCTGGAATTCCATCATGCCGGACGGAAGTTTTGATGTATCGGGAATGAATTCATTGAATCATTATGCCTATGGTTCCATTGGCGACTGGATGTACCGGAAGATTGCCGGTGTGAGCCAGTTGAAGCCAGGTTATAAAAAGTTCAAAGTACAGCCGCTGTTTGTAAAAGGGATCGATGAAGCAGGAGTGGAATTCGAGTCGGTATACGGCAGGATTGAAAGCAACTGGAGCTGCAAAAATGGAAAGATTCATGGGTATGTGAGCGTTCCTGCAAATACAGAGGCAGAGATTCATTTGCCGGAGAAAGAAGATGTGATTACTGTAGGCTCTGGAATATATGAGTATGAATATGAGACTACAACGAACCTGGCATATGAGCGCTTTAGTCTGGACAGTACATGGGAAGAAATCTTGTCCCAGCCTTTGGCGGTGGAATTATTCAATCAGATGTCTCCGGGAATGCTGGACAATCCGATGCTTGCAATGGCACAGCAGATGACACTTGCAGAAGTACTTGGTTTGGCTCCGGAAGCAAGGCCACTGTATGAGGCGGTAGTGAATGCGTTGAATGAGAGAAACTGTACACTGACAGGGGTTGGATATTGTGATCTTGACAGGTATGAGAGCGGTGGTCACAACAGATAAGTAGCCATATTATGAATATTGAGTACACGAAATGAACACCTATGTAAAAAGCAAGTAATCAAAAATAAGAGTGAAAAGAGCACGAGAGTAAAAATCTGAATTGATTTTGCCATCGTGCTTTTTCAATATGTTTGTAAAGAAATTGTAAGATACGGCAGTTATACTGGTCATATCAGGAAAAGTTAAGCAGCAGAAAGTAGAAGCAAACGATTCAATATCCTTTGCTCTAGATGTTTTCTCCAAAATAAAGATGCACAGTTGATTCCGCTTGACGAAAGATATTTGCTTGAATTTCTTTCCTAAACTGTATATAATGGTATAGATTAGATTGTCTCAATCATATATCAATTGCTTTTGCAATGTTGAATCGTGTTTTATATCCATTTTTCACTCGGAAAAATTAAAAATAGGTTCGAATGAATTTGTGCAATAGATATAAATAGAAAGGAAATATATGAGAAAACTAGCTTTAAATGATGAAATACTGCTAAAAATCGAGAAGCCTGCCCGCTACATCGGTAATGAGGTCAACTCGGTTATAAAAGATAAAGAAAAGGTGGATATCCGCTTTGCCATGTGCTTTCCCGATGTCTACGAGATCGGGATGTCACATCTTGGAATTCAGATTCTTTATGATATGCTGAATCGAAGAGAGGATATCTGGTGTGAAAGGGTGTATTCTCCATGGATGGATCTGGATAAGGTCTTAAGAGAAAAGGATATCCCGTTGTTTGCACTGGAATCACAGGAGCCAATCAAAGAATTTGATTTTCTTGGAATCACCATTCAATATGAGATGTGCTATACAAATATACTGCAGATACTGGATCTGAGTAAAATTCCGCTTCTAAGCAAAGACAGAGATGAGAATTGTCCAATCGTAATCGGCGGTGGTCCATGCAGTTATAATCCAGAACCCCTGGCGGATTTCTTTGACTTGTTTTATATAGGAGAAGGAGAAACGGTATATTTCCGATTGATTGATCTGTATAAAGAATATAAATCCAATGGAAAAGGAAGGAAGGCATTTTTAGAAGCTGCTGCCCTCATCCCCGGAATTTATGTACCGTCTCTTTACGAAGTAACATACAAAGAAGACGGAACCATTGCTTCTTTTCTACCAAAAAGTGCGGATACACCGGCATTTGTAGAAAAACAGATTGTAATGGATATTACGGATACTTATTATCCGAAAGCACCGGTTGTTCCGTTTATTAAAGCAACCCAGGACAGGGTAGTGCTGGAAATACAAAGGGGCTGTATCCGCGGATGCCGTTTCTGCCAGGCGGGAATGCTTTACCGGCCCACCAGAGAGCGGGATCTTGCTATGCTGAAGGAATACGCATATGAAATGCTGAAAAATACCGGGCATGAAGAAATTTCCTTAAGTTCATTAAGCTCCAGTGACTATTCCCAACTGGAAGGATTAGTTAACTATTTAATCGAAGAATTCAAAGGAAAAGGGGTTAATATTTCCCTGCCATCCCTTCGTATCGATGCTTTTTCCCTGGATGTTATGAGCAAAGTGCAGGATGTGAAAAAGAGCAGCCTTACATTTGCCCCGGAAGCCGGCTCCCAGCGCCTGCGCGATGTAATTAACAAAGGGCTGACCGAAGAAAATATTATAGAGGGTGCAGGCCAGGCATTTGAAGGCGGCTGGAACAGGGTAAAGCTGTATTTTATGCTGGGACTTCCTACTGAGACGGAAGAAGATATGAAAGAGATCGCACATCTGGCTGACCGCATTGCCAGACGGTATTATGAGATACCCAAAGAGGAGCGAAACGGTAAATGCCAGATTACGGTCAGTACCTCATTTTTTGTGCCAAAACCTTTTACGCCGTTCCAATGGGTAGGGATGAACACAAAAGAAGAATTTTTAGGAAAAGCCAGAATAGTTAACCAGGAAGTGAAGGACCAGTTAAATCGCAAAAGTATTAAATATAACTGGCATGAAGCGGATGTTACTGTTTTGGAAGGGCTGCTGGCACGAGGAGACCGCAGAGTAGGGGCAGCCATACTGGATGCTTATCAAAACGGTGCACTTTATGATGCATGGTCCGAGACTTTTAAGAATCAAACCTGGATGGAAGCATTTGTACACACGGGCATAGATCCGGATTTCTATACGACCAGAGAACGTTCCATGGATGAAATACTTCCCTGGGATTTTATACAAATCGGTGTTTCAAAGAATTTCCTGATACAAGAATGGAAAAAAGCGGTTTCAGAAACAATTACAAATAACTGCCGTCAGGGTTGCTCTGGATGCGGTGCGGGAATATACAAAGGAGGCGTGTGTATTGAAAGTAAGAATTAAATTTGCCAAAGAGGGTGCTATGAAATTTATCGGACACCTTGATATCATGCGCTATTTTCAAAAAGCAATGCGAAGGGGAAATATTGACATTGCTTTTACTGAAGGGTTCAGCCCCCATATGATTATGTCATTTGCAGCCCCTCTGGGTGTGGGTCTTACCAGTACGGGAGAATATCTGGATATTGAAGTTCAGACTGAAATTTCATCAAAAGACGCAATTGAGCAGTTAAATGCTTGCATGGTGGAAGGAATGAAAGTCTTAAGTTTCCGAAGAATTCCCCAGGAAAAAGCAAGCAAAGCGATGTCTCTGGTTGCTGCTGCCGATTATCTGGTAAACTTCAGAGAAGGGAAAGAACCGGATCAGGATTATAAGAGCCGGCTGGCGGAGTTTTATGACCGGGAAACCATCACAATTATAAAGAAAACAAAAAAAAGTGAAAAAGAAGTAGATATCAAGCCTATGATATATGCTTTGGAACTTCGGGAAGACGGAATATATATGCAGCTTGCTACAGGAAGTGTCAATAATCTGAAGCCGGAACTTGTGATGGAGGCATTTGCCCAGTATCTGGGAATGGAAATGGAACCATTCAGTCTGTTGGTTCATCGGCTGGAAGTCTATGCAGATCTTGGAAATGAGAAAAAGCGCAGTCTGGTTTCTCTGGAAGATCTGGGAGAGGATATTCCCGGGTAGCAATGGAGATGGAAGAAAAAAACAGTAAGCTGGTTATCACAAGGGAGGAGGGGCAGATTTTAACAACGCTCCTTCAGAATGGAAAACCGGTAGAATTTCATTTAGAACCGGAAGGGGTAGATTCACTTCTGGGAAATATTTATATCGGAAAAGTACAGAATATTGTACAAAATATCCAGGCTGCTTTTATTGAAATCAAAAGTGGTTTGCCTTGTTACTATTCTTTGGAAGAAAATCCTACACCTTACTATACCAGTAAAATGAACTCCCGCAGATTGGTGGCGGGAGATGAGCTTCTGGTGCAGGTAAGCCGTGAAAATATGAAAACGAAGGCACCTACTGTCACTTCTAATTTAAGCTTTACCGGCAAATATCTAGTTCTGACAAGTGGAAACACACGGATAGGGGTATCAGGTAAACTGTCTCCATTTCAGAGAAAAGACCTTAAGAACCTGCTGGAAGAATACCGCTCAGACCAATATGGCTGGATTATCCGTACCAATGCAGCGCAGGCATCACATGAGGAGTTAAGGCAGGAAGTCTGCCAATTGGCAGGACAATATGAAAACTTAAAGGAACGGGCCAGATTCAGGACCTGTTTTTCGTGTCTTTACCAGACCCCCAAGAATTATCTGACCCAGCTGCGGGATACTTACAGCGGCAAACTGGAAACAATTCTAACAGATGACCAGGGGTTGTATGATTCCATGCAGGAATTCCTTGCCGAATACCAGCCGGAGGATCTGGATAAACTGTCATTTTATGAAGATTCACTGCTGCCCCTGAAAAAACTGTACAGTCTGGATCAGGCTTTAAAAGATGCATTGAAAGAGCGTGTATGGCTGAAATCCGGAGCTTATCTGGTCATTCAGCCTACGGAAGCCCTGACATCCATCGACGTGAATACGGGCAAATATGACGGTCATAAGAATCAGGAAGCAACCTTTTTAAAAATCAATCTGGAAGCAGCCAGGGAAATTGCCAGGCAGCTGCGGCTGCGCAATATTTCGGGCATTATTATTGTTGATTTTATTAATATGAAATCTCCGGATTCTAAAAAGCAGTTATTGGATGGATTTGAGGCATATCTGTCCAAAGATCCCGTCAAAGCGTCACTGGTAGATATGACGGCATTAGAACTGGTGGAAGTAACCAGGAAAAAAGTAAAAAAATCCCTGGCAGAACAGGTAAAAGCAATTACTGAGATACAAAGGAAGTGACTTAATGATCAGAGCGGATTTACATTTACACAGCCGTTATTCCGATGGCAGTGATTCAGCAGAAGAGGTTTTTGAAAAAAGCGTCCGGGAAGGACTGGATGTGATTGCACTTACAGACCATGATGCGCCGCCAAAAGAAGATATTCTGAAAGCGCTTGGCAGAAAACACCATATTCAGGTAATTATGGGAATGGAATGCGGCAGCAGGGATCCTGAGACAAAACTGGATGCCCATATCCTGGCATACAATATAGCCGATTATGAGCCGGTTGCCAGACTGATGAAGCCGGTACTTGAAATGCGACATGAGCGGAGCTTATGGCAGATTAAACGGCTTCGGGAAATGGGTTATGAGATCAGCCGCGAAGAAGCAGAAAAAGAGACAGATGGGTGCTGCATTTATCGCCAGCATATTAATTATGTACTCTATAAAACAGGGCAGATCGATGCCATGTTCGGCTCCTGGATGCAGCGGATGTACCGGGAAAACGGACCCTTAAGGGTCAGCTATGAGTATCCCGACACAAAAGAGGTTGTAAAAGCCATTGCAGAAGGAGGCGGAAAGGCAGTACTTGCCCATCCGGGACAGCAGCAGAATATCCGGCTGATTCCAAAATTAGTGGAAGCGGGGCTTACCGGTGTGGAATTACTGCATCCGTCTAATACACCGTTTGATATGAAGGAGATTGCAGCTACGGCGGAATATTATCATTTATTTCTTACAGGGGGCAGTGACTATCACGGCCTGCTTTCCCCAAAAGGCGGACAGGTAGGCGAATGTGTTATGGAATTTAAGGATTTCCATGAAATTTTTAAGCCAATGCAGAGCGCACTTGAAATGGCATGAAATGGCATTCTGACAGCAGTGTGCCACGCTTGAATAAAATATGAATCAATGATATAAAATTGCACATAATAGCAGGAGTAAACTAGTTTGATAGAAAAGCGCTTTCAAACTACTTATTAAGGCAGTATTGCAGGCAGGCCTGCGATATGCGGGAGGTATAATTATGATTAAATTTAACCACTTTAACTTTAATGTTCTGGATTTAGAAAAATCCCTCACTTTTTACGAAAAAGCACTTGGATTAAAGCCGGTGAGAGAAAAAAATGCATCTGACGGTTCTTTTAAGCTTGTTTATCTGGGTGATGGCATTACCGATTTTACTTTGGAGCTCACCTATCTGACAGAACGTAAAGAGCCATACAATCTGGGGGATCTCGAATACCATCTGGCATTTGTAACCGATGATTATGAAGGATTTCATCAGAGACACAAAGAAATGGGATGCATCTGTTTCGAAAATGAAGCGATGGGAATTTATTTTATTGAAGATCCGGACGGATACTGGATTGAAATTGTCCCGGAAAAATAAGAATTTAAACACACCCTAGCCTGTTTGCGCTATTTATTGGGTAAATTTTGAAAAAATAGTTGACGTAAAATCTTCAGTATGATATTATACTCTAGTATGCCGCACAGAGAGGTCTAAGAGTCATGCAGATGATCACCAAATCTGGCGAGTAATGATAATAGGAGGTGCCATATGTACGCAATTATTGCAACAGGTGGTAAACAGTACAAAGTAGCCGAAGGCGATATCATTAACGTAGAAAAGCTTGGAGTAGAAGCTGGAGAGACTGTTACTTTTGATCAAGTACTTGCAGTAAGCAATGATGGTCTTAAAGTTGGAGCTGACGTTGAAAGCGCAACTGTAACCGGTAGCGTTGTGAAAAACGGTAAAGCGAAAAAAGTTATTGTTTACAAGTATAAGAGAAAAACTGGATATCATAAGAAAAACGGTCATAGACAGCAGTTTACACAAGTTAAAATTGAAAAAATTAACGGTTAATTGTCAATGATTAAAATCACAGTTTATAAGAGTTCAGAAGTATATAGAGGATTTGTAGCCAAAGGCCATGCGGGTTACGGGGAAGAAGGACAGGATATTATCTGTGCTGCCGTATCTGTACTGACTGTGAATGCAATTAATTCCATAGAGCAGTTTACTGAGGATAAATTCGCCGTAAGGCAGGATGATGACGGCTTGGTAGAGTTGATCTTGGAAGGTGCAGTTTCAAAAGAGACGAAGCTCTTGCTGGATTCGATGATTCTTGGTTTAAAGGATATCCAAAATAATTACGGTAACGAATATATCAAGATTATATTCAAGGAGGTGTAAGACTATGTTAAAAATGAACCTTCAAATTTTCGCTCATAAAAAGGGAGTTGGTTCTACTAAAAATGGTAGAGATTCCGAATCTAAGAGATTAGGCGCGAAAAGAGCTGACGGACAATTTGTAAAAGCTGGAAATATTCTTTACAGACAGCGTGGAACTAAAATTCACCCAGGTGTTAACGTTGGACGTGGTGGAGATGATACTTTATTCGCTTTAGTTGATGGTGTTGTAAGATTCCAAAGAAAAGGAAGAGATAAGAAACAAGTTTCTATCGTTCCAGTATCAGCAGAATAGTAAAGGTGGCTTCAAATCAAATTGGTTTGAAGCCTATTTTTTTAGAAAGAAGGTGAATGGAAATGTTCGCAGACAGAGCAAAAATATCCATACGTTCTGGTAAAGGCGGGGACGGCCATGTAAGCTTTCGAAGAGAATTATATGTTGCCAACGGCGGTCCTGACGGAGGAAACGGCGGAAAAGGCGGAAATATTATTTTTGAAGTAGACGAAGGCTTGAATACGCTGGCAGACTACCGCCATAAACGCAAGTTCAGTGCGCAGGACGGTGAGCAGGGCGGAAAGAAACGCTGCCATGGAGGCAACGGCAGTGATTTGATACTGAAGGTTCCGGAAGGTACGGTAATAAAAGAGGCTGAAAGCAATAAGGTAATTGCAGATATGTCCGGAGATAACCGCAGGCAGGTTATTTTAAAGGGCGGAAAAGGCGGACTTGGCAATATGAATTTTGCCACACCCACTATGCAGGTACCAAAATATGCACAGCCGGGACAGCCGGCTCAGGAACTTATGGTGAATCTGGAATTAAAGGTGATTGCAGATGTGGGACTGGTTGGATTTCCAAACGTAGGAAAGTCTACGTTGTTATCCCGCGTTACGAATGCGAGACCTAAGATTGCCAATTATCACTTTACAACCTTAAATCCCAATCTGGGAGTAGTAGACCTGGACGGTGGAAAAGGATATGTAATTGCAGATATACCGGGGTTGATTGAAGGTGCTTCCGAAGGTGTTGGTCTTGGACATGAGTTTTTACGTCATATTGAACGTACAAAAGTGATGATCCATATGGTAGATGCAGCATCCACAGAAGGACGTGATCCAATCGAAGATATCTATAAAATCAACGAAGAATTAAAAGCTTATAATGAAGAAATTGCAGCAAGGCCTCAGGTGATTGCGGCAAATAAAATAGATGCCATTTTTGAGGGTGATGAAGATCCTGTTCAGAAGATCAGGGATGAATTCGAACCTCAGGGAATTAAGGTGTTTGCCATATCCGCAGTCAGCGGAAAAGGTTTGAAAGAGTTATTGTATTATGTACGGGAACTGTTAGATACGGTGCCGGAAACTCCGATGGTATTTGAACAGGAATTTTTCCCGGATCAATTTAATATGACTGAGAATCTTCCATATACGGTAGAAAAATCTACGGAGGAAGAGCATACCTACATTGTAGAAGGACCGAAAATTGAAAAAATGCTGGGTTATACCAATCTGGAGTCGGAAAAAGGCTTTGCATTCTTCCAGAAGTTCTTAAAAGATACCGGCATATTGAATGAATTAGAAGCTGCAGGCATTGAAGAAGGCGACACCGTGCGTATGTATGGACTGCAGTTTGATTACTATAAATAATTTTATATAGATAAAGAGGATACATGTGCCCGGATAACGTGATTACCAGGCATCCGTATCGGAGGGAAAGATGACAAGTAAGCAACGTGCGTATTTAAAAGGTCTGGCAATGACTATGGATTCTATTTTCCAGATTGGAAAATCCAGTCTTACACCAGAAAATACCCAGGCGATCAAAGAAGCCCTGGAAGCAAGAGAATTAATAAAGATTAATGTCCTTCAGAATTGTATGGACGATCCGAAAGAGCTGGCATCTATGGTAGCGGAGCGTACCCGTTCACAGGTAGTACAGGTTATCGGAAAGAAAATTGTACTTTATAAAGAAGGAAAAGACGAAAAGAAAAAGATTCAACTTCCTTTATAAAAGCGGGGAATTCAAAGAATGAAGCAGCGACGTAAAAAAGTTGGTATCATGGGCGGAACTTTTGACCCGATCCATATCGGACATCTGATTCTGGGAGAAAACGCATATCTGCAGTTTGACCTGGATTATGTGCTGTTTATGCCCTCCGGCAATCCTCCTCACAAGCAGGAGCGCCAGGGGCGTGCGACAACAGCACAGCGGGTGGCAATGGTTTCCCGGGCAGTCAGCAGTAATCCGCATTTTGAACTTTCTATGGCAGAGACACATGACGAGGGTTATACCTATACCAGGGAGACGCTTAGCCGTCTGGTGAAGGAGAACCCCGATACAGATTATTACTTTATTATGGGAGCCGATTCCCTGTTTACTTTTGAAACATGGAAAGAGCCGGAAGATATCTGCCGCCTCTGTACCCTTGTAGTAGCGGTAAGAGACCATGTGAAACCGGAGAAATTAAACCGCCAGATTGATTATTTAAAAGAGCTCTTTCAAGCTAAAATAGAAAAGCTGGATACTCCAAATATTGATATTTCATCCGGTACGATCCGAAACTGGATCTGCAGGGGCAAATCAATTAAGTATTATGTTCCTGACGAAGTAATACAATATATTGAAGAGCATTGCATGTATCAGGAGTGTGAAGAAAATGAGTGAATTCAATATTTTAAAAATGCAGGATAAGCTGAAAAAATATCTGGATGAAGATCGTTTTACCCATACCCAGGGCGTTATGTACACCAGTGCCGCACTGGCAATGCGTTATGGGGAGGATGTGAGAAAAGCACAGGCAGCCGGATTGCTGCACGATTGTGCGAAATGTATTCCCAACGAGAAAAAAATCAGTATCTGCGAAAAGAACAGGATTCCCATATCGGATGCAGAACGGGAAAATCCATATTTACTTCATGCAAAAGCAGGAGCACAGATCGCGCAAGAAAAGTATAAGATTACAGACCTGGATATTTTAAATGCCATTGCATATCATACCACAGGAAGGCCAGGCATGTCTCTTTTGGAGAAAATCGTCTATATAGCGGATTATATAGAGCCGTGGCGTTACAAAGCCCAGAATCTGGAATTGACAAGGAAAATGGCATTTTCTGACATTGATGAAGCTCTGTATATCATTTTACGGGACACCCTTTCGTATCTGAGGTCTACAAAAAATGTACTGGACCCAATGACAGAGAGAGCTTTTGAGTATTATAAAGAAGTTAACAGAGAAAAGCAAATAATGAGACAGGAGGGAAAATAATTTGGAAAACAAGTCAAAACAAATGGCTAAAATCGCATGTGCTGCTTTAGAAGAAAAAAAGGCAGAGGATTTGAAGGTCATCAATATTGAAGAAGTATCCGTATTGGCTGATTATTTTATCATTACCAGCGGAACTAATAAAAATCAGGTGCAGGCGTTAGTAGATAACGTAGAAGAAGCCCTGGGCAAAGCAGGATATCAGGCAAAGCAGGTAGAGGGTTACCAGACAGCAAACTGGATTCTGCTGGATTATGGTGATATTATCATTCATGTATTTGATTCGGAAAATCGTTTATTCTACGATCTGGAGAGAATCTGGAGAGATGGCAAGAGCATTTCAGTAGAAGAATTATAATAATAGAATGGCTGTGCATCGTATTTTAGCAGAATACGGTGCATTTCTGCTATGCAGCAATATCACTGTCTATCAGGCAGTATAATTAAAAATAGAAAGGGTCTATAAATGAAAAAATGGTATGATGAAGAATACGAATTTGAGATTGAGGTAACAGGATTTCTACGCAGCGACCATACAGAGCGGTATTGCCGAAATGGCGAGGAAATAGGAGATAAATATACCTGTACCTATGGATGCCCTGTAAATGGGGATGGACAGGGAATTTGTTCAAAAGTAATGATGATGTTATATCCAATCATGGAAGCTGTCAGAAGCGGTGGAGATTTAGAGAACATCGGCGGTAATGATAAATACAGCAAGGATATTGTTTGCCCAGATGGCTGCGTTATGTTCCGGCTGACTGCAAAGAAGCTTGGAAATGAGAATTTTTATAAAGGGAAATTTTACGATTGATTTTTAGTTCAGAACACCCCTGCTGGATTTTAGTGCCGCATATGGCGCGTAAAAATGCAGGGGTGTTCTGTTTTGTTTATTCGGATGAAGTGCTTTTAGAAATTACAGGCATTTTAATTCTGCTGATAAACCAGATCCCGTCTTTGTAGCATTCAAAATATCCTCCGTGAATGTGCATAATCCGCTCACATGTCTTAATACCGATTCCGGTACTTTCGTGTGCGGACAGATCTTCCTCAATTCTATTATGAAATTCAAGTACAAAGTATCCGTCTTTTTCTCTGGAAATAACATGCAGCGGGTAGCTGGCATCGGCATACTTATGAATATTGGATAAAATGTTATCCAGGGTTCTCTGTACATATTCAATGTCCAGATAGCAGTTGCTCTTCAGGGAATCCAGATCAAACTGGGATTCAATTTCAAAGCCTTCACTTTCCAGTGTAAATAACTGATCGTCTGACAGACCGGTAATCAAATTGATCGTAGGGATCAGTTCTTTTTGATATGCTTCTTCCCCTCGTTCGGATACCAGAAAGTATTCAAATAATTTATCTGATAATTGCTTAATCTTATAGGCTTTATTTTTAATATGCCCTAAAAAGTTGTGCAGCTGGTCCTGGTTTTGGTATCTGCCCAGAATCAGCAATTCCACATATCCGATCAGGGAGGTCAGGGGAGTGCGCAGATCATGGGACATGGCGGTAATCAGCTTTTGGTGTGCTTCTTTTACAGCCTGTTCATTTTCATCCCGCTCGATAATAGACTTCCGCATCTGATTGATGCCCACCGCCAGGCGGTAGAGCTCGTCACAGCCGTTTTCCCGGACTTTATAATTCAGATCCCCACCTTCTAAGATTTCAAGATCTTCTGCGAGTTTGTTAATATATTGGATTTTCCTGTGGATGAAAAATAAGAAAAGCAGCAGGAAAATCAAAAAGCAGAGAAAGAGGCAGGCATAGTACAGCACCACATAATACTTCACATAAAAGTAGCAAAAAACCTGGGTATCCAGCGTGATATGGTCCGAAAAAGTTATTTGATACATGGGAATATCCCCCTGTTCCTGTACCGGTTCTGTAAAATTGTTTTTAATATACTGGTTAAAATAATTTTCCAGACTGTCTCCTTCCGGAGGAACCGCACCAAAATCAGAATTGAATATTTCATAATCTTTATAGTAAAAAGATATAGAAGTATTACCCTGTTCTTTCATCCATTTGTGTATCTGAGAAATTTCTTTGGATGTAATCTCATTTTCATCAATAAAACTCTGCAGTTTCTGGACGAAATCTTCTTCTGTACGTTTTACATAGGAGGGAGACATAAGTGTTTTATCCAGCAGATAATATCCAAATCCAGAAAGCGGTTCGTATGCCAGGTAGGCGATCAGCAAAGAAACGGTAACAGCGAGCACCAGCTCTCTGGCTAATTTCTTAGAAAAAATATTCTTGATTTTAGACAATGCGATAACCCCTTCCCCAAACGTTTTGTATATAGTGCGGATTCTGTATATCATCTTCCAGTTTCTTTCTCAGGTTTCGGATATGGACGGCGACCGTATTGCTGGAAAAGGAATAATAAGGCTCCTTCCATACGCTTTCATATATATTCTGAGCGGAAAAAATCTTTTTCCGATGAGTAGCAAGGAGTGCCAGAATCTGATATTCCAGATCCGTCAATGTAATTTCCTTTCCGGATTTTGTCACTCGCTGAGCATCCATATCGATTTCTATATCCTGGAGATAAATATGTCCCAGGCTTTTGGTATCCTGTCCCATGTAGATGCAGTATCTGCGGATTAATGCCTTTACTCTGGAGAGCAGCTCAGTGTAAGAAAATGGTTTTACAAGATAATCATCAGCGCCTGCAGAAAAACCGATCACAATATCTTCTTCTTTTGACTTAGCGGTCAGAAATAAAATAGGAACCATATGTTCTTTGCGGATTTCATTACAGGCGATAATCCCGGAACATCCGGGCATCATTACGTCTAATATAATCAAAACAATGGAACTTTCCATCATCTCTATGGCTTCTTTCCCATTTGCCGCTTCAATAACCTGATATCCTTCCCCTTCTAATAAAATACGGATTACTTCCCGGATTTCAGCATCATCGTCTGCAATCATAATTTTTTGCAACTTGTTCATGTATTACCTCCTCTGTTACAGGATACCTTTCATATAAACAGATACCCGAAGTAATATTATTGTACCATGAAATCGGATCTGGGAGTATCTTATCTTTTTAATCTTCATATTTCTTCACTAAATCTGCTGTTATTTTTTAAAATTTTCCTGTTATTCTGGTTTCTGAACAGTAATAAGGAGGAGGAAGCGGCAGTATTGCAGGTAAGCCTGTAATAGGCGCAGGACAAAATGGAAGAAATTATCAGAGTATCAAATATCCGTAAACAATATATCGTAGGAAATGAAAAGGTAGTCGCTCTTAAAAAAATTAACCTCTCTATTCATAAAGGGGAAATTTGCTGTATTTTTGGTACTTCCGGTTCTGGAAAAAGTACACTGCTGAATCATCTTGCAGGATTTGAAAAACCCACAAAAGGCGAAATTTTTATTAAAAATACTTCAATTACGAAGCTAAGTGAAAAAAACATGGCTGCGTTTCGTCAGCTGCATATTGGATTTATTTTTCAGGCGTATAATTTACTGCCTAATTTAACGGCACTTGAAAATGTAGCTCTGCCCCTGGTGTTCCGCGGGGTAGAGATGGATAAACGGATGCACAGGGCAATGCAGCTGTTGAATAAGGTTGGTCTGGGCAAAAGAGGTGCGCATTATCCCTCACAGATGTCCGGAGGCCAGCAGCAGCGTGTGGGGATAGCCAGGGCGTTTGTTACCCATCCGGAAGTAATATTTGCAGATGAACCAACTGGAAATCTGGATACCAAAACAACGGCAGAGGTAATGAACATGATTGTCGGTATGGCTCATAAATACAATCAGACAATTGTACTGGTCACCCATGACCCGGAAATGGCAAAGTATGCTGACCGTATAGTAACTTTAATCGATGGGGATATTGTGAAAGATACGGCGGTTCAGAAAGACCCCGGTATTAAAAATGCTTAAGAAAACGTGACTAAAAGTAATACAAAGATTAATTATGAGAAAATAATCAGGAGGTTAAAAGGTGAAGGGAATGAATTTAAAGAAATATTTAAAGAAGATCGGTATCTGGGGGTTGATAATCAGCATTGCCATGGGGTATCCCGGTATTATAAGTGAAGCCAAAGAGGCAGCAAATCCGCCTGAGAAGCCGCCGGTTGCTGAATCATCAGGCAGTGAAGGGGCAAACAGTACAGAAACATCTGCAGAAGGGATTACAGAGCCAGTTACCGATGAAACAAAGGGAGAAAATATTCCTGCAGTCTCCCCACCTGTAATCAGGATCAGCAGAAGAGAAATAAAAAAGCCGATCAAAGCGGGAAAATCATTTCAGACAGTTCTGATAGTGGAAAATAAAAGCAAAGAGCTGCCGATAGAAAATGCCCGATTAAGCGTTGAAACAGGAGAAGGGCTTTTGTCCCAGGAACTTACCGGTTCGCTGGACGTAGGAAAAGTAGGGGCGCAAAGCCAAAAGAGCTGTAAACTGCATCTGAAAACAGCAGAGGAGATTCAATCTGAAGTCCAGACCATTACCGTAACGCTTGAATACGATTACCAAACAACAGAAGGTATGATCCATGAGCAGAAAGTGGAAAAAATCATGATTCCCACGGTAGTATCAAAAAGACAGGGAACAGAAGAGCCAAATGATAGCCAGGAAGTTTTCAACCCATTGGAAGGATCCGGATCAGGAGATTCTTTTGGCGGGCAGCCGGCTCCGTCAGATGATAAAAAAAATATCGATACGCCGGTTCCCAATATAATCGTAAGCAAATATGAGTATGGGAAAAAAGTAACTGCAGGAAAAGAATTTCATTTGAAATTGCAGATAAAGAATACCAGTTCCATAACGGCGGCTGAAAATATGATTATGTCTCTGGAACTGGGGGATGCACTTGCAATTACCGATTCATCCAACTCCTTTTACATAGATAAAATAGGGCCGGGAGGGGTAATGGAAAAGGAAGTTACCATCAAAGCACTGGCAAATGGAAAGCCTGAAAATTCGAAAGTGGATATTAGTTTTAAGTATGAGTACGTGCATGACAAAACCCGCACCCAGGCAACATCCGCAGAAAAGCTCTCTATTCCGGTTATACAGCCGGACAGACTCAAGGTGAATGTGCCCCAGAGCCAGGAAGAAATGCATCAATTTGCGGAAGCTACTTTAAGTCTTCCCTATGTAAATAAAGGCAAAAGTGCCGTTTACAATGTAGAGGCTTCTCTGGAAGGGGATGTGGAAACAACGGAAAACTATAAGTATCTGGGGAATTTTGAATCCGGTTCCAACGGCACCATTGACTTTCTTATAACTCCCCAGAATATCGGAAAACAGGAGCTTCAGGTCAAAATTAAATATGAGGATTCTGCAAATAAATCAAGAACTATAAATATAGCGGTACCCATTAATGTGCTGGAGCCGCAAGATCCGGCAGGAGATATGAACTTTGGAGAGGAAGCCGCAATGGGAGAGGAACTTCCACCGGAAGGCGGTACAAATATGCTTTCTTACGCAGCAGGAGCCGGAGGACTCATACTGATTCTGATCATTGTCATTGCGGTTGTGAAGAAAAGGAAGCGAAAGAAAGCATTTCTGTACGAAGAGTTCGAGGAGCAGGATGATGATGAATAAACGGAGGTTTCAATAGAATGAAAATGTATGATAAACTTCGGATGTGTGCCAGAAACCTCTATCGGAGAAAAGGAAGAACTTTTCTGACCGTTTCGGGGGTCGTCATTGGCTGCTGTGCTATTATCATAATGATATCAATTGGTATAGGCATGAAAGAGTCTCAGGAGAAGATGCTTTCGGAAATGGGAGATCTGACCATGATTACAGTGATGCCCACACCTGGTAATCAAAAAGGGAAATTAAAGCTGGACGAGAAAGCGGTGAAAAGCCTTCAGGCTATAGAACACGTAGTTCTGGCGGCACCTAAAGTAAGTTTAACCAGTGAGAATACGCTCATTGCCACCGGGAAAAATCATCGGTATCAGGGACAGGGAATCAGTATTATCGGAATGCCGGAGGATGCAATTGAAAAGCTGGGATATCGTTTGAAGGAAGGGGATTATCCGGGAAAGAAACCTTATGAAGTTCTGGCAGGGTCTGCATTTGCCTATCAGTTTGCGGATACGAAAAGACCGGACGGCAGCAATATGGTAGATTACTGGACCAATCCCGAGGCGAAGCCTTATTTTGAACCCCTGAAAGAAGAAATTAGTTTTTTAATGGAACAGGAGACATCCGGGAATGCCCCTTCTTCCGATATGGATAGTCCGCAAGGAGAAGAAACTAAAAAGTACAAAGAGCTGGCCGTACTTAAAATCAGCGGGATCATGAAAGAGGACTTTGGAAAAGGAGAAGAGACCTCCGGAGGATTGATTATGAAGCTGAAAGACCTTCAGGCAATTCAAAAACTGTTGACAAAAAATAAAAAAGTAAAAGCAGCGCCGGAATTTACCCAGGTTATGGTTCAGACGGACAATGTTGAAGAAGTGGGAAAAGTAGAGCAAACGATTAAAGACATGGGGTTTCAGACCAGCTCAATGGAAAGCATAAGGGAACCTATGGCTAAGGAAGCCAGGCAGAAACAGTTTATGCTGGGCGGCCTGGGAGCTATTTCCCTGCTGGTTGCTGCAATTGGTATTGCAAATACCATGATTATGTCTATTACCGAGCGAACCAGGGAAATCGGTATAATGAAATCCCTGGGCTGCTTTATCAGCGATATTAAAAGTATGTTCCTTATGGAAGCTGCAATCATCGGACTCCTGGGAGGAATCATTGGAATACTGGTAAGCTTTGCCGTATCCGTAATTATGAATATGTCTGCCCAGCATTTTGTATTTACCTCATTTGATGCCCTGGTAAATCTTTTGATGGAAAAAGGCAGCAGGACCTCGGTAATCCCATTGTGGCTGGCTGGGTTCTCAATGCTGTTCTCCACTCTGATCGGTGTTATCGCAGGCTATTATCCCGCGAATAAGGCAGTAAAGATATCAGCGTTAGAAGCGATGAAGTATTAGGACTACAGCGAACAATTTTATCTTGAATTTGGGTTTAGCTGATTAAGGGGACGCTTTGTAGATAGGTGTAGTGCGCGGAAAGAGAAGGGGGCGGACCATGGCAGGCGTTTGGAAGGCTTACCGCAGAACTGGCATTTTCTAACCTTCCCGGAGCGCTTTTTGGCGGCACGCGGGCATTCACCGAGAAATCCTGATGCATTTCTCGGTTCAGTGCCCGCTTAGTATCCGATGGGAGCCAGTCGAATACTATCCGCCAAAAAACACTCCGGCAAGGTAAGTAAATGCTCAGATCTGCTATACGCCTTCCAAACGCCTGCCATGGTGCGCCCCCTTCTCTTTCCGGGATGCAGGTTGTCGCCACAAAGCTGGTTTCTCAGCATGGTGGACCCCCGGGGTTGTGGCATGCCGGACGTTATTGGCATAGATCATATAAAATGCATAAAGCAGCTGATCTTCTCACTGCAGCTTGTTTCTTCATTCTACTACATATATCTTTGGTTACAGCACTACAGCCAGTTAGGTCTATGAACCAATGTCATTAACTTAAGGATTTTCAATCATTTCTGGAAGCTTGAATGCAGGCTGCTTAGCAGAAAATCAATATACTGAATAATTGGAAATTTATGTTTTCTTCATCATCTTGCGGTAGTCTCCGGCGCTCATCCCACAGGCTTTTCGGAAACTCTGGGCAAAATAACTCTGAGAAGAAAAACCGGACAGCTGGGCAATTTCAGCAATGCTGTGATCGGTAGCGGTAAGCAGTTCTTTGCTGGCCTGTATCCGTTTTTCGCTCAGATAATTAATAGGTGAAAGTCCGTAGGAATCCGTAAAAGCGTGAGCGAAATAATATTTATTCAGATGAGCCATCTCCGCCAGGGTATCCAGTGTAATGTTATCGGAAATGTTGGAGTCGATATAACGCTTAATACGGCTGCATTCCCTGCTTGCTTTCTGGGCAGGAGCGATTTCAAATGCAAAATCTGCATGGCGGATCAGGTTAATAATTAAAACTTCAAGGAGATCCGCACAAACCAGTTCGTAATTTTTTTGCTTCTGTTCAATCTCCTGAAGCATAGAGGTAAAATAGAACATCATGTTATGTTTGTTGTTCTGACAGTTAAAAACCGTATATTCCTGATTATCGCCAAAAGAAAAACTAAGTCCTTCGACCCCCAAGATTACATATTCTAGAGGTGTGGTGTCGAGGGATTTTTCTGTATGTTCCAAATGCGGGTTGATTATTACCAGATCATCTTTTATAATGGGAAAGGATTTATCTTCAACAATAAAATTGCCGGCACCCTTTCGTACATAGAATAGTTCCGTGAAATAGTGAGAATGTTTAATGCTCGGCCAGTCTCCTTCATAGCGGGCAGAAGTTACATACAGCAGTTTTACCGGCATTTTTTCATGTCCTGATTCTGTCAGTTGATAGCGTGTATTTCCCATATTTTCTCCCTTCCAATTCATATAGTTATGGGGATTTTTCTGTCGTTTTCTGTCGAATGTTAAAAAAATTTTCCTATAATATTAGTTATATTGCGCTAATGAAAAAAATCCAATTTAGATATAATGATTATATCAGATGTCTTTTGTTATTACAATAAAATAATAAAACCAGATAAAACAGAAAAAAATTGTGCAATATATTGGGTGAATTGAAACTTTAGAGAGATAAAGTATAAAAAGTCTTGTGTAAAATGTATTTTATTTATTTAGAAGTAAAAAGCAATAAATATAAAATATGGAGCAATATATGTATTGATAAATCCCGTAATTTCGATTATTCTTAATGTACAAAGTAATGATGCGGCAACGTATCAAACATTTAAATTATTAGGAGGAAAATGTTATGAAGGCAAAAAAGGTAAAAAAAGTACTTTGTATGACTATGGCAGCAGCTATGACGCTTGGTCTTACAGCGTGTGGAAGTGGTAGTTCATCTGACACATCAGCAGCAAAAGATACAACCGCTGCAACAGAAGCAAAATCTGAGGCAGGAACAGATGCGGCAACAGAAGCTAAATCTGAAGCAGCTGATACCGAGCAGGCAGCTGATACAGCGGCAGCCGGAGAAGAGCAGACTCTGAAAGTAGCAGCAGTAGAAACAGCTTATGGACAAGATATGTGGAAAGAAGTTTGTGCAGCTTTCGAAAAAGCAAATCCTGGCGTTACAGTTGAATTAACCATTGACAAGAAATTAGAAGATATCATTACACCAGCAATGAAATCCGGTGATTATCCGGATGTTATCATGCGTCCTGTAGGCGGAGAATCTGCGTTGACAGAAACTTTTATTAAAGACAACAATATTGTTGACTTAACAGATGTTTTATCAATGACAGTTCCTGGCGAAGACAAAACAGTAGGTGATAAGATTCTTCCAGGTTTCGTTGACAACTCCATAACAAATCCTTATGGTGATGGCAAAACTTATCTTATGCCTATGTTCTATGGTCCTTGCGGATTATTCTATAATGAAGGGCTGTTAGAAGAAAAAGGCTGGACAGTTCCTACAACATGGGATGAAATGTGGGAATTAGGCGACAAAGCAAAAGCAGAAGGCATTGCATTATTTACATACCCTACAGCAGGATATTTTGATGCATTCTTCTATTCACTGATGCATGAAGCAATGGGCAACGACAATTTCCAGAAAGCACTTCGTTATGAAGAAGGTATCTGGGATACACCGGAAGCAAAAGAAGTATTTGATATTGTTGCTAAACTGGCTACATACACAGAAAGCACAACACCGGCAAATGCAAATGACAATGACTTCCGTAAGAATCAGCAGATGATTCTGGATAACAAAGCATTATTTATGCCAAATGGTAACTGGGTTATCGGTGAAATGGCAGATGCACCTCGTGCAGATGGTTTCAAATGGGGATTCACAGCTCTTCCGGCTGTAAAAGACGGTGGAGAACGCGCTTCTTACACATTCTTTGAGCAGGTTTGGATGCCTAAGGGAGCAGAAAACCAGGATCTTGGAAAACAGTTTATTGCTTATCTGTATACAGATGAAGCAGCTGGAATCTTCGCAGAAAAAGGCGGAGCAGTTCAGCCAATCCAGGGTATGGCAGACAAATTAGACGGCGATGCTAAACTTTACTACTCAATCTACGATACAGGTGCTGTTGCTGTTATGGACGCATTTGCAACTACAGATCCAGTAGAAGGTGTCACAGTTCGTACTACATTCTTCGATCCGATCAACTCACTGGTAAGTGGTGATAAGACCGTTGATGAATGGGTAGAGCAGGTGAAAAAAGACAGCGATGCGCTGCGTGCAGCTTTAAAGTAACATTTATAAACGAAAAAACAGTCGGTGAATGAATGTTCACCGTCTGTTTTTTATCAGGCAGTATTACAGCTGCAAATTTAGAATTGGAGATGAAGCCATGAAAAATAGAAGAGGGAGAGGGAGATTCATATTCTTTTGTTTAGCTCCCGCCGTAATCCTGTTTATAATATTTATGATTATACCTACAATTGACGTATTCCGCATGTCTATGTTTAAATGGGGTGGATATACAGATGATAAAACTTTTGTGGGACTCCAGAATTTTCAAAAGCTGTTTCAGAGCGATAAGTTCTATCAGGCATTTCAAAATTCAGTATTATTAATTGTTCTTGTAACAATCGTTACTTTTTCACTGTCATTGATTTTTGCGGCTATGTTATCCCGTGAAAAGATTAAAGGACAAAATTTTTACAGAGTAATTTTCTACATACCGAACATTTTATCCGTAGTTGTTATCAGTGCTATTTTCTCAGCGATTTATGATCCGAATCTTGGTTTGTTAAATTCCTTTTTGAATCTGTTCAGAGGACAGGCAGGCGTTGATAATCCAACATTGTGGCTGGGAAATCAAAAAATCGTAATTTACAGTATTGTGATTGCAATGGTGTGGCAGGCAATTGGTTACTACATGGTTATGTATATGGCCAGTATGGCAAACATACCGGAGAGCTTATATGAATCTGCCAGCCTGGAAGGAGCAGGACGCATAACACAGTTTTTCTCCATTACACTTCCGCTGATCTGGACGAATATTCGTACAACGCTTACGTTCTTTATCATCAGTACCATCAATATGAGTTTCCTGTTCGTAAGAGCAATGACAAATGGCGGTCCTGATGGAGCATCCAGCGTATTTTTGAGTTACATGTACCAGGAGGCATATACAAATTCATCTTATGGATATGGTATGGCAATCGGCGTTATGGTATTCTTATTCTCATTTGCCCTGGCTGCAATTCTGAATGGGGTAACAAAACGTGAAGAACTGGAATTTTAAGGAGGTGGATTGGAATGAAAAATGATCAGAAATCAAGTGGTTCAAAAGTTTATAAAGCGGTCATCTATATTGTATTAACAATATTAGCAATCGTAATTATCGTTCCGGTTGCCTGGGTATTTATTGCTTCTATTAAGCAAAATTCTGAGTTTTATGGAAATCCATGGTCCATACCGGAAGGTATACATCTGCAAAACTTTGTGGATGCCTGGCAGAAAGCCAACATGGGGTCTTACATGTTAAATTCAGCAATCGTTACCGTAGTTGCAATTGTTCTTTTGGTTGTGATTGCACTTCCGGCTGCATATGTTCTTGCCAGATTTAAATTTAAATCCAGCGCATTCTGGAATATTATATTTATGGCCGGTTTGTTTATCAATGTTAACTATATCGTAGTGCCGATTTTCTTAATGCTGAATAATGGAGATAAGATAGCCCGCGGAATCTTAGGACATCCGTTTTTCCTGAATAATCTGTTTATTTTATCGATCGTTTATGCAGCTACAGCACTTCCTTTTACCATTTACCTTCTGTCTGGATATTTTAAATCACTGGCAAAGGATTATGAAGAAGCTGCTTATGTGGATGGCGCCGGCTACTGCCGCACCATGGTACAGGTTATCATGCCCATGGCAAAACCAAGTGTTGTAACCGTCATCTTATTTAACTTCCTTGCATTCTGGAATGAATATATTATTTCTATGACATTGCTTACTAAGCCGGAGATCAAGACTCTGCCTGTGGGCCTTATGAACCTTATGGCGGCTCAGAAATCAGCAGTTGAGTATGGCCAGATGTATGCCGGACTTGTAATTGTTATGATTCCGACACTGGTTCTCTATATGTGCGTCCAGAAGAAGCTGACCCAGGGAATGACACTTGGCGGCCTGAAAGGATAAGGGGGATAATATTATGAATGAAACAACAAAAAAAGTAATCACCGGCATAATAGTCTTCATTATATTTGTAGTCTGCGTATCACTGATTGTGATCGGGCAGAAAAATGTAGGCGCACCCTGGTTGTGTATGATGCTGGTGGGTCTGGCAGGGCTGGTTTTCTTACTTTGGCTTTATAACAGAAAATATAAATAAACGGGGCGCAGGCTCCGGATAATTTAGGAGGACTTTTTATATGAACCAAAAGCAAGGTCGTGTTACGATACCAACCGACATAGATGTAATTCCGGAAACTCTAAAAGTTATGAAACGCTGGGGAGCAGATGCGATCCGGGATTGTGACGGTACAGATTTCCCGGCAGAACTTCGTGATGTGGATGCTAAAATTTACTCTACTTATTATACGACCCGTAAAGATAATAGCTGGGCGATGGCAAATCCGGAAGAGATACAGCAGATGTATCTGATGACACCGTTTTATACAGCAAAAGAAAATCAATTATCCATTCATCTGATGAAAGGATTATATCCGGATATGCTGACACCCAATTGCAGGGATGATATCAAACGCTGGTGGGAAGTAATTGACCGAACTACTGGCGAAGCAGTTTCGACAGATGCCTGGAGCTATGATGAAGCAACTGGAGATGTGACACTTAAGGCAGTTCCGTTCCATGATTATACGGTTAGTTTTCTGGCTTATATCATGTGGGATCCGGTACATATGTATAATGCAGTAACGAATGACTGGAAGGATGTAGAACATCAGATTACTTTTGATGTAAGACAGCCAAAGACTCATGCCTATACTTTAGACAGACTTAAAAAGTTTATCGAGGACCATCCTTACGTAAATGTACTTCGATTCACTACATTTTTTCATCAGTTCACCTTAGTATTTGATGAACTGGCCAGAGAAAAATATGTAGACTGGTATGGCTATTCCGCATCGGTGAGTCCATATATTCTGGAACAGTTTGAAAAGGAAATGGGATACCCGTTCCGCCCGGAATATATTATCGATCAGGGTTATTATAATAACCAATACCGCATACCCACAAAGGAATTCCAGGATTTCCAGGCATTCCAGAGAAGGGAAGTTGCCAAAATTGTAAAAGAAATGGTAGAACTTACCCATGAATGCGGGAAAGAAGCAATGATGTTCTTAGGAGACCACTGGATTGGAACAGAACCATTTATGGAAGAATTCAAGTCTTTGGGACTGGATGCGGTGGTAGGAAGTGTTGGAAATGGTTCCACCCTTCGCCTGATCAGTGATATTGAGGGTGTAAAATATACAGAAGGCAGACTTTTGCCATACTTCTTCCCGGACACTTTTTGTGAAGGAAAAGATCCTGTAAAGGAAGCAAAAGAAGGCTGGGTAACTGCAAGACGTGCTATTTTAAGAAAGCCTGTTGACCGTATCGGTTATGGCGGATATCTGAAACTGGCGCTGGAATTTCCGGAATTTGTCGATTATGTAGAGGATGTCTGCGAAGAATTCAGGACACTTTATGAAAATATCAAAGGCACAGTTCCTTATTGTATTAAAAAAGTTGCAGTCTTAAACTGCTGGGGTAAAATGAGAGCCTGGGGATGTCATATGGTTCATCATGCACTTTACTACAAACAGAATTATTCGTATGCCGGTGTAATCGAGGCATTGGCTGGTGCACCATTTGACGTAAAGTTCATTAGTTTCCAGGATATCAAAGAAAATCCCGGGATTCTCAATGATATTGATGTGATTCTGAACGTAGGCGATGCAGATACAGCACATACCGGCGGTGAATGGTGGTGCGATCCGGAAATTGCTGCCAGTATTAAAAAGTTTGTACACAATGGCGGCGGTATTATCGGTGTTGGCGAACCTACTGCCCATCAGGAAAATGGACGTTTCATTCAATTGGCAAATGTGTTCGGTGTAGAAGAAGAACGGGGATTCACCCTTGGCTATGATAAATATAACTGGGAAAACCACAAACATTTTATTATGGAAGATTCCGGAGAAGTGATTGATTTTGGCGAAGGCAAGAAAAATATGTTCGCACTGGAAGGAACCCAGGTACTTGTTCAGCGGGAAAAAGAAGTGCAGCTGGCAGTCAATGAATTCGGAAAGGGACGTGCCGTTTATATCAGCGGACTTCCTTACAGCTTTGAAAACAGCCGTATGCTCTACCGCTCAATCTTATGGAGTACCCATGATGAAGAAAATATCCATAATTGGTTTAGTACGAATTATAATGTTGAGGTTCATGCTTACATAAAAAATGGTAAATACTGCGTGGTCAACAACACATATGAACCACAGGAAACCGTTGTTTACCGTGGAGACGGAAGCAGCTTCAACCTTAGTATGGAAGCGAACGAAATAAAATGGTATAAGATTTAAGCACATAAAAAGAGCCCATTCAGGCTCTTTTTATGTATTTTCCATGACTATTGGCATGAAAACTGTAACAGATTCAACTTACCCATTTTCGAAAAATAATATGTTTATAGTTATCCAGCACGTTAAGTACAATAAGTCCCAGGACTGCACACGAGAGAACTTCTCCGATTCCCACTGTAAGCATCATCAGTGGAATTGGTAAATTGATGCCGTATCCATAATAAAGGACAAAAGGCACAACCAAAGTATTGGCAATAATCGGTGGAAGCACAACCAGATATTTTCTGCGTCGGAGCAAATAAGAACAGTATGCTGCAATTAGTGTTGCAAAGCTGCCGCACACAATATCGATGGGAATTGCACCGCTGATCAGATTACCAAATATACATCCAATAAATAATCCCGGAATTGCAGCCGGAGTAAAAAAAGGCAGGATTGTCAGCGCCTCTGATATCCGGATCTGGATGCTGGCAAATCCGAATGGGGCAAACAGGACTGTCAACACTACATAGATCGCAGCAATTATGGACGCCTGTGCCATAAATAATACTTTTTTGTTTCTCATAATTTTCTCCTTTAGTTTTGTTTTAAATGAGGAAGGTTTCGAACTCATTATGGTAAGTATTATAACTCTTTTGAAGGTAAAATAAAAGTTAATTTTATTATGGAAAACTTAAGAATAAACCAGATGATAGTAAAAATTCACAAAATATGGTACAATAATGGACATCTGTAAGCAGACAGACCAGTTCGTGTCTGAAGTGCTTTATCAAGATGCAGGGATTCTAAATCTCGGATTGGAGGAGAAACGTGAAGAAAAAATTATTGAAAATGACAGTGGCGGCATTTTGCCTGTCTTGTCTGGTATCGATCACTGCCTTTGCAGACAGCAGTAAGGTGGTGACTCTTGGAGCGAATCTGTCTCAGGAACAAAAAGATACGATGTTTAAATACTTTGGAGTAGAGAAAAATGCGGTTGAGGTAATCGAAGTAAATAATACAGAAGAGCGCCAGTATCTGGAAGGGATTGCTTCCGAAGAGGTAATTGGGACAAGGACTTACAGCTGTGCCTATATTGAACCGACAACTTCCGGCGGAATACAGGTAAAAACAGCAAATCTGACCTGGGTTACCAGTAATATGATTGCATCTACTCTGACAACAGCCGGCGTTACAAATTGTAATGTGGTTGCGGCATGCCCCATCGAAGTATCGGGTACAGGAGCATTGACTGGAATTTTAAAAGCGTATGAAAAAGCTTCCGATGGCACATTAAGCGAAGAAAAAAAGCAGCTTGCCACGGATGAACTGATTCAGACCGGAGAGCTTGGTGATACGATCGGAAAAGATAAAGCTATCCAGTTGATCAATGGTGTAAAAATGGAAGTGATCAAAGGTGAAGTAACCAGTCCGGAGGAAATAAAAGGGATTGTTGAAAAGGCAGCAAGTGAAGCTTCTGTTACACTTACCGGAGAACAGGTTGCATCTCTTACTTCCCTGATGGAAAAAATCGGTGCACAGGATTATGACTATGAATCCCTAAAAGATACTTTAAACAGGGTGGAAAATAATGTAAAAGATGCCCTGGATAATGCATCGGAGGAACAAAAGAACTTCTTTTCAAAGTTATGGGATTCTATAAAAAATTTCTTTTCAAATTTGTTTGATAAAGAAGAAAATAATCAGGAATCCGAGACGCTTGCACCGGATAATATTCTAAACAACACCAATGATTCTATACTTGGAGATGTTGTAGGAGATGCCACAAATGATCAGGCAAATCCAACAACTGAGGGAGAAAATGAAACGAAAAAAACTGAATCAGGAGCGGTCTTGGAAACAGACTCAGCATCACAAACAGAGACGGTAAATGCATCAGAAATTCAGACAAATAGTATGGAAACAAACATGGAAACGACTGAGAATAGTACAATAGAAAATCCGGCAGATTCCGAAAGTATGGATAGCCAGACCGGTACTGAAATTACTCCGGAAGAAAATGAACCAGGCAGTATAAATGCTGCGGATCAGACGGAATCTTCATCAGAATCAGATACTGCTGCAAAGGCAGAAAACTTAATTGATAAATTTATCAATTGGATAAAAGGATTGTTTCAATAATAATTAAATTTTAGGATCAGGGGCGTTTATTTATGAAAAAAAGAATCCATTTAGCTGTTACATTTATGATTGTTTTCTCAGCAGGAATGTATCAAAATTCAATGACTGTCTGGGCAAGTGACCTTCCGTTTAATCTCCGGTTTGGAACAGGAATAGAAACAAAAGCGAATCTAGATTTAATAATAAAAAATACGATCATTATACCTCAGGCATCTGCAAAACCAGTGGAAATATCAGAAAAAAGTCCAGATACTGATGAAGGCAGTCCACTTCCTTTTGATCTCAGTACGGAACTTGGTATTCAGACAAAAGAAGAGTTGGATGAAGCCATAAAAGAGGAAGGTCCCCAGTTAGTACTGCGTCAGGAAGATGAGGAAGAAAGTAAACAGACCGGCGATGCTGAAAATGCTGAAAACACCGAAGGAACGGGGAAAAAAGAGACAGCAGAGTCGGAATTTTCAAGAGATCAGCTTCAGGTATACGATAAGGTTATCATGGTTGGAGATTCCAGATTTGTAGGTATGAGTTCGGCTGCGAATCATCCTTTATGTCAGTGGATCTGCGAGGTCAGCATGGGTTATGACTGGCTGGTATCGGAAGCTGCACCGGTGATAGATGCCAGCATTGTACCAAATTGTGCGATCGTCATAAATCTTGGTGTAAATGATGTTTACCGGCCGGGTGATTATGCTGGATATTTAAATAGTAAAATTGACGGTTGGGTTGGCGCAGGAGCAGATGTGTATTTTATGTCTGTTAATCCGGTTGTGGATGGTTATGGCGGCAGTGTGACAAATGCCGCAGTAGAACAATTTAATAGTACGATGACAGCAACACTTTCACAAAAAATAGGATATATTGATACTTATAAATATTTAATTGAGAATGGATATGGAACAGCGGATGGCCTTCATTATGACGCATCCACCTACGCTGCTATTTTAAATTATTGTTTAAGACAGCTGCGGGTTCCCTGAATAAAATAAGTCTGCAATCTTTCTAATTATGTATCTGAGTCTGAGAAAAACCGACAGCAAATTTCAGTAGTTAAACTGATTTTTGCTGCCGGTTTTTTTGCTCATATTTCGTATAATTTAGCTGCAGATAATGCAAATTTAAAATACAAAATGAATAGAAAGAATTCTTGGAGACAGGTACGGGAAAAAGACAGATAATGAAGGGATTTAGCACAAAATTAGAGTTGGTAAAAATGTGCAATTAGTGCAAAAAAAGGAAACGAATATACAAATAAATATATACTATAGAAATGTTATAATAGTTTCAATGATAAAAACAGCTATATAAAACGCGCAATATCATTAAAAAATTGGCAATATGTATAGCATAAGTTTCGGTCAATTGTGAAAGCTGGCTGCGATTGATCTGATGCTTTTTATGTTATAAATCCATCAAAGGAGAAAGAGTTTATGAAGAGAAAAAACTTAACTAAGTCACTAAGTTTTATGCTATCCATGTCTATGGTTTTGAGCTCTGCATTACCTGCTACGGCATACGCGGAAGGCAATGGAACAGAATCACAAGACGTAAATATGGAAGCGGAAGTGGTACCGGGTGGTGCCAAAAATGCGGCTGATAATGGTGTTGAAACTGAGCCGTCAGAGGGAGAAAATGAGTCGGGAGAAACGAATTTAACAGAAGCAAATGATGAGTCTGATTCTTCAGAAAATGATTCAAAAGTACAAGAATCACAGTCTGAAACAGAGACAGAAATCGTTACTGAATCCGAATCTGAAGCACTGGCAGAAACAGAAACGCCTCTTGATGCAAAGCAGGAAACTACTGAGGAAAACAACAAAGGCGCTCTGGAGGATGGTATTCATGATAGCTGGGCACAGGATACTTCCACGCAAAAAGGTGGAGAAATCTGTGAAGTGGCAGATGGATACCTTCATTTAAAATCCGGATCAGCTAATGGAAATAACCCAAGTGCAACTAATCCTCCTGCTATTTTTACAAATGGGAAAGAATATAATTTTAATGAAGCGGGATACTTTGAAGCAAATTTCAAGACAGAACAGGCAGGGAGCCTGAATCGTACCGGTATTTACATAGGATACAAAGACCAGAACCACGGTATGTTCTTTGGTTACAATGCATCCGGCTGGTATTGGCAGAAATACGGGGAAGCAACTGACCCATGGAGTCCCAATGTTGGCACCGTACCTGCTGCAGGTTCTACCGTGAAGGTTAAAGTGGAATGGACTGCAGATAAAAAGGCTAATTTCTATGTAGATGGAACTGCTTTATTCAGTGATGTTGATTTTAGCAAAATTGTAGATCAGGGAAATCAAATTGGTATTAAGGCAGGGACATTTGGAACTGAACTCACAGATGTCTATTTGAAAGATATTCATTATACTGGTCAGGCCGAAGCAGAAACATTTGCCGTATCCGGTAAAGTAATGGAAAATGTGGATGGGAAAACACAGGCGGTAGAAGGTGCAACGGTAAAATTAAACGGCAAGACTGTTCAAACCGATAAAGATGGTAATTATAATTTTGCTGATGTAGCTTCAGGAAAGTATAAAGTAACCGTAACAAAAGAGGGCTACCTGGTTGCAGAAAAAGATATTACAGTTGCAGACGGTGCTGTTGCAGTTGAAATTATTGTACTGGAAAAAGCACCAGAAGTGGCATATCGAACCATTTCATCCGATCAAATGGATGTTGATGTGGCAGAGAAATTCCCAAGTGTTGTAAAATACACCATGAAAGGTGATTTAAAGGGAAAAGTATTCTACGGTCAGACCGAAGCTATCGATGTAATTAAAATCAATGGGACCGAAATTAAGGTAACGGAAGATAATCTGGATGTGAAGTTTGATAAGGATAAAGCTACCTATACGATGACTTTAAAAGGACAGAATATTGATGCTGTTCTGACTGCCATAATCGCAGTAAAAGATAATGAACTGTCATTTGACATTACGAAGGTTTTGAATAACCTGGATAATGATGTATATCCGGTTCAGACGATTGAAATACCCCATCACAGCCTGATTTCTGTAAGAAGCACCCAAAAGGGCGCAAACTTAAAGGCAGCTAAGGTATCCAGCAATACGTCTATCTCCGGTGACAGCTATGTGGATGTGAAAGACGGCATGACATTTTCTAAGGAAGATTTCATGTATGGTTTTGTATCCAATGATGAATTAAGTGCCGGATTGTGGAGTAATTCAGAGTATAACGGTACACATAAAGCGGCTTATGTTGGTTCCGGCGGATCCAGCAATACCAGAGTATGGGCGGAAACAACGAATCTGGCTGCCGGTAAATCACTGGGGCTTTCCAGCACATTATGGTATTATGACCGCAAGGTAGAACCTTCTGTGAATGGAGTGAAAAAAGCATATGTGGTAGAACATGATGCTGATGTTATGCCAAGCGCAAAAGTAGTCATTACCGGTGATGAGAATGCGGATGATCAGATTGACTGGCAGGATGGTGCAATTGCATATCGTGCAATCATGAACAATCCGTTTAAATCTGAGGAAGTGCCGGATCTGGTATCACAGCGTATTGCAATGAATTTTGGTAGTGAGGCTGCAAATCCATTCCTTACAACATTAGATGGTGTGAAACGCGTTTACCTGAATACCGATGGACTCGGACAGAGTATTATTTTAAAAGGCTATGGTTCCGAAGGACATGATTCCGGACATCCTGATTATGGCAATATCGGTGAGCGAATCGGCGGTGCCAAGGATATGAACGAATTGATGACTGAAGGTGGAGCATTAGGCGCACGTTTTGGTATCCACATCAATGCAAGTGAAATGTATCCGGAAGCAAAAGCTTTTGATGATGATTTATCCAGACACAATTTTGGCTGGAACTGGTTAGACCAGGGAATCGGTATCAATGGTATGTATGACCTTGCAAGCAACAGGCGTGAAAGCAGGTTAGATGAACTAAAGGCAAAGGTTGGAAATAATCTGGACTTTATCTACCTGGATGTGTGGGGAAATAATACCAGTGGAAATGAGGATGCATGGGAATCCAGAAAGATTGCAAAACAGATGAATGACCATGGCTGGCGATTTACCACAGAATGGGGTCCCACACAGGAATATGATTCTACTTTGCAGCACTGGGCAGCAGATCTGGGGTATGGCGGATATGCAGCAAAGGGACAGAACAGTGAAGTAATGAGATTCTTACGTAACCACCAGAAGGATTCCTGGGTTGCTGATTACCCAAGCTATAACGGAGCTGCACAGTCACCTCTGCTGGGTGGATTAAACATGACCGATTTCGAGGGCTGGAGTGGAAGAACCGATTACAGCAACTATATCAATACCACATTTACCCATAACGTACTGACTAAATTCCTGCAGCATTATAAGGTAATGAAGTGGGTAGACGGAGAGCCGGTAACTATGAAGAACGGCGGCGGAACCTTCCAGTGGACACCGGAAATGGAAATCACACTGCAGGATGACGCAAAAGAGAATACCGTTGTTGTATCCAGAGATTCCAATGATTACGCAGGAGATCTTAAGGCTTACCGTTCCAGAACAATCACATTAAATGGAAAAGTAGTTTCCAAAGGTGCACCTACCGGCGGTGACGGTTCCAATCCGGGAGATGAGACTTATCTGCTTCCATGGTATTGGGATACAAACGGCGAGATTGCATCAGAGGAAAAACTGTATCACTGGAATACCAAAGGCGGCGATACTACCTGGGAACTTCCAGGCGGATGGGAAGGCCTTGCAAATGTTGTTGTATATGAACTGACCGATGAAGGAAAGCAGAATAAAACCGTAGTTCCGGTAGCTAATGGTCAGGTAACCTTAGCAAATGTGAAAGCAGAGACACCTTACGTTGTATACCAGGGCGAACAAGGACAGCTTCCGGTAGACTGGCAGTCCACACCATATATTTATGATGTTGGATTCAACAGCGGTAGTCTGGATTCTTACTGGACAAAAGCAGGAACCGGTCTGGCTGAAATCTTCCGTAACTCCAGCGAAAACCCGATGTTAAAATTAAGCGGCGACGTATCCGTAACCAGTAAGGCTTTAACAAATCTGGAAGCAGGAAAGAAATATGCACTGTATGTAGGAGTTGATAACAGAAGCAATGCGAAAGCATATATGACCGTAAATGCAGATGGCAAGGAAATTGCTTCTAATTATACGGGACGCTCTATTGTACAGAATATCGTTTCTTCAAATCAGCATCATACGGGAAGCGGAGCAACAACAGGCGGTACCAGCTATGTTCAGAATATGTATGTATTCTTTGAAGCACCGGCAGGCGGTGAAGTTACTTTGACTCTGAAACGGGATCAAGGTGACGGAGATACGTATTTTGATGATCTTCGTGTTGTGGAAACCGGTATGGATCTTGTTAAAGAAACAGACAAGGACGGTATGGTTACCAGGTTCCAGCAGGATTTTGAAAATAATGCACAGGGTATTTTCCCATTCGTAATCGCAGGTCCCGGATCAGGTGCAGGTGCAGTTACCGACAACCGTATCCATCTCTCTGAGCGTCATGCACCGTATACCCAGGCTGGATATAACGCGAATGAACAGGGACAGAAGAAATTAGACGATGTATTAAATGGCGACTGGTCTGTTAAAATCAATGGACTTACCTCCAATAATTCCATGATTTACCAGACGATTCCGCAGAACTTCCATTTTGAGCCGGGTGTTACCTATAACGTCAAGTTCAAATATCAGATGGGAAGCAGGGACACCTATAAAGTAACGGTAGGCGAAGGAGAATTTGCAGGCAATACTCAGTTATACACCATGCCGGAAGCAATCGGTCAGACAAAGGAATATAGCTTCTCCTTAATCGGAGGAGAATCCGGACAGTCCTGGTTTGGTATTTATTCAACCAGTACAGCACCGGATCTGAAAGAATATGCCAGTGCAGGTGATGGAGCGAAAAACTTCAGCGGTTACAAAGATTTTATTCTGGATGACCTGGTAATTGAAGTGAGCGATATCCAAAAAGGAGATCTGCAAAAAGCGATTAACACAGCAAACACAAAATTCCAGCAGGATTACACAACTGAAACCTGGGGTGTATTTGCGGAAGCTTTAGCAGAAGCAGAAGAAGTTTTAAACAACCAGAATGCGACAAAAGAACAGGTTGAAACAGCAACTGATAAACTAACAGCTGCAACTGAAAAGCTGGTTGCAATTATTGGTTCCGTCAGCGGAACAGTCAAAGATGCAGATGGAAAACCAATTGCAGACACACAGATTACACTTTCCTCCAATAACCTGGCTCCAATTGAAATCCGCACGGATGACAAGGGCAGCTACAAGTTAGAGAATATCTTTATCCGTAATTATTCTGCAAAGGTTGTAAAAGATGGTTATGGATCCCTTTACGCACAGCAGGTAACACCGGTGGCAGATACGATGACCACCTTTGATTTCACACTTCAGGTGAAAGAGATTCCGGAATACTTCAATTACTTCGAAAATGGAGTAGACAGTATTCAAAATCTGGCAGGCAATCCATCCCAGGTTGAAATCGAATCCGTGCAGTACAATGGCAGCGGCGCGCTGAAAGCCTCATTTGGCTCCGACCGCCCAAGTATTATTGACACAGCAGCACCGAAATTTAAAGACGGAATCTTTGAAGCAGATGTAACGCCTCAGGCAAGCCCGCTTCGTTTCGGCTTTGTATTAAGAGCAAATAACCATAACCAGAGACTTTATGTAGGATATGGTGATTCCGAAGGCAAATGGTTCTGGGAATACTGGAATGGCACTTCCAATAATTATTCCGGAATGTTTAGCGGTCCTATGATGGAAATCGGAAAAACAAGCCACATAAAGACAGAGTTAGTTGGTAATAAACTTTCACTCTGGGTAGACGGCACGGAAGTCATGAAAGAAGCAGTCGTAAATGGATTATTTAATGAAGCCGGATCTGTAGGATTTAACAAACGAAACGGTGGAAGCATGATCTTTGACAATCTGGAAGTAACAAGCTATGATGAGGTAGAAAACTCCAATGCAATAGAAGGTTCTATTGTTGATGAGAATGATGCACCGATTTATCAGGTAAATGTTGCATTAACAGATGCAGACGGCAATGAAATTGCTTCTACGATTACCAATCTGAACGGTATCTATAACTTTAGCAAAATTCCTTACGGAACTTATAAGCTGGCATTTACAAAAGCTGGTTACGAGGCAGGAGCAGCTGAAGTAGAAGTTAAGGCAGAGAGTTCTTCTGTTGTTGGAAAAGTGCAGATGGTAAAATCTGAGATATCAAAAGAAGCATTAACCAAGAAAATCGCAGAAGCAAAAGCGATAGAAAAAGGCGATTATACTGATGCATCCTTTAAAGCATTAACCGATGCAATTGCAGCAGCAGAAAAGGTAGCGGCAGATCCAAAAGCAACCCAGGCAGCAATCGATGCCCAGGTAAAAGCACTGGATAACGCAATAAAGAATCTGGAAGTAGAAGCACCACAGCCATCTAAGACAGAGTTAACCAAGAAAATCGCAGAAGCAAAAGCGATAGAAAAAGGCGACTATACGGATGCATCCTTTAAAGCATTAACCGATGCAATTGCAGCAGCAGAAAAGGTTGCGGCAGATCCAAAAGCAACCCAGGCAGCAATCGATGCCCAGGTAAAAGCACTGGATAACGCAATAAAGAATCTGGAAGTAGAAGCACCACAGCCATCTAAGACAGAGTTAACCAAGAAAATCGCAGAAGCAAAAGCGATAGAAAAAGGCGATTATACGGATGCATCCTTTAAGGCATTAACCGATGCGATCGCAGAAGCAGAAAAAGTAGCGGCAGATCCAAAAGCAACCCAGGCAGCAATCGATGCCCAGGTAAAAGCACTGGATAACGCAATAAAGAATCTGGAAGTAGAAGCACCACAGCCATCTAAGACAGAGTTAACCAAGAAAATCGCAGAAGCAAAAGCGATAGAAAAAGGTGACTATACCGATGCATCCTTTAAGGCATTAACCGATGTGATCGCAGAAGCAGAAAAAGTAGCGGCAGATCCAAAAGCAACCCAGGCAGTAATCGATGCCCAGGTAAAAGCACTGGATGCAGCGATAAAGAATCTGCAGGTCGTAACACCACAGCCATCTAAGACTGCATTAAACGCTAAGATTGCTGAAGCAAAGGCAATTAAAAAAGGCAACTATACCGATGCATCCTTTAATGCATTATCTGCAGCAATTGCAGAGGCAGAAAAAGTGGCAGCAGATCCAAAAGCAACCCAGGCAGCAATCGATGCCCAGACTGCAGCGCTGACAAAAGCAATTCAGGGATTAAAAGCAGACCCAGACAAAGAAGCAGCAGCGAAGGTGCAGGCATCTACCGTAACTGTAAAAGCGGCAAATCAGGCTTCCAGATACATTAAATTAAGCTGGAATAAAGTTGCTGATGCTGACGGATACGTAGTAATGAACGAGACCAGCAAGGGATGGAAAACAGTTAAAACAATCAAGAAAAACAGCACTACATCCTATGTATACAAAAAAGCTGAGCTTGGTAAGAAATACAAATTTGCAGTAAAGGCATATAAGAAAGCAGATGGTAAAACAGTTTACAGCAAGTATAAAAAAGTTTCCATTAAAGCAGTTCCCCAGAGCCCGGCTATAAGAGCCAAGGCATCAAAAGGAAGCGTAAAAGTAACATGGAAAAAAGTATCTTCTGTTGTAACCGGATACCGAATTTACAGGAAAACAGGCAAAACCTGGAGCCGTATTGGAATTGTAGACCGCGATACCACCATTTTTAAAGATAAGAAAGTGAAAAAAGGAAAAACTTATACTTACAGAGTACGTGCTTACAGGAAATCAAATGGTAAGAATGTCTATGGTAAGTACAGCAACGAGATCAAATTGCAAGCAAAATAATCATTCGAAACGATGATCTGGATATGCCCGAAATAAAAAAGTAAGATGATAAAATAGGTCCTCATCTATAAGTTTTTATAGAAGAGGATCTATTTTTTCACTGTTTTTGCTTAAGAAATTCTATATTTTTCCTAATAAATTTGTATGGAGTATTATGGCCAAAAAATATATAATAACAACGAAAGATGAATATAAAACATGTACAAAATGTACAAAGAAAAGGGAGGACATTCCATGAGAAAGACAAAAAGATTTTTAGCACTAGGTTTAGCGGCATGTACATCAGTAGCTTTATTGGCAGGTTGTGGTTCTTCAACCACAGAATCAAATTCAACAACGAAAACCACAGAAGCAGGTACAACTGCTGAAACAAAAGAAGCTCAGGGAGACACTGCAAAGACAGATGAAGGAAGCGGAGATACAGCCGGGGTAAAGGAAGTAGGAGTATTTCTTTATAAATTTGATGATACTTATATCTCTACCGTTAGACAGAATCTGGAAAAGATTCAAAAAGAAAATCCGGACAAGGTTAACTTTACCTTCTATGACGGTAAGGGTGACCAGCCTACACAGAATGACAGTATTGATACCATTCTTCAAAAAGATGTGGATCTTCTAATGGTTAATCTAAATGATACCGGAGCGGCTCAGACTGTAGTGGATAAAATCAAAGCAGCGGACAAGCCGGTTGTATTCTTTAACAGAGAGCCAGTTGACCAGGCAGCAATTAAATCTTATGACAAAGCATGTTTTGTAGGTACCAATGCAAAAGATGCGGGGATTATCCAGGGCAAGATGATTGCAGACCTTTGGAGTTCAGATACAGCAAAATATGATAAAAACGGCGATGGCGTTCTGCAGTATGTAATGTTAAAAGGTGAGCCGGATAACCCGGAAGCAGTTGCAAGAACAGAATATTCTGTTAAGACAGTAGAAGAAGCAGGGATTAAAACAGAGCAGCTGGAAATTCAGGTTTGTAACTGGGATCAGTCTCTGGCACAGAATGCAACAGAAGCATGGCTTTCTAAATTAGGTGATAAGATTGAAGTAGTTATTGCTAATAACGATGGAATGGCACAGGGGGCTATTGCAGCGTTACAGGCACAGGGATATAACAATGGCGATGCAGAAAAATTTATACCGGTATATGGCGTAGATGCAACAGAAGCAGCACAGGATTTAATCAAACAGGGCTTTATGTCTGGAACAGTTCTTCAGGATGCACCTGCAATGGCAGAAGCGTTATTTACAACAGGCATGAACCTGGCTGAAGGCAAAAGTGCTATTGATGGAACAGAATATCAGTTTGATGATACCGGATATGCAATCCGTATCCCTTATCAGGAATTTACAGGCAAATAAATATGGAATAGGTAACTGCACAGTGTAGGTAATCTTCATTGTGCAGTTGCTAAGTAAAGGAAAAGTGGTGAATGGAATATGGCAGAAAAATATGTTTTGGAAATGATAGATATTGAAAAGCAGTTTCCAGGTGTAAAAGCCCTTGATCATGCACAGTTAAAATTAAGGCCTGGCACCGTCCATGCACTGATGGGTGAAAACGGCGCCGGAAAGTCTACCTTAATGAAATGTTTATTTGGTGTCTATGATGAAGATGGCGGAGAGATAATCGTAGAGGGAAAGAAGACTAAATTTTCCAATCCCAAACAGGCAATGGAAAATGGAGTTGCAATGGTACATCAGGAATTGAATCAGGTATTGCAAAGAGATGTTATGGATAATATCTGGCTGGGAAGATATCCAAGCAAAGGTGGGATTATCAGTCAGCGTTCTATGTATGAGGAAACAAAAAAAGTATTTGATAAATTAGAAATCGATGTAGATCCCAAATCAAAAATGGCGAAGCTGTCTGTATCCCAAAGACAGATGGTAGAAATCGCCAAAGCGGTATCTTACAATGCGAAGATTCTGGTATTAGATGAGCCGACCTCTTCTCTTACTCAGGAAGAAGTAGATCATCTGTTTCGCATTATTAACCGTTTAAGAGACCAGGGATGTGCAATTGTATACATATCTCATAAAATGGAAGAGATCTTGGAAATATCAGACGAAGTTACCATCATGCGTGACGGACAGTGGGTAGATACCAAATCTGCGGCAGAACTGACCACGGATAAGATCATTAAGCTGATGGTTGGACGTGATCTGACTAACCGTTTTCCGCCTAAGACCAATAAAATGGGAGAAGTCATTCTGGAGGTAAAACATTTAACCGGGAAATACCAACCCTCCGTTATTGATGCATCTTTTGAACTTCATAAGGGAGAAATTCTTGGAATTGCAGGTCTGGTAGGATCCAGGAGAACAGAGTTAATCGAAACCATTTTCGGCATTGCCCATAAGAGCGAGGGTGAGATCCTGCTCCACGGAAAACCTGTCGATAATAAAGATTCCAGAACAGCAATTAAAAATGGATTTGCCCTTCTTACAGAAGAGCGTCGTGCGACAGGTATTTTTGGCGGTCTGAATATTCTTTTTAATAGCATAATCGCTAATATAGACCGTTATAGTAAAATGGGACTGTTAGATAACAGAAAAATGATAGAAGATACTAAATGGGTAATTGACAGTATGAATGTTAAAACCCCATCCCAAAAGACAGCAATACGAAGTTTATCCGGTGGAAATCAACAAAAGGTAATTATAGGAAGATGGTTATTAACAGAGCCGGAGATCTTACTTTTAGATGAACCAACAAGAGGAATTGATGTTGGTGCGAAGTATGAAATTTATCAGTTGATTATTGACCTGGCTGCAAAAGGAAAAGGAGTAATCATGGTTTCTTCTGAGATGCCCGAGCTGCTAGGCATCTGTGACCGTATACTAGTTATGTCAAATGGACATGTGTCGGGAATTACAAATACTGAAGAGCTGGATCAGGAGCGGATTATGGCTCAGGCAGCGAAATATGTTTAAGAACGGAAGGTGCAGATATGGAAAAATTAAAAACAGAAGGAAAGAAATTTAACGTTGGAGAATTTCTCATAAAATACGCGTTATATATTGTATTGATACTAATGATCGTTTTCTTTATCATAAAAGAACCAAGCTTTTTATCACTTGGTAATTTTACGAATATACTCAGCCAGGCTTCTACAAGAGCTATTCTGGCGTTAGGGGTTGCAGGGTTGATCGTACTACAGGGAACGGACCTTTCTGCCGGCCGTATCTTAGGTCTTACAGCGATCATTTCAGCATCTTTGCTGCAGTCAACTACATATGCAGCAAGAATGTATCCAAACCTTCCGGCATTACCGCTGTTTGTTCCTCTGCTGGGTGCAATTGCGGTAGGAGTTATATTTGGATTAATCAATGGGTTTGGTGTTGCTAAGTTGAAGGTACATGCATTTATAATTACTTTGGGCACTCAGTTAATAGCATATGGTGTATCTTGTCTTTATATTGATCGCCCGCCGCTTGGGGCACAGCCGGTTGCTAATCTTGATCAGCGATATATTCATTTTGTAACGGGCGGTTTTCAAATTACCAGTGAATTTAAGATTCCATATCTGGTATGTTATCTGGCAGTAATTGCAGTAATTATGTATATCATCTGGAATAAGACAAAGCTTGGAAAAAACATGTTTGCAATTGGCGGTAATCCGGAGGCAGCTGAAGTGTCTGGAGTTAATGTTGTAAAAAATATTATGATTATCTTCATGATTTCTGGTGTGCTGTATGGTATTGCAGGTTTCTTAGAGGCTGCTAGATCAGGATCGACAACCAGCAACACCGGATTAAATTATGAGCTGGACGCAATTTCAGCATGTGTAATTGGTGGGGTTTCCTTTACAGGGGGTGTGGGAACCATTCCAGGTGTATTGATTGGAGCAACTCTATTACAGGTTATCAACTATGGACTAATTTTTATCAGCGTAAGTCCATACTGGCAGTATATCATTCGTGGTTTAATTATTATCGTTGCCGTATCATTGGATGTACGTAAATATCTTGCTAAGAAATAACATAATGATACATTGAGGAAAAGGATCAGAACTTATGGAGGAGTAAACATAAAGATATGGAAGAACAAATAAATGATTTATCATCAGCAGAGCAGCAGGATGATATAGAGCAAAAGAAAACCGTGCGGGACTGTCTCTATGGCAGAATAAATGTTTCGCTAAAAACTATGGACAGGATTATATTCAGCCTGGTTCTGGCAATTATAGCGGCACTAATCTGTGGGATTATATTTTAACATACAAAGGAATTTATATTAGCATTTTCAATTATTAATATGCACGCGAAAAAGATGCGTAATGGAAAGAAAAAATTCCTTTACGCATCTTTTTATGTTATAATAACAAAATAATTTCGCGTTAATTTTCAAATAAAAAAATATATTTTTTAGGAGTGTATATGGACTTATATAAGGTGATTATAGCGGACGATGAAGCAGAAATCAGGGAGGGGATTATCCGTAAAATTGATTGGGCAAAGTATGGTTTCCAGGTGATTGGAAGTGCGGAAAACGGCAAGGAGGCTCTGGATCTGGCTGAAAAGCTTCAGCCGGATGTGATGATGACAGACATTATGATGCCCTTTATGGATGGACTTGAACTGGGAAAAGCTTTGCGCAAGAAAAATCCGTCTACGAAGCTGATTGTATTTTCCGGTTCTGACGATCTGGAATATGCCCACAAAGCAATTTCTATTAATGTAGTAGAGTATGTACTTAAACCTGTGAATGCAGAGGATATGGGAAAAATATTGACAAAGCTCAGGCTTTCTCTGGATGAACGGTATGAAAGTATGAGAAATCTGGAGAATCTCAGGCAGCATTATATGGACAGTCTTCCGGTTATCCGGGAGCAGTTTTTAGTCAGCCTTCTGGAAGGGAGGGTTACCCAGGAGCAATTTAACCGCAGTGCAGCCATGGCGGGAATTAATGTAGATGCCACAGGATTTATCGTCTGCCTGATTCAGATTGAAAAGGGGGTTTTGGAAGAGTCGGTAGAAAATATCTTTAAAAATCATGATGATGCTCTTATTCCTATCACGATCAAACATCTCGTAGATGAGGAAATTAGAAAATACTGTGATTTTACAAGTTTTTTCTATGGAGATATTATTGCAATTATCGTCAATGCCAGATGCAGAGAAGAAATCTATGATCTGATTTCCGGAATTGATGAGGTATGCAGGGAGTCCCAGAAAATTTACGGGCTTGTGATATCCGGTGGTATCAGCCTTATGTGCCATGAGCCACAGACCTTACGCTACGCCAGAAAAGAAGCGCAGTCTGCTTTGGATTACAGACTGGTTCTGGGGTCCGGAAGAGCTATTTATATCGGTGATGTGGAGCCGGATACTTCTGTGCTGCTGCAGTTTAAAGGTCAGGATGAACATGCGATAGTCACTGCTATAAAAATGGGAAAAAGAGAAGACATTATAGAAAAAATTGAAGAGGTATTTGCCAAGTTCGGTGATACGGTTTTGGAAATAGAGCAGTACCGGATTTATTTTATGGAAATTAAGATTTCCCTGCTGCGTCTCTGCCAGACTTATGGCTTAGATCTGGAAGAGGCATTAGGTGAAAATTTTAATAACGACAATCAATTGGAAAAACTGGGTTCCATGGACAACCTGCAAAGATGGGTACAGGAAATCAGCCTGCGGATCAGCAGTATGATAAAAAGTGAGCGTGTTCATACGTCCAGTTATATGGTGGATACGGCAGTACAATATGTACGGGACAATTATGCAGACAGTGAGCTGACTGTAGAAAGGCTCAGCGAACTCCTTCATGTCAGTCCTACTTATTTTTCTACGATTTTCAAAAAGGAAACCGGAAGCAGTTTTATCGGGTATTTGACAGAAACCAGGCTGGAAAAAGCAGTGGAACTTTTGAATACAACCAACGACAAGAGCTATCAGATTGCAGAAAAGGTAGGATATCTGGAACCAAACTATTTCAGTTATGTGTTTAAGAAAAAGTTTGGTGTGTCCCCATCCAGATACCGTAATACCTAATAGAGGTTGCTATGATTCCAATAATTAAAAAGTACATATCTAAAGCAAAAAAATGGTACCAGAAAAAAAGCATTCAGAACATGCTCTCCATTTATTTTACACTGCTTTCCGTAGTTGGAATGGTATTGATTGCTGTGCCCCTCTATCTGAATTTTACCAATACGGCAGAGCATATGGTGGAACAGGAAAACAAGCATGTCATTGACCAGACGAATCAATTTCTGGATACTTATTTGAGAAATATTATGAATGTCTCCAATTCTGTTTATTATCAGGTAATTAAAAATGCGGATCTTGCCAAAGACACTATCGTAGAGCAGCTGGACCTGCTTTACAACACCAACCGGGAACAGCTGGTGAGTATCGCTATTTTTAATCTGTTCGGAAAGGTTGAAGCTGCAGCTCCCTTATCTAATCTCAAAGAAAATATTGATCCTAGGGATGAGGAATGGTTCAGAAATGCGGAAGCTCAGATTGAAAATCTGCATTTTTCAAAACCCCATGTACAAAATCTGTTTAATGATCCGGATAACCGATACCGCTGGGTAGTATCGATGAGTAATGATGTTGAAATCACGAAGAATGGCAAAAGGGAAAATGGCGTCTTGCTGGTAGATATGAATTTCAGCGGAATTGAGCGGGTGTGCCAAAGTGCAAATATCAGTGATTCCGGATATGTCTATCTCATGGATGCAGATGGAGAGATTATTTATCATCCAAAGCAGCAGTTATTATATTCGAAATTAGAGAAAGAATCCAATGTGGAAGCAGCAGGGTTAGATGATGGAAACCATACGGAGATCTTTCAGGGCGAAAAGCGTCTGGTAACCATAAAAACCGTAGGTTATACCGGGTGGAAACTGGTGGCAGTTACGCCCCTTACAGAAGTTGTGGCAAAATATTCCCAGATCCGGATCTTTGTTCTGTTTATCTTTTGTTTTGGATTATTCGTATTAATATTTGTCAGCCTTTTGGTATCCGCCAGAATTGCAAACCCCATTAAGCGCCTGGAAAAATCTGTTAAGAAGCTGGAAAAAGGAGATTTGAATGTAGAAATTACAGCCAGTGGTCCCTACGAGATTATGCATCTGGGCAAGACGGTGCGTTCTATGGTAGAACAGATGAAGAAATTAATGGATGACATTGTAGTGGAGCAGGAACAGAAACGTAAAAGTGAACTGGATGCGCTGCAAACCCAGATTAATCCCCACTTTTTGTACAACACGCTGGATTCTGTCATCTGGATGATTGAAAATGAACGTTATGAAGGAGCAATTACCATGGTTACCTCCCTTGCGAGACTGTTTCGGATAAGTATCAGTAAAGGGAAGTCTATTATCACGGTTAAAGACGAGTTAGAACATGCCCGCAACTATCTCACCATACAGAGCATCCGTTATAAAAATAAGTTTACTTATGAGATTCAGGCGGAGGAAGAGACTTTGCAGCTGGCTACTATGAAGCTGATTATTCAGCCTATGGTGGAAAATGCCATCTATCACGGAATGGAATACATGTTAGAAGATGATGGGGGTAAGATTGTCATTAAGTCTTATATCAGGGATGAGGATCTCTTCATAGAGGTATGTGATAATGGTATCGGAATGGCTCCGGATGTACTGGCAAGCCTGCTATCAAGGGAACAGCGGGTAAGGAGCAGAGGCTCCGGTATCGGAATGAATAACGTGCATGAAAGAATCTGTCTGTATTTTGGCAGGGATTACGGCGTACACGTAGAAAGTGAAGCGGATGAAGGGACAAGGGTGACGATTCATTTGCCAAGGATTCCGATAGAAGAGATCGGTCAGGAGGGAGGAGCATTTTGAAAAAGAAATATTATTTTCCTGTCTTCATATTAGGAGCAATTTTATTTTTCAGCCTCTATATCTTATCCCGGGAGACAAATGTAAAAGAGATTCCGGTGAAAAATATCTCCGTTATTACAAGAGGAAAGCTGAGTGAGAGCTGGGAGAATTTTAAACAGGGGGCAGAGCAGGCAGGAACAGATCTGAATGCAAATATCCGCATGATCAGTCTGGGGAATGAGGAAGCGAATAAACTGGAAGAACAAATCGAATTACTGGAACGGGAAGTGAATTCCGATGCAGATGCCATTGTTATCGCTCCTGTAGATCATGAGCATATGGCAGAATCTCTGGCTAAAATGAAAAGAAATATCCCGGTGGTTCTTGTGGAATCGAATGTGGATTCCAAGCTGCCTTATGAAGTTATTGCCTGTGACAATAAGAAGATGGGAACTGCATTGGCAGAAGAAGTGATGCGACATGGAAATTTCCGTAAAAAAGTGCTTCTGATTAACGGAGACATTTCCTGCAGCAGCGTTTTAGACCGGGAGGCAGCATTTCGGGATACCATGAAGATCAGTTATAATGAGATACTGGAATGGGAGCATGCGGACTACAGCAGTGAAACCATCTTAAACTATCTGCGAACAAACAATGTGGATGTGATTGTGGCGTTCGATACGGAAATACTGGAAAATGCCGCAAAGGCTTTAAAGGAATATGAAGATCAGTATCCGCCGCAGCTTACAGAGCTGTATGGTGTGGGAAGCAGCAGCAAAGTTATTCGTTATCTAGAAAATGATAACATTGTCAGCATTGTTGTCCAGGATGATTACAGCATGGGGTATCTGGGAGTGAGGGATGCCATCAATGCAATCAACGGCAGGGAAGAAAAAGAAAGAACAGAAATTGCATTTAAAATTGTGGATCACGAACACATGTATTCAGAAGAGAATCAGAGGTTACTATTCCCTTTTGTAAGGTAAATCAGGAGAGAGATTATGAAGGTGAAAAAATTATTAATGGAAGCAGCTATGGTCATTCTTTGTCTGGCTGGATGCAGTACGCTGGCAACAGAACAGAAAAAGGAGCAATTGCCGGAATTGAAAATAGGTGTATCGGTCTATTATCAGGATGATGTGTTTATTGAATCGATTATCAGCCGATTGAAAGAATCGGTAAAGAAGATGGAAAAGGAAGAGGGTTACAACATTACTCTGAATATCGTAGACGGTCAGAACAGCCAGACTTTGCAAAATGAACAGGCTGATAAATTCATCTCTCAGGGATATGATGTGATCTGCATGAATCTTGCTGACCGGACTGCAGCAGCTACGATAATTGACAAGGTTAAGAATGCGGATATACCGGTTATATTCTTTAACCGGGAGCCGGTTAGCGCGGATATGAAGCGATGGGATAAAGTTTATTATGTAGGTTCCAGACCGGAGGAAGCCGGAACCATGCAGGGTGAAATCGTTTTAGAACAATATCTAAAAGACCCGGGAAGCGTAGACCGCAACCATGACGGCAGGATTCAATATGTTATTCTGGAGGGAGAACAGGGACATCAGGATAGCCTGATCCGTACTGAATACTGTCTGAAGCCATTGTTAGACAATAATATCGTGCTGGAGAAGCTTGCCAATGCCACTGCAAACTGGCAAAAATCCCAGGGGGAAGAAAAAATGGGAGGTTGGCTGGAAGAATACAAAGATAGGATAGAAGTAGTCTTCAGTAATAATGATGAAATGGCTCTAGGCGCAATATCTGCAATTAAAAAGGCAGGATATGAAGGGAAAATCCAGGTTGTGGGGGTAGATGGAACAGAGTCTGCAATCAAAGCGGTAGAAAATAAAGAGATGCTGGGAACGGTTATCAATGACGCAAGAAAACAGGCTGACAGTATCCTGAAACTGGCTTTTAATTCCGGTTCCGGTCAGGGGGTAGGGATGGTTAAAGAACTACAGCCGGATAACTGTGTACGTATTGGACATAAAGTGTTTGCACAATGGTCAGTGCAGCAGGATACAGAAGGAGAGTCAGTGGAATAACGTAATAATGTTTGGTAAAAAGAGGGAGCTATACACCGATGATATAATTATTACTGACCTGTAAAGGTTCAGTTTATCATTCAGTGAAATAGCTCCTTTAAATATGTAAAAGTTAAGTTGTTCCTTATAAATAGAAACGAAAATGCATGATTTAATGAATGAAACGGAAAACTCCAATTACTTTTCCCTGTATACAAAGTCCGTCATTTTCAACGATTATTGGCTCCATTGTATCATTTTCCGGCTGCAGGCGATAGTACCCATCTTCTTTATAATATGTTTTTACTGTAGCAGAGTCATCTATTAAGGCAACCACGATATCACCATTTTGTGCGGTGTTCTGCTTTTGTACGAGAATCTGATCACCATCGAAGATGCCGGCATTAATCATACTTTCACCTTTAACGGTAAGCATAAAGGTCTGTGCATTCGGCATAAACTCGGATGGGATAGGAAAGTAGCTTTCTACATTCTCCACTGCAAGGATAGGCTGGCCGGCAGCGATTCTTCCAACAATTGGAACATTCACAACCTCACGTCTGACCATATTAAAATTGTCATCGAGTATTTCAATCGCCCTTGGCTTCGTAGGGTCACGTCGGATATAACCGTTTTTCTCTAATGTTTCCAAGTGGGAATGAACAGAAGAGGTCGACTTTAAATGTACTGCCTCACAGATCTCCCGAACTGCTGGTGGAAAACCACGGTTTAAAATTTCATTTTTTATATATTCTAATATTTCAGCTTGTTTTTTAGAAATTTTGCCATATGCCATATTACACATACCTCCTAATACATCTATTTTCCTTATACTATCATATTTTTGTGCAAAATGCAAACAAATGTTTAGAATACTTGTTCGTAATTTTGTCGAAACAGTGTTGACAAACGTCTGTTCTTGTAATATAATGTCAGTAAATCGAACACTCGTTCGTAACAAATGTTCGGACAAGTTTTTTGTATAAAATAATCAAAAATGAATACAATCAAGTGTAGAAGGGGGATTTAGTTATTATGGGAAAGAGAGAGAATATGCATTCTATGAAAAATGAAATAGTGAAGTTATTATTTGACCGCAGAGTGATTTTAAGTCTGGCTTCGTTAGTAATAGCAGCAATGATCTTAATTGCCTGCAATAGCTTTATTGTCAGCGCAAGCAGCAAGACAAAACCACAGACATACAAATACTATACAGAAGTCCGTATAGGACATAATGATACATTATGGGGTATAGCAAATGAATATATTACCGATGATTATGATTCTGTAAATAGCTATATAAACGAAGTATTGAATATTAATTCTATGTTAACAGAAGATGTGCATTATGGACAAAGGATAGTCGTACCTTATTACTCAACAGAATTAAAACAATAGAGGAATCAGTTCTTCCTAATAGAGATTTTAGAACATAAAAGCATTATAGTAACAACGTAAAAGAGCCCCAGTTGGCCGTCGAGTATTTTTTCTCGGCGGTTTTTTTAAAAATTAATGTACCATATTGTGGTATACTGGTAGGAAAATAGGTAAATATTCATAGGAGTAAAGAAAAATGAAAAATAATATGGAGAAATCTTTTAATGACAGCAAAAAGAGAATATATGTTCGAATGGGTGAAAATATCGAATACCATTTTGAAAAAGTAACGAAATCAAATTTACAGGACATACTGAATTTGCATCTGCCAGAAGAACAGAAGCATTTCATAGAAACCCCGTTGGAATGCCTAAAAGAGGCGGAAGAATTGAATGATTGGCAGCCACGGGGAATTTACTATAGAGACCAGCTAATCGGGTTTACCATGTATGGAGAGATTTTATCGGAAAAACGTGTATGGATGGACCGATTATTAATCGATCACAAATTTCAGGGGCAAGGTCACGGAAAAAAAGCTTTGTCTAGCCTTATTGCGTATTTGTTCCGGAAATACTCATGCAGCGAAATTTATCTGAGTCTTTATCCGGATAACCAGCGGGCATTCACTTTATATGAAAATTTAGGTTTTATGCTTAACGGAGAGCTGGATACGAAGGGTGAACAGATTATGGTTTTGGAAAAAAGAACATGGCTGTATAATTTAGAAAACGAAAATAGACATTATTTATAGATATTCGGTAATATAGGAATTAACCGGAGATTTTAGAAGCAGATGGGAGTTAGAATAGTTAAGCGGACAAATACAGTTTTTTCCGACTAACTAACAAGGAAACAATGTATAACCGGCTATTTATATTATTTTGCCTGATCACCGTGGTTATTAGTTTAAGTTAATATTTTAGTCCTTATGTATATTGTTCATACTCATTTTATAATCTATTAATGTTATTTCATTTTATCTGTTTATGCTTGTCTTATCATTATACTTTAAAATGATATCATTATAGGTTTACGCTGCTAAATCTTTTTTGATATACCATAATAATCAATATATTTGCCAACCTTATTATGGTATATCTTTGTAAAAGGTATACTTCGGTAAAATAATTGACCAGCCCGCAACATCACATTACACCGTCTTGCAGTGTGTAAAATATCCTGCGTCTATATTGTGATTTTAAACTTTATGGACTACTTGTTTTAATTAATAAATATCCGATTACTCGCCAGGATCTTTCATAGATAAATTTCTTGTATGTACTCTTCTGTCAATTTACACCTTGCAGAACGTGTGTTCGAAAAAGCTTGCGATTTTAATTATTTATTATTTATCTACAGTATTAAAATTCCATCAATTAAAGAGTAATTCTGTCTAATTACTTATATGGTTCTTTAATTAACAGTGCTATGTGTCTGGTTTTCCGCTGATGCAAACTTTTCCACTTCATATTTTAATACCCAGTTACACATTTCTAATAACATTGGAAGCAGATCGTATCCCTTTTTGCTTAATGAATATTCTACTTTAGTAAGAATTTTTGAATTTTCTGTTCGGATGATAAGTGCATCTTCTTCCAGTTCTTTTAACTGTTTGGTCAATTTGTTGTGCGGAACATTTCCCAGTGCATTTTTTAATTCATCATAGGATAAAATTTTGTTTAAGCCAAGTATATAAAGTACACGCATCTTCCATTTACCGCCGATCATATTGACTACCTTTTCAAAGTATTCATAGCCCAGTTTTTGAACCGGACAGTCTTCTCTATCCATGGTTTCTCTCTCCTTATTACAATTTTAATAATTTTATTACACAAAACGAATTAAATCTGCGATTCTTAAAAGGGGGTATATACAACTTATTATTTAGTTTCTTATAACATATTAAAGTTTGCAATATATTGTTGGACAGGCAGGATACATAGAAAACAAAATAGAATTGCTCCAAAAATAATTGCTAGCCGGATGATTGGAATCCTCTTCCACTGCCATATTATAGTCATTAGAAATACTGCGGTCAGCCAAATCATAAAGACACTTGTCAGTATCCGCTTTACCGTAAGGCCGTACACAGAAATATATAAGAACATTTTACTCATTGCTGTTGCAATCAAAAGCAGGGTCAGAACGGAAAGGATAACATTTATCCATCGTAAAATCCTGTTATCGCACTTTTGTGTTTTGCTGAAAGCGTTTGCTCCGAGGATAATCAGTACATTGATGACTGCAATAATGCATAACTCGAAGAATCCCTGACGGGCATATTGGGCATAGGTAAAATATTCGGGGCGTATCCCGGCAAATGCTGAAAATAAATAACTGCTTTGTAATCCGATAAATAACCCATAGGATATACAAACTAATAGGACCGCTGTATCAATGGCAGTATCTGCGATACAGTGAGTCTTTATCATTATTTTACTGATGGAATCCATATGAAAATGATCCGTATTGCGGTGATAAAGGCATCCATATATAAGTCCAAACATATAAGCTGATATAGGTAATGATAACACAAAACGAAGAATATTTGCAAATAAATGTCGGTAAAAATAATCTCTTGTTTCAACTAATAATTGTCGGAAACCACTATCTGCACTTGAGAGTAACGGAAGCACGACAGCCAGAACCGGAATGGCAATACAAAGCCCTAAAGCTGCCGAAATCACCTTATTTCCTGACCTGGATTTTCGGAGTGCTGATTTTAGTACGCGAAACTGGCAAGTGAAGTTATAGAAGGGGATAATAATGAATGCATTCCATAAGTCCAGCATTACCCATTCACTGGATTTATTGTCCTTAAGTAGTATTCCGGTTACGGAAAGTGTCCAATACGCGGCAATCACGATTAGTGCCAGTATCTGAATGACTCTCATAACGCTCCAAAAACCATAGGGAATTCCCACACCCAGCAGAATAGCCAGCCAAAAGAAACTTTCCTTCGCAGGTCTTTGTTTGCGGGCAAAGACGTATGCCAGAACTCCGATAACATATGCTATCGTGAACAGTGCTATATTGCGGTTAAAATTAAGAAATGACGAAAAAACATATACAAGGCCATAGCCGAGTATCAGATAGGTTAATGCAAATCCTTTGTCTTTACCATCGGAAATAAGGGGTTTTGATTCGTTTACCGTTGATATTTGATCTAAAATAGGCGCACTTTCACAAGGCAGGCCGCTTTGGCTTACCATTTCTTGATTTTCCATATAAAATAAACCTCCTCTGTTCGATTACGTACGGTTATTCTTCTTCCAGGAACTCCAGAATATCACCAGGCTGACATTGTAATGCTTTACAAATGGCTTCCAATGTCGAAAAACGGATTGCTTTTGCTTTTCCATTTTTTAAGATTGACAGGTTAGCCGGTGTGATCCCAACTTTTTCAGCAAGATCTCCGGAACTGATTTTACGACGTGCCATCATCACGTCAAGATTTACTATAATAGCCATACCGGCACATCCCTTCTATATGGTATAGTCATTTTCTTCTTTAAGTTCGGCAGCCTGGGCAAATACATTTTTAATCACCCTTAGAATCAGGCTCATGAATAAAGCCATAACAGCCAGTACCCAAAATGGTGCAAAGTAAAATCCACTTAAGAGATAAATCATACCTGCTGCCAGACAGCACCAGGAAAGGTGACGCAGGCATTTTACATTGCATTTTTCGAATACAATGTCTTTACGGATATTGTTTAACAGACAATGTAAATTGTACAGTGCAACTGCTACAAATACCGCAGATGTGTATACCGTGATTAAAAATAAAGTCAGTTTATTGTCTAAGTACGGCCCCACTGTCTTTATAAATATCCCAAACAGCCATGGAGCGCCAATGCAGCCTGCAATCAGGCAGAGAGAAAATAACAGTACACAGATTCTGGACAGCGCCAGACTCTTGTCTTTGTTCCAGTTCATTTGATTGCCTCCTTTTACAATATAATTAGATAAAATGATTTTATAAGTCATTGCTTCTTAAGCTGTTTGTATTATAGCATGGTAAATATTGATATTCAAGTATAATTTATCGTTTTTCGATATATTTATATTGCTATACATAAAAATACGCACTTGATTGCAGTTTGATTACTCACCTGTAAGACGAGATGCCACTTTGTAAAGTGAAAGACTATCTTTGTAACTGACAATTAAATATTTGTAAACGAAATGCCACTTTTGTAATTGAAATACATGATTTGTAAACCAAAAGCCGTTTTTGTAACTGAAATGCAGTTTGATTTTTTGCTTTTATTGTCGTATGATAATAAAAATAAGTATGCCAAAAAGAGGTCGACTCCCTCTCGATTTTTTTGTAATCGGAGAATCCACCCCTAACTTGTCCCTTTCGTCTGTACTCTTCATATCAATTCATGGTTTACTCCTATTGCTCCCTTTAGGTAAAACAGCTGATTACATTAAAGAAGAACGTTTGCTATTGTTGTTGTGTTTGGGAAGAATTGTTAAAATCCCGGAGTCGCTGAGTGTAGCCAGGGTTATTTTTTTAAGATCCTGGTATCCCTGCCTATCCAGTTCTTCCATCAACCATACCTGGTCTTTACCATAAGGCGCCAGATTGTGCTTCATGATCTTTCCATCAATAATGATATTTGCCCGGAGGGAATCATCCTTAGCCGGAAAGGAAAAATCGGAGGATTTCGGTGGACGTGCAAAGTCTTTTGGCATTACAGAGATACTGCCTTCCGGCTCAAGAATGGCATATTGAACTTCACTGATATCAAAATAACCCTGAGTGCGAAGCTGGCTTAACAGTAAATTGATGTCAAATTTGGCCTGCTTTAACCCATCGTATTGTATGAGTCCATTTGCAATAAGAAAAATTGGCTTACCAACTAAGATCCTCCTCAGCGTAATGCTCTTTCTGGAATAGAAAGAAAGCAATATGGAATGAAGAAAAAAAATAAGGATAGAAAGAATACCGTAAAAAATAGGTACCGTATGATTGATTGTAAGCTCTCCAGCAAGTGTTCCGACTACGATTCCTGCAATATAATCATAAAAGGTCATCTGCGCAATCTGTTTGGCGCCGCTGATCTTTGTCATAACTGATAAAATGATAATTGTCAGGACGCTTCTGAAAAGTAATTCCCAGATATCCATGATATCGCATCCTTTCGTTAAGTAGGTTTATTTACTGCACAAAAGTATTGTAACCGTTATACGGTATCGTATCCATGAGATTTCCGTTATAAAAAAGAACTGTTTGAGGTTTTCAAACAGTCTGTTTTCAGCCTTTACAGTAAGTGCGGTACACAGCCGGAGTTACGCCTACATACTTTTTAAAGGATTTTATAAAATAACCGGCTTCGCTGTAGCCCAGTTCATCACTGATTTCGGAAATGGGCGCATCCGATGATTCCAGCAGAGCTTTTGCCCATTCAATTTTTAACCTGGCCGTAAAAGAAGAATAACTCTCTCCCACTTCTTTTGTGAAAAGCCTGCTCAGATAGCTGGAACTGACATTGCAGTATGCAGCCATGTTTTTCAAAGAAGGCGATTCTCCTTTGTGGTGGTAGATGTAATCAAATGCTTTTATGATAATGCTGTTTGTGGAGACAGGAACATCACATCCGGCATTCTCTATATTTGAATTCAAAATTACATTAGATAGAGCTGCTTTCATTTTACGGGCGGATTCCATCGTATAATGAGCGCCAGGAGGCTCCTCCAGGATTTCCTGGTGTCTGTTGACTACAGTTTCATACATTTCTATAATCTGTTCTTTGTGAATTGCTTCTTTGACCATATAATTACAGAGAAAATAAAGCATCATAGCAATCATCTGCATACGCTCATAGGATAAAAATGGGATTTCGTTATAGAGTTGTCGGAAATTTTCTTTTGCTTCCTCGATAATTCTGGGGTTGGCGGGACTGAATATCTTCTCCATAAAGCTGTCATCTTTATGAATGGGCAGACGTACCTGTCCAGCCATTACAGCACCCAGGTATTTGTCATTCACAATAATGGGGATAGCAATATCAACTATAGAGAAATGGCATTGGTATATATAGGGCTCATTTATCCGTACCGCTTCCAATCCGCCTCTGGAATCACACTTTTGACAGAATTTGCCCAGTGTCGGATCGTTCCGTACCTTTTTACAAAATTCATGGCAGCAGCTATGTTCTGTTACCGGTACACCTTTGTAATCCACGGTAAGGATTGCCATGTTTGTCACCTCAGCCAGGGAGCGCTGCAGGTTCGTCCATTGTTCCATATCGAAGATCTGATCAATGGCAAGTAATTTATTCATAATACACGGTCCTCCTTTAAAATCATCTACCTGCACTATTTATGGTTTTTTCCAACCGGAATTAATACCTGGGGTGTTTTTACTTCTTTCTCCTGATCCAGCCAGATGCCTGCTTCCAGCATTCGGGCTACGACGGGGAGATATTTTTTCGGAAGTCCTTCTCCGGCACGGAACATTTTCGAGAAGGATTTTTCATAGATATAATTGGAGTAATTCTGATACAGGCGTCGTCCATGATCCGTTACCCGGATAATAATATTTTTCCGGTTGCCCTCCAGATAAAACTTTTCCAACAGATCCTTTTGCGTTAATTTATTTACCAGTTTTGTGAAAGCACTGGGACTGATTCCCAGCCTTCCTGCAATTTCAGACATGTTCAGATTGAGTTCCTCATTTTCCAGTAAATATTCCAATACCTGGATTTGTGAAAATGAAATCGGAATACTTGTTCCATAATAATCCTCTTTGTTATAAATTGAAGCATATACATTTGCATACTTAATCAATTTCTCCACAAATGACCGGTATTCTCCCATCCATTCCAGTTTCATAAAACCACCTCCCCCAAAATTAATTTTCATTCATAAATAAAATAATTTCCAAAGGAAACTATAATCTTTACGTTAAGAATAATATAATTTGGGAAAGAAAACAATAGTTACTTATTCACAGAAATGAGTCTGTAGAATTAGCCATATTTACAGCCTGTTTCTTATGAGTATGCCGATTTCCATGTAAAAAAACCTTGTTAAGAATGGTCCGCCTATTGCAGGGGAGTCTTCTTCACAAGGTTTTTGTATGGGATCATTTCATTGGAGTTTCTGGTTCATGTATGGGAATCGGTACTTCTGTTTACTGTAATTTATCTTTTAATCGGTTAATCGCATCTTCTTTGGTAAGTGTAAAAAAGATATCATTTTCACAATTACCTTCATAAATGAAATATTTTAATGGTTTACTTGTATATCTAGTAATCGATTCCATGCACTTTCATTGCTTCTGCTATATCCCGGAATATGACACCCAGCCCATAGGCTCCGGCATCCGGATATCCAAGACTCCGCTCTCCCACTGTTCCGGCTCTGCCCATGCGGGCAACGATTTTTTCTGTGGCCTTGGCACCGTCTTCTGCTGCCTTAGCTGCTCTTATAAGAGTGGTGGAAATATCCTCCCCGGCTTTAGCACAAAGGCTCCAGGTATTTGCACAGGGAAGAAAGGCATCAATCAGTGTTTTATCGCCTATTTCTGCACCTCTTCCAAACGACCTCTCTCCGGTTGCCTGAATCCCTTTTACTGATGCCTGCAGCATTTGTGCAAATTCAGAAATGGTCAGCTCCGTTTTTGCTTGCGCGTATTTTCCTGCTGCACGGAAGGCAGATCCCCAGATGGGACCGGAAGCTCCTCCACAGTGTTCCATGATAACCATAGAACAAGCATCCAGGAAATTCCCGATGGTGTCTGTATGATGGGTGATGATCTCGTTCCATTCCATTTTAAGCCGGCGGAATCCTTTGGCAATACTCATACCGAAATCGCCGTCTCCTGCATGGGAATCAAGCTCGCAGAAAGGTACTTCATTTCTTATTACGGATGCACTCATACAATCGATCATGTAAACCATATTCTGCAGGCTGATACAGTTATGATGAATGATTGCGTAATCCGGGCTTGTTTCGATCTCATAGCTGGCTTTAACTCCGGTACCAGACATGTTCCCGGCTGGGGTATAAGGAATACTTTGCTTCCAATCCTGAATCGTAAAAACCGGAGCACTGCAGGGGGCGCTCAGCAGGCCCTTTAATTCCTCATCCAGTTTCAGAATAGACAAAGATGCGCCTGCCATATCGATACTGGTCATGTAACTTCCTACCAAGGTTCGGGAAACTATAACCGGATGCTTTGCCAGTTCCTTATTTACTGAATTATTCAACAGGTATAATTCCTGGGCAGGGGTTGCACCAAAGCCATTTACCAGAAGGGCAATTTCCTGGTCCGTATCCGGCTTAAGCTCTTCTAAAAGTGCATCCACCATTTTCATCGCCAGTTCATCGGCGGTAATGAGTTTTTCACGCTTAATCCCCGGCTCACCATGAATTCCCACGCCATATTCCATCTCATCGTCACCAAGAACAAAAGTAGGCGTCCTCTTGGCTGGAACCGTACAGGAGGTAAAGGCAAAGCCGATGCTTTTTACATTAGCTACGGTTTTTTCAGCCAGGCGCTTCACTTGTGCTAAATCCATACCCCTCTCCGCTGCGGCACCTGCAATTTTATGTACAAACACGGTACCTGCAACACCTCTTCTTCCAACGGTATACAGACTGTCTTTTACGGCGATATCGTCATCAACTTTTATATAATCAACAGATATGCCATCTTCTTTTGCCAGATATGCTGCATTTTTAAAGTTCATTATGTCACCGCTGTAATTCTTAATAATCAGCAGGGTGCCTTTGTCCCCGGCTGTTTCCCGGATTGCCTGATATACCTGAATCTGTGAGGGAGAAGCAAATACATCGCCGCATACGGCGGCATCCAGAAGTCCATCCCCTACAAAGCCGGCATGTGCAGGTTCATGCCCGCTGCCGCCTCCGCTGATCAGGATTACTTTCTCCTTATTTACGTCTCGCTTTTTGATAATTTTATATTTCGGTATGAGTTCCAGATCAGGATGTGCAAGGACAATGCCATTGCACATTTCCATAACAACATTTTGAGGATTATTTATTATTTTTTTCATTTGCCGCACCTGCTTTCCTCTTTGAAGTTTTTTCCGATACGGTCTGCTGTAATGATTGCAGCAGCCACTGATTGAGGTGTTACCGGGAAAGGCATGGCATGGATGGATTCTTCCGGAATACAAGCTTTATTTGCAGCTTCCATCAGTTCTTCCGTCGTAAATTGATCCACCCCGATATCTTCCAGGCAAACCGGAAGTCCAATTTTAAGGCAGAAGTCCAAAACTTCTTCGATTTCCTTTGAAGGAGCATTTTCCAGGACTAACTGCGCCAGTGTACCAAAGGCTACTTTTTCACCGTGGAAATATTTGTGGGTACCTTCAAAAATGGTAAGTCCGTCATGAATGGCATGAGCACCTCCAAGTCCGGCACTTTCAAATCCAAGCCCCGATAATAGAATATTGGTTTCAATAATATTTTCCAGTGCCGGAGTGACCTGATTACAGTCACAGGCTGTTTTGGCTTTCTCCCCATCTTCCATCAGAGTCTGATAGCACAGAGATGCCAGCGCCATTGCGGTATTAGTACCTTTGGCAGGACCGCAGTATCCTTCCCGAAACCCGCAGGGAAGTCCGGCATTTACATTTGAATAGGAGGCAGCAGTTGCCCTTGCTTCAAAATAAGTAGACAGGGCATCTCCCATTCCGGAAACCAGAAAACGGGAAGGTGCCTGGGCAATTACCGTGGTGTCAATTAAGATAACACTGGGACTCTGTTTGAAATATGCATAGTCATCAAATGCACCTTCCGGTGTGTAGAGAACTGCTGAGTGGCTGGTTGGGGCATCGGTAGCTGCAATCGTGGGAACAATGATCAAAGCTTCGCCTGCTGCAACGCATTTTGCGGTATCAATCGCCTTTCCGCCGCCAAGTCCAATGGTACAGTGGCAGCCTTTTTCTTTTGCCAGTTCCTGCAGGCGTGCTACTTCCTGTCTGGAACATTCGCCTTTAAATCCGCTTTCGACAAAAGAGATCTGATACTCCTTTGCAGTTATCAGCAGCTTTTCCTTAACTCGGCTGACATCATCCGGGTGGGCAATCAGTAATGCGGATGATCCGAATGTTTTTACGAAGTAACCCAGGTTTCGGATTTCATCTTCTCCCTGTACGTATTTGGTTGGACATATAAAAGCTTTTCTCATTTTAATACCTCCTGCTGTATTTGATGGTTTTATTTTAGCAGGAATGCATAACGGATACAGTGAGGAATGATGACCGGAAATAATGATTCTATATCGTAATTTCTTGTCATCAGATTCCGGAATGGTAATTTCATGCAGTGCCAATAGTATTTTTCAAACACGCTCCAGGGAAAATTTGACGCAGGCGCAATTCTATATTATGATAATGGAAAGTGTTATAAACCAAGGATAAAGCGGAGGCATGGTGCGCCTATGACAGATCAGATCTCAGAAAAATTAGAACATCTTCCGGAAGCCCCGGGAGTCTATAAAATGCTGGATGAAAAAGGAAAAATAATATATATTGGGAAAAGTAAATGCCTGAAGAAACGGGTGAAATCTTATTTTGTGGAAACTCCAAAATGGGATAAGGTAAATCGAATGGCACCTTTTATAAAAGATATCGACTATGTGGTTACCGATACCCATCTGGAAGCTATGCTTTTGGAATGTGAACTTATTAAACAAGTCCGCCCTTATTTTAACGTAATGATGAAATACGATGACCGGTACGTTTACCTGAAGGTAGGACAGACATTTCCGGACAGACTGCTTTCCATTGCTAACCGCAGGGAAGAAAACTGCTTTGGGCCTTTTCGCAGCAGAAGCACACTGTTGCAGATTATGGACTTTATGAAAAATGTGTATCCGATTGAGAAAGTGAAAAGAACATACCAGCTTACCTATCATATCTTTCCCAAACCGCTTACCCGGGATAACTGGGAGGATACACAGCGGGCGCTGATGGAATTTTGTAAGAAAGCTTCTATACGGGAACAGTTTATAAGAGAGATGCAAAAGAAAATGAGCAAAGCTGCACAAGAAGAAAAATACGAAACAGCGGCATTCTATCGGGATGCTGTTGAAAACCTGAAATACTTGAAAAAGGGGATAGATTCTTATGACCATTGGATGAAGGGGCATGTACTTTTGAATCTGGAAACTGACAGTGGCAGGAAGCTTTTTTACATTGTTAAAGGACGCGTTATACATAAGAAGGCGTTTCAACAGATTGTGCCGCCCGTAAAGGAGAATTTCAGAAAGGAAAGTCTGGAAATATTATTACATATTACCGAAGAACTGGATAATAAGGGAAATATAGATTACTGCGATATAATATATAGTGAAATGAGAGGTCAGCCAACAGAAAAAATAGAAATAGAATTTTTGTAAAAATGGATGCAGTCAACAGTAATATTGACTGTATCCATACCATCCTGCAATTTAGTTATTTTCACTTTTCCGGCTCTTTCGGGGCGGTAAAAGCGAGAACAGACCATGATTGCTGCAGCAGATGTAGAATTTCCCACTCCTTATTTTAGGGATGCGAAGTTCTGCATTTTGTTCGGGATATAATTTGATTAGCTGTAACCGGTCGCAGGTAACATATGCTGCAAAGGTAAGGTAGTGTTCCCGTGTCATTTCGTGATTTATGGTAATATAGGCTTCATCATCGATGTCTTCTACCGTTATCTGATGATCTGCATCCGCTGGCTTTTCTTCCAGGGGTTCTAATTTTCTGCCGCAGCAGGAAAGTTCTGCTTTTGCCGTACTTGTCAGGACATTGCCGCAAGTCGGGCACAGATAAAATTTTACTCTTTTCATATTGCCTCCGTCTGTATGGTTGGGGTCTAAATCCCCCTGCAGTATTTTTTCTATATTTACTCCTAATATTTGGGATAGTTCACTAAGCAGTGATACATCGGGACAGCCAAGTCCTCTCTCCCACTTGGAAATAGCCTTGTCACTGATATTCATGGCATCTGCAATTTCTTTTTGTGTCATATTCTTTTCTTTACGCAATTCCAATATCAGCAATCCCACTTTATTACAATCCATTACGTTCACCTCCAATTATCAGCATAAACCACCCGGGGGAACTTTGCAATCAACGCTCCGTAGAGTAGGTGTACAAGTTTCCCTTCTTTCCCGTTCTTTGAACAACTTCTAAGTTATAAAGCACATTTAATGCCAGCTGTGCTTTGGAAAGGGACAGTTTAGAAGCAGTTTTAAAGTCTCTGGATGTAAAATCAGGCTTTAGCCCCGGGGGAATGAGCTTATGGTAATCTTCCCGGCTGTCTATGAGGATTTCATCCGTTAGGGCTATCGGGATCCGTTCGCAGCGGGAGGATCCTTTTTTCTTGTCACGGCTCCATCCATCCAGATAGCGGTACTCTTCTATCTCAATCATGGCAATGCTTAACTTAATTCTGGGATTTTTAAGAAGCTCCTTAATTCTGTACAGCTCATGGAAAATATCATAAGAGTTACCACGTCTCGGACTTTTTCTGGGTGAAGATATCTCACCGGTAGTTTTATCTACCCAGAGCAGCCATTTGGTACTGGCTATAGGGTAAACGATTCGAACGTCACTGACTTCCGTAAATACTTCCAGCTTTTTTCTGAGTTTGTTAAAATTCTGGGTCTGTATTTCAATGATCTCCTGGTCTGTCATGATATCTGCTACGTAAGAAGCTACCCGTATTTCCTGATGGTCAGCCCGTGGCTCATAATATTCTTTTAATACTGCATGGAGCGTCTTTTCTGACAGGGTTCCGATGCCATTGAAGTTTTTTTTGCCATATCGTATTTTGTGACAGGCATTTTGAAATCGTAATTGTTTCTTTTCCAGGTTATCCATAAGCTTATTTATCTGTCCTTAAAGTTTCTATTTGTATATCGGCTATACGCTATAAGCATACAACGGTGCAGCGGGTATTGTAAATAGAAAATTTTCTTAAAAAAGATGTCACAACCGCAAGCCACAGTTGTCTAATTAAGTGTAACGAATTAAAAGCGCATATATTATGCAATCATCAAGGAGGACAAAGATGAACAACAAGGTAATTTTAGAGTTTTTAACAATGCTGCAGGAAAACAATTCTTTGGAATGGATGCAGGAAAATAAGAAACTGTATCAGGAAGCAAAGGAAAAATTTGAAGGCCTAATCCAGGAAATGATTGTACGGATTTCAGCGTTTGACGATTCCATCGCATGGCTGAAAGCAAAAGATCTGGTGTTTCGATTAAATAGGGATACCCGTTTCAGCAAGGACAAATCCCCATATAATCCCTCTTTTCGTGCACATATTTCATCCGCAGGACGTCTCCCTATTCCGGCAGGATATTTTATCTGCGTGAAACCCGGGGAATCCATACTTGGCGGCGGTGTCTTTGCCACGCAATTCCCGGATGCCACCACTTTAGTACGGGACTACCTGACCGGACATGGTGTGGAATTTTTGGATATTATAAACAATCAGGATTTTCGGGAGAATTTCCAGGTATTTGGCGAAAAGCTGAAAAATGTTCCAAGAGGTTATGATAAGAACCATCCCCTTGCAGAATTTCTGAAACATAAATCATGGGCTTTGGAATATGCAATCAGTGATGCACAGTTTGCTGACGTAGATGGATTTTTGGATCTGTCTGTTGATATCTTCCGTAAAATGAAGCCTTTTAATGATTATCTGAATCGGGCATTAGCTTCATTTACCATGCCGCAAAGACCATAAGCTCTGCTAATTTAAAAAATGTCCCGAAAGTAATTTGACAATAGAAATATTTTACTTTAAAATATTTCTATTGCAATACAAAATGAAACTGGTGTAATGACACTGAGAAAGCGTGAGAATATGGGACATATTACTTCAAAAGAAGCTTATAAAAATTTGGAAGAACGAATTAATTGGTTTACCCAGGGTGCTCCTGCTTCGCAAACACTATACAAAATCCTTGAGGTTTTATATTCGGAAAAAGAAGCAAAATGGATATCGCTGCTGCCGATACGGCCTTTTACGGCTAAAAAAGCGGCACAGATCTGGGGTACGACAGAATTAAAAGCAGAAAAGGTGCTGGATCACCTATGTGAAAAAGCATTACTGGTTGATTCTTTTCATAATGGACAACGAAAATTTGTGATGCCGCCGCCTATGGCCGGATTCTTTGAATTTGCCCTGATGAGGACCAGAGGGGACATTGATCAGAAGTATTTAAGCGAACTGTATTATCAGTACATGAATGTGGAGGAGGATTTTGTAAAAGATCTCTTTTATGCAACAGAAACAAGACTGGGGCGCGTTTTTGTACAGGAACCGGTATTGTCTACAGAAAATACACTCCATATACTGGATCATGAGCGTGCCAGCCACATTGTGGAAGATGCGCAGTATATCGGACTTGGCACCTGTTACTGCAGGCACAAGATGTTTCATGCGGGACATCCCTGTGAAATTGACGCTCCCCTGGATGTCTGTCTGACCTTTGGAAATGTGGCACGTTCACTTGCAGAACACGGAGGCCATGCCAGGCTTATCTCCAAAGAAGAAGCTTACGATGCGCTGGAACGCTCTTATGCGTCTAATTTGGTACAGATAGGTGAGAATGTAAGGGAAGATCCAATGTTTATCTGCAATTGCTGTGGATGCTGCTGTGAGGCCTTACAGGCAGCAAGGAAGTTCAGCCCCATGCAGCCGGTTGCAACCACAAATTATATACCGGAGGTATCGAAAGAAAAATGTATTTCCTGCGGCAAGTGTGCAAAAGTCTGCCCAATCCTGGCAATTAAAATGGAGGACAAGAATGCCGTTATTGATACGGATATCTGCCTTGGCTGCGGTGTGTGTGCTGGAAACTGTCCCACAAAAGCCATTGAGCTGAAACGCCGGGCGGTTCAGATTATTACTCCGGTAAACAGTACCCACCGGTTTGTACTGCAGGCAATCGAAAAGGGAACGCTTCAGAACCTGATTTTTGATAATCATGCCTTTGCCAACCACAGAGCGATGGCAGCTGTATTCGGAACTATTTTAAAACTTCCACCGGTGAAGCAGATGCTGGCAAGCAGGCAGATGAAATCAATTTATCTGGATAAACTGCTGTCCATGAAAAAGAAGAAAACTGATTAATGTTTTTGCGTTTAGGTGAGAAAGGTGACGCTTTGTAAAATGATGTAGTGCTCGGAAAGAGAAGGGGGCGGACCATGGCAGAGAACGTATAAAACCTATAAAGCAGCTGGATCTTTTCAGCGTAGGACGTTTTCTTCATTCTACTATGGGAGTGTGCTCTAACATAAAACAAGGAGCATTTCGCGTAATATCAAAGCGAAATGCTCCTTGTTTGTAAAAGCTTTTATTTATACTTCCATAATGATTGGCAGTATCATAGGCGATCTTTTAATTTTCTTCCACAGAAAATCTCCAAGATCATCCCGGAGTGCGGATTTAATTTTACCCCAATCCGTTATTTTCTTCTTATTACAGCGTTCTAGCGTATCAGCGGCAAGGCTGCGCAGCTGGGACATTAATTCCTCGGATTCCCGGACATAAACAAATCCTCTGGAGATAATATCCGGTCCAGCCAGAACCTGGTTTGTATCTTTCTCCAGGGTAACGGTAACAACCATGATACCATTTTCAGACAGGCTCTGTCTGTCATGCATGACGATATTCCCCACATCACCGATGCCTAGTCCATCTACCATGACGCCTCTTGCAGGAACTTGTCCGATAACACTGGCTTTATCTTCGGAAAGTGCCAGTACATTGCCGGATTCAATCAGAAATGTATTTTCTTTTGGGATACCAAGTGACTGTGCCAGGTTTGCCTGAGCAGCACGGAAACGGTATTCTCCATGCATTGGCACAGCATATTTCGGATGAACCAGGGAATAGATCAGTTTGATCTCTTCCTGGCATGCATGTCCGGATACATGGGTATCCTGGAAAATAACATTGGCGCCCTTCATGGATAATTCATTTATAATTTTGGAAACGGCTTTTTCGTTTCCGGGAATTGGCGTTGAGCTTAATATAATAGCATCCCCCGGTTTTACGGAGACTTTTTTATGGGTGGAATCAGCCATACGGGACAAAGCTGCCATGGATTCTCCCTGACTTCCGGTTGTGATTAAAACCAGTTTTTCGTCGGGATAATTCTTCATAAGATCAATATCGATCAGGGTGTTCTTAGGTATTTTAACATAGCCCAGATCCGATGCAATCCGAATTACATTCAGCATACTGCGCCCCTGCAGAATAACTTTACGTCCAAACTTATATGCAGTGTTAATAATCTGCTGTACCCTGTCTATATTAGAAGCAAAGGTGGCAACAAATATCCGGTGTGATTTGTTTTCTTCAAACAGTGTGTCGAATGTCTTTGCAACCTTGATCTCTGATGGAGTAAAGCCGGGACGCAAAGCGTTGGTACTGTCACACATAAGAGCAAGTACACCTTTTTTACCAAGTGCGCCCAGACGCTGCAAGTCGATTGCATCACCGAACAGCGGTGTATAGTCGATCTTAAAGTCACCGGTATGCACGATAATACCAGCGGGTGAATAGATTGCCAGTGCGCTGGCATCCGCAATACTGTGATTGGTTTTGATAAATTCAATACGGAAGGAGCCCAGGGTAATGATACCGCCATGCTTCACTACTTTACGGCGGGTATTTTTCATCAGATGGGCTTCTTCTAATTTATGCTCGATTAATCCCATAGTCAGCTGGGTTGCATAGATCGGAATATTGATCTGGGGCAGGATGTATGGCAGAGCCCCGATATGGTCTTCGTGGCCATGGGTAATGACAAATCCTTTAACCCTATCCTTATTCTCGATTAAATAAGTGACATCCGGAATAACTTTATCGATTCCAAGCATATCTTCGTCCGGAAATGAAATCCCGCAGTCTACGACGATAATACTGTCTTCGTATTCAAATGCGGTAATATTCATACCTATTTTATCAAAGCCTCCCAACGGGATTATTTTCACGCTGCCTATATTTGTGTTCTTTTTCAATTGAAACCTCCTAGTGTTTTTCTGTTAATATTGTTTACAACCATTTGTTTTGAATATTCATAATTTTCGGTATGTCAGGCGGGTTTGCCAGCTGATCATTCATACCGGATTGTAATGCCATGTCTATGTCTTCTGCAAAAGTATTTGCACTCATGGCGATGATGGGTATCTTTTTTAGTATCGTTTCTGCATCTATGTGTGTCAATGCGGTATTTATTGCCTGTAACTCGTAAAGATATGATCTATAAATTCAGGTTTCATTCCGATTCCATTGTCTTCAAAAATAAATTCACTACATCCGTCAGATCTTTTAATGCATCTATAACATATATTGTGTCCGGATTTTCTAAAATATAAAACAAAGCCCGAAGTTTACGTAATATTGTTATGTAAACTTCGGGCTATCCTACAGCTTTGAAGTCAGGATTCTAAGATGATCGTAAAAGGTCCATCATTACATAACTCTACTTTCATGTCGGCACCAAAACTGCCTCTCTGGACATTTGGCACCTGCTTTTTACATTCTGCAATAATGTATTCATACAACTCTTCTGCCATCTTTGGTTCACCGGCTTCTATGAAACTTGGGCGGTTGCCCTTCTTACAGTTTGCGTAAAGCGTGAATTGGGAAATCAGCAGCAGGCTGCCATCCACATCCTTTAAGGACAGATTGGTCTTACCATTTTCATCTTCAAAGATGCGAAGCCCGGTCATTTTCTTTACCAGGGAATCCGCTGTTTCACGGTTATCTGTCTGGCTGATGCCAATCAGTACCAGAAACCCTTTTCCGATAGTGCCAATAACTTCGGAATCAACTCTAACGCTGGCATGTGTTACTCTTTGAATTACAAATTTCATCTTCCGTGCTGCCCTTTCTGACTTATGATCTGCTTTCTTTGATCTTAATAAAACTTAACAGTTCTTCAACGGTGCCGTCAACGCCAAGAAAACCACTGTCTACACAAAGATGATATCCGGTTGCTTCCCCCCACTTTTTACTGGAAAAGTAATTGTAATAGCTGGCACGTTTTTTATCTGTTTTAATAATCAGATCTTTTGCTTTTGCATTCGTCAGGTCATATTTAGCGGCAATTCTGTTAATTTTATTTTCCATACTTGCATGGATAAAGACATTGATACAATCCGGAAAATCTGCTAACGCATAGTCTGCACAACGGCCGACGATTACGCATGGACCTTCTTTAGCGATATCTTTAATAGCATTGAACTGAGCCAAAAATACTTTGTGATTAATTGGCATATCTGAGAATGCTGCTGATGAATATCCCATGGAATATGTATCCATAACCAGTGAATATAAGAAACTGTTTGTCGGTTTCTCATCATGATTTTCAAATAATTCCTGACAGATGCCGCTGTCTTTTGCTGCTCTGTCGAGAAGTTCCTTATCATAGCACTTGATGCCTAAGGAGTCTGCCAGCTTCATACCAATTTCTTTACCGCCACTACCAAATTCTCTTCCGATTGTTATAATTGATTTACAAGCCATACAAAACACATCCTTTCTACCTTTGCTTTATGTTACTATTATAAAACAATTTTGGTACAATGTATACTAATTTCACTTAATTATTATAATTTATTCAGTAAATTTATAAAATACTCTGGCAGAGGTGCCGTAAATTCCATATAGCATTTTTTTCTGGGATGTATAAATCCAAGGAGCATAGCATGCAGTGTCTGCCCCTGCAGGTGATAAGGACACTTTATGGGACCGTAGACATCATCCCCTAAAATGGGATGTCCGATACTTTTCATATGGACACGTATCTGGTGGGTACGACCGGTTTCCAACTGGCATTCAATATACGTGAAATTGGAAAAACGCTGGCAGACATGGTAATGAGTGACCGCAGGTTTTCCATTTTTATAGTTTACTGCCATCTTCTTTCGGTCTGTGTGATGTCTGCCGATGGGGGCGTCCACAATACCGTCATCTTCTTTCAGGACGCCGTGGACGATAGCCCGGTATTTTCTCTGAATAGTATGTTCCTTTAACTGTTCCGCAATATGATTGTGTGTAAAATCATTTTTGCATACCAGCAAAGAGCCGGTGGTATTCATATCTATCCGGTGAACGATTCCGGGGCGCATAACGCCGTTGATACCGGATAATTCTTCACGGCAGTGGAACATAAGGGCATTAACCAGGGTTTGGCTGAAATGACCGGCACTGGGATGTACGACCATGCCTTTTGGTTTATTTACCACAATAAGGTCTTCATCTTCATATAAAATATCCAGTGGAATGTCTTCCGGCTGGATATTTACTTCTTCCGGTTCTGGTACGGTAACGCTTATCACATCACCGGAAGCCACCTTATAATTTGCCTTAACGGTTTTATCATTTACCTTCACATCTTCTGACTTGAGCAGTTTTTGAAGATAAGATCTGGACATCTCGCCCATATTATCCGACAGATATTTATCAATCCGCAGACTGTTATCTTCTGCGGATACGGTAAAATGTATGGTTTCCATCTAGTTCTCCTCTTTTGATGCAGTTTTATGCCTGAGGGACAGACAGGCGAAGTCCTCTTCCTTGTAGTAGAAAAAGATTAGGATAATCAGTAAGATCAGGGAGACAACCACATAGCAGTCAGCTACATTAAAGATCGGGAAGTCGATGAGTGAAAAGTAGAAGAAGTCAACTACAAATCCATTTACAACGCGATCAATCATATTCCCAACCGCACCTGCGCCAAGGAGAACACAGGTAATGCGAAGCCAAAGATAATGCTTTGTAACCGGGAATTTCTGATAGCAGTAGCCGATAAAAGCTAAAATAATCACTGCCATAATTAGAAACAGCCATCGCTGGTTCTGAAACATACCAAAAGCTGCACCGCGGTTCTCCAGGTATTGCAGTTCAAAGACACCCGGGATCAGTACAAATGGCTCCTGCCCTGCCAGATTGGATACAGCCAGATGCTTTGTGAACTGATCCAGTCCTAGTAATAAAGCGAAAGCAATAATGCCCATTACCCAGCATATTAATTTTTTGTTATTTTTATTCATTTTCATCCTCTATTTCCGCATTCAAAAAGTCGACAGCAGCAAGTATTTCCTCATCCGTTACCGTTTTGTCAATGTAAGCACGGCCGATTCCTTTTAGTAAGATAAATTTGATTTGCCCGGCTTCCATCTTTTTATCCAGTTTGGTAGCATCCAGGATGTCTTTAGAATCCAGCCCTGAAAAAGATACAGGAAGATCAAATCCCACATTCATATCCCGGATTTCAAAGAACTCTTCGGTACTGAGCAGTTCCCGTTTCCAGGAAATGTGAGCTGCGGCAACATATCCCAGAGCAACGCACTGTCCATGAAGCAATTCGAAATTTTTCAGTTTTTCAATGGCATGGCCGATGGTATGCCCGAAGTTTAACAGTGCCCGGTCTCCTTTTTCATATGGATCCTGTTCTACGACCCGGCGTTTGATTTTACAGCTGATCTCAACCATGTCCAGTAGTGTCTGACTGTCCCGTTCGGTAATTTCACTCATCCGTTCGATTACCCATTCATAGTAACCGGCATCTTTGATTAAGCCATGTTTTAAAATTTCACCCATACCGCAGTAAAATTGTTCATCCGGAAGTGTCTTCAGTGCCGACATATTCATATATACCATTTTGGGCTGATGAAAAGCACCTACCATATTTTTGTAACGATCGAAATCGACTCCGGTTTTACCGCCGATACTGCTGTCCACCTGGGCTAAAAGAGAAGTGGGAACCTGTATAAAGGAAATGCCCCGCAGGTAGGTAGCTGCAGCATATCCGGTGAGGTCACCGACAACGCCGCCGCCTAAAGCTACCAGCATATCTTTTCGGTCAAAATGTTCTAAAATGAGATGTTCATATAAATTCCTGACGGTATCCAATGTTTTATTTTCTTCTCCTGCAGGAAAAGTGAATACAGTGACTCTGGCGCACACTTTTTCCAATATCCCGGTAAGTGTACCGGCATAAAGTGCGCCTACATTTGAATCGGTTACGATACAAAGTTTCTTAGTTTTTACATCCAGTTCGCTTAAATAAGATTCTAATTTTTCAAAATCATTCTCAAAATGAATCTGATAAATTTCTTTTCCTTCTTTATGTACCGGAAGGCTTTTGTGTTCTGCTGTATATTTCATAAGGTGGTTTCTCCTATATATATTTTTCGATTTCAACAAAGGTTCGCCCTTTTTTTGACTGAGAGAGTGCTGTAACATAACGAAAACGCCCATAGCCACGGGCTGATATTATGTCTCCCTCTTTCAAGGCATAACCATTGGAAGTAATTAACTTCCCATTTACAAAGATTTTTCCGGTTTCGATCAGAGATACCAGGCTGCTTCTGGAAGTTTTAAAAGCAAGCGCCAAAAGGGAATCCAGACGAATAGAAGCTACTGTCCCCTTGATGAGCTCTGTTTTGGGCGTATAAGCGAGCTCAGAAAAAGGAACTGCTTTACAGGATATTACCGTATGTTTGATACGTGTCAGTTCCTTGCAGATAAACTCAGACATTCCTTTACAACAAAAAAGATAGGCAGACTGATCCATCACCAGGATGTCCCCTATTTTACTTCGTTCAATTCCCAGATTTAGAATGGCGCCTAAGTAATCCCTGTGATTCAGTACATCTGCAAATTTCTGGTTTAATGGTGCGATCTGTATGCACGCTATAGGGAAATTCTCTATTATTTCTACTTCCGAACGCAAAGAAAAAGCATCAGGAATAAAGGCTGCCATCTGACGCTCTGCGAGTTCATAACCACCAAAAGTTTTCCAGCTGATATAGGAAAACTTTTGGGTAGAGCTATGAAAAATATTCAGTTCATTCAGATTCATAAAATCACTGTACAGCGTGATACCTTTCGATAAAGCCCGGTCAGCCAGATCAGCCAGCCGCTTTTGAAACAATTCTTCGTCTTTATTCATAATGAAACCTAGTAACCTGTGTGAATAGAGGGTACGTCAAACGCTCCGCTCAATATTTCCTGGAAATCACCGGAGACATCTACACCCGATGGAGTTATAATGAAAATGTAATTACTGATCTTTTGCAGATTTCCATTGATAGCATAGCAGGAACCAGAAGCAAAGTCTATGATTCTCTGGGCAATATCCAGATCTAATCCTTCCATGTTTAATACCACTGTGCAGCTTGCAAGAAGTGTCTCCGTAATTTCTCTCGCATCTTCCATGCTCCTTGGTTTAATTACACATACTTCCATACCAATCCCTGACTTTCTGGGACGCATAGGTGATACTTTACTGCTAGTGCTTTGCTGCTGATGAACAGGTTTCACCTTCTGCTGCCCTTTATTTTGACTCTTCATTTTTGGAACCTGAGCGGACCTGTTATCATAATCGTCATAGTCATCATAGTCATCTTCTTCTATTTTATTAAAGAAACGCTTTTTCGGACGTTCTTCCTCATAATCGTCGATTTCATCATCTAAAAAATCATCATCGTCGTAATCGTCGTCATTCAACTTCATTGCATTCAAGAACTTATCCAAAACACTCATTATAAATCTCCTATCTTCCTATCGTTTTATCATTTCACGTAATTTCTTTCACCAAAGATGCCTGTCCCAACGCGTACCAGAGTTGCACCTTCCTCAATGGCAATTTCGTAGTCACCTGTCATGCCCATACTCAAATTGCACATATTAACATTATCAATGTTTTTGCTTTTGATGTCAACATATAATTTTCTTAAATTTTCGAAATATACCCTGTTTCGTTCAGCTTTTTCGACAAAAGGCGCAATTGTCATCAGACCTTCCACTCTGAGATTAGGGAGTTTCGCCGTCTGGCGTACCAATTCTTCGGTATCTTCCAGGGATACGCCAAATTTCGACTCTTCTTTGGCAATATTTACCTCAATCAGCACAGGCATGACCAGCCCCTGTTTTTCTGCCTCCTGCTGGATGGTTTCCGCCAGACGTAAACTGTCTACGGAATGGATCATACAGGCTTTATCTATAATATACTTCACTTTATTCCTCTGTAGGTGGCCAATCATATGCCATTTTAAGTTTTTTGGAAGAATTTCGTATTTATCCTTTAATTCCTGTGGTTTATTTTCACCGAAATCAACGACTCCCTCAGCCATGATTTCTTCGATCATAGATACGGGTTTTGTCTTACTGACTGCAATAAGGGTGACTTCTGAACTATCCCGTCCGGCCCTTTTGCAAGCGGCTTCTACCCGCTTTTGTATATCATATAGATTTTCTTTTAACATCATTGAATCCTCCTGTTAATAGACTATAGCTTTAGCTTTAATTGACTATATCAATATCTTTAATTAACTATCTTATTTGCTTTATAGACAATATCCTCATTATTAATAGACAATATCCTCAGCTTTAATAAACAATATCTTCATCATTTACCGTATTTGCATTCAGAACAATACGGTCATATTGAGACAGGCCGTATGAAGAACCCGCTGATACAATACAGTATTCCTCATTTTCATCTATGATAGTAATTTCCCGGAATACGGCATATCCTTTATTTATATTATAAACACCCTGCAGGCTTCCAGTTTCTGAAATCTGGTACTTTTTGGAAGAATCTTTCTTCAATATATAGTCACCCACCTTAAAAAGCGTCGTACCCACATAATAATCCGTATCCGTTTTTTCATAAACAGTTGCAGTTATGTATTTCGTTACAGTTTTTCCGTCTTTTCCCACGCTCTCTTTCAGAATGCTGACTTCATTGTCATTTTCTTTGTTCTCTGTAACAAATTCTTTAGGGATTTTGAAGAACTGCTTTTCCGCGATTGCACTTTTTGGTATTTTGAGTCCGGTCTCTCTGTTTAACACCAGCTCAATATCTACAAAACGCTCTCCGGCGTACCGAATGACAGAATTACTGATATCCAGTTTTCCATAAGAATTTTCTCCATTCTGAATAATGGAGAAATCTGCGTTAAATGCAGTGCCATCCTTCAGGAAACGAAAACGTACTGTTGTTTTATCGGTCAGTTCCGTTAACAGTTTTTTATCCAGAGGAATAATCAGTGACCAGTTTTCATCGGTGACCAGTTTATATACCGCATCTCCTGTTTTTACCGATTTATTCAGACGGAGATTCTGCTTATGGTAATTTTTCTGATCAAAAGATTCCGGTTTTATATCCTCTATGGTCAGATTCTCATACTCATCTACCGCATATACTACTATTCCTTCCTGTGGAGCCTGATAGAGGCTGCCCAGGACAGAAAGCTGACCGTCAGAGTTTTCCAGATCGGACAACGTTTTTTCATTTGCCAGTTCTAAGACAGTGCTTTCGGTATCTGCTTTAAAATTGTAGACATTCTGAAAAGACATTTCGTTAAAACCGGAAGCAAAGTTTGCCATATTACTTCTTACCTTGGATAAGCTTTTACTGTCCAGATAATCAACTGCAGCTTCAGTTTCGGCTGGTACCTGGGTAGTTTCTGACTCGGTACCGGATGAGGACTCTGACTGTCCTTCAGCATTGGTTTCTGATTCTTTTTTTGGGGTATCAGTTGTTGTAGCCGGCGTCGTGGCAGGTGTCGTGGCAGGTGTCGTTGTCTGAAGCGCTCCGCCAATAGAATAAACGTTATTTCCAGCACCTACTTTTGAGCCTTCCCGGGCATAATAATTAATATTGCCGGATTGTTCGGCTGTTACTATTTTTTCGGACTTTAATGCCAAAGCACTGAATCGGTAGTTTCCGGACAGCGGGCCGGCTGTGACTTCATAGGCTGTTACATGAGTACTTGTCAGATATATCACTATGCAGATTATCATATATACAAAAACGATTCCAAACATCAGAGTACCGATATTAAAAAGTGGAAAACGCTTCATTTTCGTTATTTTTTTGTTTTTTTTCTTAATAGGCAACATTGTAGCCTCCCTTCCCGAACATTTTACCACGTTCATTTCGATTGGACAACCTAGATTTTTGTATAAAATTTAGTAAATTGGAAAAAATAGAAAATAACCACTATAAGGAGGTAAAAAGCAAATGAATTCTAAATGGTTAGATTATACTTCATTGACACTTGTGGTCATTGGTGCGATCAATTGGGGATTAATCGGATTCTTCAAATTCGACCTCGTAGCCTTTTTATTCGGCAATATGAGCTGGATTTCAAGAATTGTTTATGCTCTGGTTGGGCTTGCGGGATTATATATGATTAGTATCTATGGCCGCATCGGCCAGATGGGCAGAGATTAATTGTTACATGCCGCAAAAAAGGCTGGGTATCCACAAAAGGACCCAGCCTTATATTCGTTCTATGTATTACAGGGATATGATTACCTTTGATTTTGCAATTTCCGGCAGTTCATCAGCATCCACAGATACACTCAACACAAACGTGATGTTGTACTTCTCACCGACAGATTCCAGTTTTTGAAGAGTCGCTGTAATATCATCATTTTCCAATTTTGCTATCTTTAAGAAACTATCTAAATACATTTGTTCCAAATCGTTATCCTGAGAAATTATCCCATAAATAAATCCTACGAACTCATCACAATTAGTGATTGAAAAATCCGATGTATCAATTAAACGAACCTTATTGTTTAATTCATACATATGCTTAGCGCTTTTGTCTAAGTAGACAATATTACCATGTACGGACTTAATTTCGGCATTCACCTTGTCAAGTAATAGCTTTGTTTTGCCTTTTCCTTTTTTGCCTGCGATTATCTGTATCATTGTAATCTCCTCCTTCAGTTTCTTCATGCACGATTTTATATGTACAATTATACTGCATAAGTTTTGAAATTACAACCTCTATTTGTTAATTTTAGACAATAAATCATTCATTTCAATATATAGCTGATCTTTGGTCTCAGCACCCATGATAATTGAAATAAATGGGTTTCCATACGGGTCTTTACTCATCAGTGCCAGACATGCTCCTGCTTCATCCGTAGTACCTGTTTTTCCACCAAATACAGTAACTCCTTCCGGCGCCTGTGCCAGCTTCATAAAGTAATGGTTGGTAGCATCCCACACACGTTCCACTTCGGTGTCGTCAGCCAGTTTAAACTTGGCAACGTAACTTTTCTGATTGATAATATCACAAAAATCATCGTATTTGAGTGCTTCCTGGAACATCAGGTATACATCATAAATGGTAGTATAATGTTCTTCGTCCTGCAATCCGTGAGGATTTGTGAAGTGTGTGTTTGTAGCGCCGATATCATAAGCTTCCTGATTCATCATCTGCACAAACTCTTCCACACTGCCCCCTACGTGTTCTGCGATTGCTACGCTGGCATCGTTTCCTGATGCAATTAAAAGACCGTAAAGCAGTTGTCTTAAGGTGTATTTATCTCCTAACTGCAGATAACAGACAGAAGATTCCGGATCGATGTCAAGAGCACTTTCATCAACAGTAATTACATCATCCAGATTCCCGTATTTCAACGCTACAAGGGCTGTCATGATTTTGGTCAGACTGGCCGGATAGAGACGTTCATGAACATCTTTGGAATATAATACTTCATGTTTGGTCAAATCAAACAATCCTGCACCTTTAGAGGTTAAATTGAGACCATCCATTGGAACATCTGCACCTGCTACACAGAGATCCTGAGTAAATGGTACAGCGTAGTTTGTCGTCTGAGCCTCATCTCTCTGCAAGCCAAGGGTTACCTGATTGCGGTCAAAAGGCATCACCAGTTCAGCATCCTTCTGGCCTTTAATTAAAAAGAAATATGCTAAAAAGCCAAGTATTACAAGTAAAACAACCAGTAAAACACAAAATGTGATTACGGTTTTCATAGTTTGCCTGTTCTGCTGCTGATGCCGTAATTCTCTTGGAGTTAATCGTTTATTACTTGTACATTTCACGCCACTCTAAATCTCCTCTGTCTAATGATTTAATCAATAGTTCCGCAGTTGCAAGATTGGTTGCAAGAGGTATGTTATGGGTATCACATAAGCGGAAAATATTTTTCACATCCGGCTCATGTTTTTTAGGTGACAGCGGATCTCTTAAAAAGATTACTAAGTCAATCTGATTATTTTCGATCTGTGCTCCCATCTGCTGCTCTCCACCCAGATGACCGGCAAGGTATTTGTGGATATTTAAAGATGTTACTTCTTCAATAAGCCTTCCGGTAGTTCCTGTTGCGTATAAATCATTTTTTAATAAAATCCCCCGATAGGCGATACAAAAATTCTGCATAAGTTTTTTCTTGGAATCATGTGCAATTAAGCCAATATTCATTCTCTCTTTACCTCCGTTAATATTTTCGAACCTGAAGTCCTATATTCAGAACAATTCCGATACCTATAAAAAGCGTAACCAGCGATGTCAGACCTGCACTTACAAATGGCAGCGGCAGACCGGTATTTGGCAATATCCTCGTTGTAACACAGATATTGATGAATGTCTGCAGGAATATCAGTGCTCCCATACCACAGCATACCAATGTTCCGGCTAAATCTCTTGCTTTTTTCCCAATACGGATACATTCTACCGCAATCAAAAGTTCCAGAATGATAATGATACAACATCCCAGAAATCCTAATTCCTCACCTGCAACGGCAAAGATAAAGTCTGTCTGGGGCTCTGCGATAAAGTTACCGTTTTTCACGGATGAAACAAGATTGGTATCCAGACCTTTGCCATATAGCTGGCCGGAGCCAATAGCAATGACAGAATTCATCTGCTGATATGCCAGCTCGGGATACTCTTCCGGTTTTAACCATGCCAGAATACGGCCTGCCTGGTAACCTTGCAGCAGCGTCTGGTTTGGCTGTAATATAATGCTGAAAAATAACACCGCTGCCGGAACAGCTACTACTATAATACCACCAATGATTTTATAACTCAACCCCGCAACGAACATCATTGTAGAAAAAATTAAAACAACCAGAATACTCGTTGAAAGATTAGGCTGGCGGTATATCAGATACCATGGAATGGCAAGCAGTACCAATGCCGGTAATATAATCTTAGGGCTATTCAGTTTTTCTTCATATTTAGAAAGAAATTTGGCGAAAAATACGATTAATATAATTTTTACAATATCGGAAGGCTGGAATTGAAGACCTCCGATTACGATCCAACGCTGTGCTCCGTTTACCTCCCTGCCCAATACAGGAAGCAATGCCATTAATATAACACCACCCAGATAGGCGATCCAGTAAAAATTCATAATCCAGGTATAGTCAATCAAGGAAATGATGACCATACAGACAAGTCCAAGAATCAGACCGATGATCTGCTTGGACATTAAATCCTCCTGTGCGCTTCCAACAACCATTACGCCCAGTATGGACAGTGCCGTAACCCATATAACTAATCTAAATTTATAATCCTTTAATTTGTATTGTTTTAACATTCCCTGCACCCTGTTCTATCTCATTTATCACGTCAATATGTATATCCATGCTTTCTTCATCAATGTCCATGTACTTTTGTATTACCTTGATCAGGTCTTTTTTCATAAGTGCCATATTTTCAGCAGAGCAATCCAGCCGCTCACTGGTGAGCAAAAGCTTTAACCGGTCTCTGGCTACATCTTTAGAACATGTTTTTCGAAATCCATGGAAATTTATCATGCCGGCTCCTCTCAATTTTTCTTGAAAATGTTGGAAAATCTTGAAAAGAACGTGGTTGTCTTAGTTAGATCCGTCATAGGAACAGTTTCCCCAGTAATACGACGGCTGATACTTAAAAATTCCTGTCCGGCACGGGTATCGTTTCCAGCCAGCGGTTCACCCTGATTGGTGGCAATAACTATGCTTTCTTCGTCTAAAATGGCTCCGATCAGATTCACGGCAAGGATATCGATTACATCTTCTACCGACATCATATCTCCTCTTTTAATCATGTCCATTCTCAGACGGTTTATTAATAAATCAATGTCTCGGATATCAGCGGCTTCTAAAAGCCCGATAATGCGGTCAGCATCCCGAATGGCGGATACTTCCGGTGTAGTTACTACAACGGCTCTGTCAGCGCCTGCAATGGCATTACGAAAGCCCTGTTCGATTCCGGCGGGACAATCCAGCAGGATATAGTCAAAATGTTCTTTTAAATCTTCTGTGAGTTTTACCATTTGTTCCGGAGTGACTGCGGATTTATCCCGGGTCTGTGCTGATGGCAGCAAATACAGATTGGGATACCGTTTATCTTTGATCAGTGCCTGTTTTAAACGGCAGTTTCCTTCTATAACATCCACAAGATTGTAGACAATCCGGTTCTCCAGTCCCATGACAACATCCAGATTACGAAGCCCGATATCTGTGTCAACCAAAACGACTTTTTTATTTAATTTCGCCAAACCGGTACCGATATTGGCTGTAGCGGTTGTTTTACCAACGCCGCCCTTTCCGGACGTTATTACAATTACTTCACTCATGCTCTATCCTCCAAAATAACACTTATTTATTTTCGTTATCTGGTGTGTTTTCATTCTTTAATGCCCCATCAGCCTGACGGGGATTAGATTTCAATTGGTTGTTAAAGGGAGATGTCATTTAACGCATCCTGAGATATGTTTTTAACAAAGATATGATCATCTTTTATGTAAGCAATCTTGGGATCAATGGCATATTCCCCGGTATCTGCCTTTTTTGTGATTGCGCTTCGCGCTATTTTATCGGCAATGCGAATCTGGTTAGGTTTCATTACCAGTGCGGCAACAAAGCATTCCCGGTTGCCGCTGGCACCTGCATATACATTTCCACGGCAGGAACCAAGTACTACTATATTGCCTTTGGAAGTCACGATCCCCCCTGGATTTACATCCCCGAGAATAATAATGCTGGTTTCAACCTCTAATACCTGCCCTGCACGCAGTGTACCTTTATAGAACTGTCCGTCACGCCTGTCCAACTCTTCCATAGCAGCAGTGACGGCATTTTTATAGTACTCTTCATCGTCTTTTCTTTCGTCTACCACACATAGGATATGGATTCTTGAATTATTTACAATGGCAGAAACCATGTCTTTCTCCTGCTGTTTCGTAAGTACTCTCCCCCGAAAGGTAATCGCCATTTTAGCATCCTGGAAAAAATTTGTAGATTCCAGGAATTTATCTGCGACTGCCTGAAGCAATTCATCAAAGGGAAGTTTATCATCCAGTATTACAATAAGTCCATACTTATTGCTTTTAATAATGACGGAACTTTGATTCATAGTGATACCCATCGCATATTGCAGGCCTGCCTGCAATGCTGCCACAAATAAAATAGGTTGAAAGAAGCACAGCGTGGCGTCCTTTCATTTCTCAATTTTCTTTCAACCCTGACATCGTTCAGTACCGCAGTAATTTGGGGTACCGCCTGTATCAGACAGTGTAAAGGGATTCCTTTACACGCTGCCTGACAGATGGATGTTAGTCGAATCTCTGAGTGTTTGCGTCTACCTGAATAGCATGTCCAGGTATAATTTCATCTGCTTCCTTGTTTTTAAATATATAGTTCACCATATCCCCTGCAACAGAAGCTGCATTGGTAGAGGTATAACCATTAGTAATTCGAACGGCGATGGCGATTTCCGGGTTATCGTAAGGTGCATACCCAACGAAAAGAGCATGACTGGGTACGCCTGTTTCCTGTGCCGTACCGGTTTTACCTGCCATATCTGTTTTGATATTTTTTAGAATATTATTTGATTTTACCATTTCATTCATACCTGTATGAATAGCAGTCCAGAGTTCAGGATCCAATTCAACATTATTATGAACTTTCGGTTTTTTCTCTTCCAGTACACGGTTATCGGAATCCGAAATTTTATCAAGCAGTGTCAGGTCGTAACAGGTTCCTCCATTTGCTATCGTTGCTACATATCTGGAGAGCTGTGAGGTTGTGAATGCATTGGTACCCTGTCCCATTGCGGATGGTGCCATACCATTGTCGGAAATATGAGGATCTGTTTCACCGATTTCAATTCCGGTAGGAGCATCGAAACCGAACATCTCAGCATATTTAGCAAGCTTTTCGATACCTACTTCATCTACAGCTTTGCCATCTTCTGCACCTACGTCACCTAACGTATAACCAATCGTGTTGAAATAGAAGTTACAGGAGTCACGTAGTGCAGTAACTAACGACTCGGCACCGTGTCCGAATTTGTTCCAGCAATTGATTGGCGGATCAACTAAGTCAAAAGTACCGGTACAATTAATTGTATCATAAATTCCAATAACACCTTCGGTAACACCTGCGGCAGCCGTCACCATCTTATAGGTAGAACCGGGAGCCGTAATTTCCTGAGTTGCCTTATTATAAAACGGGCTGGACAAGTCAGTAGCCAATTTTGCATAATACTCGGAATCCATATCATTTGCCAGCCTGTTATTATCATAACTCGGATAAGTCACACAGGCAAGTACTTCTCCAGTATTCGGGTCATTTATTACCAAAGATCCGGAACATGGATCAAGCGCTAACTGCGCAGGGGTAAGTTCCAGGCTGTAAATTTTGGCATGTACAAAGTCAAATGCAGTCAGACTGCCGGAGGCAAGGGAATTATAATCTTCCTCGTTCATTTTAATAACACCCTGGTCAAAGAGCATCAGACATACATCTGTAGCACTTAACGTATCGGATTCTATCATATATCGATAGATTTTTTTACTGAAATGCGTGTCCGTAGATAAATATTTCGCAATATAGTCGGAAAGCGCGCTGTATACTTCTTTGGAATCCAGATATTCCGTATCTACCGGTATTTTGGAGATGTCAACCCAGTTTTTTGAAATTGCATAAGTTAAATACTCCTGAAGGCTGATACTCCCGTCATTCGTCCATGCCAGATATGTTTCATCAGATTTATCAATAGCATCTTTCTGCAGAATACCGGTTCCTTCCATCAGCATATTATTAACCACATAGGTCATATAGGCCTGCATATCTTTACCCAAGTCTTTATAAGCCGCCGGTGAATCCGAGGTCAGTTCCGATTTGATAGCAGCAAAAACATTGGACTGTTCACTTAAAAACTGTTGGTATACCCGCTTTTCCGTTGTACTGGCATCTGCTGATGAAATATGGTTTACATCCAGAACGTTGTTTTCAAAAAGCGCGTAATATACGTCGTATACCGGAATTTTGATATCATCTGTGGTAGCATAATCTTCTATATTCACTTCTTTCGTATCGATCAGCATGGTGTAAACAATACCGGCTATATACTGTTCCAGAATCCGGTATGCAGCTATCTGGTAATCGGTATCAAGTGTCAGCTGAATGTTATTTCCGGCCTGGGGTTCCACACGGTTATCTTTTTTGAGAATTTTTCCAAGGTTGTTTACATATACTCTTTCAGAACCTTTTAATCCCTGAAGCTGGTTTTCATAAACCTGTTCCAGACCGATTTTACCTACAATGTCGTTTTGGTTATACACTTCACTGTCTTTGTTCAGCTCATTTAATTCTTCGGAAGAGATCTGACCGGTATAGCCGATAATCGGCGCAAAATAGATGCTGTTATCATAGACCCGGATTGTGTCATCCACTACATCCACACCTGGATATTTATCTTTGCTTTCCATAATTGTGGACATGGATTTATCACTGATATTGGTAGCCAGAGTTGCCGCTAAATATTTTTGGAAACTGTTTGCGGCTATTTTGCTTCGCATTATTACAATACTGAGAGTTTCTTCTTTTGTCAACGTTTCCGGAAGACCATATTTAGCCAGTTCTTCTTTTGTATTTTCTTTGGAAAGTACACCGTACCCTTTCTCTGCGCAAAGGTCATCCATCATCTGGGAGGCGGATGCATTGGTCTGCGCCTCGGTCAGGTTTTCAATATAAGCCTGTCCATAGATATCTGCTTTAAATCGCAGCAAGTTTGTTCCGCTGTAGACAAATTGATACTCTCCGGCACTGTTCAGGGTAATTCCAAAATTATCGGTTACTTTATCTCCATTTTTTTCGAGAATCTTCAGTATGCCATACATGCTGCCATTCAGGGCAAGATTTTTTTCATGCATGGTAAGGTTATCGTAAGCTCCGGTATCTTCAAATGAAACAGAATGGGCAAGCTTATTATAAGCCAGTAACTTTCCGTTTCGGTCCGTGATGATTCCCCGGGTACTTTTTAGAGTTCTCTCTTTTTCAATCTGCATGGTAAAGTCGTTCAGGTAACTCTCACCTTCTACAATCTGCAGTGTGAATAAGCGGTATACCAGTATAAATGCAAGTATCAGGAATACGACTACAAGTATTACCATACGCGACTTTGCTGCTTTTGAAATGGTATCTTTTACATACTTAAACAAAACTATTTACACTCCTCTGTTCTGACTTCTCCAGTTTACGGTTGATAAATAATAGTATACGGTAGCACAGAAATGTCAATACAATGGTATAGATGACCTCCGGCATGATAATCCGCCTCAGATAGAAGAAGAAGTCAACCCTTCCACGAAGCAGGAACTGGAATCCATAAACAATGATTCCATATACCAGGTCACTGGCAGCGGTTAAAACAACCGGCATTTTAATATCGTCATCATAAAATATGTGGTAGCAGAATCCGTTTAAATAACCAATATACATATAGATGATGGCATGGAATCCCATGGTATCACCAAAGAGAAGATCTGCCATGAGTCCACAGACAAAGCCAATCCACAGTCCGGAACGTTTACCTCTCATCAGCCCAAAGGATACGGTCACAATGATCAGTAAATTTGGTGTAATAGAAGCGATAGAAAGTGCCGGCAGCAATGTGCATTGTAGAATAACACATATTAACAGCACAAAAAAAAGTATCACCTTGCTTTTCATATCTTATCTCCTATCTGTATGTTACTCAACGGACTTAGGTGCTTCCGTTGACTGTGATTCCGTCTCAGATGATGTTTCACTTTCGGTATCACCGGTTTCGTCCAGCCCTTTGGCTTCCGTCTGCTTTGGTTCCGTCTCTTTAGTTTCGATCTGCTGTTTTAAAGATTTGATTACCAGTACTTCCTGGATATCTCTAAAATCAACAGCCGGAGAAATATATCCGGATTTTGTCAGGTGGTTAGAATCGTCATTTATCTCGCTGATGTAACCAATCAATATGCCAGGCAAAAATTTACTGCTGACATTGGAAGTAACTACTTTATCTCCAACACTTACTTTATTGTCGGTATCCGTTAATTTAATCAGGTTTACCTTATCTTCATCGATTAACCTGAGATCACCGGCAATAATACATTGTTCATTCGTTGGGGAAACCATAGCGCCTACATTGCTGTAATCGTCTATAATGGAACGGACAGTAGACCAGTTCGGCCCGACTTCGGTAATGATTCCGGCAAGGCCTCCGCCTGCCAGGACATTCATATCTACTGCAAATCCGTCATTGCTGCCCTTGTCGATAGTAAACATATGGAACCAGTTTCCGCTTTGTTTTGCGATTACTCTGGCGCCGACTTTTTCGTAGTCTTCATACTGATGATCCAGTTCGTAGAGATCTCTAAGACGGTTTAATTCTTCCTGATCCTGAATAAGACGGGTATTTTCAATCGTCAGATCATCCACTTTTTTCTGCAGGGATTTATTTTCAGTAACCAGATCTGCAGAATTCTGGAAATAATCCCCTTTTCCAGCGATCCAGGTTCCAACCTGGTTAATACCGCTTTGCAGGGGGGTAATTACAAATTCGCCAACCTGCTTCAGCGGTCCGCTGCTCATATCTACTGTGAAAGACAGTACAATCATAACACCGCATACAGCTGAAATGATCAGTAAAATTGCTTTGCTTTTTATCGAATTCTTTTTCTTCATAACGATTCCTCTTTATATGGTATTTCCTGTTAGATCTTTTAATGAATAAGTACACGTTTCTAATTCTTTATGATTCATGATAGCAAGAAGTCCGCGAAGTGTACTGGTAACAGGTTCTCTGACAAGATATACGGGAACTTCCAGTTCTCTTCTCATATATTCCGCCAGGTTCGGTATCCCGGAGACACCGCCGCTTAGATAAATGCCGTTTTTCCGGATATCTGCCAGAAACTGCGGTGGTATGCGGTTCAGTGTACTTTTTATGTTCTGGATAATGCTGTCGATGGTTTCCATGATACAGACACTTACAGAAAGAGACGGTATCACAGCGCTTTTAGGCAATCCGGACACCGTACTGATACCATATACTTCAAGGGAAGCAGCCGGCCCATCAATGATGTAAGCCAGGGCATTTTTCAGTTTATCTGCCGTCCGCATACCAATGTTCAGCTGAAACATACGCCGTACCATGGTACAGATATCTTCATCTAACTTCCGGCCTCCATACTGGAGCATTTTACTGAGCAGTATCTGCCCGCCGGTTAATACGGAGATATCAGTGGTACCGGCTCCGATATTTACTACCATGTTTCCAATTGGTACATCGATGGGAAGTCCAATGCCTATGGCATCAGCGACTCCTTTATCAACCAGACAGATTTTTTTCGCTTTAATATTACCGCTTAACACATTGTAATATGCCCGCTTTTCCACTGCGGAAATGTCACTTGGAACGGCAATATAAATCGTTGGATGAACTGGTAAAAGGGAAGAACACCGCCGCAGAAGTCCCACGAGAAGCAGTTCCATATTTTTGGCATCGGCAATTGCACCATGCATCATAGGACAGGCGGCCTGTACATTCACAGGCGTCTTTTCATACATTTCGTATGCTTCGTCACCGATGCCGATAACCTGGAGCTCGTCCCGGATTGCAATCATATTTTTTTCTGCAATCATTATTTTATTATTTTTATCACATATTTTTATCGTGTCTGTGCCAAGGTCAATTCCTAATAACATGGCTTCTTCTCTCCCTCATAGTTACAAAAGTCCTCGTTCTTTGAAGCTTAAATACTTTTTATCACCAATAATAATATGATCCAGCAGTTCAATGCCAATCATAAGACCTGCATCCCGGATCCGCTTGGTTAAAAGGATATCCTCTCTGCTTGGAGAGGGATCACCGCTTGGGTGATTATGCACAAGGATAATAAATACCGCATGATGATGCAGCGCTTCCAGATAAATTTCCCGGGGCGTAATCAGTGCTCCGTTTACCGTACCCTTTGAAATTATATGGTCACACAGGAGCCTGCTTTTGGTATTCAGCATTAATAAAAGCATCTGTTCCTGGGTACAGTGACGGAAATCTTCCATATAATAGTCAGCAATGGTTTCCGGTTTTGTAAAGCATAGGCTGCCCTTTGCAGAAGATTTTGCAATTCTTCTGGACAATTCCACAATGCACTTGATCTGTATGGCTTTTACTTTTCCGATTCCCTTCATTTTCATAAGGTCGGAAATACTTAAGTGATGGAGACCCAAAAGGTTATGTTCTACTTTTGAACATTGCAAAACCTCCTGTGCCAGTTCCAGTGCCTGAATCCCCTGGGATCCGGTCCTTAAGATAACAGCCAGAAGTTCAGCGTCTGACAGCACCTGTGCTCCCATCGCAAGGCATTTTTCATAAGGCCTGTCATCTGTAGGTAATTCTTTCATTGTAATTGCTTCATTCATAGTATTCCCTTTCAAGCTCTCCCGGCAGGAAGCCTTGAATCAGGATTTATCCTGTCAAAACAAGACTATAAATAATCATCATTTTATCATAGATTTATGACAAAGTACACACTTATTAATCTTAAAATTTTGTGATGTCTTAAAAAGAATGGAATTTTTTGATAATAGCTTCCGCTACTTTTAAGCCGTCCATTGCCGCACTGGTGATCCCTCCTGCATAGCCGGCACCCTCCCCGCAGGGATACAAACCGCCTATGGTACTTTCAAAGAAATCATCTCTTGTAATACGCAAAGGAGATGACGTCCTGCTCTCGATTCCGGAAAGAATGGCATCTTTTCTTGCAAAACCCCGGATCATATGGTCAAAGCCCAGAATGCCCTGTTCGATTGAGTCGCCCAGGAATTTTGGCAGACATTCTCTTAAATTCCCAAAGTCATATGCACCTTTTATTGCGGGAGCAAAATCACCAAGCCCGCTGCTACTGCGATGTTTTACAAAATCCTCAAACAGCTGTACCGGAACTTTGCCATTACACAGCTGATAAGCTTTCTGTTCAAGACTCTGCTGAAATCTGGCACCGCTCAATGGATCTGTCGCACCGTAATCTTCCGGTGTGATCGTTACGACGATGGCGCTGTTCGCATTCTTACCGTCTCGTTTCTGATAACTCATACCGTTTACTGCAGTCATGTTGTTTTCAGAAGAGGCATTTACCACATAGCCACCCGGGCACATACAGAAGGAATATACACCTCTGCCGTTATCCAGTTTTTTCGTAAGCTTATAATCAGCCGCAGGCAGCGTTTTCAGTTCGGTTCTTGCATATTGGGATTCGTTTATCATACTCTGTGGATGTTCGATACGAAGTCCTACAGCAAAAGATTTTGGCGACATAGCAAGCGGTTTCCTTGAAAGCATGGTAAAAGTATCTCTGGCGCTGTGACCGGTTGCAAGAACCACAATTTCGGTTTTTAAGATTTCACTGTCATTGATACAGATACTTTCAAGTTTCCCGTCCCGGATCTGAAGATCTGTCATCTGGCTTTTAAATCGTACTTCTCCGCCCAGACGCTGTATTTCTGTTCGCATATTTTTTACTACGCTGCGAAGGACATCCGTACCGATATGGGGCTTATTCAGGTATAAAATAGAACTGTCCGCACCGGCGTCCACAAATGTTTCCAGTACATAACGGCCGCGGCCTTTGGGATCTTTTACCATGGTGTTTAGTTTTCCATCAGAAAAAGTTCCTGCTCCGCCCTCTCCGAACTGGACATTGGAGGATAGATTCAGGGGATTTCCTTTCCAGAAGCGTTCCACTGTCTCCTGGCGTGCATCTACGTCTTCGCCCCGTTCCAGTATCAATGGACGGTAACCGCATTTTGCGAGAAGCAGGCCGCAGAACAATCCGGCAGGTCCCATTCCTACAATAACCGGACGGTTTTTTAATGCTTCTTCTCCACAAGGCGGTATTTGATAAGAAACCGGCGTGGATTTTACGATTTGGCTGTTTTTGCATTTTTTTAATATCAAATGCTCTTTTTCAACCTCCGCATCGATGGTATAGCTGTATTTGATATCCGGCTTTTTGCGTGCATCTATGGAACGTTTTATAATATGGAAACTTTTTAGTTCTGTTTCCTTTATTTTCAGCTCTTTGCAGATTGCCCTTGTCAAGTCTTCACTGGAATGTTCCGGCTGTAATTTTATCTGGGGAATCCTAATCATTCATATCCTCCTCTTTTTTATCTCATTTTATTCTGTCTATTTTATATGGTACTGTGAAATCCGGCTGCATAACCGCTGGACCATGCCCATTGCAGATTATAGCCGCCGCAGGCTCCGTCAACATCCAGAATTTCTCCCGTAAGGAAAAGCCCTGGGGCGATTCTGGATTCCAGGGTTATATTTTGTACTTCCTTTGTAGGAACACCGCCGGAACACACCTGAGCCTGGGTAAAATCACGGAAACCGCTGATTTGCACCAAACTGTTTTTAATACAGTCAGTAAGTTCTTTTATTTCTTTGGGTGATACGGAAGATGCCGGCTTCGTATTTTTGATTTTGGCTTTTTTCAGTATTACCGTAATCATTTTCTTATTTAAAAGACCAGTCAGAATCTCTTCTGCCGACCGTTTGGGATAATGATGGCATCGGTTCTGCATTATTTTTACCAGATCTTCTGTTTGAATATCAGGCATCAGATCCACACTTACCATGACATGTTTATTGTCCTGTAAAGCCCGGACTGCATAACGGCTAAGCTGGAATACCACAATTCCTGAAATGCCGTAATCTGTCCACTGTAATTCACCTGTCTCATTCAAAATGCAGTTCTGATCTGCATAAAGTGTCAGCCGGGCATGACTGCGTACCCCGGCAAGGCTTTTAAACCAGTCTCCTTTTGCTTTTAATGGCACAAGTGCAGGAAGAGGTTGAATAATCCGGTGTCCCACGCTCTCAGCCAGTTCATAGCCGCTGCCATCTGATCCGGTAACGGGGGCAGCCTTTGACCCGGTGCTTAAGATCACAGCATCTGCCGTATATGTCCAGCTGGCTGTTTGGATCTGCCATTTTCCCTGTGCATGATAAAGCTGTTTTACTTTTTCCATACATTTCAGCTTTATGGAAAGCCTTTTTACTTCCATTAAAAGCAGGTCTAAAACAGCCGATGCCTGTTCCACGTAAGGATAAATATAGCCGCTGCGGTCTTTGAGCAGCAGTCCCAGGTCTTCAAAAAACGCCAGTGTATCCGATACGCCAAATTGCTCCAGAATCTGTTTTACAAATTCCGGGTCACTGGATCGGAAGACATTTGGATCGGACATGGCAGTATTGGTGATATTGCATTTACCGTTGCCGGTTGTAAGAAGCTTTTTACCTGGCTTTTCCATGCCTTCCAATATGGTGACGGCGGCCCCGTTTCTGGCGGCTGTAATTGCAGCGAGCAGACCGGAAGCACCTGCTCCGATGACGAAAACATTTTTCATAATACACTCCTTATCTTCCGGTTAAGGAAGCTGTACTAAGTCCTTTTCTATCAGCCGCTGCAGAGATTTTAAAATTCCCAGCTTCGCATGCTGCCAGGTAAGCCCTCCCTGAAAATAAACAGCGTAAGGCGGTTTTATAGGACCATCTGCGCTCAACTCAATGGAGGAACCCTGAATGAACGCACCGGCAGCCATGATGACATCGCTGTCATATCCCGGCATTGCCCAGGGTTCTGGTGTAACATAACTGTCCACCGGTGCGGCAGCCTGAATGCCTTCGCAAAAAGCAATGACGCCTTCAGGGAAGCCAAATTCTACTGCCTGTATGATATCGTGCCGGCTTTCCTGCCCGTTTGGAACTACTTTAAATCCCAGTTTCTCATAGATATTTGCAGCAAAAACAGCGCCTTTCAGTGCTCCGCCCACTACGGTCGGGGCAAGGAAAAGACCCTGGTAAAAGGACTGCATGATGCCCAATGTCGCGCCGACTTCTCTTCCCAGTCCCGGAGAGGTCAGACGGTAAGAAGCGTTTTCAATGCATTTCTCGGTACCTGCAATATATCCGCCGATGGGAGCCAGTCCCCCGCCCGGATTTTTAATCAGGGAGCCGACTACCATATCTGCGCCTACATCAGAAGGCTCTATGCATTCTACAAATTCACCATAACAGTTATCTACCATACAGATGATATCCGGATTTATGGATTTCACAAATGCAATTGCTTCGCCAATGGCTGTAACAGACAGTGTTGGACGGGTCTGATAGCCTTTGGAACGCTGGATCTCAATCATTTTTGTCTTTGGACTTAGTGTTTCCTTTATTTTTTCATAGTCAAAACTTCCGTCTTCTAAAAGGTCTACCTGTTTATAGGATACCCCATATTCTGCAAGGGAACCGTTGGAAGGACGGATACCTATGACTTCTTCTAATGTGTCATAAGGTTTTCCGGAAATAGAAATAAGTTCATCACCTGGTCTTAAATTTCCGGAAAGTGCTACTGCCAGAGCATGTGTGCCACAGGTTATCTGCGGGCGAACAAGGGCAGCTTCCGTATGAAAAACACTGGCATAAACAGCTTCCAGCGTTTCTCTACCGGCATCGTTGTATCCATAACCGGTACTGGAGGTGAAATGTTCTGCACATACACGGTTTTGCTGCAATGCGCGGATGACTTTTAACTGATTGAATTCTACGGTTTCATCTATTTTTTCAAAACGGTCTTTGAGTCCGCTTTCGATCTCTTTTCCATATGCAAACACTTTTTTATTAATCCCAAGTGTCTCATACATCTCTTCTATTTTGTAATTATTCATAATATCCTTTCAAAAGCATATGTCAGAGCCTATAGCGTGTCAGAAAGCAATTTTCAGACACGCTATAGAACGTGTTACATTATTTTTTTGTCTTTCAAAATGCTCAGCATAGCTTGGAGTATCTCCGTATTATTATAAGCAAAATGGTCTTTATCCATCCAGATAACATCTTTTTCCCTCTTAAACCAGGTAATCTGGCGCTTAGCAAAATGCCGGGTATCCCGTTTTAAGATATAAACGGCTTCTTCCAGGGTGCAGTTTCCTTCCAGATAATCCAGGATTTCTTTATAGCCAAGTCCCTGCATGGACACCATTTCTTTGGTATAACCTTTTTCTTTTAACTGCGCAACTTCCTTTAAAAGCCCTTCTTCCAGCATACGGTCTATTCTGATATTGATTCGATCATACAGGTTTGACCGCAAATCATTTAAAACAAAATATGCAAAATTATAAGGGGATTCTTTCTGGCGCTCATGCTCATTGTGTTCGGAGATGGGCTGACCGGTGTCGTGGTAAAATTCCAGTGCCCGAATTACCCGCTTCACATTGTTTGGATGAATTTCAAAAGCTGATTTGGGGTCTGCTATGCGCAGTTTTTCATGCAGATATTCACTTCCTTTTATGGATGCCAGTTTTTCCAGTTCCTGCCGGTAAGCAATGTTGCCTGTGGTTTCCGTAAAGTCAATATCATATAAAACAGCTTGTATATAGAAACCGGTGCCGCCTGTTAAAATCGGGATTTTTCCTTTGTCCCAGATTTTCTGCATATATTTTTTCGCATATTCCTGGAATTTCACTACATGGAATTCCTCGTCCGGATCAAATTCATCTATAAGATAGTGCGGTATCCCATCCATTTCCGGGGGCTTTATTTTTGCAGAGCCAATATCCATTCCACGGTATACCTGCATTGAATCGGCAGAGATAATTTCGCCGTTTACTGCTTTCGCCAGGGCGATGGATAGCTCGGTTTTTCCAACGGCTGTGGGACCGGTTAATATAATGAGTGGTTTTTTCATAGGAACCTTTCCCTTCTTCAATTTAAACAATACGCTTGAATTTCTTTTCCATTTCATACTTTGTCATAGAAATAATCGTAGGTCTTCCATGAGGGCAGTTGTATGGATTCTCTAATGTGAGAAGTTCGGCAATCAGGTTTTCTGCTTCCATGGCAGTCATTTTATGGTTGCCTTTTACAGCGGCTTTACAGGACATGGAAGCAATTTTTTCGTTAATTACTTCTGCTTTCATACGCCCGGTCTGTTCACCCAGACTGTCCAGCATCTCGATAAACAGATCCTGCTGGGTAATCCCGAATAAATTATCGGGTACAGCGCGAATGGAATATTCCTTGCCTCCAAATGGTTCGATTTCAAAACCGATTTGGGTGAAGTTATCCATGTAACGATTTAACAGATCTTCTTCCTGCATACTGAGTGTCAAAATAATGGGCGGGCTTAAATACTGGGAAGTATAAGTGCGGTCATTGAGATTCTTCATGGTTCTTTCATATAAAACTTTTTCATGTGCCGCATGCTGATCAATGATATAAAGCTTTTCCTGGAATTCAACCAGCCAGTAAGTACCGAATACCTGTCCGATAATCCGGTGCTCTGATACACTTTCCTTCGAAAGCAGTTTTCCTTCAAAGAGGTCCAGCTGCTGGGAAGATTTTATCAATGCCTGGTCCGCCTGATCTGCACCAGCATCTGAATCTGCTGTTTTCTTCAGGTCTGATTCTACCTGCGATTCTGAAGTCTTCTTTAGGTCTGCGGCAACGTCTTTATGCAAAGCTTTATGCAAAGTTCCCGCTGCATCCGTTTGTACAGATGTATCAGCCTGAGCGTCCGGAAGCATATTCCGTTCTGAATGGCTGGCAGGTGTATTTGCCGACGCAGGGGTAACGAATGATGCAGAGGATACGGGCTTACGTGGCGGAACTGGTGCATTTTCTGCAAAAGAACGGGAAGTATCTGATTTCGGTGCAAAAGGTTTTGCCGGCGAGGCCTGATAATTGCTTTTCTCACGCATCTGTTCCAGCCTTTTCTTTTCAAAAGGCTCCGGAATGGATTGCAGAACTTTTGCTTCTTTTATTTTTTCTGTTTTATCTTCTTTGACGGTAACTTCCGGGATCAGTTCTTTCTGAGTCAGCCCCTGCTTAACAGAGTCATAAACCAGCTGGTACATTTTTTCATTATCTGCAAATCGAAGCTCCATCTTTGTGGGATGTACATTGATATCCAGTAAGTCTCCATCCATGGTAAAATGAATGGCGGTAAAGGGATATTTATGCTGCATCATAAATGTTTTATAGGCATCTTCGATTGCCCGGGCTATAATGCTGCTCTTAATATAACGCCCGTTTATAAAATAATTTTCGTAATTGCGGTTTCCTCTGGAAATAATCGGTTTACCGATATAGCCTTTCAGAGATACCTGTTCATTGGCATTCTCCAGGGTGATGAGATGGTTTGCGATGTCACGCCCATAGACGTTGTAGATGATATCCTTCAGGTTATCATTCCCGGAGGTATGCATTTTCGTCTGGTTATTGCTAATGAATTTAAAGGAAACATTGGGATGGGATAATGCCAGACGCTCCATCAGGTCATTGATGTAACCTGCTTCTGTCATACTGGATTTTAAAAACTTTTTTCTGGCGGGAGTATTGAAGAAAATGTTGCGCACAAGGAAAGTCGTACCCTCAGGAGCACCGATTTCTTCTATGGATTTTTCGATCCCGCCTTCAATAATATAACGGGTACCGGTAAGACTGCCTGCGGTTTTCGTAATTAATTCTACCTGGCAGACGGCAGCAATGCTGGAAAGCGCTTCTCCGCGAAATCCAAGGGAAGTAACCCCCAGCAAGTCTTCTACCCGTTTGATTTTACTGGTAGCGTGGCGTAGAAACGCCAGGGGAACCTGACCTTGAACTATCCCTTCTCCGTTATCCGTAATGCGGATCAGAGAAGTACCGCCATCCCGGATTTCAACGGTTACTGCATTTGCGCCTGCATCAATGGCATTTTCCACTAACTCTTTTACCACGGAAGCAGGGCGTTCAATCACTTCTCCTGCCGCTATCTTATCGATTGTCTGCTGATCTAAAACTTCGATCGTCTTCATGCGTATACCTCCTGCATACCGCAGATTAGTCTGCGGTACTGCGCTAATAGAAAGTTTGAAATGATTTTTGTTTCACACTTGTATCACCACCGATTCTTTAACTTATTCTGAAGACGGTAAATTGTGTTAAGTGCATCAATTGGAGTCAGTGTACTGATATCCATCTCCTTTAGTTCCTGAAGAATATCCTGGTCGCTGACCGTATCAAAAAGAGACATCTGCTCTAAATCTACCTGATCATATTTCTTTGTTTTAACTTTTGTTTTATTGCCGGTGTCAGCCTGGATTTCCCTTGCCTTTGCCGTAATATCCGCATCACTCAGTTCTTCTACCAGCTGTTTGGCACGTTCAATAACGCTTTCCGGCACCCCGGCTAATTTTGCAACCTGGATACCATAGCTCTTGTCTGCACCGCCTTTGACTATTTTACGAAGGAAGACAATATCATCTCCTTTTTCCTTTACGGCAATACAGTAGTTATTGACACTGCTTAATTTGCCTTCCAGTTCCGTAAGTTCATGGTAGTGGGTGGCAAAAAGGGTTTTGGCACCTAAAAGTCTTGGATTGCTAATGTGTTCTACCACTGCCCAGGCGATACTCAGACCGTCAAAGGTACTGGTACCCCGTCCGATTTCATCTAAGATCAGCAGGCTGTTGGAAGTGGCATTTCTCAGTATGTTGGCAACCTCAGTCATTTCCACCATAAAGGTACTTTGCCCGGATGCCAGGTCGTCAGAAGCACCCACACGGGTAAAGATTCGGTCTACGATGCCGATTTTTGCGTTTGCCGCCGGTACAAAGCAGCCAATCTGTGCCATTAATACAATCAGGGCACTTTGGCGCATATAAGTGGATTTACCCGCCATATTAGGACCTGTGATAATGGAGATACGGTTACTGCCATTGTCCAGATATGTATCGTTGGAAATAAACATATCATTGGAGATCATTTTTTCAACTACGGGATGGCGGCCTTCTTTTATATCAATGATCCCTTTTTCGTTGATTATAGGGCGTACAAAGTTATTGCGTTCCGCTATCAGGGAAAGAGAGGCAAATACATCAATTTTAGCCACTGCTTTTGCCGTCGTCTGAATTCGAACAACTTCTGCAGCTATCCGGTCCCGCACATCGTTGAAGAGGTTATATTCTAAAGCAAACAGCTTGTCTTCTGCTCCCAGAATAATATCTTCCAGCTCTTTTAATTCCGGTGTAATATATCGTTCTGCGTTTGCCAGAGTCTGTTTACGTGTATAATAATCAGGAACCATGTTTTTATTGGAGTTGGTAACTTCCAGATAGTAACCAAAAACTTTGTTAAACTTAATTTTTAAGTTTTTGATCCCGGTTTTATCCCTCTCTTTGGCTTCTAATTCAGCCAGCCATGTCTTTCCTTCGGTTTTTGCATGGCGCAGCTTATCGATCTCTTCATTACATCCTTCTTTGATAATTCCACCTTCTTTTATGGTAATTGGCGGTTCATCCATAATAGAGCTGTCGATGAGATCACACAGGTCTTTAAGCTCGTCCATCTGCTCAAAGATATCCATAAGCAGTTCCTTTTTAAAGTCACCCAGCAGGTATTTAATGTGGGGGAGCATGGAAAGGGAACTTTTAAAAGCAATTAAATCTCTGGGATTGGCTGATTTATAACTGATTTTACTGATCAGCCGTTCCAGGTCATATACCGGATTTAAGTATTCCCGAATTTCTTCCCTGGAAATCGCATTTTGATTTAATTCTTCAATGGCATCCAGACGGGAATTGATTTCAGATTTGTCAATGAGCGGCTGTTCAATGAAGCTTCTCAGCATCCTGGCGCCCATGGCGGTCTTGGTCTTATCCAGAACCCACAGAAGGGAGCCGCGTTTTTGTTTCTCACGCAGGGTTTCACACAGTTCCAGATTTCGTCTGGTGGAACTGTCGATAATCATATATTTTCCTGTTACATAGGGAGTAAGGCTGGTCAGATTGGCAAGGGATGTCTTCTGGGTTTCCGTCAGATACTGAAGGATTGCTCCAGCAGCAATGACGCCACAGTCGTAGTCAGCCAGTCCAAGTCCTTCCAGACTGTTTAGTTTGAAATGATCCATCAGGCACCGTTTACACAAATCATCGTCAAAGTACCAGGATTCCAGTGAATATACGGTGATGCCAAGCCTGTTTTTCAGATCATCGATATCCATACCGCTGACATAAAAGGAATGATTGCAAATAATTTCTTTTGGAGAAAATTTGGTGATCTCATCCATTAATTTCCGGGCAGAATCCAGTTCAGTTACAAAATAATCGCCGGTTGTAATGTCAGAAATGGATACGCCGTATTTGTCGGCCATATAGACGATACACATCAGATAATTATTCCGGGTCTCATCCAGAGCCTGGGTATTTAAATTGGTACCGGGCGTTACGATACGCAAAACTTCCCTTTTTACAATTCCTTTTGCCAGTTTCGGGTCTTCTACCTGTTCACAAATCGCCACCTTGTAGCCTTTTGCTACCAGCTTTGTTAAATAGCCTTCTACAGCATGATGAGGAACGCCGCACATTGGCGCCCGCTCCTCCTGTCCACAATTTTTCCCTGTTAATGTAATTTCCAGTTCTCTTGATGCAGTTATGGCATCATCAAAAAACATTTCGTAAAAGTCACCAAGGCGGTAAAATAAAATACAATCTTTATACTGTTCCTTGGTAGCCATATATTGTTTCATCATTGGTGTTAGTTGTTCCACGCTTTTTGTTCCTCTCTATATTACAATTTCGCCCATATAGTAAAAGCCTTTGCATTCCTGCAGGTGTACATTTACAATTTTGCCAAGCAGTTGCGGTGTACCCGGAAAATGTACCAGCAGGTTATTGCTTAAACGTCCTGTCATGTAACTGTTATTGTGGTCGTTTACCTCTTCTACCAGCACTGGAAGAACGGCGCCGGTATATCTGGCTGACATCTCTCTGGAAATTTCCTGCACTTCTTTTAAAAGCCGGTCAAAGCGGTTTTTCACCTGATCTTCCGGCACCTGATCGTCTTTGGCTGCTGCGGGAGTTCCGGTACGTTTGGAATAAATAAAGGTAAACGCACTGTCAAAGCGGACTTCTCTCACTACTTCCAGCGTTTCCAGAAAGTCTTCTTCCGTCTCACCCGGAAAACCTACTATAATATCTGTGGTCAGGGAAATATCAGGTACAGCCGAGCGAAGCCTGTCCACAAGATCCAGATACTGCTCTTTCGAATAATGACGGTTCATTTCTTTTAAAATTCTGGAACTGCCGGACTGCAGGGGAAGATGCATGTGTCTGCAAATCTTTGACGAGTTCTTCATAGTTTCAATCAGTTCCTCTGACAGATCCTTTGGATGGGAGGTCATAAACCGAATTCGTTCAAGTCCTTCAATCTTTTCGATTTCTTTCAAAAGTCCGGCAAAGCTCATAGGCGTTTCCAGGTTCTTTCCATAGGAATTTACGTTCTGTCCTAAAAGCATGACTTCCACCACGCCATCTGCCACTAAACGTTCAATTTCCCGGACGATATCCTTAGGATTCCGGCTTCGCTCTCTTCCACGCACATAAGGTACGATACAGTAACTACAGAAATTGTTACACCCAAACATGATATTAATGCCTGATTTGAACGGATATTTCCGTTCGCTTGGAAGATCTTCCACGATTTTGTCTGTGTCTTTCCAGATATCAATCACCATACGGCCGGAATCGTAACGTGTGGCAATTAATTCAGCAAACTTATAGATATTATGAGTACCGAAAATCAGGTCTACAAAACGGTAACTTTGTTTTAATTTTTCAACAACTTTCGGTTCCTGCATCATGCAGCCGCATAAAGCAATCAGCATGTGGGGATTTTTCTTCTTGATGCTGTTTAAAGCACCCAGTCTGCCGTATACTCGCTGATTTGCATTTTCCCTTACGGTGCAGGTATTATAAATTACAAAATCTGCATGTTCATCTTCTATGATCTCGTATCCGATCTGCTCCAGGATACCGGTTAATTTTTCGGAGTCCCTGGCATTCATCTGACAGCCAAAGGTAACGGTGGATGCAGTTAACCTCCGGCCCAGATGTTCGCTTTGCTGGCGAACCATTTCACGGCACTTTTTTATAAAATAGTATTGACGAGAAGGTTCCGTTGCCGGGGGTTCTTTATTTAAATCTATTTTGTCTAATGCTTCTTCAAATTCTTTTTCCAGATTCATGTATCTTACTCCTTATCATTTCGCAATGCTGTACTTGTCAGGTACCTGTAATTTTCAGACATGCTCAAGGCATATGAAAATATTATAACAAAAACCGACAAAAAAAGCGATCATTATTTTTTAGAATATTTCTCAAGGAAAGAAAAAGGAATCTTTTTGATTTCTTCATAAGTATGGATCTGATATTCGGTATCCAGGGGAAATACGGCTTCGTCTGCGACGGTTTCCACTGTCAGAGCCAGCTTTTTGAATATCTCTGAGTAATAGTTTACGGAGTTTCCACCACTGCTTACATCCCCGAATTCTTCTGCACTGCTGCCAAGGTCATAATGGGCAAGTGACTGAAGGTGTTTTGCCATTCGTTCACTTTCCTTATTATAAGACGCTGGCATTGCGTTACGGAAGTAATAAATGATCTGTCCTCTGGAGTGAAAATCTATGTACCCAACTGAATTTGGAAATTGCCTGAATACTCCGATTAAAGCCTGTGTTTCATTCTCGCTTCCGGGATAAAGCATCCTCCCCTGCACCCGGAATGATTTGCATGGAAAATTACGGTTAATATCCACTCCCCGGCCATTGAATTTCCATTCCTCATAGGGGATACCATCCATTAAAATTGTATGGCGGTAGATTGGATTGCGGATGGACTGATATCCGCATAAAGCGATTTCATATCCGTCCGGATTCATAAGCGGCAGAAAACAAAGACTGTATTCTTCCAACAGTTTACTCCCGGATTCCGGACAAATGCAGTAATCCTCAATTATTTTTAACATTAAGATCGGATTAATGCTTTCTCTGCCATGTATCCCAGCACTGCAAATCAGGCATTTCTCAGACGTTCCCATCTGAAGCATTGGTATTTTTCGCTCATCGTGGCTGTATCCTATGACGGACAATTTCAAAAGATCGGAAAATCGGCATTCCAGTTCATAGATACACTGCATGATTTCATCATATGTATAAGTTTGATTTAATTTTACCACATCTGCACACCCCTTCCTCTTATCAGTATATGAATTAAAATGTGCAAATATGACAAAACTCCAGATCAGCAATCACGATCGCCAATCTGGAATTTAAATTTTATTTACGGATCTGACCATTCCCGTAAATGATATATTTTGTTGTCGTCAGTGCAAGGAGACCCATTGGTCCTCTGGCATGAAGTTTCTGCGTACTGATTCCGATCTCAGCACCAAATCCAAACTCAAATCCGTCCGTAAAGCGGGTAGAGGCATTTACATAGACAGCGGCAGCATCAATTTCTTCCAGGAATTTCTGGGAATGGGAATAATCATTCGTTATGATTGCTTCTGAATGTCCTGTATTATACCGGTTGATATGAGAAATGGCTTCTTCTATGGATGTAACGGTTTTTATAGACAGGATGTAATCCAGATATTCACTGCCCCAGTCCTCTTCTACAGCAGGCAGAATACCCGAAACAGCATCAATTGCAGGCTGGTCGCCCCGAAGCTCCACATTTTTTTCATCCAGACGTTCTTTTAGTGCCGGAAGCAGATTATTTATTACATTCTTATGTACAACAATGGATTCACATGCATTGCATACGCCGATTCTTTGGGTTTTTGCATTGAAAATGATATCAATTGCCATATCAAGGTCTGCCGTTTCATCTACATAGACATGGCAGTTTCCAGTTCCCGTTTCAATTACCGGAATGGTGCTGTTATTGACAACTGCCTGAATTAAGCCGGCGCCCCCTCTGGGAATCAGTACATCCACATACTGATTTAATTTCATAAATGCAGTAGTCGTTTCCCTGTTACTGTCTTCAATCAGCTGAATTGCATCCCTGGTAATATTTAAATCAGCTAATGCATTCTGTATTACGGAAACGATTGCTTTAGTGGAATGAATTGCATCGCTTCCGCCTTTTAAAATGACTGCATTTCCCGTTTTAAAACAGAGTCCGAAGGCATCTGCCGTAACATTGGGGCGGGATTCATAGATGATGCCAACTACTCCAAGGGGAACTCTTTTTTGTCCGATCATCAGTCCGTTGGGACGCTTCTTCATAGAAAGAACTTCTCCAATAGGGTCTTCTAAGGTAACCAGCTGTGTCAGACCTTCTGCCATTCCTTCAATTCGTGCGCGGGTCAGAAGAAGGCGGTCAACCAGTCCTTCTTTCATCTGATTTGCACGGGCAGCTTCGATGTCTTTTTCATTTTCTTTTAATATGGTGTCGCTTTCCTCTAAAAGGGCATTTGCTACTGCTTCCAGTGCGGCATTTTTCTTCAGGGTTTCTAAAGTCTGTAATGATGGCTTTGCCTTTTGGGCTTTCTGCCCGATTTCCTGTAATGTCTGCATCTTAATCCTCCTCACAATCATTTTATGGGTATTAGTGTTTCCGGTTATGCAAAATAGCTTGCAGTAGGTGTAATCAGCATCTGAGGCAGGATATCATGTGCATCAGATGGGACGCTGCCTACTAACTGAAAATCAAAAGCAATCGCAATTGTTCTGTGTTTTTTATGTATATTCAGATAGCGGTCATAAAATCCTTTACCATAACCGCATCGGTGGCACGCAGTATCGAAAGCCACGCCGGGTACGATTAACAGGGCATTTTCTTCCAGCGCCTGGGCTGTGGTAACCGGTTCCGGAATATGAAAATATCCGGGAGCTACATCATCATAAGAATGAATATAATAATAAACCATATCCGCACCTGTTACCTTTGGTGCCGCTACGCGTTTCTTTTGCCGCCAGGCCTCTTCGATAAGTTCTCTGGTAGAAACTTCACCATTATAATCCATATAGACGTAGATGCACTCTGCTTTTTGAAAATCTTCTGAATCTATAATTTTGCGGCAGATTGCATGACTGTCTGAGCGGATTAGCTCTTCTGTAAGGTGTGCACGTTTTTGAAATATCAGTGTTCTAATTTCCTTTTTTTCCATACTTTTCACCTAAATTAATGATGGTGCCGTCTTCTTCCTGCATATCAATATTATTTAACTGGCTTCTAAGATTGCTGCGGATGGATTCAATGTATTCTCTTCGAAGATCTGCCTGTTCTTTTTTCTCTGATTCGGTAAGTCCTTCGGCCTTAGATTTCCTTGCCAGTTCATTGATTCGATCTAATTTTTCCTGATTCATAATGATTCCCATTGCATATTGCAGGCAAGCCTGCAATGCTGCCACAATTAAACAGGTTGAAAGAATCACATCGTGGCGTCCTTTCTATATCATAATTTTCTTTCAACCTTAAACTACTTACTGTATTATATTACTGCATTTCTTCCAGGTAATCAATCAGGAAGAAATCTGCATCGGATTTTGCCAGGAACAGAGTTCCATGGTTACGTCCCTGGACTATTTTATGTAGAACATGAAAATCTTCCCCGTTGGCAATTACCATATCGGTACCTGCGGAAGTAGCTATTTTGGCTGCAACCAGTTTGGTTGCCATTCCGCCTGTTCCAACGCTGCTTTTGCTGCTGTCTTTTCCCATGCCCATTAAATGATCATCCAGAGTTTCTACGATATCTATAAACTTTGCATTGGGATTCTGATTAGGGTCGTCGGTAAACAGTCCGTCAATATCAGAAAGCAGAATCAGAAGGTCTGCCCCAACCAGGGCGGCTACAATGGCCGAAAGAGTATCATTGTCACCAAAGCGCATTTCATAGGTAGATACTGTATCATTTTCATTAACGATAGGAATTGCGCCAAGCTTTAATAATTCCTGAAAGGTATTCAATGCATTTTTTCTGCTTAAATTATCTACCATTGTGTTCTTTGTCATTAAAATCTGGGCAGCCATTTGTCCGTATTCCGAAAACAGCTTCTGGTAAATCATCATAAGCTTAGCCTGTCCAATTGCGGCACATGCCTGTTTTCTCGCTATTTCATCCGGTTTGGATTCCATACCTACTGCTTTTGTTCCAACCGCAATTGCACCGGAAGATACTAAAATAACATCTTTCCCCATATTGCGAAGATCACTTAATTCACGTACCAGAATTTCAAGTTTTGTCAGGTTCAATGCACCTGTTTCCTCATGTGTCAAAGATGAGGAACCGATTTTTACAACGATTCTTTTTTTATCTATTAGTTTTTCACGAATGTTCACTTTGTGCCTCCTTCACTATTTCCAAACTATCTTACACCATTTTTAGGAAATCGTCTAGTGGTAGTTGGAGATTACTGATTGGGGACGCTTTGTGTAATCAACAAGGCCTGCCATTACCCACATTATCGTACAACCTCCTAATACAAAGCGTCTTTACTCAGAAAAACCTAACTATTCTCTCAAGTTGAATAGTTTTCCAAAAAATCATACAACTCACTAAAATCTTTTAAATACTTACCCTCTTCGATCTCCTCCTGTACACTTTCCGGGAGGCGGTTCATATTGATGTTCGTATACTCATAGAGGATATCCCCGTTCGTACGGTATACGGTTATTTTTCCATTTTCTTCTTTTAGATAGAATTTTCCTTTATCAGAAACATCGGATGCGGATACTTTTTTATCTTTGCTAAAAGATACGTCTTTTGCCTGCATATTCAATATATTATCTTGTCCGGGTTGCAGTTCATAGCTTTGTGTCCAGCGGTAGCTGGCATAATAGGCGAAACACAATAAGCAGACACTAAATAAAACGCCGACACTATATTTCCATTTCATAAGATCACTCCTTTGGAAATAGTATCGGCATTCTTTGATTACTTATTCACGAATTTTGTCACTATTCAGTCAAAAATCCGCATTACGCGGAATTTGTGACCCTCGCGGCAGTCGCCAAATGGTTCCGCAAGCGCATCCGCTTGGCTCATTGTTCACGGCAATAGATATTTAAGATTTGGCTCTAAGAGAACTCCTTCTTTTACAGGATATCCGTTCTGATCACTGGACTGTATACATTTGCAGACAAACTGATGTGCTTCTTTAGCAGCAGCAGCCAAAGATAAACCTTTCATAAGTTTCCCCAGCAGTACGCTGGCAAACAAATCACCGGTACCGTGATAAGATCTTCCGGTGCTGGCTTTTGAAAGAATTTCTACTGTTTCACCTTCACACAATGCGATGGATTGTGGAAAATCCTGTAATGGAACACTTGTAATTACAGAACAGCGACAGCCTTTTCGCCTTAACTTTTCTGCTATCCGTGCGATCTGTTCTTCATTGCTGTATTCCAGACAGGACTCTCCCGTAAGCAGGCAGCTTTCTGTATAATTGGGTGTCACCAGTGTACTATAGGGAAGCAATTCCCACATTGCCTGATTATAAGATTCGTCAAAATTCATATAGAAGCTTCCATGGTCTCCCATAATAGGGTCAAATAAAACATCTGCATCCGGAAAGTACTTTAAAAACTGCAAAACTTCACGGACAACCTGGATATTGCCCAGATACCCTATAAATATATAGTCAAAAGAAATTTGATTATTTTTAAAATGTTTGGCCGCTTCTGTCACAAAAGATGGAAGCGGCATCATTACCGGTTTTCCAAAACCGCCGGTATGAGTGGAAAGTATCATAGTCGGTACCGGACAGGGTTCGATTCCCATAATGGAAAATACCGGTAGTATATTAGTCATAGCAGCTTTTCCCACACTGCACATATCATGGATTACAGCTACTCTTTTTATCGGTTTCATCGGTTGCCTTTCTATAAAATGCGGAATTTTTTTAATATTATTACCATCAGCCGGCCTTTTGGAAGATCCAGTATTTCCCGCTCTTTGATGCCTTTAAGCTTAATCAGGCAGACACTGTAAACGATTACACCGATTAAAATTGCAATAACCGTGGAAACTGTATTGCCCATAAGTTTATTTAAAAGCCATTGTACCCCAAATACGACAAGACCCATAACTGCTGATGACAGAAGCGGAATTAAAAAAGTTTTTTTCAGCTCCTGACGGTAATGCAGATGTTTCCGGATGGAAAGGGCATTTAGTATACAGATTACAAAGGCAAAGAATATATTTGCGTAGACAACACTGTAAATATTCAGAGATGCTTTTGTTAATAAAAACATTAATACAAATATATGTAGTACCAGGGCAATTGCTGCGTGAATTAATGGAGCCCTCAACTGGTTAAGGCCCTGAAGTATTCCCGTCGTCAGCGTTGACAGCGCAAACAGAACGATCATTAATGCACCGGTCTGCATGATTCCGGAAGTAAGGGCACGTCCGTCATTAAACAGGAGTTTCATGATGGGAGTAGCCAGTGCTGCCATTCCAACAGCGCAAGGAATGGTAAGTACCATGGTATACCGTATGGTGTTGCGCACCTTTAAAGAGGCATCTTTAAAATCATGATCGACCATCGCCTTAGTCAGACTGGGAACCACAGACGGTGCCAGGCAGGAAGCAAGTGCCAGGGGTACATTCATTAATACCCGGAATTTTCCCACATAGACGCCCCAGATGGTGGTATACTGCTTTTCCGAGAATCCCTGACCGGATAAAACAGCATTAAAAATACCCTGGTCCAATACAGTAATAATGTTGTAAATTACCGTACTTAAAACAACCGGAATGATTGTCCAGAGGATTGCTTTGTAGATCAGTGCATCTGGTTCCAGCCTTTTGGTTGGATCCTGCCGCATCTGTTTTTTAAAATTTCGCTGATAGGAGCTGAATATGGCTACCAGGAAAATAAGTGCCACAGCAACACTGACAACCGTACCCAGTGTACCGCCGGCAGCACCAAATGCCGGGGCGAGGGAACTGTTGCCTTTTTCCTTGACAAGACTCGCTCCATAATTAAATAATATGCCTGCTGCGGCAACGGATACCACAGCATTTACAATCTGTTCAATGACCTGGGACACTGCCGTAGGCACCATAGAACCATGCCCCTGATAGAAACCACGGAATACTCCTGCGATCGCAAATATAAATACCGCCGGAGCTAACACCCGCAGTCCATAGGAAGCCATTTCTGTCTTCATAATGTCTTTTGAAATCACACCTGCCAGCAGGAAGGTTAAAACAGAGACGATTCCTCCTGCGATTACCGCAAATTTCAGGGAACACTTAAAAACTTTATATGCATTTTTTTTCTGTCCTAAATGTAACCGTTCAGATACCAGCTTGGATACTGCCAGAGGGAGACTGAAGGAGGATACCATCAACAGAATGGTGTAAATTTCATTTGCTGTTGAATAATAGCTGTTTCCTTCATCACCCAGAATATTTGTCAGCGGAATGCGGTAAATCATGCCTATAATCTTGGCAAGAATAGAAGCTACCGCAAGAATCGTACCCTGCACTAAAAACGAATTACTCTTCTTCTTCTTTCCCACGTCATACCTCGTTCATCTCATGTTTTATTCCCGCGAGCAGCGAGCCAAACGGGCGCCGATTGCGGAACCATTTGGCAACTGCCGAGGGTTGCTGAACGTCCAGTGGACGTTCGTCTGGCAACGACCGGAGCGAAGCGCAGACCAAATATCCTGCCGCGGACGGCAGCATTTAACTACTGAATTACTACATTACTTTCATAATTTTTAGGTACAATGCAGACCCAGGTTTTGCCCTGATTTAATACGATCTCTTTCCCGGAGGCGTCATAGTATTTTGCAGGACCCCATTCATCATCTTTCTTCCAGGTTCCTTTCTGGTAAGTACCGTCTGAAAATACAATTGCATTTCCACCTGATTTTGTGTCTATGTTCAAATAACCGTTGTCGTCATAATTCTCTATCTGGGAATACTGGAAAATTACATTTTTATATGCCAGCTGCTCATCGGTAAGCTGATCAATCTGCTCTTTCTTATACTGGGAACGGTAGTAAAGCTTGTCCTCTGTGTTGTAATCAAACCAGGGTTTGTTGATCTGGTAAGCCGGCTCTATATGCTGGGCGGAACCATCTGTATAGGTAACTTCTTCGCCGTCCTTGGCAAATTTATAATGCCCGGTATAATCATCCGCTAATTCTGTGCTGTAGCCTTTCTTTTCAATTGCTTTTTCGATTCCCTCGGCACTGATATATACATTGTGTGGGGAAGGCCTGTCTGAGGAGCGGTAGAAAATATCTTCTCCTGCGTAGCCTTTTAGTTTGCCGGCTTTCTCCTGGTATTCCAGTCCGCTGATGTTATTAACCCGGTCAGAATTTAACAGATCAAAAGCATAAACAGCCTGTCCAAAGTGTGTATAGATTGCATCAAATTCTAAGGCATACCGTACATAATAGTCACGGCAGCTTCTTACGGAACCGATTTTCTCCATATCTGTATAATCCTCGAAGATGCCCATAAGACGTGTCAGGCCGCCTTCCACCGGTGCTTCGTATACAATGCCTGCACGGGCAATACCTGCCTGTGGGCAGGCGTCTATGATATTATTCAGCATAATCGCAATCGGACGCTTATATGCAAGATTGACATCGGTTAATGCTCCTGTCAGATAGCTGTGCACCTGCCCCTGGGCGTTTGGTGTCTCACGTGTGGGATTCTGGTCATCCGTGTTATTGACGGTAAATGAACCGGTCTCCAGTTCTGAATCTGTTTCCAGATCAGCTGTGGTATCATTCTGTGCTGTCTGTGTTGCAGGTTCGGTCTCTCCTTTTTTCTGGCAGGCGGTAAAAGTAACTGCTGTCAAAGTCAATAATGCAAGTACTGTTAATTTTTTCATAGTTTTCGTCCTTCTTATCTGTTTATTTTCAGCGCATTTAAAATTTCTTCCTGCTTGGTTTCCATAACTTTCGCTTCCTCCGGCTCCATATGGTCATAACCCATTAAATGAAGCATACTGTGCGCTATCAAAAAAGCAAATTCCCTTTCTGCAGAATGCCCATAAGCTTCTGCCTGTTCCAAAACCTTTTCTACGGAAATTACAATATCGCCTAATAATAATTCCCCGGATTCCGGATTAAAGCATTCCGCCCATACATCTTCCAAATACTCAAAATCGGCAGGTTCGTCATATTGCAGCATAGGAAAAGACAACACATCGGTTGCCCTGTCGATTTCGCGGTATTCATAATTCATGACTCTGATCTCTTCATTCGAAGTTAAAGTAAGGTTTATTTCGGCTTCGTAGGGACACTTCTCGTAGTCCAGAGCTTCCCGAATTACTTTTTCAGCCATTGCCCGGTAATCAAAAGAAAAGGGTATCCGGCATTCTTCTTCATACTGTATTGTCATATTGTGACGTCCTTTCTGTTTTTACTATATTTTCCACTTAAGTTCTCGTACGCCGGACTTTACCTGTGGACTCCCGGGACTTAGATCTCTTTTCGAAATCATCATATGCCTGTACAATTTTCTGTACCAACGGATGCCTTACAACATCCTTGCTGGTTAACATACAAAATGCAATATCTTCTACTTTCTTCAGAACCTGAACGGCAACATCCAGACCTGATTTTGCAGCAGCGGGAAGATCTTTCTGTGTTAAGTCCCCGGTAACAATAACTTTTGATCCAAAACCGATTCTGGTCAGGAACATTTTCATCTGTGCAGGCGTAGTATTCTGTGCCTCGTCCAGAATGATATAGGCATTATCCAGGGTTCGTCCCCTCATATATGCCAGTGGTGCAACTTCGATCAATCCTTTTTCCATATTCTTCTGAAAACTGTCCGGCCCCATAATCTGATACAGGGCATCGTACAGCGGACGCAGATACGGATCAACCTTACTCTGCAGGTCACCAGGCAGAAAGCCCAGCTTCTCTCCCGCTTCAATGGCAGGCCGGGTCAGAATAATGCGGCTTACTTCATCATTTTTAAATGCATTAATTGCCATTGCCATCGCAAGATAAGTTTTACCCGTACCGGCAGGCCCGATTCCAAATACAATCATCTTTTCACGGATGGCATCCACATATTTTTTCTGACCCAGTGTCTTTGGCTTGATTTGTTTACCGCTGATGGTATTGCAGATACAGTCCCTGTCGATTTCAACAATTGCAGATTCTTTATCTTCAAAAGATAAGGCAATCGTATAATCTACATTCTGTTCGCTGATTATATTGCCTTTTTTTGATAATTCCACCAGCTGTAAAATAATGTTCTTCGCCTTCAGGGCGGCGGCTTCGCTTCCAAGAATTTTTAAGGCGCCCTCCCTGGAGATTATCGTTACGTTCAGTGTTTTTTCAATTTTCTTAATGTGCTGGTCAAACTGCCCGAACACATTCTTCTCATGTTCCATGGGAACAGAGGTTATGATTTCAACGATGCTCATTCACTCATAGTTCCTTCCTGCGGAGAAGTAATGACTTCAGTAGGGACTCTTTTGCCTGCTTTCCCAATCAAAATTAATTCTCCTTCTGCTTTACAGGTTTTCTCACCTACGTCTATTTTAACATTATTTTCAAATATTTGAACCCCTTTTTCCTGAATTTTTTCAAGAAATTTATTAAGAGTTTCTGTAGCTTTCTTTTTTGCCTCATCTTTACTGTATTTTTTGTCCACAATCTGGTATTCTTTTACTACTGATTTGCCGAAGCTTAAAGGCAGATAAAAGTCTTCTGTCAGCATTGCCTGGTATTCCTGCGTTACGGTATCGGACTGCTCAAAATTCGAAGAAGGACGATTTATTCCAATGATATCCTGAAATACTTTCAGATAAAAGCCTTCTTTATCCAGTCCGGTATATTGCTTCTTTTTGTAGGCAAGTGGAAATTCGTTTACATAGGGATAAGTGGTTTTCACGTAGATATCTGCATCAGAGGGGACATATCGCACGTTACTTACCTCTCCGCTGTCATTTAAAATATCCAGTTTCCCAAGTACTAATAAATCGCCTTCTTTGATCTCATCCCCCACTTTCACCTGGGGAGTACCGGCTCTCGTAATCATTTTTACGATGGTTCCGTTTACATTGGAAATAATATCACTGTCATCGTATTCTTTTTCTTCTGCCAGTTCCAGATCGGTATTTTCCTGTACATCAATAAAAAGGCGGGTACCTTTAATTTTCACCGATACCCAGATAAAGTCTGAAAACTGGCGCCGCAGTGCAGCGGCAAGTTCTTTACAGTCAATGCTGGATTTTTTAGCACCGTGTCCGGCACCGTTTTCGTTCAGGTATTCCAATATCACTTCCCTTGTTTCTGAGTAATTTCCTTCAATACGGATATCCCAGATAAAACAGGAAAGCAAAAACAACATTGCCAGGCAGACCAGAAAGCCTGCCAGAAATAACTTCCTTTTTTTGTGGCGGTGCAGAAAAAAGGGAAGCCCATAACGTTTTTTAATTGCAATTTTTGTCCCTGTCTTACGGACCAGAGGCCGGATCTGGCGAAAATCCTTAATTGTCATATTCACTTCGTAACAGGTATCGGTAGGTAGTAAATTCCATAAGTAAATATAGTGGTTGGCACAGAGGTTTAAAAACCGTTCATAGGAATTTCCCTGTACCCGGACTCTAACATAGCCCTTTATGAACTGCAACAGCCTTTTTATCAAACAGAGCCCCTCCTGGTTTATAAATAGTTTATCTGTTCGATATGTCCTCTCACTTTCAGTTCATCGCTGGTATAATACATAATTACCAGATGTTTTCCCAGAATCTCCAATTTACAGGTTTTAGTGGCTAACATAAGCCTGCTGTCCGTATATTCGATAATACCTCTATAATTTTCGATAAAGGCTTCCTCTTGTCCTGTAAGTGATACCAGTACTGCACCAAGAGTCAGGTCGTCTGGTATTTCCATTGCCTGGGTCATCTTATAATACAACGGCTTTTTCTTCGAACTCATATACTATTTTTGCCTTTTATTACACAATATATGAGAGAATTATTTACTTATACCTGTCAAAAAAAATCATTCCAAACCAGGTCACGGTAGTGCTGTCATAAAAGAAATCGATCTGACATTTTTCGGCGGATTCGGTTACCAGGATGCCATAACTTTCAATACAGGGAAACATTTTATCCGGGTGGCGGCAGGGAGCATCCGGATAAGTGCATTGTTCACAGATATGGCAGGATTCACTGGAAAGAGCCATGCAATCTTCATACATGCTGTTTTTGATATCCAGAAGCAACCCTCTGGTGACCTCCTCATGATCTTTGCGGGTAGCCAGGGTCTCTTCCAGTAAAGCGGTATCGCTGACCTCAGCCAAAGTGGTAAATAAAAGTGCTTTTCGATAGTTCAGGCATTTTCTGCTGCATTTGTCCACACTGCCTACTGCCGGCGGGCAGGACCAGGTTGTACCGTAGCATTCACATTCCTGTTGGCATATCTGCCTGACGTGATCTGAAAAAACCAGATCTCTGGTGTCCAGAAAGCCGTATTGGCAGATGGGATAGGAAGCGATCAGCGCTTCCATTTTTTCTAAGTTACTGTTATCTTTCATGTATCTGATCTCCTGATTTATATTGTATATTTACATAGGGTGTGTATGAAAATGCATTCCGTCATCGGCGCGCTCCCCTATACGTTAGTCATTTGATTTCCCGTCAGAGGGGAATTTAACTTCTACAAGCCGTACATACTGCTGCAGGGAAAATCTCCCGTCATGGGTCATGCCCAATTGTTTTGCGGACATTTCATCCCGGGTGTCCCTATCAGCACGATGAACTGGAAGCAGATGCTGCGGCGGCACTGGCAGCGGCTGCGGAAGCACAAAGTGCCGCCTGCTGTGCGATCACAAGTGATACCACTCCATTAAGTGCTGCCGTCTTCATAGGCTGTAACTCCGGCATGTAGTCACACATGGTCAGAATGCCTGCATACATCAAACGCTGCCTTGCGCCAATACCAAATGCACCGAACCCTTTTTGGGAATGAAGATAATCATCCACTTCCATGATATCCTGCGCCAGGGTTTTCACATCCGTATCTAACAGTGCCAAAACTCCAAGGGAAGCCAATTCGTAGCTTGTGCCGTATTTATGGCCGTGGGATTTCAGATATTCAAATAGTTCTATTGCCTTTGTGCACTTCTGCTCTGGAGATCCTTCACCCAGTGCAAGGATATGGCTTAAGGACTGTACGGCATTACCGGAATAGAAGTATGGTTTCAGAAGTGAGTAGCACCGTTCCATTTCCTGCTCTATATAGATATCATCTAGTTCGGAAAGGGCTAGCAGGGCAGCAAATGAGCTGTCTTCTCCCGATGTAAGAAAAGGATGTGCTTCTTTCATTCGATTATAAATCATTCTGGTTCTCTGGGTAATCTGTTCGTATTGCCGGGGCTCTGCCATATCCGATATAACAGATGCAGCTACGGTCAGGTATTCAGATCCCCAGAACACTTCCTTTAGCCTCCCGTAAATATCCAGTAATTGGTTCATTTTATACTCCGCGTTGGGAGAAAGGGAAAGCATGGTAACCGTTGCCATTTTCGATATGCCTCTGAAATTAGAGAGAAAACCAGTCTTCTCCCTCAGGAGATCCCGGCAGTCCTTCATAACTCCGGCATCTGCATGTATTCCTTTTATTGTATATAAGCTTGCACACAGTGGATAAATATAGGCACTTTCCCAACCGAATGCGTATTTTACAATATCTCTGTTTTCTATAAAAAGCTGACAGCGTTTCTGTAGTTCATCTCTCATATTGTTTGCCTCCTGTATCAAAAATTGAATTGTTTTACATTCTACAGCTATTATACATTACCGTGTCAAGGAAGCCAATCAAAAAAAGCAGAAGTCTATCGTATACTGATAAACTTCTGTTTTTTTATGAATCAGACTGTTTAAATTTACATTGTTTTATCTGGTTTACCGCATGTCTGTGAATTTCCTTTTTCTTCAAACCATTTCGTTTAATCCCCTGTCTCCAGCCCATTTCTGCTGCAAATTTATAAGCAAATCGGGGAAATCCAGGAGATATATAAATATTATTTCTTGTTTTTCCGTATAAAATCATATCGGTAAAATGATCAAGTGAATGAATGATATTCTTCATAGGTCCATTATCTGCTGAAGATTTGCCCAGCATAGGAAGCATGCCGCCGCCGCCCACTCCAATGCCATATCCCCAGTCGGCACCTGCCTTTAGACACCAGCATTTTAAAATATCCAAAGCAATTTTGTTCTGGTTCCCTTCATAAAAACCACAGTTAGCGATTGCATATACCATTCGTTTTTTCTTTGGTATGTATCGTTTCAATACACTTTCCAGCTGAACCAGGCATCCGGTCATATGAGAAGGGAGTGCATCTATATAGAGTGGAAAAATGAATAACAGGGTATCACATTCACAAATATGGGTGATGGAATCTTCATCAAGTTCTTTTTTTCGCAGATGCATTTCTAGCAACTCTGCCTTCCCCGCAAAAAGAGTCAGAAGCTTTTGGTACAGGAATTCTGAGTTGCTGTCTTTGGTCTTGGGGCTGCAATTTATCAGTGCAATTTTCATATCTCAGAGCCTCCTTTTATTTGATAAGGACTTTTTGAAAAAGTAACAGAGTTTAAGCTACAGTACAAATTAATGGAATTTGCTTTTAACAGTTCTTTAGCAATTTCCTTTTCCTGATCAGTGATATCTTCTCCGTAAAAATGCACGTTCAGCTCTAACTCTTTTTGATAGCGCTGTCTGTGATGCATTTCACCATTTTTAATTACAAAATCAGGATGGAGGTAAGGCAGACTCCGATCTAATACATTTTTGACAAAACAGCTAAAGCCTCCATAACAACACTTACTGATGAGGGTTATTTTTTCACATTGTGAAATCAGATAACCCATGTCACCGTAGGCATCGCTGCGTATCATACAGGTGCCAGGTGTTTTTAACCAGCAGCCAAAGCAGCCAATGCATGGATGGATACTCTGGTCATCCCCAATAATCGGGGTATCTTTTTTTATATCCGGCATAAGTTTATGAAATTCTTCTTTCTGCAGATCATGAATTATGAGTTTCATATGTTTAAGTCTCCTTTCTGGACTGGTCTAAAAATGCTCTAAATGCCGCATCCGTTAAACTCTGTACATCCTCATAGGGAATATCCGCGGCTCCTGTAGCGATCATGGAAGCAATGCCGTGAGTATAGAGCATCATGTTCAGGTAAATTTTTTTTGATTCTTCCCTATTCAAATCAAGGGAATTCATAATGGATTCCGTAACATCATCTCTGGTACACTGTCGGATAATATCTTCAAAATTAGCAGCATTCATATATTCAGACAGATACAGAAAACGAAATAGAAACTTCTCATCTTTGGCAAATCCGATATGGCATTTGCCAATGGACGCAAAGTAGCATTCCTGTGATGCATTTTTTTCAATATACTGGCTTAAAAACTGCTGGGTATGGTCAAATAAATCAAGCATAAGCTCAGACATATTCTCATAATAACTGTAAATTGGCTGGACGGAACAGCCTGTCGCTTTCGCTACACTGCGTGCATTCACCGCTTCATGACCGCTATAACGCAGTAATTCAAAAGCGGAATCCAGAATTTTTTGTTTGGTTATTTTTTGTTTAGGCATAACACTCCTTATAAATAACTATAGTTATATAACTAATGTTATTATAATGGGTGGATCTGATATTGTCAATAGAAATGGAAATTGCATAATAAAAAAGCAAAAGTCTTTTCATTTCTGAAAATAACTTTTGCTTTCTGATCTTCTTTGAGTAAAAAATTTTCATAATTACTTCGTTGTTGTTCTTATCATGTAATCCTCTGCTATAGCATAATCTAAGATTTCATTTTATACATGATTTATTTGTGATAGGGTTCATTTTGTATAATTCGATAGGAACGGTAAATCTGCTCCAATAAAATTACCCGCATGAGTTGGTGGGGAAAGGTCATGTCAGAAAAACTGATCAGGCGGTCAGCTCTTTTTAATACCCGCTCATCCAGTCCCAGAGAACCGCCGATGATAAACATCAGATGGCTGTCACCGCCGATGCCAAGACGGTTGATTGTGTCTGCGAAGTCTTCGGAAGACATTTTCTTTCCCTGAATTGCCAGAGCAAATACATAAGTACCCTCTTTGATGGCTTTTAGGATACGTTCGCCTTCTTTTGCTTTAATCTGCAACTCTTCTGCTTCACTTGCCCCATCCGGTGTCTTTTCATCAGCCAGTTCCAGAATCTCAAGCTTACAGTACCGGCTGAGGCGTTTGGCATATTCCTTAATGGCATCTGTAAAATATTTTTCTTTTATTTTGCCTACGGTAATTAATGTTATTTTCATTGAGAATTAAAAGTCCAGGCAGGCACGGTTGCAGGTTACGCTTCTGACAAATTTACCGGCTTCTACATGTGCAGGATGAACGGTATAATTATTCAGTGCTTCTACGCTCTCATATTCTGCAATCAGGGCGATGTCACGGTTGCTGCTGTCAAGTTCATTCAGAACTACTTTTAATGAAATAACGCCTGGTATTACGTCTTTCAGAGGTTCCAGGACAGATTTCATTTTCAGCCCCGCTTCTTTTTTTTCATCTGCTGACATAGTTTCTATAAAATTCCAAAGTACAATGTGTTTTACCATAGCGATTGCTCCTTATGCTTTTTTGTGATTTTATATTATCTAAAACTTTTATATTAGAAATGAGGGGGAAGGTACCGCTTCCGCCCTCATTCTATACATAATGATTATTGATTTTACCAATTATCTGTTTTTTAAAAATTCATCAATTCCCTTTGCTGCGGCTTTTCCGGCACCCATAGCAAGGATAACGGTAGCTGCGCCTGTAACGGCATCTCCGCCTGCGTAAACACCGTCTTTGCTGGTCTTACCGGTTTCTTCATCAGCGATAATACATTTACGTTTATTAATATCCAGACCGATGGTTGTGGAAGAAATCAATGGGTTTGGAGAAGTTCCAAGTGACATGATTACCGTATCCAGTTCTAATTCAAACTCAGATCCCGGAATCTCCACTGGACGTCTTCTGCCGGATGCATCCGGCTCCCCAAGTTCCATGCGGATACATTTCATGCCTTTCACAGCATCGTTTTCATCCACCAGAATCTCAATCGGATTGGTTAATAAATCAAAGATGATGCCTTCTTCTTTTGCATGATGTACTTCTTCTACTCTGGCTGGAAGTTCAGCTTCACTTCTGCGGTAAACAATATGTACTTCTGCACCCAGACGCAGAGCTGTTCTTGCAGCATCCATTGCAACGTTTCCTCCGCCGACTACTGCTACTTTTTTCCCACGTGCGATTGGTGTGTCATAATCTTCCCGGAATGCTTTCATCAGGTTATTTCTGGTCAGATATTCATTTGCAGAGAATACTCCGTTTGCATTTTCGCCAGGAATGCCCATAAACATTGGAAGACCTGCGCCGGATCCGATAAATACCGCTTCAAATCCTTCGTCATTCATCAACTCATCAATGGTTGTGGATTTACCTATAATAACGTTTGTTTCCAGCTTTACGCCAAGAGATTTTACGTTTTCTACTTCTTTAGCAACAACATCTGATTTCGGAAGACGGAATTCCGGAATACCATATACTAATACTCCACCCGGCTCATGAAGGGCTTCAAATATAGTAACATCATATCCCATTTTTGCAAGATCACCGGCACAGGTAAGTCCTGCAGGACCGGAACCGATCACAGCTACCTTATGTCCATTGGAGGATGCCGGTGCAGGTGGTTTAACATCATTATCTCTTGCCCAGTCAGCTACGAAACGTTCCAGTTTACCGATGGAAACAGGTTCACCTTTGATTCCGCGGATACATTTTCCTTCACACTGGCTCTCCTGAGGGCATACACGTCCGCAGATAGCCGGGAGGGAACTGGATTCGGAAATAACGTTATAAGCTTCTTTTATATTTCCTTCTTTCACTGCACTGATAAATCCCGGGATATTGATGGAAACAGGACAGCCGGTAATACATTTTGCATTTTTACAGTTGATGCAGCGTACTGCTTCTTCCATGGCTTCGTCCTGATTGTATCCAAGACATACTTCTTCAAAATTGGCGGCTCTGACTTTCGGAGCCTGTTCTCTTACCGGAACCTTTTTTAATACGTCACCCATTATTTGTCACCTCCGCAATTTCCACATCCGCCATGATGTGTATCTCCTTCTTGCAATTTCAAGATTGCACGGCCTTCATCTGTTTTATACATCAGCTGTCTTTTCATGGCCTCATCGAAATTAATTAAGTGTCCGTCGAATTCAGGTCCGTCTACACATGCAAATTTTACTTCGTCGCCTACGGTTAAACGACAGGCGCCGCACATGCCGGTACCATCTACCATTATCGGATTCATGCTGACAACAGTAGGAAGACCCAGCTTCTTTGTGGTCAGACATGTAAATTTCATCATAATCATCGGACCGATTGCGATTACAACATCATATTCTTTTCCTTCGTTCTGAACGAGGTCTTCAATGACTTTTGTAACCATACCGCTTCTGCCGTATGAACCATCATCAGTTGTGACATAAAGATTGCCTGCAACTGCTTCCATTTCTTTTTCCAGAATTAATAAATCTTTCGTTTTTGAACCCATAATAACGTCTGCTGCAATTCCCTGTTCATGTAGCCATTTTACCTGGGGATATACCGGAGCTGTACCAACACCACCCGCTACAAATAAGATTTTTTTCTTTTTTACTTCTTCCAGGTCTTCTGTGCAAAGTTCAGAAGGCTGTCCTAAAGGTCCTACAAAATCTCTGAAATAATCTCCCGTCTGCATTTTTGAGAATTTTTCTGTGGAAGCACCTACGATCTGGAATACGATGGTAATTGTTCCTTCTTCTGCATCATAATCACAGATGGTAAGTGGAATTCTCTCCCCTTTTTCATCCTCTTTTGCGATGACAAATTGTCCTGGCAGACAATGTTTGGCAATTCTTGGTGCATCAACTACCATGAGAAAAATCTTGTCCGCAAGTTTTTCTGCTTTACGTATTTTGTACATAATCATCCTCCTATTTTTAACAGAGTCTTATAGGCTCTATTTTTTACCTCATTACTACTATAAAGCAAACCTATCAAAAATTCAATATTAAATGTACTCGTCAATGTAATTTTCAAATTCTTCCATTGACATGATAACTTTTCTGGGCTTCGTGCCTTCTTCTTCGCCAACAACCCCTGCTTCAGCAAGCTGATCCATAATACGGGCTGCCCTGTTGAAACCTATTTTGAATACGCGCTGCAGCATCCCGATAGAAGCCTTATCTTTTTCAATGATGAATTTTCCTGCATCTGTAAAATAAGCATCTACTTCGCTGCCGCCGGAAGAACTGTCGTTAACAGCCTGCTGGACTTTACTGATCTGCTCTTCTACCTCTTTGTTATAATCACCGCTCATATTCGTCTGAGCGAGGAATTCTACCACATCACCAACTTCGGAATCAGAAACAAAAGCACCCTGAACTCGTGCAGGTTTTTGATATCCCTGTGGATAAAAGAGCATGTCACCTTTACCCAGCAGCTTTTCAGCCCCGTTCATATCGATAATCGTTCTGGAATCCACACCGGATGAAACGGAAAATGCTATTCTGGACGGCATATTCGCTTTAATCAGACCGGTGATTACATTGACCGAAGGACGCTGGGTCGCTATGATCAGATGAATTCCGGCAGCACGTGCCAGCTGTGCCAGACGGCAGATGGAATCTTCTACTTCTCCCGGTGCCACCATCATAAGATCTGCAAGCTCGTCTACAATGATAACGACCTGAGGTAGTTTTTCCGGCTTATTTTCATCCTCTATATCTGCAACGGATTCAATTTTTGCATTATATCCCTTCAGATCCCTCACGTTTAGATCCGCAAACTTTTTATATCGTTCGGTCATTTCAGCTACGCCCCAGTTCAGGGCTCCCGCTGCTTTTTTAGGGTCGGTTACAACAGGAATCATAAGATGAGGAATTCCATTATAAACACTTAACTCCACGACTTTAGGATCGATCATAATGAGTTTCACATCTTCTGGCTTCGCTTTGTATAAAATACTCATGATAATGGTATTGATACAGACGGATTTACCGGACCCGGTAGCCCCTGCGATCAAAAGATGGGGCATCTTTGCAATATCCGTTACAACTACTTTTCCGGCAATGTCTTTACCGGCAGCAAATGCCAGATTGGAGGGATGATTCTTAAAATCATCTGATTCCAGAAGTTCTCTTAACATAACAGCACTGTTTTCATGGTTTGGAACTTCAATACCAACAGCAGATTTGCCAGGTATCGGTGCTTCAATTCGAATATCAGCTGCAGCCAGATTTAATTTAATATCATCTGCAAGATTTACGATACGGCTGACTTTTACACCCTGCTGAGGGGTTAGTTCATATCTTGTTACAGAAGGCCCGCAGCTAACGTTGGTTACTGTTACGTCAACACCAAAGCTGTGAAGAGTAGTCTGTAGTTTAATTGCTGTTTCACGCAATTCTTTGTCTGTATCGCCATTCTTTCCTCGTTTTGGCTTTTTCAGCAAATCGATGGATGGGAATACATATTGGGGTTTTACAACCTGTGCGGTTATTTCCATTTCCTGCTCTACCGTTTGGATTCCCGCCTGTACTTCTGCAGGAGAAGATTTGGAGCTCCTGTTCACTTTGGCCGGAGGAGCTGCATCTGGAAATTTAAGTTTCGGAACCGTGATATCCGGCATTTTTTCCTCTTCTATAGGATCCATTACCGGTGACGTTTCAAAAACAGGTTCCGGGGTAGGAGCAGGTTCGTCTTTCACATCAAAAATAGACTCGTCTATTACCGGTTCCGTATCTGTTATATCGTCCGAATTATTGTTTGTAATCACAAAATCAATATCAGAAGATTCTTTTTCGATTTCTGTCTCCGGGTTGCCCGGTTCGGAATCCATGATCGTAATACCACCGCTGCTGTCATTAGCAGGCGCTGCTGTCTCACTGTCATTACGCTGTATTGTAAAGTCAATCTGTGCCATGGCCGGAGACGGGGGAACAGACGGTATTACCTCATGTATTTCATCAAAGGTATTGTCGCCGTTCTGCAGTGCCGTATCCATACTCACTCCTGATATCTTCTTACCCAGCCGTTTACTGGCTTTAGTACTTCGCTTCCCGGCGGCTGCTTCTTCCCGTGGTTTTACCACTACGCCCGCAGTCTCAGCACGGATTTGATCCAGTACTTCTTTTAACTCCTGCTGTTTCTGCTGATCTCTTTGCATATCCCGCTGTTGTCTTTTTGCAGCGGAGATTTCTTTTCTTCTGGAAGCATCTTTTCTTGCGTTTTCATAAACTCTGCTGGTTTTGTTTTTCATACCCGCAAATAAAGAACGCTCAGTGATTAAAACAATACAGATCAGCATCAGAATGATGATAAGCACATAGGCGCCTACGATGCCGATAGTTGGGCAAAATGCCTTGCAGAGCAATCCGCCGGCAAGACCGCCACCGGTCTTATACTTAGAACTGAATTGGTAAAATTCGAGAATTTTTTTCTCCGGATCGTAACTGTTTACGATTAATTCAAAAATAGAACACAGAGCAATTAAAAATGCGTATACAGCTGCCGTTTTTCTCCATGCGGCTGAATTTTGTTTGTTAGAAATGATGAATGCTGTTGTAAAAAATAAAATAAATGGAACGATATATGCCATAAAACCAAACACACCAAAAAAAAGGGAACTGATTTTCTGGCCAAGAGAACCCCCGAGATTGAAATTACTGATTAAGATAATTACGGAAACTGCCAATATCGCCCACAATATAATTTCATCCCGAAGTATGGCACCTGGTTTGTTATAAGACTGTTTCCTGGAAGTCTGTCTTTTGTTTTTGGTCTGTGGTTTTCTTCCGTTTGTCTTCTTCGCCGTACTGGTTTTTCTGGCGGTGCTTCCTTTCTTCGTTCCGTTACTGGTTCTTTGCGAATTCGCAGTCATGAATCTGTCTCTCCTTACTTAAAATACAAAATGCGCAACAATTGCAAATATACCTACTGCAAAGCAATAGAATGCAAATCCTTTAAATTTCTTCTTACGTACTACTACAAGCATAGTTTTCATACATACATAACCTACTACACCGGCAACAATAGCTCCAATCAGGTAAATACCAAACTGGGAAAAAGTAATTGTTTCTTTTCCAATATCTTTTAGTTCCAGAACTGCTGCCCCTAAAATAGCAGGGATTGACATAATAAATGAATATTTTACAGCAAATTTCCGGTCAAACCCGCTTAAAAGACATGCCGCAATTGTGGTTCCGGAACGGGACAGACCAGGTAGAGTAGCTATTCCCTGGCAGATACCGATAATAAAACCATTGGAGTAGGAAACTGTTTTTGGAATTTTATGACCGTCTTCTGAAATATCAGATACCAGCAAAAGAACTCCGGTCAGCAACAGACAAACACCCGGAATTACCAGTGTCATACTTGCTGCGGCAACCAGACTTTTGGCGGCATAGCCAATAATTCCGGTAGGAATCGTAGATACGATTACAAGCAAAACAAATTTACGATAATTGTTATGTACTACTTTCTTGTAGCGAAGTGCATCATCGTGTTTCCGATTGTGCAGAAAGGTTTTCCCATTTTGAAAAGAATCCATGCACATGCAGATTGCTTCCACAATCATTCTCAGGATATCTTTTCGATATACGATGAAAACTGCGACTAACGTACCTACGTGAAGCAAAATATCAAACAACATTCCTCCATCTGTTTTGATGTGGAATACGTTTTGTAGAATAGCTAGATGTCCCGAACTGCTGACTGGCAGAAATTCCGTAATCCCCTGTACCAGTCCCAGCAGGATAGACTCTAATATTGACATAACCATTTCTCCTCTTCGTCCATTTCCCCGCTACTGCAAAGAAGAACTGTATCTTATATTTTTTATATAGTGTAAACATTTTTATTATAGCGCTTAATTATAGCATATATTGAGAGAATTTACAATGAAGAAAATTTAGGGAGTGGGTTGCTGATAATAGACGCTTTGTATTAGATGTAGTGTTCGAAAAGAGAAGGGGGCGGACCATGGCAGGCGTTTGGAAGGCTTACCGCAGAACTGGCATTTTATAACCTTCCCGGAGCGCTTTTTGGCGGCACGCGGGCATTCGCTGTGAAATCCTGATGCATTTCGCAGCTCAGTGCCCGCTTAGTATCCGATGGGAGCCAGTCGAATACTATCCGCCAAAAAACACTCCGGCAAGGTAAGTAAATGTTCAGATCTGCTATACGCCTTCCAAACGCCTGCCATGGTCCGCCCCCTTCTCTTGACCTGCACCACCCCCATCTACAAAGCGTCCTTTTATCAACCCTATTTCGCTTTAATCAACTCATAAACTTTCTTCAGTGCATCCTTAATCCCGCCAACTTCATTAATGATGCCCTCATCCACTGCCTGCTTACCCACAAGAATGGTTCCCAGATCCTTGGTCAGCATTCCGGTGTCTAACATGAGTTCTTCCAGGCGGTCCCTGTTAGCATCACAGTGTGAGGCTATAAATCCAAGGATACGGTCCTGCATCTGTTTAAAGTAATCGTATGTCTGAGGTGCTCCGATTACGGTACCGCTCATTCGTACAGGATGGATAACCATGGTTCCTGTCTCTACTATGAAGGAATAATCGGTGGATACGGCGATAGGAACGCCTATGGAGTGGCTTCCGCCCAGAACCAGAGATACGGTGGGTTTGCTTAAGGAAGCAAGCATTTCAGAAATTGCCAGTCCTGCTTCCACATCCCCGCCTACGGTATTTAACAGAACCAGAACGCCTTCAATATCATTGCTGTCTTCAATTGCTGCCAATTGGGGAAGGACATGTTCGTATTTCGTAGTCTTGCTGTTTGAAGGAAGGCATTCGTGACCTTCAATTTCTCCGATTACTGTCAAAAGGTGAATCTTATGATCCAAGGTTATTTGTCCCATTTCCTTGATTTCTTCCTGCTGCTGCTCTTTCTTTTCATCTTTGCCGGATTTATCATCATTGTTTCCATTAGCCATTTTATAATTCCTCCTGTTTTTTATTCAAATATGCTAATCGTAGCATTCCCACTTAAGCAGAATCTGATGCATAAAAAAACAGAACAAAACCCTTTTGGCTTCTGTTCTGTTCATAACAGTTATCTGTTATAAAAATATTCTGTCTGCAAGTCCCTGACCATCTGTATATAAAGTTCCTTGCACTCTTCATTTTTATTGTCTTCAATCATCTGAATGCAGGGATGAAGGTATTTATCCCAGACACCCTGGTAAATAGACGACTTTTCCGGATTTTTATTAATGTGTTTCACAATGGTTGGAGCTACATCATAATATTCTTTGATGATTTCTTCTCCTTCTGGCTGATCCATCAGATAACCGTCACGGTAATTACGTAGAATGGTTAATTCATAACAATCATCCGGCTTTCCGAAAGTTTCACAGACGGCAGTAGTAATATAACAGAATTTCCGGTGAAATCCATGTTCAATATGCTCATAAGTTGCTGCCTGTATATTGGTCTTCGGAAAATGCTCTTTCCACCCAGCCAGTAATTTTTCAGTTAAAGGTTTGGAGGATTCACCATGGAATTCCAATATGGCAGGTAGTACGTAAACAGCCATATACAAATTATAATCCATTAATAATTTTTCCTGATTATTCTTTTTACCCTGAGCCTGAATCTTTTCATCTGCAGTTTCTACAAGGGCATTAGCCATATTTGACAGAAACTGATCTTTGTCTACTACATCCTGGTAACCGTTTTCGATAGCCTGGAAAGTAACCATATTTTTTTCAAAGTAATTTTTAAATGCTGCCGGATATAATTTCTTTCGAAAATTACCCAGTGGATCTTCGATCTCCAACAGAAGTCTTGGCATACCTTCAATGCCTACAGTATAATAATTCATGATTCATATCCTCCTTACCAAAGCAAATCAGAATGCTCCAGCTTTTTGTCTCGCTGCATTAATTCATTTACTGCTTCGGCAGCATTCTTTCCTTCAAATAAAACTTTATTCACCTGTTCGATAATCGGCAGTTCTACATCGTACTTTTTCGCAAGCCCCATAGCGGCTTTTGCAGAATAGACTCCTTCGACTACCATTTTAACTTCATCCATGGCTTCCTGCATGGTATAACCTTTTCCAATCAGGTAACCTGCTTTCCGGTTACGGCTGTGAACGCTGGCACAGGTAACGATCAGATCCCCAATTCCTGTCAGACCATAGAAAGTTTCCGGTTTTCCACCCATTTTCATGCCAAGGCGGGAAATTTCTGCAATTCCTCTGGTAATAAGAGCAGCTTTTGTATTGTCGCCATAGCCCAGTCCGTCCGCGGTACCTGCAGCCAGTGCAATTACATTTTTCAATGCCCCACCCAACTCTATACCAAGCATATCCGGGCTTGTATAAACTCGAAATACAGGACTAATGAAAATGTTCTGCAGATATTCTGCGGTCTTTTTCGAATGTGCACCAACAACGCAGGTGGTTGGAAGGCCTCTTCCAACTTCTTCTGCATGGCTTGGACCGGATAAAACAGCCGCATCAACGCCAGGCAGCTCTTCTTCCATAATATCGGTCAGGGTAAACAGTGAATTCTCTTCAATTCCCTTTGCTACATTCATAACAATCTGACCAGGTTTTAAAAATTCTTTCATCATCTTACAGGTGCTTCTCGTAAAAGGAGAAGGAACGGCAAGAACCAGAATATCCTTATCGGTCATAGACGCTTTCAAATCGTTTGTAATTGTTATGTCCTCTGGAATTACCACACCCGGAAGTTTGGATTCATGCTGTCTTTTTTCACGCAGCATATCCACTTCTTCTTTTATAATAGACCAGATCGTAACTTCATGTCCGTTTTTATGCAACAATACCGCCAGAGCCGTACCCCAGCTGCCGGCTCCAATAACGCCTATCTTAACCATATGATTACCCCCATTGTGTTTTATGTAATGACTTATTTCTTACTTAAAAAGGTTTTGTTTTCCGTACCGCTTAGTAAACGCCCGATGTTTGCCCGATGCTTCCAGAATGCAAGAATCGCTAGAAAAGCACCAATAGCATACAGCTCATTCAAATGCGGCTGGGTCATTTCAAAAAATCCGGTCTGACCGAGTACAATCAATTCGATCATGATTCCCACATAGACCAGAAGGGAACCAAGTGATACAAAGTGAGTTGTAAAGAAAGTCGTAAAAAAAGTAACAATGCCAAGGATTGCCATAATCCAGTTAAATGATAACACAAGTCCTGCAGTTGCGGCAATCCCTTTTCCACCTTTAAAGCCTAAATAAAAAGGATAATTATGCCCTAAAATCGTGCCAGCCGCACCGTAGAATACCAGCAGGGGCAGGATATCCTGATGTGACCTGCCAAACACCAGGCGGATGATTACTACCGCCAGGATACATTTGAGGCAGTCCCCTGCAAAAGTAATCAGTCCTGCTTTCTTTCCAAGAGTCCGCAGCATATTTGTACTTCCGGCATTGCCGCTTCCATGTTCACGAATATCGATGCCATGCATCCTGCCGTAAATATAGCTGGTCTGAAAAAGACCAAATACATATCCGATAACTAAGCAGATGATACGTTCCATAACCAATTATTTCTCCTTTTCCTTACGTTCACGAATAATAAATTTAAGCGATGTTCCTCTGAATCCAAAAGTATCCCGGATTTTGTTCTCCAGATATCTGGTGTAGGAAAAATGCATCAGCTCTTTGTCATTCACAAAAATGACGAAGGTAGGCGGCTTCACAGCTACCTGGGTAATATAATACAATTTCAGACGTTTTCCTTTGTCCGATGGTGGCTGCTGCAGAGCAACTGCTTCCGTCATAATCTCATTTAAGACACCGGTTGCGATACGCATGGACTGGTTTTCAATTACCATATCGATATTTTCGAAAAGCTTATTCAGTCTCTGCCCTGTCATTGCGGAAACAAACATAATTTCGGCATATGGCATATAAGAAAGTGTATCTTTTACTTTGTTTGTATATTTATAGATTGTTTTATCATCTTTTTCAATAGCATCCCATTTATTTACTACGATAATGACTCCCTTACCGCGTTCATGGGCAATGCCGGCAATTTTAGCGTCCTGTTCCGTTACGCCTTCTACTGCATCGATAACTACGACAACTACATCTGCACGGTCTACTGCGGTAACGGTACGAATAATACTGTATCTCTCCAGCTCTTCTTTGATTTTACTCTTTCTTCGAAGTCCTGCAGTATCAATAAATACATATTCCTGTCCGTTAAACGTAATTGCAGTATCGATGGCATCTCTTGTGGTTCCTGCAACATTGGAAACGATCACACGGTTTTCTCCCAGAAGTTTATTTATAATAGAAGATTTTCCAACATTTGGCTTGCCTACTACGGCTACACGCGGTCTGTCATCTTCCTCATCCTCGGTATCATCTAATTGAAAGTGCTTTGTAACTTCATCCAGCATATCGCCAATTCCAAGCTTTGAAATAGCTGATATGGGAACGGGATCTCCAATTCCTAAATTATAGAATTCATATACATCGGACATTAAACGGTCAAAATTATCTACTTTATTCACGACCAGAATAACCGGTTTCTGGGAACGGCGAAGCATGTCTGCTACTTTGGCATCGGAATCTACCAGTCCCTGACGTACATCTGTTATAAATATAATAACATCTGCAGTGTCAATAGCGATTTGAGCCTGTTCTCTCATCTGCGCTAATATGATATCTTTGCTGTCCGGTTCAATACCGCCGGTATCTATTAATGTAAAATTGATATTCAGCCATTCTACATCAGCATAGATACGGTCTCTTGTAACACCCGGCGTATCTTTTACTATAGAAATATTTTCTCCTGCCAGAGCATTGAACAATGTGGACTTTCCAACGTTTGGCCTTCCTACGATTGCAACGATTGGTTTACTCATATATTTTCACCTCTTGTGTCTTTTATTCTTCCTTTTGTATCAGGGCTTCGACAAAAGCCCGACCGCTTGATTTTACAATACTTACCTTCGTTTGTAAAGCAATTTCCATTTCAGATACCGTTACATCGTCTAAAAAGACGTCTTCCCCGCTTCGTAAGACATTGTCAGAAAGCAGGAGGCGCTGCCCCAGATCTTTCCCTTTTAACTGTGAAATAATGTCATTTCCCGTTAAGAGCCCGGCAACGGTAATCCGCTCTCCAAAGAAATTATTTTTAATTTCATATACGTGGGCCTGAATGCCGGGATATTTTTGGCAGACTTTTTCGCTTAAGCTTTTTATATAAGGATAAGCTAAGACACCGGTAGCAATAGAAAGCTCTTGTTTTCGGTTGTTACCGATTAGTTTCTGACACTCCTCTTCTACTTCGTTTAACAGAAGCCTTGTCATTCCCACACCATTTTCTAACTGCAGGTATCCATCATAGGTCTCTTCCGCAGGCATTTCTTCTCCGGCAAGTATATACCATTCATCCCCGGCATGAATAAAGTGCGTACCGAATTCGGCAAATAATTTCTTCTGCCAGCGGTGTATACAGTCCAGTACTTCTATTGCATCTTCTTTTGTAAAAGGTTTCAGGGAGAATAAATCATCCCGGTACTGTGTCATTCCCACAGGAACCACAGATACGCTTTTTAAATGAGGAATGTATTTTGTAAGTTCTCCAATGGTATATTCCAGTTCTTTCTTGTCGTTGATATCTTTACATAGAACAATCTGACCGTTCATTTCTATCCCTGCTTCATACAGTCTGTCCACTTTCTTCAGTGCTTCTCCGGCAAAACGGTTGTTCAGCATCTGACAGCGCAGTGCAGGGTTCATTGTATGAAAGGATATATTGATGGGTGCCAGCTTGTAGGTGATAATCCGTTCGATATCATGGTCACTCATATTTGTGAGTGTAACGTAGTTCCCCTGCAGGAAAGACAGCCTGGAATCGTCATCTTTAAAATAGAGGGTTTCACGCATGTTTTTCGGCATCTGGTCAATAAAGCAGAATATACATTTATTGCGGCAGGAACGGTATTCGTCCATCAAACCATTTTCAAATTCAATGCCCAGATCTTCTTCGAATTCCTTTTCAATCTCCAGTTCCCATTCTTCCCCATTGCTTTTTTCAACCAGTAACTCCAGGTATTCTTCGTTGATGAGATAATGATAATCAAATACGTCTTCAATTATTTTACCATTTATAGATACCAGAACATCGCCAGGTTCGATTTCCATCTCCTCTGCAATGCTTCCGACAAGAACACGGCCGATGATATGTTTTGTTTTTTTCATAATCTGATCTTTACTCCTTTGTTTCCTATATAATACTAAATTCAAATCTAAAATGCAACGTCTGATTTTTAGATTGGTACAGATCTCTCTTATTTTTGTACAAAAATCTCTTGTTTTTTCTTTTATACGACAATTATCTTGACGGAGACAACTCAAAATGATATAAATAGAGTGGTATTTATAAAGATTTAATATAAGTATATGTAATAATTTCAATTATACGTATTTTTTGGAGGTTAATTTATGCCAAATTTAGAACCATTATGTAAATCACTGCCTGTGGCACCACTGAAAATAATTCCGCTGGAAGGCTGCCGCGATTTTGCAAAAGTCGTTGATCAGTATCTGGTAGAATTCCGCCACACTTCCCCAACCCATCAAAAGGACAGCATCGCTTTCCAGGGATACTGCCAGGACACGTATCTGGTTGACTGCGAATGCCCGAGATTTGGTACCGGAGAAGCAAAAGGGATGATTAAATCTTCCATTCGTGGAACCGACTTATTTATTATGGTTGATGTATGTAATTACAGCCTGACCTATTCTGTATGCGGGTATGAAAACCATATGTCCCCGGATGACCATTTTCAGGATTTAAAACGTATCATTTCTGCTGCTACCGGAAAAGCAAGACGAATCAATGTTGTAATGCCGTTTTTATACGAAGGAAGACAGCATAAACGTTCCAATCGCGAATCCTTGGACTGCGCTCTTGCTTTACAGGAGTTAATCAATATGGGAGTTACCAATATTCTCACCTTTGACGCCCATGATCCAAGAGTACAAAACGCTGTCCCATTAAGCGGATTTGACAGCTTCATGCCAACTTACCAGTTCTTAAAAGCAATGATTAAGTCCACACCGGATTTAAAAATTGACAATGACCATTTAATGATTATCAGCCCGGATGAAGGTGCTATGAGCAGAGCCGTATACTTCTCTAATATCCTGGGTGTGGATATGGGTATGTTCTACAAACGCCGTGACTACTCTACGATTATCAATGGTAAGAACCCGATCGTTGCCCATGAATTCCTGGGAGATTCCGTTAAAGGAAAAGACGTGATCGTAATCGACGATATGATTTCTTCCGGCGGAAGTATGCTGGATGTGGCAAAACAATTGAAAGAACGTCAGGCGAAAAGAGTATTCGTATGTACAACATTCGGCCTTTTCACAGATGGTCTGCAGGAATTTGATGAGTATTATGAAAAGGGATATATTGAAAAAGTAATTACAACGAACCTAAATTACCGCATGCCGGAACTTCTGGATCGCCCGTATTATGAAGAAGCTGATATGACAAAGTTTTTGGCAAGTATCATTGATTCCCTGAATCATGATGTTTCCATCAGCCGTGTACAGTCTCCTACGGATAAGATTCATGAATTGCTGGAGAAGTACAACAAAAGAAAATAAAGATATAAAAATAAAAATGGCTGTGAAAGGCCATTTTTATTTTTGCGTTTATATAATTATGACAGCGATCTTGTCAATATAATGACAGATAATGATCCTATATTCATTTTTTCATTGTATGAATATAAGGTCTGGTTTTAATAATTCATATGTATCAGTTGTCATCGTACAATTTTTTGATCAATCAGGTATAGCAGGATATGCAGAGCTTTTGATGCTACCCATAAAAATCCGATAAATCCAAATGTTGCACTTAACGCAGTGAGAAGAAAACTTTTCATTATAACCCTCCTTCTTTCTGTAAAAGTTTACGTGTTTTCCATTTAAGTCTATTATAAAAGAAGAAGGCGGCTGTTGCTATGGATTTACCTTACATTTTGGTTTTTAACCTTACATTTTTGTAACAATCAATAGGTTCGGGCAGCGTATGCTGTGCTTAAGGCTTTTTTATAGCTGCTTGGGTGCAGTCTTAAGAGCCAGGAAAGCGGCAAGGTTTCCCCTCTTTCCCTGAGAAGCACGGTGTGAATACAGGATTTCCGGGTTACAGCAGGTGCAGATATCGGTTATGCTGATGTGTTCTTTTATGATTCCGGCTTCCAGAAATACAGATTCATTTGCTTTCCAGAGATTTAGCTGGTACTTGCCGTTTGCTTTTTTATAGAACAAGGAATCCCATAAGGCCGGATCATAATTTTCCCTGAATTGCAGGATAACATCTTCGCTGACTTCATAGCAGTCCTGGCAAATGGAAGGACCGATTGCTGCAAATATGTCTTTTGGATCCGAACCATATTCAGCCGTCATTTTTTCAACGGTTACCCTGCCGATTTTACCTACGGTTCCTTTCCAGCCGGAATGAGACAGTCCGATTGCCTTTTTAACCGGATCCACGAAGAAAAGGGGAACACAATCGGCATAAAAAGTGGACAGAACCAGCCCCGGTACATTGGTAATCATACCGTCAATATCGCTGTAATCTCTTTGCTTCACAAATCCCTTTCCCCGGTCCTCTACTGTTATGACTCTTACGTTAGTGGTATGGGTCTGATCGGAAAATACCAGATTTTCACAGGAAAAGCCGATGGATTCCCCTATACGGCGGAAATTTTCACGAACGTTCTCTTCCTTATCACCTCTGGAGAAGCTGAGATTCATACTTGTGAGATGATCCCTGCTGACTCCCCCAAGGCGGGTAGAGAAGCCATGTATGGTGACACCCGTATCTTCCAGCATGGGAAAAGAAAGAAATGGTACAGTAGTTTCGTTTTTAACCGTACAAATCACGTGGCCTCCGGTTCTTTTGATATTCATAATGTGATATCCTCCTTTTTGAGATGGAATTTACTGACTTCTGGTTCTGAAGTACGAACTTAAGTAAGCTGGAAAGGAAATGCATTTTTAATCAGTGTGATCTTATGGTTGTCGATGCCAACTACATCAAAACGGCAGGGTGTATCTTCCGCCTTGTGGTGTATCATAAGATAATGGCGGGCAACCTTGCAGATTACAGCCTGTTTTCGGTAATTGACGGCTTCCAGAGATGTACCTCTCCCGCTGTCTTTTCGATATTTTACTTCTACAAAAACAAGATAGGAACCATCGGCTGCGATGATATCTATCTCTCCTATCCTGCATCTGTAATTGCGTTCTAATAAAACAAAGCCCTGCGCTTGTAAATAGGCAGCGGCTTTGTCTTCCTCTATGATACCAATAACACGTTTATTCAATCAAAATCTCCTGTCAGATAAAATTTTTGATAAAGGTAGCTCTATGTATTGCAGATGGACCATACTGTTTTATTGCTGCGATATGGGTGGCTGAACCATATCCTTTATGGGATGCAAAACCATATTCCGGCATAACAGCATCATATTCCTTCATGAGCCGGTCCCTGGTTACTTTGGCGATTACGCTTGCCGCAGCGATGGATAAGCTTTTAGCATCTCCTTTGATGATGGGTACCTGTGGTATCGTAATGCCCGGAATGGTAACCGCATCGTTAAGAAGAATCTGGGGAACCATGGACAGCTTTGATACTGCGGTTCTCATGGCTTCGTAGGTGGCCTGCAGTATATTGATTTCATCAATCCTTGCAGGGCCTGCCATTCCCACGCCAACTGCAAGAGCTTTCTCCATAATCTCATCAAATAATTCCTCACGCCGCTTTTCACTCAGCTGCTTAGAGTCGTTGAGATACATGATTCTGCAGTCCTGCGGCAGGATAACGGCACCGGCAACTACGGGACCTGCCAGAGGTCCTCTTCCGGCTTCGTCGATGCCGCAGGCATATCCGATGTATTCATATTCTTTCTCATATTCCATCATTTTTTCAAGACGCTGCTTTTCGGCTTCCAGAGCATCCATTTTTTTCTGATAGCGTTTGATCAGACTGATCACACCGGTCCTTGTATCAGGAGCATAGGTTTCCATTAATTGCAAAAGCTGCTCCTTTGATCCGGCATGCTCAAATTCTTCTTTTATCTCTGATATTTTTTTATTCATAAATACCTCTGTTTTCTATTGATGCTTCAAGAATCCGAATTTACTGAATGGCCAGATTCTAAGCCATGCCCTGCCGATAATATCCTTTCTGTGGATAAGCCCTACATTGGGATCACGGCTGTCAGAGCTGTTATTGCGGTTATCACCCATTACGAAATACTCATCATCGCCAAGAGTGATCGGTTCTGCAGCCGTTCCGGGATCATCGATAGTCTCTCTGCCATAATGTTCATTTAAATCTTCACCATTGATGTAAACTTTTCCGTCTATGACCTGCACGGTGTCTCCCGGAAGTCCGATAATTCGTTTGATATAGTAGGTATGGTCTGCGTGCTGATAAGGAAATACAATGATATCGAATCTCTCCGGATCTTTGAAACGGTATGTAATCTTATCGGTTATCAGATTGTCCCGGTTTTCCAGTGTGGGATACATAGAGGATCCGTCCACCTGTGTACGCTGTCCTACAAAATGAACAATTAAAAATGTTACTACTAATACAATGGCTATATACAGTAACATACTTAAAAGCTCCCTTAACATGCTTCTCTCCTTGTTTTCCTCAGTATTTTTCTGACTCATGCTGTCCACCGCTTCCTTTACTTATTAGTATATATTAAATGAAGCCGGCAATGGCAGACTTTTACACCTGCTCATTTCCGGCTTATTCCAAACATTATGATTTTATTGGTGTTTCAGTACACCAAATTTGCTGAAAGGCCAGATTCTTACCCATGCGCGTCCGATAATATCGGAACGCTTTATATTGCCTACATGGGGATCCCTGCTGTCTTTACTTTGATTGCGGTTGTCCCCCATTACGAAATACTCATCATTGCCAAGAACAATTGGATCTTCGGCGATTCCGCTGTCCTGCATCACTTCTTTTCCGTAACTTTCTTCCAGTACTTCGCCATTGATATAGATGGTTCCGTTGTTAATCTGTACCGTTTCTCCGGGAAGTCCGATAATCCGTTTGATATAATACGTTTCCTCTTCATAATAATAAGGGAAGACGATAATATCAAAACGATTTGGATCCTGAAAACGGTAACTTAATTTATCAACAATCAGATTATCTTTATCTTCCAGAGCCGGAATCATGGAAGGACCGCTAACCTGGGTACGTTGTCCTATAAAATGTATTACTACAAATGCCAGCACGAGAACGATCACTATGTACATCAACATGCTTAAAAGTTCACGCACTACGCTCCTGGACGGCTCTTCACCGCCCGGTTCTTTATTTTCCCCTTTTGACATTCCGTCACCACTTTCTTTATACTCTTGTCCCTTTAATCTTAAACTTTTCTTTCCGGAAATTCAATAGTGATTTTCCCCAATCTTCCACTCCTGAAATCTTCAACTACTGTGGAAGCTGCTTTTGCATAATCTAAATCATTTCCCTTTAAGCGGCAGCCTCTGTTTACCGCGATTTGTTCCAATACTTCTACATCAGTACCGGACTCATCACATTCATATCTTTCTGCAAGCACTCCCTTATAGTGCTCTTTCAAAAAGTGAATCAACTGTATGCCTAATTCATCTACATTTAAAATTTCATCTTTAATGGATCCGACCATTGCCAGATGAAGGCCCACTGTCTGGTCTTCAAACTTTGGCCATAGAATTCCAGGAGTGTCCAGAAGTTCTACGTTTTTATTTAAACGGATCCATTGTTTTCCCTTTGTTACACCAGGTTTATTACCTGTTTTGGTACAGGCTTTACCTGCAAAGGTATTAATAAAAGTGGACTTTCCTACATTGGGAATCCCCACCACCATTGCTCTGACCGGACGGTTTTTAATGCCTCTTCGGCGGTCACGTTCTATCTTTTCCTGGCATGCTTCCTGTATAACACCATTAATAGCCTTGATACCGGTACCGTTTTTGGAATTGACTTTGACGACAAAAAAACCCTTCTCTTTAAAATATGCCGACCACAATTCATTTTGCTTCTCATTTGCCAGATCTGCTTTGTTTAAAAGAATCAGTCTGGCTTTGTTTTTTCCAAGTTCATCGATATCCGGATTCCTGCTGCTTAGTGGAATCCGGGCATCTACAAGCTCAATAACCAGATCAATTAATTTTATATCTTCCTGCATCATACGTCTGGCTTTTGTCATATGACCCGGATACCATTGATAATTCATAAATTTCTGCCCTTTCTACTTCACGAAACCAAACTCACTGGCTGGTGAGACACGAAGCCAGACTTTGCCTTCGATATCGTCAATATTGACGTTGCCAATATCTGCGTAGCGGCTGTCTTCGCTGTTGTTGCGGTTATCTCCCAAAACAAAATATTCAGAAGAACCCAAAACGATGGGCTGATCAGCCAGACCGGTATTGCTGATCGATGGATAGTCCGCATCTTCCAGATATACCTTGTCATTAATATAAATCATGCCTTCTTTAATCTGGATAGTTTCTCCAGGAAGTCCGATTACGCGTTTGATATAAGCGTGGCTGGTCTTGCTGCCATTTGGCTTAAATGATATAATGTCATTTCTGGAAGGCCCACCCAGTTTATACGCTAGGGTATTAATCAGGACTTTGTCTCCCCCGGACAGGGTCGTATCCATAGACTGACCGATGTTTGTCCGTACTTGTCCAAAGAAAAATACCAGGATATATGCAAATAAAATAACTACAATGATTTCGAATGTCCATCCTAAGATAGATTTTAGTGTATTCGTTTCTTTCTTTTCCCCTTGGCGATCCCCTCTGCTCCTTGCACGTTCTTTTCGCATAATGCACCTCACAATTGCCTCTAGTAGAAAATAGGGACAATTACCTAAGTATTTGTCCCTGGTTCATTTCATTATTTTACTAACTCTTTTACCTTGGCTCTCTTACCAACACGGTTTCTTAAGTAATTCAGTTTTGCACGTCTTACTTTACCTCTTCTGATTACTTCGACTCTTTCCACGCTTGGGGAATGAAGCGGCCAGGTTTTTTCCACACCAATGCCATTAGAATTTTTTCTAACAGTAAATGTAGCTCTATTGCTTCCGCCCTGTTTCTTTAAAACAGTTCCTTCGAAAACCTGAATTCTTTCGCGGCTTCCTTCTTTGATCTTTGCATATACCTTTACGGTATCACCAACGTTAAATTCTGGTGCGTCAGCTCTTAACTGAGCTGCTTCGATGTTCTTAATAATATCGTTCATTGTGTGCCTCCTTATTTATATCGGATGTTCTTAATACTGTCTGTAACAGAGGACCATCTCTTTTCTCACAACGCTATTTATTTTATCATGTTTGTTGGATTATGTCAAATAAAATTCTTTAATAAATCCTTAAGAAAATTCTTTAATAAATCCTAAAGAATAGGGACAATATTTACGCTTCCGGCTCTGATATTCTGCTGATTAATTCCAGCTCTGAATTTGTGAGCTGAGCCTTGTCCAACAGATCAGGACGGCGCAGGGCTGTGCGTATGACAGACTGCTCTCTCCGCCACTTTTCTATATTGGCATGGTGGCCGGACAGTAAAACCGGCGGAACTATTTTTCCATTCCATTCCTCGGGACGGCTATACTGGGGATACTCCAGCAAATTGTCCTGAAAAGACTCAAACTGTGCAGATTCATCGTTGTTTAAAACGCCGGGTACCAGTCTGGAAATGGCATCTATCATGACCATTGCGGGCAGTTCTCCGCCGGTAAGGACATAGTCACCAATGGAGAGATAGTCTGTGACGACTTCTTCTAATACCCGCTCATCAATTCCTTCATAATGTCCGCAGAGAAAGACCAGGTCCTTTTCTTTTGCCAGATCTTCTGCAATAGTCTGGTTAAATACGCTGCCCTGAGGGGTTAGATAGATCACTCTGGGGCGGTATCCTATTTTCTCTGAAACGGCTTTGCAGGCACCATATACAGGCTCTGCCTGCATTACCATTCCAGCACCGCCTCCATATGGATAATCATCTACTTTATGGTGTTTATTGGTGGAATAGTCCCTTATATCGGTGGTTTGCAGGGAAATCAGTCCTTTTTCCATTGCGCGCCCGATGATACTGGTATTTAAACCGTCCTGAATCATTTCAGGAAATAAGGTCAATACGTGGTAATTCATAGGTTACACCAATCCTTCCATTAAGTGTACTTCCATTTTCCGTTCCTGGATATCAACGTTTAAGATACATTCTTTAATGGCTGGAAGGAGAATTTCTTTCCGTTCTGGAGTTTCTACCACATAGACATCATTTGCTCCGGTTTCCAATACGTCGGTAAGGATACCCAGTTCTTTTCCGTCATCGGTACATACCTGCATTCCGATCATATCAGCAATGAAGTATTCGTTTGGTTTAAGCTTTACGGCATTTTCCCGGGTTACAAATAACCCTTTTCCTTTAAATTTTTCCACCTCATTGATATCGTTGTATTCTTTGAATTTCAGGATTACAAACTGCTTAAAGAATTTTACCTGTTCGATCTGCAGATCCATTGTTTCTCTTCCGGTATCCAGAATGACAGATTTTAATTTTTTGAACCGGTTCGGATCATCGGTAGTTGGAAATACCTTTACCTCGCCCCGTAAGCCATGCATGGAGGAAATGATGCCAACCTGTAATAAATCTTCCATTTTCTCTTCCTTTCATTTGTTAAAATTGGAGGGTTCTTCTCTATTAAAAATAATCTGTGAAACCGTACTTTTTTATAAAGTAAGAAAAGCCCCGTTTTCACGAGGCCTGACCGTTATGAAATCTTATAGCAAAAGCTACAGGATGTCCACAATCACTTTCTTATCATCCTTAGAAGCTGCAGCTTTGACTACAGAACGGATTGCTTTCGCAATACGTCCCTGTTTGCCGATAACTTTACCCATATCGGATGGAGCAACCTTTAATTCTACAACAATAGACTTGCCGGTTTCTTTTTCAGTTACTTCTACTTCTTCCGGATGTTCAACGAGAGACTTTGCAATTACTTCTACTAATTCTTTCATCACGTTCACCTCTGTTCTACTTTTCGATACCAGCTATTTTGAAGAGTTTACCAACTACTTCTGTTGGCTGAGCACCGTTAGCAAGCCACTTTTTAGCTAATTCTTCATTAACTTTGAATTCGCTAGGCTCGATGTTTGGATTGTAAGTACCGAGTTCTTCGATACATTTTCCATCTCTTGGTGATCTGGAATCAGCTACTACGATTCTATAGAAAGGAGCTTTTTTCTGTCCCATTCTTCTTAATCTAATCTTTACTGCCATTTGTCTTTCACCTCCTTGGTTTATTCTCAATATATGTTAAAAAGGAAGTTTGAACTTACCTCTTTTACCACCTTTGCCTCCCATCATGCCAGGGAACTGTTTCATCATTTTTCTTGCCTGGTCAAACTGTTTTACCAGTTTATTTACCTCACTGATATCTACTCCGGCACCAGCGGCAATTCTTTTTTTGCGGGATGGATTCAGGATATCCGGATTGGAACGTTCCTTCGGTGTCATGGAAAGAATCATTGCTTCTTTTCTTGCCATATCCTTTTCATCGATCATTCCTTCAATATCTTTGGCTTTGCTGCCGAATCCAGGCATCATACTTAATACACTGGATATTCCACCCATGTTTTTCATCTGATTCATACTTTCTAAGTAATCGTCAAATCCAAACTGTGCTTTTTTCAGCTTCTGTTCCATATCCCGGGCTTTTTCTTCATCGATATTGGCCTGTGCCTTCTCGATCAGTGACATCACATCACCCATGCCCAATATTCTGGAAGCCATACGCTCCGGATAAAATTGTTCCAGATCCGAGAGCTTTTCACCCATGCCGACGTATAAGATCGGTTTACCACAGGTTGCTTTTATAGATAATGCGGCACCACCACGGGTGTCACCATCTAACTTGGTTACAATGACGCCGTCAATACCAATCTTCTCATTAAACATTTCGGATACATTTACGGCATCCTGACCGGTCATGGCATCTACAACCAGAATTGTCTGGTCAACATGAATTGCTTCTTTGATATGAATCAGTTCATTCATCATGTCTTCATCAATATGAAGACGTCCTGCCGTATCCAGGATTACAACATTTAATCCTTTGCTTTTCGCATGTTCAATAGCGGCTTTTGCAATATTTACAGGATTCTGTTTGTCTCCCATAGAGAAGACTTCCACACCCTGCTTTTCACCATTTATCTGTAACTGCTGGATTGCTGCCGGGCGATAGATATCGCAGGCTGCCAGCAATGGCTTTCGGCCTTTTGACTTTAATTTACCGGCAATCTTTGCCGTTGTTGTGGTTTTACCGGCACCCTGAAGTCCGGCCATCATAATGACTGTAATTTCATTACCGGGTTTTAGTGCGATCTCCGTAGTTTCGGAACCCATTAACTTAACCAGTTCCTCATTTACAATCTTAATAACCATCTGTCCCGGATTCAAGCCGTTCATAACATCCTGTCCGACTGCTCTTTCCTGAACAGCCTTGATGAACTGCTTAACAACCTTGAAGCTTACATCTGCTTCTAATAAAGCCATCTTTACTTCTCTTAATGCAGTCTTTACATCTGCTTCTGTCAGCCGTCCCTTACTTCGTAAATTGCGGAAGACATTCTGCAGTTTATCTGATAAGCTTTCAAATGCCATAGATTACAACTCCTCTAATATCTCATTGGATATTCTTTCAATCTCCTCATGCCCCTGCTGTCCTTTTGAAAGCGCATGAATCTGCTCTACTTTTTCCTTCACAGACAAAAACTTTTCAACCAGATGTAATTTGTTCTCATAATCATCCAGAATCTTATTACACCTTTTTATCAAATCATGTACACCCTGCCGGCTTATATTCTGCTCCTCCGCGACTTCCGTATAGGACAGATCATTTAAAACCACATCTTCATAGACATTTCTCTGATGTTCCGTCAGGAGCTCACCGTAAAAATCATATAATAAAGTTTGTTCCACAAATTTTTCCATTTGTAATCACCTTGATTATCATATACGATAAAGTTATTCTTGTCAAGTATTTTTTCTTGACAAAATTAAATTTTACCGATACACTCTCCCATCTTAATGAAAGTCTCATATCCGTTCTCTGTATTTTCAAAAAATTCTGGTGCTATTTTAACTTTATCCGGTTCTACAAGCAGTATAATTGTAGAACCGCCGTATTCAAACTTCCCTTTTTCGTGTCCTTTTTTCACAAAGCCTTCCTGCTGGTAATTTTTAATGCGTCCAACCAGGAGCGCACCTACCTCCATCTGGAGAAGTGTACCGAAACAGCGGGTTTTAATCAGCGTATATTCCCGCTGGTTTTCTTTATAAACCGGTACTGTTTCACAGGCTGCCGGCTGTACCGTATGAAGTACTCCGGGAATGTAATAGTTGGAGGATTTCAAACCATCCGAGGGGTAGCAATAACGGTGATAATCGTCAACGCTTAGCCGAATGATAATCGCTGCTCCGTTTTTATAACGTTTTGCCAGCTTTTGGTTTTGTAATAATGAGGATATGGTGTAACAGGTGTTCTTGACGAAGAATCGATTGGTATTACCCAAATGATAAGCACTGATTTTACCGTCAGCAGGACTTACCAGATGCGTCTCGTCATAATCAATCATCCGTTCTTCCGGTTTGATTTCACGGGTAAAGAAATCATTAAAAGAATGATATTCTCTGGGTTCATATGGTGACATATCGATGTTATTCTTTTGTATGAAAGGCTTAATAATGCATCTGGATGCCCCGGTATCCAGAAATTTTCCGGCTAATTCGGAAAATCCGGGACGGATCAGAGGTTTTAACAATAATCTTCCCCATAGGGAAGCATAAAGTTTACGCAGGATTTTATCCTGCGTTTCCTCGTTTTCATATAGTTTTCCTTTTCGGTCGATGTATTTCATTTTTACACCCATCGCATATTGCAGGCGTACCTGCAATACTGCCACAAATAAAACAGGTTGAAAGAATCACAGCGTGGCTTCCTTCCTACTTCATCATTTTCTTTCAACCTTACCACCTATTGCATATCTTTCTTAAAATGTTGTTCGGCAAGAGCGTGTTTAATAAAAATGTAACAGCTTGCCTAGTATTATGACTCCCGCTACAATGATAACGATCATCATTTTATTTCCTGGTTTATAAACTTTTATTTTACTGATAAACAGAAATGCTACAAGCAGCATTACCCAGATCAGTATCCGCAGATATGTCTGCTGTCCAAAACTTGGACGCAAGAGATAAACCACCGGAAAAATAATTGCGATAGATGTTACGGGAAGCCCCTGATAGTGTTTGCGGGCTTCTGTGGTCTCCTGCTGTCTCTTTTCTTCCATAACATTGAAAAATCCAAGGCGGATTACAGCTGCCAATACATAGAGACACATGGCCGTTGTTCCCCAGAATCCCCGAAGTCCCAGCCCATATCCCAGAAATGCAGGAAATGCACCAAAACAAATCAAATCACAAAGGGAATCAATCTGAATTCCAAATCTTTTCTCATCGTCCGTCCGTTCTCTGGTACGGGCAACTTTACCATCCAGCATATCGCAGATACCGGATATTACAAGACAGGCAATTGCCGTCGTAAAACGGCCATCTAATGCTTCTGTCATTCCGTATACAGAACTGATCAGTCCTAAATATGTTAAAATAACCGTATAATTATAAAATCCTATCCACATGGTATATTATCCTTCTCCCTCTTTGCCGCTTCTCTTTTCACGGCTGCTCTAGTAATGCTGATATGGGCATAAATGGTTACAAGTGCACTGATTATCAGCAGTGCATAGTAACTGATACCTCTGCTTAACAGCATTCCCGATAAAATTAATGCCGGACCAAAAATTGGTTTAAATATAGACATAAATAACGCTTCGCTTGCTCCAATACCACCCGGCAGCGGAAGCATGTCTACAGAAATAGAAATAGTTGCCTGTAAGGTGACGATCTCAAAAGCGCTGAATTCGTGAAGCCCGAATGCCCGGTATACAAAATAAGTTGAAAAGAACAGACAAAACCGCTGGAAGATGGAAATCAGAATCACATTGAAAACAACCAGCTTATGATCTCTGAAATAATAGGCGGAATCCCGGTACTTATCCATAGCGCTTGAAAGACGTTCTGTTCTTTCCGGTTTGTGTTTCAAAATACGGACCTTTTCTAAAATATGCAGACCTAAATGCATTAGCTTTTTTGTGAAATTTGGCAGAAATATTAAGATAAACATCAGTGCCACGCATCCTACATTTAATATCAGTCCCAGATATAAGAAAAATACTGTATCTTTCATGTAGTTATCCACCAGCGGACGAAATCCGATGATCAGTACCAGCCCGACTAATACTAATACGAATTTATAAGTAACGGTGACAATCATCAGTACAAGTGATGCAACTGGGATTTCCACCTTATCTTTGCTCATATAATAGATCTGAGCCGGCTGTCCGCCTGAAGCGGAAGGGGTAATACAGCTGAAGAAAAATCCGATAAAACTGTATTTCACACAATTTCGTAAAGGGATCTTCTTATTCAGCGAGTTCATCATATAGTGGATGATTACCGATTCACTGCAGACAAATACGATTACCAGGGCAATACCAAACCAGATATATCCCTTTTTTGCCATTTTTATGGTATCCCATATGGCACCCAGTTCCTGCCCTTTAAACAATTCATAAAATGTAAAGCCCAAAAGAGCAAAAAGAAACAGGATCTGAAGTATGTTTTTTTTGTTTTTCTTTAAAAATTCCACGCATTTCCCTCTTTTCTAAATTATCCTCTGGATAATTATAGAATAAATTTATCAATATTCTATCAATATTTTGCGTATCTTACAATTTATTTTTCCAAAAACTTTCTTAAGAAACTCATAATATTTATATTTGCTGCTTAAATAATAAGCAATTTCAGCAAGGGCAACTGCGCCGAATATATCAATAATATAATGCTGCTTCGTATATTGCGTGGAAATCATGACTGCAATAGCAAACAGACATGAAAAAATACGGTACCATTTGGGGACTTGCTTATTGCCCCGGATACCAATATAACAGAACCAGCTTACCAGGCAGTGTATGGAAGGAAAGAGGTTCATTGGAAGATCCATTTTATACACCCAGCCCAGCAGTTGTACGCTTAAACTGTCTCCGATCAGCTCAGGCCGCACGTTTGTGGTTGGCAGCAATACGAAGAACAGCATGCAGACAATACGGGAGGACATATCAGCAGTTACAAATTTATATAACGAATCCCTGCCCAGATGTCCTATTATGATATAATTCACAATCCAGAATAAATAACAGATCACGTAAATCCAAACCCAGCCCGGTTTAAATGGAAGCATCCGGTCGATTGACAGAGTAAAATCATAGTGATACCAGTCTTTGCACAAATGCTGTGTTCCAAAGTAAATAACACTGTTTAGGACAAAACAGGATACCAAGGGTATGATAGAATAGAGTTTTGCCCAGGGATCTACATATTTTTTAAGCCACCTATACATGTAATTCAAGCTCCTACAGGTTTGGACGGATAAGCTTAGGCTTATAACCGTTCTTTTTCAGTGCGTCTACGATGTTGTTTTTATGTTCCGTACCAAAAGCTTCCAGCGTAATTTTCAATTCCACTGCTGCATTGCGATTCGTACTTACAAACTGATTATGCTCCAGTTTAATGACATTACCCTGCTCTTCTGCAATTACAGTGGCAACGCGCACCAGTTCTCCCGGTTTGTCCGGAAGCAGTACGGATACGGTGAAGATCCGGTCTCTCTGGATTAATCCCAGCTGTACGACAGAAGACATGGTAATAACATCCATATTACCGCCGCTTAAGATGGATACGATTTTCTTGCCTTTCACATCCATATGTTTTAAAGCAGCTACAGTGAGAAGGCCGGAGTTTTCTACAATCATTTTATGGTTTTCGACCATATCAAGGAATGCTACCACTAATTCATCATCATCTACGGTAATGATTCCATCCAGGTTTTTCTGAATATATGAGAATAATTGTTCACCCGGTGTTTTAACGGCTGTACCGTCTGCTATGGTATTAACATTGGGCATGGTAGTAACTTTCCCGATATCCAGGGAAGCCTGCATACAATTGGCACCGGCTGGTTCAACTCCGATTACTTTGATATTGGGATTTAAAAGTTTGGCAAGGGCAGATACTCCCGTTGCCAGTCCGCCTCCCCCGATCGGAACCAGGATATAATCTACCAGAGGAAGTTCCTGTACGATTTCCATAGCAATGGTTCCCTGCCCTGTGGCTACAGCCAGGTCATCAAACGGGTGGATAAAGGTATAGCCGTGCTCGCTGGCAAGTTCATATGCATGGGCACATGCTTCATCATATACGTCTCCGTATAATACAACTTCAGCACCATAACTTTTGGTTCGGTTTACCTTAATGAGCGGTGTGGTGGTTGGCATTACGATTACTGCTTTAGCACCAAATGCTTTTGCAGCATATGCCACACCCTGTGCATGGTTGCCTGCAGAGGCAGTAATAAGCCCTTTATTTCTTTCTTCGTCGGTTAATGTGCTGATTTTATAGTAAGCGCCGCGGATTTTATATGCTCCTGTACGCTGCATATTTTCAGGCTTAAAAAATACTTTGTTGCCGGTCTGTTCTGAATAGTACTGGCTGTAAACCAGTTTTGTCTCCTGTGTAACCTGCTTCACTGCCTCGGAAGCTTCCTCAAACTTATCTAACGTTAACATTTTATCGCCTTTCTCTAATTTGCCGGGGTTTGTACGTTGAATAATGCATTTACAAATTCATCTGCATTAAACTTCTGAAGATCATCAATACTTTCTCCCACACCAATGTATTTCACGGGAATACCAAGTTCAGAGTGGATTGCAACGGCAATGCCGCCCTTGGCTGTCCCATCCAGTTTTGTTAAAATAATACCAGTAATGTCCGCAATTTCACTGAACTCCCTTGCCTGTGCCAATGCGTTTTGTCCGGTGGTGCCATCCAGTACAACCAGTGTTTCACGGTAAGCTTCCGGATATTCCCGCTCAAGCACACGGTTAATCTTACCCAATTCATTCATCAGGTTTTTCTTGTTGTGAAGCCTGCCTGCCGTATCACATAACAGCACATCCGCATGCCTTGCTTTCGCTGATGCCACGGCATCATATACAACAGCAGCCGGATCAGAACCTTCCTGTCCGCCGATAATATCCACACCTGCCCGGTTTGCCCATTCGGTTAACTGCTCTCCTGCTGCGGCACGGAATGTATCTGCTGCAGCCAGAATTACCTTTTTCCCCTGATCTTTTAATTTACCGGCCAATTTTCCTACACTGGTGGTTTTTCCAACGCCGTTTACACCGATAACCAGCACCACTGACTGTTTGTTTTCGAATTCATATGCTGTTTCACCTACATCCATCTGCTCTTTGATGCTGTCAATCAGCAGCTGCTTGCATTCGGAAGGTTCTTTGATTTTCTGCTCTTTCACTTTTGCTTTTAAATCTTCGATAATAGCGGTAGTGGCATTAATACCCAGGTCACCCATGACTAAAATTTCTTCTATCTCTTCATAAAAATCGTCATCGATACTGGAAAAGCCACTGAAAATGGAGTCAATTCCAGCAACAATATTAGCCCTGGTTTTTGACAGCCCTTCCACAAGCCGTTTAAAAAACCCTTTCTTTTCTTCCATAATTATTCCCATTGCATATTACAGGCTTGCCTGCAATACTGCCACAATAAAACAGGTTGAAAGAATCACCGTGGCATCCTTTCTATATCATAATTTTCTTTCAACCTTATTCCCATTGCATATTACAGGCTTGCCTGCAATACTGCCACTCTCCTACTTATCTAGCTCATCTTCAATTAAATTAACGGATACCAGTGCGGATACACCCTTTTCCTGCATAGTGATACCATACAGTCTGTCCGCAACTTCCATTGTACCACGTCTATGTGTAATAATAATAAATTGTGTATTCGTTGTCAACTTATTAAGGTATTTTGCATATCTGGTAACATTTGACTCATCAAGCGCTGCCTCAATTTCATCCAGAAGACAGAAAGGTGATGGCTTCAGTTTCTGAATGGCAAAGAGAAGGGCAATTGCTGTCAATGCTTTCTCACCGCCGGACAGCTGCATCATATTCTGCAGCTTCTTACCTGGCGGCTGGGAAATAATGCGGATGCCCGCCTCCAGAATATCTTCATCTTCCACCAGTTCCAGGCTGCCTTTGCCGCCTCCGAACAGCTGTTTAAATGCTTTGTCAAATTCTGCCTGGATAATGGCAAAATTTTCTTTAAACTGGGCACGCATTCCGCTGTCCAGTTCTTCTATGATGCCAAGCAGTATTTCTTCTGCCTTAATCAGGTCATCATGTTGTGTGCTGAGGAATTCATGGCGCTCAGACAATTCTTTAAAATCTTCAATGGCATTGACATTAACGGAACCAAGACCTTTGATATCAGATTTGAGGATTTGAATCGCCTTTTTCAGCTGCCCCTGGTTTTCATAAGAAACGTCTTTAAATTCATGAGCGGTGCTTACCGTCAGTTCATATTCTTCCCACATATAATTGATTTGGGTTTCCTTACTCTCTTCCAGCTTCTCAAGCTGGCTTGCCAGACGGAAATTTTCTTTATCCAGCATTGCCATGCGTTCAGACAGCTCTTCCCGTTTGGCAAAGAAAGACTTGTGACTGGTATAAAGGCTGTCTTTTTTCTCCATCCACTCTTTTACCTGTCCGTTCGATTCGCCTTCGTGTTCCGAAGCTTTTGCAATGGATATTTCTATCTCCCGTATATCATGGGCTTTCTTTTGAATATCCTTTTCATTTTCCAGAATATCATTTTTAATAGATTCCCGCTCTTCCTGTAAGGATTTCATCTCATGGTTAATACGTGATATATTTTGATGTATAAATTCTTCTTTTTGTTTTAAATTAGCCAGATCAAGATGGATTCCTTCTGATTTGCTGTTATGTGCATCCTGCTCCTGTTTCTTGACTTCCAGTTCCTTCTGAAGTCCCAGGATCAGAGATTCTGTTTTCTTCTCCAGGGATACAGATTCTTCCAGTTCTTTTTGGATCTCCGATTCTTCTATCCGTATGTCTGAAATCTGTGCTTCAATTTCGGAAGATTCCCGTTTTAACTGGGCGTATCCGGATTTTGTTTCCGTGTTGCGGCTCTGCATCTGCTTAATCTTCATTTTCGCCGTATTCTGGACGATATACTCTTTTTGCAGGCTGTCTTTCAGCTCTACAATTTTATTACGCAGGATGCGCCGTTTATCCCGGTTCACGTCAATGGATTTCTGGAGCTCTTCCATATCATTCTTTAAAAGTGCAACACTTTCCGTTAATTCTTCAATTTCTCTTCTTCGTCCGAGAAGATTGCTGGAATTTTTAAATGCACCACCGGTCATAGATCCTCCGGGACTTAGGGATTCTCCGTCCAGTGTAACAATACGAAGGGTATGCTGATATTTTTTTGCTATGATAATTGCATTGTCAATATGGTCAACCACAACGGTTCTGCCCAACAGGTATTTTGCAAGCCCTTCATAGCAGCTTTCTACATCTACCAGAGAACTTGCCAGTCCAATGACTCCGGGTTCTTTTAAAGCTTTCTCATTAGTGAATCCATTTCGGTTGCCAATGCTTGTCAGAGGAAGGAAGGTAGCCCGTCCGTATTTGCCCCGTTTTAGAAAATCAATCATACGTTTTGCTGTATGTTCATCTTGGGTAACAATATTCTGGATACTTCCGCCCAGAGCGGTTTCGATTGCGGTTTCATAAGATTTCTGCACTTTAATAATATCTGCAACAACGCCCATGATTCCCGTTTCCCGGTTTTTTTGTTCCATAACGCGCCGTATGCTGTTGCCATATCCATCATATCGTTCGGTAATATTTTTTAAGGACTCCAAACGGGATGCTTCCCTATGGTAAGCGGTCTGCCCGGTTTCCATTTGTTCATTCTGCTGGGAAAGGATCTGCTGCAGTTCGGTTACTTCATTATCATACTTTGTACTTTCTTCACTTAAAGCATCAATACGGGCGGAAACTTCCATGTAATCCTTCTGATATGCAGCAAGAGATTCTTCCTGCTCAGATTCTTCACTTTTTAATTTTAGGATTTTCTGGCTCAGTTCTGCTTTTCGGATCTGGATCTGTTCAATCATTGTGGAATAGCGCTGCAGCTTGGCTTTTGTAGATGCTCTCTTATTCAATAAATCAATAATCTGGTTCTTGCCCTCTTCAATATGGCTTTCCAGAATACCGGTATCTTCCTGGAGCTTTAAGCCGACCGCTTTGTTTTCTACTTCTACAGCCTGGAATTTATCCAGCTGTTCTTTTAGAAGACCAAGCTCTGTCTGCTGCGAGTCTTTTTGCTGTGTTTTTCCATCCAATTCTTTTTGTATGCTCAGGATACGGTTTTGTAAATGTTCACCATTTAGCTTTGCCGTATTAATCTGCTCTTTTAAGACATTAATCTGTCCGGCTAACTGCTGTTTTAACAACTGGTTTTTATTGGAGCGTTCCTTTTCTTCCTCGATCTTAGCACTTAACTCTTCCATTTCTTTTTCTATCCGCTCGTACTCCACTTTTGCACTTTCATAATTGGCTTTTGTGGACTGCAGATCCTGATTGGAAATGGAGATCTTTTCTTCTATTTCCCGAAGCTGGGCTTTGATGCGGTCCATCTCCATTAAAAACATATTGGCATCTACCGTCTTTAATTCTTCTTTTTTCTTCAGATAGATTTTCGCGGTTTCAGCCTGTCTCTGAAGGGGCCCTAATTGTTTCGTTAATTCGGATAGTATATCGTTAACACGAACCAGATTTTGCTTCTCATCTTCCAGTTTTTTCTGGGCGGCCAGTTTCCGGCGTTTATATTTTACAATACCTACTGCTTCGTCAAAAAGTTCTCTGCGCTCTTCCGGTTTTCCACTTAAAATTTTATCAATCTGTCCCTGTCCGATAATGGAATATCCTTCTTTACCAATACCGGTATCGTAAAAAAGCTCATTGACATCTTTCAGACGGCAGGTGGTACCGTTGATTAGATACTCACTTTCGCCGGAACGGTATACGCGTCTGGTTACGGTTACTTCATTATAATCAATGGGCAGCTGATGGTCTTCATTATCCAGCGTAATGGCAACGGATGCAAACCCCATAGGTTTCCTGTTTTCCGTTCCTGAAAAGATAACATCCTGCATACTGGCACCACGCAGCTGTTTTGCACGCTGCTCACCCAATACCCAGCGGACAGCATCGCCAACATTGCTCTTACCACTGCCATTTGGTCCCACGATACCGGTAATACCATTGTGAAACTTAAAGACAATTTTGTTGGCAAAAGATTTGAAGCCGTGGATTTCTATGCTTTTTAAGTACATATCTCTTTTGTCTTTCCTTTCAAGTCGATGATGGCGCGATAGGCCGCTTCCTGCTCAGCAGCTTTCTTGGTACGTCCAATTCCCTGGCTTGCATTTTTTTCACCGATATGCAGTTCTACAATGAATTTCTTATCATGGTCAGGGCCTTCTTCCCCTGTCAGGGTATACACGATCTCATCACCTTTAAAATCTCTTTGTACTATTTCCTGCAGGATAGTCTTGCTATCATAAAAGAGCTGCTTATTTTCAATATCTTTCATTATATACTTTAAAATAAACTCTTTTGCATTAGCAAAACCACCATCTAAATAAATGGCACCTATGAGGGCTTCCATGGCATCAGACACAATAGAATCACGATGACGGCCTCCGGTATGCTCTTCACCTTTACCAAGCTGTAAATAACTGCCCAGCTCAATTTCTTTCGTACACAGGGCAAGAGTGGGCTCACAGACGATACTTGCACGAAGCTTTGTCAGATCCCCTTCCGGCAGATCCGGATAATTGTGGAATAAAAACTCACTGCTGGTAACTTCCAACACTGCGTCACCTAAAAATTCAAGGCGTTCATTATCTTTCATCCTGGCGGCTTTATGCTCATTTGCATAAGAACTGTGAGTCATGGCCTGTACCAGAAGATCGAAATTGTGGAACTTATATCCGATCCTGCTCTCCAGTTCTGCTAATTTTCTGGTTGATTTCATAGTTATCCTCCTGTGCCGCATTTACTGCGGCTGTAATAAATAAAACGTATTTATACAACAAAGGGTGCTGCTTTGCAACACCCTCATAAAAACCGTTTTAGTTGATTGCACTTTTGATTTGTTCTACCGCATCGCCTACTGAAACAATTTTTTCTGCTTCTTCATTTGGAATTTCAATATCGAATTCTTCTTCAATTCCCATGATAATCTGAAATACATCTAAGGAGTCAGCTCCTAAATCATCTACAAATGTAGTCTCCATTGTGATCTCATCTGCATCAACATTCAGTACCTCGGCAATAATTTTCTGTAACTTTTCGAATTCCATAATCATCAATCCTCTCTTTTACTAATCTACTTTAATTTTTTCTTTAATTTTTTCATTGATCTGCTGCTGCTTAAACTGCACGCATTGAACAATGGAGTTGGTAATCTCCGACGCATTAGAACTGCCGTGAGATTTTACCACAAGGCCATTCAACCCAAGTAAAGGTGCACCGCCATATTGGCTTGCATCAAAAGATTTAAGTGTTTCTTTTAATGCCGGTTTTACCAGTAAGGCGCCAATCTTACTGCGAAGGCTTGTCATCATGCCGGCCTTGACTTTTGAAATCAGGGTGGCACCCACACCTTCATACAACTTTAAAATTACATTTCCGACAAATGCTTCACAAACGATGACATCGCATACGCCTGCCGGAATGTCTCTGGCCTCCACACTTCCGATAAAATTAATGTCTTTACATTCCTTCAAGAGTGGAAATGTCTCTTTTACCAGAGCGTTGCCCTTTTCCTCTTCTGCACCGATATTAACGATACCGACTTTAGGATTTTTAATACCTACTACATTTTCCATGTAAATAGAACCTATTTTTGCAAACTGCACTAAATGAGATGGTCTTGCATCTACATTTGCGCCACAGTCAACCAGCAATGAAACACCGGTCTTAGTGGGTATCAGTGGTGCCAGAGGCGGCCGCTCAATTCCTTTGATGCGCCCAACTAAGAGCTGTCCGCCGACTAATACGGCTCCGGTACTGCCAGCTGAAACAAAAGCATCTGCTTCGCCTTTTTTTACCAGATTCAGCCCTACTACAATGGAAGAACTTTTTTTCTTTCGAATAGCCATAACCGGCGGTTCTGCTGTTTCAATAATTTCTTCAGCATGAACAACTTCCACTAGCTCATTTGGATAGGTGTACTTTGATAATTCTCTCTGCACATCTTCCGAGCGCCCTACCAGGAATACTTTAATATCTTTTCTCGCATTCACTGCGGTTACGGCTCCCTTAACAATCTCTGCCGGGGCATTATCACCACCCATAGCGTCGACTGCGACCCGAACTAATTCCTGCATATTATTTCCTCCTCGTATTTCTATTAACTAATATACTAAACATCATACAGAAAATCAATAGATATTTTCAGAGAATCTTACGAAGTACATAAGTTCTTTGAGTTTTCTGCGTAAAAGGGGTAAAAAACAGGAGAAAAGCACGTAAAAAAAGCATCTCCATCGAGATGCTTTATCATATCTTAAGCTTCTGTAGATATGATTTCTTTTTTATTGTATGTTCCGCAGTTCTTACATACTCTGTGAGACATCATAAGTTCGCCGCATTTAGCACATTTCACTAAATTTGGAGCAGACATTTTCCAGTTTGCTCTTCTCTTGTCTCTTCTTCCTTTGGAAGATTTATTTTTTGGACAGATTGACATGGTTTACACCTCCTTAAATTTGCTAAAGATATCACGGATTTTGGCCATTCTTGGATCTAAATCTGTATGATCACAGTTGCAAGTCCCAAGATTTAAATTGGCGCCACATTGATTACAGATTCCCTTGCAGTTTTCACTGCATAAAACCTTCATCGGCCAATTCAATAACATCTCGCCATAGACAAGCTTATCCACATCCAGGTTATATCCATCAATATAATTGTGTTCATCAAGTGCTTTCTGATGTTCTGCTTCATCTATATTCATATCAATTTCTTTGTCAATATGAACTTTAATTTCAGTTTTCACGTCTTCCAGACACCTGTCACAGGGAATCAAAACTGTTATTATCCCGCTCCCTGTTATGTGCAGTTTCCTGTCTCCTTTGTTCTGAATCTGTAAAGAAACGGGGGTACTGCTAATGATAGGAAAACTGCCAAGCTTCGAAACAAAGGTTTCCAGCTCCAGTCCTGCATCAGTCTGCATTACTAATTCGTCGTTTTTTAAAACACCGTTTAAGTCAATCAGCATTATGACCCTCCTATCCACACCTAAATTATTATACATATTCAATTTGTTTTTGTCAACATAATTTTACAATAAAGTGGGCTTTTGTGATTAATGACGCTTTGCAGATATAGGCAGTGCACAAAGCATCCTTAATCAGCACCCGCCGAATTATATAAATAAGGCGAAGACTTTCGCAGTCTCCGCCTTATTCCGGTATAGTTTTAAACTAAATCAGAGCTACTGTTTCTCTGCAGATTGCAAGTTCTTCATCGGTAGGAAGGAGAACAACTTTCACCTTAGAATCCGGTGTGGAAAGCAGAGTCTTTTTGCCTCTTGCTTTGTTTGCCTCATCATCTAAAGTAATGCCCAGGTATCCAAGATATGCGATGATATCACGGCGTACCAGAGAGTCATTTTCACCAAGTCCTGCTGTAAAGGCAATTGCATCAACACCATTGAGAGCAGCTACGTAAGAACCGATATATTTTGCAGCGCGGTAATTGAATACAGCTCTGGCACGGATTGCAGCTTCATTTCCTTCTTCAGCAGCATTTTCCAGGTCACGGAAATCGCTTGAGATTCCGGATAAACCATAAACACCTGATTTTTTATTTAACATGTTCATTAAATCATCAATGTCCATATTTTCTTTCTTGGACAGGAACTCTAAGATAGCAGGATCAATATCACCGGAACGTGTTCCCATTACCAGTCCTTCAAGAGGAGTCAATCCCATGGAGGTATCTATGGATTTGCCGTTTAATACAGCAGTAATGGATGCACCGTTACCTAAATGGCAAACAATAATTTTAGAATTATTGATATCAAGTCCTAAGAATTTTGCTGTTTCTTTGGATACGAAGTTGTGGGAAGTTCCGTGGAAACCATATCTTCTTACTTTATATTTTTCATAATATTCGTAAGGCAGACCATACATATATGCTTTTTCAGGCATTGTCTGATGGAATGCAGTATCGAATACACCAACCATCGGTACATCAGGCATCAATTCCTGGCACGCACGAATACCAATTAAGTTTGCAGGGTTGTGAAGAGGTGCAAGATCGTTACATTCTTCAACAGCATTTAACATTTCTTCTGTAATTACTGCAGAAGAAGCAAATTTCTCGCCGCCGTGTACGATTCTGTGACCGACTGCATTAACTTCTTTCAGACTCTTAATTACACCGGTCTTTTCATTTACCAATGCATCCAGTACCATTTTGATGGCTTCTTTGTGAGTTGGCATTGGGCTTTCTGTAAATTCTTTCTCGCCGCCCTTTGGCTGATATACAAGTCTGCTTCCTTCGATTCCAATTCTTTCGCAAAGCCCCTTTGCCAATACATCTTCTGTATCAGAGTTAATTAACTGATACTTAAGAGATGAACTTCCACAGTTGATAACTAATACGTTCATTAAAAAATACCTCCGTTGGTTTTCTTTTCATTTTATTATATTCTTTTAGAACTTCCGTATAATTATGTAGGTAAATTTTTCCTATTGTGCCTGGCACTGAACTGCTGTAATCGCTACAACCCCAACGATATCTTCAGCGCTGCATCCACGGGATAAATCATTTACCGGTTTTGCAATACCCTGTGTTACAGGTCCGTAAGCTTCTGCTTTTGCTAATCTCTGAACTAATTTGTATCCGATATTTCCAGCATCCAGGTCTGGGAACAGTAATACGTTTGCTTTACCTGCTACCGGGCTGTTTGGAGCTTTAGAAGCGCCTACGCTTGGTACAATTGCAGCATCTAACTGGAATTCACCGTCTAATTTCAGATTTGGATTCTGCTCTTTTGCAATTCTGGTTGCTTCTACTACTTTGTCAACATCTGCATGCTTTGCGCTTCCCATAGTAGAATGGGAAAGCATTGCCACGATCGGTTCCTCTTCTACTAATAACTGGAAGGATTCTGCAGAAGAAGCTGCGATTGCTGCCAATTCTTCCGGATTTGGGTTCTGGTTTAATCCTGCATCTGCGAAAATAAATGTTCCGTTTGCACCATATTCGCAGTTTGGCACTGCCATCAGGAAGAATGCAGATACTAATTTTGTTCCCGGTTTTGTCTTTAAGATCTGAAGGCATGGTCTTAAAGTATCAGCGGTAGAATGACATGCTCCGGATACCATACCGTCTGCATCGCCCATTTTAACCATCATAACACCATAGTACAGGTACTGGTTTAATAAAATATCTTTTGCCTGTTCCGGTGTCATGCCTTTTTTCTGTCTTAACTCTACAAGCTTGTCTATGTAGCCTGCTGTCTTATCTGAAGTTGCAGGATCTACGATGATAGCTCCTGTAATGTCTAATCCTTCGCTGCCTTTTTTAACTGCCTCTTCGCTACCTACAAGTACTACATTAGCAACGCCTTCTTTTAAGATCTGGGCGGTTGCTTCATATGTTCTGCGGTCTTCTGTTTCCGGCAGTACGATCGTTTTTTTGTTTGATTTCGCTCTTTCTTTGATTACGTCAATAAATCCCATGATTTCTGACTCCTTTCGTGTTTTAGGTCCCCAAACCGTCATAAAAATATTATACATGATACCATATTGGCATACAAGTTAATTAATATTTTAACAATGTTTAACAACCTTTCATTCTTTTTAATTATAGCCCTATAAATGGCTAATTTCAACCGTTATGGTGTATCTTTTTCCATACACCGGGGGTAAAATTGTATTTTTGGATAAAATTTTGATATCAGGAGTGGATTTTTGGATCGTCAGGCGGTATTTTGAGATCAAACGTTTTGATTTTTGATTATATTTTTTAAAATCAGGTTTTGTATTTTGTTGTTTATTTTTTGATTGTTTTGGTTTGATCGATTTGCGGGATGAAAAAGAAAGGTACCGGAGAAATTTTATAGGCACATAAGAGGAATGTACGAAGGGGATGGAGTGTGGTATAATCGATAGATGATTATGGGATTTTTGGATTTACAGAATGGAGGATTTTAACATTATATGAAGGTTGTTGGACTGATTACGGAATATAATCCGTTTCATAATGGACATCTATATCATTTAGAGCAGGCAAAATTAAAAACAGGCGCTGATTTTGTGGTGGTTGTAATGAGCGGGAACTTTCTGCAACGGGGAGAACCTGCGATCATTGACAAGTTTTCCAGGGCAGAAATGGCATTGGCATGCGGTGCGGATCTTGTGTTGGAGATTCCAGCATATTTTGCATGTGCAAGTGCGGAATATTTTGCACTGGGTGCAGTCTCCCTTTTAAATTCACTTGGGATTGTAGATGCCATTTGTTTTGGCAGTGAGTGTGGTGATATTCAGGTTCTGAATGAAATTGCAGAAGTTCTGACAACAGAACCTGCGCAATACAAAAGTACGTTAAAAACCCTCCTTGCAGAAGGAATATCTTTTCCGGCAGCCAGAGAAGGGGCGCTGCTCTCCTATCTCAGGGAAATGCATATGAAGGAACGAGACGGAAATATATCTAAGTGGGAAGAGGTGCTGGATTCACCGAATAACATCCTGGGTATTGAGTATCTGAAAGCTTTAAAAAAGATAAATAGCAGCATGGTTCCGGTAACGATTGACCGTATTACCAGTGGTTATCACGATCAGTCGCTTCATGCCGGAATCAGTTCAGCAACTGCCATACGGCGTGTGATACAGGAAGTTCAGGCAGGAGCCGGCTGTTCGTACAGAGATCCGGACGCAGATCCATTAAAAGATCAGGTTCCGGATGCGGTTTATACTATTTTAAAGCGGGAATCAGCACAGTCGTTTCCGGTAAAAAGTGCAGATTTTTCACAATTACTGCACTATCGTTTACTGTCGGCAGCTAATCCAGAAGAACTTGCAGAATTTTTTGATGTTACTGACGAATTGGCAAAAAGAATGTGGAACCTGAGATTTTCCTATCAGGGGCTGGAAGCATTTGTTTCGCTCTTAAAAACCCGCCAGTTTACGGAAACCAGAATCCGGAGGGCATTAATGCATATTTTACTGGGGATAAAAGGAGATGCAGTCCTTAAGTCTGTAAGATCAGACAATGCGGCCTGTTACATCCGCGTTTTGGGATTTCGTAAAAAAGCTTCGGTGTTGTTGTCAGAAATTAAGAAAAAAAGTGATTTGCCCATCCTTACAAAAATGGCGGTTGCGCATACACTTTTAGAGGGCACGCAGGCTTGTAATACTGCAAAAATGATGCTGGACTGTGATATCTATTGCGCACAGGTATATCATAGTGCAGTAACCAATTTATATCAGGATCACAGATATAATGAAATTACAAGACAGATTCTGGTAGAGCCATAGCAGGTTTAGGTAAGAAAGGGACGCTTTGTAGATGGAGATGGTGTACGGAAAGATGGGAGTGGGAAACTTGTATGGACGGAGGAAGCGTAGAGCAGAGCTGAGTATTTACTTACCTTTGCGGAGTGTTTTTTGGCGGATAGTATTCGACTGGCTCCCATCGGATACTAAGCGGGCACTGAACCGGGAAATGCATCAGGATTTCCCGGTGAATGCCCGCGTGCCGCCAAAAAGCGCTTCGGAAAGGTTAGAAAATACCAGTTCTGCGGCCAGCTGACGGAGTCCATACAAGTTTCCCACTCCCATCTTTCCGTACATTACCCAACATATACAAAGCGTCCCCTTCTCAACTAAACCCAAATTTGTTCGCTCTAGCTGGTGCGAACTTTACCTGTTTCATATAAAAAGGCGTGATGCTTATACAAAAGCATCGCGCCTGATTTTTAATTTTTAAAGCTATGAATTGGAGCCGGAATTCTTCCTTTCCGGTTTACAAAGGCATCACAGCCATATTTGTTGACCGGCATAATCGGTGCATAACCTAACAGTCCGCCGAATTGTACGATCTCTCCTACGCCTTTTCCGATAACCGGAATCAGACGTACTGCGGTTGTTTTCTGGTTTACCATACCGATTGCCATTTCGTCAGCAATAATACCTGCTATGGTAGTAGATTTGGTATCTCCCGGTATAGCGATCATATCCAGGCCTACGGAACATACACAGGTCATTGCTTCTAATTTTTCAATGGTCAGTGCATTTGCCTGAACTGCGTCAATCATACCCTGGTCTTCGCTGACCGGAATGAAAGCACCGCTTAATCCCCCTACATAGGAAGAAGCCATAACACCGCCTTTTTTCACCTGATCGTTTAAAAGTGCAAGTGCTGCAGTTGTTCCGGGTGCACCTGCATATTCCAGACCGATTTCACATAAGATATCAGCTACACTATCTCCGATGGCAGGAGTTGGCGCCAGAGACAAGTCAATAATTCCAAAAGGAATATTCAGACGGTTAGATGCTTCCTGGGCTACCAGCTGTCCTACACGTGTAACTTTAAATGCCGTTTTCTTAATGGTTTCGCATAATACTTCAAAACTTTCTCCGCGCACCTGCTCCAAAGCTGTTTTCACAACACCCGGACCGCTGACACCTACATTTATGATTGCTTCTGCTTCTGTCACACCGTGGAAAGCACCTGCCATGAAAGGATTATCATCCGGAGCATTACAGAAAACAACCAGTTTTGCACATCCAAGAGAATCGTTCTCTTTGGTGTACTCTGCTGTTTCCAGAATCATATCGCCCATCAGACGCACTGCATCCATATTGATACCGCATTTGGTAGAACCCAGATTGATGGAACTGCATACGCGCTCAGTGCATGCAAGAGCCTTTGGAATCGAACGAATCAGATATTCATCACTTTTTGTCATTCCTTTGCTGACCAGAGCGGAATATCCGCCTATAAAGTTAACGCCGACTTCTTTGGCAGCTTTATCCAGTGTTTTTGCAATGGTTACAAAATCATCAGAAGATTTACATGCGCTTCCGCCAACTAAAGCAATTGGGGTTATGGAAATACGCTTATTTACGATGGGAATTCCATATTCTCTTTCAATATCTTTACCGGTAGAAACCAGGTCTTTTGCCAGAGTCGTGATTTTATCGTAGATTTTCTGATTTAGTTTTCCCAGATCAGAATCAATACAGTCTAACAGGCTGATACCCAGAGTAATGGTTCTTACATCCAGATTCTCCTGGGTAATCATTTTATTTGTTTCGCTTACTTCAAATAAATTTATCATAACAGATTATTACCTTTCTTCATATAGTGACAGATTGGCGCCCGCAGACGCGCTCTAGATACGATGCATCATGTTGAAGATTTCTTCATGCTGGCAGCGGATGCTTACGCCGATTTCGTCGCCGAGTTTTTCCAGTGCTTTTGCCAATTCTTCTGCAGACTTTGTAGAATTGTTTGCATCGGTAACCATCATCATATTGAAGAATCCCTGTACGATTGTCTGAGAGATGTCCAGGATGTTAACGTTGTTTTCTGCAAGGAAAGTACAAACCTTAGCGATGATTCCCACGGTATCTTTTCCTACGACTGTGATAATTGTTTTTTTCATTTCTTCTCCTTTCGGGGACCGGAGTCCTCTTTCACATTAATCTATATATGTAAGTCAATTCCGCACCAGATCGGCCTTAGCAAAGATCCGGTACGTTATGGCTTTATATCGCAAATAATTCACTTGGTTCATCCCTGTGAGCCACGCGGATTGGAAAATCTTTGGCTTTATAAGGATTTTCACCTAAAGTCACTTCTGAGCAGACCGTTTCATATGCAAGCTCCTCATAATTATTTTCTCTGCTGAGATGTCCAAGCATAATTGTTTTTAATCCATCATGAAGAATCCGGCAGAGCAGCCGTCCTGCATTTTCGTTAGACAGATGTCCCCTGTTTCCAAGGATACGCTGTTTCAGATAATAAGGATAACTTCCTACCTGAAGCATATTAATATCGTGATTCGCTTCCAGAAGTACGCCGTCAAGTCCCTGAAGATGGTCTACTATGTAATCGTTATAATGTCCGAGGTCGGTAATCACACCAACGGATTTATTTTCATGGTTAATGCGGTACGCTACCGGATCGGCCGCATCGTGGGAAATAGAAAATGGTGCTACTTCCAGATCCTTAATACAAAATGGCTCATCCGGATAGATCTCACAAAAAAGAGAATCATCTACTTTGCCAAGTGGTGTATAGGCTTTCATTGCCTCAATGGTTGCGCCGGTTGCATAGATTGGTATCTGATATTTTCTGGCGAGAACTCCCAGGCCTTTAATATGGTCAGAATGTTCATGTGTAATTAAAATGCCGTCCATTTCGGCCGTTTTACGGTCAATGGAGTTTAATCCGGCTTCAATTCTTTTGCCGCTTAAGCCTACGTCTACAAGAAGACTGGCATGTTCTGATCCTACGTAAATGCAGTTTCCGCTGCTTCCGCTTGTTATACTACAAAAATTCATGTTCTATCAATCCCCTGTCAATTTGTTCATATGTATTTTCTACAATATTGCTGCTGTTGTCAACTACAAATTGACAATGCTGGCGAAATACGTTGTCGCGCATCTGGTTTTTTATGATTTGTTTTACTTTTTCATCGGAATATCCACGTGCCTGTTTCAGTCTTTTTCTGCGTACATCATCGGATGTGTAGACATACCAGAATTCATCACAGATTGTTTCATAATGATCTTCAATCAAAAGAGCCGCTTCGATCACAACAAAAGGAACTTTTTTGGCAGTGCGTTCTTTTTTGATTTCATTTACAATATATTCTTTTACCGCAGGATGGACAATCTGATTTAGTTTCTGCAATTTCTCGTGATCCTGGAAAACTATATCAGCAAGCTTGCTGCGGTTGATATTCTGGTCGGCCTTTAGAATTCCGCTTCCAAATGTTTCTGTAATGCGGTAGTAACATACCTGGCCCGGGGACATCAGAAGATGTCCTACCTGGTCAGCCTGAATGACTCTCGCATGATACATTTTTGCAATATAGTGTAAAACGGTGCTTTTACCGGCGCCAACTCCGCCGGTGATTCCTAATACTTTCATTAGTAATCATATCTCCTATCTATTTAGCCTCATACCAGTTATTACCGGTATGCATATCGATCTCCATTTTTACAGCCAGATCAGCAGCGCCTGTCATTTCAGCCTCTAAAATCTGTTCTACCTGAGCAAGTTCATCCTGAGCTGCTTCAATTAAAAGCTCATCATGTACCTGAAGGATCAATCTGGATTTCAGTCCTTTTTCTTTCAGACTGTTATTTACCCGAATCATAGCTATTTTAATAATATCTGCAGCAGTTCCCTGTATCGGAGAGTTCATCGCTACACGCTCTCCAAAAGAACGCTGCATAAAATTACTGGAATTTAATTCCGGAACAGGGCGTCTTCTGCCAAACATGGTCGTTACATATCCCTCTTTTTTAGCAGCTTCTACGGTTTCATCCAGGAACTGCTTGATTCTGGGATAGGTGATGAAGTATTGCTCAATATATTCCGATGCCTCTTTTCTGGTGATGCTCAGATCCTGACTGAGCCCAAAAGAGCTGATGCCATAGACAATACCAAAGTTTACTGCTTTTGCATTACGTCTCTGCAGATCGGTAACCTCATCAAATGGTATGTGAAATACCTGGGATGCAGTAATCCGGTGAATATCCTGAGCTTCTCTATAGGCATTTATTAAAGTTTCATCTCCTGAGATATGTGCAAGAACACGTAATTCAATCTGGGAATAATCGGCATCTACAAATACACAGCCTTCCTTTGGAACAAAAACTTTACGTATAAGTCTGCCGAGTTCCATACGGATGGGAATATTCTGCAGGTTTGGTTCTGTGCTGCTGATTCTTCCAGTTGCCGCAATGGTCTGATTAAAGGTGCTGTGTATTCTGCCGTCAGAAGAGATATAATTCGCAAGTCCGTCTGCATAAGTGGATTTTAATTTTGTAAGCTGGCGGTATTCCAGTATATTGGTTACGATTGGGAAATCCGGAGCCAGTTTTTCCAGAACATCCGCGGCAGTAGAATACCCGGTTTTTGTTTTTTTGCCATTAGGACATTTTAACTTTTCAAATAAAATAACACCCAGCTGCTTTGGAGAATTGATATTAAACTGCTCTCCTGCCTGCTCGTAAATAGATTTCTCAAGTTCCGTAATACGGATCTGAAGCTGTTCCCCATAGATCTTCAGTGCGTCCGATTCTACGAGAATCCCTTCCTGCTCCATATCAAAGAGTGTATAAACAAGGGGCATCTCAATTTCATCAAAAAGATGATCCATCTTCATTTCCACAAGGCGTTCCCGGATTTTAGGTGTGGAAGCAAAAGCAACATAAGCTGCGTAGCAGGCATAAGTTATCAGTTCTGCTTCCTTATCTTCCGCTGCCGCTGTCAGAGAAATTTTACCCAACAGTTCTGCTTTGGAAGGAACCATCATTTCCAGATACTCTTTGGCAATATCTTCGTATGTGTATGTGTCCTTTAGCGGATTCACCAGATAAGCACCAATGGCTGCGTCAGCAAATTTCGGCTGCTGTTCTCTGGTTACTGCAAGATACCCTAACTGCTCTTTCAGATTAATGGTACTAATGCCCGGGACTGCCCGAATCATTTCATGAATCTTCCCTGTCAGGTAATCTTCGGATATGAATCCCTGAACCGGTATAAAATAAATATCTGCAGTTCCAAAACAGAGTGAACACCCGAAAAGCAAGTTTTTCTCTATAAAAAGCTGTAAGCCTACATGCTCTTTCTTACAGGCATTTGTAAATATCTCTTCTACTTTACCCAAGTCATCAGCTTTCGCAAATGAATCGGTCACTGTATTAGCCGGTGCTTCGCAGTCAAATTTTGAAAGCAGGTTTTTAAACTCCAGACGCTTAAACATTTCAAAAGCCTTCTGGGTATAGAGGTTATGAATTCTTGCACTTTCCAGAGAGAATTCAAGAGGGCTTTCTATGTTAATCGTAGCCAGTTCCTTACTCAGTACAGCCAAATCATAATGATTTTTCAGAGATTCTTTGGCTTTATTCGGTTTCACCTCATCCACATGAGCATGGACATTTTCAATAGATCCGTATTCAACAATTAATTTTGTTGCCGTCTTTTCACCAACCCCCGGGATTCCCGGTATGTTGTCAGAAGCATCCCCCATCAGTGCTTTTAATTCAATAATCTGAGGGGGTGTAACCTGATATTTTTCTATTACATCTTTGGTATTGTAATCTTCTATTTCCGTACCGGTACGTTTCGTTTTGGGAATGCGGATTTTGATCTGGTCTGTTGCAAGCTGCAGCATGTCCCTGTCTCCGGAAACGATAGAAACCACCAGACCTTCTTTTTCCATTTTTTTTGCAACGGTGCCCAAAAGATCATCTGCTTCATATCCTTCCAGCTGCATCAGCGGAATATCCATAGACTGGAGAACTTCTTTCATCACCGGCACCTGTTGGCGCAGTTCATCCGGCATAGGCTTTCTGGTGCCTTTGTAATCCGCATACATTGTATGACGGAATGTAGGGGCTTTCAAGTCAAATGCCACTGCCAGATAATCCGCGTTTTCTTCGGATAATATTTTAAACATGATATTCAAAAATCCGTAAATCGCATTGGTATGAAGTCCTTCCGAATTAGTCAGGTCGGGAATTCCGTAATATGCTCTGTTTAAAATACTATGTCCATCTATTAAAACAATTTTTTTACTCATAGATATCTCCAATTACTTTTTTGTAGTCTGAATTTCAGTACTCTTATTTTTTGCATTCTTTTTCTTTGTATTCTTCTTTTTTTTATTTGTGGATTTTTCGCTGGCAGAATTGGCAGAACTTTCCGTCTCGGGAGTTTTTTTCACACTGCTCTTTTCACTGCCGGAAGCTTTCTCAGAATCCATAGTTTCAATCTGGTAGATCTGAGGTATATCTTTTAAATTTTCATCGATCTCGGATTTTGGATTGCCATAGACAAATTCATAGATTGTTGTCTGCTGAATCGTTTTATTACTTCCCCACATCTGAAACTGGGTAAAAAGAACGATTAACAGAGCCAGTTCCGCCACAGCCATAAAGCAATGCCGGTAAAAACGCATGATCTTTCTGCGGTGGACACGATGCTCAGAAGAATGCAGGTCATCAACCAGCAGCTTCTGGATATTATAGTTTATATGGCTTTCATCATCCAGACGTTCCAATGCAAAATAGATCGTAAAATAAATCTCAAGTTCTTCATGGCATTCCGGACATTCTTTGATATGCTCAATGAATTTTTCGAGTTCTTTATCATTTAATTTTCGCTGTATATAAGGCAAAATCATCTGCTGGGCAGTTTTACAATCCATATGCTTTCCTCCGAAAGGCAAAATTTAAACTAACATGATTCTAACACACCTTATTCAAAATTGCCATTACAAAATAAAAATGGCCTCTGTAATATCCCAGATAAAGGCGTCTGGCATATTACAGAGGCGTATTATGAAGCCGATTTGATTCTGTTCGTTTATTAAAAAATTTCCGTACGTTATTATCGCTCATATATATTTATATACACGCGTTCCCCACTTCACGCAGTACTCCCTCAAACGATAACAGTAATCAAATCAGACAGCTTCCGAAAAAGGATAATGAGTTAATAATTGTCTGAACACCAATATATTAACTCATTTTGAAAAAATTACAATAGCTTTTGACTAACTGGATTAGATTCTTGTCTAGTTGGTAATTTTTGTATCCTATTTGGTACTTTTACCATTAGATTTTTTTAATGCTTCTGGTTTAGATGGCTGGTATGTACCAAACCATGAAGGCCAGTCACCGCCTTCTAATGCTACAGCATGTCCAGCAGCTGCAACAACTTTTAACAGGTTCTCTTTAATATTGGCTTTCATTATAATCGCCTCCTTTTCAATATTTCTATGATTATTAATATGATAACGGTTACAAGGACAAACAAGACTAAAACAGCTAATTCGTCGTAACCGAATATCCATCCGCAAATGCCCACTACCTCACAAAACAGCACCCTTAATAAAACTTTTCTTTTTATAAGAGGAATTTCAGTAGTGTCTAAAGGGGATTTCAAGTTTTCAACTGGTGAAAACTGCCACATAAAAAGTGGAACATATATGTATGCCAGTACAAAAAAGGCAAAATTAATATCTGTTATTTTAAAAAAACGAACAGATGTCATGATAAATCCAAATACAATAATTAATGAAAAGTTACATCTGAAATAAGAACTTGCGTGGTATCCTCCACTTTGGGTCCGAATCCATGCAAAAATTAAAAACCCGAATAAAGCTAAAAAAATTCTTTGGTAAACAATACCAATTAATAATACCCAGAATATATTGACTGCAGTTGATATTATTAATTCAAAACCATACTGGTATACTTCTTTTTCAGTGCCTTGAATGATCATCTTCCGGACACATAAATCAGTCACCACATTAGCACACTTTGAAATCATAACTTCACCTAAATCCCTAAAAACCTAATAAAATTTTACATTTCTATTGGATTTTACCAATTTATTCTAAAAGTTTCAATACGAATTGACTAATTGGTTTGATTTATCGCCTAACTGGTAATTCATTTATATTTTCATCATAATATGTGCTATAAATGTATTATCTTTTTCGTAATATTCTACTATACCTCCGTTCTTATTTACAGCATCAGCTACATTCAGATGTCCCAGACCGTGCTTTCCGGAAGATTCTTTTGTAGATAACAACTGTGGATTTTTCTTTAATACTGATTCATTAATAGGATTTTTTACAAATATATTAAAATAACATTTTTCCTGATACATCTCCAGTGAAATCCATTTATTCTCATTATTCATATTTGCGTCAATTGCATTATCCAGGAGATTGAATAAAACAATACTGGTATCAACTCCATCCAGAGTACTTGTATCTCCCGCTACTTTGATATCTAAAAGAATACCGTATTTTTGACAAACGTCCGATTTAGCGTGAAGAACGGCATTGATAGTATGATTATTGCAGATTTCCGAAGCTGTTGACTGCTGAAGATAAAAGTCTGATACTTTCTTGGCATAATCTATTACGGTATCATATTTTTCTTCAAGTAAAAGTGTTTGTATACAGGCAAGGTGATTTTTATAATCATGACGCATTTTTGTTTCTCTATTTTCTGCATCCTTTATTTGAAAGAGTTGTCGCTCCAACTCTTTGCATTTTAATTCTGTCAGCTCCATATGAAGAATATCCTGATTTTCCTGGCTTAATGATAATATAGAATGATAGATATAAATATCAATAATAATAATGCCAATGAGAATAATGAGGGCTTTAAGGTTCATTGCTTCATCTGTAGGATTATTTCTAACCATTAAATACAAAGTTGCATCAGTAATAAAAGAAACCAGGAATACGATTAAAAATGTAATCCATTCCCGCCTTCTAAGGTTTAGTTTACTACGTTTCATTACACGTAATATGACTTGAATAAAAACATATAACAAAACTCTTGTAATAATAAATACCCATATCAGGATATAAGATTCAGATGTTAACAAGGCATCCACAGTAATATTAAAAGACATTGCAACTAATTGATATGCAAGAGTATTAATCAGTGTAATCATGATAAATGGTGTAAAACAACACAGCATTTGAAGCATTGCACCACCGTTTAGCGCCCATCTGCAATAGAGCCACAGAACAAAAATTGCTGCTATAGGGAGAATCACGTCACTTCTGTAGAATGTTCCTGTAAATTGTGCAATAATCGTAACAAATATGACAGCTAACACTCCGCCTACTTTACTTGAAGTTGAATCATTTTTATAGTCCAGATATTTAATCAGAAAATATAAAATCAGAAAGTTTTCGATCGGACTGGCTAAGTATTTAGTTATTGTATAAAGTATATTCATTTATCGCCCCCTCATATATGCAATAAACCGCTGTTTCACATCTTTCTTACGGCTTCTGCTCATTGGAAGTTCCATTTCATTTTCCATAATAACGGTGTCGTTTTCGATACTTGAAACATACTTCAGATTCACCATAATGCCATTATGTATTCTGCACAGGCCATTCTTAGCATAGGTTGTTTCAAAATCACGCAGTGATGCCCAGACCTGGAAGGTTTTATCATTGTTGCAAATAATAGCAATTTTTCTGTCTATCTTTTCCATAAATATGATCTGTTTAATGGGAATGAGATGTATACCATCTGCGTCTGTAATCTCAAGTACCTGATTCTCATCTGTGTTCAGATCAAGAAAGCCATTCAAGACTTCCGGCAGTTCCGTATCCATATACTCTTTTCTTATAAATTGAAACGGGTGCTACTTAAAAGTATCGAAAACCAGATTTGCATGACTGGTTACAAAGACAATGCGGTTGCTGATTCCTGACTGATAAAGCTGTGATGCAATTTCCATGCCTGAGATGTCCGGCATATCAATATCCAGAAAAATTAGATCTGCCTGATTTTCAGATACAAATGCAAGCAGATCATTTCCGTTATATTTTGCAGTTAATTGATAATCTTCATTAGTATCAGCCATCTGACTAACTATGATATTTTTAATTTTCTCGGCAATAATGGGTTGATCATCACATATGACGATATGAAGCATAAAATTTCTCCTTTGTTCCTTCTATTAATTTATTCTTATGTATATAGTTGGTTGTCCTCTTTGGACTACCAGCGCATGTTTTAAAAATAAACATACTCTAGCCTATCATACCTATTATTTTAGGGTTTGTCCACAATTATTTCAAGGTACGGGCACGGTCCCGCTGTATAAAATTATAAACGCAAAAAATAAGAATGCCGATCTGATTATGTGCCGTCTATAGAACATTAATCAAATGACATTCTTATTTCTACTACTAATTGCATAAATATTCGGCAACATGGACTAACAATTCATTGCAATCATCGCCATGGATCTGCATCTCAATATTAGTGGAATTACTCAGCGTAAATGCACTGACCAGGGATTTCGCGTCCACCACGTAGTGTCCACACTTTAAATCCACATCATAATCATAACTGCTTACAATATTTACAAATTTAATGATGTCCTCAGGACTCTGAAAATTAACGGGCATCTTTGTCATCAGTTTACCTCCTTTCCATCTTTTGTATGTTATCATTATATTACTCTTTCTTTTGGTTCCACAAGAGTAATATTTTATGATTTTTAGTACTTTTTTTATCACATTTGCCCATAAAATATGGTAGGGTTAATGGTAAAAATTAACATGTAAACATTGTATGAACATTTCTGTTTTTTGTAGAAAAATTTGTCGAATTTTGCTAAAATATAATTATTAGAATTTTTGTGATAGGTGGGCAAATTATGGGAGAAATTGGAGTAGATGACAACAAAAAACTGTTACAATTATTTGGAAGTATGTTATTATACGTTTTTAGCCTCTTTTTGTTATTTCTGGCAAAAGAATACAAAGGATTTGCAGAATGGTATTCGGCAACGATTTATCCGGTCCTGGTCAACTGTATCGGGAGATTGGAATCCATATTCCCGTTTTCTTTGGTAGAAATATTTCTCTATATCGCTATCATCGTCTGTGTCATTAGTATTTTCATATTTATTTTGCAAGTAGTCCGCAAAAAGAAAAAATTATCGCATATTTACATAGGCCTTTTATATCTGGTTCATGGAGCGGCTATTCTATTTTTTTTATATACCATTAACTGCGGCATTAATTATCAGAGAGTTTCCTTTTCACAGCATAATGGTTTTGAGGTTGTTTCCTACACTTCTTCGGATCTGGCTATCCTGTGTGAGGACTTAACCGTAGAAGTAAATCTGTGGGCAGGAATGGTAAAACGCAATACGGAAGGTATTTGTATTGTTGACACAACCGTACAGGATCAGGCAGTAGAGGCTATGAAGAAGGTCAGTAAAGACTATATCGGATTGTCGGATTATTATCCAAGACCTAAAAAATTGTGGGCATCCGGTATTTTATCCGTTCAGAATTTAAGCGGCATCTACTCGCCTTTTACGATTGAGGCAAACTACAATGGAGATATGCTTCCTTATAATATCCCATTTACTGCGTGCCATGAACTCTCCCACTTAAAAGGATTTATGCAGGAGGATGAAGCAAATTTTATAGCATATCTGGCATGTGAAAAATCGGATGTACCGGAATTTCGTTACAGCGGCAGCCTTACCGCCTGGATATCCAGCATGAATGTTTTAAGCAAGTCGGATAAAGAAGCCTACAAAACAATCCGCAGACAGATTAACCCCATTGTAGAAGCAGACCTTACCGCCAATAATAGCTTTTGGAAACGCTATGATACAAAAGTGGCAAAGGCAGCTGTAAAAATGAATGATACTTATTTAAAAGCGAATGGTCAGTCAGACGGTGTGAAAAGTTATAACAGAATGGTAGATTTGATGGTAGGATATAAAGTGTTTTTTAAGTAATTTACATTGACTCTGTTGATAAATCCTTGTATACTTAAAATATTTAACGGGTATAGTTAATAGGAACGTACCATACTGAATATAGAGAGTGCAAGGAGGACAAAACATTGGAGGATAAGAACAGAGATCATAAAAATTCTTATTGGAAAGGCATTATAACAGGCGCCGCAGCGATGGGGATCATCTGTATAATGTCTTTATTGATTTATACGAACAGCAAGGCCTGGGATTCCAGATCTGTCGCGGGTGAAACCAATGGGGCACAGCAAACTGCCGCTAAAAGTGAGAACGGGACAGAATCCGGAAAAAAAGAAGAACTGGATGTGTCCCGTATATCAAATAAGATCAGCACTATTCAGAATTTAATCGACAAGTATTATTATTTTGATGAGAATAATGAACAGGTTGAGGACTGGATATACAAGGGGATGCTGTATGGGCTGGACGATGTCTATTCTGCTTATTACAATAAAGAGGATTTTGAATCAATGAAAAAATCTTCTTCCGGAAATTACTGTGGAATTGGAGTACTGGTTAACCAGCACTATATAACAAAACAAGCCAGTATTGCTAAGGTCTATGAAAATAGTCCGGCAGAAGGCGCTGGAATATTAGTAGATGACATTATTATTGGTGTAGACGATATGAATGTTTCAGGAACCGAGTTAAACAAGATCGTTGAAATGATATCCGGGGAGGAAGGAACCGATGTTAAGATTACGGTTTACCGTAAATCGACAGATGAAACCCTGGAATTAACCATGAAGCGTCAAAAAATAAAAGTAGACACCATTACTTATAAAATGCTTCCGGATAAAGTCGGGTATATTGCGATCAGTGAATTTGATGAAGTAACGGTTGAACAGTTTAAGAATGCAATTGATGATTTAGAGAAACAGGGAATGGAAAAAATTGTTTATGACCTTAGAAACTGTCCCGGAGGACTTCTTGACAGCGTGGTTTCCATGCTGGATTATATTCTGCCGGATGGATTGATCGTATATACGGAAGATAAACATGGCAGCCGCCTTGATGAAATATCCGGACAGGACGGGCATGAAGTAAAACTTCCAACGGTCGTGTTAATGAATGGAAATTCAGCCAGTGCGGCAGAAGTATTTTCAAGTGCAATCCGGGATTATGAATGGGGTACATTAGCAGGAACTACTTCCTTTGGCAAAGGAATTGTACAAAATGTTATTCCTCTGGAAGATGGCACAGCCGTGAAACTTACCATTTCCAGCTATTTCACAAAAAGCGGCTATTCCATCCAGGGTAACGGACTGGAACCGGATGTGGTGATAGAAGCAGATGAGGAACAGGCAAAAGAAGCGAATGTTCCATTGAAAAAGGATAAACAGCTTCAGGAAGCATTGAAGATATTTGATAAATAACAGATAAGAAGCAGATAAAGCATCGGAAAACCAAATGCAAAAGCAGGACTAAATGGCATAAAGCCGTTTTACTCCTGCTTTTTTTGTGTCAATAATATTTAGTGTCTGTTAAATGCATGAATACCGGGATACACTGCTTCATTACCAAGTTCTTCTTCAATACGGAGCAGCTGATTATACTTGGCAACTCTCTCACTTCTGCTTGGAGCTCCGGTTTTGATCTGACCGGTAGAGAGGGCGACTGCAAGGTCAGCAATAGTAGTATCTTCCGTTTCTCCAGAGCGATGGGAAGCAATTGCCGTATAACCTGCCTGCTGTGCCATTTTGATGGCTTCCAGTGTTTCCGACACCGTTCCAATCTGGTTTAGTTTAATTAAGATGGAATTTCCGCAGCCCAATTCAATACCCTTTTTCAGACGCTTGGTATTCGTTACAAACAGATCATCTCCCACTAACTGAACCTGGCTTCCCAGTTCTTTTGTAAGGAGCTGCCAGCCCTGCCAGTCTTCTTCGTCCAGCGCATCCTCAATGGAATAAATGGGGTATTTATCACAGAGCATTTTCCAATGCGCAATCAGTTCCTGGGAGGTGAATTTCTTTTTACACTTAGGAAGCAGATAATTTCCGCTGGTTTCACCTTTCCATTCACTGGCTGCTGCATCGATCGCCAGCACAAAATCTCTTCCGGGTTGGTATCCTGCCTCTTCTATTGCCATTAGAATATACTGAATAGCTTCTTCATCGCTGGCAAGATCCGGTGCAAATCCACCTTCATCCCCGACAGAAGTAGCAAGGCCTCTGGATTTTAATATGGATGCCAGTGTATGAAAAACTTCAGTACACCAGCGAAGCCCTTCCTTAAAACTGGAAGCGCCAACCGGCATAATCATAAATTCCTGCACATCTACCGTATTGGAAGCGTGTGCACCTCCATTTAAAATGTTCATCATAGGCACCGGCAGTTTATTTCCGGAGATGCCGCCAAGAAACTGATATAGAGGCATTTTAAGTGATAAAGAAGCAGCGCGTACACATGCTATGGAAACGGCAAGGATCGCGTTGGCGCCCAGCTTTGATTTATCTTCTGTCTGGTCTGCTGCAATCATTGCGCTGTCTATTTTATAAATGTCACCGGCATTCATATTTGAGAGGACCTGATTTATGATTTCATTGATATTCTGAACTGCTTTTTGGACCCCTTTTCCTTTAAAACGGGTCTTATCATTATCTCTAAGTTCCAGTGCTTCAAATATTCCGGTTGAGGCTCCGCTTGGAGAAGCACCTCTTCCTATGGTTCCGTCTTTGAGATGAACTTCCGCTTCTACCGTTGGGTTCCCCCTGGAATCAATGATTTCCCTACCGATTACTTTTTCTATTTCTAATTGATTCATACCGCACCTCTTTCTGACTATAACTGATACAGTAATAACCTGCCAGGCATTACTGTATCAGTATATTAACTGTTTTCATCTATAAGACCAAGAATTTCCTCGATGCTCTTTTTTCCAAAATAAGCATGCTCCTGATTGATTATCATACAAGGCACGCTCATGATCTGATAATCTTCTTTGAGCTTCGGAAAATGATTCAGATCAAAAATATCACACTGGACATTAGCATTCTCAATGGCGATTCTGCCTGCAGCCATAACTAAGTCCGGACACATTGTGCAGGATAAGGAGATGGCAATATCTATTTTAACCGGTTCGGATATAGCCCGTATCTTTCCCAATAGCTGCTCATCAATCATCTGTCCCGGCCCTGCTGCATTATATAAAGTTACAATAAAAGAATTGAATTCGTGTCCGCCCGGGACACCATGAAACCGGAATCCAAGAGATAATCCGGAACTTTCATATAAGTCTATGGACGGTGTCAGTGGTATGTTTGCATCCTGTATGATTTCAGTTTCGATCCAGGAAGTCAATTCCGCCATTTCCTGTACAAATCCTTCTGCTTCCCGTGATATAGGAGTTTGATCCAAAAATGCTTTTAATCGGATCTGTCTGGTAAACTTTTCAAATAAAGGTTTCAGCTGACTTCTCATGGTAGCAGGAATAAATGCTCCATCGGAATGGGATTCTTCCTGTTCCGGATGGTTATTCGCTTCCCTTGACGCGCTATCACTCGTGTGGGCTTTTAGCGGCATCGGAATCGGTGGTATATTTTTTCGCTCATGGACTTCCGAAACATACTTTTCCAGAGAAGTAGCGGCTTTGGCGCCGTCTGCAACGGCTGTCACTACCTGGCGTAAATTTTTTACGCAGATATCTCCTGCGCCGTAAACACCGTCTATACTTGTTTTATGGTTCATATCGGTGATCAGATAACCATGCTCATCTATATCAACAATATCTTTGAACAGGCTGTTTGCGGGGGCATACCCTGCAAATACAAAGATACCAAAAGAACTGCCGTCCTCCGGTTCAAACCGTGTGGTTTCCCCGGTCTGGCTGTTGTATAGCAATGCATATTGAAGTTTGTCTGTTCCGCCTGCTTCTTTAATTTCTGTATGAAACAATACCTTTATCTTTTCGTAATTCGCTAATTCATCTGAAACTGATTTGGCACAGGAAAAAGATTCCCCCCGTACCAGAATAAGCACCTGCCTTGCATATTTGGTTAGAAACATTGCTTCTTCTACTGCAGCAAAGCCTCCGCCTGCCACCAGAACATCTTTTCCGGTAAAAAATTCTCCATCGCAGGTAGCACAGTAAGCGACCCCTCGGCCCTGAAACTCCTGTTCGCCTGGGAAACCGATTTTTCTGGGAGATGCGCCGGTTGCAAGTATAATACCCAGGGCCCGTTTCTCTCCCCGGTCAGTTTTAACCCTTTTGATATCTTCATTCAAATCTAATTGTTCCACATTTGCCAGAAGAAATTCTGCACCAAATGCTTCTGCTTGTTTTCGCATTCCTTCGGTCAATTCACTGCCGCTGATACTGGGTATGCCGGGATAGTTCACTACTTCTGAAGTAATGGTTATCTGTCCGCCAAATTTTTCTTTTTCTATTATCAGTGTCCGGTATCTAGCGCGCGCCATATAGATAGCGGCAGAGAGGCCTGCCGGCCCTCCGCCTACTATAATTACATCATATAACTCTTCCATATTAAATCAGTCCTACAAGCTCCAGGCTTGGTTTCAGTGTTTCTGCACCTGGCTGCCATTTTGCAGGGCACACCTGATCGCCATGTTCTGCAACGAACTGGGATGCCTGAACCCGGCGGAATAACTCATCGGCATTACGTCCTACGTTTCCTGCGATTACTTCATATGCAACGATTTTTCCTTCCGGATTTACAATGAAGCTGCCGCGTTCAGCCAGTCCATCTTCTTCAATCATGACATCAAAATCTCTGGTTAAAGTCCCAGTGGGATCAGCCAGCATAGGATACTGGATTTTTTGAATTGTTTTTGAAGCATCATGCCATGCCTTATGAACAAAATGGGTGTCACAGGATACTGAGTAGATTTCACAGTTGATATTTTTAAAATCCTGGTATTTATTAGCCAGATCTTCTAACTCTGTGGGGCACACAAAGGTAAAATCTGCAGGATAGAAAAAGAATACCGACCATTTTCCCATAATATTACTTTTACTTACTTCCTTAAATTCTCCTCCTACGTATGCCTGTACTTTAAAATCACTTACTTCTCTTCCGATTAATGACATAATTTGTTTCCTCCTTAGATTTTCATATTTAAAATTATTGTCAGCTTGTAGTATTCCAAAAATTGCTGATCTTATTAATTGTTGTAGTTAGTTATTGCTAACTTGATTGCATTCTATCACAAGTTAGTATCTTAGTCAATGAATATTTTAATAATGATAATTATTATTGATATATTGGTAAATTTATGTATAAAAAATGAGGCTGAATTATTCAGCCCCAAATCTTTACGCTAATACTTTTCGGGAAGATTCTTCCTGGAATTGTTTACTGTAAAGGTCATGATAATATCCCTTCTGTTTTAGCAGCTCCAAATGTTTTCCCTGTTCAATAATTTTACCGTCTTTTACTACCAGAATCACATCCGCTTTGCGAATTGTAGACAGCCTGTGGGCTATTAAAAAAGAAGTTCTTCCGTTAAGCAGCTGCATTGTAGCATTTTGAATCAATTGTTCTGTCTGGGTATCAATGGAAGAAGTTGCTTCGTCCAATACAAAGATTCTGGGATCCGCCAATACTGCCCGGGCGAAAGAGATCAGTTGTTTTTCGCCAGTGGACAGGCGGTCACCGCCTTCTCCTACATCGCTTTGATATCCATTTTCCAGCTTATCCACCACAAGATCGGCCGATACAGCCTTTGCGGCAGCAATTACCTGCTTATCAGTTGCTTCTAAATTTCCATAGCGGATATTTTCCATGACGGTACCTGAGAACAAGTGGGGATTTTGCAGGACATATCCGATGTTGCTGTGCAGCCATAACTGGCTGCGTTCCCGGTAATCTTTCCCGTCTATCAGTATTTTTCCTTCGGTTGGTTCAAAGAAGCGGCACGCCAGATTCACCAGGGTACTTTTACCGGCACCGGTCTCTCCCACTATGGCAACGGTGGTTCCTTCCGGAATCTTCAGGTTAAAATGGCTTAGTACTTCTTCGTTACCATCCGGATAATGAAAGGAAACATCTTTAAATTCAATTTCTCCATGAAGTGTTTCCCAGTTTTCTTTTTTAGGATAGAAGGAATCCCCATATTTGTCTGTGATTTCTTTCGAATCAACGATCTGAGGTTCCTGATCTAATAAACCGGTAACCCGTTCAATATTTGCCTGTACCGAGATAATATCTGCAATATTTCTGGCGAGCTGCTGTATCGGTTCGAAGATTCCTACCGCATAGGATGTAAATGCAGACAGGGTTCCGATCATCAAAAGGTTTTTTAATACCATATTACCGCCTTTAGCCAGTACCATAGCGGTTGCCAGAGAGCTGAACAGCATGACCAGGGGAATATAAACAGCGCTTAATCTGGCTGCACGCACCCCGGAGGTTTTCATTTCTTCTGTAATCCCCTGAAAATCATCATAATTCTTATCTTCGATTACCAGGGTTTTCGATGTTTTTGCACCCATGATTCCTTCGTTATAGGCCCCGGTAATTTTGGAATTGATCTTACGGACCTTCCGGTTCCAGTTTAGAATCTTATTCTGAAAATATACGGTCAGCAGGGCAATTACAGGAACGATCAGTATAACCAGCAGGGCAAGCTGCCAGTTCAGAATCAACATGGCTATAAATACTCCGAATACATATGTGGATGCCCATAGAACATCAATCAGGTTCCAGGCTACCAGTCCGGCGATACGGTTAGTATCACTCATGACTCTTGCCAGAATATATCCAACCGGCGTTACGTTGTAATAAGAAAAAGATAATGTCTGCAGATGTACGAAGCAAGCCTTTTTTAAGTCTCTGCCCACTTTCATTTCTACTTTCATATTACCTCTGGTAAAGAATATAACACTCAGGGTCTGAAGCAGGATTACGATTGCGTAAACTACACCAAATCCTATAATACCGTCAACGGTTTTTTCTTCAATGAAATGATCAATGGCATAGCGCTGAAATAATGGCAGTGCAATATCTACCAGTGAGCAGAATACATTCAGTGCGATGATCATGATAAAAATCTTTTTATATGGTTTTAGAAACGGCAGGATCTTTTTCCAGATCTTTATATCAAATGATTTTGTAAATTCCTGCTCTTCGTAGCTCATATTGCCCCTCCTTCCAGTAACAGACGATCATCATTGTTCATCTGTATATCATAAATGTTTTTGTAAATACCTTCTTGTGCAATCAATTCCTCATGAGTTCCCATTTGTGCCACACTGCCGTCATCCAGTACCAGAATGCAGTCTGCCTGCATCAGTGTTGTTATACGATGTGATATTAAGATAACGGTAGCTTTTCCCATCTGGTCCTGTAATGCCTCCCGGATTTTGGCATCTGTCTCGGCATCGACGGCTGAAAGAGAGTCATCAAATACCATGATTGGTGCGTTCTGCATCAGCATACGAGCAATTGCAACCCTTTGTTTCTGTCCTCCGGACAACGTAACACCGCGCTCGCCTACAATGGTGTCATATCCTTTGTGAAAATGCTGGATTGCTTCATCTACACATGCAATCCGCGCTGCTTCCCGGATGGACTCATGACAGACATCTTCGTTGGCAATTGCGATATTCTCATGAATTGCCCTGGAGAATAAAAATGGTTCCTGCAAAACCATACCGATATTTTTGCGCAGGTACTCCCGGCTCATCTTGGCAATGTCCTTGCCCCCAATGGTAATCTTGCCGGATTCTTCCGGCAGGTCATAAAGCCTGTTCAACAGATGCATCAGAGTAGATTTGCCGCTTCCGGTTCCGCCCAGAATGGCAAAGGTAGTGCCTGCCGGTATAGTAAAATCAACATTTTTTAAAATAGGATAACCTGTACCGTAGGAAAAGTTAATCTGTTCAAAATGAATGTCTCTGTCCATAGGCCCGTTTTCTACGCTTGGGCTGTCCTGCTCCTCTTTGGCATCCAGTATATAAGCTACTCGCTCTATGGATACACCGGCTTTACTCATTTCGGATAGAATTCGTCCAAGTCCCCTTACCGGCCAGACCATGGTAGCATTATAAGAAACAAATGCCAGGAATTCTCCAAGTGTTATCTGACCGTTTACAGCCACTACAACTCCAACGCAGATTACAGTAAGAATTTGAAGTCCTGTGATCAAGTCTCCGATTCCCCAGTAAGCACTCATCAGGCGGCCCAGGCGGATCCACAGGCTGGAAAATGCCTCATTCTTTTGATCAAACCGGTCAATTTCAAATTTTTCTCGGCCAAATGCCCTTACTACCCGAACACCGGTGAGATTTTCCTGAACAACACTGGATAACTCTCCTTCCGCTTCATCAGCTTTTAGGAATCTTTTGGCGATCTTGGAATAGAAAAATCCGGAATATCCCATTATAACAGGGATAAAGCAAAGAGCCACCAGAGATATTTTCACATTCATAGAAAACATAATCCCCATAGATAAAATAATTAAAAAACTGGTACGAAACACTTCTACCATCTGGTTACAGACAAAGTTTCGTACAACGTCCACGTCAGAGGTGCATCGCTGAATAATTTCGCCTGTCTGATGCTTCACATGCCAGGAGAATGGCAGCTTTTGTATATGGGCATATAATTGGTCCCGGATACTTTTTACAAAAGACTCCGATCCTTTGGCAATGCCCATTTTGCTGAAGTAACTGCAAATACCGGACATCACTGCAGTTACCATAACGGCCGCAGCCGCAGCAAGTAAAGCCTTTCCTCCAGAGCTCTGCAGCTGTTTTAGATGCAGAAACTCTATCAGCCACCCCGGCAGCTGCCAGTCTGCGCCACCGATAACCGAGTCGACAGAGATTCGGACAATTTGAGGTGTTAATGAGTTAAAAACGGTATTCAGCATTGAAAATGCCAATGCAAATACAAACAGGTGCAGATTTCCTTTCAGGAATCGGGCGATCAGGCGCACTTTTCCTGTTTTATTCCTTTCCATAATTCTGTTTCCCCTCCATACTTTTCGTTGTTATGTAAATAGTTACTGTATTTTGTGCCGTTTCCGACACAGCAAAAAAGCGCCTCTGAATGACCAGAGGCGCTTTTTAACTGTCCTTATTCTATTCCTATCGTGCTTACGCAATGACATCTCAACAGGCATACTGCTCCATTAAGAAAACGATATTCATTGAAAAGGCAGGCAAAATGTCCGCTGATTATTCAACTTGTTATTGATAGCTATACGTTCATTTAATAACGTTTTAATAAATCTAAAGTTTCTCATTTTGCCTGCCTCCTTTCATTAATTTTTTTATTTTTTAAGCAAATTGTTTAATTAGTATAACTTACCATATTTTTAAAGTCAAGTATATTTTTGAAATATTTTTAATTAAAAATACAAAGCAACAAATTTTCCAGATCATAAGTCTCTTCTACAGAGAAAATATCTTCCAACCGGTTGAGATTTGAATCAGAATGTTCTATTTCCCGTGAGAATCTCTGCGCCGTTCGCGTAAAATCCTTAAAGCTGAGCTTTTCGTCCTGTTTTTGCCACAGAGCCTGAGCCAACTCCTGAATCAACAAGGTACTTACTACCGCTAATTTCATTTTGGAATAGGCTTCACGGTCATATACTGCACCGCAGAAATAGGTGAATATAAAATAAACCATTAATTGTTCGCACCAGTTCTCCCAGGTATTGTGTGTATTGCTTTTATATCCGGCGTTTTCCTGGAATTTGCTGCGGTTTTTTTGATAGGCAGAGGCACCATCATCAAAGAGACTGCTCAGACTGCTGCTTACAAATTCCGGCCAGTCTTTCCTTAATATTTCTAATTGATCAAATATGTGAAACATTTTTTTCATTTCGAAACAGCGTTTTTCTGCCCGGTTTTCATATTCTTTCTGTTTTTTTTGGAAAAAGCATATAGCTTTTTCACTCTGATATCGGGTGATCAGTTCATCCATAGAGAAAAGCTGGTCATGTTCTATACGGGTCTGCAAGTCGTGGCTAAAAGCCAGTACCATAGCCATTCGGATAGTACAGTCCAGATTACGGCTCTGCAGGATATGAATTATGGCATCTCTTGCATCCATTAACTTAGTAAACAGTAAAAAATCAAAATCCTCATATTCTTCAGAAATATTTTCTTTTTCTTTTGTTAGAAACCGTACCGGCTCTTTACAGCCAAGTATCAATTCAGCTGAAGGCGGACAGGAAAGGGACAGCGATATTTCTCGTAAGCCTTCATATTCTTCAATATGTCTGGGATAAGTACGGCAAGTTTTGCATAACATTGCAGGTCCTGCTTCTTTATAAATATCACACAAGTTATCTTCATTTAAAAATTCACAACGGTGCTGATACTGCTTAAAAACCGTGTTCTGCCAATCTATGGAATTGTGCAGGCGGTTACCGAAGGAACCTTTTGTCTTTTTATATTTCTTTACCGTTTTTTCATCGATGACAATTTCCCAGCCGGCACAACAGGTGTCCGGACATGCAGATGCAGTGCATTGGAATTTTTTGAAATAGTGTGGAATTGTATATTGCATATTTTTTCCTTTCTGTAACCTCTGGTAATACAGCGGACAATTTCTTGAATTTGTGTTTAGCTGAGTAATGACGCTTTGTAGATGATAGGTAGTGTACGGAAAGAGAAGGGAGCATTCGTTGATACAAAGCTGGTTTTCTCGAGGGCACTGAAAAAGTAGATATTACCGTCTATTTTTGATATAATGTATGTATCAAATAAAGGCGGTGTTTTTATGGTAGATCAACAACAAAAATTAGTATTAAGTTCCTACATGAAAATATATGAATTGGTGGTTCCCAGGAATAATCTTCTCCGACAGATAAAAGAACTCGTAAACTTCGGATTTATTTATGAAGAGTTAATTGATAAATATTGTCTTGATAACGGACGTAATGCAGTTCCACCTATCCGCATGTTTAAATATCTGCTGTTAAAAGCAATTTATGATCTATCGGATGTTGATGTCGTAGAGCGTTCCAGGTATGATATGTCTTTTAAATACTTTCTGGATATGGTGCCGGAGGAGAAGGTTATTAATCCCAGCTCATTGACGAAATTTCGTAAATTGCGATTAAAAGATATGGCACTTTTAGATATGCTGATTGCGAAAACAGTCCAGATTGCATTAGAGCAGGAAATCATAAAATCAAAAACCATTATTGTTGATGCCACACATACAAAATCAAGATACAATCAAATGACTCCGCGGCAGGCACTACAGGAAAGGTCGAAAAAACTACGGCGTACCGTTTATGAAGTGGAAGAAACAATGAAAAACCAGTTTCCTGCTAAAAATACAGAAGATTCTTTGGAAAAAGAACTGGCGTATTGCAATCAGCTAATTTCCACTATAAAAGAGAATAAAACGATATGCAGCTATCCCAAAGTGCAGGAAAAATTGAAATTATTAGAAGAAGCTGTCCGTGATGACCTTGAACAAATGGATACCTCAAAAGATGGGGATGCAAAAATTGGACATAAGACAGCAGACACCTCCTTCTTTGGATATAAAACACATATCGCCATGACGGAAGAAAGAATTATTACAGCTGCCACAATAACCAGCGGAGAGAAAACGGATGGAAAGGAATTGGCAGCCCTGGTACAGAAAAGCAGGGAAGCAGGAATGGAGATTAAAACAGTTATTGGTGACAAGGCATATGCAAGCAAAAAAAATATAGATGCTGCAAGAGAAGAAGATTATGAACTGGTCGCTAGATTATGCAGTAATGTTACACAAGGAAATCGTAAAAAGGAAGATAAATTTGAATTTAACAAAGATGCTTTAATGTATCAATGTAAAGCAGGGCATATGGCAATCCATAAATATCTGAATAAACAAAAAGCTGAGGGCAGGAATGCGCGGATAACCTATACTTTTGATATAAAAAAATGTAAAAAATGCCTTTATAGAGAAGGATGCTACAAAGAGGGAGCGAAAAAAAAGACATATACAGAGACGGTCATCAGTGATACCCATAGCGAACAGGCACAATTTCAGGAAACGGAATATTTTAAAGAAAAAGTAAAAGAGCGTTATAAGATAGAAGCAAAAAACAGCGAGTTAAAACATAGACATGGTTATGACGTTGCGTCATCATCAGGTCTTATTGGCATGGAAATGCAGGGGGCGATGGCAATATTTGCAGTGAACCTCAAACGAATCATGAAAGTGATGGGGGAAAAATAAAGGAATCCCTAGTTCAGAAAAAGGAATCATCCATAGAAAATGCACAAAAATCCACCAGAAAAATTTGAGTCTGGTGGATTTTGTGTTTTATTATTAAGGAAGGATTTAAAAACATATGTTTTTCAGTGGCCTCGGTTTTCTCAGCGTGGTGGGACCCTGGGGTTGTGGCATGCTGAACAATATTGGCGTTAAGCAACTGATCTTGAGAACGGGATTTGTTTTATATTCTGCAATCAGAAAAAGGAATAGACTTTCATCTTCTATTATGCATAAACTGTCAAAATATACCGCTCTACATCCAATAAAGAACATCCATCTACACCCAGGGAATCTATCATGCTGAGAACGAGTAACATAAAGCAACTGAACTTATCACAGTGATTTGTTTCTTCATTCCAGAAAAAGTAGCAAACTTTCATCTCCTTTTACGCTTAAATAGCCGAAATATACTACGCTACATCCAATAAAGAACCGCCTGCCACAGCCCAGGGGTCCGACCATGCTGAGAAATTCAGCTTTGTGGCGGTAACATGAATCTCGGAAAGATGGGAGGGGGAAACTTGTATGGACGGAGGAAGCGTAGAGCAGAGCTGAGTATTTACTTACCTTTCCGAAGTGTTTTTTGGCGGATAGTATTCGACTGGCTCCCATCGGATACTAAGCGGGTACTGAACCGAGAAATGCATCAGGATTTCTCGGTGAATGCCCGCGTGCCGCCAAAAAGCGCTTCGGAAAGGTTAGAAAATACCAGTTCTGCGGCCAGCTGACGGAGCCCATGCAAGTTTCCCCCTCCCATCTTTCCGTACACTACCTACATCTACAAAGCGTCCCCTTCCTCAGCAAAACCCAAATTTAAGCTATAATTATCTGCTCTAATATACTATGTATAAGATCATGATTTCAAGCAAAAAAAAGACACCATATACAGGTGCTTTTCAAAAGTACTGATATTACTGCCGGCAATGGGACTTGAACCCATACGTGGTTGCCCACAACAGATTTTGAGTCTGCCTCGTCTGCCATTCCGACACGCCGGCTTAAGTTGATGTGTTCCTCTCAACGAAAATAATTCTAACATAAGATACCAAATTATGCAAGCATTTTTTGAATTTTTTTTATTTTTCCTAATTTATCGACAATAAGAACTTTTCTGAATGGAAACTGGCCCATAAGGGATCGGATGTATTAAAAACACACCAATCCTTTATGAGGCAGAATGCAATGAGATCAGGCAGCTGTGGCCAAATACTACTCTTCTACTAACTTGTTATACAGATCAAAACAATCAAATGTAGCAAAGTAATCTTGTGGAGTTTCCGCGCGGCGGATTAAAGCGGTGCTTCCATCTTCTTTTAAGAGTATCTCAGCAGATTTCAGTTTACCATTATAGTTATATCCCATGGAAAAACCATGTGCTCCAGTATCGTGAATTACCAGAAGGTCACCTTTTTCAATTTCAGGCAGCATTCTGTCAATTGCGAACTTATCATTATTTTCACACAGAGATCCTGTTATGTCATACTTGTGGTCACAAATCTTGTTTTCTTTGCCCATGACGGTAATATGATGATAAGCGCCGTACATTGCCGGACGCATCAGATTGACAGCGCATGCATCTACCCCGATATATTCTTTATGGGTATGTTTTTCATGAATCGCCCTGGTAACCAGACATCCGTAAGGTCCCATCATAAACCTTCCAAGCTCCGTATAAATGGCAATATCACCCATATTGGCAGGAATAAGCACTTCTTCATATACTTTTCGAACACCTTCTCCAATAGCACGGATATCATTTGATTCCTGATCCGGGCGGTAAGGTATTCCGATTCCTCCGGATAGATTGATAAATGTTACATGGGCACCGGTTTCTTTTTGAATCTCTACGGCTGTTTCGAATAATACTTTAGCAAGCATTGGATAATAATCGTTTGTTACCGTATTACTTGCAAGGAATGCATGGATTCCAAACTCCTCAACCCCTTTGCTCTTTAATATTTTAAAAGCCTCTTTGATCTGTTCTGTTGTCATGCCGTATTTGGCATCTCCGGGATTATCCATAATATCATTGCTGATTTTGAATAAACCGCCCGGATTATAGCGGCAGCTGATTTTCTTAGGCAGCGTTCCAATCGCTTTTTCCAGAAATTCGATATGTGTAATATCGTCCAGATTAATAATAGCATTCAGTTCATGTGCATATTGAAATTCTTCCATTGGCGTGTCGTTGGAAGAAAACATAATATCATCGCCGGTTGCGCCGATTGCTTTCGCCAACATAAGCTCTGTCTTGGAAGAACAGTCACAGCCGCAGCCATACTCCTGTAAGATATTGATCAGAAATGGATTTGGTGTTGCTTTTATGGCAAAATATTCTTTATAACCCTTATTCCAGGAAAAGGCTTCTTTCAAAGCTTTTACATTTTCCCGTATTCCTTTTTCATCATAGAGATGAAATGGTGTAGGATATTTATTTACTATTTCTTCCAGCTGTTCTTTTGTTACAAAAGTTTCTTTCTTCATAATGCTTCTCCTCTTATGCTTATTTGCTGATTTCGCATCAGATGTAGTCTTCGGGTCAACTATAATATGCACATTTTTATTTGTCAATACTTAACCGCCAAAAAAGTCATTCACACGGTTTTTATAATCACTTAGATGATTATATTGTAAAATAGAGTACTGGTTTAGCTGTTCTTTAAAAGAATCTTCGGAATACTGGTGATAGTTTCCATCTTTATCAATGTATACATTTGCAGTTATAACAGGTATTGTCTTTCGAAGATCTTCTAAATAAGATTGATAATCAGTTAAAGGCAGCCCGGCATTGGAAAGGAGTAATCCACTGAGATAGTTTGGACTTATCATAGGAATATCCTGATTCTTCAGCTTATAATTTGTCCACATAACCATAGGTACGATATAACCGTTCTGGTATTCTTCCACAGAAGCATCCTGATTGATATGATTCAGTTTCAGAATAGGTTTTGCCACATTATCAGCGGGCTGATGGTCTCCAAACATTACGATTATGGTAGGTTCCGATTCTTTTTTAAAGTAATCGGTGAGTTCTTGAAAAGCTTTATCCGATTCCTTAATTAATGTCAGATACTGTTCCGCCGCCCGCACATTATCGGATTTCTTCTTATCGGCATATTGTGATAGGGTAATGGTTGGTTCAAACCCCGGAAACTCTTTATCATAGCCACCATGATTTTGCATGGTTACTTCGAAGGTAAATATTCTTTCATCCTTTGCCTTGTTTTCATAGATTTCTATAATTTTCTGAAATGCTGATTCGTCACTGATATAGTCACGGATTTTCTTTGGTTTTTTGAAATCTGTTTTTGAAAAATATGTATCAAATCCAAAATAGGAATATACATTTTCCCGGTTCCACCCCTTTGAATTGTACGGATGGATGGCAGTTGTTTTATAGCCCAGACTTTTTAAATAGTTTGGCAGTGCGGGCATGGGGTGGCGTACAAACTGTTGGTATGCCACACTTCCGCTGGGTAAAAATGCCATAGTATCACTTGTCAGAAACTCATATTCTGTATTTGCGGTATTTCCACCTTTTACTGAAACAAACATATCAGATTTAATGGTATTTTCTGTCAGGGAGTGGATGAAAGGCATGTAGTCCTCGTTGGTTTCAAATTTTCCACGGACAGACAGATCTGAAAAGGCTTCATTCATTATTACGATAATATTGGGCTTATCTTTTGAAGTTTTTTTATTTGTACTAGCTGCAGAAGCCACCTGCACCTTTGATTCAGACATAATTTCTTCTGCTTCTTTTGGGGTGTAATCTTCTGGCTTTTGTATATGTAGATATCGAAAGTTGGTAATGAATGCAACAGCAAAGCCATTTCTCATATAGATCCGTTTTGGGGCGAATAAAGTATGATATAGCTTAAATACTTCTGTAGTTCGCTCAGATTTTACAACAGTGACATATCCTGCCATACAAATAGATGAAAAAAGGAGGACCGCCAGTCGGATTCGAAGGTTCTTGATTTTTACCTGAATTTTTTCAGCACAGATCATAAGATAGGCAAAACCAAAGATTAGGAATACAAATCTATAATCAAAGGTAAAAGAATAATTATCTGTGATAGAAAGTGCCGTCCTTGCTGCCAGAAAATCCCAAGGCATTAATGGTGAGGAGCGAAATTGAATCACAAAGAAATTTATTACACCAAAAATTAGTGGAATTAAAGTTGCAAGTACATATCCCCATTTTATAGAGTTTAACAGAGAACTACAAATTGCATACAACAGATAATAAAATACTAAATTAAGCAAAATAACAATTTTCTTAATATCAGTTATCTCATGGGTGAAAGATTCGATTCCGATTAAAGAAAAAAATGGAATCATTATTAAGAATAATATGCTCAGGAACTTTGGAAATTGAACGTTCAGGCTTATCAAAGCCCCGGCTGCCAAAGATATCATAATACAAAGAACCAGCTTGACGGCATGCCCTTTACTGTGCATTGCCGCCAAACTGGAAAGTAATATAAGTGTACAGGTTACTAAAATGGATATACCTATTCTTATTTTTGATTTCGTAATTATATTTTTCATTTGTCATAACTCCCCGAAATATCTTCTGTATCCGAAACAGATAAATTCCCCGGTATTAACCTCCGAAAAATTTATCTACCCGGTTTTTATTATCACATAAGTGATTATATTGTAATATAGAATACTGGTTTAACTGATCTTTATAAGCTTCATCAGAATATTCATAAAACTGACCATCTTTGTCAATATAAATGTTTGCCGTAATAACAGGTAGTGTTTTACGCAGTGACTGCAAATAGGTCTGGTAGTCGGTCAGGGGAAGTCCTGCCTGTTCCATTAACAGTCCGCTTAAGTAATTTACACTGATTTGATTAATATCCTGCTCCTCAATATCATAATTAGCCCACATAATCATTGGAACTTTATATCCATTCTGAAATTCTTCAATGGAGGATTCCTGGTCAGTATTATTCAGACGCAGGATCGCATTAGCGATATAATCAGATGGCTGATGATCGCCAAACATTACCACAATGGTATCTTCATCTACATTGCTGAAATAATTAATTAACTCTTCAAAAGCCTGATCTGTTTCTTTTACCAAAGTAAGGTAACGTTCCGTAGAGATAACACTTAAGGTCTTCTCGTCTTCCGGAATCTGTGTTAATTCTATAGATGGCTCAAATCCGGGATACTCTTTACTATAACCGCCATGGTTCTGCATAGTAACTTCGAAGGTAAACATTGGCTCTCCGGGGGTCTTATTTTCATAAGTTTCAATGATTTTATCAAATGCTGATTTGTCACTGACATAGCCACGGATTGTTTCCGGGTTTTCAAAATCATCCTGGGAATAGAATTGATCAAAACCAAAATAGTCATACACCTTATCTCTGCTCCATCCGGTTGCATAATAAGGATGGATAGCGGTGGTACCATACCCCATACCTTTCAGATAACTTGCCAGCGTTGGCATGGATCCTTTTACATATTGCTGGTATGCCACACTTCCGGTTGGAAGGAATGCCATAGAATCGCCTGTCAGAAATTCAAATTCGGTATTGGCGGTGTTACCCCCCTTTACAGATACGAACATGTCCGCTTTGATGGTGTTTTCTTTCATGGAACGGATAAATGGCATATAATCTTCATTTGTCTCAAAATCACCGCGGTAAGCCAGGTCTGTAAATGCTTCATTCATGATCACGACGATATTCGGTTTCTTTTGCTTTTTTGTCTCGTTCGCAGAAGCATTGACAGAGGATGTCTTTTCCTTTTCGATTTCCTGCTCTACTTTTGTTACTTCTTCCGGTGAATAGCCTTCGGGCTTGTCTATATCCAGATAGCGCAGATTTGCCAGGAACGCCACCATAAAGCCATTGTTACGATACAATACATTGGGAGTAAATAAAATATCATCCAACCCGAACATATCTTTTACAGTGTCCGTTTTTACTTCAGTTACATAACCTGTCATAAGAATAACAGATAGAATCAGGGCTATTAAACGAACTTTTATATTTTTAACTGAAAAAACAGTCTTTTCGCCAATAATCATTAAATAGATAAAACCAATAAGTACAAATACTAAACGATAAGAAAAGGTAAAAGTATAATTATCTGTAATTGTTATCGCTGTGCCAAGCGACATAAAATCCCATGGTACGATGGGCGAAGAACGAAAGCTTACAACAAAGTAGTTGGCAACCCCGAAAAACATTGGTACTGCCGTAGCAAGTATATATCCCCATCTTGTGGAACCCAGTAAAAAAGTGCCGATTGCGTACAGCAGATAGTAAAACATAAGGTTCAGGATAAATATTAATACGGTCAGATCCCATGGTACATGGGTGTAAAATTCCATCGTACACAGAGCCAGAATGGGAATTAAAATAAGTGCTGCGATTCCCACGGGTTTTGGCAGCTTAAATTTTAAAGCGATTAAAACACCTGCTGCAACAGATAAAAGCAGTGAAAGCACCAGTTTGCCGCTATGCATCCCATCGCCGTTCACTGCCAGTATAGTTAATATAATAAGAATAATTGTCACGGCAGAAGCCATGACAATTCGTAATTTTGATTCAGTAAATATTTTTTTCATCTCAACAATCCAATCTATTTTGCTTGTAATACATGCATCATGTTCGTTATTGCACCCTCGCCGGTAACAACATTGGTAGCAGGATCACCTGCCGTAAATATTACCAGATCCCCTTTATTTACGAGATTTTTCTGACGTAATGTAACCATCGGGCTGGAAATAATATGCTCTGTCGTATTTTCATTATTTCCCTTCATCGGATAAACGCCCCAATACAGCTGCATTCTGCGTACGGTACATTCATTAGGTGAAATAGCATATATTGGCATTTCCGGTCTGAAATTAGAGATTAATCTCGCTGTCTGTCCGGAAATAGTCGGGATTACAATACAGGCTGCGTCCAGGTTACGTGCAGTAGATACGGTAGCAAATCCAACTGCGCTGGAAATATTTTTCTTTCTTCTGCTTTTACTGTTCTTAACAAGCATTTTATAATCCAGATGTAATTCCGTAGTTTCAGCAATTTTCACCATCATCTTCAATGCTTCTAAAGGATATTTGCCCATTGCTGTCTCTCCGGAAAGCATGATCGCATCGCTGCCGTCATATACCGCATTTGCCACATCTCCCGCTTCTGCTCTGGTTGGACGAGGGTTACGGATCATAGAATCCAGCATCTGGGTTGCAGTAATAACCGGTTTGTAATGTTCATTACATTTGTTAATAATCTTTTTCTGAATGTATGGAACTTCATCAGCAGGTATTTCAACACCAAGATCACCTCTTGCTACCATGATTCCGTCAGCCACGTCAATGATTTCATCTATGTTTGCGATGCCTTCGGCATTTTCAATCTTAGCTATAACATTGATATGTTCGCCGTGATTATCTTTTAAAAGCTTTTTGATATCACGGATACACTGTGCATTACGTACAAACGATGCTGCAATAAAATCAAAGTCCTGCTCAATTCCAAATAAAATATCTTCTTTATCTTTATCTGTCACACCAGGAAGGTTTACGCTGACATTTGGTACATTGACTCCTTTACGCTCACCAAGTTCACCGCCGTTTACGACAACGCATTCAATTTCTCTTTCTGAGACTTTCTTAACAACGAGTTCAATTAAGCCGTCATCAATTAAAATAAAATCGCCTTTTTTAACATCCTTTGTAAGTTCCGGATAAGTAATGGAACATCTCTTATCATCGCCTTCGATTTCTTCCATTACCAGAGTAAACTCTTCGGCTTCTTTTAACTGTACTTTTTTATGGTCTTTTAATACTCCGGTACGGATTTCCGGACCTTTCGTATCTAAAAGCATAGCCACCGGAATTCCAAGTTCTGTACGGACATCTTTAACTAATTGGATTCTGCCCAGATGTTCTTCATGATCACCATGGGAAAAATTAAAACGTGCAACATCCATACCGTTATTTACCAGATCACTAAGCAATTCCCTGTTGTTTGTATTTGGTCCCATTGTACATATAATTTTCGTTTTTTTCATAATGCGCCTCCTGATGTTGTTTGAGATATATTCTTATTTTCATAGAAAACCTGAGTTCCAGAGCGTGTTTTAAAATTCATTCCCGCCATCTGCACGCCCCGCTTTACGGCATATTTGCCCCGAATTCAGGTTACGCAGTCCGCTGCGCGCCCTTCATTCGGGACAAATATCCCACAAACTGTGACGCGCGGCTGTCAGAAAGCAATTTTCAGACACACTCTAGCGGTGGTGCTTTTTCACATGTTCATGTGTGAACAGATGATCCTGACAGTATTCATAATTGCCGTCACATTTGGAACAGAAACGAAATTCCAGATCTTCTCCGTCCAGTTCTGTCCTGCCGCATATTGCACATTTATGTTTTGTAAGACCGCCTGAAGACTGTCTTGTTTCCTGTTTAAACTTCTTTTTCCGCCTTATTTCACCCGGAGAAACTCTCCTGAAATCTCTTGTTCCAAGGAAGAAAATAATGAAGTTCATTAAGGAAGCAATAATTGCAACTTTAATCGGCCAAGAGGATTTAAAGAAGGAAAACAGGATAAATACTCCATATAAAATTCCCATCCACTTGATTTTAATCGGTATAACAAAATACAATAACACCTGCATATTGGGATAACATAAAGCAAATGCAAGGAAAATTGACATATTAATGTAATAAGTACTGAAAATAGGACCAAACAGTTTACCGCCGCCCAGTACAAAATACAGGATAAATGCTCCTATATCCGTAAATAGAAGACCGGCAAGAATATAGAGCGTATAACGGAAAGCACCCCAGGTATTTTCCAGAGAAGTACCCAAAGAGTAATAAAAGAACAACATGATAACCGTAAATATGCTAAGTGATTCCGGCGGCACTAATATCCAGGTAACTATACGCCAGATCTGACCTCTGAGAATGTAGTAAGGTTCCAGCGTTAAAAAACTCATGATATTCGGCTGAAAAACATTAAAAGTGTAACCCAGGATGTAGCAGATGATAAGGTATAAGGATAAATTACGGATACCGTACCTGCCAAATTTACGTTCCAGTTTATTTATAAAGTCCATTTATACTACCTTTCTTTAAAATAAATTCTTTTTTGAAAAAATCAAAGCTACAACAAGACTTAAAATTAATGAAAACAAAATAACCAGTGCGAAACCATAGGGACTGCCGGAAAATGGCATACCGCTGGAATTCACATTCATACCATAAGCACTGAAGATCATGGTCGGAATAGACATTACAATGGTCACTGTTGCTAAAAATTTCATTACAATATTCAGATTGTTGGAGATAACCGATGCAAATGCATCCATCATACCGCTTAAAATACCGCTGTAGATATTTGCCATTTCAATTGCCTGCTTATTCTCAATAATAACATCTTCCAGAAGTTCGGTATCTTCCGGATAATGTTTAATACCTTCGGTTTTCAGCAGTTTCTCAAGGACAACTTCATTCGACCTAAGTGAAGTTGTAAAATACACCAGACTCTTTTCCAGTTCCAGCAGTTCAATCAGCTCCTGATTTTTCGTGGACAGATGAAGTTTTTTCTCCACGACTTCACTTTTCTTATCAATGATACGCAGATAATGCAGGAACATGGTAGCGTTCTTATACAGAATCTGTAATATGAATCGGGTTTTCTTATAGGTAAAGAAATTCCGTACCCTGCCGTCCATAAAAGCGGAAAGCACCGGCGTATCCTCCAGGCATACGGTAAAAATGATTTCATCCGTTACGATAATAGACATTGGAATTGTTCCGTACCAGTCTTTGTCATTACGTTCCTCAATGACAGGGATATCCACCAGTATCATCGTATAGTTATCTTCTACTTCAATTCTGGACCGTTCTTCTTCATCCAGAGGTGCCCGCAGGTCATCTACCTCAATATTGTATTCATTTGCGATGTCTAATATTTCTGTTGCTGTTGGGTCTACCAGAGCAATCCAGCAACCCTCCTGTGCTTCATTTACCTGATGAATTGCACCATCAATTGTCCTAAAAATTTTGATCATGACTCCATAATCTCCTTTCAATTATCCATAGAACAGGATAATCTTCCGAAGGCCTGTCCTATGCGTATTTTTCTATATGAACTTCGCTATTATTTTCCCTAGGACTAGGACCACCCTCCATGGAATCACACTTCCTTTCTTTCTCCAAAATATCTTGCAACTAAAGGACATTATAAAGACTAAAAAACTATTTGTCAATCGAAGCCATCATTTTTTTCATCTCTTTACAATATTTTAACAATTAGGTATACTAGTAAGAGGCAATAAAGAATGGCTGAAGCATATTGTACAAGGAGGATATTATGGCAGGATCAACATTTGGCAATCAATTTAAAATAACGACCTGGGGAGAATCCCACGGAAAAGGCATCGGAGTTGTGGTAGACGGCTGTCCGGCAGGGCTGGCTCTTTGCGAGGAGGATATTCAAAAAAATCTGGACCGAAGAAAACCCGGACAAAGTAAATATTCTACTCCCCGTAAAGAAGACGATGCGGTAGAAATCCTCTCCGGTGTTTTTGAGGGAAAAACAACAGGGACTCCGATTTCCATGATTGTTTATAATAAAACACAGCGTTCTTCTGATTATGGAGAAATCGCTGATTACTACAGACCGGGGCATGCAGATCTGACTTATGACACGAAATATGGATTCCGGGACTACCGCGGAGGCGGACGTTCATCCGGAAGGGAAACCATCGGGCGTGTAGCCGGCGGTGCCATTGCAATTAAAATACTGGATCTTCTGGGTGTACAGCTTCTGACTTACACCAGATCCATCGGTCCTGTCAAAATAGATAATAATAATTTTGACCGTAGTATTATTTCCCAAAATCCACTATATATGCCAGATGCCGAAGCTGCTCAGCGTGCTGGGGCATTTTTAGAGGAATGTATGCAGCATGGAGATTCTTCCGGCGGCATGATTGAATGCATTGTAAAAAATATGATACCGGGCGTTGGCGATCCGGTTTTCGAAAAATTAAATGCGAACCTGGGAAAAGCGCTTCTATCCATAGGTGCCGTTAAATCTTTTGAAATTGGTGACGGCATTGCCGTATCACAGGCTCTTGGCAGCGAAAATAATGACCAGTATACACTTTCTTCAGAGGGGCATAAAGTAAAACTCACGAATCACTCCGGAGGAATAATGGGAGGAATCAGTGATGGCAGCGATATTCTCCTGCGGGTAGGCATTAAGCCTACACCATCTATTAAAAAGGAACAGTCTACCATAACAAAAGATGGCAGAAGCATACAGATCAAGGTAAAAGGAAGACATGATCCGGTGATCGTCCCCCGTGCTGTGGTTGTGGTGGAATCCATGACGGCTATCACGTTGCTGGATATGTTATTTGCCAGCATGACTTCCCAGATGGACCATCTGATCAGATTTTTTCACAGGTAACAAGAAAAGACAGCCGCACAAACCTGCGGCTGTCTTTAATGAATTTACTCTTCTACTTTTGAAATCAAAATGCAATTTGGCGTTTCAACTTTGACCGGTTTGCCCTTCATTATTAATAGTCCTTTTTCATAATCGATGGTAAAGAAGCGAATTTCATTGCTTTCATGGTTAAGGACAACTAATGTCTTTTCATCCGGGAACACATCGATATCTTTTGGATAATCCCCGCTGATTGGTAAAATGCAGACCTCTTCTAACATTCCGTTTTCCTGATTGATGCGGAATACTCCGGCACTATTGTCTCCTGCCGAAGAACAATACAGGTATTTTCCACTTGGAGCAATCTTCAGGCCCGAAGCTGCACAACCGCCTTCTTTCTGGTCCATTGGTGTGCGTACTGTCTGAATCAGCTCAAATTGAGGGGACTTACCTGCGCCGTCATAGGTATATACGTTAATTTCATTGCTGAGTTCACAGATAACATATGCATATTTTCCATCCTTGCTGAAACGTATAATCCTGGGACCTGACTCCAGCTCACATCTTAAGATATCATATAATTTTAATTTTCCGGAGGTGGGGTTCACGGTATAAAGCTTTATATGGTCAATTCCGTTGTCTACGACACAGAGATATTTTCCGTCCGGTGTTGGCATTACACAGCTGATATGGGGTCTGAAGTTACGTTCAGCAACACTTCCAAGGCCTTTATGGAAAATACCGTCCACTACACTGCCAAGACGGCCATCCTGGTGAATCCGTACAACGCTGACTTTACCGTCATGGTATCCGCCCACAAATAAAAACTTACCATCCAGATCCGTAGAAAGAAAACAGCCTCTCATCCCATCGATATCTACCTGGTTTATGGGCTCTAAATCTCCATTGGGGAATATTTTTAATACTTCAACACCTTCATCTGCTATGGAATACAGATATTGTCCGTTTGGAGATTTCGTAATATGGGAAGCGTTATTAACCGAAACCACATTCCGCTCACTCATTGTCCCCTCTTCAATATCTAAATCATAAATATGAATACCAACACTGCTTCCATGTGTATATGTACCTACATAAGCAACGTATTTACTCTTGCTCATTATCTTATCCTCCTTAGCTAAAAACTTATGTCTCATTAATTTCTTATATCTTACCATAAACTTATCTATTTGTTAATAGAAATCAGAAGAAAAATTTAGCAAATAGTGCGTGACATTCCGATCATTCTATGCTATATTGTTTCTGTTTACAATTGCTAAACTTTATGTTTATTTATACTATTAGTTGAGAGGTAGGAAAATGGTTATCGGACAAAAGCTAAAAGAACTGCGTATTGCCAAGGGTCTGACCCAGGAAGAACTGGCTGGCAGAGCTGAACTTTCCAAAGGTTTTATTTCCCAGCTGGAACGGGATCTGACTTCTCCGTCCATCGCCACTCTGGTGGATATACTCCAGTGTCTGGGAACCAATCTGAATGAATTTTTCTGTGAAACGACGGAAGAACAGGTCGTATTTCATGATACAGACTATTTTCAGAAGGTTGACTCTGAATTTTTCAATAAAATTGAATGGATCATTCCCAACGCGCAGAAAAACATTATGGAGCCTATCCGCCTGACTTTAGAACCCGGCGGAAGCACTTATCCGGACAATCCCCATGAGGGGGAAGAATTTGGATATATATTACAGGGGAATATTACACTGTATATTGGTAAACGTATTTATAAGGTAAAAAAGGGAGAATCTTTTTATTTTAATCCAAGCCAAAGACATTATATTAAAAATACAGGGAAAAGCAGCGCTGTCCTGATCTGGGTCAGCTCTCCGCCCAGCTTTTAAATCAGGAGGTACGACATGAGTAATAAATTAATCGACTTAACGCATATAACAAAATCCTATGATGGACAAAAAGTTTTGGATGACCTTAATCTCTATATACGGCAGAATGAATTTCTAACACTGCTTGGTCCAAGCGGCTGCGGCAAAACTACCACCCTTCGCATTCTGGGAGGATTTGAAAACCCTGACAGCGGCAATATAATTTTTGACGGTAAAGATATTACGAATCTTCCGGCAAATAAACGTCAGTTAAACACAGTATTTCAAAAATACGCACTTTTTACACATATGACTATTTCAGAAAATATAGCATTCGGATTGAAAATTAAGAATAAGAGTAAAAATTATATTAATGATAAAATAAAATATGCCTTAAAGCTGGTTAATCTGGAGGGATATGAAAACCGCTCTCCCGATTCCTTAAGCGGCGGCCAGCAGCAGCGAATTGCAATTGCTAGGGCAATTGTAAATGAGCCGAAAGTGCTTCTGCTGGACGAACCTCTGGGAGCCCTGGATTTGAAACTGCGTCAGGATATGCAATATGAATTAATCAGGCTAAAAAACGAATTGGGCATTACCTTTATCTATGTGACACATGACCAGGAAGAGGCCTTAACCATGTCTGATACGATTGTGGTTATGAATCAGGGATACATTCAGCAGATTGGTTCTCCAGAGGATATCTACAATGAGCCAGAAAATGCATTTGTGGCGGATTTTATCGGGGACAGCAATATTATTGCGGCAACCTTCATGGAAGATAAACTTGTTAAAATACTGGGTGTGCCTTTCCCTTGTGTAGATGTGGGATTTGGGCATAATACACCTGTGGATGTAGTGATCCGCCCGGAAGATATTGACCTTGTCAAACCAGAAGAAGGAACCATAACAGGTGTCGTAACCCATCTGATCTTCAAAGGCGTCCATTATGAAATGGAGGTACTGGCCAATAATCACGAATGGCTTGTACACAGCACGGATCTCTTCCCCGTGGGAACGGAAGTGGGCATTCACGTAGATCCTTTTGATATCCAGATTATGAACAAACCTATTTCAGAAGATGAGGAGGCGGTAAATATTGAAGAGTAAACGACTATTAGCCGGACCTTATCTCTTTTGGGCGGTTTCCTTTATAATTATTCCCCTTCTGATGATTGTATATTATGGTTTGACTGCAGAAGACGGATCTTTTACCCTGATGAATATTGCCAGGATTACAACAGCAGAAAACTTAAAAGCTTTAGGCCTGGCGATCCTGCTTGCCGTGATCAGTACCGTGATCTGCCTGGTGCTGGCATATCCATTGGCGATGATTTTAAGTTCCTCTAATATGAACCAGTCCAGTTTTATTGTTTTAATTTTTATTTTACCTATGTGGATGAACTTTTTACTGAGAACGATGGCATGGCAGAATCTCCTGGAGAAAAATGGTGTTTTGAATGATATTTTAACATTTTTTCATTTAGCACCGCTTGAGATTATTAATACACCCTATGCGATTGTATTAGGCATGGTTTATAATTTTCTTCCCTTCATGGTACTGCCCTTATATAATATACTGAGTAAAATAGATAAAGATGTAATTAATGCGGCAAAGGATTTAGGTGCCAATAATTTTCAGACTTTTGTTAAAATTACTTTTCCGCTGAGTCTTCCAGGCATCATCAGCGGAATTACCATGGTTTTTGTTCCGGCACTTACTACTTTCGTAATTTCCGACCTGCTGGGCGGCGGTAAGATTCTATTAATTGGTAACGTCATTGAGCAGACATTTAAGCAGGGAAGTAACTGGAATCTGGGCAGCGGGCTGTCTCTTGTGCTTATGGTATTCGTAATTGCAAGTATGGCTCTGGTTTCTAAGTACGATAAAGATGGAGAGGGGGCTACATTCTAATGAAAAAAGCGGCACAAAAAATTTACCTGATCTTAATTTTCATTTTACTGTATGCACCCATTGCAACCCTTATCGTACTTTCATTTAATGCTTCCAAGACCCGCGCTAAATGGGGCGGTTTTACTTTAAAATGGTATAAAGCTCTTTTCCAGAATGAGCAGATCATGAATGCTTTTTACACTACGCTGATCATCGCACTGCTCTCGGCACTGATTGCTACTTTGATCGGCACCATGGCTGCAATCGGCATTCAGAGTATGAAACGAAAATACCGTACCCTTTTTAACGGCCTTGCCAACATACCTATGGTAAATGCTGAAATCGTAACGGGTGTATCTCTGATGCTGCTTTTTATAGCGTTTCATGTAACACTGGGATTTAGTACAATCCTGATGGCGCACATTACGTTTAATATTCCATATGTTATGTTGAGTGTAGCTCCAAAACTAAAGCAAACCAAGCGCAGTACTTATGAAGCAGCGCTGGATCTTGGAGCTTCTCCCCTGTATGCTTTTTTTAAAGTTGTATTTCCGGATATTATGCCGGGTGTATTGTCCGGATTTTTGCTGGCATTTACCATGTCCCTGGACGATTTTGTAATTACCCACTTTACAAAGGGACCGGGGATTGACACCTTGTCAACAAAAATTTATACTGAAGTACGTAAGGGAATCAAACCGGAAATGTATGCGCTTTCCACTCTTCTGTTTGTTTCTGTGCTGGTATTGCTGATTATGGTAAACATGTCGCCAAAAGAACAGGTTCATGACAAAAGAACAACGGCAAAGAAGAAAACAAAGTTAACCGGTATCTTTAAAAAAGTTATTCCGGCACTTATGGCGTTCGTGATTGTGGTAGGAGGCTTTTACTATGGTTCAAAGGGCTCTCTTGCCGGCGATAACAAGGTGATTGTATATAACTGGGGAGAATATCTGGATCCGGAAGTAATTACCATGTTTGAGGCGGAAACCGGCATAGATGTAATCTATGAGGAATACGAAACAAACGAAATCATGTATCCTAAAATAAAATCAGGAGCAATTGCATATGATGTAGTCTGCCCCTCCGATTATATGATCCAGCGTTTGCGGGAAAATGACCTGCTGGCGGAAATAAACTTTGACAATGTTCCAAATATTAAAAATATCGGAAAAACTTATCTGGAGAAATCAAGGGAATTTGATCCTGAAAATCTCTATTCCGTGCCATATTGCTGGGGGACGGTAGGTATTCTATACAATAAGACCATGGTGGACGAACCGATTGACAGCTGGTCTGTACTGTGGGATCCGAAATACAAAGATAATATTTTAATGCAGGACAGCGTCAGGGATGCTTTTGCCGTAGCCCTGAAAGAACTTGGCTATTCCCTGAATTCATCCGACCTGGATGAACTGACCGAGGCTAAAGATCTTCTGATTAAGCAAAAACCATTGGTTCAGGCTTACGTCATTGACCAGGTGCGTGATAAGATGATCGGAAATGAGGCAGCCCTGGGCGTTATTTATTCCGGAGAAGCAATTTATACTAAGACGGAGAATCCGAACCTGGAATATGTAGTGCCAAAAGAAGGTTCTAATATGTGGATTGATTCCTGGGTAATTCCAAAGAATGCAGAACACAAAGAAAATGCGGAAGCTTTTATTAATTTCTTATGCCGTCCGGATATTGCATTGATGAATTTTAATTACATTACCTATTCTACACCGAATACAGAGGCGCGTAAAATGATAGAGGACGATGCAATCCGCAACAATCCGGTTGCTTTTCCGGATGATACCGTATTAAACCGCTGTGAAACCTTCCGCTATCTGGGAGATAAGGTAGACCAGACCTATAACGAATTGTGGAACAAAGTAAAATCAAATTAGGAGGTATGTATCATGAGTTTTAAAGAAATCAAAGCAACAGAATTACAGAAAAATCCATTTCAGATGATTGGAAAAGAATGGCTGCTGGTAACAGCAAAAAATGGAGACAAATGTAACACGATGACAGCATCCTGGGGTGGTGTGGGCATAATGTGGGGAAAAAATGTAGCATATGTATTTATCCGTCCCCAGCGTTATACAAAAGAGTTTATAGACGCTTCCACCACATTTTCACTGTCTGTACTGGATGATTCCTACCGTAAAACATTAACTTACCTGGGAACTGTTTCCGGCAGAGATGAGGATAAAATCCAGAAATCAGGACTTACGGTTACACTGGAAGAGGATACCCCATACTTCGAAGAAGCCAATACCGTAATGGTATGCCGTAAACTCTATGCACAGGAATATGATCCCGCATGCTTTATTGATAAGAGCTGTGACGAAAAATGGTATCCCCAGAAGGATTACCACACGATGTATATTGTAGAGATTGAAAAAGTACTGGTGAAAGAATAGCGTAAAAAGAACGGAACAATGTAATATAAAAGGCATGCCATGTTTTGATCACATGAGCATGCCTTTTGTGTTGGAAAATTTGCAATTAAAAGAATTTTACAACGTAGCCCTGAATAAAGATAGCCAATACAATAATCGGCAGAATCCAGGTCACATATACCCTTGCCCAATTGGGAAACTTTATTCCTTTACCCGTATTTGCTTCTGCAGTAAACTTCTTAAATCCCCATCCATAGCGGCTGGTACAGAATAAAAGATATACCAGACTGCCAAGAGGCAGTAAGTTATTGCTGACAATGAAATCCTCCAGATCCAATATATTTGATCCCGGTCCGAAAGGAGTAAATCCGCTTAACAGATTGAATCCTAATACACATGGCATCGAGAGAATAATAATTACGATCAGATTTACTGCAACTGCTTTTCCTCTGCTGCATCCGGTGAGATCCATTGCAAAAGAAATAATGTTTTCAAATACGGCAATGATTGTTGAAATAGCCGCAAAAGACATGAATAAGAAGAAAAGGCTTCCCCATACTCTTCCACCGCTCATTTCATTAAATACATTGGGTAATGTAATGAATATCAGGCTTGGACCGCTATCCGGTTTAATGTTATAAGCAAAACAGGCCGGAAAAATAATTAAACCTGCCATAAGTGCAACAAAAGTATCCAAAATGGTAACACTTACTGCTTCTCCTGTCAATGATCGGTCTTTTCCAATATAACTTCCGAAAATTGCCAATGCACCAATACCCAGGCTTAAAGTAAAGAACGCCTGACCCATAGCAGCAAAAATACTTTCTGATATCCCCGATTCCACTAATTTACTAAAGTCCGGATATAAATAAAATTTAAGTCCGGTGGAACTGCCTTCTAACATTACGGAACGGATAGCAAGAATAACCATAAGTGCTAACAGGCTGACCATCATTATCTTTGTAATTTTTTCTACACCGTTTTTCAATCCTTTCGCGCAGATGCCAAAGCATACAATAACCACAGCGATCATACAAACGGTCATCAGTACCGGCTGTCCCATTAACTCTCCAAAGGCTCCTGAGACCTGCTCCGAATTCATGCCCTCGAACTGCCCGGCAGCCATTTTGAAGAAATAGAGAATCATCCATCCGCCGATTGTGGTATAAAACATCATCAGCAGATAATTTCCCGCAATTGCTCCAAATTTGTATAAATGCCATTTTGTTCCTTTGGGTTCCAACACGTCAAATGACAGTGCCGCACTCTTCTGGCTTCCACGCCCTACTGCAAATTCCATTACCACAATTGGTAATCCAAGAATCAGCAGGAAGAATAAATAAACTAAAACGAATGCCGCACCTCCATATTTTCCCGTAATATAGGGGAAACGCCATACATTTCCTAACCCGATTGCACATCCTGCCGATATCAGGATAAAGCCCAACCGGGAGGAAAACTTCTCTCTCTCCATATCTGTCTCCTTTTTAAGTTATTCTCTAACTATTTTACACGAATTTTGTATATATGAAAAGCAAAAAACGCTTTTTTCAATAAATTTGGTAGAGATTTAAAGCGTTGATACTTTAAAACGTTGAGTTGTATAAGTATAGCATAGCAAGATCAATCCATTGACAGTCTTAAGCCGGTACTGTAAACTAGAAAGGGCTTTACGATAGAACAAAAGGAAGGAAAGGTTTTGCCTGCGGTTATTTTTTAGTGGGCAATAAAGACGGAAACACGAATGAAAAGAATACTGACTTATCACATAGATTTACACAGCTCAGGCAAAAATATCACTGCTTTTCTGAAAGAAAAGGGCTATTCCAGACATATCCTTACCCATCTGAAACGTACAGAATATGGCATTTTAAAAAATGGGAAGTGGGCTTATACCTCAGAACAATTGCAGGAGGGGGATGAATTAACGGTACAGATCGTGGAAGAAGGATTTTCCAGTCAGATTGTACCTGTAAAAATGGAACTTGTAATTGTGTATGAGGATGAAGACATGCTGATTCTGGACAAAGCTGCCGATATGCCCATACATCCTTCCATCAATAATTATGAAAATACGCTTGCCAATGGTATAGCAGATTACTTCGCCAATAAAGGAACGGCATTTACTTACCGCTGTATTAACCGCCTGGACAGAGACACCACAGGGCTTTTGATTATCGCAAAAAATATGCTGAGCGCTGCTATCTTGTCCGATATGGTAAAAAGCCGGAAAATTCACCGGGAATATCTGGCTGCTGCTATTGGGAAAACACCTGATTCCGGTAAAATTGATGCACCGATTGCCCGAAAAGAGGATTCTGCAATTGAACGCATTGTTGATTTTGAACGTGGAGAACGGGCGGTGACCTATTTCAGGCGCCTGTCATATAAAAATGGGTACTCCCTGGTTTCCTTAAAGTTGGAAACCGGGCGTACCCATCAGATCCGCGTGCATATGAAATATCTGGGACATCCCCTGCCGGGGGACTTCCTGTACAATCCGGAATATACCAGAATCAAACGTCAGGCACTCCATTCCCACAGACTGGAATTGGAACATCCGATTACAAAAGAAAAACTGGTTTTTACTTCCCCTTTGCCCCCGGATATGCAGTTTGAGGAGTGGGATTAAGACTGTGCGAAACGCTTTCTGCTTCCCTTAAATATTGCCGCGTATTCTAGGGACTTCATCGATGTGCAGATACCGGCTGATACATTTTACAACAAGGTCATGATCGGATACGTGATCCAGTCCGGATACAATTACACCGCCGATGACACCGACTTCTTCCACACGAATTGGGAAACCGCCGCCGCAGGCTGCATAGTCTTTGGGATCCATGAAACGCTCCTCCAGGGTTTCTTCTGTTTTACGAAGCAGCATGTAAGCCCGCAGGCTGCTCTGCTCTAACCTGCGTACTGTATTGAACTTTCTTGCCATCCAACTTTCATTGTCCATGTTTGTCCGATTCGATGCGTATTGGAAAACCACATACCCATTATTCAAACGGATACTAACCGCTACCGGAAGGCTTCTTCTCTTCGCTTCCATTACAATCAGATTTCCAAGTTCCCATGCATCTTCATTTGTAAAATGAGAAAACTGAAGAATTTCTTCCTGCATCTCAAGCATAGCAATTAATTCGTCTACTGTCATAGTCATTCCTCCTAGTGTGAAAATGTTAATATAGTGTCATTATACTACTATTTCGGGGAAAAGAAAAGGGGATGTGAAAAACACCCGGATGCGAAATATTGATCGCAGAACCGAGTGTTTTAAAATGGGTTTTTCTTTATTTTTTACAGGTTTGCTTTAAAGAACGATTCCATTGCTTCGATTGCAGCAGCTTCATCATCTCCTTCAGCGGTTACGGTAACTTCAGCACCCTGTTTTACCCCAAGGCTCATAACAGCCATCAGTCTTCTGAGGTCTGCACTTTTTTCACCAGCTTTCAGGGTCAGCCTGGAGGTAAATGGCTTTGCCTCTTTCACCAAGAGTCCTGCCGGTCTTGCGTGAATTCCAATCTCGTCTGTAATTACATAATTAAATGATTTCATAAAATTTCCACCTTTCGTCTTTTATCTATTGTTATGGCAGTCCGGAAACAGTTTGGAATTATCCGAAATGTTGGTTTGCCGGACTGCACAAATAACCAATTTATTAATAAATCTTAAGCAATTGCTGCTTGCTCTGTATGTCACCGGTATTTACGACGGTAACTGTGTGATAGTCATCTGTATTGGAAACAATGACCGGTGTAACCGTTCTGTAACGTTCACTCTTTATGCCGTCCAGATCCACAACAGCCAGAAGGTCTCCGGTTTTTACACGATCTCCGTCTTTTACGTGAATATCGTAATATTTTCCATTTAGCTGAACGGTATCGATTCCCACATGGATCAGAAGCTCTATACCATTATCTGAGGTAAGTCCGATAGCATGTTTGGTGTCAAATACCATAGATACAACTCCATCAAAGGGGGCAGTTACCCTGCCGTCCGATGGTTCAATCGCAGCACCGTCTCCCAACATTCTTTCCGAAAACACACCGTCATTGACTTCTTCTAACGGAATGGACTTACCGGTCATCGGGGCATAAACCGTGTAGCCTTTACCAGTTGAATTTTCCTCCTGCGTTTCAGATTCTGCATGGGTACTATTCATATTATTATACTCCCCGCTCGTTTCATCTGCAATCTCCGGTTGATTAAAATTCAGATCTTTATCGCTGTCGCTTGCAGGACTTGCCAGATAATCCTCCAGGTTTGATTTGATTACCGTTACTTTCGGTCCATAAATAACCTGGACTCCATTGCCCTTCATAATAACACCGGCGGCGCCGCTGGCTTTTAATATGCCCTGATCTACTTTTTCTTTATCTGCTACCGTTATACGAAGTCTTGTGGCACAGCAGTCTACGTCGCTGATATTAAGTTTTCCTCCTAGTCCCCGTGTTATCATGGCTGATTGTTCGTCGATGATTTCACTGGCGCTGTTTTCCTGACTTTTTCCTTTTTTTGCATCAACGTCTGCCCTGCGGTAAAGTTTTACCTCTTCTTCCCCTTCTTCACGTCCCGGAGTCTTCAGATTGAATTTTCTTATTAAAAAAGTGAACAGGAAATAGTAAATAATAAAATATATAATACCTATCAGTACAATCCACAGCCAGCTTGTTTTCGTATTTCCCTGCATGATACCAAAAAGCGTCAGGTCAATAAGTCCGCCGGAAAAAGTCATGCCGACTCCTACTCCGAAAATATGCGTGAACATATATGCCAGTCCTGCCAGGACACAGTGAATTGCATACATTAAAGGTGCAACAAACAGGAAGGTAAACTCCAGCGGTTCGGTAATACCGGTAATCATAGAAGTCAGGGCTGCTGAGATTAAAAGGCCGCCCACTATTTTCCTCTTTTCCGGCTTTGCACAGCGGTACATGGCAAGCGCCGCACCGGGAAGTCCAAATATCATAAAGACAAATTTACCCGACATAAAGCGGCATGCATTTACGCTAAAATGTGTGATACCAGGATCCGCTAACTGGGCAAAGAATATGTTCTGTGCACCTTCTACATAGGCACCTGCAACCGTTGCAGTACCGCCTACCGCTGTCTGCCAGAATGGCAGGTAAAACACATGGTGAAGCCCGAAAGGTATCAATGCCCTTTCAATTAAACCGTATAACCAGGTACCAAAATATCCGGAATTCATAACGAATTGCCCCAGGCTGTTAATACCATTTTGTATAAATGGCCAGATATAAAACATCAAAATACCCACGATCATATAGACAGCTGCCGATATGATCGGTACGAATCTGGTTCCGCCAAAGAATGACAGTACCTGTGGAAGCTGAATTTTGTAAAAACGGTTATGGAGTGCTGCCACACCAAGCCCTACAATAATACCGCCGAATACACCCATCTGTAAGGAGGTGATACCAACAACGGAAGTTGTTGCACCTTCTAGCATACTATCCGGTCCGCCCTGTGCAGTAATCAACGCACCTATGGAAGCATGCATAACAAAAAATGCAATGGCACCGGACAATGCCGCAACTTCTTTTTCTTTCTTCGCCATACCGATGGCAACACCCATGGCAAAAATAATAGGCAGATTGCTGAATACAATACTTCCGGCTGCATTTAGTACGGTCAAAATCGTATAAATAAAAGTACCGGGCCCCATGATCTTCATTAAATGATAGGTCTCAAGCATTGTTTCATTTGTAAATGAACCGCCGACTCCAAGAAACAGTCCCGCGATGGGTAAAATAGCGATGGGCAGCATAAAAGATCTGCCTACACGCTGTAATATACCAAAAATTTTATCTTTCATTTCTCTGATTCCTCCTGAAAAAATATATATTATAATCTGATTCTGCACAAAAAAAGACCGTAACAGAAAACATGATAGTAGTATACCCCAGCTGTAGATATCTACTACCAAATCCTGTTCCGGTCTAGCCTGCATTACCAGTTACAATCCAGATTATACAGTATTTGATACTCTTCTTAAATGAATGGTGAGGAAAATCATCTCTTCCTCAGTGATTTCTTTCTTATATGTCTCCCGGATAAAGGTCCGGATCTCTTCTGCACATTTATAGTCATTTTTATAACGTTTCTTAACCATTTTCTGAAAAGTTACATCATCATCTTTCGTAATCCGGTCAGAAAATAACCGCTGTCCGAAAAATTTCAGGTGTGTTATAAAACGTTCATAGGCCAGAGAATGATCATCTAATTTCATCTGATAATATTTCTCTGCGATGTCCAGCACCTGCTGTATCATTTCCGTGATATTCACCATGTCGCACATATCCGTGTTTAATTCTGCATTCACAATATGTAAGGCTATAAAACCTGCCTCATCCCTGGATAATTCTACATCCAGCTTTTCTTTGATGATTTCCAGAGCTTTGCAGCCAATCTGGAATTCCTGTATATAAAAATTACGGATTTCCATCAGCAATGCATTCCGGTACTCCATGTTCTGACGCTTGCGTTCAATGGCGAAACTGATATGATCTGTCAAAGTAATATAAACATTTTCATTTAATCTTTTGCCTACGGTATTCCTGGCATAATCGATAATTTCCGTACAGGTCTCCACATATGACAGCGGAATTTCCGCCATTAATTCCTGTAATTTGCCGGATGCCTTGGGGCTTTCCATTTTATAAACTTTTTCAATTTTCTCCCCGGGGATTATATCATGAGGTTTTTGCTTAAATCCAATGCCAAGCCCCCTGACGATGATTTCCTGCCCATCTTCATCAACGGAACATACAATATTATTATTGATAATCTTCGTTATCTCATACATTCCTGTCTTATCTCCATTCCGTTTCCAAACATGTTTGATCAAATAATGTCATTTGTCAGAATTCAAAAAGTATAAACCGGATTTATGCAGTTTCAAACATAAAAAAAACCAACCCTGCAGAAAGTTATCATACTCGCTTCAAAGATGGTCTCGCCTATAACTGGAAATTGTAACCGTATTGGGGAGTTTAAGTTTTGAGGTTTTCTTGTTTTTAACGCCTTTCACACAAACCGTCCCATTGCCGGCAGAAGATTTCAGTATCTGATATTTTAATTTTCCTACGGTATAGGAATCACCTTTCTTTGGGATTTTGTAAACAGAAAGGGTAAGTCTGGCGGCATAGAGTAAATTTTTCGCAGATTTTAATTTATCCAGGTTTGCCCTGCTGTCACTCAATATCTTTTCTGCTTCACTGAGGTTATCTTTTAAACGCCGGAAGCTTGCTAAAGTATAATGTTTCTGTCCTTTCGTTACGATTGCGCTGCATGCTGTAATTTCTGCCTGCAGCGCTTTTCTTGCATCTGACAGGGAAGTATCCGGCTTTAACTGCAGACCTGTCATTGCAGAATTTAGTTTATCCAGAGCTGCCTGTATTTCTTTAGCGGATGGTTCTGCTGAGGATAACACTTTTACTGCCCCGTCATACGCAGTTTTGAAAACTGCCCAGCTCGTATCGGTATAACTGCCCTGGCCTTTATCGAAGAGTGTCTTTGCTTTGTTTACTGCTTCTCTCAGTCTAAAGGTATCCTCTTTTTGGATCAGGGAAGCCATAGCATGATTTAATTGCTCTGCTGCAGCCAGTATCTCATCTGCTGAAGGATCTTCTTTTTCTAATACAGCGGCCGCTTCTTCATATGCGGCGAGCAATTGTGCCCAGCTTGCATTTGTATAATTACCCTGGCCTTTTTGAATTAGATTTTGTGCAGTACTGACGGTATCTTCCAAGGTGGCTGTATCTCCTATGAGGATCAGTTCCCTGAGCGCATTTTCAAGTGCATCTGATGCCGCCTGGATCTCCTCTTTGGATGCCTCTTTGTTTAAATAGACACCATAAGACTCGACTATACGATCTGCTGCAGACTGCCTGCTGGTAAAGGTATAGTTTTTCATGGCATCCCCTTCAATCTGTTTCATTAAGCCGCCAAGTGATAACAGAATCGGACTTTCTGTTAATGGCTCATCATCGCCGCCAGACACAGTTTCCACTCCATATTCAAAATAGTCCAAACCAAATTTTCCGGCAGGTACAAGTTTAACGGTATGTTCCCCGTCTTCCAGATAACCGGATGCATAGACTTCTTTGTATACATTAACATTCTCATTGTTATTAATATGTCCCGCAGGTTCTCCATCGATATAAACATCGGCACCCTGCTGTCCGCCATCTGCTTTTGCACCTATTTTTATATAGTTTCCGTTAAATGTAAGGGCGATATAATCTCCATCTTTTACCGGATTGCCTTTGTCACCCAGGAAGGTCTCACTTCCGTTGTAAGCATCGGAAGATGGCCACAGCTGCCAGTCGCCTGTCTTTTCCAGCAGGCTGTCTTCACCATCAACTTTTGTCCAGGCAGTTTCCGTCTTTGATCCGGATTCCAGTTTATCCGGGTCCGGATAGATCATGATTGTATTTGAAATAATTTCCAGTGTATTTTTATCCCACACACTGAGAATGGCTTCATATCCTTTTATATCAGAAGGCATATTGAGCGTCAGGGGAAGATCTTTTGCGGCGCCGGGATAGAATTCGTCGGAAGTCATTGTGAAGCCTGCCAGCATTCCATCCGGTCCATAGAGGGACAGTGAAGCACACAAAGGCTGTAAATCTTCCGAAGTATTTTTTAGGGATAATATCCCGGTGAAGTCTTCTCCTGCCTGTAAGCCTTCGGTAATTCCCACATAGGCGGTACGGATGCTTTTGCTTTTTTTGCTGATGTCACGGATGGCTCCGTACAATTTTGCGTCCGCCCAGTCTGTGTGATCCTGGGATTCAGAACCGTTCGCGTCTGTCATAAGCTTCAGTTCCGAAACTCCGCTGACACTTAAATTGAATTCATCGGCTTCCCCGCCAGAAAGTTCCTTTTCATAAATCAGGCTGTTGTCGGCATAGATCCTAAAGATTGCATTGCCTCCATCCACTTCATTATCAATGCCCGCCACTCCGGAAAAGCGCGTATACTTTTTGTCCAGGTTATGAATAATGGTGCTGTCAGCATGAAGACCGATTCCTTTTTTATAAACTTTATTCCCTACCTTTATCTGATTTCCCTGGCAGGTCTTGTCTTTTCCTTTTTCACCCCATCCAGTGGAGACTTTGTCGTAATCCACTACATCGGAGAGGTAAGCACTGTATTTGGTATATTGAGGTGTAATTGAGGAGGGGTTTCCATATACATTCAGTTCCGTGAGAAAGGCTTTTTCATTTTCCGGAACGTCCGTAAAGGTTATCTTAACATATCTGGCTTCCGGCCCGTCCAGGGATTCTTCTGCTTTCCTGGATGTAATGGTATCCTTTGTATATTCTGCAGCAATGGTCCATGGGCCATTCTTATCCATAGCTGTTTCGACTTTATATGGATAGGGAGATTTGTTAAATCCCAGTCCGATGTTATAGAGGTATAAGGTAAATTCCAGATCTACCATAAAGTATTCCCCGCTGCCTGTATTATCTGCCTGCCAGGATGTCGCCATATTACCGTCTGCTGCCAGTGCACTGTCCTGATCATTGCTGCTTGGGAACAGGGGTCTTCCGGAAGCGGCATTGTTTTCACCATATATAATGGGATCTTCTATTTTGGCAGTTACACTGCCCCACTTATCTGCATTATAAAAATCTTCCGGTTCCGAACCGTCATCGGTTTCGGACATATTATCTGTATGTATTGTAATTGTGGATACCCCAAGACCTTCTGCCGTTGCGCTGATAATGCTGTCTCCCGAATAGTAACTGCGGAATTCGATGCTTGCTTTTCCATCCCGCATTGATTTGCCGGGGGTAAACTTATATGTTTTACCTCCCGGGAAAACACCGGGGCCGGATTCCACCTTCAGGGTTACCGCTTTAGTTTCATTTACCCAGTTGCCGTCTGCATCCTGTAAGGTAACAATCAGCTGGGTGTCTTTTGTACCGTTGTTCGTAATGGTTTCTTCAGAGGACGTAATGTCTATCTGAGATGCCGCACCGGATACGGAGGATTCCGGTTCTATACCCATATTCTGTTCCCGGTACCAGTACCAGCTGTTTAAAGGCAGGCGATAGTAGTCGATTATACCCATTTTAGCCAGCCCGTCACCGCCGATGGTACCGTGATGAAAGCCACACCAAAGAACCAGGCCTGCGCTACTTGGTTTTAGCTGATAATTATATTCGTCACTGCCCTGTATCTGATCATAAAATGGCCGGTATTCGCCTGGCCGGTCTGCAGTCTTTGAGCCGTATTCCGCAACTACATTGGGCATCCAGGTATTTTCAAATTTTCCTCCGTCTCCGTTGTATCCTGCAATATCACAGACCGCCAGATCGGCATACCCGCCTCTTTGCGCTCCGCCCATTCCTGCTTTTCTGGTAGGATCAAGCTGGTGTGACAGATTCCGCATTTTGTCTACAAGCGCAAGCGCTTTCGGCGCAGTTCCATTTGCAGAAGCATCATTTCCGTTATCCATGCCGCCATTTGTGAAAAACGCTTCATTTCCCATACTCCAGTTAATAATAGAGGGATGGTTGCGGTTTACGCGTATCATAGCTTCCAGGGAATCCAGGCAGCTCTGCTCAAAAGCTGCTTCATCTGCAGGATTCTGCGGGTATGCATCCTTAAACCAGTCCGCAGATGTGCCTATTGCCGGTTCGTCTTTTCCGGCGCATCCACCCATCCCCCAGAAATTGCACTCTGACCAGAACATAATTCCCTGATCATCACAGGCTTTTGCAAATGATGGATCATGGGGATAATGGGAGCCGCGGATAAAATTCATCCCGCACTCTTTGATCATGGATACGTCCCGCATGAATCCTTCGTTGGTAACTGCATCCGCAAAGCCTGCATGATCCTGATGTACATTTGCTCCATTTAATTCTACTTTTTTTCCGTTCAAATAGAACCCGTCGTTTTTATACTGCGCCCAGCGAAAGCCAAAAGAGGATTCATAGGTATCTGCCGGAACACCATTTCGGTATACGGTAGTATATAATTGGTACACATATGGATTTTCAGTATCCCATAACTGTATGTTTTTGATTTTTTCACTGACCGCAGTAATTTCTGCAGCAGATCCTGCAGAAATATTCTGTTCAGCCGATTCAAATACAGCCTGCACGATACCGTCTTTGTCCACCACTTCCTGTTTTACTTTTACCAAAGCCTCAGACAGCGAATCATTTTTTATTTCGGTACTGACGCTTACGTTAGATTGTTTCTGCTCAATATTATTCAGGATTTCTTCCTCACTGGCATAATTATCCGGAATATTCTTTGCAGAAGGGTCGAATCCGGGGTTAGACAAATCAGGAGTGGTGACGAAAGTTCCATACCAGGTTACATGAACCTCATCCGTAATATTGAGATAGACATCCCGGTAAATTCCTCCGGTAAACTGGTGGTCTCCTGCTCTTGGAGCAAGATCCGGCTGCCAGATATTATTGACGCGGACTGCAATCAGATTCTTCCCCGAATTCAGATAGTCTGTAATGTCAAATACAAAGCCGGAGTAACCGCCGAGGTGTGTACCTGCCGCCTGCCCGTTTACATATATTTCGGCCTCCTGAAAAACACCCTCAAATTCCAATTCAATTTTCTTTCCAACCATATTGTCCGATACTTCAAATTCCTTACGATACCATCCGTATCCCACGTAGAAAGATGCCTGCATTTCATAAGGGATGCTGAAATTATGAGGAATACCGATATCCACCCATTGGGAATCATCATAGTCCACGGATTCTGCTCCCGGGATATCATTACGGATAAATTTCCACTCCCTGTTAAAATTCACCTGCTCCCTGCCGGTCTTTTCTCTTACATAAGTTTTCCCAACTTGTTCAGCCGCAAGTTTGTAAGGAGCCTCACTTTTTTCGATTGTGGAAGTACGGTTGTCCAATGGATTTTCCGTTTCCGGCACCTGAGCCGCCGATACCGCCATTGATGGCAGAATCATGGAACAGCACAAAACGATTGCAATGATACTTTTCCATCTCTCTTTTTTTCTCATCTTAACCTTCTCCTTTTTCTCTCACTCTCATTTATCTATTTAAAAACTAAAGCATATTTTACCCTTTCCCCACATTATCTTCAGAATTTACATAAATAGATAAATTATCGTCATTATATTTAAGCTGAATCAAAATGTACATACTATTTTCTGTGGTTATTATTAGAATTTATTAATTACTATTGACTGATACCGGGAAAAGCAAAGAATTTTCTGAAAATAAAAAAAGAAGGGGATTATTTCCCCTTCCCAGACTGTACATAAACTATATTTTTTCCCTTATTCAATACCCCTATCTTGAAAATAATTTGGCAATTTCTTCTTTCTTATTTCTTCGGACTCTTTATCTTCTTCAAGTTCTTGAATCTGCGCATCACCTGTTCCCGAAAAAGCTTCAAGCATCTTGACTATCTCATTCTGGGCTATGGGACCTGAACCCAGGGACAGGCTCACCATTAGGGTGAGAAATAATTTATATATCTTTTCTTTCATTTATATTCCTCCAATTCAATCTCTGCTTTGCTTCACTCTCGTAATAAGTATTCGTTTATATCCGCTTATACCCGCTACCTATTTGCATACAAAAAAGAAGCCATTGTCTGATTCTAAAAATGACTTATAACCACCAACACACTTGCAATGATTTGAAAAGGATTTGATTCAATTGTCCAGACGTACCTTCTGATTAATTAATGACCATTCATCAGGCAATAATATAAATAAGGTCAAGAAGAAAAAAAGAAAAACTATAATAAGAAAAAGAAACAGGCTGATTCCTTTTGGGATAGCTGCTATCATGAGTATTGAGCATATATTCTTGGTTCCAGGTTCATTATAAGAAGTATTTTTGTTCAAAAATGAAGCCTTAAAGCCGGTAGTATTATAACCGTCTTCATTGGTAACGATACTTTCTGAAATTGCCCACGTTTCAATTACAGTTGCCGTATCTAATAATTCATTAAGATTATAAGTACTGCAAAAAAACACATTCATAGTTAAGCACATAGCAAAAAGAAGCATAATGAAAGAGACTCTAATACGAGAGAAATGATTTTTCTTATTATTTATTTCCATTACAATCCCCTTCTTTGCTACTTGCTGCGACAAATGTGGCTACAGTCTGAGAAGGGGATTATTTCCCCTTCCTAATAACTTTATTTAATCCGATCCGGAAATCCTACCTTACGCTGTACCTTACGAAGAGTCTTCGTAGCGTAATAATTTGCCTTTTCAGCGTTTGTTTTGATTATACCGTCAATATAACCTTTGTCTTTGTTTAACTCGGCTACACGGTCCTGTACCGGTTTTAAAACGGAAATAACAGCCTCGCCAATGGCTTCTTTGAATGCGCCATAGCCCAGTCCGTCAAATTCCTTCACTGCTTCGTCCGGTGTCTTGCCCATACAGGCACAATAGATATCCAGAAGATTTTTAATTCCCGGCTGCTCATCACGATACAAAATAGTTGCTTCTGAATCCGTTACGGCACGTTTGCATTTTCGCATTATGGTGTCAGGATCATCCATCAGATAAATACTTCCGTTTGGATTCTCATCAGACTTTGACATCTTCTTCGCTGGATCCTGGAGACTCATAATTTTTGCACCGGTTTTTCCGATATAAGCTTCCGGAACGGTAAAAACATCTCCATATATTCCGTTAAAACGCTGTGCAATGTCACGGGTAAGCTCCAGATGCTGCATCTGGTCGATTCCTACCGGAACCAGGTCGGTCTGGAATAAAAGGATATCTGCTGCCATAAGTGTCGGATATGTAAAGAGTCCGGCATTGATATTATCTGCATGTTTGGCTGATTTATCTTTAAACTGTGTCATACGGCTGAGTTCGCCCATATAAGTATAGCAGTTTAAGATCCAGCTGAGTTCCGCATGTCCGGAAACATGTGACTGGTAATAGATGCAGTTTTTTTCAGGATCAAGTCCTGCTGCAATATATAAGGTCAGAAGCGCCCTGGCTCTCTTGCGAAGTGTAGCCGGATCCTGACGAACGGTGATGGAATGAAGATCTACAACACTATAGAAGCACTCATACTCATCACTTAAAGTAACCCAATTTTTTAAAGCGCCCAGATAATTGCCCAAAGTCAATGTACCGGTTGCCTGCATACCGCTGAATAAAACTTTTTTGTCATTAATCATGTCTAAATTTCCTCCATTTACTTTGGTTAAAGTTTATCACCTGAAACTATGAAAGTCAAGGTTGTATCCATACACAATCTCTGATAAAATAAAGGAGAAATACAGGGTGGCTGGGAATCAGTCTGTACCCGAAACAGAAAGGAGTGTACTATATGGAAAAAATAACAAGCTTCACCATAGACCATATCAAGCTGTTACCCGGGGTATACGTATCACGAAAAGATCATGTGGGCAGTGAAGTAATAACCACTTTTGACCTTCGCATGACGAAACCAAACGGAGAACCGGTCATGAATACCGCAGAAATGCATGCCATCGAACATCTGGCTGCAACCTGGCTTCGCAACAACGAAGAAATGGGGAATAAGGTCATTTATTTTGGTCCTATGGGCTGCCGCACCGGATTTTATCTTCTGTTACATGGGGATTTTGAATCGAAAGATATCGTCGAATTGATGATTGGATTATTTGAATTCATCAGAGACTTTAAAGATGAAGTCCCCGGCGCATCTGCCAGGGACTGTGGAAATTATCTGGATATGAATCTTGGAATGGCAAATTATCTCGCAGATAAATATTTAAATGAGGTGCTTTACCGCATCACACCGGACAGGCTTGTGTATCCGGACTAAACCGCACCTTTTCTTCAGATATCTGTTTTTTACAAAATCAAATAACACATCTTCACCATGCTTATCCAGGACATGCAGCAGCTTTTCCAGCTGATCGGCTGTTTCTGGATGAAGCAGGTAGTGTGTCTTTCCGTTTTGGTAATAAGCCAGCGGGTCATGATCGGTATATTTACTTCCATTGTATACTTTCGAGGCTGCTATCCGGTCCATCAGCATTTCCGCCACATATTTTCTTGGCATTTTCACACCAACCAAGGCAGCGCCTTTCTGTTCCAGGCTATAGTCGGTCCAGTACTCAAAATGATGCTTGTTTCTGCCTTTATGATGGAGCCATGCAGCGGAATATCCTTTTACTTCACGTTCCGCATTATTGGGACTTCTTGTACCCTGATAATACTTGCATCCGATCAGAAATTCGGAAGGTAAATACTTAGACATGTCATGCAGCAGCCCCTGTTTATAAAGGCCGATCCGGAAACAATGCTTCATTACCAGAAATTTATGCTTCGTAATAGTTCTAAAATGCGCCAAAGCTTTCATGTCAACACCTCGTTGTTTTTTTGTCTTTCTCTTTTGCTCTTCCGATCAGGACAACGATTGTTCTTGGTAAAACCGTGAAGATATTCTGAACTTCTAAAAGAGGCTCGCTGCCCTCTTCGTATACACAGTTTCCATCGCTTTTCCCGGTATCAATTGCTGTATACCAGTCCAAATTTTCAGGAAGATGCGGCAGGGCAAATTCATGCTCCACCCAATGCATATTATATGCAGTATAGAGGAAAATGTCCTCACCGGCATAGAATCCGCAGTACATTACACCGACCTGGCGGTTCGTATGCTCAAATGCCCCATACCAGGCTCTGCTGCCATGATAAGATACATCCGGATAACCGCAGGAAACCGTATCCATCACTCTTAATTCATATGGCATATGTAAAATTTTATGTCGTTTCCGAAATGCAATAACATCCTTTACGAACTGTAATATTTCCTGGTTTTTCTTATTCAGATTCCAGTCAACCCAGGAAATTTCATTGTCCTGGCAGTAAGGATTGTTATTACCCTCCTGGGAATTACCGATTTCATCGCCTGCCAGAAGCATGGGTGTTCCCTGGCTCAGCAGCAGCAGGAGAAATGCATTTTTAATCTGCTTCATGCGAAGGTCCAGAATCTTTTTCTTTCTGCTTTTGCCCTCCACACCGCAGTTCCAGCTATAGTTGTAACTGGATCCGTCCCGGTTTTGTTCTCCATTTGCCTCATTGTGCTTTTCGTCATAGGAAACCAGATCCATCAGTGTAAATCCATCGTGGTTGGTGATATAATTTATGATTCCCCGCCCGGCAGGATTTCTGCGTATGCGGTATGTAAACTGGTTAAGCTGGTCTTCATCTCCCTTTAAAAATCTGCGGATATCAATCAGGAACCCATCATTACATTCAGCCAGATTTTCATATTCCGGAAATGGGGGTTCACTGTAAAACTCCTCGGTTGGAAAATAGACTGCCATGATTTTTGTCCTGGATAATAACGGATCTTTTGCCAGCATATTGCAAAGAACCTGATCTGCCAGTATATGGAATCCATCAATATGGTAATTGGTTACCCAGAATGTGAGACAGTCCATAATTAATCGGGGATTGATCTGATTTGGAAAGTAAAATTCCATAATCACTTCCATACCATTTGCGTGCATTGTACGCACAAGATCTTTGAATTCACGGATTACATCTTTTGATGCCCCATATGATTTCTTGGGCGCAAAGTAATTACCGGCTTCATATCCCCAATAATTCACCCGGGGCATCTCCTCCTGCCTCATCTCATAGGACATACTCATTTGTGCATGCAGTTTTTTGATTTCATCAAATTCATATGCCGGCATGAGCTTTACCTGATTTATGCCAAGCTCCCTGAGATAAGGTATTTTTTCCTGTAACCCCATAAATGTTCCTTTGTGGCGGACCTTAGAACCATTATGTCTGGTAAAGCCCCGCACATGAAGCTGGTAAGAAATAATTTCCTGATATGGTATCTGCGGATTGGTATCTTCCATCCAGTCATATGTTTCAAAAGCAAAGCCACAGCGGATGGCGTCACCGTCTTCCAGTGATACCGCCTCACCAAAATGCTCACGGCCGACAATCAGCCGGGCATAAGGATCCTGAAAAATCTGTCCGTCAGACCAGTAATTGTATTCATATTCACTCCAGCGCAGACCACAAACTTTTATGGCTAAGATATCGCCAATCAGATGTTCTTTTGGAAATGGGATCTCCTGGGCAATGTGGGGAGATCCTTTTTTATAAAGCACTAATTTCACTTCATGGCTGCCCGCTACTGCCACGGCAAAGTTGATTCCATCTTCCTCTTTTGTAACACCTAACCTTAGATAATTTCCTTTTTTGACTACCAAATCAATCTCCAGCTTCTCTTCTTCCACAATTAATTACCTGCCCTTTCCTGTTCTATCCGTTCTGCCAAGTCATTCAGGTATTCCCAGCGCTGCATTTTTTCATCCAGTTTAACGGAAAGATCTTCCTTTTGCTGCATCAATTCGCCTAGTTTCCCATAATTACTGGCCGCTTCCAGCATTTCCTCTTCCAGATGTTTCAGCTGTTCCTCTAGATTTTCTATATCTTCATCAATTGTTTCAAAATCCTTTTGTTCCTGATAGGTAAACTTTAATTTCTTGTCTTTTATTTTAACATTTTTAGTTTCTTTTTGAATTCCGGAGGATTGATTATCTCCGGATGGATTCCGCAGTTCCCATGCAATAAGGTAATCAGAATATCCGCCTTCGTACTGCTGTATGACTCCATTTCCTTCAAATGCAAAAATCCTGCGCACTACCCTGTCCAGAAAATAACGGTCATGGGAAACCGTAATTACAATTCCGTCAAAACTGTCCAGATAATCTTCCAGAATCGTCAGAGTGTGTATATCCAGATCATTTGTGGGCTCATCCAGAATTAAAACATTTGGAGCCGTCATCAGAATTCTCAGAAGAAACAGACGCCGTTTCTCACCACCGGACAATTTGCCGATGAGATTCCACTGCATAGTCCCGTCAAATAGAAACCGCTCCAGCATCTGGGACGCAGTTATCGTGCCCTCCGTAGTCTGAACGTACTCGCCAGCCTCTCTGATGTAATCAATGACTTTCATAGAATCATCCATTGCTTCACTTTCCTGTGAAAAATAACCGATCTTCACAGTTTGTCCAATATCAATGGTTCCACAGTCCGGTTCTGTAATACCGTTTATAATCTTAAGCAAAGTACTTTTTCCGCATCCATTTGGACCAATGATACCAATACGCTCGCCTTTTAAAAATATATATGAGTAGTCTCTGAACAGTACTTTTTCGCCATAAGACTTTGACAGTCCGGTTACTTCTATTGTTTTTCGTCCAAGCCTGGTGGAGATGGAGTTCATTTCAACAGACAGATCTTCTTGGGGACCTCTTCGTTCCTTCATTTCCTCAATTCTGGCAATATGGGCTTTTTGTTTAGTAGAACGTGCCCTGGCACCTCTGGCAAGCCATTCCAGCTCTGTTTTTAAGATACTCTGCCGCTTGCGCTCTGTTGCAACTTCCATATTCTGCCTGGCCTCTTTTAAACGGACAAATTCAGAATAATTTCCGGGGTAATTGTAAATCTGCCCTTTATCGATTTCAACAATACGGTTCGATACACGATCCAGAAAATAACGGTCATGAGTAACCATAATCAGTGCGCCCCGGAACTGGTTCAGATATTCCTCCAGCCATTCAGACATGGCATTGTCCAGATGGTTGGTAGGCTCATCGAGTATCAGAATTTCAGCTGTGGCAAGCAGTATATTCGCCAAAGCCACTCTCTTTTTCTGTCCGCCGGACAATTGGCTGATCTTCTGATTGAAATCTTCTATTTCCAGCTTATTCAGCATGGACTTTGCTTCACTCTCTAAAGACCATTCATTTAATTTTGTCTTATTTAGATGCATAACTGCTTCAAGAGCAGTCATATCCTCATTAAATTCAGGATTCTGGGACAAAAAACGTATGGTAACCTGATTTCCTTTGGTTACCTTGCCGGAATCGGGTATCTCAAGTCCCGCTGCTATTTTCAGCAGCGTAGACTTACCTGTTCCATTAATTCCGATCAGACCGACTTTATCACCTTCGTTAATACTAAAATCAGCCTGATCAAATAATTTCCGTTCTGTAAAAGCGTGTGTCAGATTTTCTATCGTCAATAAATTCATAAGTTCATTCCTATTCTACAAATCAATGTCTAATTCTACCGGGCAATGGTCGGAGCCGAATATTTCCGTATGGATCTTTGCATCTTCCAGCTTGTCCTTCAAAGAGTCGGAAACACAGAAATAGTCAATTCTCCACCCTGCATTCTTTTCTCTGGCTTTAAAACGGTAAGACCACCAGGAGTATATACCTTCCTGATCCGGATAAAAATGGCGGTAGGAATCGATAAAGCCGGAGCGAACCACCTGTGTGAATTTTTCTCGTTCTTCATCTGTAAATCCCGCATTTTTGCGGTTGGTTTTCGGATTCTTCAAATCAATTTCTTCATGAGCCACATTTAAGTCTCCACAGAAAATCACTGGTTTGCTCTCTTCCAGTTTCTTCAGATATTTAAGAAAATCATCTTCCCACTGCATCCGGTAAGGCAGTCTCGCTAATTCGTTCTGAGAATTAGGCGTATATACCGTTATCAGGTAAAAATCTTTGAATTCCAGAGTGATTACCCGGCCTTCCTGGTCGTGTTCTTCCATGCCGATACCATAACTGACACTGACAGGCTCCTCTTTCGTAAACACCGCAGTTCCGGAATATCCCTTCTTTACTGCATAATTCCAATACTGGTGATAACCTTCTAAATCCAGATCTATCTGCCCTGCCTGCAGCTTACTTTCCTGAATACAGAAAATATCAGCATCTATATCCCGAAAGAAATCTAAAAACCCTTTTTGGACGCAGGCACGCAGTCCATTTACATTCCATGATATTAATTTCATATTATTACCTTTGCATATTACAGGCTCACCTGCAATAAGCCCTTTCACTTTCGTCTATTCACATAGATAGATTGATTATAATATACCGAATCGTAAAAGTAAAGGTCGTTTGTGCACAGAAACGCGGGCTGTGTATGATTCAACGGCACTTTAATCATGTACTGAATAAAATCCAATCCCAATTCAGCCTTGCATTTTGTGTCTGGTTACACTAAACTAAAAGAAAGAGAAATTATATAAAGATTAGAGGTTGATTACATAATCATGAGAAGTAAATTCAAGATTCATCTGCGTTACTCTATGGATTTCACATTCATTTTCTTTAAGTGGGTTCTGTGTGCAATATTGATGGGGGTGATCTGCGGAGCAATTGGTACCGCATTTCATTTCAGTGTTCACTATGCATCGGATCTTTTGTCTGTTCATACCTGGCTGCTTTATCTGCTGCCGGTTTCCGGCCTGCTCATAGGATTTCTGTACAAAATCTGTAAAATGGAAAACGATAAGGGTACCAACAGTATCCTGCAATCCATTCGAACGTCCCAGGAAGCACCTGCCAGACTTGCGCCCCTGATATTTATCGGTACTGCGCTTACCCACCTGTGCGGCGGTTCTTCCGGCCGAGAAGGGGCAGCTCTTCAGATTGGGGGCAGTATCGGTACCTGGTTTGGTCATTTCATCCATTTAAATGAGAAAGACCGCCATCTGATTACGATGTGCGGTATGAGTGCTCTCTTCTCTGCCGTCTTTTCAACACCGATAACTGCGGCTTTCTTCTGCATGGAAGTCATCAGTGTGGGTATCATTCATTACAGCGCATTTGTGCCGTGTCTGATCTCTGCAATTATTGCCAACCATCTGGCTTCGTATCTGGGTGTAGAACCTACGACATTTTCCGTACCGCTTCAGCATGCATTCGGACTTGCGCTGGGTGGAAAAATTATTGTGCTGGCGGCTGTCTGCGCTCTGGTAAGCATGATTTTTTGCATTATCATGCATAAAGCAGGAGAACTTTACCAGAAATTCCTGAAGAATATGTATTTGCGGTTTTTTGTGGGCGGCTGCCTGGTGGTTGGATTAACGCTCCTTGTGGGAAGCCGTGATTATAATGGTACCGGTATGGAGTTAATCTATAAGGCGATGAACGGAGAAGCCAGACCGGAAGCATTTTTATTAAAAATGATCTTTACAGCAGTAACACTTGGTGCCGGTTTTAAAGGCGGCGAAATTGTTCCTTCTTTCTGCATTGGAGCTACTTTGGGAGCCACGGTCGGAAGTCTGCTTGGGATGGATCCGGGTCTTGCTGCGGCAATCGGTCTGGTATCTTTATTCTGCGGGGTCATTAATTGTCCGATTGCATCGATTCTCCTTAGTATCGAGCTTTTTGGCTCTTCCAATCTGCTGTTGTTCTGTATTGCCTGCGGGGTTAGTTATATGCTCTCCGGCTACTACGGTATCTACAGTGCCCAAAGAATCATGTATTCAAAACTGCATCCGCAATTTATTAACAAACAGACAAAATAAAGGCTTGCAATTCTATGGCACATCTGATAAAGTGATGGGGAGATACTAAATAATAACATTTAAAGCGAGGTACTTACTATGAGCGAACATGAACACGATTTAGACTGCAGTGGCGGCTGTGATTCCTGTGGATGCGGATGTGACCACGACCATGAAGAAGGTGCTACCGTAACTCTTACTATGGATAATGGCGACGTTGTCGAATGTGCGGTATTAACAATCTTCCCGGCTGGTGACAAAGAATATATTGCCCTTCTTCCATTAAATGAAGAGGGTGAAAACGAAGAGGGAGAAGTTTTCTTATATCGCTTCTCTGAAGAAAATGGAAATCCAATGTTAGAGAATATTGAAGACGATGATGAATATGAAGCTGCAGCTGATGCATTTGATGAGTTTCTGGATGGCCAGGAATATGATGAAATAGTAGATGCTGAAGAGGAAGAAGACGAAGAATAATCTTTGTCAGTAATGAATAATATTTTGGTATATCACAAATCCCCCACCGTTTAATTCCGGCAGGGGATTTTTTGATATTCATTAAGTAATCAACCGGCTGTTTTCACATCCTGCTTCAAATTTTCCAAAAACACAGAAGGCATCAGATTCTTCCCATAGCGTTCCCGTATGGAATACATATGGAGATGTTCTTTTGCTCTTGTCATACCCACATAGAACATACGTCGTTCTTCCTGCATGTCCGCATCCAATATGGCTTTTCTGTGGGGAATAATCCCCTCATTTATATCAATAATAAACACATTTGCAAATTCCAGGCCTTTGGAGCTGTGCAGCGTGGTAAAGGTCACCGCGTTGGATACCCTATTCTGCTCTTTTGCCTGATCATTCAGAGCCTTTGTGTATTCTTCAATATGGGCAAACCAGGCTTCAAATGTCTTAAAGTCTTTTGCCCCCTCCTGCATTTCATTTAATACTTCATAGAGATCTTCTGCTTTTATCTTCCTGAAATCTGCATACTCATTTAAATATGCTTCATACCCGATTCCATGACGTATAAAATTAATCGCTGCATATGGGTTCATCCTTTTTAAAATATTCAGCTGATATTCCAATTGTTCGATCCGTTCGACTACCCAGTGCTTATCATCATAATATTTTTTGAGATTTTCCAATGATACTTGCGCTTCATCTACACATTCTCTTCCGATATACCGGTTTGGACGGTTCATAACCTGTAGAAATTCCCGGCGTTCACGGCTTCCAAGTGCCAGATGAATGTAGCTGATCACATTTTTAGCAATCCAGTGATCGTAGATATTTGGCATGCTGTCCCTCATTTTGAAAGGTATATTATATTCCATGAATTTCTCAGCTAAGAGCCGGGCATCGGTATTTGTCCGAAACAGGATGGCAATATCGCTGTATTGATAATCCTGTTTGATATACTCCTGCACTTTCTTAATAATATGAGCACATTCCTGGGGCTGATTTGCAAATGTGTGGAGTTCGATCTTATCACCAGATTCTTTTACCTCTTTCATATTCTTCTGAAAGCGCATCTGATTGTGCCGGATAACAAGTTCGGCTGCTTTTACAATATTACCGGTGCATCGGAAGTTTTGATCCAGCAGTATGGTCTTTGTATCTTTAAATTCTTTTGGAAAATTCAACATTATTTCCGGTTTCGCACCACGGAACCGGTATATTGACTGATCGTCATCGCCTACAATAAATATGTTATTTTCCGGAGCCGCCAGCATCTTGACGATCTCATACTGAATCTTATTGATATCCTGAAATTCATCCACCAATATGTAACGGTACCGGTTCTGCCAGCCTAGCAGGATATCCGGCCGTTCCTTTAACAGCTGGTAAGTATAAACCAGCATATCATCAAAGTCCAGGCGGTTTTCCCTTTCCAGCCGCTGCTGGTATTTTTGATAGATATCACGGAATGCATTTTCCGAACAGGTCGTCGAATAATAGTGTTCTAATGGGATCTGATCATTTTTTACGAGACTGATCTCAGAAATAATGCCTCCGATAAAATCCGCCTCATCTTCGATATCCAGATTCATCCGCCCTACAATGTCTTTTAGATATTGATGCTTCTGATCCTCGCGGAGTATATTTTCTCCGGTAAAATGATAGGCATGTTTTAATATTCCAAAAAAAATTGCGTGAAAGGTTCCAAAAGTAACCTGGGTCTGTTCCTGTTCCATTAAACGTAAAAAACGCTGCCGCATTTCCTGTGCCGCCGCTTTTGTAAAAGTAATGACCAGTACTTCCATCGGGTTAATCCCGTAGTTCTGAATCAGATATTTTGTCCGCTCTGTGATAACGGTTGTCTTTCCGGAACCGGGTCCGGCGAGCACGATCATGGGACCATCTTTGTGGGTAATCGCCCGCGACTGAGCCTTAGTAAAACTCATTCGTATTTCCTCCAATCGCGCACTCAATGCGCCTAAAATCAGTTTTATAGCCCTTAATAGGGACGATGCATGGTTGCACCGCCCCCCACTGGGTGTATTTATGACCCTTACTTAGTTACCCAATTTTTCAATTGCAGCTTTGATGCGGGCAATTGATTCTTCTTTACCGATGATTTCCATGATCTCCGTAGCGCCTGCAGGTGTCATCTGCTTTCCGGACACGGCAGTACGAACCGGCCACATAACATATCCGTTTTTACATCCTTTTTCGGATACATAAGTGGAAAGCAGGGCATATAAAGCATCATTACTATAGTCATCCTGGTTTTCCAAAAGAGGAAGAAGATCTTTTAAGACAGCCAAAGAAGTCTCTTCATTTGTCTTCATCTTTTTATGTGTATACATTGCACTGTCGTATTCCGGAACTGATTCAAAGAAATCAATTAAATCTGGAATTTCCGGAAAAACTTCAATTCTGCTCTTCACCATTTCTGCAATCTTTTTTAAATCCAGATCTTTGGTAAGCGCCTGTTTGATAAATGGCAATGCTTTTTCATAGAACACATCAAAATCCATGGCCTTCATATATTCGCCATTCATCCATTTTAACTTATTGACATCAAAAACGGCAGGTGACTTACTCATATGACGGTAATCGAACGCTTCCACTAGTTCTGGAAGGGAGAAGATTTCACGGTTGTCCTGCGGGCACCAGCCAAGCAATGCTACATAGTTTACAATTGCTTCGCTTAAAAATCCCTGTTCCAGTAAATCTTCATAAGAGGAATGACCGCTTCTTTTACTTAACTTCTTATGTTCTTCGTTGGTAATCAGCGGGCAATGTACATATACCGGTACTTCCCAGCCAAATGCCTGATACAGGCGGTTATATTTCGGTGCGGAAGATAAATATTCATTTCCGCGAACTACATGTGTAATTCCCATTAAATGGTCATCTACAACATTGGCAAAGTTATAGGTAGGATATCCGTCTGATTTAATCAAAATCATATCATCCAGTTCTGAGTTTGGTACTTCGATCGTTCCATAGATCTCATCTTCAAACTTCGTAGTACCTTCTTTTGGCATATTCTGACGAATTACGTAAGGTATGCCTGCCGCTAATTTGGATTCAATCTCTTCTTTTGGGAGGTTCAGGCAGTGTTTATCATATACGATGATTTCCTTGCCTGCCACTTCCTGTCTTAAGGATTCCAGGCGTTCTTTATCACAGAAACAGTAATATGCTTCGCCTTTTTCAATTAACATTTTAGCATATTTCAGGTAGATTCCCTGTGCCTGTCGTTCACTCTGTACATAGGGACCTACTCCGCCATCTTTGTCCGGTCCTTCATCATGAACTAAACCTGTCTTTGCCAGGGTACGGTAAATAATATCCAGTGCGCCTTCCATAAAACGTTCCTGGTCAGTATCCTCTATTCTAAGCATAAAATCGCCGCCGTCATGCTTTGCGATTAAATATGCGTATAATGCGGTTCTTAAGTTGCCTACATGCATACGTCCGGTAGGGCTTGGTGCAAAACGTGTTCTAACCTTACTCATTTTAATACTCCTCCTTCTTATATTAATGCTGATTTACAGCCTAAGTCACATTATATACCGAAAGTGGTTTTTATTACAACCATTATTTTCGATTAAATTATAAATTTTGACATTTTCTTTTGTCATCCCGGGTCTGAAAATGTTTATCTTAATGTTTTTTGTATCTTATGAAACGCATACCGGATTTTGCGTAATCATGGTATCCCTGATATTTACCAGAACATAAAAGGGGACAGTGCCAATTAAGTCACTGTCCTCAGATTTTTATTTCGTTAATTCATCCATGATATCCTTCACATGTTCCAGTTTATCCGCCCGGTACGCATTATCACCGCAGAACAGCAATGCATCCTCAGTATTTCCTTTTGCTGCATTGATCAGCGCCCGGGTAATACAGTAAGGAATGGTTGCCGGATTGCATCTTTCCAGACATTGCAGACATTTTCCATTAATTCCGATGCCTGGCTTTGGATGTTCCATAAAGTCGTTGATAATTGCCCGTCCCGGCATGCCTACCGGGCTTTTTACGATTGCAATATCTTCCTTTGATGCATTCAGATAAGTCTGTTTGTATTCGTCACTGGCGTCACATTCGAAGGTTGTAACAAATCGGGTACCCATTTGTACACCATCGGCGCCAAGCTTTAGCGCATGATCGATATCCGCTCTGGTATAGATCCCTCCGGCAACCACAACCGGAATATGGGTTTCATATTTTTTAGCATATCCTTTTACGACACCTATGATGCCCTTGATTTCTTCTTCATAGACTTCCGGTGTAAAGTTTTCCAGCTGATCCAGTGAGAACCCCAGATGTCCGCCGGCTCTTGGTCCTTCAATCACGACAAGATCCGGAAGTCGCCCTGATTTGCGTTCCCACATCTTCAGGATCACGCTGGCGGATTTGATGGTGGATACAATGGGTGCTATCTTTGTCTTACTATCCTTCACTAATTCCGGCAGCATGGTAGGCAGACCGGCACCGGAGATAATTAAATCCACCCCGGATTTAACCGCAGCTTTCACATACTCAGCATAACGCTTCGTAGCAACCATAATGTTGACACCCACAATCCCATCTTTTGCAATCTGGCGTGCCTTTTTAATTTCATTGGCAATTGCCCTTAAATTTGATTCAATCGGATTACTCTCAAATCCTTCTTCCCGATAGCCAATCTGTGCGGTAGAGATAATGCCAACGCCGCCGCAGGCAGCAACATTTCCAGCCAGCCTTGACAAGCTGACGCCTACGCCCATTCCTCCCTGGATAATCGGTATTCTAGCTGTTAAATCCCCGATTTTTAACGGTTTTAATTCCATTCTTACCTCCTATGCATATCGCAGGCTTGCCTGCGATATGGTTGACTGTCTGCTACATATTTCGGAAGCGCTGGTACCTTTGACTGGCAAATTCCTCTATCTGTAATTTATTCTGGTCTTCCAGAAATCTGCAGATATTTTTCTTCATATAAACTGCTATTTCTGCTATATTTTCCACCATAGCAGGTTCCCGCTCCGGTATAATAAGCTCAATAATGCCAAGATCCTTCAGGTCTTCTGCTGTTATTTTCATAATTTCAGAGGCTTCTTTTGCACGTTTTCCGTCTTTCCACAGAATTGATGCAAAACCTTCCGGTGACAAAACCGAATAAGTGGCATTTTCCATCATCCACACTTCATTTGCTACCGCTAATCCAAGAGCACCTCCGCTCCCGCCTTCCCCGATCATAATACTCAGAACCGGAGTCTTTAAGGCCGACATCTCAAGCAGGTTACGGGCAATTGCTTCACCCTGTCCCCGCTCTTCTGCTTCAATTCCGCAGGCTGCTCCCGGCGTGTCTACAAAATTGATAATGGGACGGTGAAATTTCTCAGCCTGCTTCATCAGGCGAAGTGCTTTACGATAACCTTCCGGAGATACCATTCCAAAGTTCCGGGTAATATTGTCCTTTGTATTTTTCCCCTTTTGCTGACCAATCACCGTTACCGGCTGTCCGTTCAGGTAAGCAATACCGCCAACTACTGCGCCGTCATCCCTAAAACTTCTGTCCCCATGTAATTCGGTAAAATGTTCAAAGATCGCTTCAATATAATCCAGACTGGTTGGACGTTCTGCCATCCTGGAGATCTGAACTTTTTCCCAGGCCGATTTTTTATACCCATCACCAAATGATTCACCGGCAGACATATCCGTATCAAAATCAGATCCTTCGGATACCGCTTTGCCAACGGAAGATAGAATGGTATCGGGAGAGTCAGAAGCACCATATAAAAGTGTGCCAAGTTCTCCAGTTGTTTTTTCAAAAGAGGCATAGCCTTTTCTGCTCTCATGCATGTCAATGAGCATCGCTAAACGCAGTTTAAGATCGCTTCGTTCCACAATACCGTCTATAATACCTTTTTCCACCAGGAACTCTGCTCTTTGGAATCCCTCCGGAAGTTTCTGCCCGATGGTTTGTGCAATTACCCTTGGACCTGCAAATCCGATCAGGGCTCCCGGCTCGGCAAGGATGATATCTCCTAACATTGCAAAACTGGCAGTTACACCTCCTGTTGTGGGATCTGTCAGAACTGGAATATAAAGAAGTCCGGCATCGGAATGGCGTTTAATGGCAGCCGAAGTTTTCGCCATCTGCATCAGAGAAACAATTCCTTCCTGCATTCTGGCACCGCCGGAGCAGCAAAATAAGATAACAGGTAATTTTTCGTCAATTGCCTGTTCAAATGCGCGGGTTATTTTCTCCCCTACTACATATCCCATGCTGCTCATTAAAAAACGTGCATCACAGACACCGACTACGGCATCTTTTCCATAGATTTTGCCTTTGCCGATTGTAACTGCCTCGTGCAGATGTGTTTTCTCCCTTTGTGCTTCCAATTTTTCCTCATATCCCGGATAATCCAGGGGATTGCGCTGTGGCAGATCAGTATACCATGATTCATAAGTACCATGGTCCAGAACCATACGCAGTCTGGTCTTCGTCTTAATCCGAAAATAACCGCCGCATTTTGGACATACATAATGATTATCTACTACATCTTGCTTATACAGCAATTTACCGCATTTCGGACATTTTACCCAAAGCCCCTCCGGTACGCAGGGTGCTGCATCTTCTTCTACAGAAGGTTTTTCTTCCTTCTTAGGTTCATCCAAACGTCCGATTGGAATGTAGGAAGTTTTTTTAAACATATCCTTAAGCTTCGACATTTTATACTCTCCTTAATTTCTAACAGGATCACAGGCATGTTGTTTGAAATTCATTGCATCAATCTGTACGCTTCCAACCGGCTTCTTTTAGAAATGTTCTTCTATGAAATCGGTTGTGAAATCGCCTGCCTGAAAATCTTCATTATTCAGTATTTCATACTGAAAATCTACATTTGTTGTGACGCCGTCCAAAACCAGCTCACCTAAAGTACTTCTCATTTTATCAATTGCAGAAGCTCTCGTTTTGTCATGCACAATTACTTTTGCAATCATAGAGTCATAATAGGGTGGAATTTCGTATCCGCTGTATACGGCAGTATCAATTCTTACCCCATATCCACCCGGCAGATGTACTTCATTTATCTTTCCGGGACAGGGCATAAAATTCTTAGCCGGATTCTCCGCATTAATTCTGCATTCAATGGCATGACCGGTTAAGGTAATGTCTTCCTGTTTCACACTGAGTGGAAGTCCTGCTGCAATATAGATCTGCTCTTTGATTAAATCTACCCCGGAAACCATTTCGGTTACCGGATGTTCCACCTGAATACGGGTGTTCATTTCCATAAAATAATAATTTTTATTTTTATCTAAAAGGAATTCTATCGTTCCTGCATTTTCATATGAAGCTGCTCTTGCAGCATGAATGGCGGTATCGCCCATGGCTTTTCGCAATTCCGGTGTAAGAACGGCACTTGGAGATTCCTCAATTACTTTTTGATGATGTCTCTGAATAGAGCAGTCTCGTTCACCCAGCTGTACCACATTGCCAAATTTATCTGCAATGATCTGGAATTCGATGTGTTTCGGGTTTTGCACGTATTTTTCAATATACATGGTATCATCACCGAATCCTCTCACCGATTCCATCTGTGCGGTCTGGAAATTCTCCGTGAAATCTTCTGCAGATTCTGATATTCGCATCCCTTTTCCGCCGCCGCCGGAGGAAGCTTTGATCATAACCGGATAACCAATTTCTCCTGCTATCCGTTTACCTTCCTCTGCTGTATAGACCGGTTCTTTGGTACCGGGAACAACCGGTACTCCCGCTTTCATCATGGTGGCACGGGCTTCTGATTTATTTCCCATACGGTTAATGACCTCCGCACTGGGACCGATAAACGTAATATTGCATTTCTGACACATTTCCACAAATTTACTGTTCTCTGACAGAAAACCAAAGCCAGGATGAATTGCATCTGCTTTTGCTGCTATCGTAGCACTTAAAATGCGTTCCATGTTTAAATAACTTTCCAGTGAAGATGCCGGTCCGATGCAGATTGCTTCGTCTGCCAGCTGTGTATGAAGGGCTTCCCGGTCTGCCTCTGAATAAACGGCTGCCGTTTTAATTCCAAGTTCACGGCATGCCCGAATAATACGAACTGCGATCTCTCCTCTGTTAGCAATTAATATTTTCTGAAACATATGATCTCCTATCCGATTGCAAAAGTCAATTCCGCTATGGCTACTACTTTACCGTCTACGGTCGCAGTTGCTTTTCCCACACCGATTAGACCTTTTACTTTAATCATTTCTACTTCCAGCATTAATACATCGCCAGGCAATACTTTTCCTTTGAATTTGGCAGAATTGATTGCTCCAAAATAAGCAACCTTGCCTTTATTCTCCGGTACACTTAAGATGATCACCGCTCCTACCTGAGCCAGTGCTTCAATGGTTAACACGCCCGGCATAACCGGTTCCTGCGGGAAATGTCCAGCAAAAAACGGCTCATTGTAGCTTACGCACTTTTTACCTACTGCACGTTTGCCGGGTTCTAATTCTTCAATAGTATCTATTAATAAAAACGGCTGTCTATGTGGAATGATCTCCATAATTTCTTTCGTTGATAATGCCATAATCGTACCTCCTGATTGGTGTGAAGTTTTATTATTTAATTACAAACAACGGCTGACCGTATTCCACCATCTGCTCATTCTCTATGAGAATCGCTTCCACCACACCGTCAAATTCGCTTTCAATTTCATTCATCAGTTTCATCGCTTCTATAATACCGAGGGTCTGCCCCTTCTTTACCACATCTCCAACTTTAACAAAAGCCGGATTTTCAGGAGAAGCCGCATTGTAGAAAGTTCCCACTAACGGAGCTTTTACAGTATTTCCATCAGGTACAGAAACGCCATCCATGGTTTGCGAAGCAGCAGTCACAGGATTCTGTACAGACGACTGCTGTGTCAGCATTCCTTCCGAAACGCTTGTTACTATCACATCTTTTTGTTTCCGCTTCATGGAGATTTTAACATCTCCATTGTCAATGGAAAAATCGGTGAGATCGGTAGACGCTACTTTATCGATTAAAGTCAATAAATTTTCAAATTCCATGTGATTACTCCTCTCTATATTTCTTCACTAAAATACTGGAGTTGTGTCCGCCAAAGCCAAGTGAATTGCTGATTGCATATTCCAGCGGCTCTTCGATTGCTTTTCCTGCAACATAATTTAAATCCAGTTCTTCATCCGGTACTTTATAACCTACCGTAGGATGAATATAACCTTCTTCTATTTCTTTGATGCAAGTGATAAATTCAATGGATCCGGCTGCACCTAACATATGTCCCGTAATAGATTTTGTTGAGTTAACGCGGATATTATAAGCGTGATCACCAAAGGCTTTTTTAATGGCTCTGGTCTCAAATAAGTCATTATGATGTGTGCTGGTACCGTGTGCATTGATATAAGTAATATCTTCGGGTTTTAGTCCTGCTTCTTTTACTGCATTTAACATCGCTCTTGCAGCGCCTTCCCCATCTTCTGCCGGAGAAGTAATATGATAAGCATCGCTAGTTGCGCCATAGCCGCCAAGTTCGGCATAAATGCGGGCACCGCGTTTCTTCGCATGTTCCAGTTCTTCCAGAACAACCACAGCAGCTCCTTCTGCCATAATGAAACCGCTTCGTTCTTTGTCAAACGGAATGGAACATCTCTGTGGATCTGTTGCACCGGAAAGAGCAGTCAATGCTGCAAATCCGCTGACACCGATGGGGCAGATAGAAGCTTCCGTACCGCCTGCAACCATTACATCTGCATCTCCGAATTGAATTGTACGGAACGCTTCACCGATGGAGTGCGTTCCCGTTGCACAGGCAGTTACCACATTAATACTTTTCCCTTTCAAACCAAACTGGATAGAAACATTACCGGCTGCCATATTGGAAATCATAAGCGGTACTAAGAGCGGATTTACACGGCTGGGACCTTTTTCTACCAGCCTGGTGTGTTCTCTTTCTGCTGCCTGAAGACTGCCGATTCCGGAACCTACGGAGCATCCTACCATATAAGGATCTTCTTTTGACATATCTAATCCCGAATCTTCGATTGCTTCTTTTGATGCAGCAACTGCATACTGGGAAAATAATTCCATACGCTTAGCTGCTTTAAAGTCCATAAAATCTTTTGCAACAAAATCTTTGATCTCTGCTGCCAGTTTTGCCCGATACTCCGTACAGTCAAATCTGGTAATCGGAGCAAATCCTGTTCTTTCCTTTTTTACACTATCCCAAAAGCTCTCTACATTTAAACCTACCGGTGTAATTGCGCCCATTCCTGTTACTACTACTCTTCTCATGCTGCTACCTCCGTTATATCTGCTCATTTGCAGGTGATTTTAAATTGCCATACCGCCGTCTACACTGATTACCTGACCTGTAATATAATCTGCTCGGTCAGAAGCCAGAAAGGCTGCCATTTCTGCCACATCTTCTACTTTTCCAAATCGTTTCAACGGGATCTGGGCAATGGCTTGTTCTTTTATAGCATCGGATAATACGTCGCTCATCTCAGTAGCAATAAATCCTGGTGCGATTGCATTTACAGTAATGCCTCTGCTCGCCAGTTCCCTGGCCATTGCTTTTGTAAGCCCGATAATGCCTGCTTTGGATGCAGAATAATTTGCCTGCCCCATATTTCCAAGTACACCGGATACCGATGCGATATTGATGATTTTACCGCTTCTCTGTTTTAACATTTGTCTGGATAAATGGCGGATTGTGTTAAATGACCCTTTCAGATTTATATCGATTACGGAATCAAAGTCCGCTTCTTTCATTTTCACGATTAGATTATCTTTGGTAATTCCGGCGTTGTTCACTAAAATATCGATGTGCTGGTATTCTGCAATCAGCGCTTTCATCATTTTTTCTGTGCTTTCATAATCAGCCACATTACATTGGAAGGATACCGCATTGCCTCCGTTTTCTTTAATCTGTGCAACTACTTCTTCCGCTTTATCCTTGGAACCATTATAGTTTATAACCACGAATGCACCTTCTGCAGCAAGTTTCAATGCAATTGCTTTCCCGATTCCTCTGGATGATCCGGTTACTAATGCTACTTTATTTTCTAACATATATACTCCTTTATAATTAAACCTGCGGGTTCTTTACTTATGGTACATGCTTTTTTGGTACATGTCATTTCGCAGGCATGTTCTGCATCTTTACATTGACAAAGCGGATAATACTTTTTCTATATCTTCAACTTTCTCAACATTTAACGCTGTCATATCACGGTTGATTTTGCGTAAAAATCCGCTGAGGGTTTTGCCCGGTCCGATTTCAATAAAGGTGTCTACACCTTCTGCAATCATATTTTCAACGCTTTGCTGCCACTGTACAGATGAATAGATCTGCTTTTGCAGTAAATCCTTTACCTGATTCTTATCTGTTACGTATTCTGCGGTTACATTGGAAACGTAAGGGATTTTCACCTCATGAATTTCTACTTCATCTAATACTTTACCAAGCTTACTGCCGGCATCTGTCAACATAGCAGAGTGAAATGGTCCGCTTACCTTCAGGGGAACAATTCTTCTTGCACCGGCTTCTTTAAGTGTCTCACAGGCTTTCTGCACTGCTGCTTCTTCGCCTGTGATTGCAATCTGTCCCGGACAATTATAATTTGCCACACTGACAATACCATCTGTTTTTTCACAGACTTCTGCAATTTTTTCTCCATCCATGCCAATCACCGCCGCCATTGCGCCGCCGGACGGAACTGCTTCCTGCATGAAGATACCTCTCTGACGAACTACCTTAAATGCATCTTCCAGGGTTAATACACTGGAAGCAGCTAATGCACCATATTCTCCAAGGCTCAATCCTGCGTTTACACAAGAATTCAATCCTTTTTCTTCCAGAACTTTTAAGATCGCTGCCGATACAGCCAGCATACATACCTGTGTATATTCTGTTATATTTAATTTATCATTTTCTTCAAAACAAAGCGCAGGTATATCCAGTCCGGTTACTCCGGATGCCAGATCAAAGATCTCTTTGCAGGATTCATACTGCTCATAAAAATCCTTACCCATGCCTATGTACTGCGCACCCTGTCCCGGGAACACAAATGCTATTTTTTTCATACTTTACCTCCATGTATATCACAGACCTGTCTATTAGTATTTAATAACTTCCCGGCTTCTGTCATTATTTCCTCTATCATTTCCAAGCAGCTTTGTTCCTTCTTTATCAAGCCGGCGATCTGGCCTGCCATCACAGTTCCAGTGATTACATCACCTTCCATTACTGCACTTCGCAGAGATCCCAGAGTTAAATATTCCAGCTCTTCAAAGGAAGCTCCTGATTTTTCCAATTTCACGTATTCTCTTGTCATTTTATTTCTCAGGGAACGGACCGGATGTCCTGTTGTAGTCCCTGTAACTTCTGAATCAATATCTTTTGCTTTTATGACCCTGTCTTTATAATTTTGATGAACAATGGACTCTTTTGCCACTACAAAACGGGTACCTATCTGCACAGCCTCAGCTCCAAGCATCATAGCTGCTGCAAATCCTCTTCCATCACCGATTCCTCCGGCTGCTATCACGGGAATATCTACCGCATCCACTACCTGGGGAACCAGCGTCATCGTTGTCTGTGATCCAATATGTCCGCCGGATTCCATACCTTCGGCTATGACTGCATCTGCGCCGTATTTTGCCATTCTTCTTGCCAGGGCTACCGAAGCAACTACAGGTATTACTTTAATGCCTGCCGCTTTCCACAGTTCCATGTACTTTTCCGGATTACCCGCTCCGGTGGTTACTGCCTTAACACCTTCTTCGGCAACAACCTTAGCCACTTCATCTGCATGAGGACTTAAAAGCATTATATTGACCCCAAATGGTTTATCTGTCAGTTCTTTTGCTTTACGAATTTCTTCCCGTACCACTTCCGCCGGAGCGCTTGCCGCTCCGATCAGGCCAAAACCTCCTGCATTTGAAACTGCAGCAGCAAGATGATGCTCAGCTACCCATGCCATACCGCCCTGGATAATGGGATATTCGATTCCTAAAAGTTCGGTTACTCTTGTCGTCATATTGGACCTCCATTCAAAACGAAACATATAGTAAAGCCGACGGATCCCGCCGACTTTTATTCTGTAGTATGACTGTCAGGTACAGCGTTTTGCTGCGCTGGCCACTTTACTTATTCTTCTACACCTTTTGCTTTTAAGTAATCAAGAACTTTTCCAACCGTAGTCAGTTCTTCCAGGTCTTCTGCAGGGATTTCAACAGAATACTCATCTTCCAAAGCCATTACCAGCTCAAACAAATCTAAAGAATCAGCTCCCAGATCTTCCTTGAATGAAGTCTCTAATGTAATATTCTCAGTTTCACAATTTAATTGCTCAGCGATAATGTCTTTCATTTTTTCTAACATGGTTTTTTCTCCTTTTAATTCAGAAATTAAGTTTTATTCATCAAATATTTTGATATTCAAAGTATATAAGAGCAGGTGTGTTTTGTCAAGAAATATTTTGTGAATTTATTTTGAACTACAAAATAAAAAGAATGTTTTTTTACATAAAAAAATCCAGGGAAGCTTTCACTTCTCTGGATTTTCTGTTTCGGTATTTACTTCCTTATCCATAGCAGCAGTTTCTTTTTCGCTGTCAGGAACTGCATCCCTGATAGCTGCGGAAGGCTCTGTCTGCAGATTTAATTTTACTTGCGTCAGATGAGGAATGTTTATCTCTATAGAGCCGGCATCAGACAGAAGTTCATTTTCATCAACCGGAATATTTACGATCTTCATCGTAAGGGTTTTTCCGGCGTATGACGATAAATCCATTTTAATACTGTTCTCTTCTGCTTCACCGTCTAATACATAATCCCCATTGTTAAAATTGATTTCCACATCCCCATCCATTAATATAAACCTATGGCCTTTTATTTTTCCTGAATCAATCGGGTTATTCTCCCATGAAAATACATAGGTCATATCCTTGAATTCTGCTTCCGTACAATTATCACCAGCGGTCGCCCCATTACCCATTTGAACAAGAACTCCAAGGTTTTCCGGACTTTCAAGTTTCGTTTTTGGAACCGTAAATTGAAGAACCCCGGCTTCCGATGCAAGTGCTGTGATAGAATTTGATAGTTTTACAATACTTATGCTCAAAGTCTTTCCGGCGTACTGCGACAGATCTTTTGTAAGTGTGTAGCCTGCCTCTTCTGCCATGACTCCCGAATCGGTAATATCTAAATATTCTTTTCCATTCAGTGATATGAGGTTTCCTTCATCATCTGTCAGCTTGATACGGCAGCCTTTGATCTTAGACAGTTCGTTTTTGTCGTTTTTCCAGCTGAATACATACTTCAGTGCCGGATATTCGTCTCTGCCGCATCCATCTTCCGGCGGGATTACCACACCATTTTCATGTTGGATTTCGCCCTTAAGTACCGGTTTTGTTAAGCGGTCTTTCGGCAGCACCATGGAAATTGATTTCCCAATAGAGGTAGAGGAAACATCCTGCACACCTAAGGCATACGCATAAACAAAATAATCATTTCCGATACTGGATGTATCAAATTTCAGTTCTGTTTTAACTGTATCCCAGCCGTCTACAACGGTTGTAATGGCGTTATCCATCTGCAGTTCACCAACCGGTAATATCGCAAATAAGTACCCGGAACAGTTTGTTTCATTAACACCATCCGGTATCTTCCAGTCCAGGTTCACTTTTATCTTGGCAGAATCTTCCGCATCAATCTGAGGTTCTGAATGTGTCAGTGAAGCCACTGCTGACAGTGACTTTTTCACGGTTAACTTGCCGACAGAAACTGCCGAGTCCAGAGTCTGCCCGATAATTCCCACCTTTTTAACCGTCAGTTCGATATTATAATCGGCGTCTAATGCTTTGGGTAAATCAACCTGACAAGTAGTTCCGGTGGAATAATTAAGTGCTGCCTCCTTGGTTACGTCCTTACCTTCTGATGTTACCGTAAACATAAATTCATATTTAGTATTTGCTGAATATGATGGATCCTCCCATTTGAAATCTACAATATATGGATAATAAATAGCACTGGGAACCTCACCTGTAATGGAGTTCACCTGATTTTCCATCAGCACAAGGGTAATGGAATCTGTGGCTGGTTCGGAATCTTTATAGAATACCTTGTCTTCCACATTGCTTCCGCTTAAAGCTGTAACAGACCAGTTTAGTGTATTATTTATCGTTTCTGGTTTTGGATAATCATCTCCCATCAATTCTTTAATATTTTCTGAGGTTAAATCATAACGCAGGGCCTCCGTTTTAAGCAGTTCTTTTTCAATCGATTTTCCTGTAGCCGGATTGGTTATCACTACTTTGTATCCTTTTACATTCTCTTTGCTTTCGTTGGGATTCTGCCAGGTTAAACTATATGCCGGTTCTGCGGTGGTACCGGTATAAGTCTTTTCCAGGCCTTTCGGTGGTGTCAGACTGGTAGTCGTACTTAATAAAAATCTCTTTTCTTCCGTATCGGAAGACAAATAACGATATTTAACCATATTATCCGAATACGTATCCGGGTTTAACGACGTTGAGTTTTGTTGGTCTGAGATACATATCTGTACTAAATACGCATGCCAGAACTTATTTTCATATTTTTCACCCGGCTGGCTATAGTCAATAGTTAAGGTGGCTTCTCCCGTTTCCCAGTTAATATTCATCTCATGCTCATTGGAATGCCATTGAAAATATGCATCATTTTCACTATTTAAGAAATAATCAATGACTTTGATCTTTGCCGTTCCGTTTTTATACATCTCATATAAATTATTTTCTAAGAGATGCCCCTGACTTAATTCACGCAAACCATTGTAATCATTATAAGGACTATCTTTGTAATAATCGTTTAAATTTTTTATGGAGAGCGTTACCTTACTGCTCTTGGATTCCTGTTGTATATCCAATTGTTCCGGAACTTCTACTGTCGGTAATGGCGGCATCATCACAAAGGACTGCACGATGGACGTTTTACTGTCGGTGGTAATATCAATTTTATTTTCCCCTTCACCAATACTGTATCCTTTAGCCTGAATGGATAAATACAGTTTCTGTCCCATATATTTAGCTGCAATATTTTTAAGATTTAATGTCAGTCCTTCCAGATTATTACTGTCGTAATGACTGCTCCATATTGCTGCCCCATCACCTGTCTTAATCCCATCCACATATTTATAACTGGTATAGATAGATACTTCATAACCACTGGTTAAGCCGACTAATCCCTTCCATTTCATTTCGTAGGTTGTTCCTTTTACGCCGGTAACTTCCTTGGTATCCGGTATCGGCAGCTCATAAAAATAATTCTGCAGGATGTTATTTACATTTGTAAGTTCATCGTTTTTATCCCAGGTGAAATCATCTGTTTTTCCTATTGTATCAAGAAGCGCATCAAAACTTGCTTTATTCCAATAACCCTTTTCGCCGGCTGCATCCTTTTCCGTATAGCTTTGACTGTCACCATTGTCGGTATTATATTTCGCAAACGGTTCATTACCAACCATCCATTGATGAAATTGTAAAGGGGTATTGCCGAGTTTTAAGTATGGCAGGGTGGACGCTACTCTGTCACTGATAAAATAGCAGTCACGTATACTGGCTCCCGTACATGTTTTATCACGTAAGTCACTGCCGTTTCCTATATATCTGCGAGCACCTATAATTCCTCCAATGTAACCGCATACATCATCTTTAGAAGCCGCCTTTCCGTCCGTCCAGCCGATTTTGCCAAGGCTGTAGCAATTGATTACGATACCTTTATTCAGGGTGGAAGCATCATTTGCATACCCGACAATACCGCCCGCAGAATTTACATTTGACAGTTCACTTGCCGCCACACGTTTAACGGATACATTTCCGGTGTTGTAAACAGATAAAATAGCCGAACCTGCTAATTCTCCCACAATTCCCCCTGCTTCTTTATCCGCGGTCACATGAAATGTGTTATAAGTAGCCCTGAACTGTTTTGATTCATTCTCGGGATCAATTTTAATATCACTCATAACCTTTGTGGCAACGCCGCTGACATAACCCGCGATTCCTCCGACACGCTGGCCCCCTTGTATGAAAGGAACTGCTGATCCTGTCGGGATTCGGGTTGAACATGCTGTTATCGTTCCGCCAGAAAGAGCACCCACGATGCCGCCCACATTGACCGATGAATCGTTGGATATTACACTTGCATAATTTGTGCAGCCGTTTAGTGCAGTTCCTGCCGGTGAAGCCATGGATCCCGCAATTCCTCCCAGGGAGTTAATCTGGATATCCGCCCTGTCAAAGACTAAGTCCTTTTTATTCGAACAATTTTTAAACGTGCTGTTTGAATTTGCCGTATTGCCCAAGGATCCTACGATACCGCCTACCCCTGTCACAGTCCTGGAACCTACCGACTCATCAACAGATACCACACCATCATTAATTAAATTTGTAAATACTTCTCCCGCATATGGTACAAACCCGACACATCCGCCTATACCGGAGGGAGTTGCATTTGCTTCCTTATTCCATATGACGGAAACATTGCCTTTATTTGTGCAGTTACTGTATTCTCCTGTATGAAAAGCACTGGAAGTTCCCTGGTATATACGCCCTAATATTCCGCCAACGTTTTGAATTCCGGAAATGGAACCACTATTTTCATTATTCTGAACTTTCAGGTACGCTCCATCTTCCTGTCTTCCGATGATACCTCCTACATCACCGCCGCCCTTTATGGTACCGGCTGCGTTATTGTTACAGCTTTCTATTAAACCTACTGAAACTGCATTGCTTTTACTTTTTATTACCCCTATGATGCCTCCAACCTGGGCATAATTATTGACATCTACTACTCCGGAATTGTTACAATCTTTAATATATACTTTTGTAGTTGCATAGCCGACAATTCCACCCATACCGCAATTCTGATAATTATAAATATCCAGTTTTTTATTGGAATTCATTTTTATTTTACCGTAATTGTTACAGGAATTAAGAATCAGATACAGGTCATTACCGGAAGCATTGCCCACGATCCCTCCAACAGCTCCGCATAAATCGCCATTCATTACTATATTCATATAATTGCTGCAGGAATCAAAGTTTTTTACCAGGGTATTGAGATCTTCCGCATTCTTTACGTCCTTTCCTGGTTTGGGACCTGCATAATTACCTACAATCCCTCCTGCATTGCGGACATCACAGGTTAGGAAATCCAGGGTTTCACCAGCTGTACCATTCTTACAATTTATAAACGTAGATGTTGAGCCATTACCTGCAATACCACCTACATTTGTAATACCGGCAGGTTGATTATTTTCATCTGCATAACAGATTATTCCCATGTTTTTACAGTTGGAAATCGTAGTGCTGCCAGCATATCCTACGATACCGCCTAATTCGCTGGCATTCTCCTGCAAAGGATTAATCTGAGCTTCTGATGTATTCTCGCAATCCGTAATATTTGCTGAATTATTATGTGACCCGCTTATTCCTCCTATACGTGTTTTTCCACCTATAACCCCTTTATTTTTGCAGCTCTCTATTGCAACACTGCTGTTGCCATAAATACCGCCTGCATTTAAAACACCTGTTACCGAGCTATAATTAACGATATAGCCTTTTTTTGCATTACCATTATTGGGTGTGTCACATAAAATGCTGCTGTCCTTATCTCCAATTCCCACAATTCCGCCTACATTTGTGCAGCCGTTAATGGAAGAAGGGGTATCGGGCGTTGTGTTAATACCATATTCATTACTATCTCCAATCCGGTTTAAATATATCGTTCCCGCATTGCGCCCGGTAATACCGCCTACACCTCCATCCGTCTTCAGGTTGCCCTTGTCGTCGAAATTTCTGTTTCCAAGTCCGCTGACAGTACCTCTGAATTCACAGTTTTTCACAATATGCCCTTTGTTATTATAGCCGATTATTCCGCCGGCATATAAGGTCTGTGCCATCTCACTAATTTGAATGGTTCCGCTGTAGATATAGTTTTCAATGCCTGGCGGATTCTGAGCCGTCACTTTTCTGTCGTCTTTTCCGATTATGCCGCCGATCAACGGGGTATTTCCGGAGGTACTGTTAACCGCAGCCTGATTTACATTGATATTAATGGAAACATTATTGTTTTCACCATTGTTCTTTTTCATTGTAACAGATCCCTGGTTCCAACCCACAATGCCGCCCACTATATTACTGCCTGTAACAGAGTTTGAATTTGTATCATTTAATTTTGATGTACAGTCCTTAATGTCACCTGCTGCTAAACCTTGGGAAGCACTGTTATTGATACCTGCAATTCCGCCAATAGCATTATTTTCTGTACCTGTGACAGCACCTGTTACACTCCCCAGGTTATGACTGGCCTGAATGACGCCGGAGTTGGTTCCTGTGATGCCTCCTGCCTGAGCATAATCACTTCTTATGGTTCCGAAACGATTGTAGCAGCTTTGTATCGAGCCTAAGTTCATGCCTACGATTCCGCCGGACTGACCGTAATTACTGGATACATTTCCATAATTTTGGCAATCGGTTATTTCTTTGCCCGATTCATTCACTCCGGTAATACCGCCTGCATAACCCGAACCAATTACATTATCCGATGAATCTTTTTTCTCTGATGTAATATTGCCATAGTTACTGCAGGATTTTATGCTCTTGGAATTATGGCTGCCTACGATACCGCCGACATAATTTTCCCCTGTAACATTTGCCCGGTTCACTAAATTTTCCAGAGTCGGCTGCACCCCCTGGGATGTTGTCTCGTTGTCAGAGCCGTCTTGTAAAAGGATTCCTTCGTTAACTCCGATCAATCCTCCAACATAGTTTCTGCCCACTACAGCAGGTATAATCCGCTCACTTCCGATTTCCGTACCGGATATACTTCCTTTGTTAAAACCGGTTATACCGCCTACTTTATCCCCGCCCGGCGCAGATACATTGGCATACGTAGTACAATTAACAATGGAAGCTTCATTTGTACCTACAAGACCTCCGGTATTACTGCCGCCAACGATGGAAGCATATTGATTGGCGCTGCATTTTTCAACCCGTGCCGGGTTTGATGGATCTGTGGTATGGTTTAATCCGACGATTCCTCCAACACTGCTCTTGCCTTCAATTTTAAAACTTTTTGCATCTCCTATGACGCAGTTTAGGATGATTCCCTCGTTTACTTCACACAGTCCGCCCAGATATTTGCTTGGGGATTTTACATTTCCTTCGTTGTAACATTGTTGAATTAAACCGGTCGATGTATTTCTGCCGGTAATTCCCCCGATAAAATAGGAAGTCCCTGTGATCTGATCCGATGTTGCCGCATCTTCTTCTATCTGAATGCCATTCGGGATTACAATTGATACATCGCCATAATTATTGCTTGAATTTACCGCTAAATTACTGCCCTTTTCATTACAGCCGATAATTCCGCCAACATAACGGGAACCGGTTACCGACGCAGTATTTCTGCAGCTTACAAAGTTCGTTATGATTTTCTGTGCTTCATTCTGTGTCTGCGAAGTATTCGCATCAAAGACACCATAAGGGTATGATGCAGTCAGACTTGCACATTGGATGGGAACATTATTCAAATTTTCAATACAGGAATGATAACCGATAACTCCTCCCACATAGGCTTCTCCTTTGATCGAAATATTGCCGGTTGTAGTTCCTGTGATCTGAACCTGTAACTGATCATTTTTCTCAACCGGAACAATATTACAGCCAATGATTCCGCCTACATAATTTTTACCGGTAATTTGTGAGTCCGTAATGCCATTGTAGGCTACCTCAACACCATTTATACCGCTTAAATCAGAATTCATTCCCAGATATCCGCCCACATAATTGTTCCGGCCCCGTACAGACCCGGAGATACTGCGGTATCCACTAATGGAGGATACATTCCATCCAACAATCCCGCCAACAAAAGAATTACCATATACATAGTTATTACTGTTTGAATTATTGGACCCATCACCTGTTATAGTTCCGAGATTTAATCCTGCTATCCCCCCTGCACAGTCTGCCGTTGTAAGAAAATCGTAGTTTGAATTAACCAGACCGTTTTCTTTTTCTTCAAAGCTGCTAATACATTTGTTTAATTCACCATAGTTTACTCCGGTAATACCTCCGCTGTATCGTTTAGCTGCATAAACAAATCCCATATTGGTGCAGTTGCTTATCTTATTTACATTGTTGATGTATTTTGCTGCTAATCCTCCCTGCATTAATTCAGAGTAATAATTACGCAAAGCATTTTCTATATTATTTCTCTCAGTATCATTCAGATCTTTCTGCATGAGTCTCTTATAATATTCATCGGTACCGGAAACGAGGTCATCCAGATTTCCAATACAGTCAGCATCCAATAATTCCTGTATGCTGTTAAAATCTGCCCCATTCATTCCCATAATGCCGCCGACCATAGATGCACCCAGAACATTTGAGGAATTAACATAATTAGAAATCTCTGTATTCTTTGCATCTGTATATCCAAAAATGCCGCCAACCATGTTGCCGCTTCCAATTACAAGACCACTGACATCCTCTTTTCGCCCTGTTAAATTCTCCAGAATGGAAGATATCAGTCCTCCGTTTGTAACACTTCCCATATTGATGCCGATGAGTCCGCCTACAAAATCCTTACCCAGAACGGCATTATTTACAAAGCAGTCAATGACTTCTGCCTTATCACCAAAATTACCACCTGCAATACCGCCAACGCCCCTTCCTGAATAAGAGGGTAATGTTCCGTTTTCTTTATTTAAATCATTTAAACAAGTCTCTAAAAGCTTATCGCATTCGAAAAAATATGTTTCGTCCAGTACATTTTCGCATTTTTTTAATTTACCTTCATTATAGCCTGCAATTCCGCCAATATATAGAGGTTCTTTGGTTGATGTACCGGAATCATCTTCCGCCGGTTCATTTTTGTTATTTAGACTAATGACACCTTTATTAACGCAAGACGATAATTTACCTGCATTCTCATTTTGTCCTGCTATTCCGCCAAAATTTTGTATTACTTCGTCACCATTGGTTACGATTCCCAAATTGTTATAATTTTTAAGGGAAGTTACTTTATCCGAATAGTTTAAACCAATCATACCGCCGACATTATAGGTACCGGACACAACATTCTGTGTTGCTTTCGATTCATTGTTAACGACTGGCAGTGTGGTAATATCCGACACTTCTCCTTTATTTAAACCAATAACACCGCCAATGTTTTTTCCAAAATCTGCAACTTCATTGGTATCACTTTCCTCACCGCTGCTATTTATAATTTCTGCCTGCACCGCTGCCTGTACCTGAACATCTGTAATTTTTCCGGAAACATTATTTGTGCCTGTGACGGCACCTACATTTGTAATTCCGGATACCGATGTATTAAGGAGCCGCAGTCCTTTAATCTCGCCGCTATTTACCGCAAAAAGTCCTACATTATTTCCGATTTTGGCATCTGCTTTAATATCGATGCCGGCTATTTTGAAATTTCTTTTATTATTTTCTTCATCAAATGTCTCTTCAACATCATATTTTCCTTTAAACTCTGTTACGATATTGGTAAGATCATTTTGATCCGCTTTTACTTCTTTTACAAACACAATTGGTTCAAAAAGTTTCTTGCTTAACATCACAGAATGGGAACTGTCATTGTTGTATTCCGGAAGCTTCCAGTTAATATCACCTGTCTGCAGAAAATAAGATTCTGCAGTTACATTTCGCATATTGTTTAGATGGCGGGCATATTTAATGGTATAAGGATAATCTGAAGTGGAATTATTTTCTTCTAAACCGGTTTCCATTTTGCCGCTTCCGCCTGCATCCACCATTGCTCCATTATAATCAGCTTCTTTTTCTCCACCCCCAAAGCTGGCACTTTCATAATTGGAAACACCTTTTTCTTCTGAAACGGACATCCCCTCCAATTTCGGAGTTACTTCACAGTAAATATTATCGGTAGACAAAATCCCTTTATATTTTTCTAATATACTGTAATGGATACAATCCAAACTCAAAGAGTACGTATTGGTACTGCTATCATAAATAAAAATTGGATTAGAAGAGGTACCTGCTTTTTCTTCAGCTGTTTTCCAATCAGTCGGGGTACCAATAACCGCTTTTATTTTTGGTATTGAAATACTAAAATCAGGTCTGTTTTTAGACTTTATTTTGACGTCATAATATAGTTTCCCCGCAAGAGAAGAATCGGCGGAAAAAGCAGGGTTTCCTGCCTCTGCCCCTGCTCCTTCAAGTGGTAAATTTTTATCCTGCCATTCTAAGTATAGTCTGTCACTGTTCACTAATTTTACAGCCGGTTGATATACTTCCACCTTGCTGTTGGCATAGTTGGACATACTGATTCCATAGTAGCCCTGACGTTTTTCTTTCAGACTTTTGGTATCGCGTTTTACCACGTTATATTTTTCGCTGCTATTCAGTTCATATGGATAAATAGATGGTTTACGGCAAAAATCATCTATTTTTTCGGAATAAAAAACGCTAAGAACGATACCGGTTGCCTCATCATATTCCAGTAAAAAACAATGATCGGTAATGTTCTCATCCTTTATACTTGGTTCGATGATCTCTGTCCAGAAAGGATTATAAAAATACAGATCATTATCCTTTGATGACATGTCTTCTCTGTTTCCTAAATATCCCTTCTTACTATTAACAAATACGGAGACTATTTTACTGCTGTTATGGTTCTTCTCCCACTCCTCTTTAACACTGGGATCATCATCCGGAAAATAACCATTTAACTGCAATATGTCTTCCATTCTGGCAGTGTTTAGTCCGGTATCATATGTAGAAATGCGCTCATTAAATTGTTCTAATGCACCCATATCTTTTTGCTGTGTCAGATAATTCTGCGCAGCGTAAAAAACAGTTTCCGCTGTTTGATTTGCTTTGAGCATATATGCGGTTACCATATAGCCGTATACGGCTACTGTTACGATTGTACCTATGATGGCTACAACGGTGATTACGGAAATCATTTCTAATAATGTGAAGCCTTTTGTTTCTTTGAGTGTTTTTTTTATTTTGGCAAACATTATATTTCACCCTTTCTTGGATTGATATTTACGAAAAATTTAGTGATTATTCATATTAGTAAATGTAGTATTATTAATTCTGCACTTAATAATATGGATAATATTATATATAAGGCAGGCATTTTACCCGCCTTATATATAAATAAAATTTTTATTTAGTTGAAGGATAGCTACCTGTTTTATCGTTTGCTTTCCATTCAACACTCTCTAAAATATTTCCAGCTGCAACCTTTGCATTAATTGTTACACCTTTTAATTCTTTGGCATTAAAAAAATCAACAAGATCAGCTGTTGTTATTAGAACTGCTGGATCAACAGCTGCTGTATCACATGATACAGTAATAGCATTATTAACCAATGTAATAGTATACTTTCCATCCTGAATTTTTATATTACCAGTTTCCTTTTCGGTAAGCATTGTCTGAATAGAAGTATACGCCGTCTTAGCATTAGCATCTACAGATGTACCTCTTGCCGTTGATAAAAACTTCACCAAATTAGGTGCGATCAAAGCGATCAGGATTGCAATAATAGCAATAACGATGATCAATTCGATTAGTGTAAAACCTTTCTTCTCTTTCGCTGATTTTCTCAGCTTCTGCATGAATGTCATAATTCATACCTCCTTAAATTTATGTTTTTGTATGTATAAACCCTTTGGGGATTTATCAAATTTATATCACATTGAGGATGCAAAAAAATTACGCGAAAAGCTTTTGCATTAACATGTTTTTGTCGATACCATAGTCAACCGCCATTTCCGGTTTTATGATATGGTTTTGTGCCAGTTCCAGTAAATGTCCATCCATGGACTGCATACCCAGCCTGCCCCCTGTTTGTAATACGGAAGTAATCTGGTGGCATTTATTTTCACGGATCATATTCGCAACGGCATCTGTTATCAATAATATTTCAAGGGCTGCTACCCTGCCATTTCCGTCTGCTGTGGGTATCAGCTGCTGGGATATTACCGCCTTTAAAACCGAAGCTAATTGTGTCCGGATCTGCTGCTGCTGATACGGAGGAAATACATCAATAATTCGGTCTATTGTCTGTGCTGCTCCTGTTGTATGCAGTGTAGAAAAAACAAGGTGGCCGGTTTCGGCTGCCGTTACTGCCGATGCTATGGTCTCCAGATCCCGCATTTCTCCAACCAGGATAATATCCGGATCTTCACGGAGTGCACTCCTTAGAGAAGCTGCAAAGCTGTTGGTATCTACCCCGACTTCTCTTTGGTTTACCATACAGTTTTTATGCTGATGCACATACTCAACCGGATCTTCGATTGTAATAATATGTTCACTCCGGCATTGGTTAATATAGTCCAAAGAAGATGCCAATGTAGTGGATTTACCGCTTCCGGTAGGTCCGGTAACAAGTACCAGTCCCCGTTTCAGCATGGCAAGATCTTTTAATATTTTAGGTAATTTCAGTTCTTCCATGGTAGGAATATATGCGCTTAGCAATCGTATGGCGATTACCGTTTTTTTCTGCTGATAATAAATATTAACACGGTTTCTGCTTCCGTCTGCCGCTTCATAGCAGAAATCTATTTCTTCCAATGGATCCTGCGGTCTTTGAATCTGGCACTTAATCAGCATATCGTCAGCTGACACCTGAAGCTGCTGGGCATCCAAAACCTCATGCCCCTGCATTTTAATTAATTTCCCGTTCTTCCGCGCCATTGGCGGAAGTCCGAAGGTAAGATGGATATCGGAGCATCCAAGTGCTCTTCCCTGTTGGATTAAATCATCTATCTGGCCCATAAATCCCCCTTTTATTCGATGAAATTAGCTACTTTTATCATTTGTTCCATGGTAGTACGTCCCTGTTCAATCAGATCCATAAGATTTTCTTTCAGATCCGTGAATCCATATTCTTTTGCTTTCCTCTTAATATCCTGAGCAGAAGCATGCTTCATAATTAAGTTTCTAAGGTCCGGAGATACCATAATAACTTCATGTACTGCTGTTCTGCCCCGGTATCCTGTGTGATTGCAATTTTTACAGCCTGCGCCATGATAAAACTTTTCCGGCATTGGACGGTCGGCACTCCATTGCAGTAACTCCTCTTCGGTCGGGGTATATTCCGTTTTGCAATCCTCACAGATCACTTTAACCAGTCGCTGGGATACTACACCAATTACAGAAGATGCTACAATGTAGGGCTCCACGCCCATGTCTATTAATCTCATAAATGCGGATGCCGCATCATTTGTATGGACGGTAGTCAGTACAAGGTGCCCTGTAATTGCTGCCTGTGCTGCAATCACAGCCGTCTCCTGATCCCGGACCTCACCTACCATGATAATATCAGGATCCTGACGCATGATAGAACGAAGCCCTGCGGCAAATGTTAATCCTGCCTTTGTATTGATATGAACCTGAGTTACATTTTTTATATATTTTTCTACCGGATCTTCAATTGTCACCACATTGACATCTGGTCGGGACAATTCATGAAGTGCAGAATAGATGGTTGTTGTCTTTCCGCTTCCGGTTGGTCCGGTAACCATTATAATTCCGTTTGGATTCGCAAGCAGACGTTCAAACTTTTGATAATTGCTTTCGCTCATACCCAATTCCCTTGCCTGCACAATATTTATCGCATTATCACCCAAAATACGGACTACAATTTTTTCACCGAAGACGGACGGAAGTGTAGAAATTCGGAAATTAATATTTTTATTTCCTACCGTTTGACTGAAACGTCCATCCTGAGGAACCCTGCGTTCTGCAATATCCAATCCGCCCATAATCTTAAAACGTGTTGTAATCGGAACCAGTACCGTGGTATTTAATACCATTGCTTCCATTAAATCCCCATCAATACGAAAACGGATACGGATGTTATTCTGGCAAGGTTCTATATGAATATCGGATGCTCGCATACTGCATGCCTGAATGACAATGGTATTTGCTAATTTTACCACGGGCGAACTGTCTACCCGGTCCATCATCTGCTGGAAAGATTCGGATACATTCACATCCGATTCTCCCGTATATTCTCTATGTACATCATCGATCGCGCTGATCATCGTCTTATTTACGTAATTGCGCTTAATGGCTTCTTCTACGTCTGCTTTAGAAGCCAGTGCCGGAACAACCTGCTTTCCGGTGAGCGTCTCTAATTCTTCAAACCCATAATAATTCAATGGATTATCGGTTGCCAGAACTAAATTATTCTGATCTACACGAAGCGGGATCACCATAAGGCGTTCAGCAGTTTCCCTGGGAACCAGTGAAATTGCTTCAATGGTTGATTTTAACTGTTCGAAATCCATGATGCGGACATTCATACGCGTAGACAATGCTTTTAACCGGTCTTCCTCTGTGATATATTCCAGTTCAACCAGTACATCTCCAAGCATTTTTTTCATACTGCTGTTTTTTTGGTATTCCAGGGCTTCTTCTAATTGCTGCTCTGTAATATATCCGGTTTCTATAAGAACCTGACCCAGTCGTAAGTTTTTTAACATACTATTCCCCTTTGATTCTATCTGTGTTATAATTCATCTGCAAAACAATACGAAGGAGAGAAAACAATGGAATATTTTTGGCTGACATACATTACTGTTATGGGATTCGTTATCGGGAGCTTTTTAAATGTCTGTATCTACCGAATTCCCCTGCACCTCAATATCGCAAAAGGACGTTCCTTTTGTCCTTCCTGTCATACGACCCTTAAGCCTTATGACATGGTTCCCATCTTCAGTTATCTCATATTGAGAGGCAAATGCCGCAAATGCAAGGCACCTATCTCTGTGCAATATCCGCTGGTAGAAGCATTAACAGGAATTCTCTTCCTTGCAGCATTTTTAGCTCATGGTTTTACCATTTACAGCGGTTTGCTTTGTTTGTTTTTCTGCTGTCTTATTGTTGTTTCAATCACTGATATCCAAACAATGACGATTCCTGATTCCCTGCAGGTTTTTATTTTCATTCTCGCTGTAATCAACATCATCGTAACACCCAATGAACTTATTGAAAAATTAATCGGGCTGGCAGTGATCAGCATTCCCATGCTTCTCATCGCTGCTATAACAGGCGGATTTGGCGGAGGCGATGTTAAACTCTGCGCTGTAAGCGGGCTTTTCCTTGGATGGAAATTAGTGTTGCTGGGTGCCTTTGCCGGTTGTATTCTCGCCTCTTGCTGGTCCATACTTTTAATTATCCGAAAAAAAGCAGATAAAAAAACTTTGATTTCCTTTGGACCCTTCTTATGTTTCGGTTTTCTGTTCGCCGCTCTTTTTGGTTCGCAGCTTATAACCTGGTATCTGACTTTACTTGGTTTCTGATGATTCATTCCCTGACTGTTCTTTAGGCTTATTGATACCATAGAGAGATAAGCCTATTGTTGCATTCTGACTGGCATTTCCCGTTGCATCCCTGTTATTTTCTGAGAGTGAAATGCTATCTATCCTAAGGCAAATACTTTTTGCATTCAAAGCCTTCACATAAGCTAAAATATTATCATAGGTACCTGATATGGAAATAGATACCTGACTTTTCAATAATTTTGCCTGGTTTTCTACCTTTTCTTCTATGACTTGATCATCTGATTTTGTTACCTCAGCAGACTCATCAATTGCTTCCGGTGTCTCTTCCGTCTCAATCACAAAATCGGAGGATGCATCTGTATATTCTCCGATTTGAAGACTTTGTACATATAACGAATTTTCTTTAGCAAGATCATTAACAATTTTATCAATATTATAACTGTTTAATACGGAATAAAAAAACTCATAATTCTCTTTAGAAATATTCTGCTGAACTAATAACTCATCTTCAAGTGTGGCTTTTTCTATTAATGCCTGCATTTGTTCCTGCTCTATTCTTGCTGCTTCTTCCCTTTCCCTTAGAACCTCTTTCTTTTCAAGTGCGGGTTTTAGAAAAAACATCCAAACCACAGCTAATAAAACTACACAGATCAAAATCTGCAGAAGTATTTTTTCGCTCTTTTTCATTCTGATACACCTCCCGATTGCGCCCATAAAGTGCAAACTAACTGGAAAGTATAATTTGCTGATCCATCTTCGCTGCTTCCGCTGCTGAATCCTGTATATTTTACATCCGTATATAACCCGGAATCAGTTAAAATTTTAGCAAAAGCAGATGCCCCATCCTGATTTGTGGTATCACAGGAAATGGTAATCTCCCCATTACTGTAACCATAGCTTTTAATTGTTACATCCTCAGGCTTTTTGGCATCCAGTTCATTAAAATCATTTGATTCTAATCTCCGCGTATTCTTAATAACATCTATATACTGATTACATGTTTCATTATATTCAGCCAGCGATATGGTGTAGTCCTGTAATGCTTTTGCTTTCTGATATAATTTCTGATTCTCAGGATCGTTAATAAAATCCTGGCTCACCTGAACAGACGCTTCAACCGTCATATTACTCGAAGACTGCAGTGCATAAATTCCGGACAGAATCAAAATGAGCCCCATTCCTGCCGCTAACGGAATCAGATCTTTTTTTGTAGTCTTCTCCACTTTCTTTTCTTTCATTAATGGAAAAAAATCAATATCCTTTTCTTCTGCAACTTCATACAAACCGCCTGCAGATGCCCCTATAGCATTTAAACAGGTCAGATCTCCCGGCCCCGCAAAGGTTACATGATCGGGAAAATCGCACTTTATTGTAGTGATGCCCGTTGCATTCTCAATACGGCTTAGGAATTGTGAATCCCTTGACAGATCTCCATACATTAATATCTGCCCGACTTTATTCTTCTTCCCTGTTTGAGAATGAAACTGTACCAGTTTAGAAACGTTTTCAACAATTTCTTCCAGTGCAATTGCAATCGGATCTACTTCCCTGTTCAGCGACTGTACGGCAGATACAATAAATGCATTTTCTTCAATCGTATCTTCTGCTTTAATTTGCGTGCTTCGGTATATCATTTTAGTACCTGCCCCTGTAAATAACAGACCTATCTGGTCTCTTTCCGCACAGCAAAGAATCGACATATCGTCCCCATCGGCGACTTTCAGCAGGAATGCCAGTCGCTCCATGCTATTGCTGACTGTCTCAATTCGATAAGGAGTAAGCCCCGCCCTCCGCAAGGTAGTGAGATAATTATTTACCAAAGCTCTCGGCATTAAGTATACATCTACGTTTTGCATTGTTTCACTTTTTGCCTGATCTTTTTGGATATTCTTCTTAATAATATAGTCAAACAAGTAGTCTGATCTGAGCATTCCGGCCTTATTCAGCTCATTTTCAACCATTCCCCGGGTGTGTTTATTATTACCTGACGGAACCTGGAATTCTTTTCGTAAAATGTCTACACCACTTACGGTAACAATACTTTTTTTCGTATGAATACGGTGCTCTTTTACGGCAACCTGTATAGCAGCCGCTACGGCTGCAGTGTTAACAATCACTCCATTCAAATAAGAACCATCCGGCATAGGAATTTCTATAAAACGTCTTACAGTTATGGATTTGGCATTTACATCTTCTTCCACTATATGAATATGTTCTGCCGTAAATTCAATCGATAGTATCATTTTCGTCAGTTCCTTTCTAAATCGTCTGATACATACCATATATCGGTATTAAGACGCTTGCCACTACCGAACCCACGATTATTGCTATAATAATCAGCATCACCGGTTCCATAATCGCCATCATCTTTTGCGTTGCACTTTCTGATTCTTCCTCATAATATTCTGCAAGCTTCAAAAACATCGCATCTAAATTACCGGATTCTTCACCAATATGAACCATGGACCACACCATACTGTCATACAATCCCTGTTCTTCTAAAGCCTGGGACAGGGATGTTCCCTTTTCCACCTGTTCTGTGGCTCTCTGCATTTTGAATTCCAGATACGTATTGGATATTACCGTACTGCAAATATCCATACAGCGTATAATTGAAATACCACTGGAGTATAAAATGCTCATACCATTGGCGAATCTGGATATTAATATTTTCTCTAAAAGCTTACTGATTAAAGGAATTTTCAATTTACTTTTATCATATTCTAAACGAAATCCCGGATCTCTTTTCAAAAAATGTATCAGTAAAATGATGCCAATAATGATGCCTAATGGAATATACCATTGGTTCTTTAAAAATACACTAAGTTTCATATAAAATGAGGTAAGGGGATTGAGATCCTGCCCCTCAAACATTGTAAAAAACTGTGGAAGTACGACCGTAAATAAAAGAATTATTACAGCAACGGTTACCGACATCAATAGTATTGGATAGATCATAGCCGTTTGGATTTTCCCTTTTAAACGATAGTCCCGCTCATAATACTGCGCCATCTTTTCCATCACGATATCTAACGATCCACTGGCCTCTCCAGCCAAAACCATAGAAGAAAGAAGTGTCGGAAATGTTTTCCCCAGCTTCCTCATAGCATCATGCAAAGTCTCTCCTTTTTCTATCGCTTCTATCATGTGCATATAGCATTGTTTTTGTTTAGCTTTACGGCAGCGTTCATACAAAAGCTGAAGTGTAGTCAGCATATTCATTCCGGATGACAGCATAATAGCAAATTCCCGGCAAAATAATGCTACTTCCTTTGGTTTAAAGCGGTATTCCGACTGATTCTGTGCTTCGCGAAGCAGATCTGTTCTTGAAACGGATATACAATACCAATTCTGTTTATCTAAAAAAAGATAGAATTCATCATCCCCATTGGCTTCTATTTTGCCATTATGTATTTTTCCAGCCGCATCTTTTGCAGCGTAATTGTAAAGGATCATACCTGTCCCCCTAACTTTTTTCAGGTCCATAAAGTCTAATATAACGAACTTTTTCAATAACCGTTTTACCAGTATTTCTATTTATTAATGTTACCGTTAACTTACATACATTCTTTTGTGAAGGTGTAGCTGTAGCTGATTCTACAAAATCTTTTGCAAATTCTGCATGTATTTTCAACTTATTATTTATAAAATATTTATCATCATATACTAATCCGGGAATGACTTTGCAATCATCACCCAATACAATTTCCCGATATTCTCCCGTTTTGTACTGATAATAAATGCTGTCCGGACTGCCGGATTTTACTTCCACAGAACCTGAATAAGTGATCTGCTCATCGATGGCTGTAATAACGCTGTTCGCTATCTGGCTGGCATTACTTGCACTGATCACGTTCTGATAGGATTTAAACCATTGGGGGAGTATCGCTGCAACAGTTGTAAAGAAAACGGCAACTAATGTAACCGTTAAAATTACTTCTATTAGCGTAAACCCTTTCTTTCTATCTGATTTTAAACACAAATTAATCTTCATGACCCATCACCACTTTCAGACTCTACAACCCGTTGAAACTTTGCAAGCGTTGAATCTATAGTACCTTCCGAATCACCACTTAATGGCTTTACTAATTTTACCTTTGTATTTACTTTTATCGGTTCCACACCAGTACTGCCATCCTTTGAAAGTATAAAAGTCATATCAATATCACTTTTAATTGTTGTCAGTTCATTTCCAAGTTCTAAATTATTTATCTGATGATTCAGGTTTTTCTGAATGGTATTATTTTTAATCAGAATACGATTCGCATTAGAAAATAAAACAGCAACTAAAACCATTGTCATTGCAAATAACGCCAAACTGGTTATTAACTCAATCATCGTTTCGCCCCGGTTATTTAAACATACATTTCTGAGGCGGGAGAAACTTTTCACCTTATGAATCAGATTATTCATTATCACTTGACACCACACCTTCACATTTTATTAAAGTGTATTTTGTTTGTTCAGGCAAACTTTTATCTTGCAGGTAAATTGATGTAATACAATAGTCTCTGGCTTTATAGTTTATAGTTATCTGCGCTTTGATACGATTTTTTTGAGTGACGCTTGCATTTGTATCCCTTGCAAACTTAATCGATACGTCTATTTTATTCCCATTACTATCTTCCAGATTATTAGTACCTAAAACGGCAGTCATACCGGACACTTCTGTCCCTTCTTCTTCCAGACAGGCATCCAGATTAAATTCTCCGCCTTGTATCATACCATCAACAATTTCATAAATAGAATTCACATATTGGATCGCCTGTTCATTCGCTAACTGCCCTCTGGAATTATATGTATTTGCAGATGCCGCGGCTAACACATTAAATCCAATAACAGCAAGTACCATGAAGATACAAATTGCCAGAAGCATAGATGCTCCTTTGTTTTTTGCAAGCGCTTTTCTCACTTCTGGATCATCCTCTCCACTAAGTTCTAATATTATAATTATAGCACAGACACAAATTTAATCAATCAAATTTAAGTTGAATTCCTACAATTTTATCTATATTTCGACCATAATAAACATTAATTACAGGAAATACCTGTTTTATAGAAATACTGAGAAAATATGGTAAAATATTTTACCAGTTATTTACAATTATCTAATCAAATTTTACTTTTCAGATATCCCCGGTCTCTTCCCATCCATTATACTGCAGCTATAACACCATTACTACATCATCAATTGACAGAATAAATCAAATATTCTAATATTCTGAACAAAAAGATGAAGCATCCCACGGCGCTTCATCTCCATTCTTTAAAATATCCGACTTCCAACCTAATATACCAGTACTGCCAGCCCCCAAGCCAGCAATAACTGGAATAATACCATCTGTAACGTAAACTTCCAGGAATTTGTCTCTTTTTTTATTGTTGCCACTGTAGCTGCACAAGGCGTATACAAGAGGCAGAAAATCATCAGAGCATAGGCATTTACCATGCCAAACCCCGCACTTCCAAGATTATCGATAATCTGTGCCATTCCCGCAGCAGAATTGGCATTTCCAACACCAAACAATACTGCAAAACTGGATACTACAACTTCTTTAGCAGATAAACCAGCTATCAGGGAAACCCCAATCTGCCACATACCTAATCCGGCAGGAGCTAAGACCGGCTCCATCCATTTGCCGATCATGGCACCAAAACTTAAGGAAACATCCTCGACCATACCGCTAAAGTTAAAGTTTAATATAAACCAGATCACAATGGATGCTATAAAAATAGTAGTTCCTGCTTTTGTAAGATAGTCCTTTACTTTTTCCCATACATATATAAATATTGTACGTGCATTGGGCAATTTATATTCCGGCAGTTCTATCAGCAAAGACTGACTTTTTCTCTTGTTCGAATCTAATTTATTCTTCACAAGGGCAATTAGAATACCAATTACCATTCCGATCACATACATGGAAAATGCAGCTGCCATCGCATATTTACCAAAAAACATATCTGCAAATAATACGTAAATAGGAAGTCTGGCTGAACATGACATAAAAGGGGTAATCAGAATCGTCTTTTTCCGGTCTTCTTCCCGCTCTAACGCTCTGGTCGCCATAATAGCAGGAACGCTGCATCCAAATCCAAGAATCATCGGTAAAAATGCCTTGCCCGATAAGCCCGCTTTTCCCATAAGTTTATCCATTACATATGCCACACGAGCCATGTAACCGCTGTCTTCCAGAATAGCTAACGCCAGGAAAAGAATAAAAATATTAGGTAAAAATGTAAGAATACCACCTACACCTGCTATAATACCATCCACAACCAGAGAAATCAGCCAGTCTGCCGCTTTTATATTTAACAAAAGACTATGTACAGCATCCGAAAAAGCTCCCAAACCAATTTCAAATACACCTTTCAGTGCATCCCCCACAACAAAAGTCAGAAAAAAGACAAGTGCCATAATGCCAAGAAATATAGGAACACCCCATATGCGGTGTGTCAGTATTTCGTCAATCCGGTCAGTAGATGCTGCTTTTTCATTTCGATAAAACAAACACTCCTCCATGACCTCTTCTATATAGTCATATTTCTGATTAATAATTTCTTTTTCGTAACTGCGGTCCACCACACTATTTGTTTCTTCCATATACTGAACCATTAATTCTTCATCTTTTTCCAAAAGCTTGATTGCCATCCACCGTTCATTATGAATCTTCGGATGATTAACTTTCAGAATTTCCTGTATTTTTGCTATCTTTCCTTCAATATCATCAGAATAGTGAATCACCTGCTCATTTGGTCCTTCTTCATAGTGATGCTTTACCGCATGCATCAATACATCCAAACCGGTTCGTTTTCTTGCTGAAACGGGTACGACCGGAATCGCTCCCAGTAATTCGGGCAAACGATGCAGATCTATTTCCATGCCACGCTCTTCTACAATATCCATCATATTAAGAGCCAGAATTACAGGTTTACCAAGTTCCAGCAGCTGTGTGGTCAGATAGAGGTTCCGTTCCATCGCAGATGCATCCACAATATTCACGATTACATCAATATCTTCTTCCATGATACATTTTCTGGTTACTTTTTCTTCGATTGAATAGGATGTCAGGCTATAAATACCGGGTGTGTCTATGAGTTTGATATGCTGGCCTCTGTAGTTTGTTTGACCTTCCTTACGTTCCACCGTAACGCCCGGCCAGTTTGCCACTTTCAGATTCGCACCTGTATACGCATTAAACAACGTGGTCTTGCCACAATTCGGATTACCTACGAATGCCACATTAATTGTCTGTTTCATTTTGCCACTCCTCTGCCTCAATCCCTGATGCAAATTCTCTTCCCAGCGCCCATCTAGTGCCCCGCACTTTGATAATCACTGCTCCGTTCTTTTTCATGTTCATGATTTTTACTTTTGTGCCTTCGAATATACCCAGTGCTTCCAGTCTTCTTGTGATTCCCTCATCCAAGTGAAGTCCTGCCACTACATAAGTATCTCCTATTCTTCCATCGGATAATATCATTTGTTTAACCTCTCACCGTAAATTGATTCCCTTCTTTTGCTTCTTCTTCCTGCTCTTTAAACTTAATCTGCCTGGATACACTCAGTGCCAGTGCCATCTCTGCCATCAGGAACATGACAGAGGTACCTCCGTAACTAACAAAAGGAAGCGTAATACCTGTTGTTGGAATCAGATTAATTACAACCGCTATATTTAATACAACCTGTAATGCGATATGGGCAAATATTCCGGTTGCAATCAGAGATCCCAACAGGTCCGGTGCATTTTGCGCAATAAATAAAAGCCTGTACAACAGAAAAATAAACAAAATGGTAAGCATCGCTGCACCAAAAATACCAAGTTCTTCACATACAATTGAGAAAATCATATCATTCTGGGCTTCCGGCAGTGATCCTAATTTCTGAGCACTATTGCCCAGTCCCTTTCCAAAAAGACCTCCGGAACCAATGGCATACAATGCCTGCATAACCTGATAACCGCCCAGACTGGAATAGGTTTCCGGCTCTAACCAAACCAAAATACGATTAATACGGAAATTATCCGAATTCTGAACTGCCGATGCAAGATAAGCAACCAGTAATCCGATTAACGCTGCCATACTACAGCCGCCTATGACAAAGGGAAGGGTCTTCGGATGAGCAATAAAAATTAAAATCACCGTAATTCCAGCAATAATAATTGCCGTACTCAGGTTCTCCGTAAACACATATGTAAACAAAGAAGTTGCAGCACCGAATCCAATTACAATCATAGGTGCTTTCAATCCTTTCATATTCTTTCCGAGTTTCACTATTAAGAAGGGCAGAAACAATATAACTGCCAATTTGGCGAGCTCTGCCGGCTGGAAAGACAATGCACCCAGAAAGATCCAGCGCCTCGCTCCATTAATGGTTCTACCTACAAACTTCGTAGCAATCAGCAAAATATTTGCAATAATGTAAATAAAAAGTGCAAACTTTGCATAAAAATGGTAATCGATCTGGGAAAACAGTAATACGATTACAAGACAGACCGCACTGATGATTGCCTGCTTTCCAAAATAATACATATCTGTACCAAATTCTATCTGTGCTTCATATGCACTTGTACTATATAACATAACCAATCCAAAACAGGTAAGCAGGATAACACTTGCCAAAAGGTTATAATCGTAATACCGAAAATCTCCCTGTAATCTTTTTCTTATTGTTTTTCTTTTTTTTGCCGGTTGATTTGCTCGTCCTGCATTTCTCGTTTTCTGAACCATTTATAAACTCCTTAATTCCACTTATAACTGCATTTCATTTTGTCTATGGATTATAATACCACATTCCCCTGAAAATAGGAAGCTTGAATTCCTGTCAATTGAAAGGTTTTTAGCCATGGCTAACAATACCCTTTTATTCGTCAGGAACAGTCCAGCCAGGTATCTATTTTTTATACATTATTTTTGAAACAAACGCGAAAAACGCTCCTCCATCCGTTTTTTACGCTGAATGGTCTCTTCCTCTAAAATAATATATTCCCCATTTTCATTTAATTCCAGACAACTGCCCTCTTTACAACCGGATGGCAGTTTCTCTATCGGAATATTGATCATTGTCTTATCTTCCATTTCACACACTGCGTATTTTTTTTCGATTCTGTCTATCACAAACATTTTATCAACCTCTCTCCTATTTGGACATCCTGTCCGTCCAAATGCCGTTTTCTTTATTTTATCACATTTCATGATTATTACAAACTTTATCCGTAATATGACACGTTTTTAAAGGTATTTCATAAGATAATATTGAAATTAAGATTAATGAAAAAGGAGACTTTATGAATAATTGTACACCTTGTGATTATAAAACAACAAGACCTTGTACTTGCCTGGAAGATATGCCGGTAGCAATGGCTTACGTACCATGGCAAACATTTCAAGATAAGTTCGAACTGTGTAAGGCCCTTGAGGTTGGTACTATCTTCCCGGAACTTTGCAAACCATTTTGCGGAAAGAGAGGTTGCCGTTAATGAATAATTGGAGAAATGGAAATTTTAACAATATGAACCAGCGCCAGTCTTGCCAAAACATGTACAGACCGGACAACAGACCTCAGATGAGACCAGATTGCGGTTCTCAGCGTCCCTGCCAGCCACAGATGAAACCAGATTGTGGCTGCCAGCGCCCTGAAAGACCTCAGGTAAAACCGGACTGCGGCTGCCAGCGTCCATGTGAACCAGTAAAACCTGACTGTGGATGCCATCGTCCTGAAAAACCTCAAATGAAACCAGACTGCGGCTGCCAGCGCCCCTGTGAACCAGTAAAACCGGACTGTGGCTGCCATCGTCCTGAAAAACCTCAGATGAAACCAGACTGCGGCTGCCAGCGCCCCTGTGAACCAGTAAAACCGGACTGTGGCTGCCATCGTCCTGAAAAACCTCAAATGAAACCAGACTGCGGCTGCCAGCGCCCCTGTGAACCAGTAAAACCGGACTGTGGCTGCCATCGTCCTGAAAAACCTCAGATGAAACCGGACTGCGGCTGCCAGCGTCCATGTGAACCAGTAAAACCGGACTGCGGATGCCATCGTCCTGAAAAACCTCAGGTAAAACCGGAATGCAGACCAGAACCACCTTGCCCAAAAAAGTCAAGGGAAGAATTGATGTGCTATATAAATGAAGTAAGTTTCGCTGTAAATGATATGGTTCTGTATTTAGATACTCATCCATGTGATGAAAAAGCACTGGCTTTTTGTAAAGAACATGTTAAAAAACGTGACAAAGCATTAAGAGAATATGCTGCCCTTTACGGTCCGCTTACCATTGATACCACGGATGATGTAAAGAGTAAAACCTGGGAATGGGTAATGCAGCCTTGGCCATGGGAAAGGGGGAAATGTTAACCTATGTGGAATTATGAAAAACGATTACAATATCCTGTAAATATTAAGACTCCAAATGCTAAAATTGCCCAGATTATAATGAGTCAGTACGGTGGACCTGATGGTGAAATGGGCGCCTCCATGAGATATCTTTCCCAGCGTTTCACAATGCCCAACAGAAAAGCAATGGGCGTTTTAAACGATATCGGAACAGAAGAACTGGCACATTTAGAGATGGTGTCCACAATTGTTCATCAGTTGACCAAAAACCTGTCAATGGAAGAAATTGAATGTTCCGGTTTTGCACCTTATTACGTTGACCATACAGTTGGGATCTGGCCGCAGTCTGCAGGAGGAGTTCCTTTTAATGCATGTGAATTCCAGTCTAAAGGGGACCCGATCACTGACCTTCATGAAAACCTTGCTGCTGAACAGAAAGCAAGAACTACCTACGATAATATTCTCAGACTTGTAAAAGATCCGGATGTAATCGATCCAATCCGTTTCCTGCGTGCAAGAGAAGTCGTACACTATCAAAGATTCGGTGAAGCACTTCGTACGGTTCAGGATGAACTGGACTTTAAAAACTTCTATGCATTTAATCCGTCTTTTGATATGCCGGCAAAATGCAGTTGTGATTCCTGCAAATAATTGATCTATAGGGGCGGTTCATCCGCCCCTATTTATCCCTAACGATCCTGATGATCTATTTATATTTTTAAATTATGGATTTCATACCGGATTGACGAAATTAATTCCCCAACTTTCTATAACTTATGCCGGATTGAATAACTTTTTCAAATCTGTCTACACACTCCACGCTTCCTGGAAATATTCCCGTACTTGGATCAGGGAAGGGAATATTTTTAAACTTATTTTTATCATTTCGTCATTTGGCTTAATCAGATCAGGAACCATGATAGGTTTCATACCCGCACGATGGGCTGCACGCATTCCGTTTAAGGAGTCCTCCAGTACATAGCAATCTTCTGCACTCACTTGCAGCATTTCGCAGGCTTTCAGGAAAATGTCAGGTTCCGGTTTGCTTTTTTGAACCATATCTCCACCGGCTATCACCTGGAAATAATCCCGGATGCCTGCCATTTTTGCTTCATCCTCTAAAATTTCAATTTTTGTAGATGAAGCAACTGCGATATTACAGTTATTTTCTTTTAGAAATTGTAACAGCTCTAACAACCCTTTTTTGAGCGGTATACCATCTTTATTTAATTTGTTATTAAAGTTAATCAGCATCTCTTTGTTGTATTCGTCATAGGGGAAATCCGCACCATATTTATCACAAAATATTTTGCGCGTTGCAAGATTTGTAGTGCCAATACAGCGATAGCATATGTCTCGCAAATCACCTAAACCATGTTTTTCGCCAACTTCAATCCAGGATTGGAGTATTAAGGTTTCTGTGTCTGCAACTGTTCCGTCCCAATCAAATATTACTGTCTTTTCCATATATACTCTTTCCCTTCGTAGGTTTTTGTACCACCATTGCACTCATATGGGATATTTTTTACAAATTGAAATCCCAGCTTAGTCATTACATTCTTAGAAGCCGGGTTTTCTATTGCATGTCTTCCTACAATTTCTTTAATGTTTAATTCTTCTGCTGCAAACCGGATAATTTCTTTCATTGCTTCTGTTGTGTATCCATTTCCCCAGGCTTTTTTACTAAGGTTATAACTGATTTCGTATTTATTGTATTCTTCTTCTAAATAGATCAATCCGGTTCCTATTAGTTCACCAGTGTCTTTTCTCACAAATGCCCAGCGATACCAGTCATCCGCATCCTCTTTCCCGGTTTCAAAGATCAGCCATTCTATCGTTTTTTTGATTTCATTATGGCTTGTCCAAAACATATATTTTGCAACATCCGGATCATTTTCCCATCCCTGGAATACAGCTTGTGCATCGTCCATGGAAAAAGATCTCAGTAGAAGTCTTTCGGTTTCTAATATTGGTGTTTTCAATTTTCTTTTCTCCATAGACATTATTAATAGGTTACTTGTTTCCAGGTTTCTTCCTGGTTTTTGTACTCTTCATTTAACCAGTCCACTACCTGATCCAGACTTTGATCACTTGCTTCGAATTCTTTAAACTGCTTTTTCTCATCCGGAGTAACATCCGAGCAATAAGGCCCCGCCCAGATTGATACTATAAGAACTTTTCCAACGAGCTCAATTTTATATCTCATGCCCTGGTAACTTCCGGTACAGGCTTCTTTTTTTAAAAAATTTAAATTGACGATATCTTTTTTATCAATCATAATATGTAAACAAACTCCTTTTAAGCATATTTATATTTCTCGCTATCTTTGCTTTGTAATCGGTTTGAACCCTTCTCCCAGCACCTGGTCTGCTTCCGTTACAATCATAAAAGCGTTTGGATCTTCATTATATACTATGGTTTTCAACTGGTGATATTCTTGAATACGTACCACACACAGCAAAACCAGGGAATCTTTCTGGCTGTATGCACCTTGTCCTTTAATAAAGGTCGCACTTCTCTCCAACTCTTCAATTACTCTGCCTGCAATAGCTTCATTTTTATCTGACATAATCACTACCTGTCTTCCCTTATCCAGACCATAGATCATTCCATCAATCACTTTTGTCTGACAAAACAGAGCTACCATTCCAAATAAGCCGGATTCAATATTTCCAAATACAATGATGGAGAGGCCAAGTATAATGCAGTCCACCAGCATCAGGGCGCTGCCGATCTGCACATGAGGAAATTTTCTTTCAATCAGACAGGATATAATATCAGTACCTGCAGTGGTAGATCCTCTGTAAAAAATAACACCCAGTCCGAATCCCATGCAAACTCCGCCAAAGATGGCACCCAGCATGCGGTCGCCTGCATACTGTGGGAAATATGGTGTTACTAAAAAATCCAGAATTAAACTGCTGATAATCAGAGTACGAAGGGTTTTAAATGTAAATTTCTTACCCAGATACCGAAATGCCAGATAGATGATGGGAATATTAATAACCAGCGTCATGGTTCCGATTGGAAGTCCCCAGAGGTATTTTATGAGAATTGCAATGCCGGATACACCTCCCGGCGCAATATTGGCCTTTTCAGCAAAATAATATATACCAATCGCCAGCGCAAAAGAACCGATGATGTCAAATATAGTATCTATGATGATTTCCTTATAACTCTTTTTTAGCTTCATAGTTTACCTTCTCTCTTTTTCGTGATTCAAATATTAAAGTCCGGATATGTGATTCAGTATTCATAGTCTAACATAAAGAAATCCGGCTTTCAATGAAAAGAACTTGTAACAAAGCATATTTCTTCTTGAATATTTTAATTTAAGTACTATAATAAGGTTATGGGGACATAGCTCAGCTGGGAGAGCGTTCGCTTCGCATGTGAGAGGCCGCGGGTTCGAATCCCGTTGTCTCCATATTACCAACTCATCATATATATATCCAATGATATTCAAAACTTCTATAGCTTAACTTAAGCTATTCTTAAGACCTCATTCCAAATAATGGTGTATAATTAATATAATTTAGAAAGGGGGCTTTACACTTGCGAATTAGTCATTGTATTCCATTTTACAAACCAATCATTCCGGATAACATAAAGGATAAAATATGTTTTTCCGCGACTGAGTCTTTAACACGAGATGAAGCTATCTGGTATAGTTATGCTTTGATGATAGTTGCTGAACAATTGGAAAAAGAAGAAATTGATCTCAATTCACTCACTGCAGTTACTGTAATATTTACAATAAATGGTATTCTCTCTATCGATGGGGAGTGCTCTACAGGAGAAAGTGTTTATTTAGACCTTATCATCTATTCTATGAGACACATTCGATCCATTTCATCACGGAAACTGGTTCTTTTCAAATTTCTTGAAGGACTGATCAGACATTTTTGGCAATTGGAAGATGATTCTATGGTAAATAGCAAGGTAAGGCAGTTAATGCAATACATAGAAAAAGATTTTTCCTCAGGAGATTTACTACATAAATTTGAAGCAGCCGAACTTCAGGAGATGTACAGTTAAGCAAAGTTCCTTCTATCGGCTGCTGTAATCTTATTTTAATAGATAGAAAAAGAATATCCTGTTTTCATTGATACTTCCCGTTATGGAAAGGCATCAATAAAAACGGATATTCTTTTTATTTTGTTGTGCTTCCAAATCCGCCATTTCTGAGCTCGGTTGCATCATCGTCTACTGTTATCCCATATTCTACGAAAATCCCCTGCATAAAACCAGTTCCGGCATCTACCGTAATTGCCTTTCCCTCATTGCTGTCATTGGTTATTTTCGAAAATATATGGCCTTCATTGTCTGAATAAAAGTAGTCACTATCTATAATTCCTACTGTATTATTAAGCTGAAGACGGAATTTAAATCCCAATCCGCTTCTGGGATAACATTTTAATACCCAGTCTGCGTTCATTTCTACACGGATACCGGTTGGAATTTTGATTGTCTGACCGGGATTCAGTGTAAATGTAAAGGGACTGTAGAAATCATATCCGGCAGAACCTGTGGTTGCTCTCTTTGGTAGTTTAATTTCTTCATATATGCGTTTGACTTCTGACTCAGATGCTGACGGAAATCCATCTTTGTACCCTTCCTCAAACTGCTTATAACTTACTTTATGAAATTTCGCTATTCTCTGCATTTAATTCTCCTATACTGTGTTCCTATTGTTATGTAAATATGCTGCTGACTATTCGCAGTGCAGAACAGTTTTACCCAGTTTCAGTGATTTTTGAACATCAATTACCCGTTGGTTAGAACTGCCTCTCCAATGCAGCTGTTTCGATTTCTTATCACAATCAAATTCTCCATCAACCAGAACATCCAGATATTTCATTATAGAGGAATCTCTGATACTCTCCCAGGCCGATCCCGTATAGAGCCAGATTGTTTTTAAAGGAAATTTATTCCGTATTTCTTTTGCCAGCTCTTCTACGTCTTTTTTATTTTTTGAATGCAATGGATCTCCACCACTGAAAGTGATACCGGATATGTAAGTCTTCTCTAATTCAGCAAATAATTCTTCCTTAGCACTTTCGTCAAAAGTTACACCGCCATTTGGATCCCAGGTTATCGGATTGTGACAATCCTTACAGCAATGGGAACATCCGGATACCCAAAGTACTACCCGCAGTCCGTCTCCATTTAGCATATCGTCTTTTGTAATATTATGATACCTCACGTCTATCGTCCTTTCAGTAACAATATTTAGTAAAAATTTTATAATTGCACACCATATCGTGTTTTTACGCCAGTGATTATCTTACCATTTTCATTCCCTGACGTCAAGACTTAAATCCCTTGTTTGGATTCGGACGGATTGATTTCTGATTAAAAAATATAATTTAAATAGCAAGAAAACCGGAGAACAAAGCGCTTCCTGGTATCCGCACATTTCTCCGGTAAATTTTTAATTTCCACATTCGATACTGATCTCATTAAACAAATCCAGGATCTCTTCTACTTCTGTTGTTTCTTTTGCATTCCCTTTTTTATCAAGAATTACATTTCCCTGATGCATCATAATCAGACGGTTGCCATACTCTACTGCGTATCTCAGATTGTGCGTTACCATGATTGTTGTGAGATTTTTTTCTTTTACAAGCTTCCCTGTTAATTCCATAATAATCTCAGCCGTCTTGGGATCCAGTGCAGCGGTATGTTCATCCAGGATTAAGAATTCGATAGGTGTCATGGTAGACATTAAAAGTGCCATAGCCTGGCGCTGTCCCCCGGAAAGAGCTCCTACCTTCACATCCAGTTTATCTTCCAGCCCCAGATTCAGCAGGCGCAGACTATCTCTGTAATGATCAATTCTTTTTTTATTGATGCCTGGCTTCAAGTTGTACTTTTTTCCTTTGTTGTCAGCCAGTGACATATTTTCAAGAATCGTCATAGTTGGGCAGGTACCCATAGACGGATTTTGAAAAACCCGGCCAATGCGCTGATGCCGTTTAAAATCCCTTGCACTGGTGATATCTTTCCCATTCATCAGTATGCTGCCCGAATCAATATCTATGCTGCCGCAGATAATGTTCAGCATGGAGGTTTTACCGGAACCGTTGCTGCCGACAACGGATACAAATTCTCCCTGTTTCACCTCAAAATTAAAATTTTCAAAAAGACACATTTCATTGATCGTACCGGGATTATAATATTTATTAATATTCTTTAATTCAAGCATGTGCCTTCACCTTCTTCTTCCTGTCCATACTGATCACTAATATTACAAAAAACAGTACCGCCGTGATTAATTTCATGTCATTTGCCCCAAAACCAAGCTGCATTGCAATTGCCACACACGCCCTGTATAAAATTGCTCCTACAATGACAGCCGTTGTATTATTCACTTTCGGGATAAATTTACAGAGATTTACTCCGATGATAACGCTGGCAAGACCAATCACCATGGTGCCGGTACCGATTGAAATGTCAAATACCCTCTGCCACTGTGTATAAACACAACCGCTAAGTGCCACAAGACCATTAGCGATAGCCAGACCCAGAATCTTAACTTTTCCGCTGTCTTTTGCCAGGACTGTCACCAATGCATGATTATCACCTGCTGCGCGGAGTAAAAAACCGGATTTCGTCTTCATATAGGCATCTAATAAAAGCTTTACCACCAATGCCACAATTACAATAATGATTAAAGTCTGATAAGGTACCAGGAATTCCGGTACAATTTTCGTTAAGAATGAATTATCAAACATATTGTCCATACTAAAGATCGGAACATTTGCTTTGCCTGCAATTTTAAGGTTAATGGTATATAATGCAGTCATCATGATGATTCCCGATAACAGATCGCGGACTTTAAATTTTACATGAATGATGCCCGTAAGCATACCAGCCAGTGCTCCGGCTGCAAATGCGATGGGAAGGGTCAGATAAGGATTTACCCCATTCACCATCAGAGTAACTGTTACCGCCGCCCCCAATGGAAAACTTCCGTCTACTGTCAAATCCGGAAAATCTAATATTTTGTAAGTAATGTAAATGCCTAAGGTCATGATGGCATATATGATTCCCTGTTCTAAAACACCTATTAGTATGGACATATCTTTACCTCTGTTATCCTACGATTTTTGATTATCTTCTATTGTGCTGTAATTTCTGTGAAAGTTTCTACTGCTCTTCCTTTTGTATCATCACTGATTGTAATTCCAAGATTCTCTGCTACTTTGGTATTCAGGTACAGACTGCTTTCTGTAATTGTTTCAAATTTCATATCATCAGCTTTTGCTTCGCCTTTTAACACTTTCGCAGCCATTCTTCCGGTCTGTTTACCAAGTTCAATATATTCAATTCCTTCCGATGCCATACAGCCAATTTTTACCTGCTCTATCTCACTTCCGAATACCGGGATGTTTTTCTTAGATGCCTTATCTAATATAGTAGGAAGTGCGCTTACAACGGTATTATCTGTCAAATTGTTCAGGCAGTCTACCTTCGCTAATAATGTATCCGCTGCAGACGGAACATCGGCGATTGTTGCTACTCCGGCTGTTTCCAGGGTAAAGCCGTATTTTTCTACTAAGGATTCATATTCTTTGATACTGCTTTCTGAATTTACTTCACTGGTTGTATATAAAATACCGATGGTTTTCGCTTCGGGAAGCATTTCACGAATCATTTTCAGCTGTGCTTCCACAGGAAGTTTATCACTGGTACCTGTTACGTTTCCGGATGGCATCTGGTCCTCTTTGGCTAGCTCTGCTGCAACCGGATCCGTAACGGCAGTATAAATGGTAGGAATATCAGTTTTCATTGCCGCATTATAGCATGCCTGGGCACTAGGTGTGGCAATCGCGCACATCAGATCTACTTTATTTGCTACAAACCCCTGTGCGATGGTATTAGCATTTCCCATATCTGCTTCTGCATTCTGATAATCCACCTCGAGGTTTTTGCCCTCTACAAATCCTTCTTCTGCAAGGCCTTCTAAAAATCCTTCACGGCAGTTCTCAAGGGAACCATGCTGTGCAAATTGAGCAATTCCAATTTTAAAGGAACCCTCCACTAAATCACCCGAAACCGTCTCTGCTGCACCACTGTCAGCCATTTTGGCACTGTCTGCATCCGTTCCTGCATCCGTGGTTTCCTTGCTTCCTGATCCCGTTTCCGTTTTATTAGCTCCACCTGTTGATGTGGAATCTGTGCCGGCAGAACCGCATCCTGTTGTTATTGCTGCTGCCATTGCCACGCTTAAAATTGTAACTAAAATTTTCTTTTTCATAATAAATTCTCCTTATTTTCATTAATTTTGATTAATAGTATCAAACAATCACAAAACTAATGGGAACGTTAATCTGATTTCTTTGTGATATTTATAAATACACTAAAAAACCGCCCCAAGCCTTCGCTTGAGACGGTAATAATATCGTATTATTATCGCGGTACCACTCAAATTAACATAATGTCCACTTTCGCATGTACTATCATACACTCCTGATTGATAACGGGTTCGGTTCCCGACAGTGCCTACTCTTTTAATACCGGATCACTCCACTATCTCTATTTCAGACTGCCCTCGAAAGTCCATTCGGCAAATCACTCAATACTGCAATCACACCACCTGCAGCTCTCTGGAATTTTGTTGATAAGCTTACTACTCTTTCTCATCGGTTTTGCTTTTTGTTTTTTTCATTCTAATACTAATTGGTGGGTGTTGTCAAGTGCTTTTTATATTATTTTTGCAGTTTCAACTTAAATATTCAGTTTATTGGATCTTTTGCAAAATTATCTAGAGCGTGTTTTTGATAAAATAAATTTTCGCAACACCATTCATCTTCTTGACATAATATAAATACCGCCATACAATAACATTGTTATATAACAACGTTATTATACAAAAAGGAGAAAACTAAATCATGCCCCCTAAATCAAAGCTTACCCGCTCAGATATTGTAGAAAAAGCTTTTTCCCTTACCAGACTCATGGGTTATGAAAATATTACTGCACGCTTACTTGCTAAGGAATTACAATGTTCTACACAGCCTATCTTTCATATTTTTAAAAATATGGATGAATTGAAAAAAGCATTATACGAAAAAACAAGAAACTATTTTACTGAAGTAATGCTTACCCCTTCTTTGGATCCCAATACTCCACTTTTTTTAAGTATGGGTTTGCATTACGTAGCGCTTGCGCAAAAAGAAAAACATCTTTTTCAGTTGCTGTGCATGTCAGATAGTTTCCAATTGAATAGTATTTATCAGCTTGCCGAAGGAGTACCTGCATCAGTTGGTGCCGAAGTGTTTACTAAAATGTGGATATTTACACATGGCATCGCTTCCATTGCAGCCACAAATACCACAGATCTTCCGGAAGATGAAATCCGCGATTTGCTAATTGAAGTATTTAAAGACTTTTATAAAGGGCAATGGAATGAAATAATATAGGCATAAACTCAATATGTTACAGCCAGGCTTGCTTCTGCTGAAATAAAAACCCCGCTGACACATTTCAACAAGCTCATAAAAGAAAGGGCAGATGATATGGAAAAGAAAAATAATGAAATTCGAAAAGAACGTACCCACTTATTCTCTCCAAACATAAATATTGCTATTTCCTTTTGCATACGGGAAAACCTTTGTATAGACACATTAAAATCAGCTATTGATAAAGCGGTTCAAAACAATGAGATTTTTTCCTGCCGTCTGGGGTTTAAAAAAAACGGTCAGGTGTTTTATGAACATTCCGGAAGATGCATCTATACTTTTCAAGTTTTAGAAGTCGACTGGATGGATGTCGTAATGAAGCAAGCATCCATACCTTTTGATTTGCCAGGCGGGGAGCTGATCCGTTTTTTCGCTCTGCCGGACAAGAATGGAACCCGCCTGCTTATAATCGCACATCATCTAGCAGGAGACGGATTATCCATCGCTTATTTAGCAGAAGATATCATGAATGCCCTGGCTGCAGAAACTCTGATTTATAAACCACTTCTGCTGCCGGATCGTAAGCTGATCCTCAAAAACTGCAGTTTAAATCCCATTATGCAGTTAATGGTAAACTTATTAAACCGAAGATGGAGAAAAACAGGTAACCCCTTTTCTTATGACGAATATCTTAACATGTTTAGAAAATATTGGTCCTGCCATGAAACAATTGCCTATACTTCAGCAATTCCGCCATCTCTGCTGCTAGCATTAAGAAGCCAGTCAAAAAAATATGGGATTACAATAAACAGCATTTTAATCACTGCTTTTATCAAATCAGCTAATGAACTGTCAGATGTGGGAATAGCTGCAAGCATACGCCCGGAACAATTCACCGGAATGGGAAATTATGCAACCGGTATCTCCATCCGCTACCGGTATGACACCAAAAAGGATTTTTGGAAGAATGCCCAGGCAGTGCATCAGCTCATATACCGGAAACTGAACAACCCTAACAAAAAATTCTTTCTTTTAAAATTTATGGATAGTTTAGAACCGGGCCTGATAGACTCAGCCTATTTTTCTGCTTATGGAGGATATCAGAACAAAACTTCCGCCATAATTCAAAATATGTTCGGTTACAATCATAATCCGAAAAGCATTAGTGTTACAAATTTAGGAAAGCTTCCTATATCAGCGGAATATGGGGATTATCATATTTCCGATTTTATTTTTCTTCCGCCCCTTGTTCCGAATGCAAAGCGCCTGTTTGGTATCGTTACTCTGGAGGATCAGATGTATATCACGATACATTTAGAAAAGAATGCGTCCCTGCCTGCAGAAAAAGTTTTCTTTGATAAGTCGGTGGAATACCTGCTTCAATTGACGGATAATAATACATAAGTATAATACTAAACCAATCATGTTTATTGTAACCGGGCGCAGCAGCCACTTCCCATTATCTGCTGCGCCGTCTCACTTCATTATTCACATCTTTTTCACTTCTATATTACCTGATTTCTAAAATAAACGAAAATACCCAAATATTTCAATTTTATCCTGGTGTGCTATTCCAATCTTTCACAATAATATTCCATTTACATGGAAAATATTGTGCTATTTCACTATTTCTCTTTTAAGATATCTAAATATAAACAAGCCATATCTTACTTCGAAACCAAAAACTGACGATTGGTCATTTTTGTATTGTATTGTGGATTCTTTCGTGCTAAAATATCCCTATCTTATTTAGAAAGGCAATGACGTTATATGGAAGACTTTAATCTTTTTTTAGATGAATTATTTCTGGATATGCCTGATACCAAAGAAACGAAAGCCGCTAAGCAAAATTTGCTTCTGTATTTACAATCTGATTATGAGCAGCGGATTCTTGAGGGAAAGACATCCAGACAGGCATTGATGGAATCTCTGATCTATTTTGGTGCCCGGGAAAATATTGATAAAGAAGTGGCACATCAGGAATTCATCGGTTCTTACAATCGCTTCCGTGAAAAATATCCGATGTTAATCCGGTGTGGATTTTTGGCTATTCTTATCATTCCGGCTGTTTTTTTAATACTTATGTTTAGCCTGGAATCAAAACTGAATTTTCTTACTGCCTGGATTGTTTCGATTATTCTTTCCTCCGGATATTTAATCTGTGTGGAATACATTGATTATCGTTATAAACAAAAACTCCACCTGAGTGAGCCGGAACCCGAGCTGGAAGGTGACGGCAGAGCGTATTTTAAAAATATCAGCAAATTATAATTGGAGGCTAAAATGAAAAAAATATTTAAAATTTATGTTCGGGATTTATCACGTCTAAGTAAAAATGTAATGGCAATGATTGTGGTAATCGGAGTCAGTATTATTCCTGCATTATATGCCTGGTTTAATATTGCAGCAAACTGGGATCCCTATGGAAGCACATCCGGCATCAAGGTTGCCGTTTCCAATGAAGATAGCGGATATAAAATGGATACGATGAATCTGGATGTAGGTTCACAGATTATCGATAATCTAAAAGCGAATGATCAGATCGGCTGGGAGTTTACAGATACGGCATCTGCCGTTGACGGAGTGAAATCCGGCAAATACTATGCTGCTGTAGTTATACCCAAGGATTTCAGCAGGAAAATATCCAGCATACTGTCAACGAATATTGAAAGCCCGAAGATACAATATTATATCAACGAAAAAAAGAATGCTATTGCGCCCAAGATCACGGATAAAGGTGTAGGCGTTATTCAGCAGCAGGTTAACAGTACCTTTATCAGCGTAGCTACCGAAACCATAGCAGGAATATTGAATACTACCACGGGGGATTTACAGGAAAACAGCAATACATTAATTGACCGTCTGATTAACGTACTACAGATTGTGGATTCGGATCTGAGCCAGTACAGTTCCACGATTGATGCCTTTTCAGAAACAATTGACGGTGTGACTACGCTGCTTTCCACAACAAAACTGACCTTGCCGGATATCAGTTCCACACTGGAAAACGGTACGCAGACAATTAACGATTCCCAGTCCGTGCTGGATACTTCTAAGTCCTCTTTAAACAGTGTAAACCAGTCATTCAGCAACGTATTGAATTCGGCGCAGGATATCTACGATTCCATTTCAAATACTGCCTCACAGGCCTTCGGTGATATTAATAATGATATCTCCGATGCTGCCCAGCAGCTTGCCCAGACAACCCAGCTTGCCCAGGCAATCATTGATATGAATACGAAAAATATTAATATACTGACAGACCTAAATGCCCAGCTGCCGGAACCCAAAGATGAAATCAACAATCTGATTGATAAACTTAATACATCCAGTCAGAACCAGCAGTCTATTATTGATAAAATAAATGCTACCAGTGAAAGTATAAAAAGTGCTTCTGACATCAGCAGTGAAACCCGTAATTCCATTTCTTCGGTAATTTCCGGCAGTAAAGATGACATTTCCGGTATCCGTACCTCTTATTTAAATTCGGTACAGCCGATGCTTGATAACCTGATGGATGAAATTACCAAAACTGGCAGTGACCTTTCCGGACTATTGCAGAGCACCAATGGCAGCCTCAGCAATCTGGACGGTATTTTTGACGGCATGAGCTCTTCCCTGACCTCAGGGCAAAAGGCTTTATCCAGCACAAAAGATGTGATCAGCAGTACACACGATAAAATACAGAATATAATTTCACAGTTAAATTCTGTGGGGAAAGATAAAAAGCTGCAGAAATTGATGGAGATTATACAAAATGACCCTGATCTTATGGGAAGTTTTATGTCATCTCCGGTACAGCTGGAAACTACTTCCTTTTATCCGATAGAAAATTATGGTTCGGCAATGGCACCTTTTTATACTACTTTAGCTATCTGGGTTGGCGGCATTGTTCTGGTTGCCATATTGAAAGTCCGGGTAGACGAAGATGAAAAACTAAAGAATTTACGCCCATCCCACTGTTATCTTGGAAGGTATCTGCTTTTCATGACATTGGGACTGATACAGGCGTTTATTATCTGTATGGGGGATTTGTATTTCCTGGAGATACAATGCAGGAATCCGCTGCTGTTTGTGGCCGCAGGGCTGTTATCCAGCTTTGTATATACGAATATTATTTACACACTGACCGTTTCTTTTGGAGATATTGGCAAAGCACTGTGCGTCATTTTACTTGTTATTCAGATTGCCGGCGCCGGAGGAACCTTCCCCATTGAAGTGACCCCCCGGTTTTTCCAGAATGTATATCCCTTCCTGCCATTTACTTATGGCATCAATGCAATGAGAGAGACGGTAGCCGGAATCTATGGCAGCAGCTACATCAAAGATCTGCTTCATCTTCTGGTATACGTTCCTCTTGCCCTGATGCTCGGTCTGATCTTACGCAAACCGCTGATCAGACTAAATGTATTCTTTGAAAAACGGCTTGAAGATACACATTTAATGTAAATATAAAAAATCAAATAAAGGGAGGATTTGTAATGAAGAAATTTAAAAAAATGATGATGCTTTTTACCCTGGCTTTCTGTCTTGCTTATACAACGGGGCTGGTGGTATGTGCCGCCGAGAAGCCGGTCAACGGCGGGAGCAGTCCTAAATCTGCCGCTGTGTTAGAATACAATACCCGGTATATGGACCGCCTGGAAGGAACAATACCTCACAGCAAATGGTACCAGTTTACTACGAATAGCCAGGATGCATATTATAAAATCACCTGTAAAAATTTAAGTATTTCTACTGGATTACTTGCGGTATCCCAACCCGATTTTGTACTTCGTACCGAAAACCTGATTGACCTCAAAAACAGCCGTATTCATCTGAAAGAAAATGAACAGGGTAATATCAATCTGAAATTAGAGAAAAATACAACCTACTATGTGTCGGTAAATCCGGGAATGAATCCCTCCAAAAATACCGGGCAGTACAGCATACAGATCAGCTGCCGTTACGACACTGTCAGCGATATTTCAAGCCAGGCATCGAATGCTGCACTTGGGCAAAAATACACCTCTTCCCTGGATGGCAACGGAGATATTGACTGGTATCAGTTTAAAGCTCCTTCAGACGGAACCTATCATATCAGTTTTACCAACCAAAATATTGAAACCAGTGCTTTAGATTCCCAGAAAGCTAATGTGTATCTTTGCACATCTTATGAAGAACAGCTCTATCAGCAGAGCGCGGGGAACGGGGAATCAAAGACATTCACCTGCAGCCTGTATGCCGGGGAAACTTATTTGCTAAAAATAACCATGGGAACGAATAAACGTACCAATACCGGAGACTATTCCTTTAAGATCTGGAAAGATGTTCCAGTTTCTTCTGTTAATATAAAACAGGGAAAAACCATTACCCTGGTAAAAGGAAAAACAAAACAGCTCCAGGCCGTGGTTGTTCCCCTGTCAGCAACGAATAAATCAGTATCCTGGACTTCCAGGAACAAAAAAATAGCCACGGTCTCAAAATCAGGTAAGATAACCGCAAAAAATTTTGGAACTACGAAAATAACCTGTACATCAAAGCAGGAAAATAATAAAAAAGCAGTCTGTATGATAAAGGTTGTTCCGTCTAAAGGGAAAATATCCAGAATATCCAGTGTATCCGGTAAATCCCTGCACATCACATGGAAGAAGCAAACCGGAACCACTTCTTATCAATTATACCGCTCTGCCAATAAAAATAAAGGGTTTACCCGAATTGCAACCATAAAAAACAATTGCAGTTACACAGATAAAAAAGTAAAACCAAAGAAAGTCTACTATTATAAGATACGCGCCTGCAAAATCAAAGGAAATACAAAACTCTATGGTAAATTTTCTGATGTACGCTATGGTAGACTAAAATAAATAAAAAAGAAACAGCCAATTGATATCCCATAAGGGGAAGCTCAAATTTGACTGTTTCTTTTTAATTATATAAGAGAATAAAATTACTGCTCTGAATGCTTCTCAGCTTTCTTTTCTGCATATTCTTTATGCTCTTTGTTCTCTTTATTTTCTTTATCTACATCTTTCATACTGAAGCTGATTCTGCCCATTTTATCCTTGCCAAGGCAAACTACTTTAACCATGTCTCCAAGAGTCAGAACGTCTTCTACGCGGTTAATTCTCTCTTTTGAAATTTTAGAAATGTGAACCATTCCTTCTTTGCCCGGAGCAAATTCGATAAATGCGCCAAATTCTTTGATACTTACTACTTTTCCAACAAAGAACTGTCCAGCCACAAAATCAGTTGTGATGATTTTGATCATATCGATTGCTTTATCCATGCTGTCTTTATCTACACCGCAGATAGATACTGCACCATCATCGGTGATATCAATCTTTACACCGGTCTGTTCGATAATTGCATTAATTGTTTTACCTCTCTGACCAACTACATCACCAATTTTGTCCGGATCAATTTTGATCTGCACTATCTTTGGTGCAAATTTGCCTACTTCACTGCGAGGTTCTGCAATTTCCTTATTCATAACTTCATCTAAGATAAAAGTTCTTGCTTCTTTTGTTCTTGCAATCGCTTCTTCAATAATTGGTCTTGTTAGGCCATGGATTTTAATATCCATCTGAATTGCTGTGATACCATCCTGGGTACCTGCTACCTTAAAGTCCATATCTCCAAAGAAATCTTCCAGTCCCTGGATATCTGTCAGTACAAGATAGTCATCATCTGTATCTCCTGTTACCAGTCCTGCCGAAATACCAGCTACCGCTTTCTTAATTGGAACACCCGCTGCCATCAAGGACATACTGGATGCACAGATACTAGCCTGAGAAGTAGAACCATTCGATTCAAAAGTCTCGGATACGGTTCTGATTGCATATGGGAATTCATCTGCTGATGGCAATACCGGAATAAGTGCACGTTCAGCAAGAGCTCCATGTCCGATTTCACGACGTCCCGGTCCTCTGGATGGTTTTGTTTCCCCAACGGAATAGCTTGGGAAATTGTACTGATGCATGTATCTCTTAGAAGTCTCAGCTTCGTCTAAACCATCGATTCTCTGCGCTTCCGATAAAGGTGCCAGTGTGGTAATGGTACAGATCTGAGTTTGTCCGCGTGTAAACATTGCAGAACCATGAACTCTTGGAATTAAATCTGTTTCTGCTGCTAATGCCCTGATTTGGTTGATTGCTCTTCCATCCGGACGTTTGTGGTCTTTTAAGATCATTTTACGAACGGTCTTTTTCTGATACTGGTAAACGGCTTCATCTAATACTGCAAGCCATTCTTCGTTCTCAGCAAAGCTTTCCGTTAATTTATCTTTAATAATACGGATATTTCCTTCTCTTGTCTGCTTGTCATCTGTGAAGACAGCTTCTTCCATCTGCTCTGGCGTTACAATTTCCTTCATTGCTGCAAATAATTCTTCCGGAACGGCACAACTTGTGTAAGTATGCTTTTCTTTTCCGCATTCAGCAACAATTGTATCGATAAATTTGATTACTTTCTGATTTAATTCATGTGCAGCGAAAATAGCTTCAATCATTCTTGCTTCCGTAACTTCGTTTGCACCTGCTTCGATCATAATGACTTTGTCTTTGGTAGAAGCAACGGTCAGCTGAAGATCAGATACTGCTTTCTGAGCCGCATTTGGATTAAATACCAGTTCCCCGTCTACCAGCCCCACCTGAGTGGTAGAAGTAGGTCCGTCGAATGGAATGTCAGAAATAGCAGTTGCAATAGCGGAACCAAGCATTGCTGTTAATTCCGGGCTGCAATCAGGATCTACTGACATAACCAGGTTATTTAATGTAACATCATTACGGTAATCTTTTGGGAATAATGGTCTCATTGGTCTGTCGATTACACGGGATGTCAGGATTGCATTTTCAGATGCCTTTCCTTCTCTTTTATTAAATCCTCCCGGAATCTTTCCAACAGCGTATAATTTTTCTTCATATTCAACACTTAAAGGGAAGAAATCAATTCCTTCTCTCGGCTTTTCTGAAGCAGTAGCTGTTGATAATACGGTGGTCTCACCATAGTGCATAAATGCTGCACCATTTGCCTGTGCTGCAACTCTTCCTACATCTACGGTAAGAGTTCTTCCAGCCAGTTCCATTGAAAAACTTTTGAACATATTTTGTCTCCTTTTAATTTGCTGCAGCATACTTTCCGAAACAACTGAAAAACAGACTTAACTGAAATCAGCTTTTCAGTGGTCTCGGCTTCTGTGATGCTACATGATTTGGTTAACGGTTTACGGGTTACGAAACAAACTTAAGGGACGGATTCCTCCGCCCCCAACTTTGTCCGAATTATTTTCTGATTCCTAATTTTGCAATCAAAGTACGGTATCCTTCAATATCAGTTTTCTTTAAATATGCAAGTAAACCACGTCTCTGACCTACCATTTTAAGAAGACCTCTTCTTGAATGATGATCTTTCTGATGCTCTTTTAAATGCTCTGTAAGTTCCTGAATTCTTGCTGTTAAGATAGCGATCTGTACTTCAGGTGATCCTGTATCTCCAGCTTTTCTGCCATACTCGTTAATAATTGCTGTTTTCTTTTCCTTTGAAATCATTTTGATTTCCTCCTTATTATTTGATCGCCTGATACTAAGAACATGGTCGGAGTTGTCCAAAATTCTGAATATCGGCTGTATTGCCGTGTATAAGAGAACGTAAACTTACTTGTAAGCACGGCCTTACACACTTCGATAGTATATCACATCTGTATTCTTACGTCAACCTCTCGTTGCAAATAAAAGGAAGGTTATTCCACCTGCAATACAGAACAAAAACCCTAATAAATAAACAGCGGTCAACAGATATGATCTTGGATCTTTTTGCAGAATTTTAAAATGATATGGCTTTTCCAGATTATAACATATCTTTAATTGCTGTTTCATTCTGAATTCACTTGGATTACTTCCCTTTTCATAACGCTCCTTAAAAAGCAGCCCATTAGCATAATATGCAATTACCGGATAATAATAATGATGTATTCCGGCTCTCTCGCCTTCGTCGTCCGGTTTATCCATAACCAGATCTACAACCTGACCGTCAGCACGTCCCTGATAATCTTCTTTCCCCTGAAAGTAATACCGGAAGGCAGCTGTACCAATCACCAGAACTACTCCAATAAAAATGAATACCCCGCTTAAAATTAACATCTATTGCTCACCAAAATATTCCTTTCCAAACTCAATATCTCTGTGCATGCACTCTTTTAATTTTTCTAAGGAATCAAATTTCATTTCAGGGCGCTCAAACGTATAGAGCAGAATCTCAATCGTCTTGCCATAAAGATCCTGGTCAAAATCAAAAATATACGTCTCAACACCCCGAAATGATTCGCCGACTGTAGGCTTATAACCGATATTGGTAATGCCGGGATACATTTTCCCATCAATTACGGTCTTAGATGCATATACGCCGTTAGGCGGCAATAACTTTTCTTTCTCCGGGATCAGATTGGTAGTAGGCATTCCAAGTGTTCTGCCTATTTTCCTTCCATGGAGTACTTCTCCGATAATTCCATATGGCCGTCCCAGTAGTTCATTTACAACTCCCATGTTGCCTTTTTTTAATTCTTCTTTTACAAATGTACTGCTGATATCTTTTCCTTCGTACTTCTTTTTATGAATCACCTCGACCTGAAATCCATATTTAGTCTGCAGGTCCTGCAGAAGCCTGAAATCTCCTTTTCGTTGATATCCGAAATGAAAATCTGTCCCTACTACCAGATACTTTGCATGGAGGCGGCCTGCCAGGATCTCAGATACAAATGTTTCCGGCTCCATATGTGATATTTCCGGCACAAAGGGACACTCAATCAGGCAGGAAAGTCCCTGGTCTTCCAGAAGTGACCTGCGTTCTTCTCCGGTTAACAATACTTCAGACCTGTTGGAATTCAAAGTGAATACCACACCTTTCAATCCCTCTCGCTGAAGCTGTCTGACACGCCGTATTAACCTCTGATGCCCCCTGTGTAAACTGTCAAATTTACCTAAGGTAACTGCACATGCTTCCTCACAGCTAAATTCTGTCGTTCCTACGATGTACTCCATACTCTTTTGTCCCTCCAGTGACCTTAAACGGCAAATATCTTGACCGGCTTAAATCTTTTTTCGGCTTTTTCGTAACCGTAAACAGCAAAAAATTGTCCCCCGGCATCGTAAACTCTTACGAGTCCATCCTGCATAGGAACCTGCCCTGCCGTATGGTTATCATAAAACATATTGCCATTGTATAATAATTTGTGGAACTCTTCTCTTATATCAACCCTCGGATACTCTAAAAACATTTCATCAATTGGCGTGATATGATCCATCAGGGTTCCATTATCCCGCAATTCTTCTATCTGACCCAGGGTAATACTGTCCTCAATCACAAAAGAACCAGCTTTTGTGCGAATCAGACTTTCCATGCAGCCTCCACAGCCAAGTTTATCACCAATATCATGACACAAAGTACGTATGTAAGTTCCTTTTGAGCAGGAAACAGTCATGGTGACACGCGGCAGTGCAGCCTCATCTATCCTAATTTCATGAATATGAACCAGTCTTGCCTTGCGTTCAATAACTTTACCTTCTCTAGCCAATTCATACAGCTTTTTACCATCTACTTTTAATGCAGAGTACATGGGGGGGATCTGTTCATAATCTCCGGTAAAGCTTCGTATCGCTTCCTGAACTTCTTCCTCAGTGGAAGTTACTTCTTTTTGAGCTAATACGGTTCCGCTGGTATCCTGTGTATCTGTAACGGTACCAAGCAGCAACACCGCCTGATAGGTCTTATCCCTGTCTGTGAGCATATCACAAAGTTTTGTACCTTTTCCCAGACATACAGGGAGAACTCCCGTGGCATCCGGATCCAATGTACCGGTATGACCGATTTTTTTCTGCTTTAGAATCCCGCGAAGCTTAGCTACCACATCATGAGAAGTAAACCCCTGCTCTTTGTAAACATTTATAATTCCATGAATCACGATTCTTTCTCCTGTAACAGCTGCTTTTCTATATGTTTTGTTAAATTATTAAGCACATCATGCATCGTTCCCTGCAGCGTACAGCCTGCAGCACGTACATGACCGCCACCACCGAAATATGCACCGATTTTACTTACATCTACAATACCATTAGAGCGCATACTCACCTTAAATTCCTGGCTGCCCGTCTCATAGATAAAGATTGCCACTTCAACACCTTTTGTATTGCGAAGCTGGCTTACGATACCATCCAGATCTTTTGGTTCCACTCCATAAAAAACCATATCTTTCTGATGGATAGCACTGATAATGCACTGTCCGTCCAGAACCATAATGCTCTCTAAGAGCGCTCTTCCGAGTATCTGATTCTGAACATATGATTTTTTATAATACGTATCATCTAAAATACCGGAAAAATCAATTCCTTTTTCCATCAGATCTGCAGCTGCCCGCATGGTTTTCGCTGAAGTACAGCTATACTGAAATACTCCCGTATCATGTGCAATTCCCATATAGAGTGCTTCTGCTATTTCTTTTGTAATCTTATCTTTGTCCAGCACATCATAAACCAGTTCTGAAGTGGAACTTGCTTCCGGAACAATATAATCCACATCCGCAAAACCTGAATTGCTGATATGGTGGTCAATGCACATCCTGCGTTTTGCTGTTTCAAAATATTTTGCAGCTTCGCCCAAACGCTCCTTATCTCCGCAGTCCAGGGAAATGAACAGATCATATTCCATTTCCTTATCACAAGTATGGTGAATCTCATCTGTTCCCTGAAGAAAGCGGTAAGAGTCAGGAATCTTTTCTAAATACACATCTACATCTGTAAGTTGCGGGAAGTTTTTCTTTAAATAGAGATACATTCCCATGCTGGAACCCACGCAGTCACCGTCCGGCCTGATGTGGCCGGCGATAGCTACCGTTTTCACATGATTCAGTTCAGATGCTATGTTATTCATTCTCATCATCCTTTTCTGTCTCTTTGATATCTTTGTTGACATCGTCAATAAGTTTCGACATATTCACACCGTATTCAATTGACTGGTCTAAGATAAAGCGAACCTCCGGCGTATTACGAAGATTAATCGTTCTGGCAAGCTGCCTGCGGATATAACCCTCTGCACTTTTTAATCCTGCCAGCGTATCTGCCTGGGATTTTTCATCACCCAGAACACTGATATACGCTTTACAGCTTTTTAAATCCGGTGCTACTTCTACGGCAACCACGGAAGTCAGCGGATTAATCCTGGGATCTTTTATTTCACCCCGGATTATATTAGACAGCTCGTGCTGGACTTCTGCATTGACACGTGTATTTTTAATACTGTTTTTTCTCATATATAAAACTCCGTTCTACTTAACGTGGAACCTCAACCATTGTGTACGCTTCAACCTGGTCAAACTCTTGCACGTCATTGAATTTTTCAAATACCAGACCACATTCATAACCTGATTTAACTTCTTTTACGTCATCTTTAAATCGTTTCAGTGATGCAAGCGGTCCTTCAAAAATCTGTTTTCCTTCTCTGGTAATACGCACGGAACAGCCTCTCTGGAATATACCGTCCAGAACATAAGAACCTGCTATTGTACCAATTCCGGATGCTTTGAATGTCTGGCGTACTTCTGCATGACCCAGTACCTTTTCTTCAAATACAGGATCTAACATTCCCTTCATTGCTGCTTCCACATCTGCGATTGCATCATAAATGACACGGTATAAATTTACATTTACCCCTTCGCGTTCTGCGGTAAGTTTTGCCGTTGCATCGGGACGGACATTAAATCCGATAATAATTGCGTTGGATGCAGAGGCCAGTATAACGTCAGATTCATTGATAGCACCAACTCCGCCGTGAATAATCTTAACGACTACTTCTTCATTGGAAAGTTTTAACAGACTCTGTTTTACCGCTTCTACACTACCCTGTACATCGGCTTTGACGATAATTCCGAATTCTTTCAGATTACCGGCTTTAATCTGTGTGAAGAGATCATCCAGGGACATTTTTGCTTTCGTATCTTCCAGAAGTTTTTCACGACCCTGGCTGATAAAGGTTTCTGCAAAGCTTCTTGCTTCCTTATCGCTGTCAGTTGCAACAAATATCTCACCTGCGTTTGGTACGTCGCTTAAACCTAAAATTTCAACAGGAGTAGAAGGGCCTGCTTCTTTTACTCTTCTTCCCTTGTCATCCATCATAGCACGTACTTTACCATAACAGGAACCTGCTGCTATCGGATCACCTACTCTTAATGTTCCTTTTTGAACCAGAACTGTCGCTACCGGTCCTTTTCCCTTATCTAACTCTGCCTCGATCACAAGACCTCTGGCTTTTCTCTTTGGATTTGCTTTTAACTCTGCAACTTCTGCTGTTAAAATAATCATCTCCAGCAATTGCTCAATACCTTCCTGTGTGTGTGCTGAAACCGGTACAAATATCGTACTTCCGCCCCAGTCTTCCGGAATCAGTTCATATTCTGATAATTCCTGTTTTACTCTTTCAATATTGGCACTTGGCTTATCAATTTTATTGATGGCAACTATTATCTCAATTCCAGCGGCTTTCGCATGGTTGATTGCTTCAATTGTCTGCGGCATAACACCATCATCTGCAGCTACTACCAGAATGGCAATATCTGTAGAGTTCGCTCCACGCATACGCATAGCTGTAAACGCTTCATGTCCCGGTGTATCCAGGAATGTAATTTTCTGTCCATCAATATTTACCACATAAGCACCGATATGCTGTGTGATTCCACCGGCTTCTTTTGCAATAACATGTGTATTACGGATGGCATCCAAAAGGGATGTTTTACCATGGTCAACATGACCCATAACACATACTACCGGAGGTCTTGCTACTAATGTTGTATCATCATCGTCATCTTCTTTTAAGAGTTCTGCGATAACATCTACTTTTACTTCATGCTCTGCAATACAGTTGTATTCCAATGCAATCTCTTCTGCAGTATCATAATCGATTTCATGATTTACCGTAACCATTGTTCCCTGAAGGAATAATTTTTTAACAATAACAGCTGCCTGTATTTTCATCTTATCTGCAAGTTCTTTAATTGTCAAAATATCCGGTAAGATAATTGTCTTGATTTCATCTTCCTTCTTTTCTACTGGCTGAGACATTGGCTTAACTGGTTTAGCAGTCTTGCTAATAGCTTTCCCACCCTTGAAATTACTATTCTTCTGATTTGGACGGTTTCCTTTGGTTTCTTTTACAAATTTATCTGTTTTGTTAAATTTATCTGCTCTGATTCTGGATTCTTTTGTAACCGGTTTAGCCAGATCTGATTTTGGAGCACTTGAAGCTGCACCATAAGATCCCTGTCCCTGTGAACGCTGTCCATTATTGTATGGTCTCTGGCCGCCCTGGTTATTATAAGGTCTCTGGCCTCCTTGACCGCCCTGGTTATTATAAGGTCTCTGGCCTCCCTGACCGCCGTTGTTATTATAAGGTCTCTGACCACCCTGACCGCCGTTGTTATTATAAGGTCTTTGGCCTCCTTGACCGCCCTGGCTATTATAAGGTCTCTGGCCTCCCTGACCGCCCTGGCTATTATAAGGTCTCTGGCCACCCTGACCGCCGTTGTTATTATAAGGTCTTTGGCCTCCTTGACCGCCCTGACTATTATAAGGTCTCTGACCTCCTTGACCGCCGTTGTTATTATAAGGTCTCTGACCACCCTGACCGCCGTTGTTATTATAAGGTCTTTGGCCGCCTTGACTGCCCTGGCTGTTCTGGTTATTGTATGGTCTCTGGCCTCCCTGACCGCCCTGGCTGTTCTGGTTATTGTATGGTCTCTGGCCTCCCTGACCGCCCTGGCTGTTCTGATTATTATAAGGTCTCTGGCCTCCCTGGCTGTTCTGATTATTATAAGGTCTCTGACCACCCTGGCTGCCCTGATTATTATAGGATCTCTGACCACCCTGACTGTTTTGATTATTATAAGGTCTCTGGCCGCCCTGGCTGTTTTGATTATTATAAGGTCTCTGGCCACCCTGATTGTTATAAGTTCTTTGTTCCGTTTCCTGTGGTCTGCTGTTTGGGGTAACCGGTGCCGCTGTCTGCGGTTCTTTTGCACTTGTATGCTGTACCGGAGCTGCCGTCGGCTGTGAGGAAACAGGTTTTGCCTGTACATCACTTCCGGCTGCCGGCTGAACCTGTGGTTTTACCGGAGCTGCTGACTGCGCCCTCACTTCCGGGTTTTCCTGTGGCTTCACTGTCTGCTGGCTCTGTGGATGCTGTACTGCACCTGTATTTCCCTGAGGTCTTCTTGCCTGTCCCTGTGAACGCTGCTGACCCGGGCGCTGCTGCATTCCGGTACGGCTGTTCTGCGGACGGAATACCTGTGATATATTTTTTTTCTTTACCGGTTCTCCTGTGGATTGTTCTTTACTTTCCGGTTTTGTAGATGTGGATGCTTCCTGTGCCTTTACTTCCCCTGCTCCCGTTGCAGGTTTAGCAGTGCCTTTTCCGATATTTTTACGGATGTCATCCACCATACCTTCCTCTATTGTACTCATATGGCTCTTTACCGTTATTCCTTTCTCTGTAAGATAATTCATGACTTCTTTATTTTGTTTCCCTAATTCTTTTGCTAACTCATGCACTCTCAATTTTGACATATTACTACCTCCGTTAATTACTGTTACTAAGCTGCTTTTCTATGGCAGTAGATAACCCCTGGTCGGTCACTGCTAAAGATGCCCGAAACTCCTTTCCAATGGCGATACCCAGATCAATCTTCGTTCCATAAAAATAAATCGGCACTTCATAGTACGTACACATATTCTGAAATTTTTTTCTGGTATTATCGGAGGCTTCTTCGGAGATAATTACAAGACATGCCTGCCCTGTTTTTACTGCTTTCTCCGTCGAGAATTCGCCGCTTACAACTTTGCCGGCTTTCATTGCCAAACCAATGAGAGACAGAATTTTATTTTGTTTCAATATGCTCTATCTCCTTTTTTAAACCTTCATATACAGATGGGGGGATACTCATTTTTAATGAACGCTCCAGCCCTTTGCTTTTCACTGCCTTTTCAAAACATTCTTTTGAAAAGCACAGATATGCGCCTCTACCATTTTTTTTACCGGTCGTATCAATGACAAGTTCGTCTTCCGGTGTTTTGAGGACTCTCATCATTTCTTTTTTGTTTTTCATTTCCTGGCATCCGATGCATTTTCGCATAGGTGCTTTTTTAACCTGGCTCATACTGTACTCCTTCGATTACTTATCTTCCGGATCCGGACTGCCTTCCAGAGAAGCTTCTTCTTCAAGAATATCCTCATCAAAACCGTCTTCTTCCATCAGTTCATCTTCGTGAAATAATTCATCTTCTGTATATGCTTCCTGGTCTTCCATAATGTTCTGTGCAAATGATTCCTGCTCATCTGCCGTCTCATTATAATTTTCTTCTTCAAAGAATCCTTCTTCTGCTTCCTCTTCGAAAATATCTTCTTCATAAGGATCATCATAGAAGTCACCGGATTCTCTTGCCTGGGTTTCACTCTTGATATCTATCTTAAATCCAGTAAGCCTTGCTGCCAGTCTTGCGTTCTGTCCCTCTTTACCGATTGCCAGTGACAACTGATAATCTGGAACCACAACCTTAGCCGTTTTCTCATCATTATCTGCGATAACTGAGATTACTTTTGCAGGACTTAAGGCGTTTTCAATAAGTATTGCAGGATTCTCATCCCAGTTGATGATATCGATCTTCTCGCCTCTGAGTTCATTAACAATAGTGTTAACCCTTGCACCGTTTAAGCCGACACATGCGCCAACCGGATCTACATCAGAGTTGTTTGACCATACTGCTATCTTCGTTCTGCTTCCTGCTTCTCTTGCGATGCTTTTGATCTCTACTGTTCCATCCTTAACTTCGGTTACTTCAGATTCGAAAAGACGTTTCACCAGTTCCGGATGTGTTCTGGAAACCAGAATTTTTGGTCCCTTGGGTGTATCTTTTACTTCCAGTACATATACTTTAATACGTTCTGTAGGTTTGAAGATTTCACCTTTTACCATTTCATTTTCATTTAAGATTGCGTCTACCTTGCCCATATTGATACTTACATTCTTGCCAAGATATCTTTGAACAATACCGGTAACAACATCTTTTTCTTTGCCGTAGTACTGATTAAAGAGTACTTTACGCTCTTCTTCACGGATTTTCTGTAAAATAACGTTCTTCGCATTCTGTGTGGCAATACGTCCAAACTCTTTGGATTTCACTTCCACATTAACGATATCACCCACATCATACTTGGAATCGATCAGCATCGCATTAACAAGGCTGATCTCCATAACGCTGTCTTCTACTTTTTCCACCACTGTCTTTTCCATAAATACATGATATTCACAAGTATCCGGATTAATTGAGACTTTAACGTTGTCTGCTTTTCCAAAGTGATTCTTGCAAGCCTGAATCAGTGACTGTTCAATTGCCTCCAGCAATGTATCCTTGCTGATGTTCTTCTCCTTTTCCAGAATATTCAGCGCTTCTAACAATTCGTTATTCATGATTATACTTTTCCTCCTTGATTAGAAATCGAACGCCAGCCTGATCAGCGCAATATCCGATTTCTCAAACTTCATTTCTTCTTTGTCTTCTAATTCAATAGTTACGCTCTCTTTATCATAGGCACATAAGATTCCGACGAATTCTTTCTGTTTATTAAAAGCACGATAAGTACGGATTTCTACTTCTTCACCCATACTTCGTACGAAATCTTTCTCCTTCTTAAGCGGCCTTCCTAGTCCGGGAGAACTCACTTCCAGGATATAAGCATCTTCAATAAAATCCTTCTGGTCTAAAATTTCACTTAATGCGCGGCTCACTACTTCACAGTCATCAATTGCGATTCCGCCTTCTTTGTCGATATATGCACGCAGGTACCAGCTTCCACCCTCCTTCACATATTCCACATCAACCAGTTCAAATGCATGCTCCTTTACAATTGATAAGAGGATTTCTTCTGTTTTCTGCTCATAGATTTCTTTTTTCGTCATCTGCATCGCCTTTCTGTTCTACACAATAAAGATGAGTGGACTTTCGCCCACTCATACTCTAGTAATTTATTCATCATCTTGTTCATTATAGCACCGTGAATTGTAAATTGCAACCCCCAATTTGGGAGAAACTACCTGAAGCCCGGATTCACTGAGGCTGTCCGCCTTTGCGTATTTACGGAGACTGCACGGACGGTTATTGGATTTTCACGGACTATACTCTGATTTTTGTTCCCCTGGTATCACGTTTGCCAAGGCGGAGTTTACTCAACTGTACTTCCTTATCTTTATATAGAATCGTAGTGTCATCCTGTGATGACAGATAGTAAACTTCCTGAATGAAATCATTTTCAGACAAACGGATCCCCCGCACGCCAACAGCGCCTTTTTTCTTCTGCGGAACTTCTTCTAATAAAAATCTCAGGAAAATGCCCTGATCTGTCTGCAGTACGATCTGCCCGCTGTCTCCAAGGCAGGTGACAGATACCACCTGGTCTTCTTCCGCCAGCTTCGTTGCGGCAATGGTTCTCTTTGCCACATCAAATTCTGTTCCTTCCACTTTTTTGATCATTCCTGTTTTCGTGGTAAATATCAGAACCGACATTTTCACCTTAGCCAGGGTTTCCACCAGTACGATCTGTTCTTCACTGCTGCTGTAGTTACAAAGATTGTCAATCGGCTTGCCCTTATCCCTAAACTTTCCGTAAGGCACATCCATTACTTTGATCAGATGCTGCTTCCCGGTATCTGTAAAAATACAGATCTTATCCGTATTCATACAGGAAAGGACATATTTATTTTCACTGTCCGCAGCTTCCTTATTCCGGTCATATGCAGTCACATCAATTGTTTTTGCATATCCGAACCGGTCCATAAGAAAGATCACTTCCATCTCTTCTATTTTCTTTTCTTCATAAACTGCCTCTGCAGCGTTTTCGATGGCTGTTCTTCGCGGTCTGGCATATTCTTTTTTGATGGCATCCAGTTCCTTAATTATCACTTTCGCCATGGATTTATAATTATTTAAAATATCCTCATAAGAAGCGATATTCTTAAGAGTTGCCTCGTGTTCTTTTTGCAGTGCTTCAATTTCAAGCCCTATCAGCTTATATAAACGCATCTCTAAAATGGCAGTTGCCTGGGCTTCCGTAAAATTCAAAGACGCGGCCGCCTTTTTGGAAGCTGCAGATTTGAATTTGATTCCTTCTGTCACACCATTAATCAGGCATTCTTTTACCTGCTTCTGGTTTTTGCTGCCTCTTAAGATTTCAATAATTAAATCAATAACATCACAGGCTTTGATTAATCCTTCCTGGATTTCTTTCTTATTTAATTCTTTTGCAAGAAGTGTTTTATATTTCCTGGTGGCAAGTTCAAACTGGAAATCTATGTGATATTCAATAATTGCTTTGATACCCAGTGTTTCCGGCTTACCTTGCGCCACCGAAAGCATATTTACACCAAAAGTATCTTCCAGACGTGTTTTTTTGTAAAGCATATTCACAAGGTTTTCATGATCTGCATTTTTACGCAGTTCCAAAACAATACGGATACCGTCTTTGGATGACTGGTTGGATATATCCACGATGTCATTGGTTTTTTTTGTCTCCACCAGGGTTGCCACATCATTTAGGAATTTCCCGATATTGGCACCCATCATGGTATAGGGAATCTCGGTAATTACAAGGCGGTCTTTTCCGTTTTTCCCAGGTTCAAACGCTACTTTTCCTCTGAGCTTAATCTTACCTGCACCAGTCTTATATATTTGAAGAAGATCATCTTTATTCACGACGATGCCGCCTGTTGGGAAATCCGGTCCCTGTACATACTGCATTAACTCTTCCGTTGTGATTTTATTATTTTTAATCGTTGCCTTTACCGCATCGATGACCTCTCCCAGATTGTGGGGCGGGATACTGGTTACCATACCTACCGCAATACCTTCCGCACCATTTACCAGAAGATTTGGCAGACGTACCGGCAATACAGCCGGCTCTTTTTCTGTACCATCGAAGTTTGGAATAAAATCCACGACATCTTTATCCAGATCATTTAAGTAAGCTTCCTGGGTAATTTTCTGCAGCCTTGCTTCCGTATAACGCATTGCCGCCGCTCCATCCCCTTCAATTGAACCAAAATTACCATGTCCGTCTACTAAAGGAAGGCCTTTTTTAAATTCCTGTGCCATTACCACCAGGGATTCGTAAATAGAACTGTCACCATGCGGATGATATTTACCCATGGTATCCCCCACAATACGGGCACATTTACGATAAGGACGGTCATACTTAATTCCCAGTTCATACATATCATAAAGCGTTCTTCTCTGAACCGGCTTTAAGCCGTCCCTCACATCGGGAATTGCTCTGGCTATAATAACACTCATTGCATAATCGATGTAAGATTTCTGCATTACATCCGAATACTCTGTTCTAATTATCTGTTCCTGTATATTTTCCATTTAAATGCTCCTTCATCGTTATACCAATTAGCAGTTTGACAAACTTATACATCCAGTTCCGCATCTGAGGCATGTTCATAAATGAATGCCCTTCTTGGCGGTACTTCCGTCCCCATTAAAAGCTCCGTTACATTGGATGCCATTCTGGCATCTTCTATTTCCACAAGCTTCAAACGGCGCGTGGCCGGATTCAGGGTAGTTTCCCAAAGCTGATCCGCATCCATTTCTCCAAGACCTTTGTATCGCTGCAGCGTAAAGGGTCCCTTATGGGCTCTGCGGTATTTTTCCAGTGCTTTATCATCATAGAGATATTCTTCCGTACCTCTGGATGGAACTGCCTTATACAATGGCGGCATTGCAATATACACGTGTCCTTCATAGATCAGATCCGGCATAAACCGGTAAAACAGGGTCAGTAGAAGTGTACTGATATGAGCACCGTCCACATCGGCATCTGCCATGATAATGATTTTATTATAACGCAGTTTCGATATGTCAAAATCGTTGCCATAGCCTTCAGAAAATCCGCAGCCGAAAGCATTGATCATTGTCTTAATCTCAGCATTCGCCAGTACTTTATCAATACTTGCCTTTTCAACATTCAGTATCTTACCACGGATAGGCAGAATTGCCTGGTAGTTACGGTCTCTTGCATTTTTTGCAGATCCGCCTGCGGAATCTCCCTCTACGATGAATATTTCACATTGCTCCGGTTTACGGCTTTCACAATTGGAGAGTTTTCCATTAGAATCAAAGGAATATTTTTGCCTTGTTAGCATATTCGTTTTTGCTTTTTCTTCAGATTTTCGAATTTTAGCAGCTTTTTCGGCACAGGAAAGTACACTTTTTAAAGTTTCCAGGTTACGGTCAAAGTAAAGGACAACCTCTTCTCCCGTCACCTTTCCGGAAGCTTTTGCCGCATCCTGATTATCCAGCTTAGTCTTTGTCTGGCCTTCAAAACGCGGAGCCGGATGCTTGATAGAAATTACGGCAGTCAATCCGTTTCGGATATCGGCACCGGTAAAGTTGGCATCTTTTTCTTTTAAAATCCCTAATTCCCTTGCGTAATTATTCATGACGGTGGTAAAAGTTGTCTTAAATCCGGTCAAATGGGTTCCGCCCTCTGCATTATAAATATTATTACAAAAGCCCAATACATTTTCATGGAACTCATTGACATACTGAAACGCACATTCTACTGTTATACCTTCCGCTTCTCCTTTAAAATAAATGGGCTCATGCAGGGATTCTTTATGCTGATTCAAATCCTTTACAAACCCAATAATTCCATCTGGTTCATGAAATTCAATATGTTCTGTCTCCGCTCCCCGCCTGTCTTCAAATACGATTGTAAGAGTCGGATTTAAATAAGCTGTTTCGTGGAGACGGCTTTTCACTTCCTCCGCCGCAAAATTAGTCTTTTCAAATATTTCCGGATCCGGCAGGAAGTTAATCAGTGTACCTGTCTTCCTGGACTTTCCAATTACCGGCAGCAGTCCGTTTTCCAAATCAATGACCGGAATTCCTCTTTCATAGCGGTCATGATGAATCGCACCTTCCCTGCTTACCTTAATATCCAGATACGTAGATAATGCATTTACGACAGAAGAACCTACACCATGCAGTCCGCCGCTTGTCTTGTATACCGAATCATCAAATTTCCCCCCGGCATGCAGTGTCGTAAATACCAGACGTTCTGCTGACATTCCCTTCTCGTGCATCCCCACCGGAATACCACGTCCATTGTCATTTACCGTACAGGAACCGTCTTTCTCCAGTGTTACCTCGATCCGGTCACAAAATCCAGCCAGATGCTCGTCCACTGCATTATCGACAATTTCATATATAAGATGATTGAGGCCTTTTCTGGAAACACTACCAATATACATACCTGGTCTCTTTCGAACTGCTTCCAGGCCTTCCAGTACAGAGATGCTGCTCGCATCATATGTCATCGTTTGCTTTGCCATTTTCATTATCCTTTCATAACTTATCATTTACCTAACCGCTATTATAACAACATCCGGATTAAAAATGCAAGTAAAAATCAAATTGCCTCTTCATCCGGTAACTTTTACAGGCATTAAAAAGGAACCCGCATATTGAAAAAGGGTTCCTTTTCTGATTCGTCTGATATTTAATTTACGGGCTGCATCTTTTGCAGGGATCATATCCTTTGGAAACTAAATCATCCCTGCTTCCATTATAATACTGCTTATTGGATTCGTTCATTTGTTTTACGGATGAACATCCGGGCTTATGAAATTTACCGGTATTCGTATTAATGATAAAATCCGTTCCTTTTGCCGGAGCCTCTGTTGCTGATTCCGTAGTTTGTTTTTCGCTCCGGCTATTTTTTATATCACCTGATTTACCGGTTTTATCTTCTTTATTGGAAGTATATTTCCAGGTAATATCAGTCCCATCGCTGGATGCCACGATGGAACCCAGTTCATCTGTCCTATAATATTTAATCTTATTCTCAGATAACTTTTTAAGACTCTCTTCATCCGGAAGTCCGTAATCATTATCTTTCCCTACGCTGATAACCGCGTATGCAGGCTGTACAGCTTTTAGAAATGCATCCGTTGTGGACGTGCGGCTGCCATGATGGCTAAGTTTTAATACATCTGCCTTCAGATCGATCTTGGAATCCAGCATATCTTTTTCTGAATCTTTTTCAGCATCTCCGCACAGTACAAAGCTATTCTTTCCATTTACCAATTTAATGCCTACCGACCAGTTATTATAATTATCGCCATAGTCCTTGCCCTTTTTTGGTGACAAAATGGTAAATTCAGAATCACCCAGCTTGTATTTCTTACCCGGTACAGGATCGGTAATACTAAGCTTCTTTTTTTCAATTGCAGCTACAACATCTTCAAATGTCTTCGTTGTGTGGGCTTTTGCCGGCATGATTAATGTCTGGATGTCATATGTATCAATTACAGTGTCTAATGAACCGATATGATCTTCATGGGGATGTGTTCCGATTACATAATCCAGCTTTTTCACACCCTGTTTTTTCAAATAATCTAAAATTGTGTCTGCATCATCATTATTTCCTGCATCAACCAGCATATACTTTCCTGCTGACTCCACCAGAATACAGTCCGCCTGACCCACATCAATAAAATGTACATTCATCCCCTTATTTGGGGTGTCTTTACTTTTGGATATCTGTTGATCTGCAGCTGAAGCAGTTCCTGCCGCTGCTTCAGCTTTATTCATTCCGATTGTTCCAATTCCGCACAAAACAAAAACCATGGCAAATAACAGCCCTAATATTCTCTTTGTTTTAAATCCTCTCATCTCTTGTTCCTCCCTGGCATATATGGCAGCAGCCTAATGATACCTCTATATTAGTGCCAAATCATGGATTTGTCCAGTGCTTTGAAGGAAAATCAGTTCTTACCTGGTAACTTTTTTACTTATTACCTTGCCAGTTTTCCCGGTTATATTTGTTTTTCCAGATTTACGGTAAGCTCTTATTTTGTAGTAATAAGTTTTACCTTTTTTTAGTCCGCTATCGGTAAATGTAAAGGACTTTCGCTTAGTATTAGTAACTTTGATGGTTTTAATTTTTTTGAATGTCCCATTTTTACCGGCAGCACGATATATTTTGTAGCCATCGGCACCATCTGTCTTCTTCCATTTGATGGATAAGGATTTCGCTTTTTTGTTGGAAACAGAAGCAATTTTAACTTCTCCCGGAACAACTTTGCAGCTTTTAATCGCAGAATAGCTTCCATATTTCTTCTTATTATTTATATATCCAAATGCTCGTATCTTATAGTAGTAGGTTTTTCCGGATTTACGCTTTTTGTCCGTATAGGAAGTCTGAGATCCTTTTTTTATGGAGGCAGCTACTTTATATTTTCCATTTTTCTTATCACTCCGGTAAACGATATAGCCCGAAGCATTTTTTGCCTTTTTCCAGGTGAGCTTCAGACTGTTATAGGAAGAAGCTGTTACTTTAAGAGCGGTGTTTCCAACGGTTACTTCAGGAGCAACGGGTTCTGACGGCTCATCCGGTTTGGGCGGCTGCGGTTTTGGCGGTTCTGGCCTGGACGGTTCCGGCTGCTTTTTCGTAGTATAGAATATATCTACATCTGACCGGGCAGTTCCCGTGTTATCATTAGTCACTTTGGCATACCATCCATATCCCGTTTCCGGCGAAAGCCCGCTATAGTTAAACTCTGCCTTGCCGTTAGAAACAGGTGCTCTTCCGATCAGCTCATCCGTGTATACTGCCGCAGCAAAACGGCTGGTTTCCAAAGATTTGGCTGAGGTATCAAAATCAACATCCAGTTCATAGATATCCTGATTAATTGCAACGGTTCCAGCGCCATAAGACTCCAGCTTTGGTGAATCAAAGTAGTTAAAATCTTCTTTCGCAGGCGAATAGGAATTCATATAAATCTTATCATTCTGAAGATCGAAATACAGGAATTTGATATACTCTGAACCACCTTCCGGATCTGACTGATAATCAGTACAGATCTGATATACCAGACGCTGTGTGCCATCCGCATTCTGGAATTCGTCTACCTGTATAGATGCACCATGGTAATGACCATTTAAAACTGCGATTACATTTTCATTTTTAGCTACTACATTTTCCTGAATCACCTTTCCGGCATAATCTAAGATGCTGTCATCTGTAATTTTAACATTTGCATATCTGTGGAAACACAAAATTGCTTTTCTATCTTTGTATTGCTCCAATACCTGATTCATCCAGTCAATCTCTTCCTGATAAATATCCCAGCTCATATATAGAATAATGAGATCCTGTCCATTTTCCGTCAGCAGATCATAATGTCCCAGATTATTCTTGTAGCTCTCTCCATAGTAATCCTTATCTGAGAACCGGTCTTCACCAAAATTATTCCAGTAATTATTGTAATACTCATTTCCTGCTGCTACATCATGGTTTCCGGCCAATACCCCATACGGCATATTGTTATCGTCAAATATTTTCATTGCCTGATCCGCACGCTGCCATTGATCCTGCATATCCCATTCGTCTACAATATCTCCTGTATGGATGGTGTAGCGAATCTTCCAATCCAGTGCATTGTTTACAATCCATTGATTCTGAACTGAAAAATGGTCATGCCAGGTTTCTGCATAATATTGGGTATCTGTAATCCATGCCATGGAAAAGTCGTATTGCTCCGGTCTTTGCAAACCCTCCCAGCCAGAAAGTGCCGCACTTTTTGCTTTTCCCGGAGATACTTGTGGAGTACCTGCGCTTCTGCATTGAACCAAAAGATATGCCGTGTCCTGCACCACATGATTTTCTGCCTGGAATTCTGCCTTAATGCTTCCGGTATCATCTGCTTTTTTCAGCAGTTCCCATCGGTTTTCCTTTGTATTGTATACGTACATAGCGGTCGCATGTGTTTCGTCTGCATAACTTGCATTACCATCCCAGTTTGCGGCAATGCGGTCCGTACTTTTAACGGTCCCCGTCTTAACAGTAAAGATCTGATAAGGAAGATTGCCGATAGGTGAGGTAACCTTCATTTCTTCATTTCCAGCAGCCAGTGTGATCTGGCTGCTCCCATCACTTTGTACCATGGTTACCGATCCATTTTCCAGGGTCAGGGCTCTTCCTTTATAAAATTCTGCTGTTCCGCTCTTCCCGTTTAATTGTGCAGCCTCCACTGTCAGTTTCGCCTGATGTGCTTTTGTTTCGCTGGTTTTTGCGGTAATTCCGGAAGGATTAACGGTATTTGTTGTGAATGTCACTTCATTTTCGGTTTTATTTCCGCAGATATCATATGCTGTTACCGTAAATGTGTGCTCTCCTGCCTCCATATCTTTTGAAGCAATTTTATATGGAAGTGAAATGGTTTTTCCGTCCAGACGTGCCCAGGTCATCTGTTCCTGAATTCCATTTGCATCTGTGATTTCAGGATCAAACAGAATATCTCCTGTTAATACGTCATGATTCTGTATCCCCGGACGGATAACCGGTGCCGTATTATCTACGGTAACATTTGCTGTAGCTTCTTTCTCTTCTGAAACAGCTTTTACTTCATACACACCATCTATCAATTTTGAAGTATCCCAGTTTGTACCAACTGCGGTGAGTTTATCAGCAGGTATTGTAAAATGCAGTTCCAATGATGGCGCCATGGTACCATTTTTTGTGTCTCCGATCTTATATGTCCTGTCTATTTCCGGATTCTCCAGATCCAATTGGAATGAATCCCCTGAATAGGTATAATCCTGCATAGCGCGGTCGGGCCCGATTACTTCTCCATTTGCCAGCACTAATTTTACATTGTTCACCGTAAAATCTTCATGGTTTTCGGATGGCTGATAGATATCTTCAAACGGTGTTCCGGAATCACCTGCCCAAATAGTGAATGTAACAACATAGTTTCCATTTTCATCTACTGCAAAGTATTTGTTATCTACCAAAAATGCGCGGTCTGCCAGATTTGTCCATTTTCCAAGATAGGATATGATCTCCCGGTTATTCTCCCCATATGGAGCTGTTACAACATTTTTGAAATAATTATCCTGACCCCCTGTTTCCAGCGAAAGAAAAGCACCATTTTCTAGTACTCCTGCTGTATCTTCTTCTTTATTATTAATTAATATCTTTGTATCTTTATTATTCTTGCCATTATTTGCAGTGATTGTCTTTACTCCATTTACAACGCTTGCGTCATTAACGTTCAGACGAATGCCCTCAAAATCATTTGCTCCATTGATTCCTACGGTGTAGGTTTTTGTCTTAGTACTGCGGTAAAGGTTGTATCCCTCAACATAAAATTCCAGTCTTTTATGTCCCAGGATTTCATTTGCCGGAATTCTGGCAAAAAAACGTCCATTTACCCGCTGCTTTGCTTCATAAACAGTGCGAAATGTCTCTTCATTATCAAAGCGGTACTTGATTGCCATGGAAGTCAATCCAATAGCATCGGTACAATCAAAAGCTGCAAATAATTCCTCTCCTTCACTAATGGATGCCGGCACCGGATTATCCGTACGTTCTTTCACAACCGGAGAAGCCCCTGTATCCGGATATTCCGGGTAACCCGGGAAATTTACCCGCTTATCTTCGGAAGGTACCTGCCATGTATGCGTATTTCCTGGTGATGGCTGCAGCTTATTTGATACCTTTATGCTTTCTTTATAATCGCCGCTTTTTGGATAAGTGTACTGAATGGCAGTATTCTCTCCGGGTTTACAATCAGCACCATTTTCATTGAATGTAACACTTGCAATCACCTTATCAAAGGCACGTCCAATACTTAACTTTCGCCAGTCGCTGCCATGGAATCCAGCATAATCAATCCGAACAATATCCTTATTTTCAACCAGTTCTGTGCCAAAATTTGTGTTAAACTGTTCTACGGTAGTTCCATTATTGCTCAACCACAAAACAACGCTTTTTCCGGGCTCCATATAGATATCCGGCGCATTTATTGTCCAGGTCTTAGATACTTTGCCTGCTTCTGCATCCGTCGGATACTGATAATAAAGGGTATAATAACCCAGATTTATCGTCTGGTTGGAATTGTTATATATTTCTGCATAGGTGTATTGTCCATTTTCATGAACTGGCAGCACTTCCGTAAAAATAAGGGGCGGCTCCTTTGTATAGTCAAGATCGCCATGATTTACAGCCATCGTAATATTCTCTGTTAATTTTCCATCAGACGATTCCACGTGCCAGGTCACCTCATCCGACCAGAGAAGATCTTTCGACAGATCAACCGAGAACGTTGCTTCTGCACTTTTGTTTTTGGATTTCATCTGCACTTTTTCAGCCGGTAATCCTGCCTGCTGATAAGAAAGATATATATTTACCGCACCCAAAGCTCCGCTCACATCAACTGAAAACGATATCCTGTCTTCAAGTTCTTCTGCCGCAGCATTGGTTAACAAGGTCTCTGCCGACAAATCCACCGGCTGGTCCGGCATCTGCCAGGATGCTGTCATTCCAGGTGTTGGTTCAGCTGTAGTCGACACCTTATATCCCATATTTCCATCTTTTCGATAGGTAAACTGATCAGATACTTTTTTGGCAGGTGCCGGATTATCGCTTCCGCTGACACTGCATTCTGCAATAATATCATCCGTTGATTTTCCAATACGTACCGTCCGGTCCTGACTGGCATGAAAACCGCCATGCTTAATATGAATAACCTGGACATTCTGAGATATCCCATAATATTCCCTCATTGCAGTTTCTTTAGACTCGCTATATACCGTTCCTCCCGGCCAGAAAATACAGCTTTCTCCCGGCTGTAAGATCACATCTTTATCTGATATATGGCCGCTTGGTACCTTGGAAGCCGTTGTGCTGTTATATCCATCCGTAAACCACTCCAGCCAGCTTCCGGTAGGATAAACGTAATAGAAAATATAATCTTTCAGATTGACTGCTTCATTTGCATTGTTATACACTTCAAACCAGGTATAGCCGGCACCCTTAGGGGACGCCTGCACAGCCTCTGTAATTAAAAGAGGCGACGCTTCATTGCTGTCAACCGAGCTAATGAGTACCGTATCTTCATCGCTGCTTTTTACCGACTGTTCACCAAAAAATGCCTGGGTAAACCATTCAAGGCTGTCTGTATATAGCTCATCCCGCTCCAGAACTGCCTGATAGCTATCCGGATTATCCTGGCCAACAACTTGTGTCATTTCAACAGAAGTATATTCCTGATCCGGCATCTGGCGGTAAAACAGCCAGAGACTATCCGGTTTAGTCTCACCATCCACTGCTGCAGTTACTATTATATTTTCTCCCTTAATGTCATTTCCTGAAATTTCATTACGAATTGTATCCAAAAGTGAAGTTTTCAGATCAGAGTTATTCTCTGGCTTTAAATTATTATCGCTGCCTGCACCCGTGTCTAACTCATCAGTTTTAGGTTCTGACGATTCTTTATCATCCGATTGCCTTTGCTCTGTCTCCGGAAAATTTGTTTCTGCCTGGTATGTTTCTAGAGTATTTCTGCCATCCTCAGAAAAGTTCTGATGTTCTTCTACGCTTCCTGTCTGTTCAGATTCAGATTCAGATTCCGTATCTGTTACTTTACTTTGTGCTGCTTCGCTTTCATCGCTCTGACTCTGATAGACCTTGTCTTCTGCTATCGACGGAATCGGTTCCCCGGAAACAGCCATTGCATTTAGCGATGGAGTCATTACCATTGATACCGACATGGCAATTGTCACAATTAGTGCCGTAATGCGTTTCATTCTGTTTTTCATTTCTTACCTTCCCTTCAATTAATTAATAATTTACAGAAATCATCCTACTAAAATAGAAGTTTTTCCTCCACCTTTCTTTAGTAAAATAACTGTAAAGAACAAGTAATTAAATTCGGGAAATATAAAATATATTTTACAAATATCGGTCAATTTAACATTTCACCATACCTTTACTGATTAATAATTTCCGGGAAATCCACCCTGTAATTTAAAATTGTCGTAATTTGCAAAAAAATTAAAAAAAATCAAAAAAAGTACTTGCAAAATTTTCTAAAATGGTATATGATATGCAAGTACCAAGCGATGAGGTCCGTTGGTCAAGCGGTTAAGACGCCGCCCTCTCACGGCGGAAACAGGGGTTCGATTCCCCTACGGACTGCTCTTTTAATCGTGGAAAAGCCTTGTATTTACTGGGTTTTTCCACTTTTTTTATGTCTTTATTTTTTGATTGCCCTTGATTGCCTAAATAATCATGTAAATATTTATGCTTTTAGTTTAAGTGCATTTTCCATCTGTTCTTCCGTTTGATTCCTCGTATATCTGTTGAAGCAATAATTTCTGAGTGTTGTTCTCTCATCTTCATGCCCCACCTGTTTTCTGATCTCGTTTATATTTATATTCCCATCAATCAACGCAGATATATAAGTCTTTCTTATTTTGTGCATACTCCTATTTGTTAAATTTAGTTTCTTACAGCACCTTAATAATGCAGTTGAAAACGAATGTGATTGGATTCTTTCTCCATTATCTCTTATGAATAAATACCCCTTTTCCCAAATTCCATTAGATATATTGGTTTTAATGATCTGCTTCACAAGTTTCCTTGCATCCTGCGGAACATATACGGTTCTATCTCCTGCACATGATTTCGTATAGTCAACTACCTTACGCTCTTTCACGTGGTACGATATGTTATCGTCTGTATCATACTCTAAAACTTCCATAGCATGAACGTGGACATAGGATAAGTCTTCGTTAAAATCAGTGATGCTTAATGCACTAAGCTCTCCAACCCTTAACCCTATCTTAAAAGCCAAAATAATCCCCAGGTGAACTGTAAATCCATTTTCATTAAAACGCTCTTTCTCAAAAGCAATAATCTGAGGCTCTTCTTTTATACTAAAGACTTGTGTTTCATCAGCCTTCTTTTCAGTCTTCCGAAGCATCTTTCTATTAATTACAACTTCCAAGAAGGGATTCTCACTTATAACACCCGTTCTGACAGCGTAATCCAGCCCCTGACGCAATATTATTGCCATGTTGTAGAATTGTTTGCTTGTTAATGAAAACTTCTTTATGGTCTTATGACACCAGTTATCCAAGAATAATACATCAAGGTCCTTAATTGGCATTACAGATATGTTCTCAGGCTCAAAAAACCTAAACCAATCATTACTTATACGTTTCATATAAGACGAAGAATTTGTGTGAAAGCACTTATATTCCATCCATTGTTGAAAAACTGTTTTTAAAGTAGCTGTGTTCCTTTTCTTCTCATCACTCTCCTGCTTTTGATAAAACTCGACAATCGCATCTTCAATGGCTTGATCAGGATTTTTTCCTTTACTCAACTTACGCTTTATTTGCCGTCTTCCGTTCTTCTTCGTTTCGTCAGGCAAATACGTGTAGCAATAACCATTTTCACTTTCCCATATCTCAAATGGATGCTTTCTTAAAATTTGTTCTCTCTTTGCCATATCTATTTTTTTCTGCACATCTTCAAAATTAATGATACCATTACTGATTGCATACTGCAATAACTCGTTGTTGCTTTTTACCATATATGTACATTCCTCCTCAAAAATAGCTGCCCATATTACAGAGCAGCCAATATCATTTATCTTATTTACTCCCTACGCAACCAAATTTAACCCTTTGGAATATTTCTCTTTCGCCAACTTTAACGCCATCTCACCAGCAGATTTATGGCTCCTCGTAAATTCATAGGCATTTATAAACTTCTCCATTACAAACTCTCTCACTTCCAGCAAATCCACGGTTGTCTGATCCTTGTACACCCTCAGTTCTTCCTTTTTTACTCTCTTTATACCCTGGTCGTATACACCTATCAGTTTAGCCATAATCATATTTACTTGCATATTTGCTATTTTGGGATCACCTTTAGCATTTGACAACCTGTCAATTTGTTCTCTCTGAGTTCCTTTGTCTTTTACTATAAATTTATGTACCTCTAGGGATACTAATATATCATCAACAAATTTCATGAATTTGTACCACTCATTTAGAGCTTCTACGCTTTTCCTACCTGTTGGTTTAAACTGTGTCAGTATTAGTGGCGTTATTTCTAATTTCAGACACTCTACATTTTCCAACTGTCCTTTCTTGACCGGAACGTCTACCGATGTTTGGTAGAGGTCTTTTTTGCCCAGTTCTTCAAGAAATTTTAACAATTTCTTTTTTTCATGCGTCCATCCACCATTAATTCGGACTCTCCCCAGTGCTGAGAACATATCCTTCAACACCATCCATTCATTCTCAATAACCCTTACATCCATGCCCATGAATTCTTTTACCTCTACATTTACTTTACCCATAATAATCTCCTATTCTTTTTTAATTTAATCTATTAAGACCCCTACCAAACTTTGGTGACTTGGATCTTAAACTCAATTTTCCTATTGTTAGTTCATCCCATAGATTTTACTAACTGTGCCCGGAACAACTTTGCACAATAAAATAAGGCTTCCCCACTACCCTTGAGTAGCAAGAAAACCGGAGTTTCATTTGATCAATATATGCGGCACTCTTCCACTGGTACGTCGTGTTCCGCGACCCACTTGCCTATGTAATCCTCGGGATCGCACAGGATCTCTTTCAACACCCGCAATTCATGTGGCTTTAGCGTCTCGTATTGACCTTTTGAATCATCATAGTTGAAGATCTCTTCATCTACTTCTTCCATCTGTAATTTTACGTCAATATTTGACAAGGTTAGCCACTCATGGATAAATACATCATTCAGGCAATCAGGAATAATCACATTACCAGCACTATCCGTAATCAGATTATTATTTTTGTCCTTTACCGCATATTGGTGCAGTAAACGTCTATATTCAGTGTTATAACGGATAGCAGCTTCTTCAAACTTCTGTCCAGCTTTATACATCGTCCAGTTTAATTTCTGTGGGTATTTCTTGTTTCCTAATAAAAATGGTAATAAATCCTCATAAATTTTTGTGATTGCCCAGTTTTTAATTGTGATTGTTTTCATATTCAAATCCTCCATGATTTTTAATTTTATATGTTCCTCTCGTAAAATCTGTACGAGTGGTTTGATTTTTGGCATAATAAAAGAGCCTACCTACTCGATAGACTCTCATACGGTTAACAAAACACCAAATAATTTATGATATCTGATGTCCTGACATCTTTTATTTAAACTGGAATTTATTCGATAGGTAAGTTGCGTTGTTTCAAGAATGATAGTTTATCCCAATATCCTCTTTGAAACAGAATTTTTCCATTAACAACATGAAAAAATCCACAGCCTCTTAAGCCTAATGGGTCTTTCCATTCTAAAATTGCCCATTGCCCATCTTCAAATATATTTTCTACAATGCAAGTCATATCTTCAATAGCAAATTCATCAGTGAACATTGCACGAATTGCTTCTATTCCAACTACAGGCTCATTGGCTACTTGATGATTTGTTGCATCTTCGTGATAAAGACTTGTAATTGCCTCTACATCGTGATTATTAAAGGCATCTACCCACTTACACACTACCTCTTTTGGTCTTAACATGATATCTTTTACCTCCACAAATTTCTAATTTACCTTACTATACTATTAAATTGACTTTGTCTACATAAATGATTCAATTGTTTTGCAGTCCCATTGGAAAAGTCTTGTAAAATCAGATGTTTTATATCAATAGATACTTAAAATACTGCAATTTACCATAAAGTCAGTCCATATTGATTTTTATGACATTTTTAATTGTTCTTAATCATATTCTGCAAAATAATCCTGATAAGCGCTTTCATAATTGCAATTTACTGAATCCATTATTTTCCGTGTTGCATTACTTATTTTCCATTTTCCCTTTACTTTTTTCAGGTTTAACGTAATTGTTTTAGTATTCGAATCTATTCCAAGATCATCAATATTGACCAGAACTCTTTCATATTGATATCTTCTAAGTCCTTCTGGCGTACATTGAGGATATAGTAAATTATAAGATATTACATCACCGCAAGCATAATATATATGTTTATATGCATTAGCATAAGTGCACCTTACTTTTACTGTGGCATTCTTTCCCTTAACTTTAGTGGAACGAATAGAATATTTAAGTTTTTTATTCTGTTTTCTACAAAATTTAGCCATTTCTTTATTTTCAATAAAAACTTTCATATCGCTTGGATTAACAAAACAACTCTTCATACGTGGTGCATTATAAACCTTTGCCGCATTATAAAACTTCTTTACCGTTGTCTGAACATTTTTAATCTCTTTTTTTGATGCAGCACTTGCACTTATAGGTGCTAAGCACAATGATATTACCAAAACCGTAGCCAATAATACTTTTACCTTTTTCATACGATCTTCTTCTCCCTTTATTTACTTACTTTAACCGTCTTACTCTGTCCCTTACCTTTAAATAGAGTTGTATATTTCTTTACTTTACTCTTAGGAACCTTTATCGTAGCCCGACTGTTTATCTTCTTCAGTGCAGAACTTCCAACCTTTCTCAGCGCAGTTCCTTTAACCGTAATCTTTTTCAGATTCTTACAGTTATAGAATGCCTTGCTTCCAAGTGTCTTAACACGTGACGGAAGAGTAATGCTCTTTAAACTGCTACATCCTGAGAAAGCTCCGTTACCAACAGAAGTTGTATTATTACTCAACGTCACTGTCGTCAGCTTCTTACAGCCGTAGAACAGTTCATCTTTAACTGTCGTAACTTTAGTCGGTAACTTCACCTTTTTCAGATTCGAGCAGCCACGGAATGCAGCTTTACCGATTTCGTTGACTCTATTGCCGAATTTTACACTTGTAAGCGCTGAGCAGTTGTAGAATGCTCTGTCTCCGATTGATGTAACGTATTTGCCGATATTGACAGTCTTAAGTTTCTTGTTGGATTTGAAAGCGTTCTTTGCGATGCTTGTGACCGTAAAGTTGTAGGTGTTGAGTTTTACGGTATCAGGAATCGTGAGCTTCGTTTTCTTGTTGTTGATTGGGGCGATTACTTGGACTGTACCGCCGTTTGATCCTGATGTCAGGACTTTGTATCTGAAACTGCCTGAAATATATTCCTGAGTTACAAATGGCACAGCATAACTACCGTTATCTTTGAAGCCTATTCCGTTGCTCTTCGCGTATGCTTGGACTCTGGAACCTTTTGATGCTGATAGTGTTACGGGGCACCCGTTGAAGACTCCTGAGCCGAGATTTGTGTTGCCATTACGAATCATTACGCTACGAAGCATCGTACATTGATTAAATGCGTAATCCCCTATGGATTGGATTGATGCTGGCAGTGTCATTGTCTGAAGACGTATACAACCATTAAAAGCGTTATCGTCGATGTTTCTAACACCTTCCTGCATTGTTACGTTGAAAAGTCTACGACATCCTGCAAATGCGTTGGCTCCGATAGTTTGCATTGAGCCGGGGATGTTGATGTCGGTTAATAAAATACAACCATTGAATGCATATCCGCCAATGGATTGAACACTATTTGGTAATATTATATTTTTTAATGCCTTACAATTATTAAATGCATTAGCTCCTATTGACTTTAAATTATTCCCTAAGCTGACAGAATTAACTTTTTCACAGTCACTAAATATTCCGTAAGGCAGATCCTTAATATTTGATTTTATTCCTGTCATCCGACAACCAGCAAAAGCATTCTCGCCTATTTTAGTTATACTTTGCGGTAGTTCAAGTGTTGGTCTGTAGAAATCTGACATAGTACCTAAAAAAGCATATTTACCAATTTCAGTTAAACCTTCAGGAAATCTAATGCCAGATAAGTCTGAACTTGCAAAAGCATAATCCCCTATACGTTTTAATGTAGTAGGTAGTTCTGCTTCATACACACGTGAACAATAAAAAGTATAATTTCCTATACTAGTTATACCTTCTTCAATTATTATAGATCCAGTGAATTTTGTAAGCCCCATGAAGGGGTTTTTCAATAGTCCACTGGATTCATAACCATCTAAATCATAATCATACATAGCTCCCGTTCCTGAAATAGTAGCTTTAAAATGATTTTCTGAATAATCAAATGTTACATATACATTGTCTCCCATCTTAACTTTGTTACCAGATGCTTCTATTGTAGTATTTAATGAAAAAAATACAATTAGAATAACTACAAAACTGCCAAGAATCTTCTTCATATCCCATATCCTCCCTTGATATATTTGATTTTATTATAGACGATATGGGATATATTTACAATTGTATTTGACTAAAATACATCAATAATTTTTTCAATTTTTTCCAATCGTTTAATTATTTCATCGTTTATACTTTTTAAATTATCATTTTCATTTCTTAACGACATAATCTGACTTTTAAGTTCAAATGTTTCAGCAATATTTTTTTGTATCATATGTATTTCTAAACCATGTAATTCACTATAGATTAAACCATAGCTCCAATTGCGACCATCTTCAGTTGGTTTCTCAAGATTATCCTTACAAACAGCTGCAAATAATTCTGGAGATAAACCGTTGGCATAAGTGGCGTCTTCAACATCTTGGGCTATTAACCCACAATGTCTCCTATCATGATGATCTTTATTTGTGAAGTTCTTCCAATTAAACATTTTTGGTTTTAAATCCATAAATAATTTTTCATATCTTTCGTCCAATGGCTCTATATTAGTTTTTTCATTTCTATCTGATGTACTGATTGTTCCTTGTACAGCCCATAGTCTTGTCCATTTGTAAGTAGAAGATCCTAAAGTAACCACATTATTTCCACGAACCTCTGCTGCTCTAAATATAGTTCCGCCATTTGAAGTTGTCACAACTGCTTTTCCGTCTTGATGTAATTGCCCGTGTTGGTGCGAGGATTCAGCTGCGCCTATTTGAGCTGCGCTATGGGAATGAGTTGCTGTAGCAGCCCCTACCTGTGCTGCTGTATGCGTGTGATTTGATGCAGAATAGCTTCCTTTTGCCTGATATTTATTGGATAAAGAAACCCCATACTCCATAATTGAGTTCATTATATTGAGTGGTGTATAACTACGAATCTGATCACTAGCCTTTAGAGTCAGATATGATGTATCACCACCAATCATTAAATCAGAATGTGCACCCTCGCTAGTCCTGTTAGGTATTTCTATTACACTGGTTAGTTTTTTTACACCTAAATCATTATAATATATAGACATTTTGTTTAGGATATTAATTATTTGAGCTTCAATTGTTCCATTAAAGCTTCCACTTGTAGCAGTAATTTTACCCCGTACATCCGCGTCCATAGCAGTCATCTTGCCATTCCATGCGATTGAAAATTTATCTTCCCAGGCACTGGCTGTTGTAGCTTTAGTCCTTAACATAAATGCCGCATAAGCATCAGTAGTTGTTCCTGTGTCAAAATATAGCCAATAATTTTTATTATTTGCGGTAAACTGTCGGTTCATAGATTCTGGGGTGATATTCCAACCACCAATGATTCCTGATTTGGCAGTAACAACACCCGCTTCTGTCAACTTAAAATTAATAGAATCGATGCTTAGTTTTTTTGCGTTCAAAACTCCACTTGCAAGATTCCAACTTATGTTGCCTAATGCGTCAGATATAGTGCCAGTAGTGATATTCTCACCATTAATAATAGTAGTTCCAGCTTGTTTAAATGCTCCAGGCTCTTTCCCCAAATCATCTACTTCCTCAATCTGGAAAGCATCAAACCAAACTGGGATATTTGAACTTCCGGTTGCTATCCTAAGAGAGATATACGGGTACGTAGAGGTTGCAGTATACTTGATAACAAGTCTTTTCCAACCATCAGTATTGGTTACAATATCGCTAAAGCTTGCTGTTGAAGTTGTAGCATTACTTGAAATTTCAGTGTGTCCGACTATGTTGAAGGTTACATTCGCTCTGGAGGTTGTCGTATGCCTTACATAACAGGATATGATGTATTTTTTACCTGCGGTTACAGGCACACATCCGAAATCATTAGTGGAATTTCCCAGACAGATATAGTTATTTGAGGTTGTGCCCAAAACCTTAATGGATTTTGTACCACAATAATACTGTGTTGAGTCCAAGGTGATTGTTGTTCCACTGGTGCTTAAATAGTTAGGAACCGTAGAATATTGCTCCATCGTATCCAGTCCGTATCTTACGAGGTTAGGATTCATACCGACAATCAAACGGTCAGCATCAATAGAATTAGCTTTGATATACTCACCGTTAATATAGAGTTTGCCACCTTCCATATAAATGCCTTGTAACGATCCATTATTTGTTAGCTTATCAAAAACATTTTTTTGCGTCATCCATGAGGTATCCAATTTACTACCCAACCCATTGTCCGTATAGGTTTTTGCAGCGTTTAAAGCATCTGTTTTAGCGTTGTTTGCTTTTGTAGAGGCATCGGAAGCTGCAGCTGAAATAGCTTCTGACTTAGCTGAGGAAGCATAGCCTTGAGCCTCAGATTGAGTGGCGGCAGCACTTCCAGTAATTCTAAGACTTTTAACATCTAAAGAAACATTTCCAGCATTATCAATTGCCAAGGTATTTTTTGAGCCATCGCTTACAGTCAGTCCTTTAACATTCATTTTATCCGCAGTTACAGATCCGTCAACGATCAGTTCTCCCGTAGACATTTTCGTCACCTGAACATTTCTGACAAATAATTCTCCTGTAAATGGAGCCCATCCTTCTATCTGAACAAACACAGCAAATTTCCTGATATTACTGTTTAATGTAACTGCACTGGAAATGGATTGCGTCTGATTAGTAACACGTTGTGCATAATATATAGAAATTGCGTTAGTATTACTATAGCAGTAGACACCAACAGTAACGCCTTTAAAGTCACTATCTGTTCCCCCATTTGTAGAAGAACCTTTTACTGTCGTTTTGATATCAGCTTTAATCCTAAAACTTTCTCCACCGTTACAAGGATACCATTCGCTAATAAAACAATCTCTGGTAATATTATTTCTTTTAAACCAAGGATTAGCACTTGCAGATGTATCATCCACAGAAGTGAAGCCCCATTTAGACAAAGTATCAACATTTAATTGGGCATAATTTGTGAAATCGCCGATAGCTATTTTATCAGCGGTAATGGCTTTAGCAGCAATCTTAGGGGCTGTTATAGCTCCATCCACCAGCATATTGCCACTAACTTTAACATCGCCATTAAGATTTATATATTTAGCAACGACATTTAAAGCCTCCGGTGTCAACTCCATGCTGGCAGGATCTTTTCCCGATGCAACTAACCACTTAATTTTCCCGGCATTCTGAACAACTTCACTATAAGCAGAATTATTCTCAACTTAACTGTTAATAGCATCAGCCGTAACCTTGATTAAAGCACTCGCATTCAGCGACACCTGAGCATAGCAGTTCATGATCTTGCATTGAGATAATGTCGATAATTTACTACTGAATAACCAACCGTCATTGCTAGTTCCTTCATTATAAACAACCTCAAGAACATTCCAACCAGCTTGAAATGGTAAAGAAATATTTGTAGCCACGCTAGTTGTTGTAGATACTTTTTTAACACCATTGAGATAAACTACGCCCTCATCATCTGTTTTAATTGTTCCAGACCATGTATAGGCAGCATCAAAATAGAGATAAGTAAACGCATGTCCAATGTAGTAATCACCAGTATTAAGACTAGCACTCATCGCAGTATCCGCAACTTCAATAATCTTAGTCGGCACTTTCCCCCGAATATTCTCTATATCCGCAACTCTAGGATTTGGCATAGAAGAACTGGTTAACTGATAAACCTCTAATATCCACTTATTTAAACCTTGGGTTATCTTATCTCCCTCGGTTTTACTTGTGTATGCTTTAGATACTCCAAGTTCAATGTCTGACTTTGTTTGGTTAATTAATGAGTTCATGTCAGTGGTCGTGGTATAATTAGTAAACTTTTCGTCGGTATCTTCTGGAGCTTCTGTATAATCGGTAGCCTTATTTCCCTCTTCTAATTTAAAACAGCATACATTGTATGTCTGATTATTGGTAAGGAACCATATATATCCAGACCAAGTATATGTTTCTGCTGTCGTCGGAGTATCAAATGTTGCTGATACTTTTGTCCAGGTATTAGCTAAAACATTTGAAGGACTAAAACGACGATTTACCTCGCAGTGAATGTTTGAGCCATCTGATAATTGCATGTGCATAATTTTTATAGAGGATGGTACAAATGCCTCTGTTGCTTTAATATAAAAGCTCCATGTATATGTTTTACCTTTTAAAAGAGTTATTTTTTTAGAATTCATACCAGTTGCATTTGTTGTAACTAATTTTATACTTGTGTAACCATTATATTTATTGACAGAATCAAGGGTACCAGTTGCATATCCATTGATAGTCCATTGCTCCAAGTTACTGTATTTGTTCAAATTAGACTTGGTAAACAAATTCCTTCCACCAATGCTCAATTGATCAAATTCCGTCTTAGTCGTATAAGTATCACTCACCGTCTGCTTAAATCCGCTAATATCCTGATAAGCCTGCGACACCTGATCTCTAAGACCTTTCGTAATATCATAGAGAGCAGAATCTTTTACGGTGAGTCCTGTCAGCGTATATGGTTTTACATAAGGGAATTGACCGACACCAAAATTGATATAAGCAGTATTTGCCGGAATAGAAATGGTTGTTGCAAATAACTTGCTGCTTGTTTCAACTGGAAGAGACAATTTTGTATGTGCTTGTACTTCCGCATTTGAACTATTAAAGCACTTATAGTAAAGGAAGACATTTTCAAATTTATTTGAATCGGAGTCAGGGCGGTCATAATACCCTGTAATAACTAACTCGCCTATATTGCTTGTATTCCGAGTAAGAGTGGAAGTATCAATCTTACAACCAGGAACGCCTTCTGAATTTGCTGAGACTGTAATTTTTCCTGCTTTAGCATCAATTGTAGCTCCCGTTAATGCGCTAAGACTCCCTGAAGCATACCGTTTGATAGCAGACAAATCCCAGAGGTTTATTCCACCAACATTTAAATCTTTAATCCCTGTGAGGATGTCTGTCTTCCATACCTTATTAGTAATGTTCTTATGGTCTTCGTCAACGATAAATTTAACGTCACTGATCGTGCTGGTTAGGGTAGCTGATACTTCGGTTATTTTCTCATCAGTGTCTTCGATGTTTGGTGTCCAATCAGTGGCTTTTGTTCCTTCTTCTAACTTTAAATATGCAATATTAAATATCGTACTTCCACTACCTATGTATACGAAAGGTCGCCAGTATTTTCTATTGGGTTTAAAGGTTAAATATAACAAAGTCCATTTATTGGCTGTTACGACTTGTTGATATTTAATTGTGTCAACATCATAAGTACTATCAACTTTATCATTAGAACAATGATAGCGTAAAGGTGTGTAATGGTTCCCGGTTACATTAGCATTTGTTAAGATCATTGCCGAATACGTATAAATTTTATTTGTGTCTAATTCAATCCATTCAGTATTATGACCACTTATACCGCCACCAACAGTAGTACGTAAAGTGTTATATCCTAAATACTTAACGGTTGTGTCAAGGTCAATAGCTCCGCCGTTGTTACGCCAATATTTCGTATCAGGCAATTTTTCCCAATGTCCAGATTGTCTAAAAAGATTCCTTCCGCCAATAACGACATCGTCAACCGCATCATCTGCCTTCTTCTTCGCAATAGCATCAATAGCGTCCTGATAAGCTATCTGGTAATCAGCCAACTTCGTTTTATACGTCCCGAAAGCTGTATTCATATCTGTAACAGCCGTTTTCTTTTGAGCATCTGTTTTCGTGCTGTTAACTGAGCAGTAATCGATGGCAGTATTGATCTTAGAAATAAGCGTATTATATGCATTATTACACTCAGTATACTTAGTCTGGTGTGTTGACTTTGGTGTGCCAGTCAGCGAAGGATTAGAATCTACCTTATTAAATTGGTTCGTGACCTGAGTATGCATTGTTTCGGCAGCTTTACGGATGGCTTCCGCTTCATTTACGTTGATAATTCCATCGTAAAATCCACCTTTGATTTCGTCATCTAAGTCGCCTAATGAAGAATTGGTATTTTTGATCTCTTCCTGAAGCTTGAAGTTTTCGTAGAACGCACGTGATTTTACTGCTACCGAAAAGTTTGTAGCTAAAGGCTCAGTTGTATTTATGTAATCTTTGCCTGAGTAAGATAATAGGTTGTTCAGGGCTATCTGGGATGGATCGTCTAGGGGTTCCCAGGTTGGAGATATTAGTTCGTAAATTACATCTGAAGGATTATCACGGAAGAATACTTTGGGGTCTGAATTAATTGGTATACGAAAAGCGATAGATTCCATATTTAATCCAGCGGCTGCAAATATACCAACTTTATCAATGTACCATGTTGAGTATGTGTTTTTAAAACTATTACATATTAAGTTATTTTTTTTGCCAGGATGAGAAACGCGAATTTCTTTGGAAGAAACCATACTATTTTGAGTAGTGAAATTTGCTGTTACATCTATATGTAATAATCCGCAATTCCTCGTAACTCCCCAAATCCCATCTTTACATTCCAGCACATCGTGTACTCCATTTGGCAAAGAACGAAGTGGAGATGTAAGGTTGACCAATGCGAGAGATAGTTTATCTTCGTATTGCTTATAGTTTTCTGGGGTGATATCTTCTGGGGCTGGTGTCCAATCATCAATGGTTTCACCCTCTACTAATTTAAAACTGTGTATATATAAGGTATCTCCTACAGCAAAATTAAAATACATTAGGAACGCACGGTATGGGGAACTATTCATCGTATAAGTAAAGGAATATTTTTCCCACTCGGATGAAACCGTGTAATTTTTTATTCCACCACATTCATGTCCGAAATTCTCGGATGTAAGTGCTCTATTAGATTTAACAAATAAGCTCCATGTATATTTGCGCCCTACCTCCATTTTTTCCATTGGCATAAAACCAGAGTAGCAATAAAATCCTCTGCCGGCTGTTGTAATTGTTATTTTTATAGCTTTTCCGTATGGAGATGTTGGTTCATCAACTTCCTCAACAGTCCCTTTTGCACCATTCCAAGTAGGGGAGATCATGAATTCACTAGAATTTTCAAAAAGGTTCCTCCGCCCAACAGAACTCACCACATTCAATTTCCCGCTATCCCCAACACTGTTAATAACACTTGGATAATCTGGGCTTGGACTGTTGGGAATGAATGGTTCGTACGCTGTTGGTGTGGAACCTTCTTCTAATTGAATTTTAGATTTTTGCTCATTGGTTAAGCCTTGATACCAAAGTAACCGTACATAATAGTCCCCGTCAGAAGTATATCGATCATAGGAACTAATACTTTTAGCATAAGAACCATCTAAATTAAATAGGCGGTATCTCATGTCTTGTCCATTGTGACCAGATACTATATAGGTTTTACCAGAATATAAGCGAATTAAATCAGAGTAAACTGAACTTGGATTATCTGACTGAGGCGGAATGATTGCTCCGGTATTTATATTTATAAATCCATCATGGAATACCCCATTAAATAAATTCTTCCCCAGCGTACTCTGCACCTGCTCCGATTTCCCCTGTAATTCTGTAACCCTTACACATCCCTGATCCTGTGCGTGAGTACATTCGATGAGTCCGGTTGTGGTGTCGTGGGTACAGATGTCTTCGTAGGTTTGTTCTTCTATGTCTACAATAGTAAATTGATTACTTGCTTTAATTGACATTTTTATGATTCCTTTCTTTTATTTTATAATTTATCTTTTATGTACAATATTTAAGACAAAGATTTATTACTAGTCTTATATTACAATAGGGACTCCTCAATGAGAAGCCCCTGAATATGTTACCACCCCGCCTTGCGCAGGTCTTTTGCCATTGCAGTCAATGTATACTTGGCAATCTTGGGAGTTTGCTGATTAATAACTTTAATCATCTCTTCAGTTGTATTTCCTCCCTGAACATTAAGGCTACATTCAATCTGCTGGTTAATGGATGCTACTCGTGGCACTATTTTTGGTGTTTTAGGAGTAAACGAATCCGCAAACTGAGCATGAAAAGCTTTCATCGTAAATAAAGCTTCTGGCAGTATTTTCGTGAAATCCTGAGTCAAGATGGTTTCACCAGGATTTACAGAAGCAAGCAATGAGTCACCGTTTGAGCGAATTTTCTTTTCGATTATTCCGCCTTTAGCAGCACCACCAAGACCAGACCAGTCAAAGTTTCCAGGATCAACTCCAAAACTTTCAAGCATTTTCTGTATGGTTTCACCGACTTTTCCAAAAGAGGAAGTTACGATGTCGGTAGCGCCATTAATCAAATCAGTAATTTTGTCCAGATTTTGTGCAAGGTCTTTGATGTATTTATCGTAGTCCTCTTGCAATTCAGCCTTTAACTCGTCTAAACCATCCATCTGAATCTTGATTGTCTGCTCGTGAACGGTATCTTCAATTTCTTCTTCTTTCTCTTTGATCTGTGCATCCAGTCTTGCTTTTTGTGCCCGGCTTTCTGCATCCGTTACGCCATCCAGAGCAGCTGCTTGAGCTTTTAATTGCTGTAGCTCCTTACTGCTTTTCTTCATGTTCTTGTCGTAATTATAATAATCCTCAGTTTTTTGCAGTAATTTGTTCCGGGCATCGATTACTTTAAAGATAGCATCTAATTCAGCTTTGGACTGACTTTTCATGATACTTAAGATCGCTTCTCTTGCAGAGCCACCGTTTTTGATTGCTTCATTGAGTTCTTCTTGTGCATTCTTCAGGTCTTCCAGGTACTCTTTTTCAGAATAACCTTCCTGTCCCTTTAGTCCCTCAATCGTAGCAATTTTTTTCTGAATAGTTTGGATATCATCCATGTATGATTCGTATTCTTTAATACTTGTGGCAAGCTTGGTAATCCCAAAATCAGTCATTTTGCCATCATCGTCAAACATCATCTCATCAGTAATAAGCGAAGCTATTGTACTAAGAGAATTTCTTAAATGCTCTGTAACTTCAAGCATTCGTTCAAGATCACGGAAGTAAATGTCATTCCGCATGGAGTCCTTTAATTCTTCGTTATCAGCTTCCAGATTATTTATAGCAGTGTCAGCATCAAGTGCCTCCTGTGTATACTGTTTGAAGTACTCATTGTCAGGATCACCTGCATACTTTTTAGCATTTTCTTCGGCTGCACTTTTTATGGCTTTTTGTTTTTCAATTTCTTCCTTATTTTTATTAAGCTGTTTATCATAATCATCTTTGCTTAAGTCAGCACTTTGAGCTTTCTTCAGATTAATGATGCTTTCCAGATTTGACTTTTGAGCATCCAGTAATTCCAGTTCCTTCTTGAGTTTTTCGATAGGAAGGTTTTCTATTGTGTGATTCCATTCTTCTTGATTTTGCTGTGCAGCTCTTATTGCAGATTTATTTGCTTCGATCTTGGACTGTATTTCTTGATATTTCTCAGAGTTAATATCTAACCCTTTTTGCTGTGCCTCATATTCCTTATTCTGAGCGGCAAGGTTTGTTACCTGGGCTTCGCTGTTTGTTTTTAAAGTATTGTAGTCACCAGCAGTAGCGAGAATTCCCTTCTTTTCATTTAAAGAAATATCATCTTGTTTACTGTCTGCTTGGGCTTTCAGTCTGTCTAAAGAATAACCCATGTTTGTTACTTTGATATTTTTCTGACTGTCTAATAGATTTTGAATTTCTATTTCAGCGTCAGATGCAGCGTTTCCAATACCATCAATATCAGCTTGCCACTTATACCAATCCTCAGATCCTGCTTTGATTTTCCCTGACTTCACCAGTGAATTAAATTGATCCTGCATTGCTTTTTGCTGGGATACTAGATTTGTTTTCTCATTTCTCTTTCCAACAATTTCAGCTTCAAAATCATTTTCGGTTACAGCTTTTCCCTGAGCGACTTTTAATTCTCTGTTTTTAGAAGCCTTATTACTATTAGATGAGAGATATGTTCCTTTAGCTTCATAAAATGCTTTTATATTTTCCATCTGCTGATTGGCAACTTCCGCCATTTTAGAAGCCAGTTCTGCCTGAGCCTTGGCAGCATTATTAGCAGCTTTTGTTTGCGCATTTAAAGCCAGGTTATTTTTCTTGACAGCTTCATTATAAGCTTTCGCTTTCTTTAAATCGTCACCTTTCAAGCCTTTTGTGCTTATGGTTTTACCCGCTTTAATAGCAGCTTCTTGCTTTTGTATATTTTTGTTTTTAGACTTAAGTAGACTATTACCTTTACTTTTTACGGTCTTTTTTGTTGATTTAACATTCTTGTCTGCTTCTTTGTCTGCTTTCTTATAGGTGTTATACTGACTTTTTTGATTGGTAACTTCTTCATCCAATATCGCATTTTGTTCTTTATAAGTTTCCTGAGCATCATTTCTATTGAGGTTTCGAAGTTCTTTTTCTGTGCGGGCTACTTTATTATTGGCTTTATCCGAAACCTTCTTAGCTGATTTATATGACTTTTTGGCAGATGATCTCTTAGAAACAGATTGGTCATATGCTTCAACCGCTTTTAGCTTCTTGCCTGAAAATCCTTTTGTGCTGATTTTCTTACCTGCATTGATCTGCTTTTTGAGCCGGTTCTTCTTAGTCCGAGAGAGTCCGCTCTTATTAACAGCTTTGATTGCAGCATCAGCGCTGTCCTCCATTCTTTCATCAGCAGCATTAAATTCTTTCTTTGCCTTCCGTGTGATTTTGTTCTTAGACTTTGCAGTTTTCTTCTGTGGTTCCAGTTTTTCTTTTAACTGAATCCTTTTCTGGATAGTTGCAGAGCTTCCAGAACTCGCTGCATCATAATTTGCTTCCAGGAGATCTAACTTATCATTAAGCTTTTCAATTTTCTTTTCTGCTTTTTCGGTTGGAATGTTCATTAATTCATCGAATAGCTTTGTCTGCTCCCTCCGGAGTTCAGCAACAGCATCTTTGCAGTCCAGAGCTTTGTCATACCATTTCTGATAATTATCGATATTTTCTTTCAGTTTTTTGCCGTCATCTGTGGAGGTATCGATTGTATCTATGGAGAAGTCCCCATCGCGCACCTTTTGTTTCCAGTCCTCAGAAAGTTCAATACTGTTAGCTTTATTTAAATAACCTTCATAACTCCGCTGATTTGCAGAGATGCGTGTATCATTTAGTTTTGACTGTGCTTTTATTTTTGCAGATTTGAAAGCAAAAGAAACATATTCTGTTATTGAATCTGTAATGTTTTTTGCTTGACGTTCCAACCAACTTAAACGGGTAGCAAAGTTATCTATTTCCGCTTTCGACTCTTTGGTTTTCTTGGTGTTATCTTCTTGCGCCTGAGTATTTGAGTTTACTGCGGCTGTGTTTTGATTTGTGGCAGACTGATTATTCTTATTTGAACCTGTTGCAGCACCACCTTGGAAGAAACCTCCTCCACCGCCAATTCCAGCCCGGGCATTTCCATTCGCTAAAGCCCCGCCTTTTAAGGTTCCACGACCAGCAACAAAGCCTCGTCTTAATAATTTTTCGGATTGTAGGTGATTAAATACGATAGCATTTTTAGGTAAACGGGCAAATTCGGCTCCGTTATCTCCGTATGTTTCCCATTCCCCGGCATTAGGATCAACAACAATTTCTCTTCCCAGTTCCCCTATAAGTACTTGTCCAACTGGGTTTGCATTGCCATTGGCATAAGCGGTACCTAATACCCCGGCATTAAAACGAGCAGACTTTATCATAGGTGTGCCATTTGCGTATGCATTTCCCTGTGCGTATGCACCACCCTGTGCGCTGGCTTCTCTCTTAATAATGTTTACGATTTGGTTTTTTACTGGTGGATCTCCAATATCCCATGAAGCAGTGTAATTAACTGTCCCATCTTTTAGCGGTGCTGAAGCTGAAACGACTTGTGAAAAATCAGGATTGAATTTCACCTTTGAATCTTTTTCTTCCGGTTTATAAGCATTTATGGCAGCCGGGTTAACCTTAGCATCAATTAATACCTCTTTCGTCATGTTTTGTATGGATGCTTGGATGGTAGCTACCGAATCTGTTTTTAAATTAAGAGAAGCAGATATTTCTGGATTTTGATCTGATAGCGTTTGTATTTCGGATACAAGATTGTCTACCTGTCCCTGGGCTTCTTGTAACTGCGAAGCGTCAACGGTTAATCCTGCTTCTTGCATCCCATTTAACGAATCAAGTTGAACTTTAGCAGTTTCAAACTCCTGCAGTTTCGTAATAATACTCCCTACTGAGCTATCTACCTGGCTAGTGTCCACCTGCATAACTACAGCTGAATTAAGCTGATCTTTTTGAAAAACAAGTTGTGCTAATTCACTCTGAAGGGCTTGTAATTTTTCTGCCTTTACTTCTGGTGTTAAAACTAAACTGTCATTGACATGCTCAATTTCTGATTTAACAGCTTCTATAGAGTTATCTAAAGTATTATTGGAGGTATTAAGCTCTGTTTCAAATTGAATTGATATATGATATTCTTGCGCTAAAGCATCGATTTGATCCTGAATCATTGCGGCAACGCTGTCTTTATTTTCATTATCTGATTCTAAAACCTGCTTCTTTTGAGCTTGTAACTGTTCTATTGTATTCTTAGCAGCCGATACCTGTTGATCCCGCTCTTCACTTGACTGTTTAGCCAGCTGATCCATAAATCCAAGCGTTTCTTGAATACTACCTTTTAGTTCATCTATTTTTGATTTTGTTTGATCAATAGCGGTTTGATTACCAAGTGTTTTAGTTACGTTGCCGTTCTCATCTGTTGTTTCATAATCACCAGGCTTTTGCAACTCTTTTAACTTTGCTTCTTCTTTCGCTAATTCTCCATATAAGGAAGCAACATGTCTTGTTCCATCTTCAACAGAGGCAACCATATTATTAGAGAAGTCATAATCTTCCAGTCTGCCAAACATAGCCATAAATGGTTCAAATCCCATACCCATTTCCTGGGCGGCTTCTTGGAGATCATCAATATTATATTTCCACTTCTCAATGGATTTTCCACTTTCATCTACTTCGGTGGTTAAGTCTGCAAATCCTTTTGATTTAAGATCTTCCAGAAAATTTTGCACACCAGACGATTCCTCAGTATTAAAATATCGCTCAAATTTACCGTAGTTCTCCATGAAGTTAGTCGGATCATCCATGCCTGTTGGAGAGATTAACGCAGCATACTTTTTGAAGTCATCGGTTCCGACAAGCCCCTTATCATATAACTCCTTGGCTTTCTTGAGTCCTTCTGCCATTTTGACGTATTTATCGCCATCATTTTCTGATCCTGAGGCTTCCTCCCATTCGTCAAATTTAGGAGTAGCGTTTACATCCAGAGGAACCTTCTCAGCAGCTTCCATGCGCTTTAATAATTGCCCATAATTAAGGTCATAATCCGTATTAGAGATAATGGTAAATGCCCGTTCTAATTTATCTAACGATAATTTGTCAACATCATTCCCTATTGAGTCCTTAACCCGGTTATAATGCGTCTCAAAATTCTGCATCGCATCCGTGAACCCGCTGGCACTGGATAACTGGCTTTTTGATAACCCGGTAACATCTTTGGTGATATCATTCATTAAGGAATTTGCTTTCTGTGAGTATTCCTTAAAAGTCATATCTGATTTATCATCATTTAATAAAAACAGTTCCGATATTTTATCCTGAATACCTTCTTTTTGCAGGTCTGTTGTCACTTGGTCAGCCCAGGCATTAATCATAGAACTATCCAGATTATTATCTTTATTAAAGAAATGGCTGCTGGCAAACTCATAATCAATGGAATTTACCAATGCACTAATCGTTGTTTTGGCATCCTCCGTCAAATTTTTAAAGTTTGACGTTTCTCCAAGATAAGATTCTATGATCGGATGTGCTTCCTGAACCGCACTTTCCTGCTGTAATTTCAGCTGGTTTCCATATTCTTTTACGGCATCCAGATTTTCTTTGATCGCATCTTTATCAACGCCTAACCAAACACTTGAAAAATCGTAACCGAGATCTTTACCAATCTGTTTTATGGTATTGTTATCAATTCCAATAGATTCCGTCATCGACACGCCATCACGATTCGCTGATACAAAATTTCCCGCCAGATAGTCATCGATATGCTCTATCATTTCAATTTTTTGTTTTAGACCTGCTTCATCCGCAAATTTTATTAATGGCTCCTTATCATTTTTTGCGTTAAATGCTTTCATATAATCAGAAGCGTTGCTAATATTTTCTTTGTTGAGTACGCTTTGTTGTTCTTTCAATGCCTCTGTAAGCTGTTTTACATTTTCTTTCGCCGTAATAATGGGGGTTCCTAAATCCGTAAATCCATTTACCAGATTAGGGAGTGTATCTCCCAGCGCACTGGCAATCTGATTATACTCAGCAAATTCTTCCGAAGATAAAGAAATATTTTCGCCAAAGGCATTGACCCCTTTTCCCAATTCGATAAAACGATCACCGGAAGCCTCAATTAATTGTCCTGCTGATGTAAGGGAAGACTGCTGTTGTTGAAACTCATTAAGCGTATCCTGTCCTTTTTGAATAGCCCTTTCCTGTTCCTGGGCATAATCCTGGATCTTTCTAATGGCTAATTCTATCCCGGCACCAATCAGCATATTGGTTCCTAAGTTTAGTGAGAATGCTCCCAGCTTTTTCAACCCGGCACCAAGCCCTGTTGCAACTTTTGTTGTACGATTAAGAGTTTGTGTAAACCCGCTGCTTGACAATTCTGCTTTATCCGTTGTTGCAATATATTGAGCAAGTGAAGCGCCTACCTGATTCTGAGTTTTTAAGAAATCAGATGCACTCAGATTTGATTCCTTATATGACTTAATAATACCGGAAGACATATTCATATCCAGGATATCATCCGGGGTTTTACTCTGTTTATTTACATTATGAAGCAGGTTCCCTAAAAAACCCCCTGCTTCTATTCTATCGCTCTCTTTGTTATATTTTGATACCCCTTTTCCTCTAAATGCCGAAAAAGTGGCAATACCTGCAATCATTGTCTTTAAGGTTCCGAACTTATCGATCATGTGATCCAAAGAGGTAACTCCTGTGGTGCCAAACTCAACAATACCTTTTAAGAAATCGGAATCAACCAATGTACTGGACAAAGACTCTTTTGCTGCAGTAAACTGGCTGATTTTCGCCTGTAGAGATGTCATCCACCTGTCTTGCTCTGCTTGTGCAGAACCTTCAGAATTGATGGATGCATTCAATGCTTTTTGTGTCTGACCGCTCTGGAATGACTTAATGAGTGCTGCTATAGAGTTTCCTCTCTGTTTCCCGGCTACAATCTCTAGTAAGTCTGCCTGATCCGTTTCTGAAATCCTGTCCCAGACATCTGCTATACCCTGCATGATCTCATAGGTTGATTTGAACTTTGTGGGGTCTAAATCATCCATAATGTCAACAGCACCTTGGGTTCTATTCAATATCTGTGTCTGAATCTTGCTTACCGGTAAAACATCCGAAGCATCTTCTCCAAGCTCTTCCAGCTTTCCTTTCATACCACGAAGACGCATACTTAATACCTTCAATGCATTACCGGATTCACTGGCATTCTGGTTTATTTCAGTCATTCCTGTTATCATCGCGAGGGATTCGTTGAGGTCATTTCCTGCTAATGACAAGGCTGATGCTGAGTTCTTGATACCCGTTCCAAGCGCTGCACTGTCAGTAGCAAATTCATTCCCGAGTTTATTAAGCTTATCCGCAATCTGCATACTTTCATTTGAAGCAATTCCAAAAGACTTCATAGTGGTGACAAGATCGGCAACCGCTGTATTGTCATCTACTTCTCCAACGTTCGCATAAATGGAACTAGTCTCCGCTAATTTAGATGACTCGTCCAGATTATACCCGAGCTTCGCCCATTTCGAAGTTTGTTCTATTACGCTCGTCATACTGCGTCCGAGTTTCGTTGCCTTTTGTGTGGCACTGTCCAAAAATTTATCATAGGTATCGGATGTCTCGTTTGTAACCTTGTATAAACTGGTCATTGCAGTATCAATATCGTATACGTCCTGAAACGTCTGTTTTATGCCCCTTACTGCTCCATTAATTACAGCAAATGAGCTCATAAAGACCCCGTATTTTTCTAAACTGCCTTTCATATCTCCAAGCCAGTCTTTACCGAGCAATCCTTTGGTAGCTGCCTGTCCCTGAACCAGCTTAATCTGACCTTGTATCTTGTCAAAATCTGCAACATTATTAACGGAAGCCAACTGACTGCGTAAGGCTTTCAGTGTATCCCCATATTGCTTTGTTGACTTGGTATTTTTCGCCATCCATTCATCAAGCGATTTTAAGCCAGTAGCAACCCGGTTTGGGCTTATGGATGTATCAATTGTAGCTCCCAGACTTTTCATGGATGCTTTGAATTCATTTGCCTGGCTTTTTGCGAAAGACAGTTCCTTCCCTATGCCTGATTTTATGGCTTTGTCAAACGACTGGTTAATACGTAAAACATCCCCGGAAACATCGCCCGATTTTGAATTTAATCCTCTTGAAAAGGTATTAAAATATATTTTTGACGCTTTGGCATTGTTTGCTACTGTTTGCGAAAAAGCCTGGGAATATTGTTTTCCCGCTTTTGCTCCTGCACTCCCAAACGATGAATCAGCCACCGCTTTTCGGAATTCGGATGCATCTACATTAATTTTTATTGGTTGTTCTAATTTAGCCTTTGTTGCAGCCCACTTTGCTTCTACTTCTCCGGTATCCAGTTGGGCTTTAACTTTTATTAAAAATTCATCTGCCACTAATTCCACTCCTTTTTTTGTAATAAAAAAACACCCGCAAGGATGTTATTTTTAATTGATTATTTCCTTATTTAATATGGCATTCAAGACATATACCAAATACTCTTGATTATAAAGCAATTCGAGTAAGTCCGTCTTTTCGCCTTCGCTAAAACAACTCCATTTTTCAAGTACTATATTTACGATATCCCTTTCACTATAATCGTTTTTATATGTAACATTATGATTCTCCATAATATTCTGAAATCTATCGCTAAACATCTCACAGTTGAATATTTTCATATTGAATATTTCATTCTCTGATATTTTAGCACTGCTATCGTCTGTATAAGATATGTAGTAATAGGCAGTTGGTTTATTCTCATGAATTTCAATCCCGATCTCTTTAAGAACTCCAAATACAGCACCCTCAACCTGGTCTTTTCCAGTTTCTATCATAAGTAAATCACCGATCTTTGCATTATTTTTTGTATACTTCATCTTATAATCTCCTTCATTAAATTTAGTTATAAATAAATAGGACTGCTAATCTAGTTCACCGTTTAAATAGCTATTGAGTACTTCAAGACTCGATTCCCATAAATCCAAGCCTCTTTTAAAATTGCTTAATACAGTTGAAGGTATTCCGGTTACTTCCGATATATAGATTTGTTTCTCTCTAATTAACCGCTGAATATACCTCTCTCTTACCTCTTCCTGTGATAACTTTACCATGATGATTACTCCTCTCAATTTTTATTTTTTATCATAATTTAACAGCCCAATACACTCCGCAAATCAATGCACTGGGCTGTTTTTATTGGACATCTCCAGGGGAAGCTACTCCCTGGGTCCTACATACATATGGCACTTTTTTACATAAATCCTTAATTTTCTGCGTCAATGCTATGATTTTTTGTGCATATTTCACGAACATGCTTTTCTAAAATAATCCCGTATCTTCGTTCCTGCCTTATTATAGTCATGATCGCTGATCCATACATCTCCTTCATAATATTGGAATAAGACTTTGATCCCCAGACTTCCATCTGGATATACTTTTGTTTGCAATATTTTTTGTTCTCCCAGCAATTTTATAGTTGTCTCCATATATTTATGATTCACTCCGCTTAATTTTTCCAATGCCAGATAAGTAAGCTGATTTGGAGTATTATTATATTTTTTGAACCAATGGGAATTACGGGTTTCTACTATTTCTTTTATATTCTTACCGTTTCCATCTTTAATCATTTTACCGTTCTCATCCCGTACAACAATTGCTTTTCTACCATGCCCCTCGCATTTTCTGCTTAAAAAAATAAGTATGGTTAATATCCGTTTCAACTTATAACAATTTTCTCTTCTGGTTACTTTACTCGTTTTGTAATATTTATCGATGATTTTATTGATGTGGGATCGGTCATTTTTTGTAATGATAACAGAACGGTCACCAAATAGCCTGTCAAAATAGTGTAGTTCTACTCTGTTTTTATTGTACATTTCTCTTTGTTTCTTCTTTACAAATGCTACGTTTTTACGATGTCTTTCTTCTAATTTACCTGTATCTATTTTTTTTAATTCAAGCTTTGAACATCTCTTTACCATCTCCCAGGGAAAAGCATTCCAAAGAATATCCCTTTGCAGAAAAAGAAATTTGTTTCCATTGTGCTTGTCACCATAGTATATTACAATCAACATATCTAATAATCTATCTATATCCTGCTCTATAAACATAAGCTCCGTTCTCGTCTCTGCATAAAACCAGCGAAAATTTTCACGGGCTTCTTTACGATGTCTCTCCGACTTTAAATTTTCCTGCCTATACTTCGCAGACAGTACTTGATATTTATTGTGGCACTCAACAAGCTTGCGGTATACCTTCCTATTTATAACCGGTACACTTTTTAATAACGTTCTGTGATCAAAAATTTCGGCAGCACAGCTTGGAGACATCTCTAAATCTATATTTAATATCTGTTGCTCTGCATAATGACACAAGCGGTTCATATTACAATCATAGTCCTGGAATTTCTTTAGTTTATTGATTGTTACCGGAGGTTTTTTGAGATTACGTGCCACTGATAACGATTTTTCTTCATTCTTAGCAATGATTTCATTTTTATGCAGATATCTCATCCAGTAGCCTTTTCCCTTTCCCCCTAAAAAATTTATTATTTCCCTTGGTAAAACGGCATTTTCTCCTGTTTTAGCAAAATCAATCGTTTCTGCCCCCACAATTGTCCCTATTTTAATAAAATCCCTTACTCTATCTTCATCTGTATCAATCAGAGTCCAAAGATTGGTAATTTTATCAATGACAGTCCCGATGGAATTTTTGAATGACAACGCATTGACTTGCATTAATGCAGCCCTATCTGTAATACTTACACCATTACAAGCAGTTTCCTTATTTATTTTATCATCCTTAAATACTAATCTGCCATGACCAGCTTCTATCTCCCGCTTAACAGCACTGAGCAAGGACTTGTTATCTGTTGTACAAACGGTATCTCCGTCGAAATCTGCACCATTCAGGGCTAAGGCAAGTGTATCATACATGCTGGTTACAATACCTGTTGTCAGATATTTATACCAATATTGAACGTTATCTTCATTCTGGATATATCCGATGCGGTGCTCCATGCCTATGGCGGGGTTCCTTATAATATCTACCTCTTTTATCCCTTTTTGATTCCACCAATTTGAATATACATAAAAAGGCTTATGTAACAGCCCTTTAGGGGCTAAGCCAAAAGCATACTCTGCAAGACCATAAACATCTGGCATGAACACCTGGTAGTTACCCCTTACAATCTGTTTTCCAGATAAGAGATTGTTTTTTAACTTTTTAAGGTCTGCATCGATTTTTGATTTGACATATGTGTCATTATATAAGCTTTTGTCTTTCAGCAATGCCACATAGTAAGGTGGAGTGTGTCTGTCTATCGTTATTTCAACCTCATCGTTATCAGCATCTTTTATCAACCGTCTGTATTTCAGAAACTCTTCCGGGTTGGAAGTGACCTTATCATACAAATCTAATCCTTTTGTGCTGATTTCTTCGATTTCCTCGTTGGAAAAACGAATGGATTGTAACGGTTGATAACTCAGCATAGTGTCCTCTTTTAAGTCTCCTGGATATTCCGCGTAGGAAACCACATTAAAAGTTCTTTTGTATCCGTGATATTGTTTATCAAATTCATTCCGCCACAGCCAATAATCAAATTTTCCGTCTGTCATAAACTGCTTATGAAATTTAAACTGGGACTTTGTGAGAATAACGTCTATATGATCTTTAAAGATATCCCACTCTCTCCCTCCCAGGTCTGTAATTTTGGATACTTTACGCTTCTTTGCAAAATCTTTAAGGTCAAAGACCATGAGTTCACCTTTAATTCCCGGTATTGCCCGAAATTGAAAACAGGAAGGCAGATATCCGGGGTGAACCCCCTTCTCATTTTTCTTTTTTGTCCTGCACCCTAACTCTATAGCCCAACGTGCAGCACACTGGGGCGTAACCAGCCCGCTACCATCAAACGGCATGATATTAATATTTTCTGTTCTGGGTTCTACAACCTTATAACTCTTTTTATTGTCATCTTTCAGAACTTCAACAACATCTACGGTGTCCGTTACTTTTTTTTCAAAATCATCGATTACCACAATATTAGGCATATAACTTACTGGCGTGCTGTCCGTTGTCACCATTGCGTAGTATGCATTCCATTTAGAAGGGCGGTCATAGATCAGATCTTTTGGCATACCACATAGCAGGATGTCGTTCATTTTATCGATGATATGTGTTTCAACAAACAAATTCTTCTGGGTTCGTGAATGTCCTGCTCCGCAAAAGGTAGAAGCATATTCTTTTGTTATCTGCTTTATTTTGGGTTCATTATTGCTCTCTTCTAATTCTTCTATAATAAGGTCTAATTTACCCTGATTATTTATCAGGCTTTGATAACGTTTCTTATCTTTTCCAACATCTAAGGTAAACAAGTAGGGTACTTTCTCGTACCCGCTCTTGTTGTATTTGTGTTTCCCTGATAAATGAATAAGTATTCTATGCAGTTCACTTTCGCTGGACAGATTTCTTGTGAATGCATCATCAGCAGTTGAAAGTTTAATTTTATTTTCAATTTTCCCATCTTCTGTTTTGATCATTTTGTTGATTCTAATCGTTTGTGTCTCTACTTCTCGGCTTATAATTGAGTCCCCCTTTAATTGATATTATTTATTGATGGTTAGTAATATTACTTGCCATCAGTTTCCAACGGTGTGTCTTCATTGACGTATTTGAAGGTAAATCCCTTGTATTGTCTATTTTTCGTACATGCCCGTCCTATAGAAGAATCGTTAAACTTGATGTCAAACCTTTGAGAAAGTTTTCTTTCGGCTTCCATACACGAATCATACGTTTCCACATTAATGCCTTCATCATTAAATACTTCGATTTTTCTTGATCTTGAATTACTACGTGACCCCATCTCCGCTATTTTACAGCCCATCACGGCTTCTACATTCTTTCGCTCTTCTTGGGTTAGTTTTTCAGGATTGTTTTTAATGCTAGTGATAATGTAATAATATAATGATGAATATTCACCGTTACTTTTTACCTTTTTTTCTTGATTAGCTAGTGTCTCTATTATCCCCAATCTTTCTCTCAAAATCATCTTATTCTTATTTTCTAAGTTAAGCCCTAGCTTTTTAAAAGCCTCCATTTCATCTTTTGATATTTGGTTATTCTTATATTTTTTCCTCCAGCGCGCTAACATATCTCCGATTTTATATCCCCCCCATTCCTCTTCCTGCTTTATATTCAAATGACCATTTTCTTTTTTATACCCGACTAATAAGTCATAGAAGGTCTTGAAGCTATCAAATTCCCACGTAAACCCCTCAATTGATTCTAATAATTCTATCCTCCGCTGAGGGTAGCTATCTCCTCTTCTCTTTTTTTCTGCTTTCTGGATTGTGAGAAACACACCAAGTTTTCTCTCATGGGCGTCTTTGGCGCGGAGGTTTGGGGTTCTCCTACGTTTTTCAGCGAAACAAATTACTTGTGTCATCTGTTCTTTAAACCTGATATCTTGAACACTCCAGCAAAATTCTAATTTTTCTAATTCCTTAATTTTATGAATTGATAGTACTTTATTTTTATACTCTTTTCTTCTGGCAGACACCCATCTTCCTAGAGCAAGCCCATCAGAGCATACATATCCAATTGGAACCAATGCATCCCCATGTTCCTTTGTATATTCACTAAGTCTCTGTAGACCAAACTCAAATCCACCTATCAGCCGACTTTCGATATCCTTAAACTGATTAACAGCATCAATTACTTCGTCGAGTACAAAAAAACTATCCAGATTAAAATCATCTATAAAGTCCTTATTATCTGACTGCTCCCGCTTTATCCTCTCTGCCAGATCGCTCTTTAAATTACATTCCTCTAATGACTGTCCGTTAGCGACCAGATCAAAGATAATCGGAGTCAATTGCCCATCGCATGATAATGCCCTGCCGATTTGCTGATAATATAAATTCGGTGATATGGTGTTTCTTAATAAAATCACACCATCAATATCATGTATACCTTCGTTAAGCATACCCACGGCAAGACATAATCGAATGCAATCGCTGTTGTCTTCTTTAAATGTCTTAAAGTCCTTGTCTTTGCTATGATTCTTAGAATGTACGGCATATATTTTAGTATCACTAAATCCAGCATCTAAAAACCATTGTTTTACAACTGATCTCATTTCCTCCAAGTGATTTATATCTCTACAAAACACAATGAACTTTCCACTAATACCTGTTAGATATTTCCTCAAAATAACCGACACACCACTAGCCATATCCAAACGTTTTTTTAGTTCCGCAACCTGATCAAGCAATTTTGCTTTATCTTCTTCCGAGTTGTGGCTCTGAGCGATTTTCGTGCTAGTTTTGGCAACTTCATTATCGAATGTGTATAGAGCACTGATATACCGGGGTAAAGGTAAAATTCTACGTATAATAGAGCCTGATAAGCTCATATCACAAGCCATATTCCCGTCAAACAACTCTTCTGCCATATTCCTGCTGCCATCCAAATACCTAATAGGGGTAGCCGATAATCCCAGAGTTTTAGCATTTGGATATGTATTAAGCAATTTCTTTACACCTGTCTGCCATTTCTTCGCACCCGCACGATGCATCTCATCAATAAGAATAAGATCTGGTTTAATACTTTCAATTTCTTGATTATCTAAATTAGAAAGCTTGCTATAAGTTAAAAACTGGACATCAATTTTTTCCATCTCCCACGGCATAGAGCTTTTAAATTGTTCTATGATATATCTCTGTGGCTGAATGATCAATGTCTTTTTATCAGAATAATCCTCTAACAGCTTCAGCATAAGATAGCTTTTCCCGCTGCCTGTTGGCTGAACGACACATGCTCTGTTTTTTGTTTTGAATATTTGCTGTATTTCCTGATACGTTTCTTGATTATGTTGCAATAGTTCTACCATGTCTAATCCCTCCCTCGAATATATGTTCTTGATAAAGGTAAAAAATAAAAAGCGTCTTCTATATTAAATTTTAAGTTGATCTATTCATCGGGTTCTATAATTCTTAAACTACTTTTCTCTATTGGAATAATTTCACCCGTCACGTTGTTGACCATAAAATCGTCGTTCATTGAAAATGTAGTCAATCCGGCATCTTCAAAAAATCCAGCCAGTCCTTTTTTTCCGTTACATTTGCACAAATCATCTACAACGGTCATCCAGTTCAACTGAAATTTGAATAAATCGTACTGCTTGTAATCCCACAATAGGTTTTTCACATTCTCTTTTCCTAATAACTGATCAGCATCGTATTTATTTACCTCTGACATCGTAGTGAAATAATCTTTCTCAAAATATTTCGCTCCATCATATACCTTATCTGGCGGAAATAGCTGTACAATATCTCCAGGAGTCATCAACCCCAAAAGATAGATAATACCGTCAATAAATTCATATTCTGCTTCTGTTCTTTCTTTGTCAAGATACCTCTTAGTACCTATTTTCTCAGGATTTTCATCATGATAATAATTTATGTATTTTACTCCATAAAAAACCATCTTTTTAATATAGTCGTTAAAATCGCTCATAGTTCTTACCGTCTTTTTGTATTCCTTTAAACTGTTTAACAATTTCATGTATGCGCTTAAATATAGATCACTTTTATTGCTAAACACTTTATCATTATTAATTTTCTCCTGTGATTGATTTGTGCTGTTATCCCCGTGAATCTTGAATCTTTTTCCCATATTTTTTCCTCCTCTAGCATGCTGCTAATTTTTTGTTTTTTCCCTTTTTTATAATTACATTCGTTTTTCCATCAATTGCATCTTCATTTATAATCGCTTTTGCATCATTCAGGTTATCCATATCAGGTATTCTATACATAATCTTCTGCATGGATTTCTCTAATATTGAACGCAAACCTCTAGCCCCGGTGTTTTTTATGATTGCCAGTTCCGCAATTCTGTTCAATGCACTTTCCGTAAACTCTAAATTCACTCCATCCATTGACATCAATGTCTGATATTGTTTGATCAATGCATTTTTAGGCTCTATTAATATCCGTTTCAAATCATCTTTGGTAAGTGGCTTCAATGTCGTGATTATCGGAAGCCTACCCACAAATTCAGGACTCATGCCAAACTTTATAACATCTGATGGTTCAATAGTATTCATGCTTTCCTTAATGTCAACCTCTATATCTTGAGTATTGAACCCGATAGCTTTTTTCGGTTCTGGTTTGGCGGTTGTTTCAGATAATCCCTCAAATGCCCCACCGCAAATAAACAAGATATTGCTAGTATCAATCTTAATGCATTCGACACCAGAAAATTTCCCACTTCCCATAGGAACATCCACTACTGAGCCTTCTATGATTTTCAGCAGTGCCTGTTGTACCCCCTCACCAGAAACATCTCTTGTTGTAGAAGTATTCTCGCCCACACGTTTTAATTTGTCTATTTCGTCTATATAGATAATGCCTTGTTCCGCCTTTTTTACATCATACGATGCATTTTCTAGCAATCTGAATAAAATATTCTCGGGATTATCTCCAACGTATCCTGCTTGAGTCAGTGAAGTTGCATCAGCTATCGCAAATGGCACACCAATAAATTTAGCAATAGTCTGGGCAATATAGGTTTTTCCACTTCCTGTAGAACCAATCATAAGAATATTGCTCTTCTGTAACTCGACATCAGTTTCATTTCGTAATCTCTTATAGTGGTTGTAAACAGCCACTGACAACGTTTCTTTTGCATCATCCTGAGCAATCACATATGAGTCTAAGTGTTTCTTTATCATAGAGGGTTTTACCGTCTGTATATTTATCATATCTTTCTCTTGTTGGCTCTTTTCCAATAATTGATCATGAGCGTTCTGTATGCAGGTTTCACATATGAATACATAAGATGTATCTCCCTCTATTAATTTATTCTCTTTTTCAGAGTTTCCACAAAATGAGCATTTCTTTTCTCTCGCCATAAAATAATATTCCTCCGTTCTGATTTAAATCATCAAATAATTTACATTTACTTAACTTATCTTTTAACAGAATTTTGTCAGGTTCGAAAGGACCTCGCAAATAATACCGTATACGGTGAGGCAAAATTTTGCACTACCAACATGAAATATCACTTTCAAAGTATGTCATCATCCTGACTGGTAAACTATTTATTTCCAATATTCGCTATTTCCATATGCTTTTCTTAATAGAATCGCAAGCTTTTTCATAAATGCTTTATCTGTTTGCCACAGTATGGACACAAATCTTCGGTATACTAATAGCATCAAATGAAGAACAGCGGTTTCACAGAATCACTCAAGCGAACTATCGCCTCAGTAATACATCAAGTGGACTGCCGTTGTGCTTCAACTAACAAATCCCAACAATATTGGATTACATAGATTTTCTCTTTTTCATAACTCAGCCCTGTACGTAAAGTATGGGGTCTCTCTCCGTCCAGGTATATTTCAGCAGGTGGAAAATTTTCCACTAGCAAACTTCATGAAACCATATTCTTCAACGACTATGCTACTAATAGAGCGTAAAATTGCGCTGTACCACATGGTTGGTAAGCTGGTTACTGACAACCTAACACTTGCATTATTTTCTCTTTTTATGCTTCTGTTTCTTTTTACTCGCCTCCCATTCCCTACAGGCTCTTTTACAGTCGTTCGCATTATCGAATATGTACCGGAATTCTCTTGAGAACGGATCGCCTTTTTTCGTCTTAACCAAAACACTGTTATTGCTTATCTTAACCACAGTTACCTGAATCGCTCCACCATAATTAGGTGTAAAATATTTCTCATTTAATTTTATCTCTTCTATTTTCGCTGGTACTGGTTTAATATATGTCATTTTGTTTCTCCTTTTCTATGTGTTTCAAAACTATTTCATGTTCAAAATCATAAGTTTCTATGTGACCGTCCTCAAATCTCTTTAAATATACCTGTAATACATTTAATCTGTGCTGATACACCATACACGCACACAGCCCAATATCATCATAAACGTCAAACCTCAAGGTTGTTTTCAAATATATGATCTCAATCTTACATCCGGTGAAATGCTCTAAAACTAATCTCATTCCATCACATAATCGTTTTATCGTTGGAACTTTATACTGCCGAACTCTAATTCTTTCTGTTACCCTGCTGCCACAATAGAAATTTCCTTTCTCAAACAGCTTAACTCATCGTATACATCATTCATTTTTGTTCTCCTATGCTTATTCTGTTGAAATTACACCACCGACACATAATAGAGCTTCACAGCTATTGCTACTTACAGTTTCAAATCCACCTTTATGTAGCTGGGGAGCAGGATCACAGCTTGCCTGTGGTCTTATGTTATAACAGCTATTTTTTGTGGGGTATTCTCTTATATATTTTGTATTAGAGTTTACCCCATAAAAGTAATTAACTAATTTTGTAATAGCCCTTTTTATCTGTCTTCATCTGATTAAACATTTTTTTGATTGCTGGTTTCTTATATCTTATTTTTTCTAATTGCTTATGTGTTAATCCGGTTTCTTTTAACAATTCAGTCATCTTAAAAACTTTTTCTTTCGGTTGCCTATTACACCACTCAAGTATTCTCTGTGGATTTGTCATCACATCATCGTTGTTAGGCTTTCGGCTCATTATTTTCTCCAGCGGAGTTCTCTTAATATACTCACACCAATTGCACTCATCTATGTAAAATGTTAATTCGCCTGTAAATTTATTTGAAACGTTGTATTTAGGCTTGTATCTATTAATAAAATATAAAGCGAATACCTCCATATCTGCCTCGGATGTAAATTTGATATATTCAATTTTATTCTTTTCTTCCAATAGCGCTTTTTTGCACCATGCGGATTGCGTCTGAATACATTGAAATAAATTAGTAGTTCTGCCAATATACAAAATTTCACCATCTTCATTCAAGAACCTATAAACATAATAATTCACCTATCTTATCCTCCTTATAATGAATGTCGCAGAATCAAGATTCTACTCTTTCGTCCACCAGCTTTAGGAGCTGATGAACGATCTATTTTATTTATAGACCCCAAATCTCTATTAATTTTTTATATTAGAGGATAGGGGACCTTTATAGTGCTTTTTTGTAATAGCCTCTTTTTTCTGTTTTCATTGATTCAAACATTGCTTTAATAACTGGTGACTTATACTTTATCTTTTTGTATTGTATTTGTGTTAATCCCGTTTCTTCTAACATATTTGATATTTTGAAAATCTTACCTATAGGTTGTTCTTCACACCATTTAATAATTTTTTGTGGATTTGTTATATCTTTACCACTCTTTGGCTTTCTTACTTTAACCCTTGCCACAGATATTTCAGGTGGCTCTTCTTCATATTCGAATTGTACACCTAAGTGTAAATATCGCATTCTCATAATCGCTGACAGTGCAGAAAATTGTCTTCCATTATCTTCGTTGTTATAAAAAGCCCATACATGCACTGGTTCTTTGCTGTTCATATTTCTTATGGCTAATCTGAAGATGTTTTGTTCAAAGTCTGCCAGAATAGATGTGTACATGATGTCATTAAGTATTGCTGAATCCCTAAAAAGATTGTCAAAGTACTGCAAGCTTTGATCCTGGGTCTTTTTCTTCACGTCTTCCATGATTTTAGGTTCTGAAGAACAGTACATAAAGAAATATGCAAGCTGGGAAAAACGGTTTAAACCTATGTGTGCCATTTCCTGCAAGTCCTTATAATCATTAAAACCTTTCGTATTTCCGAGGTGCGCAATGAAAATAAAATCTTCTTTGAATCTGTTGATAATTTCTGAGTAAGACAAAACTAGCATATTGCGATAGTCATCTGCTGTTCTTTTTAAATATTGGGCAATGGCATCTGTATATGACTTGGATTTCTGGCTTTTATTGCACAACGCATTTTTCGATGTTGTAACATTGCAATTGGTAATTGTCAGGTTTAACGGTACACTGAACTGCTCACAGTGAATAAGTTTGACGTAATCCAGTTCATAGCATGGATCTATGTTACATGTGGCATCCAGTACAAACATTTTAATGTCACCACTTAAGAAGAATTTCTCTTTATGGTCAACCGAGATCACAAATTTCTTATCATAACTGCCATTTCTTTTCTTGCTACAGGTGAAAATACCTCCATCCTGCGCTAACTGTTGGAATCCTAGCAAGTCAACACAGGCACTGTTATATTTTTCTATGACCTTGTCCTTATTATCATTGATGATCTGGAAAAACAATTCATCATTACTGGTCATCGACTTCGTTCTGGTGTCACTCCAGTACAAGAAAAATTGAGTATCCCGCTTTTTCTCCATCTGTATCATTTCATCCTGAATACGCTGGCTGAAAATATTAAACTCACGAATAATCCAGTCTTTATCTGCTACGGTATCGTCAAGCCCCATTTTCAGTGCTGTATCAATGTCATTCAAATTCTTCACGCTAAGTTCTAACTGTTGGCTGAAATATGGTTTCTCATCAAAAATGATCCTGCTGCGTAAATGTCTCTCTCCATTCATATAGAAATGATGGAACGTTTGAAGCGTTTTCGTATCCAGCATGAAATATCTCTGGGTACTCATAAGCAATACAGGTTTATTGCTCTGCTGAATTACCTGTTCTTTGAAATCCTTGCCAGACTTTAAAATGGCTATGTTCTTTTTATTTCTGAGGTAAAACTGTTCCATTTCCTTTTCGTCATCGGTCACGATCTGCCTTGCATTGGACACATAACCTTCCAGCCGGGAAATTGAATCTGTCACAATAATCAGTCCGATTGGTTCATTCTGATCCTGGCTTTTATTCTGAATACATTGCTGGATAAGCACCTGTAAAAATGAACTTTTCCCAATACCGCATCTTGCTGGCAAACAGGACACGTAGTCAGTGCAATTCTCAGTCTGAAGTACTTCAAAAAAGAAGCGGAAGAAATCAAGCTGTTTCTGGTGAAACTTAATATTAGGAAAGATCTGTTCCCTGATATCCTCAAATGTATGATAATCTAGTTGTTCAAAATGATTTATTGTGTGGTTTTCGATATGTAAATCCTCCTCTGTTCTTGCATTTATCTGTTACAGTGCTAATTTAATTTGTTTCTACATTTGTTTGCCTTGATTACCAAAATAGATTTGAATACAATGTCTTATCTTGTCCGACTCCATGAAGTAAAACACATTCTTATTTTTATACTTTTCATTCTCAGCCATCCCCATCAGCACAAAGCCCTGCATCATTAAAAAACCAGCAAGTTTTTGATTATATATCGGAAATGCAGTTTTCTCCTTTAGATTTCCTTGTTTCTTATTTTCCATTACTACCTCCTTAAGATCTAAAAATTTCTCGTATTCAAAACATATGTTCTTCACTGGATAAAAAATAATAAGTGTCTAAAACGAATATGCTTGTAGGAGCAACCTTGTGCAAAATTTTGCACTATGTTAATCTAATAAGTGTTCCTCTAAGGGTGTCACAGATTTGTGCACCCCTAGAACCTCTACTATTCGCAATGAGTGTTAATGCTGTTTATTTTTTCTGCCACAATTTCCAACATGCTTTGGTAAGCACCTATTGCTTTCTTTACTGTTTCCTGTGATTTCTTTAATACCTCTGCCATTTTTTCTGATTCCTGCTGCAGCTTCCAGTTTTCCACAAGAAGATCATCTATAATTTCCACTGCTCGGCGTTCCTCACAATTTATATCTAACCTATCCAATCCAGTTAAATCATAGTCAGTAAACAGACAATGAATGCCGTCATCGATACTCATTTCAATTATCGAATTCTCATTATCCGCTTTCCACTTTTTTAGAAACTCTTCTTCAGATAAACTCTGATCGGCAAATTCTTTCTTGATCATGTCGTACATAATCGGGCTGACAAATATCCCAGTCCTGTCGATAAACTGTGATCTCTCAATAAATGTTCCTGCTGTTCTACTTTTCATTTTTCTTTTTCCTTTCGTTGTGAGGTGTGAATGTTCTTTTGTTTTCGGGATTATATTCCCGGGCTACATTGACTGCGTAAACCGGATGCTTGTTTGATGATGCAAATTCAAATGTGACTTTGTGTCCTTTTTGGATGTTGTTGTATCTTTGTACGGTATCATTAGCATGGAAGAAAAACTTTTCCTTGTCCTTGGTTCTTATGTATCCATACCCTTTCCCAGGATCATACCAGAGTATCTTACCTTTTTGCGTTTTCTGCTTATTACTTTGCACTACTTCCATTTTGTTATCCTCCTTTGACTTTTCCTAAACTAAGATGCATGTTTAAATCATTGTTAAGTATCAATTCTGACTAATTATCCTTTAGCAATACTTAGTTGATCCATTTACATTAGGCGAGACTTCAATTAGCACGTTCACAGCCCGGTCTGGTTTTCCCGATTCTGGATAGGGATAAAAAACACACGGGTTTCCTGCTGCTGCTTTTCTTGCCCCATGCTGTCTGATTATGTCGCTTCGATGGAAGAAATAGCTTTGCCCTGAATTTGATTGTATGAATCCATAATTCCGTATATTGCAGAACCATTTCACTGTACCTTTTTGCATTTTACTGCTATTTTTTTGCACTCTTCTCAAATTGATCTCCTTTTCTTACTTCATATTCTATTTTCAAAGTTCATTTTTGGTATAAAAATTACACCTGCCTAAACTGATTGGAATATTTTGGGTTGATTACCCGTTGACCTAAAAAGAATTTTGTGCTATAGTTTTTGTGAAAGATTTTGTATAGCGCTGTTTCTTTTTAGGTCAGTGCATTCTAAATTACTTTGAGTGTTGGTAGCGCTCAACTAAAAAGCTGATGTTCTGGTGTTGGTAGCACCTACATTGGCTTTTTTTATGTAATTTGATGAATTTTTCTCGAACATTTGTTTGTTTTTTGTTCGTATTTTATAATATTACCTCTCATTTTTCTGTTTGTCAATACTGAATTGTCGAATTTCTTGCATTTCTTCAAATAAAAAAGCCACCTCAACGTATTACACGTATCAGCAGCTAACCTGAGCATGGTATGAATATACTTAATAAAGGGAAAACTCTCCCTGTATTATGCATTCACTTCACCATATTCATTTATCAAGGTACGTTAGCTGCACGTAGAATATTTATTATCCTCTATGCGTGTCTTTCTATATATTTTTTAATTCTAGCATGAACTGCACTCGGCTGTCAAGAATTTTTCTTTGCCTGACCATTTTGCTTGTCAATAAATCAAATAGCTTTTCTGCCGTTGACAATTCAATGCTGTTTCCTGCTGCATCCTGGAACATAAAACAATCCTTTTTCCGTCCAAAATCCGCCTGATACACAAAGTAGCTGATTAACTCCTCTTCATCTGCTGATCCCCATAAGATATGTAGCAAGTTTAAAACCGTGTTCGTACAGTCCGGGTAATAATCTTCTTCATTTTGCAAACTTTGATTGACGCTATTCAGCTTTATCTGAAAATCTTGCGTTTCCTGAACATGACTCAAATACTCAACGAATAACTCTTTTGAAATAACTGGTTGCATTGGTATTTCCTCCATATTTATATAATGATATGCTTATGACGGTGAACGATTCGTTCAACGTTTATTCCTTTAATTATCAATTCTACGCTGAATTCTATATGAAATTGTCAATGTGCATCGAACAGCCATAGATACCACTATCCGTAATCAACCTTTTTTATAAGAAGTGATCTAACCATTCTCTTCTCCTTTCTGGGGTGTCAAGCGAAAGCTGTCTTCATTGCATACTCAATGATGTCATCATCTATCTGATTTCCTTTTTCCTCATTGCATTTACGGCATACACCCTGTAGATTATCCATTGAACTGATACCTCCCCGTGACAGTGGGAAGATATGATCAAGTGTCATATAGGTTGCTTTATCTCCATCCGGATCTATATGTAGTTGCTTTCCGCAGCAGGCGCATAGTCCGCCCTGTCTTGTGTATAATACCCTACGCTTGTAATCTTTGTTGTGTATGCGTTTATTCTTCCCAAAACGGCGGCTGACCACCTCTGTGTTGATCGTACACTCGACAGAATCCATTCCCATTTCACATGCTAATAGATAATTGATAAATCCATCTGTCAACAGACCTCGCTGTGTTATAGTAACAGGTTTCTGGAAACAGCCATGCTCATTAAAATACTGCATGTGCTCTTCTATCTTTACCTGTCTTGGTGGCTTTCTATAAAAAATTTCCGGTATTCTAATGCTACTTATTTTAATCAACATGACTGTTTCCTCCTTTACTTTCTATCGCTTTTGTAGGTATCAGGGAACCATTTTATTCCGCCCCCTGATTTGTTTTGAGTTGCGGGTGTATTCAGAACAGATTTGCCTATACAACTTATTTCTCCTCGGTTTACTGTTTCTGCAAAAATAACTGTTTCCTTTTTCATTGCTTATCCCTTCCTAGAAAAATTGGTCTATAACCTCTTTTAAAAACATTTTCTTTAACTCTGCATCATACGTTGATAAATTTACAGGTAGACTGACTGTTGACTCTCGACATCTTTTGCCATTATCATAAAAATCAGCAACTATCTGATATGTAATTTTCTTGTTCTTCATTTCAATTGAAAGGAACATTATTTCAATACTGATCCCCTCATCACTCCATTCACCGATCCTATTAATGATTTCCTGATCATATTTGTTCTTTTGCGCTTCTGCTGCTACTAATATTTTGCTCATTAGTTCCTCTGATACTTCCTTAATTACTAGGAAAATTGATATACGCTGATTATCTAATTCCAATTCATTCAAATTGATTTCCCCTAAGTTTAATGTTCCGATCTCTGTTTTCATCTTCATGATAATTCCCTCCCTAGAAAAATTTGTCAATCATTGCTTTAATCATGCTTTTTTTCAGTTCATTTTCGTATTCAGACAAATCAACCGACACAAAAACCTCTGTCTCACGTATCCTGTCATCCTGATCAAAGAAATTGACCATCATTTCATACTGAAGTTTCTTCTTGTATGTGCGGATCATCAGGAACATGGAGTCTATAACAACTTCTCTATCACTCCAATCTCCAAATTTTCCTCTTACTTCCTTGGTAAATTCCTTTTTCCTTATCTCAATTGCTTCCTGTATTTTTTGCATCAGGTCTGTAGATACTCGCTGTACCTCAAAAAATGTCATTACACTTTCTTCGCCTGTCTCAATTTGTAAGTCATTCAGATCTATTTCTCCTAAACTCATGGTTCCGTATGCTGTTTTAAAATTCATTATGTAATCCTCCTTAATATGTTTGTTGTCATCCTGCCAGAAACGCAATAGCGCTGAATTGTGCTAACCGCTCCTTGCAAGCCTGATATATTTGCTTATACTCTGTCTGCTTGCTGATTCCGTCAATGATACACCGTTCTATGATATTCTCCGCCATGCACAGGGTATTAAGCTGTTCAAGTGTGGCGCTGTCTCTCTGTCCATTCATAATGCCTGACGTTTTATCCGCAAGCCTTGTTAATATGGTATAATACCGTTCAGAGTGGGTACTTCCGCTTGCTTTGGCATAGTCAATGAATGATTTGATGGTATCTGTTTCTTTCTTCCTAATCTGTTTAGATAATGATCTCGTGTCTTGCCAGATGGGTGTCTGCTTCTGTAAAAGCAGCTGTCTCATGATATAAAACTGTTTTACAAGTTCCATTTTAAATTTAACGACAATCGGACTGTTGCCAAATAGCGTCATCAAGAAAGTTGCTTGTGTTTCGTTCAAGCTGCATACTGATGTCTGACTATTTCTTGAATTATCAGACCACTTCAAGTGGTATGTCAATTCGCCAAATTCAGTGAAATATTCTGAATGTTTATTGATCAGTTTAAGAACACTTCGATGTGCATTCCCAGTACCATCTGCAATCACCAAACTATCTGTGAAAACATCACATCCGTTTACGATTACTAAATCTCCCATACCTAAGAATCCTCCTTTATGTTAATGATTTTATGTCCTGTCAGTTTGGCTCCACCTTTTCGTGGATCGAAAACACCTATTTGATTCTGATACAATCTCATGCTGTTTGCTGAAATTTTGAAGGGTTCTAATAGAACCTTTTAAAAACCTTATTTAAGTCCCTCCTTTGATTTTATTTATAAAGTACGGCGGAAAACTGAATTTCCCACGGCTATACCGTCACCGCCTGTCTTTCAGATGCCTGTTAGCGTCTCACTCGCCCATATTGCAAGACTCTGTATTCTGTCGCTTGCCATCCCCCATGTCCCTACCAACTGATTACAGTAGTCCTCCAGCTTGTCAAAAGCTTCCATGGCTTCCACGTCTGACAGTTGTGCATTTGCGTATCTCGCACGCTTTACCAGTCTTCCCGCTTCTACGATATCTTTATTGAATTGTTCTATTGTCATGGTCATTCCCTACCTTTCATAATTGGTCAGTTAGCATGATTTTCTGTAATTTGGCTACCAGATTCTCAAATTCATCTGATTCAATGTGCGTAATTCTCATACGGGTTTCTTTCCCGCTATCGCTGTTTGCTTCAATCACTTGTTCCGTATAATTCACTGTCATAAAGATCATATATATTCCCCCTTAACAACTCATTTTTTGATGTAAATCCCTATCAAATCAATAGCTACTTGTTCAAAAAATTAATTTTCTTTAGCAAACACTAACGCTTTTAGCTTTGCTATTGCTTCTTTTGTGGGTAAGCACTCCCCGCATATATCATAGCTATTGCCTATTCTTCTCTCTATTAGCGCAGTACCATTAAAATCTACTACTCTATAAAAACCTCCTAATGGTATTACTCTAAAGGCTACAATTTTCATTATTACCCCTCTTTCTGTCATGGTTCTCCGATTGCGTATCAAATTTATATAGTGACTTATTTCCCGGTATACCTATAAATATCCAATTCAGTGTATCTTCGATTTGTAAAAGTTTCATTCAGATTGTAACTAAATTCTCCCGGTGTTTCCCGACTGGGTGCGGTGGTCAGAAGATTCATTTTATTTCTTCTGCATCATATCAATCCATGTTTTTAATTCTTTCAATGTTTTAGAACAATTACACACATTGTCATCTTCGTCTACCGCCATGTATGTTACTGTTTGTGTGCATAAACCATAGTTGTCAATTACCTTAAGGATTTTGTATCCTCTGTAGTCTTTTAACTCATTCTCAACTGTATATCCTAGCTGTTTATTCATATCTTTTCCTCCACAAATCAATTATTGTAGTTCTACTACTGCAATATCTTAGCCCTTATAATGGAATATCTATACACACATTTGTGTAGTCATCGTATGTAATTGTGATAAATATACATGATATTTTCTTAATCAGATCCAGCATTCCATCAGGTATTACGTGAATGCATCTGATGTGATCAAGTGCAATCGATAGTGTTTCGCCTTTTCTCTGTATCAGTACTTCATTATTTCCCATTTCAACGTTATAGTTGTCCATGTTGATCTGTCTATTGCCAGGAACCGTCTTGTATTGCAAGGTTCCCCGTTTATTCATGCTTAACAGGTGAACCAACTCAATTGCTGAAATCATACAGCCAAAAGAACCACTAGACCTATGTTCAAGCTCACTGAGAAGGTCATTCATGAATATAACCATGCGGTAGGAAGAATCTGTTTTTTCTATTGATACCACATTTACGTTTTGCAGTTCCGTGTTTTTGAAAGTGGAATATGTGATTCTGTCATCTGGCTTTACATGGTCTTGCAATGCCTGTGCATACTCTTCTTTCGGGAAAACTTTATACTTGACGCTGAAATCGTTAAGCGGTATTATTTTCATCCGCTTGATATTGTTTATGCTACAAAACAGTTTTGAACTCTTGATTTCGAAACTCATTGTGAATCCTCCTTAATTTTGGGTGCACTTAATACACCTACTGAAATATGATTTTTCAGCAGCCAGATTATACAAGTTTTCTAAAGTCAATTGAGTTGACATTAGAAATAAATTTTGCTATCTGGGGGATACCGCCTGTTATCAGATCGTAACAAGCGGTTATGTGATTCATACACTTGCGATTTTGATTGTAATTAATTCTACGGGTGTTTCTTTCTTGTACTTCTCATAAAGTTTCTGACCATCCTCTTCATTTTCGATGAATGCCTTATGATCAAAAAATGGTTTCATGTATGGAGAATAACGTACATTATAAGTAGAAACATTAATTTCACTTTTCCGTCGTTTCTTCATATAGGAAGCAGTCTCTTTTTTTAAGGCTTTAATCTTTGCATCCAATGCATTGACTTCTTTTTTCTTGCTTGCTTTTTTTTGCTCTAAATTGTAAAGCGTTTCTGCTATGCTTGAAAATTCTTTCATGCTTTTACACATATGACAATTCACTCCTTTTCTTATATCCATTGGTTTTCCTAATATGTCGATTAATAAAAAAAGCATACCGCCCGATTTTGTATTCAGACTTTATGCTTTATATATGATATAATACATGCAATTGTGTGGTTGCTAACTATGATATTTTCTGTAATTTTTCGCTATGTTCCGTTACTACCTTTTTAAGTAGCGATACATCAGATTCAAGGGCTTCAATTTTATCAGACTCACTATCAAACCGTTTGGCTGCTGGTAAATAATTTTCTGCTAACATTTTAATATCACGCTTGATATCATTCTCAATTATAATATTTATACGGGTTTGCTCTTGCTTAATTTCCTCAATATCTTTTTTTAAAGGCTCGATCTTTTTGTCTATGATATTGGAAATTGCTAATAACAACTCATTATCTGTCATATCTTTTTACCATCCTTTACATCTGTGGTGTATGTATTATACCATATGTAAAGCATAAAGTCTATTCGATTATCAAGGTGCTTTTTTCAAGTTAGCAAGTCAACCCTCTCTCAGTAATCTTCCTGACTATTGATTCCGTAGTCGTTCACTCACAGGTATATTGACTGTTGATTTCACAAGGCTTTCGGCTCTTGTAAGTGTTGTGTCTTGCTTAACTTGTAAGACCATTGTACACTAAAACGAACTTAATTGCAATACGTAATAGTACACAAAAACGAACTTAATATTTTGTGATATGTACACAAGAACGACATATATTATAGTGTAATCGACAACATAGACCATAATTAGATTATTATATTGATTTTAAATGTTCGCTATAGTATACTAACTTTATAGATTAAGAAAGGAAGTGATCAAATGCCAAAAGAGAGATATCTACCCGGTAAAATATCATATGATAAACTTTTTAAGCAAATGGAAAAAAAGGACGTAAAAAAAATAAACCTCAGACGTGATTTTGGCATACATCCAACAACCATACAAAAAATAGTTGCTGGTGAGACTATAAATACAGATACCATTATTATTCTTTGTTCGGCGTTAGATTGTCAACCCGGTGATCTTATGGAATATATTCCTGAATCAGACATATCAGAGTAATACTGCATTATATAGAAGAAACATAAAATATAGGGGTGAGCGTATGATAAGTTATGAGAAGTTGGATGAGAAAGAATTAGAGATAACAGTAACACCAGACGAATGGAATCTAAGAATGATTGATCAAGCGACAAAAGAGAATTACGGGAACACAATTTCTTTTGATGAAATATGCCATCAACTGAATATTAAAGAGGTGTAATAAATGGATGCTGAGAAAAAACCATATATTGTAAACGGTGAGCGTGTAACCTTAGAAGAATACAGAAAAACAAAGTATGAAGACTTGAGGGTACGTGTGCCGAAAGGTAAAAAAGAAGAAATCAAGAAATTCGTTGCCACTACTGATGAGAGCCTAAACAGTTTTATTAATAAAGCTATTGATGAAAAGATTGAACGTGATAAACTTAATATATAGTGTTGTGTGGTACCCATAAAAATATATAAATTATGGGTACCATTTTTGTATATTATTCCGTCTTGAAATATGGGTACCCATAGTATATAATTATCATATCAACAGACAACAAAGTACCTTGATAATTGAATAGACTTTGCACCGCATATATGGTACAATCATTACATATGATAATCATATAAGGAGTGGATAAAATGGATAACGATCTTAAAGAGATATTGATTGCAATTCAATCTGGGATTATTAATCTGCAAAATGAAATGACAGAAGTAAAGACAAGCTTGAAAAAGATTGAATTAACCATAGAACTTGAAACAAACAAGAAAATAGATGCTCTCTTTGATGGAAGAGTTGACGAGATGCGTCATCGTAAAGAGAATATAGAAGCAAATGCAAAAGTAGCTGACTTAGAAATGAGAGTCGATAATTTGGAAAAAGCGTTTAAGGCATCATAACACGTACTGACCATATACAAGTGTAAAGTCTATTGAATTATCAAGGGCTTTGCACTTTTTTTATGGAGGTACATATTATGACAAGCTATTTTGACCGTATTACTACCCTACAGGAATTGAGAAGCCAATACAAGGCACTACTCAAAAAATATCATCCTGACAACGCTGACGGCTCTCTGGAAGTCACAAAAGTAATCAATCTGGAATACGAAAAGCTTTTTCAGCAATTGAAAAATGCTCATACCGCTAAAGGGAAAACTACAGCATACAATGAGATGCAATATGACTTCTCAGAGGATGAAAAGTTGCGGGAAGTCCTGAATAAAGTTGTTACCCTTGCAGGACTGAATATTGAGATTATAGGTAATTGGATCTGGCTTGATGGTCTGACATACCCGCATAGGAAATACTTAGGTGAAATAGGCTTTAAATGGGCTGGAGAGAAAAAGAAATGGTACTTCCATACGGAAATATTCAGGAAGAAAAGCCGTAAGAAATTGAGTCTTGATGACATCCGCCAGTATTACGGAAGTACAAGCGTGCGTCAAGAAACAAGTCCTCTGCTACAGGCATAAAATTAAGGGGTAGCCTACAACTACCCCATTAATCGCAATATGCCGTCAAGCGCGTTTAAACGGTCATACAGGCTGTTTTGCCGTTCGTGTAGACAATTTTACCCTCAACGAATCAGGACGTCAATTTGCGTCATATATTGCCTTGACATGGCTCTTGCATACTCCCCGGGGGTACTTTACATTCTGACGCATGGGTCAGGTGTCCGGTAGCTGCACATGTGTTCCATCCACACGTCACGGGAAAATTTCATTTATTATAAACTGGTTGATAATAAATTTTCTGAATTTTCACTCATATAATTAAACATTTCTAACTTTTGGTAAATATATTGTCCATATAATAATCCAGATATTTCATCATATATTTCATAATCAGGATCAAATAATATTTTTTCGATTCCAATATCCTTACCACATTCATCTTTAACCAAATCGTCAATTACATAGTTTGCCATTTGCAAAATAATAACAATGCCCTCTATCCCCTCATAAAACTTGAATTTTTCTGAAATTTTTTTACTCTCTTCCTCCTGCGTAATTTTATATTGTTTATCTAAAATAGAATTATACATCTCTATCTTTTTATATTTCATGATCATAAAGTAAATATAATTAAAATGAGATGTCACCAATAAATAATCCTTCAAGAACACGTCATACATTATCATATAGGTTTTTAAAACTGTATCAAGATCTCTTAACGTCAATATAAAATGAGCTTGCATGTGAGAAAAAAACATCTTTATTTTATCTTTAAATTTATCATCATTCCTATGTTTATTATTCCATTTTACGATATTTAACCTATTCAAAATTATATCGCTACTGTCCGTTTTTGGTATTTTACTAATATAATCAAAGAACCGACATAAGTACCCAGTTGAATCCATGTCTTGTCCATAGACCGTTTTTATTGAGCAGCTTAACTGCGATATGTCTACAGCAAAGACAAATACCATATCTTTTACATCAAAAAGATGCTTAACAATTTCCAATGTTTGAATTGCAAAATTAGGCTTGCATCTATCCAGCTCATCCACGATTATCACAAGCTTTCTCTTAGAATTATCCATATATGTAGTCATAATCTCTTTCATTTCAGATATATTTTTCCGAAATAATTTATATTCTCCAAAAAAACTATTTTCTCCCTTTAGATAACCCTTAAATGCTTCTAATGTATCCAGATCCGCTGGAATATCTATATTAAAATGTTTTTCCATCTTTGTTCTTACAAATCCATACCCTATATTTTGGGCAGCTATTAGTATTTTTCCGCCTAAATTTGCAGCATTATCATTGTCTATTTGCAATTGAAAGATACCATCCTCTAATATTGTATTCATAAATGGATCAAAGGGATTATCCCAAAAATCATTTTCCCATGCATTGTAATAGATAACTTTTAGATCGTCTATATCTTCACAATAATTCATGAACATATTAAAAAAATACGACTTACCAGTTCCCCACGGTGAATCTACTGCTATTGTATAAGCATTGGTCAATAAATCTCGTTTATACTGGTCAGAGTTCAGAATAATTGTTTTTAGAAATTTAGCATATTCCAATCGCCCCAGTTTATCATCTGTCTCAAAAGATAATTTTCTCATAACTCTCTCCTATTCTTTAATTCCATAATCATCAAGATAGCTTAACGCCATTGATGCCTTTGCTATTTTTAATCCTTCTCTTTAACTCACCTGATCTTGCATCACAGCAAAACTTTATAAATTTATTTACCTTTTCCCGCTCATAATCTTTTAACTTGTACATACTTCACTACCTCCCATAATATTCCATATTATACCATATCACAAGTAATAATTTAAGCTAAATTATGTTGTATTAATAGTTCAAACAACACACTCCCGGCACGACTTTGGTTCAAATATACCAATCATCCATCACCACACCTCTTCTACCATTTCTACGCTTATAACAACATAAGCACAGAATATTTTCTCCCATCTAAGGTAAAAGATATAGCCTACAGACCTTTTCTTTAAAATCATATTAACAATAACAGGTTACAACGGCAGATATCATATTTGCGCTAATCTGGAATATCCGCTACCAGTTCTTTACTGTGTCTCCAGGCTACTCACACATTCTCTGCACCCTGGCTACACTTATAACAACATAAGCACAGAATATCTAATTGCATTCAAGGTAAAAGATATAGCCTAACACCCATTCCTTTAAAAATCAAATTAACTTTAGCTCATCTTGTAATCTGGTGTCTCTGCCACGTCAGATAATGGTTTCCACCTCTTTGCTAATTCTTTGTAATTTATAACTGACCCGTACTCATTGGGTGAGTTTTTATTTTTCTCCAATATCCTTTGCTACAAATAATGGCTAGTCATCAATTCCGAATAAGTCTAATTCAGACTTTTTCAAAACATATTGTTTTACATATTTGCTGTAACACGAGTTACAACCGGCATCAGTACATGATTCCCCATACAGCCCTACACTCAGGCACATCACATGCCCTCTTTACTCTGCTATCCTTATAACAACATAAGCACATAATATTTGATTGTATTCAATGTAAAAGATATCACCTTAACAACATGTTCTGTAAATTCTAATTAACTATAACAGATTTTTCCAACGTGCTTATCCCGAAAGGCACCATTCAAATGTGCTAGATTGTTCGTATAGACCCTTGACAAGTTTTGGTCAAGGGTTAATCTGGGTGACAGACTGCTTCGCATAGACCAGATTTTGAAGTAATTCCAACGTGCCCGTCTGGTAAGCACGTTGTTCTTCAGACGCGTGGCTCTCGCCCACACGTTGATGCTCCCGACCTTTATTACATACCAGGTAAAATACTGTTTCACATAGTTGAGATTTTGAGGTAATTCCAACGTGGTAATCTCGTCACTACGTTGATATTGATTTGGTACATGGCAATGTCATAAGCACGTCTGGCTCTCGCCCATACGTTGATCTTCAGACGTGTCGTTCAGAACGGCACGTTGACAAATCCTGCTGCATGTCCGACAATTTGTCAGGTATGAAATAGATCAGAACGTCTTTACCTGATAAAGAGGTTGTGCGCCTGATGCACAACAATTGTTATCGTCCTGAACGATCACTCTGAAATCACCGTTTCATTGGCTGCCACATCATAAACAAATTACTCCCCTTTGAAGCCACCACAATGCCCTTTCTAGCCAGTAATCCTTATAACAACATAAGCACAGAAAATTCTATGTACTTCTTTGATAAAAGTATCGGATATGAATATAAGTTTTGAAATCATATATAATTAATACAATATCCCTTTGAAGTGAAGTCGCAAAATGGGGCATGGTTGATCTGTACTGGCGATTTGCCGGGTCAGCTAATTAAATAATGGAATCCTACATACGGACTGCATCCTTATCCTTTGCTGCTATTGATGAGGTGGCATTTTGGAACCCCATAGTTTGAAGTTACACTGAATCTACATGATACCTTTCTTGATCATAATCTAAGGATGTCCATTGGCTGAACTTCCCTATATTCATCGGTGGTGGAAAATTTTCCACCACCATAACTTCTTTTCTTATTGTGTAGGGGACATTATGTCCCATTCAAACTGATTTATTATTAAATCGTTATTCTGTAATACTTCTTTGATCGCCCATCAAGTTAGAAGGTAACAAGTCCATAATAACAATCGCAGACAGAATACTGATAACTTTTATGATGTTACCTTTAAGATTTTATAATATGGGGGTGTGGAAATATTTCCACAGGGTTAAGTTTGGGGGGGTGTGCAAAATTTTGCACAGGGTAGAGTTTGACATCGTGCAAAAGTTTGCACAATGTTCATGTGATACTCCCGGTGATTTACGCTTAAGTACCATTTTACAGTGGCTTCTTATACTTCTATATGTTATATTTAAATTAACTATTAATTTCGGATTAGGGAGGTAGTTGAAATGAAAAGGACTTTATCAGTAACATTATTATTAACCGCTATGCTAACTCTTAGCGGATGTAGCAGCAATATTAAAGATGTTGAGATTATTGATGTTGATTCAGAAATCTATAGCGAATCAGAAATTAATTCTGCAATAGACACGGTTGAAGAATATTTCAAATCGAACTTTGATGGGTGTACTCTGACTATGCTAAAGTACGCTGGTGATGATCATAATAAGGCATCGAAAAAGTGGGCTAAACGACATGATGCTGAAAAAGCAATTATTTTACTTTCTTCATTTGACGTGGACTCGTCTGGCGGCGATGGCTCCCTTAATCCAGATTCTACGTACAAGGACTGGCAATGGATATTAGTTGAAAATGAAGATGGAAAGTGGGAGCATGTTGACCACGGATATTGATCCATTAAGCCCTGTCGCCAAATCGGGCGGCACTGATTTTACTAGGTTTTTCTTGATACAAGATTTATCTGTAAAAGAGATTCCAAAATCAAACAAAGAAGAATGGAGTGCCATATTCTCATTAAATTGAAATATGCTGAAGTAGAAAGGATAAATAACATGTCAGATAACAATGATAAGAATATTAACATAAAGAAAACTGTAAAATCCGGAATAACCTTTGGAAGTGCATTAGCAATGGTGATAAGCTATACTACCTGGCATTCAGTTGGTTGGGCTATTATACATGGTTTATTAAGTTGGGTATACGTTATTTATTTTTTGTTGAAATATTAAATCCTGTTTTGGTAATTAATTACTGGGACACAAAGTAAGGGACATTATTGTCCGTAACTAAGATCTCTCTATTGAGGAGTAAACGCCATCACACAATACCCATTGTAGCCAGAAATCATTATAACAACATAAGAACAGAATATTTCATACTTGCCAATGATAAAAATACAAGGTACATACATAAATCTTAGAATTATAATGTTAACGTTGGAATATTCAGCAACTATAAATGCTGACTGTGATGTATCATGGCAGAATCTACAGTGTCCCCGATGGGAAACTGTAAAATCTATTGCAGTACACTAATCACGACAGTACACTTCGCAGGGGTAAAGTCCTGTTTTTGAATCACATGTTTAGAACACAAACAGGGGTATACCCCTTCCAAGTGTACAGAATAGATATAGACTTAATTAATAGATATAGATAACTAATACTTATAAATAAGTATTAGTTTAGCGCTCGGGGATAAATCCCCTCCCACTGCCATGGATCTCCTTCACAATTAAAGTATGGACAGTCAACACTTTTTTAGACAACTTTGTAAGGTTATTTTCCCAGTACTTCATTGATGTCATATAATCCATTGATGAATAATTTCAACAACAATTTGGTTTCATCAAACAGATGATTTTTCTTATGTTCTGCCTCGTCAAAAGGAGAGAGTTCATCCAATACCGAACTCATTAAATCCATATAATACCTTTTCACTAATTCCATGTCTTTGTAGCAAGCTGTTCTGCAATTTCCTGTGTTTCGGATAGCTTATCTGTATTAAGAACTTTTGTCAAATCAAATATACGAGTTCCCATAGGTGCGTTCGGTGTTATCTTCTTAAAATCCGTCAAGTAGAATTTTTCCACAAAAAAATACCGTTGCTTAATCGTTTTTAAATCATAACCATACTTATCACCATCTACGATAGCCTTGAGAATTTTTTCTTTTCTTTCATCAGTCAACTCTCCAAATTCAGCGTCATATTGTATACCGTTTCCGTTTTCAATTGCTGTAATTCGAGCACAGACTTTACCAACTGCACGTACACTCTTATCTTTATATAAGCCCAAATAATCATGTGCTCTAAAACCATGCTCAGCTTTATCGTAATAAACATCTTCTTTAAAATTAAAATCAAGTGTTTTACTTGCAAGCTGCATTCTCATGAATTTCCATGAATCAGCTATTGCAATAAGCGCATCGTTATAGCAATAATTTAGGTAGTCATCAAGTACTTCTTGCATGTTATAATCCTTATCATCGATAACTTCTTGAATGGCATTTGCTATACCTTCAAAGGTAGTGTTTATGTGGATGACTGGATGGTCTTGTTTAGCATTAAATTCTTTGAGTTGCTTTTCAAAGGTCACTTTTTTGTCATTTTTCATCAGTGCTGGTGCTAGCGTAATCATTACCTTATACTTTTCCCCTCCAAAGGAGCTCAGATGCCTCATAAGCTGATTAGAATCGAACAAGTCAGACATTTTTGTTTCAACTACAATCTTGAAACTCTCCTGAGTAATGGTTGCATCAGGTATACTATCAACACTTTTCTCTTGTAGGTTAAATGCAATTTCAGGTTCAAAGGAATCAGAGAAGAATTCCGTTTTCAAAAGCCGAAAAAACTTATCAGAAGAATATTGATATAAACGAGATAACAGCAGCATCGTATTTGCTGTTGCAACATTTTCTTTCGCATGGTATCTCTGGAAATAATGAATCTTCATAACTGCTTATCCCCTCTCTTTTTTATTTCATAATTCTTAGGGAAGTAATCCTTCCCTAGCAACCAAACAAACTGGTCGATTTGTTTCAGGTTATATTTGTCTAATCTATAGAAAGCACGAAAATCAATCAGAATACCTTTGAATTTAATATAGTCCTTTAAGTCACCATCCTGAAAATCTGAGAATCCATCCCGATTTCTAAAATAACGAAGTACCTCATCCACATAACTATCATAAATGGGATAGTCGAGAGGATTGTGATGGCTACAATATTTTGAGGCAAAAGAGTAAAAATTCTTCTCTGTATTACCGATAGTTACATACTGGATATCTCTTACCAGAGTCACATCTCCAGCCTTAAGTCTTAAATCAATATCCAGGGTGCAAATGTGCTTAGCTACTGGATAGATTGAGAAAATTTTCGTACTATAAAAATCATTAAGCGTTGATGCCTTTAAAAGCACATCAATAACATCTACATTTTTCGGGCATAAATCAGAGAACAGTTTATTAAGTGCGTCCTCCTGCAAGTGATAGTTTTCCAGGCTATCCCACTTAACAAGATAACACTCAACCTGCTCTATTGATGGATCAGGAACTTCAACATCCATTTTCTTCTTCCGAGTACATGTGCGAATAGCAGTATTCTCTCGCTTGGGCGTTGGTGGCTCAGCAGTTTCATCAGAATCTAAGAATAAACGGAACCTTCTCAGATGAGACAAGTAACTATTAACGTTTGATTTAACATTACCGGTCGAGTTCTCAGAAAGAGCCTTGATTAATGTCTCTTTTGCCACATTTTCAAAATCAGTAGCAGTCACCCTGTTCCAGAACAGATCTTTACTTTCCTTCCTCCAAATGTAAAAAGTGTCCGCATAAGCGGTATTGATTGTTTTTTCTGAAATATCCTGGCTATGTAAAAATTTTCTATATTCGGCACGCAACTCATCATATGATAAAGATTTCATTTTGTTTAAATCCACTTCTACCTCCCCTTTATTCAATACAATTTAGTCTTTCAAGCCACTTCAATATACAGCCACTCTAAAAGGAACTATCATTACACATGTTTATTTACAGTAAAAAGATAATTAATTATATCCCAAATTTTTCTAAATATCAATCCTAACTTATTGAATATATGTAAATGAATTGCTTGCTACTACCATCTCTTGACTCCCCCGATATGCAAAATTTTGCAAGTCGGTGTATGCACAACATTATCAGCGTATCATTATTAACATTGTGGAAAATTTTCCACGAAGTCAGTTCTATTGAATTGTGGCTTCGACTTATATTTGGCTAATTTGGGTGAAATCTCATTGTGCAAAAATACACAGTGAAAAATGTTAGATTATACTGTATTATTTAAATCACAGGGACGTTTAGGTGTCCCTCTGTTTGGGTAAAAAACATCAATCACAGGGACGCCCAGCGTCGACATATGGACATTCCTTATTTAAACAGACATATATAATTAAACAGACTAAATACTTTTATTCACTACGTTCATAAAAGTATTTTCTTCGCTTACGCTCAATCTCCTGTGTCAGAAAAGATTACAGAGTATTATTTGTTGGCAGAATCTACAGTGTGCTATCTTTCTTTTCTGATTTGGAAATCTCTGTTGTGTTTTACTGGACATCCAATGAATAACAGCTATAAATTTTCTTTGTTGAGATGGTTGCTTTTCCTGGACAATTTGTAATCCGGTGATACGAAAATGTAAATCCGGTACTATGCTGCACTATTTCTCTGGTCTGGGTGATTATCTGATTTAACTGTTATGCGATATTCCAAGTTGGAAAATTAATTGAGAGATACCTACTCCTGCTCGCTTATCTTCTGCTCAAAAATGAGCTAAAGTTTACGGATTGGTGTAGAATAAGATAGGGCATATAAGTATTGATGATGGATATGGTATATTAATAAACCGTTTTTATTAAGTCTATTCTGTTGGAATTGTGGACTGATTATGGGGTGTGGATTATGTAAAGTAGTTTTGTGAAATAGTTTTATAAACAACTTTTATAAAAGTCTTTATCTAAGTATTGTCTCATTTCCCCTCGAACACTTTCGTATTCCATTTTACCACAAATTCTTGCTATATGGAATACCTTTCAATAAAAATAAACACTACTTACTCTACTCACAGTTATAATTATTGTTGCAAAAAATTGCTTGTAAACACAAAGTTTTTTCATATATATTCTAATAATCAGTAACATATATACTTATAGTTATATTTATAGTAATATTGCACAAAAGAATGCCAAGTTTTTTCGATAATAAGTTCGGCAGATATTTTTTTAGTTAGTATTTACATGGTGAAATCGGCTATACAAAGTGCACAATGAAAATAATGCTATAATTTATAGTAGTGTAATATATAGTAAACCTTGTATCTAATCATATATTATCGAACACGAGAGATTTTTCAACCACCCTATTCCCTAATATAAAATAAAAGAGAATTGGGGAGGGTAAATTACTCATGTTTGATTTTCTTTTTGATGTAGTATATAGTCCAAACAATTATTGCAATGATAATACTGAAAAGAGCCTGCCCAGGAATTAGCACATAGAGGGCAAATATAGTCGTATGGTCATAATTATTTGTCAAAATATCAGACAGCAAAAAACTACTCCCAATAAAAAGTAATATATTGCTAAGAACAATACTAATAAGAGGAGAATATTTAATACATTTGGGTTTTACATGGAGCATTCCAAATGATGCAATCAATGGTACACCAATTAGATAAAATAATAAGGATAGTTCAAATTTATCCATCACATTCTCCTTCCAAAATACTATCCCCCTATCTCCAATATTATGGTTCAACTAAATTAATTTGTCAGCTTTTATAACAATACAAGGTTGATGCAGTATCTTTATGTCTTCAGATAATCCTGACCAGAGTAATAAAGAAGAAATAATTGAATAGGTATTTTCTGTCTTTACAGCATTACATTCTTCAAGGTTCTTCATTGATTTTAAGAATGTCTGTGCCGCAACTCTTGCATCTGCCATATGTGATTCTTTGTTGGGTCTACTCTTTGGTTTTCCATTTGGGCTAGAGATAAAAGCCTCCCATAAAAACAAATCAAACTCTTCTTTATTGAATCTGCTCCAATCAGTGGTAGCTTTTATTTTGCACTCAGAATCTTTTAAATATTCAAAAATCCATGCAATTTCTGACATACCAGTTGCCAGTGCACTTGCTCCTGCTCCTGCACTCCATGGTCTTCCATTCTCTCCATCTCTTTGAGCTGTAAGCAATTTTTCATCTTTTCGAATACTAATTGTAACTGGGCATTCAAAACCCAGGGTGACTTTTTTTGAAGTTGTCAAATCACAAACTAATGTATCAACAAGCTTATTAATATCTGTATTACATCTGATAGACTCTCCTTCTATTCTACACCAACCAAAGTTTTTTTTCTTAATTGATCCAATGTCAACTGCATAAATAACCATTTTTTCTTATCTCCAATTGTATTTTAATCTCATAACTACATATATTATATGCTAATACTTAATCAGATTCAATCGTTTTGCTTAATATTTGAGTGCGTCAATTTTACTTTACCAGTGTTTTCTTAAAGTTCTCAAATGCTTCTTTATAAAGTTCAATATCTCTGTCTGTGGTAGTTTCCCCAGCTTCATTTATAAGTTCATCAAATAAGAAATCAATGTCAGCCAGTTCTTCTTTTCTGGCTTTCAGATTTCGTTCATATACCTCTCTCGCTTCCTCCAATGTTTCAAAACAATCTACGCACTGATCAAAATCAATAATCCGTATATCATCTTTGTCTTGATCCGAACCAACGATTTCTACCCGCATCATCTCAGCTCTTTTCTTGAGCACTCTCAGATGTTGAAAATAATAGTATTCAAAAACATAGTAAAAGCATTCCCCTGGTTCTAAACTACTAATATTGTACATTCCAACCACATCCTTTCAAGACAATTATATCCCTCTCCCTTCCGGTTGTGGATGGTAATATATGGTAATTAACCAGCATGTACTATATCATCTTGATAGGAATTATCGCCAAACGGTTTGACATCCACTTTTAGCAAGGCATCATATACATGCTTTGGTATCTTATTCTTGTACCTGTCTGCCATATTAATAATGTCTGCTTGCTTGTGCCTTTTATACTCAGCAAATGCTTCTTCTGGCGTATCCCAGTAACCTAACACAATTGATTCACCGCCACACGGCATAAATACTCCATAATACTTCTCATGGCTGCTACTGTATCTAACTCCCAGTGGTAAAACAGGATTATTTCTTCTGGTTCTACGGGAAGAATAATGTTTCTTGCTGTTAGACAGCATGGTATTCAGGGTTTGTGGCAAAATACAACATTTGTCCGGTGCATATACCTTGTTTCCCGGACACAGCAAATCTTTGTCCACCGCCATAGATTCACCCTCACATTCATAATAATTTGCCCAGTACCACTCCATAAATAACTCTGGATCTCTTGCCCAGCTATCACAAATTACTGAATCATCATAGCACCTCCTGTTGCTCTTTTTGTTGCATCGGTGATTTATGCCCTGCCAAATACCAAATGCACGATTCCTTGATGAGGTAATGTAGGGGATATACTCCTGGTTCCGGTCAATATCTTCCACTTTTATATAACCTCTATTTAATGATATGTACTCATCCCAGCTTACCCACAATAAATTTTTGTAATAGTTATTACTGAGATCTTCGTCAATATGCCAAATCCAGGTAGTCTCACTGTTTCTTTCTAAGAATTGTTCTGCTACCAGTTCTGCCGGACTCGTTTCTTTTTTATACTTCTCCCCATACTCATCAACCAGATTAATCGTATAGTGGACATTCCCTGTCTTGTGCATGTAGAAATATTTCCTGAGATTATTAACCATCCTGCCGTAGTTGGATATCCAATAATTCTGGGAGTCCTTTACCTGGACAAAGACCTCTTCTTTGCTTAAGGGTGTTATTTCCGCTTTCGCTAAATCCAGAACTCTTGCATCTGTTAGATCCGCAAATTCCCAGAACTCTTTTCTCTGTTTCCGCTTTATCATTTCCTTTTTTGTCATCTATTTTTTCCTCCTATTTAAACCGTTTGCCAAATGCACTTTTTATATTGCGTTCAAAATCTTCTTTCGTTTTTGCCCAGAATCCGCCTTTTCCGATCAATCCTCCGTCTTCAGCGTAACCGTAAATTGTCTGGGTGTCTCGTCCGCTTGGGTCGTATCGATAGCCCGTGTCCAGACTTATACCTCCGGTTACTGTATCTCCTCCTGATTGGATGCCGTCATGTTGTGGGGATTCTGCTAACTGCCCGATTCTGGAATATCCTCCTTGGGGTGAGTGGTAAAATCTGTCAACGTTTACGTGTAGATCTTTGAATGACTCATCTACTGTTTCGGCTACGGCTGCTTCCATTTTTTTCATTAATTGCGCTTTGAGTGCTGATATTGTATTTACTGTTTTCATAATTTTCTCTTTTAATTAAAATAAGCCCATAACTACGGTTAAGCAGTTACAGGCTTGTTATTGTGATATTGTTTAATTTTAGATGATTTGTTGTTAATTGCGGACTGTAAATTTAACTTTCCTCAACGTAGAAGACTCATCATCATAAAACGTGTCTACGATATATGATCTTAACACCAATCTTTTACCTGCCCATTGCATAAGATTCAGATTCTTAAAGGTAAATTTACCTTTGCGGTTTGATTTAACCTCTGCAATCTTTTTGCCACGGAGATCTTCCAGCACAATATATGAATTTTTATTTGCAATACCTGTTATTTGCTTCGTATGTTTAGTGATCCTGTCACGGGAAGTTGGTACAATCAGGTGGATAGTTTCTACCAGATTTTGGAACTCTACAGTAGTCTGATACCACAAGCTATCCCTAGGCCACGCTTTTGGCAGTTTTTTATCAAATTCTTTTGCACTGATATTATTATATTTAAACTCAGTTTCATCTAAATCTGGATATTTATTTAGGTTCGGCAATTTTTTTATTTTGTTCATAGATACACGGAGGGCTTTCAATCCCGTTAATTTTTCAATATCTTCAAGGCTTGATAATTTATTTCCAGAAACCCATAACGTTTCTAGTTTCACCAAATCCCTGATTTCTTTTAAATTCACAAGCTGATTACCGTCTGCATATAAACTAGTTAATTTTTTTAAGTTTTCAATCCCAGACAGGGATGTTAAGTTATTGGCAGATATATACAGCGTTTTTAAGTTTACTAAATTCTTTATTGGTTTTATACTCTTAAGCTGATTACCATGTACTGATAACGAGGTCAATTTATTTAAGTTTTCAATCCCTGTTAGCTTTTTTAAATTATTAAAAGAAACATCCAGTACCTTTAAATTTTTAAGCTTACCAATACCCTTTAAACTCTTAATCTTACTTTTTCCCCCCTCATTATGGGCATTTAAACGCTTTATCTTTGCTGCATCATTTTCTGTAAAGTTTTTACTTTTCCCCAGCTTTTTCAGTATGGTTTGATACAATACTTTATCCGGTATCCCCGTCTTGTCATTCGGAATAATCTTGCTTTTTGCTGCCATGGTATTCATAGGTAAGAATGCCATCATTAACATCATGATAACAGAGGCAAGCAGAACTTTTTTTCTTTTTTTCATATCGCATATCTCCTTTTTAATTTATTTCTGTTTTTTTATTTAGGGGTATGTGTTGCATTTTTAATTTTTTTCACATCACAGTATTCTTCAATTAAATTTGAATCACTTCCCGCAATCTCAATGAAACATTGATATAAATTTTGTCTAGCAAATGTATCATTAAATAGATCGAATGCCCAGGCAATATCCCAGTAAGCGCCCGCAGTAATAGGTTCAACCACATTCCAAAGAATATTATCTACAGCCTCCCTTGTAACTTTAATCCTGTTTGGAACAATCTTAGCATTATCTGCATCATTTGGTTTTTTGGGATCATTTTTATCACCATGGCTTATAAACTTCCCTACTACACCATTATTCTTATACCAGACCCTATGGGCAAAGGAATCTGAAACAAGGTGTATCGCAACCCCAAATAAGAAATATTTTCTGTTTGCTTTTGTGTTTCCGTATTGCGCAAGTATTTGGCTCCAAGGCAAATCTCCAAATTTTGTAGTGGTAATTTTCGATTTGATTTTATTAAATATCCTTGCATCCATTCCTATTGGTACTCTTTTAAATACTGAAGTATCTCCTCCCCTAAGCGCTATCCTTGTTAAAAATAGATAGCAGGATACAAAATTAACAGGTACTACTTCCTTGTCCGGCACCTTATCCCACTTAACACCGCCATGATATTCCGGATAATTACCATATCCAACAACATTAGCCTCATGTTTATCCGGATATATTGCACCTAATTTCATGATAGCAATAGCCTTAGAATCCAAATCTTTATCTTTCTTAGAATCATCAATAACGCCCTGATGGGTGCTGCCCCCCCATCTACCTTCTACATACGCCTCATTATCACAGATTTCTTCAAAAATATCAGGAGTATCCGTATTTTCTGGGATAATATCTCCTCCTTCTATGCTTGAATTATAAAAATTTTCAGAAAAGGTTTCGTACATACGCATTGCATAATCTGTATCAATAAGTCCACATTCATCGAAATTTGTAATGTTTTTAGAGGTTGCATCTATCAATTGTCGTATAAATTCATGCGATTTTGATAAATCTTTTTCCCATAACAGAGAAGCCACTCCTACCACATGAGGCACTGCAATACTTGTACCATGTGTTACAACTGATCCACCAAAAAATGATGCAGTTTGAATCTTTTCTCCTGGCGCCGCAACGTCTAATTCTTTTCCAGTATTACTAAATGAACTAATCTCTGCTTCTGGATTAGTAGCGGCTACTGCCATTACTTCTTTAAATGCTGCTGGATATTCCACTTTGCCTGCGTTATTTCCTGATGCTCCAACCATTAATATACCCGCATCATACGCATCTTCTACAGCTTTTTTCATAGCATTTGAATATGTGGATGTTCCAAAGCTCATGTTAATAATATTCACATCATTATCAATACACCAATAAATTCCTTTTATGATACGACTTAAAGGAGCTTTATTTTCACCATCTAATACTTTTACCGAATATAAATCTACGTTTGGATTAACTCCTTTGATTCCACCCTCTCCATTTGCACAAATAATACTGGCAATACCAGTACCATGACCTGTTAAATCCCGATACATGGGAACCACATAATCCTCTTCTTCAACTAAATTAATACTATCAGCCAGAACTATTCCGTCAACATAATCTACTCCTGAATCTAATAAAGCGACTTTCACTTTCTGTATACTTCTTGCATTTGTATTAACTTCATCTACATTAATCACCTGTAAGTTCCAGTCAGCTTCAACCTCAGTTTCACTTGCATTGTTTCTTGCTTCACGTAATTTAGCCATAAATTCTCTTTTTTTAACTTTTTCTATATCCTCTGTTTCTGTCTCTTCAGGATCTTCTTGCGCTAAATTCTCTGTACTTTCAATTGTTTCTGTGCTCACTGTTGACTTTTCCGTAATCTCTGCCTCTTCCGTTACTTCTGTTTCCGCTGTTGTTGTTTGGCTTTCTTCTTCACTTTCCGTAAGAATCGTTTCTGCTTCTGTACCTTCTGTGATAATCTCTTCTTCCAATGAATTTGCAGAAATTATGATATCCTCTTCCACAATCAAACCATCATTTTGCTGCATCTCTTCTGCTTCTTCTGGTGATAATTCCATTACTGCAATATTGTTATCCGATAACTCTGGATCTTCTTCTGAAATACTAAATGCTGCTCTGCTAGTAACATCGTTAAATTCTTTTGAACTGTCTGCCATAACGATATAGGTTTTTGTTTCTGCATCCGTTTCATTTTCTGCATTTGCGATCATCATATTATTGCTGCCAACCAACTGACACATCATTGCGAATACCAAACAGCTACTTACTACTTTTTTGCCTGAAATCTTCATCTTTCTCTTCATAGATATTCTCCCTTTTCTCTTTGGTAGTTTCATTGAACATACTACTTACTAATATGAATCTGGAATTGCCAAATATTAAATTCTTACTCTTCTCCCTTCTTACTATATTTTCATAAAATATTCATATTATTTTATGTATATTGCACATTGAATTTGAATTATCATATCACACTTTCATCATTTTTTCACCCCCTATTGACTAACTGGTATCTATTCTCGTCTAATTGGTAATATTATCCACCTCTTAGAATGGATAAATCCTTTCAAAAAAATAGAGACATACAAATGTACGCCTCTATCCTCAAATCTTATTCTACTTTTACATTACAATATGCGCTTTTTCCACTGCTTGTCTTAAGCGTGATTCTACATCTCCCCTTCTTCAAAGCAGTTACTACACCCTTGCTTGAAACCTTAACAATTCCTTTTTTGTTGATTGTCCATTTCTTCGTGTCGGTTGTATTCTTTGGATATACTGTTGCTTTCAGTGCGTATTTCCTGCCAACTGTCAGTGTTAGATTCTTACGGCTCAGTTTGACCTTTGTAGCCTTTCTTTCCTTAACATTTACGATGCAGGTAGCTTTCTTCCCGTTTTTCGTCTGGGCGGTGATTACTGTCCTGCCAGATTTCTTAGCGGTAATTTTACCCTTGCTGGAAACCGTAGCATATTTGTTAGCTGAAGAGCTCCATTTAATGCCTGAATTATACGTTTTCGGCTTCACTGTAGCTTTCAGCGTGTATGTCTTGCCTTTATACAGTGTCAAGGACGGTTTATTAAGCTTAATAGATGTAGCACTAACTGACGGCTTATCCGGGGTTACAGGCTTGGTGGGTTGTGCTGGTTTTGGTATATTCACGGTTACTTTGCATGTGGCTGTCTTGTTGCCGTCTTGGGTCGTTACTGTGATATTGGCTGTTCCGTTTGAAACTGCTGTAACCTTACCATTTTGATCAACTGTTGCTACGGATGGATTGCTGCTCTTCCAGGTTACTGCTTTGTTGGTTGCGTTGGCGGGTGAAATGGTTGCTTTAATTGTTTGCTGTTCACCTTTTTTTCTAAGATTGATGTTTGAATTTGCCAAGCTTATTCCAGTTATATCGTAATATGCTTTTGTTTCTAAAATAAATCCTCTGCCGTAATTACCAAAATCATTTAGATTAACATCATTCCAAACTTTTTGCTCTCTTAATATTTCTACATAATCTTCACTTCCTTGATAATTATTTGGCTCACCATTTCCCCATTTAGTGTATACGAATTTTTCTCCTGTAATCCATCGAAAATGCCCCTTACTTACCTTATCCGTACCACCTATAAAGTAATTTGCACGATTTCCACTATCTAACAATGATTCAACAATCTTTTCTTCCTCTAAAGTTGAAATTGTTACTAAATGACCGCCTAGCTCCTCACATTTACGTTCTGCCTGCTCCCAGTCAAGTATATCTTCATAAATTGAATAACGATTGCCATTATAAACTACAGACTTTTTAGCCATAAAAGTATTTTTAATCATGATGTCCTCTGGACAATATACTGCAGTATTCCCACAACTGTCATAAACATAAATATGAGTACGATAATATCCACGTTCAAAATGATGATCTGAATCGTTTACTCTATAACTATATGTATTACCATCTTTAACTCCACTAGCCGATGGATTCACCCACCAATTTTCCATAATATCATCTTGATCATTATTGGTTGTCCATGTTGGGAATTGTACTCTGTTTACTCCCCAGTTATCATCAGCTTCACAGATAATAGTATAACCAGTATTGTCTATTTGCTCAATCCTTACATTGCTTATTCTAGGGTCTGTACGATCAATGTACGTTGGTTCTGCTTTTTCTGATAGTTCATTTTTATTAGTATCATATGCATAAACATGTGTGAAATAATAACCCTCGTAATTATTCCAGTCTCTCACATTTACTCTTACAGAAGCTGTATTACCATTAATAGTGCCCCGTAGCCATGTTGCGTCTTTCCCGCCTCCGCTTTGTCCAGCGTTCCAAGTTGGAAACTCAACTCTATCGATTCCCACATTATCGGTAACGGTACAAGTGACTGTGTATCCGTCTTTATTTACATCTGTGATCTGGACGTTGGAAATCACTGGTTTTATATTATCTTCATCATTTCCAGTATTTGTATTACCTGGTTTATGTCTAACAAACGAAAGCTTATTTCGTAGCTGAGCACGAGTAATTACACCATTCCAATTTACCTGGCATTTACCTGTCCAATTACAATCTGCATAATATATAGTATCCCCTGACACCTTAGTAATAAAAATGGTGTGAGTTTCATTATTTATACGGACTACATCACCTGCATATAAATTATTTACATTCGAATGTTTTTCCCATGAATTAGCATAACCACCCAATGTTAAGTCTGCCATTTTCAAAGCGAATCCATGACATTGCCATGCTTTTTCCTTACCATCATAAATGAACGCTCCACATGAGCATGAACAATCAGGTGTACAGGTTGTATTTCTACAAGGACATATTTTAGTACCTGTTCTATCAAGTCCATTATATTTATTCCAGTATTCTCCATGTTTATAGACATTTTTTAATTCAGTTATTCTCTGTGCAAAACTATTGCTTCTAGATTCAACTTGGGATGCCTCCGCCTTAATCGATATACTTCCAATTGATATTACAAACAAAAACAGAATCATAAGTCTAAATAGTTTTTTTGCTCGCTTTCTTGCCCTAATATTGTTCTCTCCCTTCATATCCCTTTCCCTCCATAAAATTAATATTTCTTATATTATAACTCCCAGGTATTACCATTACAACTGTTATGTATAAAATATATAAATTTAAGCATTAATTCGCATGTAATTCATACCATTTTAATAATGTATTCATTTTAATACAATGTATTTATTGCTTTTTATGATAGATTCTTATAATCTATTGTAGAATATTACACAAATCTATGATAGTATTGAAACAAATTAAACTAAAGGAGAGTTGTGGAATGAAAAATTCAAAAGCTTATGCAATTAACATTATGGGATGGATAACAATTATTGTGGGCGTTATAGGGAGTTTCGTTATAGGCGACGTGTATCAAGTAGTATCTTATTCATTTACAGGAATAGAAAGATCCACCTATAACTGGTCATTGGCAATTATGTGTTGTATCTCTTCCGTATTTATTGGACTCGTTATCATTGGTTTGGCAGAAATTATTGAGTTACTACAACAAAACTATGATAAAAATACCCTAATTGAAGAGAAAATCAATGGTTTCGAATCAAGCCTTAATGAAATATCTAATAATACTAAGCAACCTTCTGCAGAGAATTACAATGAAACTCTTCCACCATTATAATAAAGAACAGTAGGAGGTCAGCTATGGAAAGATTTGAACGTATTTGTTTTATCGATGGTATGTTATGGTCTCACGATTGCCCAGTTTTACTCGAAAAAGGAGCACTTTTAATCGACACAAAGAAAAATATTAATGTTTTACAGTTGAAATTTAGGAATCTTCAGGAAATCCCTATTAGTGCTGTTTACTTGATTATTAAGCAAAAAGATGTGATGGGTAATGTTTTAGGAGATATTGAGCGCTTCTACTTAGATTTATCTGTGAAATCTAATGAGTATTTTGGAAACTCTGTACCTATTGAATTAACTTTTAAACAGGCAAGGTCATTTGATTACATCGTTTCCACTATTGTTTTTGCAGATGGTACAAAATGGCAATCATCTGAATGCTTAATGCCTATTGCCACACCTAATAAACTTACTGATCTTAATGATTTAAAAGATCAATTCAAAATTGAAGTACATAAATTAAATTATTCTGTTATTTGTGAAAATTTGCCATATCAAGGAGACGGTTATTGGATCTGTACGTGCGGACATTTCAATCTAAATAAAAGTAATCGCTGTCTCCATTGTAATCTTGACAAAATAAAACTATTTGAAATAAGTAATTCTGATTTTTTATCAAAAGAAAAGATCATTTTGGAGCAAGATAAATATCCCTCTAAAACTATATCCGAGACAACCAATGATGCAGAAACATCAAATGAAGAAAGTTTACAAAAAGACACTCCCAATAATAACAAATATAAGATAATATTTATAGGTATTTCTATTGTTATTTTCTTCATTGTTGTAACTATGTGGAATACTATGAAAAACAGCGAAAAAGATTCGTCGCCTAAAACAAACATCGGTCAAAGTGATTCTTCCAGTGAGATGAATAATAACGCTATGAATACTAACTCTGATAAAGAGGTAATAAATATTTTTGAATCTATAAATTTTGACATGAAACCTCAAGATATAAGTAATTTACTAGGAGACAACTATGAACTCAGTAGTCGCAGTACAGCCGATCAATCTTTTCATCGTTACATGGAATTCCAGTCTGAGTATACTATAGATAACATTCCTGGTAAAATTGTATTTATCTTCGATGAAACTACATTAAAAGAAATGTATTGGGTTCATTATTATGATAATGATAATAGGGATACATTTAATGACACTGTTGATTATATTTCTACGTTTCTTGGTGAACCTACGTTCCCTAATACTAAGGATCAAACAGATTTTAATTATTGGAATAGTCATAAATATAAATTAACATATAGTAATGCAACAGATGGTCTATTTTTTCACAAAATTAAATAAGTAATATAGACAATTATCCTAATAAGCACTAAAATAGTCATAAAAACAGAGTTTCATCTGAAACGGCTTCTATGACTATTTTAATACTCATATTTGTTTTATCATTATTGTGTTGCATATCTATTATTATTAGTACCTTTTGATTGCCTAGTTGATTGCCTAAAAAAAAGATGTGCAAAAAATCCCCTTTCTATCAGTGTTTTTCAGTGTGTCGTGGGGTTCGATTCCCCTACGGACTGTTAATTGAATTGTGGAAAAGCCTTGTATTTACTGGGGTTTTCCTCTTTTTTTACGTCTTTATTTTTTGATTGCCCTTGATTGCCTAACATTTATCTTGTGTCTTTACCAAACTATGAATTTGGTCATATTCTTGATGTTCTACACGGTTATGAGAAACTACCATTTTATTAGTAGCTTCTTCTACTTCTATATGATATATTTAAATCAATTAAAGTTAAAGTTGTGGAGAAGATGAATAATGAAAAAAATAAATTCGTTTGCCATATCATTGATGTTATGTATTGCAATCACTGGTTGTGGTAAAAGAGCCGATTTTGATATCAGCGTTGTAGTACCTGCTGGAAATTCAGAATATGTTTATTCTGATGAAGAAATTTCTCCCCTTAATAATCAAATTACCATTTCATCTGGTGAGGGATTAGTTGATACGGAAATCGTTTTAAAAACGATAGAGGGTAAAGATAAAAACGCTTATGGACCAATATATCTTACACCTGGAAAACCAATAGATATACATGTAAAAAAAGGTTCTTGGTTTAAGGTTGGGGTTTCCGTGCAAAATACAACAGATGAAGATATAACGGTTCATGTTAAATTTAAAGATATTGAAGTTCGAATAGAATAGAATATTAACTTAACAGTAAAGCTGTTAAAACCAAAATTAGTTTGTGGAGGTCATAACATGTTTATTAATTTTAATGAAATTGCAGAGCGAAAAATAACTGGAATGAATGGTGGTAATGGTGAAATGTCAGCTAAGATGTTTATGAGCGACAATGGAAAAATTATTCCATGCCGTATTCATGCTAGAGGTTCTATTGGTGTGCATAGTCATCAAACAAGTGATGATATTAACTATATATTGTCAGGTACCGGAAAAGCTATCTGTGATGGCAAAGAGGAAATTCTTATGGCGGGAGTATGCCATATTTGCCAAAAAGGTTCTGAGCATAGCATTACCAATACTGGTGACGAAGATTTAGTTATGTTGACAATTGTTGTAGAACGATAACATCTCTGGTTTAATATAACTATACTACTTTCTCCGATATAAACCTGGGATATCTTCAATTGCCAAATTGCATATCTTTCTTTAGACAAATACAGTAGTTACTAATTGAATAATTAAGGAAATAAGCCCATAACTGCGGTTAAGCGGTTACAGGCTTATTATCTAATTGATGATATTCATTTATTTTACATGGATTACTTTGTTATTTCGGACAATAAACTTCACTGCTAAATGTACCTTGATTTTACTGTTTGTATTCTTTGTTTATTAGAATCTCTAAGCACTATCTTCGACTTTTTATTTGCTTTTCCAATTATTTGTTTAGTACTCTTATTGATTCTATTAAATGTCTTTGGTTTAATTAGACTATTGTTTTCACAAGATTTTGTAGTTTAATGTGAATTTTAAACCAATTGTTATTTCTAAGCCAGATCTGGCAGCTTTTTCGTCAATTCTTTTCTGCTAATTCGATTATATTTAAAATTAGCATCTGCTAATTTCGCATGTAGTTTTAGGTCTGGATTTGATATAAAACTTAATCTGGTATACCAGTATTGTCATTACTAATATTTTGTTATTTGCAGCCATAGTATTATTTACTGGCAGCATTACTATCACATTTTTATCCCCTATTGACCAACTAGTATCTATTCTTGTCTATATGGTAATAAATTCAATCTCATAAGTTCTCCCGATTTTCAAAAATTGCAAGAAAGCAAGAAAATCCCTGCTTCTTTTCTATTATTTCAATATCTATTGACATATACATCTTCACTGTATATAATCAAACTATATAGTTTGACTGTATAGAAAGGATGCAATACAGATGAACAGAGATAAAAATTTACCATTAACTGAAACTATATACTATGTTCTTCTAGCTTTAATAGAGCCAGCACATGGTTATGCAATAATGCAAAAAGTTGAAGAATTAAGTAGTGGGCAGGTACGATTAGCTGCTGGAACGATGTATGGTGCTATTGAAAATTTGCAAAAAAAGAAACTTATAATGTCACTGCCAAGTGACGATCCCCGCAGAAAGGTGTATACAATTACAGAATTAGGCAAGGACGTTTTATATGCTGATTATCAAAGAATGCAATTTATGCTTAAGACTACTGAACATATATTTCGGAAGGAGATTTTAGATGAAGATATTTAAATTCTTTTTAAGCTTTGAAAAGGAAGAAAAATGGCTTAACAAAATGGCAAAGCAAGGATATTTATTCGAGAAAAAAGCTTTGTGTTATCATTTTAAAAAAGTTGATTTCCCAAAAGCTACATTTAGAATAGATTATAGAAAATTCAGCAACTATCAAGATTTTCTTGATTATGAGACAATGTTTGAGGATAGTGGCTGGAAACATATAGTGGGTACAAAATCATCAGGTGTTCAATATTTTAAAAAAGCAGACAGCAACAGTGATGAAGATATTTTTTCTGATGTTCGTTCGCGTGCAGGCAGATACAAAAGAATAGCAAATATGTGGCTGACTTGTGAATTAGCTTTTATTGCATATTTTATTGTGCTGAAATCACAAGGTATGATAAGCATTCAAACCCTGCTCACTCCTAAAGACTGGTATCTTACCCCTGGATTATGGGAATTAGATGGGTTAGGTTTTCTGTGGTGTTTTCTGTTTGAAACGCCGTTCGCGCTATTTAGAGGATGTTCGTGGCTATTTTGTATTTTCTTTATCATTTTATATAGTTTTTTTGCAATCAAATCGACACTATTGTATGATAAAAGTCTTAACAAGATATAAAAAGCGGTTTATAGGTATGTGCGGCAGGGCTTTACAATTGTCACTAAATATAAATCTGTGTATTAGCACTCAAGAAGACATTGACCGGTATTCATACTGGGATTTACTAATTACTGCCGCACTTACTTTATCCTGCTCTTTAAACATTTTTCAACATTCATTTACATTTTCTTATCAAAATATAATAAAGCAGCCAGCTCCAATGCATTACGCATAGCAATGAATAATATAACCCAAGTAAGAAATCTATTCCATGTTAGGGATATTTGGATATCTGCATATAACACCAGAATATCTAATACTGTAACTACTAATATCAAAATATAATTAGAAACATTTGCAGCACTATTTGCTCTATTTTGAATAACTTGCCAACGTTCATCTTTTTTGTACTCAATCTCTTTCTTTGCCTTCCATATATATAGAAAAAGTGTAGCTGCCACCCCTATAATCAGGAAAAATAAAATAATTAATTGTTCATTCATTGATTTTGTCCTCCTTATGTTCAAACACTTCGTTAATTGAAATATCAAATACTTCTGCTATCTTGAAAGCTAATTCTAATGAAGGCACATATTTATATTTTTCTATTGATATAACAGCTTGCCTGGATATTCCTACTTTAAACGCTAAATCAGCCTGTGTCCAATTACGTTCTGCCCTCAAAACCTTAATGCGATTATATATCAAATTTCAACCTCCTTTACTTCACAAAATGTAACGGCTTGCTTACATTCTAAATGTAACACACTCATTACATTTTGTCAATAAGCAAGTACATCTATGTGTTACATCATTTAATTCTATATGGTATACTCCATTATTTATAGTTAGCAAAAGAAAGTGTTTAAAGTCAACATGTTTGCTTACTATTATAATTGACTCTTTGAAGAAACAATATTGCCGCATCGGATTAAAATAAATAAAGATGATTTTGGTATCAATGAATTACAGAAGTGGTGGAATGAAAAAGATCTTATAAAAATAATTATGGAGAAAATTTTTAAATGGAAATAAGTTTAACAGATATTGTTGGAAATGATTTGTCAGGATGTGAATGAAAATGAATGATTTTTTTATATTTCATGCAAAGCAAGTATCTGCTAATGGTCAAATGAAAATGTTATCATTTGACTCATTTTTATAACGCAGTACCTGGACCTATCTCCTATTCTTTTTTCCCGAAATCATCGAGGTAGCTCAATGCCATTGTAGCCTTGGCGTTTTTAACTGATAAATATACTGAATAGCACATAACACCTATCACATAAATAGAGATGCATACAACCAACACCAGAAATAATGTTTTCAATTCTAAGATTTTTTCTTCTGTTAAAATTATTTTATCAGAATTCATCAAAAATTGAACAATAGTCATTAATATTGAGACAGTTGATATGCAAAGTGCTAACATTGAAAAATTCATAGAACTATTCTCGTTTGCAGTAATTTTGTATTTCAACTTTGCCCGAATCCAGACTACCTCTCCTTCACTCATGTCTTTTATTCTCCTTTTTATCTCACCTACTCTTGCATTACAGCAGAATTTAATAAAATTATTTATCTTTCTTTTTTCGTAGCTGCTTTTTTTGTACATATCTATTACCTCCCGGATCTTTCCATATTATATCATATAAGGTATATTATTTTAAGAAAAAGATTTGTGGTATTATAAAATTTATGACATAGCTGAAGAGTCTCCTCACTTTGTAAGGTGATTTGGTGTTTATTACATCACGCCAATTTCACGTCAGATTCATATGTAAATCGAATCGCAATCACTTCCATCCACATCCCGTTCCCAGATGGCATCCAGATGCCATAATATAACCCTGCATTAATATTTTTAATATTTATATTGAATATATTAATTTAATGGTTGACATTTTTAATTTTTGATACTATATTGATATTAACAGAAAGGAAGTGTTGGTATGCAAAAGATCATTAGTCGTTGTCCGGTATGTAACAATGAGTTGACAGTTGCAAGACTTAAATGTGATTCCTGCGATACGGTAATTGAAAATAATTTCAGACTTAGCAAATTCGATTATCTGTCAGATGAGGACCTGTATTTTACAGAGACATTTATTAGGTGTCGGGGGAATATCAAAGAAGTGGAGAAGGAACTTGGCATATCCTATCCCACAGTCCGCTCCAAACTGGACTCAATAATTAAAAAGCTTGGATATGAAGCAGGAACAGACGATCAGTCGGTTAAAAGAGAGGAAATTCTAAAGGCTCTGGAAAATGGAGAAATTACCGCAGATCAGGCGATTGCACAATTAAAATAAGATGCAAAAAAGGAGATTTATTATGGATGAAAGATTGAGAATTTTAAAAATGGTAGAAGAAGGAACAATTACTGCTGAGCAGGCCGCAGAACTGATGTCAGCCATGAATATAGATTTACCGGTACAGCAGTCCGCTATTGTCAAGAGCAGCTATGATAAAAAGATGTTCCGCGTTATCGTCGACAGTATTTCCGGCGATAAGGTAAATATCCAGTTTCCGGTAGGGGCCATTAAGAAGATTTTGAAAGTAACCGGTAAACTTCCCATACCGGAAAAAGACCTGAAGGGTGTCGATCTTTCCAGCATGATGGATGCCATTTCAGAATGTCTGGATGGGGAAATTGAAGGCGATTTTGTAAATGTAGAGGCAGCGGATGGAACAACAGTCAGAATATTTGTTGACTAATAGAGATTTATGATATGAAAGTAAAAATCAGAACAAAAGATTTTCGTTTTTACATGCCTGTGCCGGTCGCCATGATTGGATTTGTTATAAAAATACTTCCTGACAGGATATTTGAAGAATTAAAAGTAAATACACCGGAACCTTATTGCTGTCTGATTACGAAAGAATACATCAGCATGATATTGGGAGAATGTCTGGATATTTTAAAAGAAAATAAAGGTCTAGAGATCGTGCATGTGGAAGCAGCGGATGGCACATTCGTATCCTTAAGGCTATAGATGTTATTATGAGCAGTACCTCGTTGGATGAAATATCATCTGTAGGGTACTGCTCTATTCTATTCTTACACCAGCCTATTCAGTGTATGGTTCATAATTTTTTTTGACACATATAGCTATTTGTTTTATAATTATTTATAATAATAGTCCTTTAAACTTGAATTTGCATGAAATACTTGTTCTTTTGTTTTTCGAAACACTGGGCATATGCAAAATCAAACTTTATAGACTGTTAAAGTCTGTTTACAAACACGTTCTTTGTAACAGCAATATATCAGCGTTATAAAACGCTCTTTATTCTGCCATTAATTACCAGGCACAATTTGTTAGTTATGTAATATAATCAGTATAACAAATACTGGAGGGATACCATGAATAAACGCCAACGAAAAAAGAAACTTCAAAAATCATGTGACCATAGATTTTCTGCCCGGATCAGAGAAATATTGATTTTAATCACAGATGAATACGAGAAATTTCTTACTAATGAGGAATGTCCGGATCTAACTGATGAACTCAGTGAGAACTTATATAGTAAAATATTATTAAGAATTGATGAGCGTAATAAACTTGAATAAGACAAGTGACAATATAATCACTTGTCCGGTTTTTCAATAGAATATTATCTTATTCCTGTTTCTTTGTATTCTTTTCCCGTATCTTTTTATCCAACATCTTATGTTTAGCTTTTTATTCTTTAGATATTATATCCTTAGGTTTTTTATCTTTCTGAAAGAATGGTTCGGCAATTTCCAGCCACTCATCCGGCAGATAAATTGATAAATATCCATGATTATATCCTTTTGCCTCATATATCTTACAGGATGGTACATAAGATTTAAACATCTTTGCAGAATTCTTGACACACTTCATTTCCTTTTCCCCATACCAATACATTACCTCAGCTTTCGTCTTCCTTACACTGTCTTTCAGCGTATATTGCATCATATAAGTACGGTACATGGTATAGAGTGTCTCTTTCCTAAGGTGCGGCATATCCTGCATATAATATTGGACAAGCTCTTCCGGATACATCATTTTTTTTGGCAGCAGTTTTGGCATCATCGCTACTTGCAGACGACAGGCTCTTTTACTAAATAAAAGTCCGCCACAAAAGCGGATCGATCCCATACAGAAACGTGCCATAACGGGCTTTGGGTAACAAATGCTGCCATCAATAATAGCTTTTTGGGTCAAGTCTGGTTTTCGGGATAAAAGTTCCATCACGATCTGACCGCCAAGAGATACACCGCATAGTGCAAATAAATGACCTTTGCATTCAGTGTTAATATAAGCCATCAACTTGTCTGCTGTATCCTCAGTTGAAATGTATTTTGAGGCATATTCCTCGCCATGCCCGTCCATTGTAGGCAGAATCACATAGTAACGGTCGGATAAAACGCGTGCCTGACGCAAATAGTTCCACCATGAATTCCCACCACCGTGGATCATCATGATATACGGATTGTTTTTATTTCCAAACTCATGAAATTTCATATTTTATTTCTCCTCGTTTTATTTAAACATCCGGGCTATCCTTTTTAAGATTCTTCTTATCTTCCTCTTTTAGTGGCGGTGCAGAAATAATGGAAAGTTTTCGGAGCGGCCGGCCTGAATCTGGGTTTCTTCCTATGTACGGCTTCAACAAATTCCCAATATCCTGCACAAGATTCCTGTATTCATCATCTGTTATAAAAAGCAGCCCCGTTGTAAACCATACCTGATCTCTCTTACAATCCGGGTCATTGCTGCTTAAATACTCATTCATTTCCTGCATCAACCCCATATGAAATGCTGTAGAGAGGGCAACAGATGTCTCTTTTTCCATTGGGGTATCATTTTCACACATGGAATAAACCTTCTCAAGTGTCCCCCTCACTCTATTTTCCTGCACAACTTCAATGATTTTATTATCTTCCAAAATCTTTACGTGATGATATACCGTTGCCCGGGGTATATCCTTCAGGTATTCAACTATATCAGATGTTCGGACACTACCATGCAAGCGAATATATTGCATTATGCGAAGCCTTGCAGGATTGAGAATTAATTTTGCTGTATCCATTTTTCGATCCCCTTTCGTCTATAAATTTATTATAGTCTAATTTTTTAGATTGGTCAATAAAAAAATTGCAACACCTCATTTTCAACTGGTGTTCCGGTTTCAAGATAATCAGAGCGGCAAAGATATAATTCCTAGCTTTTACTTTTAGAAAAATTTGTTGTACCCGCCTTCCGGCAACTTCCCTTCTAGCCCAAGCACCCGGGGCCATAAATTTGTATCCGCTGCAATAAATCCCATAATCATTCCCATATGTGTATGTAAGTGCCGGATTTGTGCCATTATCAATGTGAATCTGTTATATTCACAGACTTCAGGACGTTGTAGAAGCTCCTCATCCTTTAAATCCAACAAATACTGGTTTATCTTTTCCTCTATTTGAGAAAAATATGATTTTATTTCATTATAGGTTAACTCTTTTTTTGAAACCACATTCAGGTTATTTAAATCTTTCACGTGAATAGTTGGTTCCTGAAAGTGACTGTCTCTGGGATTGATGAACCATAGATCCAAAGAATGCATCATATGATATACATGTTTCCACAGAGGCATTTCACAATATTCTTTTTTCCATAATTCTTCCGGTATGCAGTCTACTACATTTTTTACTTCCCACAATGCACGTTTCATCTGATCTGAAATTATATTTACATATTCATTAACTTTCATTCTGTTTCCTCTCTGCTCTTTTGCTTGTACTATCCTTTTAATTGACTATATTTTACTCTCAATATAGACAAATGTACATATCAAAACTATCTGTTTAACATTCCACGGAACTGAACAACTTCTAATCAAATCTGAATAATTTCAGTAATTTGACAAGTTTTAAAAAAATATAAGAAATTACTTGCATTTATATTCTATATATGCTATTATATTATTCGTTCGCTGGTTTGCGAAAATATTATTACGGGGTGTGGCTCAGCTTGGCTAGAGCGCCTGGTTTGGGACCAGGAGGTCGCAGGTTCGAATCCTGTCACCCCGACTTTTATGCGGGTGTAGTTCAATGGTAGAACACCAGCCTTCCAAGCTGGATACGTGGGTTCGATTCCCATCACCCGCTTATTTTTTTGCCTAAAAATCTTATTCTAGCCAACAATTTTTTCTTTTTCTCTTTCCCTTATCCCCTGATTTTATCATATTTCCTGCTCCTATTTCATATATATAAACAAAAACAGGATCACAACATGAAGATTAAATTTGATAAATTAATCATAAGTATTTTAATTCCACTGGCAGTCGGTCAGATTTCTGCCCTGCTGACCCGCAGCTCCGCAGACACCTATGCTATGCTGAGCAAATCTCCTCTCAGCCCACCTGGCGTGGTATTTCCGATTGTATGGACTATTCTTTATATTTTGATGGGAATATCCTGCTATCTTATTATTACTTCCGGTAACGAAAATACGAAAAATGCATTGACTTGGTATGCTTTGCAGCTTGTACTTAACTTTTTTTGGAGTCTGATCTTTTTTAACCTGCATTTTTACTTATTTGCTTTTATTTGGCTGCTCCTTTTAATCGTCACTATTATTATCATGATCATTAAATTTTACAAGATCAACCCCCTGGCTGCTTATTTGCAAATCCCTTATCTACTTTGGTGTATATTTGCAGCATACTTGAATTTCTCTATCTATTTATTGAATAAATAATAAATTAAATAAAGCCAAAATGAACCTTTATCTCATATAAAAAGAGATAAAGACATTCTTTTTGGCTCATCTTTTGTCCGAAAATCATGTTACTGGATACTATTTTTTTCGGTCCTCTGAATCCACTCTTTCACCAGACTATTAAATATCTCTGATTGTTCAATCTGTAAATTGTGCCCCGCCATATCCAGTACTGCAAATGTTCCTCTTGGGTAATCTTCTATAATGCTCCATAAATCCTGATAGCCTACGCAGTTATCCTGACGCCCGGCAAGTAAAAGCACAGGTTTCTCAAATCTTAATTCACGGCTTTTCCTATCAACGTCAAAAGAAAATGCATAGTCATTTTGAAGTTTTTCTATAAAACTCGAATCAGCCATTTTCAATCCGGGCAAAATCTCCTCCTGGTAACGCAGAAATATGTCTTGATTTGCAACGACTGCATATCCACAATAGGATTCCCTTTCATCCGCAGAAAGTCCTCTTAGAAATTCTTCATCGTACTGTAAAACTTCTTTACCTGGCACATTTCGCAGATTATGACCGGGGACAATTACGGGACATATCATTAGAAATCCATCTATATCCTGAGATAACCTGGTCAATATCCCCCTCGCCAGATATCCTCCGTAGGATTCCCCTGCTATCAGAAATGAACCCTTTGTCACTCTTTTTATAAAGGTAATTAAGAGTTCCATAATTTTATCGGAACTCCCTACTGAAAGCGGCGCCTTCGTCTCTCCCATCCCGGGCAAATCTATATAGATACGCTGATATCCTTCACACATGTTAAACACCGGTTCCATACATCCCAGCATTAGTCTGTAATCACATGCACAACCATGCAGCATAATAACAGGTTTTCCCTCACCGATTACTTCATAGTGAATTTGCATACCATCAATGTACTCCAGCATCATTATTCTCCTTTCTGGGTTTTCCCATAAAAGTAGTGCCTTCATCCTGAAAACCATATTTCTTATAAAATTCATGGGCATCCTGTGTCGCCAGGATTCCTCTCAGAGATGAGATTTCCACATTCCCTTCGATTGCTGTAAGTAAGGCTTTCCCTATGCCAGCGCCACGGTAACGTTGGTCTACAACTACATCACAAAGATAGTACGTAGTGGCATAATCTGTTATCACACGGGCAAAAGCAATCTGTTCTCCGGTGTCATTGCGAAATGCACCATAGCACAAAGAGTTTTCAATCGACTTATTTATCGTAGCCAAATCTCTCGTATTCGCCCAGTAAGTCTGACTCAGCAGATTTTTAATTCTGTCCGCCTGCATCCATTCATTTCCATGCCTGATGGTAAACTCATCCATCACCACCTCTATCTGGATTTCTATAACATCTTTTTTATTGCATTTTGCTGTTTCAAAAATCTCATATGCATCTTCATTTACAGCAACCGATACACCCGCGCTGTCTTTTGCCCAGACACCTCCGTACCATGTATCGTTTACAATCAAAATATCCCCGTAGTTAAAATCATCAAATTCTGAGCAATGGATAATTTTGATCTTATCTTCTTTTTTCGCTTTGTGATTCATACTCGTCACCTCATCTATATTATTTAATATTTTACAATAAAAATATTTAAACGTTCAAAAAAGAAGTGATTCATTATGAAAAGAATCCCTTCTTCTTCAAATACTGTCAGGCTGCCGGTTCTTCTGTCTAACACGGTTCTGCTCTACGCCTCCCCGTCCATGCAATATGGCGGGAATGCATTTTCAAACACGATTTAGAACCCGAGATCATCCAGAATTTCTTTTGCAGTAGCAATACACTTATCACATCCATCAATAGAAACTGTTTTATCTGCCAGATTTACCTCATAGGTAAGCCCTGCCTTGTCAAAAGCTTTACTGATTCTTTCTACACATTTTTCGCAATGCATTTCCTCTACTTTTAATACTGTCATAATCGTACACTCCTTTTTCTTATACTTTTTCTTATATAAATTCATAGATGAATTTCTATTTCATCAATTTTTGAATCGTTTTACACAATTCATCTACGACTTCATCATTTCCACCCCGTATATCTTCTACTACACAGGATTTAATATGATTTGCCAGAAGACTTTTATTGAAACTGTTTAATGCTGACTGAATGGCTGAAACCTGTGTCAAAATATCCACACAATAACGTTCTTCTTCTACCATGTTCTTTATCCCCCGTATCTGTCCTTCAATGCGGTTCAGCCGGTGAACCAGATCCTTGTATTCCTTGTCTTCCCTGTGTTTATGTTTTTCACAATTACATATTTCTTCGCTCATCTGTCCACCTCTTTTTCATTAATCTGTTTTTATAACTTAAGCCGTTTCAGGCGCAGCGCGTTGCTTACTACGAATACTGAGCTGAAGGACATTGCAAGCCCTGCAAAAATGGGATTCAGCAGCGGGCCTCCAAATGCATACAGCACACCGGCTGCAACCGGAATTCCTATGGTGTTAAAGATAAATGCCCAGAACAGATTTTCTTTAATATTCCGGATCGTAGCTTTACTTAGCTTAATTGCCCGGTATACATCCTGGAGATCAGATCTCATTAATACCACATCACTGGATTCCATGGCGATATCACTTCCGCTTCCAATTGCGGTACCTACGTCAGCCTGCACTAGTGCAGGTGCATCATTGATACCGTCTCCAACCATCATAACTTTTTTTCCCTGCTTCTGAAGATCAGCTACTACTGCTGCTTTATCACCCGGAAGCACTTCTGCAATTACGTGATCTACGTGTGCCTGTCTTCCAATATACTGGGCAGTCCGTTTATTATCTCCGGTAAGCATCGTTACCGTAATCCCCAGCTTCTTCATGTCATCAATGGCTTTGGTACTGGTTGGTTTCATCGTATCGGCAACACTTACAATGCCCTTCAATTCTCCGCCGATTACCACAAACATAGGCGTCTGGCCTTTATCTGCGATAGAATCCGCTGACTGCTTCATACTTCCAAGGTCAATACCAAGATCCGATATCATCCGTTCATTTCCGATATATACTTCATTGCCTGCAAATTCTGCTTTAATTCCTTTTCCGGTAATGCTTTCAAACGCTTCCGGCTCTGTTAATCGAATTCCTTTATTTTTCGCATCCTCTACAATCGCTCTGCCAAGAGGATGTTCGGAATCACGCTCACAGGATGCCGTTATCCGAAGTAATTCCTCTGCTTCCATCTCCGGACTGACGATTTCAACCACTCTGGGTTTTCCTTCTGTAACGGTTCCTGTTTTATCCAGAACAACGGCATCTATTTTATGGGTGATTTCCAACGCTTCACCACTTTTTATCAGTATGCCATATTTTGCTCCAAGTCCCGTACCAACCATAATGGCTGTGGGTGTTGCCAGTCCCAGTGCACATGGGCATGCAATTACTAATACGGATACAAAAATTGTTAAAACAAATGCCAGGTCATGCCCCGCCAATGCCCAGATAATTGCCGCCGCAACTGCTATGACAATAACTGCCGGTACAAAATACCCCGCCACGGTATCCGCCAGCTTCGATATAGGTGCTTTCTTTCCCTGTGCATCCTCCATCAGCTTGATGATCTTCGCCAATGTAGTATCACTGCCTGTATGGGTTACTTCAACCTGCATGGAACCGTTATAATTGATACTGCCGCCTATCACTTCACTTCCGGCGGTCTTTTCTACCGGTATACTTTCTCCTGTCAGCATGGATTCGTCCACACTGCTGTTTCCACTAACGACTAATCCATCCAGAGGAACTCTGCTGCCTGGACGTATTAATAAGATATCACCTTTTTTTACTTCCGTTGTGGGAACTTCCGCTTCCGTGCCGTCTCGCAGTACGACTGCAACATCTGGAGCCAGTTCCATTAATTTTTGAATCGCCTCTGATGTTTTACCTTTACTGCGGCTCTCCAGGTATTTACCAAGCATAACAAGAGTTACTACAACTGCTGCTGACTCGTAGTACAACCGTTCAACATACATGTGGGATGCAGGTATTAGCGCTGTCATAACCAGACTGTAAATATACGCACTTCCCGTACCAATTGCCACCAGTGAATCCATATTTGGATGTCCTCTGAACAATGTTTTAAAACCAATAATATAAAATTTTCTTCCACAGATTAATATGAAAGTAGTAAGAATCAGCTGCGCCAGCGCAAAGTTAAGGGGTTGTTTATGCATATCCAAAAATCCCGGCAGTGGAAGGGGAAATGGAATCATATGTCCCATAGAAATATAAAGCAGGGGAACCGCAAGTACAATACTGATGATCAGTCTGCGTTTGATCTTGTGGGATGCTTCCTCCCGCTCCTCTTTTTCTTCCTTCACTTTTTTCTCATCTTTTAAAACTTCCTGCTCTGCCGCAAACCCCGCCCGTTCTACCCGGTTCATGATATCTTCGGGTGTGACCTTTTCTTCTTCATACTCTATGGTCATCTTGTTGGTGGCCAGATTGACATCACTTCTCGTTACGCCATCCATTTTTCTGGTTACACGTTCAACAGCACTGCTGCAGGATGCACATGTCATCCCTTTTATGATATATACTTCTGTCTTCAAATCTATTCCTCCTTTCATATACCCCTGTGGGGTATATATTCATCATAGTCTATATCATAGGATTTGTCAATTACCTTTTTTTATTTATTTTAAATTATTTTATTTCTGCAGCTCATCACGCATTTGTTTTAGTATCTCATATGGTATTTTAAGATTTCCCCTGCCACAGCCGAGATCTATTCCAGGCTTACGTGTACCATGAAAATCTGAACCTCCGCTGATATGAAGTCCGTGCAGGCGTGCCATCCGGCGGACTGTACTTTCTTCAAATCCAACATGGGTGGAATAAAGTGCTTCAATGCCGATTAAACCGGCTTTCTTTAAATCCTCCAAAAGTCTATCCATCTCTTCATCTTTTAAATGGTACAGCAGCGGATGAGCAAGAATCGGAATTCCTCCGGTCTGGCGGATCAGATGAACTGCCTGAACAGGCGTCACTTTTTCCCTGGGAACAAAGTAAGGACAGTTGTCACCGATATAATACCTGAATGCATCCCGCATATCTTTTACGTATCCATGTTCCAAAAGGTAACTTGCAAAATGAGCTCTTGTCCAAACTGCATCCTGATATCGTTCCTCCATCTTCTCCCAGGTAATATCAATTCCCCCGTCCCGCAGTTTCTCTATCATCTTCCGGTTGCGCAAATCCCTGGAATCCTGAAATTTTCCAATCTGGCTTAAAAAAGCGGGACTTTTGTAATCAAATTCCAGCCCCACAATATGAATGTCTTTTCCCAGATATTCTGTAGAAAACTCAATTCCCGGTATTACTTCTATTTCTTTCCCCTTTGCGGCTGCAAATGCCTCCTCAAGCCCTGCCGTGGTATCATGGTCTGTCAGTGCAAATGCCGACAGATTCTTCTTAATCGCATAATCTACTAATTCAGCAGGTGTAAAAGTACCATCAGAGCAATTTGAATGTACATGTAAATCTATATATTTCATTATTTATACCTATTGCATATTGCGGGCAGACCCACAATATTCCTTTCCGTTTCTCTATGATATATCTTCTGGAAGTATCCTTTTGCTCTTTTTAGTATACCCTCAATTTGGAAAGAATTCAACCCGCCCAGGTTATCCCAAGTGTACCCGGAATGTACTTAAAGCCGGTCTGTATCCCGCTGCTACATTCCCCCTTGTCTTCCCTGTCACTTTTAGGTATAATATTTGAAGAGTATATTTTTATACTAACTAATAATAAGATGCTTTTATGCATCCAAATGGAGGAATTATGACATTTCGTGAATTATATATGAACGGTTCAATTGAATTTGATGAAATTTTTGATTATACCAGCAAATGGAATTTTAGTGATGATACACGCACTTTGCGTGAATATCTGGGACTGACGGCCACAGAGGAAGATATCTGGATCAGTGACAGTGATGAAGCTCTGGAAGATTTTATGGAGAAAGAGAAGAAAATCAAAATCTTATTCCTAGACCTGGACGGCACCTTGTTAAATGATGATAAGGAAATTACATCAGGCAATCATGAAGCAATCCAAAAAGCTTTAAAGCAGGGACATAAGATCGTGATTACTACCGGAAGACCTCTTGCCAGTGCAATTGTTTTATCAAAAGAACTGGGATTGACACAGGATGGTTGTTATGCAATTGCTTTTAACGGGGCAGAAATCTATGATTTATACCATAAGAAAACCGTCTTTAAAGAAACGCTTCCGCTGCCTTTTGTCCGCTATCTTTTAGATGCTGCGCATGCACAGGGGCTGCATTGCCAGACCTATTCAGACACTCATATTCTTTCAGAATATGATACACCCGCACTGCACAGATACGAGTCACTGACAAATCTTACCTCCAGAATTGTGCCTGATGTTATGATGGAATTAACCACTGAGCCGGGGAAAGTAATCGTAATCGATTATGAAAACCATGATAAACTGGTACACTTCCAGGAATCCATTTCAGAATGGGCAGACGGCAAGGTAGAACATATCTTTTCCTGTCCCCAGTACCTGGAATTAGTGGCCCCGGGTATGTCAAAAGGACATGCTATTGAAGTATTATGTGGTATTCTGGGCATTCCAAAATGCAATACCATTGCTGCCGGAGACGCTCCTAATGACATCTCTATGCTTGAAACGGCTGCAATCGGCGTCGTTATGAAAAATGCGGCTGATGATATTAAAAAATACGGTGACTACATAACCCAAAGAGATAATAACCATGACGGTATTGCAGAAGTGATAGAAAAATTCCTCTTGTATTAACCATCGGTGTCTAAAACGTTTGAATTAGCAATAAAGATGCAGCAGAGTGGGAAATAGACAATTAGCTTAAATTTGGGTTTAGCTGAGTAATGACGCTTTGTAGATGTAGGTAGTGTACGGAAAGATGGGTGTGGGAAACTGGCATGGGCTCCGTCAGCTGGCCGCAGAACTGGTATTTTCTAACCTTTCCGAAGCGCTTTTTGGCGGCACGCGGGCATTCACCGAGAAATCCTGATGCATTTCTCGGTTCAGTACCCGCTTAGTATCCGATGGGAGCCAGTCGAATACTATCCGCCAAAAAACACTTCGGAAAGGTAAGTAAATACTCAGCTCTGCTCTACGCTTCCTACGCCCATACCAGTTTCCCACACCCATCTTTCCGAGATAGCATTCGTTGATACAAAGCTGGTTTTCTCAGCCTGGTAGAGACCCTTGGGTTGTGACGGTCTGCTCGTTTTTGGATGCAGCAGAGTGTGTTACGGCAGTTCAGTGTGAAAGGGGGATGATAAGACGAAATTTTACCTGCTTTCCTGATCACAGACTTAACTGGATATAGGTACTATAACCACAAATATACTGTAGTAGAATTTAGAGACAGTTCAGAATGATAACACCCAGCTGGTTTATTGGTTTTTATGTGATCTAAGCCAATAACGTCCGGCATGCCACACGCCCGGGGTCCCACCCTGCTGAGAAAACCAGCTTTGTATCAGTAAACTGCATCCCGGAAAGAGAAGGGGGCGGACCAGGACATTGGTTTGGAAGGCGTATAGCAGAGCTGAGCATTTACTTACCTTCCCGGTGTGCTTTTTGGCGGATACAATTCGACTGGCTCCCATCGGATACTAAGCGGGCAGTGAGCTGCGAAATGCATCAGGATTTCGGAGCGAATGCCCGCGTGCCGCCAAAAAGTGCTCCGGGAAGGTTAGAAAATGCCAGTTCTGCGGTAAGCCTTCCAAACCAATGTCCTGGTCCGTCCCCTTCTCTTTCCGTACACTACCTACATCTACAAAGCGTCTTTACTCAACTAAACCCCAATTTAATATTTTCATCCCTTTTCCTGCCCTTTTGGCATTTTCAATGATAAAACAGCTTTCTCATCAATTATCTATCGGTTCTGCCGGAATAAATACCCTGTCTTTTACAACGTCTTCCGGTTTTACAGCCCTTTCTATTGCTTCTTCACAGAAATACTCCTGAGAATTCATTTTCACTTTACCTCTTCTGTCTACTTTCTCATAGCTTCCGTCCGGCTGTAAAATATGTGCCTTCACATTATCTTCCAACTGAATCTGCAAGATGTGTATCACTTCCATCTTCAAGCGTTCACTTTCAACCGGAAAGAGAATTTCTACACGTTTATCCAGGTTACGCGGCATCCAGTCTGCGCTTCCCATATAAACCTCTTCGCTTCCATTGTGGTAAAAGTAGAAAATACGGCTGTGTTCCAGAAAGTTTCCAACAATAGAACGTACGGTGATATTCTCACTCACACCAGGAATTCCCACCTTCAGACAACAGATACCACGTATAATCAGATCTACCTTCACACCTGCAGCCGATGCTTCATAAAGAGCAGCAATGATATCTTTATCGCATAAAGAATTCATCTTGGCTATGATATGAGCCTGTTTGCCTTCCAGGGCATTCCTGGTCTCACGCCTGATCAGTTTTAAGAAGCGGTTTCTCAGCCAGATCGGTGCCACTGCCAGCTTGTTCCAGCTCTTTGGCTCGGAATAACCGGATAGCATGTTGAATACTGCTGTAGCATCTTCTCCAATCGGCTCTGAACAGGTCAAAAGGCCGCAGTCTGTATAAAGTTTCGCCGTTGCGTCATTGTAGTTCCCTGTTCCCAGATGGACATAACGGCGAATTCCGTCTTCTTCTCTGCGGACAACAAGGGTGATTTTACTGTGTGTCTTAAGTCCCACTAACCCATAGATAACATGACATCCGGCTTTTTCCAGCATCTTTGCCCATACAATGTTATTCTCTTCATCAAAACGGGCTTTTAATTCTACCAATACGGAAACTTGCTTGCCGTTTTCCGCAGCCTGGGCAAGTGCGGCAATAATCGGTGAATTGCCGCTGACCCGATACAGTGTCTGTTTGATTGCCAGAACGTCGGGATCTTTCGCCGCCTGTTTTACAAAGTCTACTACGGGATTAAATGTCATAAATGGATGATGAAGCAGTATATCCCCATTTCGGATCTGGGTAAAAATATCCTCTTCTCCCATCATATCCGGTACCGGCTGAGGATGGTAAGATTCGTATTTCAAATGATCAAAACCGTCCAATCCATACATCTTCATCAGGAATGTCAGATCCAGGGGACCGTTGATTGAAAAAATCTCTTCTTCTTTTATACTAAATTCTTTCTTTAATACTTTCAAAAGATGTTTATCCATCTTATCTTCGATTTCCAGACGGATTACCTCGCCCCACTGACGCTTTTTCAGCTGGCGCTGTATTTCTTTTAGAAGATCTGCTGCCTCGTCTTCGTCAATGGTTAAGTCTGCATTCCTCATGATTCTATATGGATGGGCACAGATTACATTATAGTTTAAGAACAGCTTCTGGATATTACGCTCAATGACCTCTTCTAAAAGTATTACCCTTTTTTCTCCCTTTTTTCCTTCCGGAAGGCGGATGATTCTGGGCAGTACTGAGGGGACCTGTACCGTAGCAAACTCGGTTTCACCCTTTTTGGAAATCAATGCTCCTATATTTAGAGATTTATTGCGTATCAGCGGAAACGGCCTGGAAGAATCCATTGCCATTGGGGTGAGTACCGGATATACATTTTCTTCAAAATATTGGTCAACAAATAGTTCCTGTTCTTTGTTTAAATCTTCGTGGCAGACTACCACTTCCAGTCCCTGCTGCTTTAAAGCCGGCAAGAGAGAACGGTTATAGGTGGAGTACTGCACATTTACCAGCTCATGTACTTCTTTTAAGATCATATCAATCTGTTCTGTGGCGGTTAAACCTGCTATATCTTTTTTCATATAACCTGCATGTACCATATCTTTTAAAGATGCCACACGGATCATAAAGAATTCATCCAGATTTGAAGCTGTAATACTCAGAAATTTTAACCGTTCGAATAACGGAAGGGATTTATCCCTGGCTTCGCTCAGGACTCTGTCATTAAATCCTACCCAGCTGGATTCCCGGTTGGTATAAAATTCAGGTTTTGTAAAATCAATTTGTTCCATCTGTCTCCCTCCCTGTTACATTATTTTCTTCTGTTTAATCACTGGCCGGACGCTGAATACTTCTTCAAAGAAATCTGCTTTTTCCCTAAACAGCCCCTTTTCCAATGTAATATCTTCCTGGGTTTCTGCTGTTATCACCAGTTCATTTTCTCTAAATGCCAGCCTTACATCTTTGAATTTCTGCTTGTGGCTGCGGTCAAGAGCATTAGCCACACGTAAAATCGCTGTTAATTTTGCAATTCTTAAGTACTCATCTTTGCTGATCTCCGTAATCCGTCCTTCGGTCACGTCATAATAAGAGAAATCCATGGTATTGTATTTTACCACATTTGCGATGATTTCCCGCTCAACATGGGCCAATCCAATAATCTCTGTTGCCATAATAATACTGTAGGAGCACTCCGCCACATTAGAGAGGCTGATATATTTACCACACCCATGGAGTATCACTGCAATCCGAAGCAGAAGCCGGTCTCTGGCATTCATTCCATGCACTTTTTTCAACTTGTCAAAAATAGGAATTGCCAGGTCTTCCAGTGCTTTGATATGACCTTTATTGCATTGGTACCGCTTGGAAATATTTCTGGCAGCAGCAATGATATCATTATCAAAGTTATGAAGTGACTTGATTATTTTATTTTTCTGAGCGTATTCATATGCCATGCCATCACACAGGGAAACACCAGGCACCCAGATCGCCTCTGCTTCCATTTCTTCTAATAAACGCTTATAAATAATAACCGACGGAATGATAAGAGATGCACTTTCATAAGGAATCTCATATGCCTCAGCTATATCTTCCGGAGATTTACGGATCACTGTGTCATACAGTTTCAGAAATTCTTCTTTTGTCAAAAAAGATTTTTTGGTCAGATCCAGGATATAATCTCCGATCAGGATCACATTCTGAATCTCTCTTTCTTTTAAATATAACTTTTTAAATCCTAAAACCTCATTGTTAATCAGTTCTTCGATCAGAACCTCCATATGGGGCGCCTGATTCTCCATTACGGACAGACGTTCACGGATACGCATATTGCCAAGACGGATATTCTGCGTTGTTACCAGACTGTCCTTATCAAACAGTGAAATCTGCATACTGCCGCCGCCAACGTCCAAAATAGCAGTACCTTTTTGAATGATATTGGCAAATTCCGCTTCTCTGGATGCAATTGACTTATAATCCAGAAAACGCTCTTCTGAGTTCCCCAGCACCTCAATTTTAATACCTGTGCGCTTTTCGATATAATCAAGCATAATTAATTTATTTTTGGTTTCTCTGACTGCGCTGGTTGCACAGGCACGAAAAGCATTTACACGGTAAGTTTTCATAATTAAAAGGAAATCCTGAAGTACACTGCAAAGCTCTTCCACTAAGTCCACGCTGATCTTCCCTGTCCGGTAGGCGTCCTTTCCCAGTTCCATCCTGTGACGGATGCAGTCAATTTCACGCATCCCCTGTCTGGCGGAAAGTTCAAAAATCTTCATTTCTATTTCATAAGATCCCACATCAATTGCTGCATATGTTGCGATTGTCACTTTATCACCCCCATATAGTTTGTGTTTACTCCTGTATTTTACCTAATAAATAATCGATAAACTGCTGTGCCGTACGGCCTGACAGTCCGCCGTGCTGCAGTTCCCATTTATTTGCTTCCAGCAGCAGCTCCTCTTCCTCCATTTTTATGTTATACCGTTCTGCCAGAGTTCTGACGATCTTCTGGAATTCTTTTTTATCCGGAGCACAGAAGAAAATCTTAACTCCAAACCGGTATACTAAGGACAGCTTCTCCTGTACCGTATCAGATGAATGAAGGTCATCTCTGCGGCCCTCTTTATCACTGAATTGTTCACGAACCAGATGCCTGCGGTTTGAGGTAGCATAGATCAGTATATTATCCGGCTTTTTCTCAAGTCCCCCCTCTATCACAGCTTTCAGATATTTATATTCGATTTCAAATTCTTCAAAAGATAAATCATCCATATATATGATGAACTTATAATTTCGATTCTTAATTTGAGCAATTACTTCATTTAAATCCTGGAACTGGTGCTTATAAATTTCAATAATGCGAAGTCCCTGATCATAGTACTGATTTAAAATACCTTTGATGCTGGAAGATTTACCGGTACCTGCATCTCCAAATAGCAGACAGTTATTGGCTTTTCTGCCCTGAACAAAAGCCTCTGTATTATCGATCAGTTTCTTTTTGGCTATCTCATATCCCACCAGGTCATCGAGATGTACATGTGCGATATTTGTAATTGGTACAATATGTACACCGTCTTCTTCATGCGCCACACGGAATGCTTTGTGGAGGCCCAGCTTTCCCACACCGAAGTCTTTGTAAAACGTCGTCATATCCTCCATAAATTCATCGATGCTTCCGGCGTTCCCAAGTTTCACACTCAGGTCGCAGATACGGTCACGAATTCTCTTGTTAAACATTTTGCTGTTTTCATTAATGTTCTGATAATTACTTACAAAACTAAAACAATTCACCTGAAGAAACTTTTCTACCGGTTCGAAATCATAATCAAATAGTTCTTTTAAGATTTCAAAATCATGACGCACTAATGCATTGATGCTGCCATCTACCGGCCCCACAATTTCACAGGCAGTGCTAAAGGTGTTTTCATTATTCACCAGCAGAAAGGTAAGGTAGTTATGCCATAGATTTTTCGAAAAGCCATAGCTGCCCGCCAGCTCTACCAGACCGTGTATGCAGTCATAAAATAAAGCCCGGATATCTTCTACATTATAATATTCATTATACAAATGTCCCATAATCCAGGTCATATCCTCCAGCACCTGTCCCTGTTCAAAGTTTCTGTATACAATTAATTCATTTATTCCTGCCATTTTGACTGCCTTTCTCTGATGCCTTTTCGACTATCTATTAATTCAGCATACACTCCCCGTTTTACTGACGGAATCGCACATACTGATATATGCAATTTTCAAACGTTCTCTAATAATTACCTAATATCTTCATATTGATTGCTTCTTCCCGAATACCACGCAGTGCATTTTTTACTGCACTGTCACTGAGATTTCCTTCGAAATCGATAAAGAACCGGTACTCCCAGTTTTTGCCCGGTATGGGTCTTGATTCAATTTTGCTCATGTTCAGATTATTGTATATAAAATGAGAAAGCATGTTATATAACGAACCGCTCTTATGAGGCACTTCAAAACAGATACTGACCTTGTCTGCATCTTTTCTGAAAATTCTCTGGTTAGTGGCAATAATAAATCTGGTGGAATTGACTTCGTTATAACATACCTGAACACCCATATCCTGAAGGTCAAAAAATTCTCCTGCAAAGGCACTGGCTATGGCCACCTGGGTTTTATCCCGGTCATTTGATACTTTCTTTGCAGCTACTGCCGTATTATCTAAAGGCACCTGTTTCCAGCCTCTGTGCTGGTCTAAGAACTGCTTGCACTGCATCAGCCCCTGCGGATGGGAATATACGGTTTTCACCTCATCCAGATTAGTACCGGGAACAGCCAGAAGCTTATGTTCACAGCGGATCACCTGCTCTGCCACAATATAATTTTCAAAATCAACCAATAAATCATACATATCGTTCACGATTCCGGCTGTAGAATTCTCGATGGGAAGCACCGCATAATCTGCTGAGCCCTCTGCGATGGCTTCCATGGCATCCTTCCAGGTTTCCACATGGAAAGCATTTACTTTATCTCCGAAATACTCCTTCATTGCCGCATGGCTGTATGCACCTTCCACCCCCTGGAAAACAACTCTTATATTCTCTTTTTGGATTTCATCCACTTCAATAAACGGCAGTCTTCCTACTGCACCTTTTTGTGCCAGCAGCTGATACTGCAGTTTTCTGCTCATAGCCATAATCTGCTGAAACAATTCTTCCACACCATGTTTATTAAAATCATTGTGAGTCATATTGGTAACTGCTTCAATTTTGGATGCTTCTCTTGCTTTATCAAATACTTTCTTTCCGGTATCAATTTTATATTCTGCAACCTGGCCACTGATGCTCATTCTTTTTTCGAATAAAGCAACCATTTCCTTGTCAATACGGTCAATCTCATCTCTTAATTCTGTTAAATCAGTCATTTAATTCTCCCTTTAACTGTTCCATTGTTTTCTTTAGCAGCGGATGTCTCTTATATGGTGCAATCTGAACCATAGGTTCCAGTACAAAGTCTCTCAAATGCATTTCAATATGAGGTATGTGCAGATCTTCCGTATCTAAGATGATATCATCATACAAAAGTATATCCAGATCCAGCGTTCTGGGACCCCAGCGTATTACCCGCTCCCTGCCGGCTTCCAACTCTATTTCATGAAGTTTTTCTAACAGCTCCTGAGGTGTAAACAGTGTTTTAAGCTTCAGGGCTCCATTTAAAAATTCATCCTGTTCTACCCCGCCGTAAGGTGCTGTGGTAATCAGTTCCGATACCTTTTCTACCTGGCAGCCATAAAGTTCATCCAGGGATTTTACCGCACCCTGCAGATAGGAACTTTTATCTCCCATATTCGAACCAATGGCAATATAAGCCGTGTGCCAGCTTCTTTTAATTTCCACTGCTACGGTATCTAAAGGAAGACCTACCGGCGCCCAGGGTTTCTTGATCTCCAGCTTAACCTTTTTTAGATTCGCAACTTCGATCAACAATTCCATTGCCAGTTTTTCCGCAACCGTTTCAATGAGTTTGAATGTATGATTCTGCATGAATTCCGTAATAAAATGACTTACGTCACCATAATGTATGGATTTGGTTAAATCATCATTCATTCCCGCTTCTCTGGTATCCGTATACAGCGTTGCCGATACAATAAACTTCTGTCCTAATGTATTTTCCTCCGGAAACACACCGTGGTGACAGTATATTTCCAGGTCTTTAATCTTTATTTTATCCATGCGTTCCGTTCCTCCAGCTTATGTTTTTATATGTCCGCTCTCCGGAATATGTTTTAAATTTCTATCATATTCAAGCACGTCCAATGATCGCCTCAGTCATCTTAATAATTCTTGCATTTGCCCGGATATCATGAACTCTCACAAAAGCAGCTTTTTTCATGACGCCCATTACCGTTGTGGCAAGTGTCCCCTCTAATCGCTCGGAAGCCGGAAGATCCAGGGTAAGTCCGATCACTGATTTTCTGGAGGTTCCAAGGAGGATCGGGCAGCCAAGTTCATGCATGCGCTCCAGCCTGTCTATCGCTTCCAGATTATTTTCATAAGTCTTTCCAAATCCAACTCCGGGATCTAAGATGATTTTGTTGTCTGCTATTCCGGCTTTTTTCGCGATGGAAATTGTTTCTCTCAGGTCTTGCAGCATATCGTTGATAAAATCCTGATAATCCGCTTCTCTGCGGTTATGCATCAGGCAGCAGGGTGCCTGATATTCTGCAATTACACCTGCCAGTTCATCATCATATTTCAGGCCCCAGATATCATTTACCAGATCTGCTCCTGCTTCCAACGCAGCTCTGGCTACGCGGCTTTTATAAGTATCGATGGATACCGGAACGTCAAACCGGCTCTTTATCGCCTGAATCATCGGAACAACACGTGCAATTTCTTCTTCATCAGTCAGCAGGGTATATCCCGGTCTCGTGGACTCGCCCCCGATATCAATGATATCTGCACCCTCTTCTATCATATCCTGTGCGTGCTTAAGGGCTGCATCCTTATTATTCCATTTTCCTCCATCAGAAAAGGAATCCGGCGTTACATTTAAAATGCCCATAATATAAGTATGTTTATCTACATCAAAATCCCGATTGCCTATTCTCATCATGTCTCTAACCACCTTTATATTCTGTTTTTATAACTATAAAAGAATCTTTAAATTTTTCTTTTCATCACTCCAGCTGCACTGTTTTTCAGCTTCACATCCATAGCAGCTTCTGGACATCTTATCTGCCCTGTAGATAATGCCTGCAAGACTCTTTTCATTTTTTATTTCACTGTTTCTATGCTGGGCAATGGCATTTATAATATCTTCACTCTCTGCCTTTGCAAAGCCACACGCCTGTAAAATAGCCGGAGCAATTCTGGCGCTTGCCTCCTGGTGCGGTGTACCATCTATATACTGTTCATGTCTCCCTATATCGTGTAAAAGAGCGGCCGCATAGATCCGCTCCTCCTTGATATTCAGTCCTTCTCTTAGATTTATAATATATGCAAGCCTTGCCACATCCATAAAATGTGCCATATCGTGCTTGCAGAAGATCCGGTCTGCTTCACATACACGGATTTTCCCCAGACATTCCCGGTAAGTCCTGTTCAATAATATTTCATTAACCCGATCCATTTGCTTCAACCTACCTTAACATTTGATAAAATGTGTTCTGCAGTTTTTCGTTATCTTTAAAAATTCCTCTGGTAACTACGGTAACTGTTTTCGAACCCGGTTTTTTAATTCCACGCATGGTCATACACATATGCTCTGCTTCTACCATAACCATTACTCCCTGGGGAGCCAGATTGTCCATAAATGCATCCGCTATCTGTGCTGTCAGCTGTTCCTGCAGCTGCAGGCGCTTTGCAAATACTTCTACCGTTCTTGCGATTTTGCTAAGCCCTACTACAGAACCATTTGGCACATATGCAATATGTGCTTTTCCGAAAAACGGAAGCATATGATGCTCACAGGTAGAATAAAATGTAATGTCTTTTTCCAATACCATTTCATTATTTTTCACATGAAAGCGTTTGCTTAAATGCTCAGCCGCATCTTCTTCCATTCCGCCTACGATCTCTGTATACATCCTTGCAATACGATCCGGTGTCTCAATCAGTCCTTCTCTTGTGGTATCTTCACCGATTCCTTCTAAAATAAGTCTAACGCCTTCTTTGATTTTACTCTGATCTATCATGATAGTTAATCCTCACTTTCTCCCATTTCTCTGGTAATCTCTCCTAAAAAAGAAAGGGAACCAAAGGCAATAATTACATCGTCTTTCCCCGCCATTGAAAGGCTCTTATCCAGTGCATCCCGGATGCTTTTTGCTGCTTCCACATGATTATGGTACTTTGCTGCTGCAATTGCCAGCTCTTGTGCCGGCAGCGCTCTGTCGTTATGTGGCGTTTCGATTGTAATAATTGCTTCCGCAAATGGAGCGGTTGTTTTTAATATTTGATCATATTCTTTATCTTTAAAAACACCCATTATATAATATATTTTTTTGTTCTGAAAATACAGTTCGATGGATTCTTTTAAAACCTGAGCCGCATCCCGGTTATGCGCTCCATCAATAATAAATACCGGGTCTTTACGAATCAGGGTAAAACGTCCCGGCCATTTCGTGTGGAAAAAAGCGCTGCGCAGGACCTCTTCCGTTATCTGGTAGCCCAAACGTACCAGCCCCTTGACCGCTTCCACTGCAAGTACTGCATTAGCAATCTGATAACTTCCTGCAAGGGAAATCCTGAGATTGTCGTATCCTCCATAGGTGAAAGATTGCTCTTCATATCCATAATGGATATCTTTTGCCCTTTTCGGCGAAGCAATCATCACACTGCAGTTCTTCTCCTTAGCAGTGTCGAGAACTACCTGCATGGCTTCTTTCTTCTGCTGCATGGTAACAACCAGGGTTTCCGGCTTTATAATACCGGCTTTCTTAGCTGCAATCTCTTCGATGGTATTGCCAAGTACCCCCATATGATCCATGCTGATTGATGCAATGACCTCCATAACCGTGGTGGTAATCACATTGGTTGCATCATCCAAACCTCCAAGTCCTGTTTCCAGAACTACGATATCACACTTTTTTTCTTTGAAATATAAAAAGGACAACGCCGTTTCAATCTCAAATGAAGTAGGATGCGGCAGTCCTTCTTCTTCCATTGCATCTGCCGCCGCTTTTATTGCTGCTACATGGGCTGCCAGGGAATCCTTCTCAATAAAGATCTCATTTACCTGGATTCTTTCACGATACCGGAACAATGCCGGGGAGATATAACGTCCTACCCGGTAGCCGGCTTCCTTCAGGACAGTTGACAGATATGCCAGTACACTGCCTTTGCCATTGGTTCCTGAAATATGGATAAACTTCAATTTATCCTGCGGATTATCAAGCCTTGCGAGCATTTCCTTCATGTTGTCAAGACCAAGTACACTTCCGTATTTAGCCGCATTGTCTAAATATACTCTTGCTTCTTCGTAGTTCATGATTCTCCAATCTATTTTTTAAATAATGATCTGCTCATTATGATAAAATTCTACTTACTTTAATTGTTTATTATATTATACTTCTTAGCAAAATTCAATGAAATTGTGCGGATTTTAGGGATTAAAATCTATACATAAAGAAGGAGCCCAGACAAAGAAGCTTTTTTGTCGCTTCTTTGTCTGGGCTCTCCAGTACCTCACGGCGTATTTACGCCGGGAGGCACTGGTATACACCGAATCAGGATCGCTCTATAAATTCCAATAATTCCCGGACTGTCTCAAAACAATAATCCGGCTTATAAATTGTACTTTCCAGATCTTCCCGCTTCGCTTCACCAGTCAGCAGAAGGCATGTCTGTGCTTTTCCCTCTATGCCGCAGGCGATATCTGTATACAGCCGGTCCCCTACCACCAGGGTTTCTTCTCTTGTAAATCCAGACCGTTCCAGGCACAGTTCGACTACTTCACGGCTTGGTTTTCCAAGATACTTTGGTTTGCGGTAAACGGCTGCCTCCAGCATATTACAGATCGAACCGCAGTCCGGTATAAATCCAAAAGGTGCCGGGCAGCAAAGATCGGGATTGGTGGCAAGATAAGCAACTTCCTTTCGATAGAGCAGCTCACAGGCTTTTTCCAATTTTTGATAGTTTAACTCACTGTCATATGCAGCCAGCACACATGCCACGTCATCTTCCACAGCTTCGGTTACCAAAATGCCTTGTTTTTGTAATTCTGCAATATAAGATTTTGTTCCGAGTACAAATATTTTCTGATTTTGAAAATAACTTTTTAAATAACGGATTGCCATGTATCCCGACGTGACAAACTGCTCTTCCTCAGTGCTAAGATCCCATTTGGCAAATTTTTCAACATAATCCCGATTGCTTTTCGTGGAATTATTAGTAATATAATATGCACTTCCACCGATCTTCTCTATATACTCCAAAAGTTCCCTGGACCCGTCAAACAAGGTATCACCGACGGATAAGGTACCATCGATATCGAATAAAAATAATTTTTTATTACTTAATTCTGACATGAAAATTCCCTCACAGCTAATTCTGACATTTCTTCTAATTCTCCTGTATCAAACAAAAATTGCAGTAGTCCAAAACGGTTACGCAGTTCTTTTGCATATAATACACTATTTTTTAGTGTTTTATGATCTACTCCGATCTGCGCCGGCTGGAAAGGAGCATCCATTTCTTTTAACATCCCTGCAATTTCATCTGCTTTTGGCAGGGCTGCTATCATTTTTCTGATCTCTTCTTTATGCTTTTCAAGCTCATTTACACGGCTGTGAACAGCATCGTCCGCATTTTTATGTACCTGATTTTCTAACAGGATCACCTGAGGTGCTGCCTGCCTGTATGCTTCCCGAATCAGCTGATCCCATGCATCCCGATGAAAGGAAGCACTTTTTTCCTTCAGATTGTTCAGTTTTTCACCCAGCTTTTCGTACATTCTTAATCCCAGAACCGTACCGATTCCTACTTTTGTCCCATGCAGTGCCCCATGGCTGCCTCCGAATAATGACATCATTTCCCAATAATGGGATAAATGGTGCTCGCTTCCGGATGCCGGGCGGGAATTCCCCACATAACTCATAGCGATACCGGATAAAACCAATCCCTCCATAATGGAACCTATTGCCTCTTCGTCCCGCTCTTTGACTCTTGAAATAGCTGATACTACAGCTTCGATGGAACTGCGGATCAAAGATTCTACATACTCGCAGTAATATTCTCCGGTAACCAGATGGGCCAGTTTCCAGTCTGTTAAACACACGTACTTGCCCAGAATATCTCCTGCACCTGCAGCGATCATAGAAATCGGAGCTTCTTTTAAGATCTCCAGATCTCCGATGATTACTTTTGGTTTCCCAACTTCATATGTGGTCTTCAGATTTTTTACAATCAGCGGAGCTACATTGGAAGCAAATCCATCCATAGAAGGCGCTGTTGCCAAAATAAAATAATCAATATTTAATTTGTAACTGATAAACTTGCAAAGGTCATTGATGGTTCCGGAGCCTACTGCCAGGATCAAATCGCAATTCTGCGGCAAATCAACCAACAGGCTCCCTAATATCCTTTCATCCGGAATCAATTCATCTTCCGGAAACACTACCTTCGTATATTGATATCCATTTTCATTTAATAGAGCGGAGACTGTCTTACCTGCAACCTGCTCCGTATGAATGTCAGATACGACGCAGATATTTTGGTAGTTATAGCGGGATAAAATGCCCGGAAGCTTCTTTAACGCACCCGCTTCTATCAGTATTTCATCAATATCGCAGCGATGTTCTTTGCTGCAGCTGCATGGTATTTCCCTGTTTAAATATTCCTGCCAGTCTTTTATCTTCATAATGGACTCCTTCTTTCCTGAGAAATTTTCTTATGCTGCTACTCTACCCGACTTTTTCTGTTTTGTCAAAGGCGGTATCAAATTATAAATGAATTCTATTATTAATATTTTAAATTATAAACAGCATAAGATGAAGTCCCACGTATAATCAAACGCGGTTCATATTCCACTCTGTGAACCACATGTTCTGTCATTATCTCTTTTTCTCTCTTCTGGCGTTCCATTTTCTGCATCAGAAGGTTACAGGCATCTTCTCCCTTTTTCCCTGCATAATGATCTACCGTCGTCAGATCAATTCCACGCATCTGGGATGCCAGTATATTGTCACAGCCTACAACCGAAATATCCTTGGGTATTCTGTATTTCTCCTGCAAAAGAGCATCTCTGATTCCAAGCGCTATCATATCATTTAACCCTACGATTGCCGTAATATCCGGCACCTCCCTGATCAGCTCCAGCGTCAGCAGGTAACCCACTTGAAATTCCATATCCATGTTTTGCAGACAGGGGGCTTTTCGTGCCTCATCAGGCTCTTTTATAAATACCTGATGATCTATTCCCGCATTTTCGAATTCTTCTGTAAATCCCTCCTTGCGCCTTAGTCTGGCGGGCTGTTTTTCATTTACAGCAGTCGAAATATACCCTACTTTCCGATGCCCAAGCTCCAGCAGATATCTGGCTATCATACTGCCAGGCTTCCGGCTGTCCAGTTCTATGGAGTCAACTAATAATTTATTATTTTTTTCACCGATAAACACTACCGGTATTTTCATGGCCATCCGGTTGACCATGTCCGGAAAAGCCGGCATACAGGTATAGATAATACCAGAAGGGCAAAGCTTTTCAAGCCGTTTCAAATATTTCTCTTCTGTCTGCAGGTTCCGGTTCGTCTGGCAGACGAATATATCAAAACGGTTTTTTAAAGCTGCCTGTTCAATTCCGTCAATCAGCATACCATAATAGGGATTGTTTAGATTGGGACATACTACAAAGATTGTCCCTTTCATTCTGGACTGCTGCCTGGCAGATTTCTTTTCCATTGAATATCCTAAATTCCGTGCTGCCTCTTCAACTCTTTCAATTGTCTCTCTGGAAAAAGAAACATTGTATTTCTTATTGAGGATCATAGAAACAGCAGCCTGGGATACTCCCGCTGCTTTTGCTACATCCGTAGCCGTAACTTCTTTTTTATTCATCTTTATACCCCCTGCATATCGCAGGTTCCTCCTGCAATACTGCATTAATAAGTTGTATACCGCAGGCAGCCTGCAATACTGCCAAAATAATACGGATTCTAATGATAAACATGTGGCATCCTTCCCGGAACATAAAGCACTGCAGCAGGGCGTGACTGAATTTTTTATTTATTATGAACGAAATGTATAATACATGATAATCCGGCGCATACTCTCCATATGAAGAATAATTTTATTAAATGCGGCATCTGCGGCTGGTGTCTGGAAATCCTCTGGACCGGCTTTCTTTCATTCCGGCGCAGAGAACTGAAATTAACCGGAAAATCCTCGATCTGGATGTTTCCTATCTATGGCATGGCAGCTTTTATCGGTCCAATTTACCAGCGCATAAATAAAAAAAGCGCTATTTTCCGCGGATTTATCTACACCATGGCCATATTCGGTACCGAATTTCTAACCGGTGCTTTCCTGAAAAAACGTGGTATGTGCCCCTGGGATTACAGCAATGCAAAATTAAATGTAAAAGGAGTAATCAGACTGGACTACGCTCCCTTGTGGTTTGCCACAGGGCTGCTCTATGAAAAAATTTTAAAACGATAAAGGCTGTTGCATACAAACGATGTAACAGCCTTTTTCCTGTCTTCAAACACACTCTAGCCCATATGCTGTCCGCCACAGTCACAGTCCACATTCCCCTGTGCCCCGTCAAAACTGCCGGCAACATCCATGGTATTCAATGTTCTTCGTTTGATTCGTTGTTCCTCAGAAGCTTCCAGAATAAAATTCTTTATCTGTTTTGCATTCTTAATATGTACCAGCGCCAATGTGGGATTCGTTACGTCTCCCCCATAACAATGCACCGTACCAAGTCCAAACAACCGCTCCAGAAGGCTGGTATCCAGCCGTACATCCACAATCTTATACATGTATGCATCATTCTCCTCATGATTTAGCAAACCTGAATTCACTGTAATGTACTCATTCGTAATCGTATATTTTGTGAACGTCCATGGCAGTCCAAAAAACAGCACTCTTTTTTTCTCTACAAACTTCATATATTACCTCCTCCACCGCCAATTACCTTCAAAACCCGGAAACAGGCAGTATTCCATAGTAAATTTCTTCTGAATAAATACCAAAACTTTTGTTTTTATTATATCTCATACGCCCCATAATTGCAAAAGATTTTTCCCCTGTCTAAGCCGCATTTCCCTCCCATTCCTTTTACATTTCAAATCTATTTTGATACCAAGTAAATACTCCGGCTGTAATATAGAAAAAAGCACTTGAAATTCAATACCATCTATTATATGATATTAAAAGCAAATATTCATTGCGCGAAAGGAGAAAACTATGAAACACTTAATGAGTCCTTTAGATTTTAGCGTGGAGGAATTAAATACTATTTTGAATTTAGCTAATGATATTGAAGCCAATCCATCGAAATATGCCCATGCATGTGAAGGAAAAAAATTGGCAACTTTATTTTATGAACCAAGTACCCGAACCAGATTAAGCTTTGAAGCAGCTATGATGAATCTGGGAGGTAATGTACTTGGTTTTTCTTCGGCCGCATCCAGCTCAGCTTCCAAGGGCGAAAGTGTTGCCGATACAATCCGTATGGTCTCCTGCTACGCAGATATCTGCGCTATGAGACATCCCAAAGAAGGTGCTCCTATGGTAGCCTCTATGAAATCTTCTATCCCAGTTATTAACGCAGGTGACGGCGGACACCAGCATCCGACCCAGACACTGACCGATCTCTTGACCATCCGTTCTTTAAAGGGACGCCTTGGCAACCTGACGATTGGATTATGCGGGGACTTAAAGTTTGGAAGAACAGTTCACTCACTCATTCATGCTCTGGTACGCTATACCGGTATCCGGTTTGTACTGATTTCTCCGGATGAACTGCGTGTTCCTGATTATATCCGTGAAGATGTTCTGGAACAAAACCATATGGAATACAAAGAAGTAGTCCGCCTGGAAGAAGCCCTTCCTGAATTAGACCTGCTCTATATGACCAGAGTTCAAGGGGAACGCTTCTTTAATGAAGAAGACTATGTCCGCATGAAAGATTTCTATATTCTGGACAAACAGAAAATGGAACTTGCCAAAGACGATATGCTGGTGCTCCACCCCCTGCCAAGAGTAAATGAAATCTCGGTAGAGGTAGATGATGACCCGAGAGCTGCCTATTTCAAACAGGTACAATATGGTGTATATGTCAGAATGGCATTAATTCTTACCTTATTGGAGATAGAAGGTTGAAAGCCTGCAATATGCAATGGGTAGAAGGTTGAAAGAAAATTATGATATAGAAAGGATGCCACGGTGTGATTCTTTCAACCTGTTTTATTGTGGCAGTATTGCAGGCAAGCCTGCAATATGCAATGGGTATAAATATGTTAAATGTAGGACAATTAAGTGAAGGCTTTGTACTGGATCACATTGAGGCCGGAAAAAGCATGTCTATCTATCACTATCTGAGACTGGACAAACTGGACTGCTGTGTTGCAATAATCAAAAATGCCCGCAGTAATAAAATGGGAAAAAAAGATATTATTAAAGTAGAATGTCCCATTGATTTGCTGGATCTGGACATCCTTGGATTTATAGATCACAACATTACTATTAATATTATCAAAGATGGAACGATTGTAAACAAAAAAGCACTTTCCCTCCCGGAAAAAATTACAAACGTGATTAAATGTAAAAACCCCCGCTGTATCACTTCTATCGAACAAGGTCTGGATCAGGTCTTTGTATTAACTGATCCGGAAAAAGAAGTTTACCGCTGTAAGTATTGTGAAGAAAAATATGCCGGACGTTAATTTGAAAACGTGTTTTCGAAAAACGAACTCCGGACATAAAACAGCCGCAGGCAATTAATATGCCTGCGGCTGTTTTATGTCCAAATCATTTCAATCTAAAATATTATTAAATATAAGCAGAACGATAAGCCGGGTTATGTCGTGAATGGTCATCTATCTAGGCCTTTTGTCGCCAAAAGGCTCCAGCGACCTACCTAAAGCTGACGGGCCGCCATATGCTTTCGTTCGGTCTTGCTTCGGATGGGGTTTACATATGCCCCTTCTGTTACCAGAAAGGCGGTAGTCTCTTACACTGCCCTTCCACCCTTACCAGTAAAACTGGCGGTTCATTTCTGTTGCACTATCCTTAGAGTTGCCTCCACCGGACGTTATCCGGCATCCCTGCCCTGTGAAGCCCGGACTTTCCTCGTCTGGCACCTTTCGGTCTGCCAGCCGCGACCATTTATTCTACTTACTTTGGGTATTCTACCATCTCTTTTTATTTTTGTCAATGCAGGTATTTCATTTATACATTAACATGCAGACATTTCATTTATACATTAAAACAGCTTCCACCCACAAATTCCCTTAAGATAGAATTATGCGGAATACTCTCACTTGGCATCCCCACAAAATAATCCAAAAACTTTAACAGACGTTTTGCTTCCAAAAATTCCGGCTCATCTGGATCGATACTGAATAATAACGGCTCCGCATAGAGTTTCAGTGCTGCCAGTTCATAGATTAATGCTGAATTGAACATCACATCTGCCTCTTCCTGAAATGGGAAAATATATTTTTCTTCCCCTCTTCTTACAGATGGCCACATACTGATTGTTCCTTTTGCACTGGTTCCTCTGGTTCTTGCGTCACGGATCATACGCCTTAAAAGCCTTCCATCGGTCGTTGGAATTCGGTTATGTTCATCAATATTAAGCTGGGTAAGTGCGCTGATATAAATTTTAAACTTACTATCCCTTGGCAGGCTGTGGGACAATTGATCATTCAAACAGTGAATTCCTTCCAGAACCAGAATGTCATTTTCACCCAGCTGTTTATAGTTTCCTTTATATTCACGCTTGCCGGTTTTGAAATTATAATGAGGCAGCTCTACTCGTTCTCCTGCAAGCAGCGCGTTCATATCCTGGTTAAACTGTTTCACATCAATTGCTTCCAGGCATTCAAAATTGTGTTTGCCCTCTGCATCCACCGGCGTCTTATCCCGGTCAACAAAATAGTCATCCACGGCAATGGGATGTGGCTTTAAACCATGTGCCGACAGCTGAATCGATAGCCTGTGTGAAAATGTAGTCTTCCCGGAAGAAGACGGACCGGCGATCATCACCAGACGTTTACTTGGATTATTCAAAATCTGTTCCGCCATTTCGCCCATTTTTTTCTCCTGCAGGGCTTCCTGAATCAGAATGAGTTCATTAATCTCTCCATTGACAATCCGTTCATTCAAATCTCCCACGGTAGAAATATCCAGCATTTTCCCCCACTTCAGTGATTCCTTCTGAACATGGAAGATTTTCGTTTCCGGAAGGAATTCCGGTACAACTCTCGGATGGCTGCGGGTTGGAAACTGTAAAACAAAGCCTTCGTCATAGAGATGCATATCAAAATATTTTAGATACCCGGTACTATATACCATATAACCGTAGAAATAATCTTCGAACTCATCCAGATCATAGAGATTAACTGTAGATACCGTACGGTATTTAAATAATTTTTCTTTATCTATCATTCCATAGTGCCGGAACAGGCGTTTGGCATCCGCAATGCTGACATTTCTTTTTGTGATGGGAATATCCTCTTCTACCCGCTTTAACATATAAGCTTTTACATGCTGGAGAAATTCTTTATCCACCTTTAATTTCCCATCCACGGTAAAATAATAACCCTCGCTTACCGAATAATGGGCGCAGACCTTCTTAATATTCGCATGGCCGCCCATATGATAGATTGCCTTTAGAAGTAAAAGAATCATACTTCTGCGGTATGCGTCAAATCCAATCTTATCCTCTGCCGTCAGAAATGTAAGCTGGCAATCCTCCTCTAATTCCCTGTGAAGTTCCCTTAGTCTTCCATTTACCATGACGAGCAGGATATCCTGTTCATAATGATGTTGATAATCTTTTGCTATTTTGTAGAAACTGGTACCGTAAGGATACTTCTTCTTTTCTCCTCTTGACTCTACTACTGCCATTTGTTCAGCCATATTATCCCCTGCCCCTTTCTGTAATAAAACTTGTATAAATACCCTGTATATGTATTATATGAATTTTTTTGAATTAAATTACTTTATCGAATGAATCTACCAATGCAGAATCACTGAGCGGCAATTCCGGTCCCGGCCCTTTTTTAAATATGATCTTTAACAGAATGGGTGTAATAATCGTTGTAATTACAACGACGACTACAATGGGTCCCAGAAAACTTTTACCAAGCAATCCCAGTTTGGAACCTTTATTTGCTACAATAAGTGCAACCTCACCTCTGGATATCATCCCGACACCGATCCTGGCACATTGATAATTTTTATAATGACATACCTTTGCACCAATTCCGCATCCAATGATCTTGGTCAGTATTGCCACTATAACCAATATCACGGAAAATGCTATAATTTCTCCCGTCATAGCCGGAAGTTCCACCTTTATTCCAATACTGGCAAAAAATATGGGGGAAAGCATCAGATATGATAAGGTGTTGAATCTGGCTTCCACATATTGAGCCCGTTTTGTCCGGGACATGATAAGACCTGCAATAAATGCACCGGTGATATCAGCAACGCCAAAGAAATGTTCTGCAGCGTAAGACATCAGCAGGCAGAATACGAATGCCGCAATTGCATGTCTTTGCAGCCCTCTTTCTGAAGGGTCACTCCACTTTTTATAAAACAGGTAAAACAGATATCCTGCTATCAGAGCCACGATGAAAAATGCAACGATTTTTAATAAAACATAAATCACATTTACAGATGTATCCGCCATACTGGTTACGATTGTCAATGCAATAATGCCAAGGATGTCATCGATAATTGCTGCCCCCAGAATTGCATTTCCGGAACGGGTTTTTAATTTTCCCATTTCTTTCAATGTTTCAACCGTTATACTCACTGAGGTAGCTGTCAGGATAATGCCAATAAATATGTTCTGCAATAACAGGGATGCATTTGCGTCTGATTCAATAACACCCGGCCGGTTAAAGAAATAACCCACTGCAAGCCCTCCCGCCAGCGGTACGATTACCCCCAACACTGCTATGACAAAGCTGGCTTTTCCGCTGCGCTTTAGCTCTTCTATATCTGTTTCCATTCCTGCACAGAACATCAGCACAATTACACCAAGTTCTGCCGTAGCCTGAATAAAATCAGTTTCTTTCAGAATTCCCAGCATCGCGGGACCCATTATCAACCCTGCAAGCAGCGCACCTACTACCTGAGGCATATGATACCTCCTGGTAATCAGTCCCAACACCTTTGTGCTCAATAAAATGAGCGCCAAATCCAACAAAAAACCATAACCATCCATAACACTTTTCTCCTTCTTTCTGTCTCAAAATCCAGTTTTATCTCTGTATTCCTATCTTATCACAAGGCGGTATATCCTTTCAATCAAAAAAGGACATAAAAAGGGTTTTTTACAAACTCCTGCTCCACTTCCAGCTGTGGGAAAATTTGATTTAGATATTCAGCCATCTGTTTAATAAAAATATGTTCCAGTCCATAATGCCCCGCATCTATAATGGAAAGTCCCTGGGAAACTGCATCCAGGCCTTCATGATGTCCGATATCTCCTGTAATCAGCACCTGGGCACCGGATGACAGTGCCGGAGTGATCATACTTTTACCGGATCCCGGAGATATTGCCGCCAGACTGACAATTTTGTCTAAATCACCGAATATTTTTACCGTATCCAGACTAAATGCCTGTTTGACCAGCTCGCCGGCTTCTCTTAAGGTCATTTCTTTTTTTAATCTTCCAACCCTGCCAAATCCCTCTTCCCGGACAGCATTGCCTTCATATCCCCGGTAAGTCACTTCCATTACGGAGGGATCCTGCAATTCTAAGTATTCGGCACTTAAACCTGCCATCATCAGAACATCATAATTTGTATGCATTGAGAAGCAGGATATATCATTTTGTATCAGCCTGATAATTTTTCGTCCCATAAAATCATCTGTATTAATTTTTTTCATTCCGGACATAAGCATCGGATGATGGGTAATCAGCATATCTGCTTTTTTAACAACTGCCGCCTCAATTACTTCATCCGTAGCATCCAATGCTACAAACACTTTTTTAATCTCTTTTTCTCTTCTTCCCACCTGCAGTCCGGGGTTGTCCCAGTGTGCTGCATAAGAAGCCGGATAAATTTCCTCTAATTTTTCTATGATTTCTGTTCCTGTCATGCCATATCCTCCTTTGCTCTGCGAATATACTCCAGTTCCTGTTCCACTTCTGCGAAACGCTGTTTTGCGTGATCCCCATCGTTCCCCCGAAGAGTTACCAATACTTTTTCATAAGTCTTCTCTTCTTTATCCAGAAAGGATTTTAAACATTCGTTTTTCTGCTCCAGGAGGAGCCTGCCATATTTAAAATCAATCTCTCTATTGTAATCCATTTTTCCATGTACCGCTTTCATCATGGGATAATATTTTCCTTCATCCAATACCATATTTTCTTCAATGACTGCGAATTGGTTTTCCTGTAAAAAGCGGCGCACAAAAGCGAGCTCAGACTGTGGCTGCAGAATGAGCTCCTTTACACTTTCCAAAACCTCTGATCCTTCGGTCAGTATTTTAATTACCAGGCCTCCGCCCATACCGGCGATAACAACAGAATCCACTTCCCCATTCCGTAGTGCCGCTGCTCCGTCGGAGAGCCTGGTCTCTATGTATTCCTTTAGTCCATGAAGTTCAATATTTTCTTTTGCCCTGTTTAAGGGGCCCTTATTTACATCCATGGCAATTGCATGGGGCACTCTCTGATTCTCAACCAGGTAAATTGGTATGTATGCATGGTCCGTTCCAATATCCGCCAAGCGGCTATTGGAAGTTACCATTTCAGAGACTGCTAACAATCTTTTTGATAACTGCATATGATAACTTCCTTTCTTAATCCAAATAGTCCTTTAGCTTGCGGCTGCGGCTTGGGTGACGCAGTTTACGCAGTGCTTTCGCCTCAATCTGACGAATGCGTTCTCTTGTGACATTAAATTCTTTTCCAACCTCTTCCAGGGTTCTTGCTCTTCCGTCCACCAGACCGAAACGCAGGGATAATACCTTTTGTTCACGGTCAGTCAGTGTATCCAGAACTTCTACCAGCTGCTCCCGGAGCAAAGTATATGCAGCTGCTTCTGCCGGAACCGCAACATGGTCATCCTGGATAAAGTCACCCAGATGGCTGTCATCTTCTTCTCCAACCGGAGTTTCCAAAGAGACCGGTTCCTGGGAAACTTTCAGAATCTCTCTCACTCGCTCCGGTGACATATGCATCACTTCACCTATTTCCTCCGGCTTAGGTTCTCTGCCCAGATCCTGGACAAGCTGCCTGGATGTGCGGATCACTTTATTAATTGTCTCCACCATGTGAACCGGAATACGGATAGTTCTTGCCTGATCGGCAATCGCACGGGTAATCGCCTGACGAATCCACCAGGTGGCATAGGTACTGAATTTATATCCTTTGCTGTAATCAAATTTATCAACTGCTTTGATCAGTCCAAGATTACCTTCCTGAATCAAATCAAGCAGAGCCATACCTCTTCCTGCATATCGTTTGGCAATGCTCACAACTAGACGCAGATTAGCCTCCGCCAGCTGATGCTTCGCCGCTTCGTCACCTTCTTCTTTTCGAATAGCAAGCTGGATTTCATCTTCTGTAGTAAGCAATGGTACCTTACCGATTTCTTTGAGGTACATACGGACGGGATCATCTGTTCCCACTCCTTCCGGAACGGACAGGTCTATTTCTTCCGGATTGATCTCATCTTCATCATCTAAGATCAACGGTTCTTCTTCGTCATCCGAGATACGCAGTACGTCTACTCCATTATTATCCAAATAGTCCAGAATTTTTTCGCACTGCTCTTCGGTGAGGTCAGTGCCTTTGAAAAACTCCTGCACCTCTATATATTCTAACACATTTTTCTTTTTTCTGGCGTATGCTAATAAAGCTTTTAATTTTTCCGTAAAATCCAGTACTTGTTCTTCCATCCTGCATCCTTCCTTTCATAGCTTCCACCGAGATCTCAGGCTTACTAATCAATGCTGTACTGATTACTATTCTGTCCTCAATCCAGGGAAATATGCACTTTTTCAATATCCTGAAGCCTTCGCTTTGCCTGGATAATCTGCTGAAGACCAACAATATCTGTAGGATCCAGATGTGTGGTCTTATACTCGATGCTATTATTCATCACTCTTGCGATTGTCTCTTTTAGTGCTTTATTCATTTCTTCTTTTGTCTCAACGCGGATACTGGTATTAAAAAGTGCAGCGGTTTCTCTTTGCTGCTCAGGATCTGTAAAATGATTAATGATTTTTGCCGGATTTAAAGCACCGTTCTCATACTGTTCAAACAGCATTCCTGCCACTGTATGATACAACTCTGTGGTAAAATCATCCGGTCCTACGTATGGTTTTATCTGTGCAAACAAACCGGGATTTTCGATCAGCCAGGTCAGCAGCAGTTTTTGGGATTTCAGCATCCCATCTTCCTTTTCCGCATTCCGGTTTTTCGGCCTCTGCTTTACTTCCGGTGCTGAAATGCTCTTCATAGCCATACGGTTAACCAATTTTCTGAGATTTTCAAATCCCACATGATACCTGGAGGCAATGGCTTCTATATAATTTTCCCGTTCCAGTTCCTGCTCGAATTCCAGAAGTCTCTTAGCAACCTGATTATAAAAATCGGTTTTGCTTTCCGGGTCATCCATATTATAACCCTTTTGCATCACATCTATTTCAAAAAAGAAACTGTTTACTGCATGATCAATTCGATCCTGAAAAGCCTCTGCTCCAAGAGCTTTGATAAATTCATCCGGATCCTTATATGGCTTCATATCCAGCACTTTTGCTGAAAGTCCCGCTGCTTTTAATATCGGAATAGCCCGAAGTGCCGCTTTCAGACCGGCCTCATCACTGTCATAAGTTAGTACTACCTCTTCTGTGTACCGCTTTAAAAGGCTCGCATGCTGAGTCGTCAGCGCCGTACCTAAAGAAGCTACCGCATTTTTGAATCCTGCCTGGTGCATGGAGATTACATCCATGTAGCCCTCGCAGACCAGGAGATTTTTCTTTCTGGATGTTCTGGCAATGTTTAAACCATATAGATTACGGCTCTTATCAAATACCTTCGTTTCCGGTGAATTTAAGTATTTAGGCTTTCCATCCCCCATTACACGGCCGCCGAAACCAATCACCCTTCCATTTACATCCATTATTGGGAAGATAACGCGGTTCCAGAATTTATCATACATTCCATGTTTCTCATCCACGTTCATCAATCCCGACTGGCTTAACAGCTCGTCCGAGATCCCTTTCTTTTTCAAATACAGATATAAATCATCACTGTATTTATTTGCAAATCCAAGGCCAAATCCTTTGATGGTCTCATCGCTTAATTCTCTGCCCTTCAGATAATCCATCGCCTGCCTGCCGCACTCCTGGCGAAGCTGGAAATAAAAGTAATTAGCAGCCATTTTATTTAAATCCAGAATACGGCTTTTTAAATCCTGCTGCTTTTTCATTTCTTCATTATATTCCTGCTCCGGCAGATCCACACCTACGCGGTCAGCCAGAAATTTTACAGCTTCCGGAAAGGTGTAATTTTCGTATTCCATAACAAAGGTAAATACATTTCCACCTGCTCCGCAGCCAAAGCAGTAATACATCTGTTTTGCCGGGCTTACTGAAAAGGAGGGAGACTTTTCATTATGGAACGGACACAGTCCGAAATAGGAACTCCCTTTCCTCTGCAGTTTTACATATCCTGAAATTACATCAACGATATCATTTTTTAACCTTATTTCTTCTATCATGTCATCTGAATAAAACATTTTAACTCTCCTTACACCTGCCAGGACTTCGGAATAAAAAGCTCCGAAAACTTATTTATGGAATACTGGTCTGTCATACCAGCTATGTAATCGCACACAACCCGCTCTTCTCTTTCATTTCTTTTTTCAATCAGCTCGAGATATTCGCCTGGCAGCATTTCCAGGTGCCTGGAATAATAATAGTATAATTCCTGCAGCATATTCCTGGCTCTTGCCTCTTCTCCCTTAGCTTTTGGATTGCGGTAAACGTGCTTGAACATAAAGGACCTAAGCCCCTGCATTGCCTCTTCTATATGAGGTGACATAATGATATCCGCTTTATCCTCACTGTTTCTTACAATATCATGAATCAGGGTATTTAACCTTTCCCGGATGGTAAATCCCAAAATCTCCCGATACTCCAGTGGAATATCTTCTTCCCGAAGGATACCGGCACGCTCTGCATCATCAATATCATGATTAATATAAGCAATCTTATCCGAAAGCCGCACAACTTTTCCTTCCAGTGTGTTTGGATCACCGGCGGTTCTGTGATTTAAAATCCCATCCCGCACTTCCCAGGTAAGGTTTAATCCTTTTCCTTTTTTCTCAAGTAACTCCACTACCCGCACACTCTGTTCAAAATGAGCAAATCCCAGCGGGCAGACTTCATTCAACGCACTTTCTCCGGAATGTCCGAAAGGAGTGTGTCCCAGGTCATGTCCCAGGGCAATTGCCTCTGCCAGGTTGTCATTGAGCCCTAATGCCTGTGCAATCGTCCTTGCCGTCTGGGAAACCTCCAGCGTGTGAGTCAGGCGGGTCCGATAGTGGTCTCCCAAGGGAGTCAAAAACACCTGTGTCTTATGTTTCAGCCTGCGAAAAGACTTGCAGTGCAAAATCCTGTCCCGGTCTCTCTGGTATACCGGACGGATATCACACTGTGGTTCATCTCTGTCCCGGCCCCTGGAGTTCTTACTCAAAGATGCATAGGGACTAAAAATCTGTTCTTCTCTAAGTTCTGCTTTTTCTCTGATCGTCAGCACCTGTCTCCTCCTTTTCCAGATCGTGTTTGAAATTGCTTTCCGGCAGCTGTGTGTCTCACTTTTTGGGTGATTCGTTCCAAATGAATTTTCAAACACGCTCTAACATTCTCATACTAAATATATTCCGCAAAAAATGGTTTTTTCCTTTATTTTTCTTTGAAAATTTTACTTATCTGATTTTTTTGGGTTTTTCATCCCGTGAATATTCATTTCTTCGCCATCACTGGTCACTTCCAGGGCTCCATAATCCGTGGTGGAATAATAAGTCACCCCGGCCATCCGAAGACGATTCAGAAGTTCTTCATGGGGATGTCCATAACGGTTTTCTTTTCCATAGGACAAGATACCTATCTGGGGACGAACTTTATCCAGAAAGGCGTCTGGTGTGCTGTTTTTTGAACCGTGGTGTGCAACTTTTAAAATATCAGCCCTTTTCAATTCCTTTGATCCCATTAACTCTTCTTCTCCCTTTCCTTCCACATCTCCTGCAAGAAATATACGAAAATTTTTATAGGTCATTTGCAATACCATAGAATTTTCATTTCTGTCTTCCGAATTTGCATTCCCAGAAGGATGAAGACAGGAAAAAGAAAACCTGCCATTTAAAATTCTATCACCTTTTTGAAAATATAGAACCTTTATTTTATTTTTTTTCGCTAAATTTTCAATTTCCAGATATTCTTCATCCTTTTTTGCCAATTTTGGCAAGATCAGATGCCGGATTGACACTCCGGACGCATTATCTCCTGCTAAGTTTAAAGCATATGCCTGCAGTAGTTCCATAATTCCATTTATATGGTCGGCATCCATATGGCTGATAAAAAGATAATCCAGTTCCTGAATCCCCCGGCTTTTAAGAAAGGGCTCAATCCTTTTACTCCCTACCAGTTTTACATCACTGCTGCCCCCGTCAATGAGACAATTTATTCCTCCGGGCGCCTGGATACAGATGCCATCCCCCTGACCCACATCCAGAAAGGTAATTCTCATCCCTGTTATGGGCTGTCTGGAAATCAGAAAGAACATAAATGCTGTTCCCCATACCCACTTTACAACCTCTCCATACTGTTTATTTTGTTTAATCAGACATAAGGCCAGTAAAATAAGATAATATAAAATAATCTGCCATACTTGGGGTTTTCCAATGATCACTTTTGCAAATGGCAGCTGCAGTACCGCAACACAGAGGTATTTATACAGTCCTAATATATAATAACAGGGGGAGATCAGGAAGATACCCGCCGGAATAGAAATAAGACCAGCTATACCGCCTGCAATGCCAAATCCCAATACGAGACTCATCAGCGGGATCACGATCAGGTTTAAAGCTACTCCATACAGGGGGATTTCAAAATAAAAGTATAACACAATGGGAACCGTTGTAAGCTGAATCGCCATGCTGACCAGAAATGATTCCAGCAGTTTATTTTTACAGGAGAATATCTCCCGCATCACAGGTGCCAGTACAGCTGCACCAAGTACTGCCAGAAAAGATAATAAGAAGCCTGCATCTGTCAGGTACCGCGGATTCTCTATTAAAATCATTACCGCAGCCAGCGCAAGTGCTGACACAATATCATAAGTCCTGCCCAGAATCCCCGCCAGCAGGTACATCAGGAACATGATAACCGCACGGGTGGTGGAAACGCCAAATCCCGTCATCAAGCCGTATGCACACATCGTAATTCCTGCTGCTCCCCCGGATATGTACCAGGAAATCCCCAGTTTGCGCAGTAGTTTGTGTAAAGCGATTCCCAGCATGGAGATATGCAGACCGGAAATAGCCAAAATATGAGCGATCCCGTTATCTTGATATAAGCTTTTCACTTCCGGGTCCAGTTCCTTTTTCTCACCCAGCAGCATTGCGGTCAGTACAGAGGCATTTTCTTCCCCTGCTACTTGAAGAAACGTCCGTTTAAAGCGTTGTCTCAGATCCCACAGAAACTGCCGGATATGCCAATACTTACTGCCGGTATTATTCACTTTTCCCTTATTCAGAACCATCAGGATTCCTTTAATTTCATAGTACTTTTTTAAATCAAACTGTCCCGGGTTTCCCGGCTCTTCCATTTCCCGGCAGATCCCGGTTACTTTTAGTAAACTGCCAGCTTTATACATTGTTACATCGTCGGTAAATATAAGAATTTGTTTTTGTTTTGGAATTTTATAAGATTTCGATTGATAAATAATAGAATTGTTTTTCAGATATAATTGATTTGATGTGGCGCTTTGTTCCTGTTTCACAAGCCGGCCTGTGACGGTTATTTTTTTGTCATAAAGCCGGGAGGTCCAGGATGAATTTTCATTCATCCCGTACTTCCCGCTGACCAGCAGCCAGCCGATTACCAGAAAACAAATGACACAAAGCGGTCTTCTTGTCACTTGTCACTCTCCTTTGTGGTATCCGTTTCCTGCTTCAGATTTGGATCAATCCCCATGGTTGGTTCATGAACACTGGAATCATTTTCTGTTCCGGTCATATCCGTATCTGTCTGGCTGTCAGGTACGGTACTCTCTTGTTTCGTACCCTCTACCTGCATGATAATATCTTTGCTCCGTTCAAACGGCACTTTGAAACTAATCTTATCCCGGTATTGCACTTCGGCATTTCCACCTATCTGCATCTGGACTCTGGTAATTTTACAGGAATCAATGATTGAATTAACCATGGCATAAATCGTGACCTCCGGTAAAATTTCCCTGTCTAAAAGAATCTTATTAAAGCTTTCATCAAAATTAATGGTACAGCTTTCCTTATCAGCCAATACATTCGACACTTTCGTATTAGCGGGTAAAACGGGCTGAAGCTTTGTATTAACCGGGCCTGCAATCAACTGTTCCAAAACTACCTTTTCCAGGGTTGTGTTTGTTGAGTAATGCACATTACGCATCTCTTTTACCAGCCTGGTACCGTCTTCATTTGCAAAATATAATGTCAGTGACGCATATTGATAGGAATTGATTCCCTTTCCTTTTGTATCGATAAAGGTGTCTGCATTCATTGGACCAATAGGATTACCCGTATCGTCCATCAGTTCCTGGTCACCGATCTTGAAGACTACATCATCCACGCCTTCGATTTGAACCAGGGTTTTCACTATTGCAGCCCTCATAAGCACTTCTGTTACATTGTTCATTTTCTGATAAGCATCATCAAATGTTAAGATCAGCTGTTTACCCTCCAGCAGATACCCCGCAATATGAACATCTTTTGGGATAGCACTTCTATGCTCCATTGGAGACGGATCAGCCTTTAGCTTATCCAGCATCTCCCGGATCATGTCTTCCGGGTTGGCAGAGGAAGCCTTATAATTTTCTTCTACCAGTTTTGTTCCTTCGCTGTTTGTACAGTAAATCTTCAGATTTGCCTGCTCTGTCATCTTTTTTGTACATCCGGACAAAGCCAGCAGCACTGCTGCAATCAGCAATAGTTTAAAGAAATTCTTCATGTTGTATCTCCCCATTATCCTACATAATTCAAAGGAATCCTAACGGTAAAAGTCGTCCCTTCTCCCTCTTTACTGTATACTTTAATCGCACCCCGGTGCATTAGTATTGCATTTCTTGTAATAGCAAGACCAAGACCCGTGCCTCCGATTTCCCTTGAATGTGATTTATCCACCCGGTAGAACCGTTCAAAAATATGTTCCTGGGATTCTTCGGGTATACCCATTCCGGAATCCTCTACTTTCACATAAAAATACTTATGGTCTACGTTGATGGACACATGAACCCATCCGCCTTCCTTGTTATATTTAATCGCGTTTTCTACAAGATTAGATACTGCAAGAGTCAGCTTTGTTTCATCCACTTCTGCCGATACCGGACGGAAAGTTTCCAGAACCAGCTCGATATTGCGTTTTGCTGCAATGGGCCGCAGTCTTTTTAAAATGAGCTCTAATAATTCATTGATATTTGTTGGCTGTATATTCAGATCCGAAGCCTTTTTATCCAGCTTAACCAATGAAAGCAGATCGTTGATAATTTTATTTTCCCGATCAATTTCTTCTGCAATATCTGTCATAAATTCCTTGTACAGTTCATTGGGAACTTCTTCCTGCATTAGAAGAGAATCAGCCAGTACCTTCATGGAGGTAATGGGTGTCTTTAACTCATGGGAGACATTGGATACGAATTCCTGCCTGGAATCATCCAGCGCCTTCATACGGCCCAGCATTTTATTGTATGCCTCCGACAGCTGCTGTGTCTCCGTATAGTCTAAAAGCTTGATATCGTCTTCCAGAAATCCCCCGGTAAGCTCTTCCAGAGATTGCGTCACTTTACCAAATGGACGCACCAGAATCTTGGATGTGTAGAATGCAATTCCAATAACGCAAAGAGCCAAAACAATCTGCAGTACGAATACCTGTCTGCCTAATAAATCCCTTGCATCTTTAATATCCTGAGTGGGCGTGCTTACAATCATAACGCCGATTAATTCTTTGGTAACTGCATCTTTTACAGGGACGGTCATTTCGATAAATTCTCCGTCTTTATCATAATGGAGGGTATCTTCCCCTTTAAAACTCTTGATCAGTTCCTCTGATACGATAAATTTTTTCTCGTCAATCCCGTATGTATCTTTGATGACCCGCAGTTGATTATTTACAATAACCACACGTCCGCTGTACAGATTTGCCAGTTGTGCCAGTTCATTATCAATGACAGGCGATGAATTCCCCTTAAAATACATCGAATCGCTTAATTGGTCCGCAATATTATTGCACTGGTTTTGAACCATTTTCCCCCGTTGCTGAATAGACTGGTTTTCATAGCTTTTCAGAATCCCGAATTTCAGGACCATAATCGGCAGCATTCCAACCAGACAGAAAATTACAAATATGCGCACTTGAAGGCTCTTGGCATATTTCTTGATAAATTTATTGTTAAAAATCCCTCGCACGTCTCATAATCCCCTCGTTTTTTCTAAGCAGGGACGATGCACACAGATGCCTCGTCCCCTCTTCACAGCCCTGCTCCAGAGCCTGTCTGAAAATGTGTCTGAAAACTAATGCTGAAAATAATAACCAACGCCCCACTTTGTGTGAACATACTTTGGCTCACTTGGATTTATCTCTATTTTTTCACGCAAACGTCTGATATGTACATCCACTGTTCTTACATCGCCCGGATATTCATATCCCCATACGATGTTCAGAAGATTTTCTCTGCTGTATACTTTGTTTGGGTTAAATACAAGCAGTTCCAGGACATCGAATTCTTTTGCCGTAAGATTAATTTCTTTCCCGGCTATGCTGACTCTTCTTCCTTCACAGTCTAATACCAGGTCACCTACTTCAACCATTCTGCCTCTGGTCGATGCCTCTGCCTTTTTAGCCGTACGCCTGATGATTGCCTTGATCCTTGCCTTTACCTCCAGAATATTAAACGGCTTTGTGATATAATCATCTGCTCCATATTCCAATCCCAGAATTTTATCCATATCGTCACCTTTTGCAGTTAGCATTACAATCGGAACACTGGAAAATTCCCTGACTTGCTGGCATACCTCAAATCCATCCAGCTTTGGAAGCATGACGTCTAAAAGCATAATATCATATTCATTCTCTCTTGCAAGTCTGACCGCTTCTTCTCCGTCATATGCACAATCTACATCCATGCCATCCTGCTCCAGACTGAAACGAATCCCTTTTACGATTAACTTTTCATCATCAACAACTAATACTTTCTTTCCCATGCTTCATTCTCCTTATTAAACCACTATTTTATCTTTTATTTTATTAAATACTGCGTCTTTGATTCCACTGATGTTCTTGATTTCTTCTATACTTTTAAAACCACCCTGTTCTGTTCGATATGCAATAATATCCTTCGCTTTTGCTTCTCCTATTCCGGGCAGTGTCATAAGTCCTGCCTCATCGGCTGTATTCAAATTCACAATACTGGTTTCTCCTGGTGCCCCGGGGGCTGCAGGTATCTCAGCCTGCGCCATTGTTTCGGCCTCTGCTGATGTATAAACTCTGATCTTCTGCCCGTCACTCAGCTTTTCTGCCTGATTCAGTGAGTCTTTATCTGCATCGGGAAGAAGTCCACCGGCCTTTTCTATTGCTTCATAAATTCTGGCATCAGAAGGCAGCTCATAGACTCCGGGGTTTAAAACCGCCCCGCTCACATCTATATAAATTTCAGTCTTTATCTGTACGTCCGTATGCTGCTCTTCGCTTTGACGGTTACTCTGATCCTGACTGCCTGTCTCTTCTGTCCCTATGGTTTCTGTCTCCAGAACCAGAGGCATATCATTATCGTGACATCCGGTCAAAAGGAGTACACTCAGCAGGATGCAGGCGCCTAAGCATTTGATTCTGAACTTCATATTACATAATCCCCTTTCATCATTTTGATGTAAGGGCCCCCTATGCAATCTCTTATATTTTAACGAACTTTCTCCCCGATTACAATAGCTATTTTTAAATTACCACTTAAATATTACAATTCCTACGATTGCAACGCCCATTCCTAAGAGCTTCCGCCATTCAAAAGGCTGCTTTTCCACACCGAATATCCCCATCAATTCAATGACATATGCCACAATGAGCTGAGAAATTACAATCAGCATGGCTGCCTTTGCCGGTCCAAGGGAATCCATACTCTTAATTACAGTTATTGTTATAAAAGCTCCGATTACACCGCCCAGCAGAGCAAATTTATTCGGAACCTGTAAAATCGCCCCAAAGCTTTCCCGTCCGGTAAAAAACCAAGCAATCAGGCAAACAATTAATGCTGAAAACTGTACAAAGCTGGTTGCCACCCAAAGACTGCTATTTTTCGTTACGTCCGTATTAAAAACACCCTGTACGCTCATCAGGGCTCCGGATAAAAGTGCAATTAATATTCCCAACATAAAAAGAACTCCTTTTGTTTTTCTGCTTATTATGCACAAAAAGAGTTCTTTGTATGTATTTTATTAAAATTCGTTGCAAGACCCTCATTTATGATGCCGGTTTGCAGGTCAGATGATCATATTCTTTGATGGAAAGACTTACGGGACATATTACTTTAATTTTCATAAAATCCAGGAGGCATTGTTTTTTCATATCCTCCAGTCTTGCAAAAACAGTATCCACTTCATAGATCTGTTTTGCCATCTGTGCCACAATACAATTGATATTGTCGTCATTGGTAGCGGTAATTACCTGAATGGCATCTTTCATGCCCGCCTCTTCCAATATATCAGGATCTGCTGCATTTCCAAGCACCTGGACTCCGTTAAAATCCAACGGCAGTTTTCGGAATGCTTCCGGATCCTGATCAATAATTACTACCTGGCTGCCTCCCCTGGACAGCTCCCCGGCAAGGCCAGCTCCGAAACGTCCGCATCCGGCAATTAAAATATTTTTTCTCTGCTTCCACATAACCATTATCTCCTATTTTTCTGTGATAAGAGGATTATATCATAACTTTTTTATTTGTCTTGCGTGGAAATGGAATTTTAAATCTGTTTTCATATGGAGCATGAGAATTTAATCTGTTTTTTATACAGGATGCAAAAATTTCTGCCAGTAGTATCAAATCTTGCCATAATCATTAAAGATCAAATATTTTGCAGGTTCATCCTCTTCAATCTCAGGCAGTCTTCCGGCAGCCGTGTGAAACCGGTTATCGACACGGTCATCATTCACAGATGAAACCTCAAATAACAGCACATCACCGGTTCCGGGTATACCCTGCCAGGTATGATACTGCCCCGGCTTCAGGGTAATACTCTGTCCCGGCTTTAAAATCACATTTCCACCAGCCGGTACGACCTTTTTTTGTCCGTCAATTGTCACTAATACATCTGTATCCGCAAACGCTTCATCTTCATTGGAGTTATAAAGTGTCAGCACAAGATCTCCTCCTCCGCGGTTAATAATATCCTCCATCTTGCTCCAGTGAAAATGATAAGGAAGTATCTGTCCGTCTCTTACAAGAAGCAGTTTTTCAGCATAAGGCTTGGGATAAGTTTCTTTATCCCGTAAGCTTCCGTTTCGAAATGTGAAGATGGTCAAACCAATCTTTTCAAAATCCCCGCTTCCAAAATCGGTAATATCCCAGCCCAGCATATTATCTATAATTTCTCTTTCATCCGCTCCTGCCATCTTCCATTCTTCAGGACCCCACTTTGCAAATGGCGGCAGCGGCAGACCTCTCTTCTCCATCAGTTCCACGGCGTATTGTATGATATTATTTACTTCAGAACGTTTCATATTTTTCCTCCTAATCCGGCAAGACTTCACCGGCTCCCTTATGTCCTGCCAGCGCTGCAGCACAGGCAGTTTACGGCCTTTTCATTTATAGTACATTTTAAGATGCGGCAATCATTTTACTTCTGACCCGTTTGGAATAGGAAGAGAATGCAACTGCCGCAATCAAAACTAGTCCTTTCACTAATTGCTGTACATAATCATTGATATTTAGCATAATCATACCGGTTCCCAGAATTCCCATTAACAATACGCCAATGATAACCATTGAGAGTTTTCCTTCTCCTCCGCTGAGACTTACACCTCCAAGAACAACCGCCGTAATCGCATCCATCTCATAATTCGTTCCGGCGGAGGGCTGTCCGCTATTTGTTCTGGACAGCAGTACCAGACCTGCAATTCCGGCCAATAAACCGCTTATTGCATACGCGAATAATTTAATCCTGGTTACATTGATACCGGACAATCTGGAAGCTTCTTCATTGCCTCCCACACCATACAGATAACGTCCGATTGTCATTTTCTCCAGTGCATAAATTGCAATGATAAAAATAAGGATCACCAGTATCACCGGATATGGGATCGCGGCTACCGTTCCTGTTGCAAAATTACCAAAGGCTTTATTGAAGCCAAATACCGGCAGACCTCCGGTTACAATATACGCCAGCCCCCTGAGCGCTGTCTGAAGTCCAAGCGTGGCAATCAGCGGCGGCATCTCCAGTCTGGTAACGCAAAAACCGTTGATTGCACCGTAAAAAACGGCAATTATTAATACAAGAATACAGGTCAAAAAAATTGGAACCTTATTCAGCATCAGCATAGCAGCTGTAACGCTTGACACCCCTGCTATAGATCCTACCGATAAATCAATGCCTCCGGTCAGCATAACGAAGGTCATTCCCACCGAGATTATTCCGGTAATGGAAACCTGTTTTAGTATGGTAAACATGGTTGAAAACTTAAAAAAATTGCTGGATGCCAATGCAAAAATACCGATCATGATAACCAAAACAACCAAAATCCCATAATTCAGCAATATGGCTGTTGCTCTTTTATTCTTACTCATTATGTCTCCTCCTGTAGCGTGTCTGAAAAATGCTTGTACCAGACGGATGCAATGATTATTAAGACACGTTCTAAAGCTTTATACCGCGGATGCCATCTCAAGGATAGTCTCCTGCTTAAATTCTGATTTATTTAATTCTCCTGTTATGCACCCGGCTCCCATTACCAGAATCCGGTCTGACATTCCGATTAGCTCTGACATCTCTGAACTGATCATAATGATGCTCTTTCCACGTTCCGCCAATTTACACATTAAGGAATATATTTCATATTTTGCGCCAACATCTATTCCTCTGGTAGGTTCATCAAAGATCAGTACATCACAATTGGTAGCCAGCATCTTTGCCAACACTACTTTTTGCTGGTTGCCGCCAGAAAGGTTTTTTACGGGTTGATCCTTCGAAGGAGTTTTAATATTCAATTCTCCTATGTATTTTTCCACGTATTCATTTTCTGTCTTTGCAGATATGATCATTCCCCTGGAACACTTTTTCAGGATACTGTATGATGCATTTTCTTTCACGGACAAATTCAGCACACACCCCTGATTCTTGCGATCCTCCGGTATTAAACCAATTCCTGCTTTTAATGCTGTTTTAGGCGTGTGGGGGACGTATGGACTGCACCTTAGCTCTATTGTCCCTTCTGAAATACTGTCTGCTCCGAAGATAGCCCTTGCCAGTTCTGTCCTCCCCGCGCCCACCAATCCCCCAAAACCTAGAATTTCACCTTTTTTAAGTTCAAAGGAAATATGATTCAGATTCTGGTTACACAGGTTATTTACCTTCAGGATGGTCTCCTCTGCTATATTACGGCGGGGTACCGGATAATCATCCGCAAGTTCCCTGCCAACCATACTGGAAATTAACTGCTTCTGAGTGATTTCTGATACCTTTTTAGTGGAAACATATTTTCCATCGCAGAATACAGTCACACGGTCACAGATCTGGAATACCTCCTCCAGCCTGTGAGAAATAAATACAATGGTTACCTGGTCTTTTCTAAGCTTCTCAATGATCCTGAAAAATATCTGTGTCTCATTTACGGTAAGCGGTGCAGTTGGCTCATCCATGATAATAAATTTGGACTTTTGTGAGACCGCCTTTAAGATCTCAACAATCTGCTGATAAGCAATACCCAAATCACAGATCCGAGCATTGATATCGATATCTACTCCCATTTCCCCGCACAACTCCTGTGCTTTTTGTTTCATTGCCTTAATATCCCGTACTCCGTGCTTCTTGATTTCTCTTCCGTAAAATATATTTTCAGCTACAGACAAAAACGGAACGAGACTGAACTCCTGATAGATAACATTGATCCCCAGTTCCATTGACATCCTTGGAGTCAGTCTCTTATACTGCTTACCTTCAAATTCAATAATCCCCCTGCTGGGTTCATTTGCCCCTGTCAATATTTTAATAAAGGTAGATTTTCCTGCACCGTTTTCTCCGCATATGGCATGTACTTCTCCCCGTCCGATCTCAAAGGAAATCCCATCCAGAGCCTTAACTCCAGGATAATATCTGCAAATATCCTGCACCTTTAAAATTGTGTTCTGCATTTCAAACCTCCCGGATTCAGGAGAGGATATATCCTCTCCCTCATTTCTTACTGATTCACGATTTATTTTTTATAAGTTCCATCTAATAAATCATTTAGCGGAACTGCCACAGGTTTCAGAAAGATATCCTCCTGCTCTGCCGGTCTTCCATTCTGGACATATTCAAAAAGTTTCTTTGCACTTTCAAAACCTGCCCGGTAGGGATAAAGATCAACTGTTCCACGGTAGATCGTATCCTCTTCTTTCATCGCATTTAAAGCTTCATCCGTTGCATCACCAGAAAATACCGCTACCGGGTCATCTCCGGTAAAACCTGCTGCAGAGAGTGCCTGATATCCGCCGATTCCGCCTGAATCATTGACAGCAGCTACGACATTCAGGTCAGGTGTCTGCTGCAGTACACCTTCTATAATCTTCATCCCCGCCTCAGGTGTATCCCCTGGCTGTCTTGATACGATCTCTACATTAGGACACATCTTTTCCAGGGTTTCCTGCACACCGTCTCCTCTCGGTATCACAGCCTCAACATTGTCCTGAGAGATAATCGCGACTTTAACTTTATCCAGATCCTTCAGATTTTCATTAATCCAGTTTGCTGCATTTTCACCGATAATGGAGCCATATTCATATTCATTTACAATATATCTCATATCTGCGTTGTCCTGGCTTTGGGCAACACAGCTGACTGCAATGTTTTTTTCTTTTGCCTTATCAATGAGCGCAGAGGTCGCATTCTGGTCAATGGGAGAGATCATGATACCATTGTAATTATCATTGATTAAACTCTCCAGATCACTTACCTGTTTGTCAACATCGTACTGGGAATCTACAACCATACCGGTTACGCCAAGTTCCTTGCACGCATCCTCAAATCCTTTTTTTACTTCAACAAACCAGGGATTTCCAAGATTCATACAGACAAAGCCTAATTTGATATCTTTGTTTCCGCTTTCCCCCGAAGCTTTTTCCGTTCCCGAAGCCTTATCCCCTGCCTGTGCGGTATCTGTATCCTCTTTGTCTGCGTCTGCCGTTTTTTCTGTGTCTGCCGTTTGGGTTCCTGAACCGCATCCGGTCAGAAAACTTACTGCCATTACCAATGTGATCCCCATTTTTAACATCTTTTTCATAGATTTTACCTCCAGCCATATTAAATTATTTTGTTATCAGTGACGTCCTGTATAACTTATTTGCATTATATCAGTTTGCATATTTGATTTATAGTATAAAATGTCCAAAAAACTTTGCGTATTTCCATATTTACAATTTTTTCAAAGTTTTTTCTGTTATTTTCTATCCCGGTATTTTTTTGCTGTTAACCCCGTCATTTTCTTAAAAACAGCACAAAAATAATTATAATCTCCGATTCCCACCATTTGGGCTATTTCTGAAATGGACAATTCCGTTTCCCGCAAGAGTATTTTTGCTCTGTCGATTCTCTTTTCTTTAATATATCTGGCAATACTTTTTTTCACTCTGTCATTGACAATCTCATATAACTTTGTTTTACTCACTCCCAGTTCACTGCATATTTTATTAACAGTAATCGTCTCACTGATATGCCCCTCAATATAATGATCCATTTTTGATAGAAAATCTGTTTTACTGAGGCGTATCATATCATTATAAATAATGTAGTAGGTACAGGCTTCTAAAATTTTGGCAATTGCCAATATCTCCTGCGTAGTTTTGACGTGTATATTTTTCATCTCAGACTTCAGGTCAATATCCTGCATATTGTATTTTGCACAGGCTTCTTCAATTAATTGCAGAAGATACTCTTTATCTTTTACATTGGATATCTGTCCGAAAATTACATAGCCAATGGTTACATCTTTGTCCTTAAGTGGTGTGATGACTTCATTCAGCCCCACATGGCATTTATATACGATAGTATTTTCTGCCTTGTTGCAGAGTTTAAATGCTCTCATATTGCTTTTCTGGCATTCCATATTACTGATTTCATTTTCGTGCATCAGCTGGCAGATGCCGGTATTTTTCTCCGGATAAGCAATTATTTTTCTATAATTACTGTCATACACCGCGCTGCGGACTCCGGTAGTGATGTAAAAATTACGCATAAATCTCTTCATTTTTTCCATATTCAATTCCAGTTCCATATTCCCCTCCTGTTTTTGGTATATTTTATTCCATCTGTATTCCTTCAATACAACTTTGTATTGTATTTACAATGCTGTATATTGCATATAAATGTCATATAGTTGTATTCACATCAATCATATCATATTTCCATTTATAAATATACTACAAAAAACCGCTCCCACCAGACCGGCACAAAAAGAGCATCCTCAAATTTGATGAGGATGCTCTCGTACGGCGCTACACAAATAATGCAGTAATGCAAACAGATATTTGAACAAATACGCTATTAAAAACCTTCTTTATTCTTCATAAACAATTTCAATTACCCGGCACCCATTTATTTCATCTGCATGAAAGGTTACCCAGTTATCCTTTTGGACAAATTCCAGGTCTTTTCCTTCCGGGACATTTCTGACGGCAGTTACCTTACGGTTTTCCTTTATTTTTACCGGAATATCATATAGGGGAATTACATCTTCCAGTGTATGGATATCCTGGCATATTTTCTGTGGAATATAGTGCAGCAGATGCAGCACCTTCCTGTGCGCCTCCTTCTGTTCATTCAATGCCGTAAATAACGTGGATGGTCCAAAATATTCCAGGCTTTTCTCTGGCAGCAGGCGGTCTACAGCATCCTTTACCATAACTTTACACCACTTTGGCGCTCTGGCATTGTAAATCCGGAATACGGGGCTTGCAAAGTAAATAACCTGCCCCAGCTGCACAACTGCATCTGTTCCCGCTTGCCCGGATGAGGGGGTCTGTCTGTGGGAGCAGAAATGTTTAAAATTACGGTCAAAATAGGGTTTTGTAAATTTTAACAACGTCTCCGCTTCTTTTGCTGCTAATACTTCGGTTCCCTTTGCATACATCACGTGTTCTGTCATGGGCAGCCCGATACCGATTTTTTCATTAGGAATCATATAATCCACATAATCATTGCTCTTCGTAATCTTTCCTCTTGCCAGCTCTCCATCCAAATTCCGGTCCGGATCCGCAAGCAGCGAAACCCCGGTTTCCTTCAGAACCATTGTGGTTTTGCATTCGTCCAGCCCTGACTCAAAAGTGGCAATCATCTTCCCTCCGTTGTCCAGATAATCCTTTAGCTTCTTATGGAGCTCTTCATTTACTACTATGTCGTCCGGAAGAACCAGCAGCGGATATTTAGAAAAATCCCCCTGTGAATCCAGAATATCAAACTGATAACCCAACTGGTCAAACATATTTTCAAGCCCCATTAAGCTCTCCGGAAGCCTTCCGCGGTTTCCGCCCATAAATTCCTCCGGCGAAATCACACCTATATCTGAAACAGGAACTGCATTTTCACACCAGGGTTCTAATTTCTCTACCCTTTCGTATACATTCCCGATTAAATCATAAACAGGCTTGGAAAGCTTTCCGCCAGGCTCCATCTGATCCCCGATCAGACATTTACTGCCAAGAGCCAGCATGCGGAAACATTCGTATTCCAGTGCTGCAAGATTCTTAAAAGAATGGAAATCTCCCCATTCCAGGTGAAATTTCCCCGTGTGGGAGAGACAGTCCAGCCCAAGTGTCCTGGCATAGCGCATGGTTACCGGAAAATGGATATATCCCCAGTCTCCGCTGGGCAGAGATTCCAGTTCAAAATGTGTGTAGGCATCTTTCACCTTTCGCTGTTTCACTCCGATATGGCTGGTATTATAAAAGATACTGGCATCCGGACGAAAAGAACGGATATGGCGGCTGATGTCATACTTAAATTCGTCTATCATGTTCTGGGCATACTGCATTCTCGCTTCACTGTCATAGACATCCACTTTGGCAGCCTTCATTTTCTCCATACAGTTCTTGCAGGAACATTCTGTGGGATAAACGATGTCCATGAAGATCCCATCTACTTCCATTTCTTCAAACAGTTCTGTGATCTGTTCCTTTAACAAATCCCGATAACCTGTATTAACACACAGTACCTGATAAAATCCTGCTTCATAAGGACCGGTTCCAACGGGTCTTCCGTCTGCATCTATGGCAAGCCACTCCGGATGTTCCTTTGCGGTAAAATAATCCCATTGGATGGTAATATAGATTGGAACACGGATATCTCTTTTGTGGCATTCCTGTATCATTTCCTTCAACATATTTTTATTAGTAAGGTTTGGATGTATCCTTTCCGGAAACTTTTTGGAATCGTAATATAACATCCCATGATGGCATCTTGCAAAACAGGTTACACTGTCCACATGCGCATTTTTTAATGTCTGTGCAAATTCTGCACCATCAAATTTTTCTCCGATATCCGGTATCAGCGGGCTGGTGTGGAAATCCAGATGCACCTGCCGGTAACGCAGTTGTAATTGGTTCATTATCATATCCTCCATATTTTTTTTATAGATCATCCTTTGACTGCTCCAGCCATAACACCGCCAATAATATATTTCTGCATGATAAAATACAGAATAATAATCGGTACCATTGCAAGTACAAAAGCCGCAAATGCCATATTCAGCCGAATACTGTACTGCCCAAAGAAGAAAAACTGGGTAAGAGGTATGGTTCTTACTTCCGGAGTCTGTGCAATAATCAGCGCGATCTGGAAATCATTCCAGACCGCCAGGGCATTGAGAATCAGGGTCGAAGAAATAATTGGTTTCATAAGCGGAAATACAATGAGCCAAAAGGTCTTGAATTTACCGGCTCCGTCAATAAATGCTGCTTCTTCAATTTCAGGTGAGATGGACTTTACAAATCCCACATAGACAAATACATTATAGGCCAGCTGAAAACCGCACACGGTTAGGATCAGCCCTATTCTGGAGTTCATTAATCCAAACTCTTTTAACTGTACATACAGCGGAAGCATTACCACCTGAAAAGGAAGTAAAATCGCTGCCAGAAAAATATAATAAAGAGACTGGTATACTTTGGATTTCTGGTTGCGGGCGATTACATATGCCGCCATACTGCAGATTACCATCAGTATCACCACACTGCATACCGTAACAATCAAACTGTTTTTCGTGGCAATCCAGAAATTAGATACTTCGATTGCCTCCGTAAAGTTCTCCCAATGAATCTGCGTGGGAAGTGCCAGACCTGTGGCAATAGTCTCTTCCGGAGATTTCAGTGCATATACTACCGCAATGTAAAAAGGGGCAATGAAAAGACATACGACCACTAATTTCAAAAGGAAGGCTGCTCCCGTCTTTATCTGTCTGCTCATTATAATTCCACCTCCCGTTTTCGAAGGGCCGCCGTAACAATTCCGGTTACGATGAAAATCCCCGTCATCATGATCAGCGCCGCCGCCTGCCCATAGCCTGCACGGTTATAGGGAAACGTATAATTGTAGACATACATTGCAAATGTCTCCGACGATCTGCCCGGACCGCCGTTTGTTGCTGTCATGACATAGTCAAATATTTTCAGGCCCCACCCCAGAAACAGCGTTACATTAATGGTAATTGCAGGACCGATCAGCGGTAACGTAATATAGCGGAAACGCTTTACCGGACCGGCTCCGTCAATTTTAGCCGCTTCATAGTAGGTATCGGGAATCCCCTGAAGCCCTGCGATATAGATCAGCATGGCATACCCCGTATCCCTCCAGACACTCATCAGGCAGATACCGATCATAACCGTTTTTGAATTCCCAAGCAGACTTTTGATTCCAAAAATCCCGTAAAATACATCACTGTAAATATAAGTCCAGATATATCCGGTCAGCACAAGACTGATAATAAATGGCATAAACATAAATGTCCGAAATGTCTTGTTAGACTTTGTGTTCTTCTTTAATGCAAGCGCGATAAACAACGCCAGAACATTATCTACAATGACTGTTACCACCGTATAAAAAACGGAATTCAGAATGGGCTTTTTAATACTGGGATCTGTAAGTACATTTTTAAAGTTTTCCAGCCCCACATTATTATAAACCGGGGAAAAACCATCCCAATCCGTTACGGAAAACTGCATTCCCTTTGCAAACGGCACAACTACCATGATGATAAATAAGATCAGAGCGGGCGCCAGGAACAACATGTTTACGGCATGTTTTTTTACTTTTATTCTCATCTTTACACCCATTGCATATTGCAGGTTTCCCTGCAATATGCTGCATCCTTTTTTATTTTATAGCGCCTAATTCGTCATCCAGTTTCTGAATATATGTATCCACATCACGGTCCGGATCTGCTGCAAATTCTTCCTGCCATGCCCGGAATGTGGAATCAAACTGCCCTGAAAATACCGGTTCGGATTCGTAGTTATAGGTCTTGCCATTGCGAGCAATTTCCATAATATCTGCTACCAGCGGTGATACGCCATCGGTTGACGCATCCAGGGAGCATGGGATATTGGAACCATTTACATTCCATATGGTGAAAGCCTCTTCGCTGGACCAGAATTCCAGGAATTTCAGTGCTTCTTCTTTATGTTCTGATTTGGAATACAACATGAAACTGCCATCGGGCGCCAGTCCCTGAACCGGTTCTGAATCATTTGTATTGGGTGTTGCAAAAAAACCAATTTTGTCATCTACCTTATTATTGATAAATTCGCTGATATCCCAGTTACCGCCAATGAACATGGCTGCTTCTCCATTAATCAGCATACTGCGCGCCTTGGATACATCTGTTCCAAAATCATCTCCGCCCTCATAAGACAGGCGCTCTGCGTTACGCTGAAGGCATTCCCTGAATTCCGGATAATCCGCAAATTTTTTCGTTCCGTTTTGGATGTCTTCAAACATTTTCGGGTTCTGCTGCAGCGGATATCCGTATAAATCACTTTGGATGTCACACTGAGCTGTCCACCCCTCTTTAAATCCATGGGCAAATGGTATAATTCCCGCTTCTTCAAATTTATCTGCCGCCGCAAGTAAATCCTTATGGGACTTTGGAACTTCCACACCATATTTTTCAAAAACTTCCCGGTTATAGAATATGCCCATTCCTCCCAGGCTTAATGGTATGCCATATACCTTTCCGTCTACCTTCATGGATGACAAAGTCGTGTCCGATAAGTTCTCTAAAAATGGCTGGTCTGATAAATCTGCTATATGTCCGGCTTCAATCAGGTCCGCATAGACTCTTGGTCTTCCCATGATAATGTCCGGCGCATCTCCGCCTGCAATTTTCGTTTTCAGCATCGTTCCGAACTGGCTGAAGTCAATTCCCTGGGCTTCATATTTTATTCCCGGATTCTCACTTTCCAGCTTTTCAATGATTTTATCCAGCTGGTCTCTTCCATCCTGTTCCCCTATATGATGGAAAATCTTAACAACTACTTCCTCTGCTTCATTGCCTGCCTTTGCTTCCTGACTTTCCGCATTTTCGCTTTTTACTTCTCCGCTTTTCATATCTGCTGCAGTATCCGTCTGGGCAATGCCGGCATTTGTTTCACCAGCCTTTCCTGCTTCCTTAGGTCCTCCGCACCCGGTCAACATCCAGGCTGCCATACAAACTGCCATAGCCAACGCTGCTTTTCTCTTCATAAAATCATTCCTCCTTCATTTGATGCTGCTATTATAACAACAGAAGACCTGACAAACCATACGCCTGATTTGACAATATATTAGATTCTTTTACCTCTTTTCTTATATTCACTTGGGGAAATCTTCTCCACCCGTTTAAATACCTGATAGAAGTAAGCATAGTCGCTGTATCCTGCCTTTTCGCAGACATCCAGCACCTTGCTTCCCGGTTCATCCAGAAGCCTTTTGGCTATATCAATCCGAAATCCCGCTAAAAGATCCACAAAATTCTCTCCGGTCTCCTTTTTTAACAAACGGCTTAGATAAGAGGAATTGACGCATAAAGTATCCGCAACCTGCGTCAAAGTTATGTTCTGTTTATAATTCTGTCTGATATAATCCATGGTACCCTGGGCAAGTGGATGGGTTAACCGGTTTTCTTTCGTTAAACTCTTGCGGATCTCCCGGATAAAATCAACGAGATATTCATTGGCATCACGGATGTCCACCAGACCGTTAATTTCCTCCATCACTTTATTGGTATTGTTCTTCAGATCATCCTTATGAAATTTTGCAGAATAATGACGCAAAAGGGTAATGCAGATTTCACTTAACATGCATTTAATCCGGAATTCGTCTCCTTTTGTCTCCTGCACAATTTTCCCAATCATATCCACAACCTTTTGGTCCCGCTCACCATCTCCCATATATTCCAGATCTGTATAAAACTGATTTAATTCTTTCAGAAGATATCCCGAATCAGGTGATACCGTTAAGGTGCTTGCGGACTGAAACAAAATATTTTCTTCTGCCGTGAAATAGTTTTGATTTAAAATTTCTACCGTATTTTTATAGCATTCTTCCAATTTAGCCACATCATTTGTAATCCTGCTCACCGCAAAACAGCAGAGGCTGCCCTGTTCCTTTAACAGCCGGTCATTCATAGCATAGAGACAGCGTTTCATCTGTACACGGTGTTCCCTGGCACTCTTACCCGGACGGTGAAATGCAATTAATACCAGATCCTGATTTACCATTAAATCTACAAATCCCATATCGCAGGCTTCCTTAAAATGATCCATGAGTTTCACTGCCGTATTTGCAGTTTCCCTGACTACCTGCTTATCGGAAGACCGGATTCTTGCAAGAATTACAGAAAAATTCATTTCCGCTAAGTGCAGGTTCACAATTTCCTCCCCCTCTATCCTTTCAGGGGAACGCCTGCCCTTGATCATTTCCAGCAGAAACTGGCTCTGCAGCGCCTTTAAGGAACGGTCTATTTTTACTTTATACCGGTCATTTTCTTCTAAGAGCTGTTTTTGATAATGCTCCTTCTGAAGCTGTTCCCGGATACAGTCAATAGCCTTTTGGATAATATCCACCATCGCTGCATTGTCTATCGGCTTTAAAACCAGGTCACACACACCAAGCTGAATCGCTTTTTTAGCGTATTCGAATTCCTGGTATCCGGTTATGATAATCACTTTTGTATCCGGCAGAAATTGTTTCACATATTCTGTCAGCGACAGCCCATCCAATCCGGGCATCTTAATGTCGGAAATGATTAAATGGGGTTTCACCTTCCGGATTACTTCTCTTGCTTCCAGTCCGTTTTCCGCCTCTCCCGCTATCTCACATCCCAGGGATTCCCACTGAATTGTCTCAATCAGGGATCTGCGTATCAGGGGTTTGTCATCAATCACTACTACTTTAAATCTCATAGTGTACCTCCTCATCTTCAAAGTTTATGGGCAGTTTAATCATAATGGAAGTTCCCTCCTGTGGGGAACTGTGAATATGTATGCCATAGGCTTCTCCATAGAGGATTCGAATTCTTTTATGCACCGCCATGAGCCCCACTTTGGTGTGCTCATAACCGGAATTTCCCGGCTTATGCTCCATTGTATTTTCAAGCTGCTCCCGGGATATCCCCACACCATCATCCCAGACCACAAGGTACATATCCTTTTTTTCACAGCGTGCCGTAATCTCAATCCTGCCTTTCCCGATCTTTGGCTCTATTCCATGAACAATCGAATTTTCTACCAGCGGCTGTAGAATTAACTTTGGCACAACCACATCCAAAAGAGCTTCATCCACATGGAAAATGATCTGGATTTTATCGCCATAAGACAACTGCTGTATCTTTACATAATTGCGGATATTCTGGATTTCTTCTTCTAATAAAACAAACTTCCGCTTACTGCTGATGGCTTCCCGCAGATATTTACCAAGCAGAAATATGCTGTCCGCTATATCCTGCTGTCCCTTTAACTTTGCAAGACTGTTAATGCTTTCCAATGTATTATACAGAAAATGGGGGTTAATTTTTGCCTGGAGGGAATCGTATTCAAATTGCAGCGCTTTTAATTCACTATTCTTCTTTTGGATTTTCTCATCGGTTACGGATTTGAATAGCTGTACAATCTGTTCCGACATATGATTAAATTCTACTGCAAGCATTCCCACTTCATCATAGCTTGCCGGGACAATTTTTTGAGAAAAATCTCCTTTGGAGATGCTTCGGATATTTGTAAGCAATAATTTTATATTGGAAGAAATCTGCCCGGAAATCAAAACAGCAATGGCTGCTGACAGGATTACCCCCAGCAGAGCAGACCAGATTACCGGGGTTAACAATTTAAAAATGCCATCCATAATTACCTTCTCTGAAATGAGGTTCATGACCTGAATTCCGTTCCCTTTTGCCTTCCAGGTTGTATAGATATATTTTTCATTTTTATAATAGATTTCTTTCCCTTCTTCATTTATAGGTTTATACTTCTCCAAAATGATTTCAGCCAGCTCCCTACCCTTATTGTCTTCTCCGATTAATATCTGCCTGTCCTGGTTCAGCACTAATATCTCATTTGCCTTTTCGGAAGAAATATTTTTATACAGTTCTTTAAAATAAGCGGTGTCAATCCCTATGGAAATTACCCCCAGGGGTTTCATGGATTCAAAATCAAAAACCAGGCTGCTGGCAAAAACAAGTTCTTCATTATATGGCTTCCAGTATGTAGTCCCCCACATTTCATAAGCCTTTTGAAATGCCAGGTTATCAGCCTGCTCTTCCAGGCTCATAGAGCTGTAATCCGTTGAATAATAATAAATATTCTCAAAATTATCCTGTACCAGCACTGCTTTGATGTACTTATTAAAATTCATAAGGTTATAACTGAAATTCAAAAGCTTTTTCTTCCGGTCAAATAATGCCTTGCTGTTCCCCTTCTCCGTCTCTTTCCCGATAATGCCGGAAAAATCCTTATTAAATGTCTGCATTAAAATAAAATCCTCCAGAGATTCTATTGCATAATCAAAGTTGGAACTCAGCTGTTCCATTAAATCTACGGAGGATTTTACCGAGGTGGTTATCAGCAGGTTTCTGGATATATAATACCCCGATACACCTGTCAGACAAACCATAATCAGAATAATACCGATATTAGAAATCAGTAACTTCTGTTTTATTTTTAAATTTGAAAATTTTATCCAATAGTTTTTCATGTCCCTCTCCTTTTATGCCAGGCAGATTTCTACTTTTATCTGTAATCAGACATACTTTACCTTCTCTAATCATATCTGTAATTTTAACATGATTCTATTGGAAATAATTTACTTTATATTAGCTTTTTTTACATCATCCTTACTCAGCCCCCATATCTAATCCATATGTGCATTATCACTAGCCCTGGATGCCGTTCCGGTCAGAATATCCTCCTTTTTCTCAAGTTTAAAATAATATTTAAATATATCCTGGGATACTCCCACTGCATTCCCGGATGCAAATCCATGTGCAATACGGACAGCTACTGCAATTTCCGGGTTCTCCGCCGGAGCGTACCCCACAAACAGACCGTGTGTTGGTCTGCTGGGTGTTTCTTCTGCGGTTCCGGTCTTGCCGGCAATCTTAATACTCAGCTTGCTTAACATTGCATTACTGCCGGCTGCTTCCTCCATTCCGGTGTGAACATCGTTCCATACCTCCGCCGGAAGATCGATCTGATTCCTTAATTTCGGAGGGTTTTCCTCTGTTATGTGACCCTCTTTATCCATCACTTTGTCAAGCAGGGTAAGGTCATAACAGCTCCCACCATTGGCAAGCGTATTCACATACCGGGCCAACTGTACCGTGGCATAGTTATGCGTACCCTGCCCGATTGCAGAAGGAATGGCAAATTTATCCGTGATATGAGGCTCCGACTCGGGAAGCTGAATTCCTGATTTCCGGTCTAAACCGAACATTTTGGTGTAGGATATAAGCCGCTTCAGGGATTGTTCATCGGAAAATTTACCATTTCCGTCCAGTCCCATCCGGTAGGATATTTCACACAGATAGTCATTGCAGGAATTCTTTATCGCACTTGCAACCGTTGGGATATCCCCATGTCCCGACAGGTTCCAGCAGTGCAGCGGCGGCTCAACTTTATCAAACACGCCGTCACATAATACATCTGTATCTGACCAGATTACTTCTTCCATTAAGCCCGCTATGGCAGTGACCGGCTTAAAAGTGGATCCCGGTGCCGTAAGCTGTTGGGTGGCTCTGTTGTAGAAAGGTACTGATTTATCCTCATAGAGCTTCTGATAATATGCTTCATCCATTTGGTTGGCAAGCCGGTTCACATCATATCCGGGATAGGTAACACATGCCAGCACTTCACCTGTCCCCGGATCTGTGATAACCGCAGAACCTGAGCAGGGATCCAGGGCAAGCCAGGACGGCTTTATCTCCAGACTGTTAATTTTATCAATCACAAACTGATAACTTGAAATATTTCCACTTGCTAATCCTTCATAGACCGCATCCTCTTTTGATAAAACCCCCTGTTCATAGAGCAGCAGGCAGATCTCCCGCGGCGCTATCTCTTCCTGCTGCAGCATATACCAGCAAAGTCTTTTTAAGAAACCTTCATCTGCAGCAAGGCTTTCGCTGATTGTCTTGCTCAGTAATTCTAAGGACTGCCCGGAATCCATATAAGTATCTTTTGAAGGTATATGTGACATATCAATCCAGCCCTCTGCAACTGCCTCTGTGAGAAAATCCTTCAGGCTTATATCCCCATCCTTTTTCCAGGACTGGTATCTTTCATTTTCTTTGTCTATTTTCCCTGCATCCAGTAAACCCGTTTCCTCCATAAGCAGCGTATCCACAATATAATCCTGATACTCCTGCATTTCTTTATCCAGATCCTTATAGATGCTTCCATCTCCCTTTAGCTCCGAGTTTAATTTCTGCATCACCCGCCCCAGTTTATCCTGTAACCTTACGTAAATTTCTTTTTCAAAAGCAGTCGCATCCGCCTGTCCAAAATGAGTGAGATCTACCACAGAATTATCCAGAAGAGCAAAATACACATCATAGACCGGAATAACCAAATCTGCCGAATCTGTAATTTTACTGGTATCAAATTCCTTGATATCTGCAATGTTAGTCGTTAGGATGCCTGCGATCCGCTGTTCCAGAATCCGGTACACGGCTTCAGTCAGGTCTTTGTCTATGCTCAGGTAGACATCTTTACCCGGAACCGGGTCTTTGGGGGTTTTTTCTTTTTGGACCACCTTTCCCATATTGTTAACATATACCGTTTCTGACCCCTCTATTCCCTGAAGATACTGCTCCATAGATTGTTCAATCCCCGATTTACCCACCACAACATCACTGGTATAGTTTTTATTTTCTTTTTGCAGTTCCTCCAGTTCTTCTGCGGAAATTTTGCCGGTATACCCCAGAATATGCCCAAAGGCATCCCCGCCCTCATATACCCGGATCTCCTCATCACTGATCCCCACTCCCTGCCATTGGGATTTATGTTCCAGTACATATGACACGGTATCTTGGGATACATCCACTGCCACCGTAACGGGAATGTAACGCTGAAAAGTGTTAAGTGACAGCATATACCGGATATTTAAAATCTCCAGGGCATCTTTTTTGCTGAGTTGTTTGGGAAGCCCGCTGCTTTCCAGTTCCTCCTTGGTATATGCCTGCCCGTTTTTCTCATATAAAGCAAAACGGTCTTCTCCTGCTAAATATGCCACAATCTCATCTGCCCCGGCTGCCGCTTCCATATCTGTCATATCTTCTATAAAAGCCCTGCCAAAAACGTCTGCCCGAAAACGGTCCAGAGAAACCCCCTCCGTATTAAATACATATTCCCCCTTTTCATCCAACACGATGGCAAGTGCCGTGGTCAATGTTTCCTTCTGGCTATGTACCAGCCGGATCACCTGATAGGCTGTCCCGTTCAGGGACAACTGTTTCTCCCGTTCGGATTGATACGACCCATTATCCTCCATGGTTATCCCATAAGTCATTTTATTTCCCGCAAGAAGATTCCCATTTCGGTCATAGATATTCCCTCTGGTGCTTTTCAGCACACGGGTCTTCTTAATCTTCATAACAAAATTATTCCGATAGTCCTCCCCTCCTAAAATCTGCAGCTGATAAAGCCGGTAAAACAAAATCATACACATTCCAATAAAAACAGCTGTTAAAATCTTTACCCTGGAAACCGAGGTTTGCTTTTTCAAAGCCTTCATAATCTTCCTGTTTCTTATCATATAATTTCCTCACTTTTCGTACACAACTTGAAATTCATTATATCCTACAGATGTAATACTTTATATATTACATCTGTAGGTTTTAAAAGTCAAGTGGCAGCAAAAGGGAAAATACGAACGGGCAGGAGCCCGTCGAGTCTGGGAAATTGTCATTTTCCTAAACTGTCAGGGCACCTGCCCGTCACTGCTTCGTTTCTTAAGGCATACCACCTTATTTCACAAAGTCTCTAATCTAAAACTGTCCTTACACTTCTTCTAATACCGTCTCCAACTTCCCAATCATTTCATCTACATGCTCACGTTCAATCACCAGGGGAGGTACCAGTCTCAGCACATCACTGCCTGCTGAAATAACGATCAGTCCATTTTCAAGAGATTTCTTGACGATATCTCCCACTGGACGGCCTTTTACCACAAGCCCCTGCATCATGCCCTTTCCTCTTCTGGTATCCAGAAAATCATATTTTTCAACCAGCTGGTCTAACTTTTCTTCCAGATAAGGAGCAATTTCATTTACATGATCTATGATATGGTCGTTTTCAAATATATCAAATACTTTTGAAACCGCTGCACAGGCAAATGGATTTCCGCCGTAGGTTGTTCCATGATCCCCGGGAACCAGTGAATTCCCTGCAGTTTTTTCATTCAGAATAAATGCTCCTACGGGAACCCCGCAGCCAAGCGCTTTGGCACAGGTCATAATATCCGGTTTCACTCCATAGTCCTGCCAGGCAAACATCTTGCCGGTTCGTCCCATACCGCATTGAATTTCATCTAATATCAGCAGAATATCCTTCTCCTCACAGATTGCCTTAACTCCTTCCAGAAAATCTTTGTCCGCCGGATAGATACCGCCTTCACCCTGAACCGTTTCCATGATAATCGCACAGGTTTTGCCGGTAATCTGCGCTTTTACACTTTCCAGATCGTTAAAATCAGCAAATTTAACTCCACCCATCAAAGGTTTAAAAGCTTCCTGGTAATGAGGATTTCCCGTCACTGATAACGCGCCAATGCTCCTTCCGTGGAAAGAATGATTCATGGCTATAATTTCATGATCGGTACAGCCGTCTTTCGTATACGCGTATTTTCTGGCCGCTTTAATGGCTCCCTCAATCGCTTCTGTTCCACTGTTTGTAAAGAACACTTTATCCATTCCACTGCATGCTGCCAGCTTTTTAGCAGCTTCACCCATTGGGACATTGTAATACAGATTAGAAGTATGGATAATTTTATCAATCTGGTTCTTCAGAGCAGCATCGTAGCCCGGATAGTGGTAGCCCAGGGCAAAAACTGCAATCCCTGCTGCAAAATCCAGATATTTTTTTCCTTGTGTATCCTCCAGGTATACTCCGTCTCCCCTTTCAAATACTACGGGGAACCGATTATAAGTATGTAATATGACCTCTTCGGCTTCTTCCATATAGCTATTCATTGTCTTCATTATAATATCGTTCCTCCTGATCACCCATGATTGCAGTTCCGATCCCTCTGTTCGTAAAGAACTCTAACAGCAGGCAGTGCTCGATTCTGCCGTCTAAAATATGAACTCTGGAAACACCGGCTTTCATGGCATCGATACAGTTCTGCAGTTTGGGAAGCATCCCGCCGCCAACATTTCCGCTTGCCAGGAATTCTTCCGCTTCGGGAATTGACATCTCTGAGATTAAGGTGGACTTATCCAGCGGATCCCGGTATACCCCTTCTATATCAGTTAAAAACGCAAGTTTTGCAGCTCCTACCGCCGAGGCAATGGCACATGCGGCATCATCGGCATTGACATTATAGGAATGGTATTCATCATCTGAGCCTATCGGACAGATCACAGGCACTACATCATTATCTAATAAAATATTCAATAACTCCGTATTTACCTTCTTCACTTCTCCTACGTATCCAATGTCCTTTCCGCCGGAAAGCTTTTTGTCAACACGTAATACCGAACCGTCTTTTCCACTGATTCCAACTGCCCTGACACCCAGTTTTTCCATCATGGAAACCAGACCTTTGTTAATCTTATTTAAAACCATTTCTGCTGCTTCCATAGTAGCCTTATCTGTTACCCGCAAACCATTTACGAAGTTGGTTTCCAGACCGATTTTATTTACCCATTTCGTAATTTCTTTACCGCCTCCATGCACAATAATCGGACGGAATCCCACCAGCTTTAACAGCGCTACGTCACGGATTACATTTTTCTTTAACTGATGGTCCACCATGGCACTTCCGCCGTATTTTACTACAATCGTTTTGCCGTGAAACCGTTGAATATAAGGTAATGCTTCTATTAATACACCTGCTTTTTGCAGCCAGTTTTCCATTGTTTCCATAATTATACCCATTGCATATTACAGGCTTGCCTGCAATATTGCCACAATAAAACTGGTTGAAAGAATCACACCGTGGCACCTTTCTATATCATAATTTTCTTTCAACCTTATCCTCTTTTCATTTTACTTTTACTATTTGTTTGCTTATGAATATCAGGAGCGGTAATCTGCATTGATTTTTACGTAATCAAAGGTGAGGTCGCATCCCCATGCCGTGGCAGTTTCCTTACCCATTTTAATATCTGCTATTGCCGTCACTTCCTGTTCAGACAGGATTTTTGTAGCTTCTTCCTCACTGTAATCCAGTGCAACTCCATTTTCAATAATCTGTAACCTTCCTGCTGCACTTTCAAAGAATAAGTCTACCTTTTCTGGATCAAAGTCAGCTCCGGAATATCCCATGGCACAAAGTATGCGCCCCCAATTTGCATCGTGTCCGAAAATCGCTGCTTTGGTGAGACTGGATGTTATAATTGACTTGCTTAAAGTAACTGCCTGCTCTTTGGACCAGGCACCGATTACCCTGACTTCGAACAGCGCAGTTGCTCCCTCTCCATCTCCTGCAATTTTTTTAGCAAGACAGGTATTCACATAATTGAGAGCCTCAAGGAAAAGTTTATAATCCTCATTTTCTTCGGTGATCAAAGGATTGCCCGCCATTCCGTTTGCAAGAAGAAGCACCGTATCATTTGTAGAAGTATCCCCGTCAACAGATACCATGTTGTAAGTATCTTTAATATCGGCGCTCAGTGCTTTCTGCAGCATCTCTTTTGAAATTGCGGCGTCTGTTGTTACAAAACTAAGCATGGTACACATATTTGGATGAATCATGCCGGAGCCTTTGCACATGCCGCCAATGGTGACTGTTTTACCCCCTATTTCAATCGCTACTGCAATTTCTTTTTTTACCGTGTCCGTAGTCATAATTGACTCCGCCGCCAATGTACCTGCCTCTATTGACCCGGAAAGCAGAGGAACCATTTTTCTGATTCCATCTTTTAAGGGCACCATGGGAAGTTGTTTGCCGATTACACCGGTAGATGCAACCAGAACAGCCTTGGGATCTATATGTAAAAGTTCTGCCGCCGTGTCCGCGGTATCCTTGCAATAAGCCATCCCTTCTTCTCCTGTACAGGCATTTGCCACACCGCTGTTGGCAATAACCGCCTGGGCATTCTGATAATTGTAAACCACGTCCATATCCCATTTAACAGGAGCCGCTTTAACAATATTCGTGGTAAAGGTGCCTGCTGCCGCACAAGGCACCTCACTGTAAATCATAGCCATATCTTTTTTGTCTTTCTTAATCCCTGCATAAATCCCTGCTGCCTGAAACCCTTTTGCAGCAGTAACTCCTCCATCCATCACCTTCATGATTCTTCCTCCTTATATGTGGAAACTATTTTCCTTACTGTAATAACGTTTCAAATATCCCATCTTACGGGAACATGGGCACTAGCTGTAATCCCATAGTTTCATCAAACCCAAAGAGCAGATTCATATTCTGCACTGCCTGGCCTGCGGCGCCTTTTACCAGATTATCCATTGCGCCCATCATAATAATGCGGTTCGTTCTCTTGTCGATCTTGAAATTCACATCCACATAATTACTTCCCTCTACCCATTTCGTCTGAGGGCATACATCCGGATCCAGTACACGTACAAAACACTCATTCTCATAGTATTTATCATAAACTGCTTTCACTTCTTCATAGCTGACATCTTTCTTCAATGAAGCATACGCAGTGATCAGAATTCCTCTGTTCATAGGAACAAGATGAGGTGTAAAATTAATCCGGATCTCCTCTCCTGCCGCATAGCCCAGCTGTTCTTCTATTTCCGGAGTATGTCTGTGGGAGGCAACACCGTATGCTTTGATATTTTCATTTACTTCACAGTAGAGATTATCTACTTTTGCACCGCGTCCTGCTCCGGAAGTACCGGATTTAGCATCGATAATAATCGTAGCCGGATCAATCAATCCTTCCTTTAATAAAGGATAAATCGACAATGTACTGCAGGTAGGATAACATCCCGGATTCGCAATTAGTCTCGCCGCTTTCACCGCTTCCCTGTTGATTTCACATAATCCATATACTGCTTCTCCAATAAACTGCGGAGTCTTATGGGAAATATTATACCACTCCTCATAGGTCTTTACATCTTTAATACGGAAATCCGCACTCAGGTCAATGACTTTTACTTTGGAAAGTATTTCTTCGGTAACAAGTGAAGCACAAAGTCCCTGAGGGGTAGCAGTAAAAATCACATCCACCTGATCTGCCAGCTCCTGCATATTGTCATCCATACATTTTGCATCTACGATTTGGAACATATTCTGATATACTTGCGAATACTTTTTATCTATGTAACTTCTGGAACCATACCACGCAATTTCCACTTCCTTATGCCCTAATAATAACCTCACAAGTTCACCGCCTGCATATCCGGTTGCTCCGATAATTCCTGCTTTTATCATTTTCAAAACTCCTTTTCTTCTTTTTTTCCTTTGTTTCCAGTCTAATAGAACTCTTGCTCATTTCTCCAGGCTGCTTTCTTATTAATATATAATAAGATTTCAGCGAAGTAAAGTGTTTTTCTTCTAGTGCCTCCCTGCGTAAACTTATATTGACAGTGCTGAATATCCTGTCATCTGCACGCCCCACTTTGCGGCATATCTGCCGTTCCTGGGTATGGGTTGCGATTTCATTTATTTTAATTCCTCCGCATGAATAATATGCGCATAATTATACATTGAATATGTATATTATGCAAGTACTTTTTTAAAATTTCTGGAAAAACTTTCTTCCCGGCAATTTTATTTCCGACAGCCTTCGATATACCAGAATTCCTTTCTTCCCTATTTATATGCCTTTTCTACTATATAATAGAACTTATGCTTTTTTCCCCGGATCACACAAAAATAATTTTAGAATTTATGTAAATTTACTCTTGCATAATTATGACAATTGATGTATAGTAGTCATTAGCGAAAAGCAATCAAATAATACATAATATTTAGGAGGATACACCTATGAAAGAAAAAGTTATTCTGGCATATTCAGGTGGTCTGGATACGACCGCAATCATCCCTTGGTTAAAAGAACATTTTGATTATGATGTAGTTTGCTGCTGCATCGACTGTGGACAGGGAAATGAATTGGACGGATTGGAAGAAAGAGCAAGTCTGTCAGGAGCTTCCAAATTATATATTGAAAACATCATTGATGAATTCTGTGACGATTATATTATGCCATGCGTAAAAGCAGGTGCTGTATATGAAAATAAATATTTACTGGGAACCTCTATGGCACGTCCCGGTATTGCAAAAAGATTAGTAGAAATCGCCAGAAAAGAAGGCGCTACTGCTATCTGCCACGGAGCTACCGGAAAAGGTAATGACCAGATCCGTTTTGAGCTGGGCATCAAGGCACTGGCTCCTGACTTAAAAATAATTGCTCCATGGAGAATGACCGATATCTGGACCATGCAGTCCCGTGAAGATGAAATCGAATACTGTAAAGAGCATGGCATCGATCTTCCATTTTCAGCAGACAGCAGCTATAGCCGTGACCGTAACTTATGGCACATCAGCCATGAAGGTCTGGAATTAGAAGATCCTGCAAACGAACCAAACTATGACCACTTATTAGTGCTGGGCGTATCTCCGGAAAAAGCTCCGGAAGAAGGCGAATACGTAACCATGACCTTTGAAAAAGGTACTCCAACCAGCTTAAATGGTGAACAGATGAAAGTATCTGAAATCATTACAAAATTAAATGAACTGGGCGGAAAGCATGGTATCGGTATTGTTGATATCGTAGAAAACCGTGTTGTTGGAATGAAATCCCGCGGTGTATATGAGACACCAGGAGGAACAATCCTTATGGAAGCACATGACCAGTTAGAAGAATTAGTATTAGACCGTGCCACCATGGAAACGAAAAAAGATATGGGCAACAAATTTGCACAGATCGTATACGAAGGAAAATGGTTTACCCCTCTTCGCGAAGCAATCCAGGCTTTTGTTGATGTGACACAGGAATATGTAACCGGTGAGGTAAAATTCAAACTTTACAAAGGCAATATTATCAAAGCAGGCACTACTTCTCCATATAGCTTATACAGTGAATCTTTAGCAAGCTTTACCACAGGTGAATTATATGACCACCATGATGCTGATGGATTCATCACATTATTTGGCCTTCCATTAAAAGTTCGTGCAATGAAAATGGCTGAGATCGAAAAAAATAAATAAAAAATAATAGATACATGCAAGAAACAAGAAAGCAGGCAGGACATATCGGCAATATATGTCCTGCCTGCTTTCTTGTTTTCATACACTTGCCGAATGCCTTTAAATATTCCCAAGCTCTTCTATTTCATCCAGCTGATGTAAAATCCCCTTCTGTTTCTCAGCAAATAATAACGTTTTATTATATTTGTAATACCGGTCACAGCCATTTTCATCCACAAACCATACACTGTAATAATCCGTATTTAGTTCTGTGATAAAGATAACCATTTCCTGGCTGTCTCCAAATGCAGTTTCCATAAAATCGAACGCGTAATTCAGTGCCTCTTCCGCTTCTTGTATCAAAGTACTGCGGGAATCCGTGATGTCTGCAAATCTTTCCTTTACCGCTTCAAAAGCTTTCCGGCTGTCAATATAGTCTCCTCCTTTTAACAGATTTTCATAGGATTCCAACTGGGCACCCGCTTTTCTGCGGATATGCTCCTGCTCCTTCGTTAACTGCTCTGCAGCAAGCAGTCTGGCGGTGTCTTCTTCCATCTTACGGGTGAGCTTTGTCATTGCCTCGTAAGCAGCACCATTTGCATCCGTATTGTCCCTGGTGCCGTCATAAGTGCCCAAACTGTCTTTAAAATACTTTAACTGCTCATAGACCATTGTCACAAACGCATCGCTGCGGTAACATATCCGAAACAATTCATCCAGCCTGGAAACCAAAAGTCCAATTACACTTAATTTTTCATCAAATGCCGCACGCCGTACTTTATCAATTGCCGCATCCGAAATGTGTCCTTTTAAAATATCTGCAACCTGATAGTCCTTTTTATATTTTTGATATAATTCCAGATAATTAGAAAAATCTTTTGCAATCTTCCAATGCTGAATATACTGGTACACCACTTCCCTGTCAATTCTCTTACCAATTTCTTCATATACCTTGATCAGCTGGGACAAATCCTCCCATCCTCTTGCCGTTGCAAAAAGCTTGCCGTCCACAGTAGTCTCAATACAGTAAAAGTGATTTTTCTTCAATTCCAGATATGACAGCACAGCATGATGAATGCCGGCATGGTAGGCGTATTCTTTCCAGACAGAAAAGTCCGCCTCTACATCTATTTTCTTAATCCGGTCCAGGGTAACCACATCAAAATCTCTCACCGACTTATTATATTCAGGCGGATTTCCGGCAGCTACAATCACCCAGCCCTCCGGAACCTTCTGATTTCCAAAGGTTTTGCACTGCAAAAACTGAAGCATGGTGGGCGCCAGGGTTTCCGACACACAATTAATCTCATCGATAAACAAAATACCTTCCCGGATGCCGGTTTTTTCGATCTTTTCATAAACCGAAGCGATGATTTCACTCATTGTATATTCCGTAACGGATACCTTTTCGCCCCGGAATTCTTTTTCAACGATATAAGGCAGACCAATGGCGCTCTGTCTGGTGTGGTGGGTGATGGTATAGGCTACCAGCCCTACCCGGCACTCTTTCGCAATCTGTTCCATAATCTGGGTCTTACCGATTCCGGGGGGGCCGATCAGAAGCAGGGGCCTTTGCCGCACTGATGGAATCTGATATTCTCCGTATTCATTTTTCATCAGATATGCTTCAATGGAATTTTTAATTTCTTCCTTAGCTCTTTTAATATTCATTTCTATTCTCCTATATCATCTATCATTTTGAACAGGATACCGGTTTGACAGCTCCTCTTCATCTATTATTATTTTTATCGCCCAGGGAGGCACCTGCGTATCATCGTAGTCCTCCCGCATAAATACAAATGCTGTTTCATAGGGCGGCATATTCTTTGGAAAAATCCCAAATCCGTCTGTAAAATACAACAGGCCTTTGAGATTTGTAAATTCTTTTCTTCTGCAAAGCTCATCCACATAAGCAAAAGCCGGACGAAAATCCGTTCCTCCGCTTCCCACGATTTCCATCTCTTCCATATATTTTTGTAATTCTTCTTCCGTTGTAATCTTCCGGTCCTGCTGTACCTTTTCATCGCATTGAATAATGTGAATATTTACTTTTCTAAAAAAGCTGTCATTCTCCTGCAGAATATGATAAGTTTCTTCCAGGAAAAGACGCACCAGATGTCCCGAACAGGACATGGAAGTGTCAATGACAATGGCAAATTCTTCAATCTTCATTACTTCTTTGGATTCAACCGGTTCAATCAGCGGCATATTGCCATACATGGTCATGCCATAGGTATAAAATGCATAGTCAAACTGATCCGTATCCACCTGTATCTCTTCTTTTAACACGGAAAATTTTCTTAAAAACCTGCGGTAATCATCTCCCTGTTTTTTACGGACTTTCAATTGGTCCCGCAAACCTCCGGATGCCTCCACGGATTCTTTAGAGAAAGTATCCAGATCCATCTCCATCTGCTCCCTGATATCCTGCCATTTCTGGTTCATTTCACTGTTTTTTTCCGAATCTTCCTGTTTATTCCAGTACTGGTGGCTGTCCCTGCAGAATTCCAGGATCAGTTTATCCAGTTTTCGGTTATTCACGCCAAAATCCATTTTTTGCAGTTCCAGATAAATACCTTCTGCAGTGAGCACCTTCAGGCTCCTGCCTAACTCCCGGTACGTGCTTTCCCGAAGCCAGGACATTCCCTTTTTCAGGCAGCGTATCTGCATACTGTCAATAATGGATTCAACGGCAATGTCGCATGCCAGATTCCAGTAGATTTCCTCACGTTTCTCTGTTTCCACTACGTGGCAAAACAGGCAGTGCAGTACCTGGTGCAGATATGCACGGTTAATTATAGTACGGCTCTCCCGAAATAATCCCCCAAGGAACCGGGCGTTGTAATAAATAACGTTTCCGTCCGTTCCCAGACTGTTCATTTCCATATCCATCTGATATTGAAATGATGACAGTGCCACGTCCAGGAAACGCATATGAATATATAACTCATTTCTGGCGTTAATCAGGATATCGAAACCTGCCTGATAAAGTCTGTCCCATATCTCCTGCTCTCTCGCTGTAAAATCTTCGGTCATATTGACTCCTTTCTAGCGCGTGTTTTATAATTGCTTTCTGACAGCTGCGCGTCACAGTATTATAAATCAAAGCTCTTTTTCTTTTTTGCAAAGTGTTCATTTTTATAATCCATCAGATAACCCACCGCTTCCATACGCTCCTGCTCCCCTGCAAAACGTATCAGATTCTCTAAAATCTCCGGCTGCCATACAATCTGGCTGCTTAAAAAATTCAGCTGATGCATCCGGTCAGAACGAATGAGCCACATCCCTGCGGCTATACTGTGTTGGGACAGATATTCCCGGTACTGTATCTCATGCTCCCCCGTCAACTGCAAAGGATATTCCAGGCGGTAAAGTGCCAGGTGTACACAGAAATCCTCGGATTCCCATGCTTTTGCATCATAAAACAGGCGGTCATATTCCAGAAATTTAAATTCTCCGTTATGAAAGCACTGCCGATAAGTATATCCGGAACCATGGATACGGGTTTCTAAAATCCTGGCAGGTGTATTTTCCACAGCTTCTTCGTAATATTCCGGAAACAGCAGCCTGGCGATAGTCTGTCCTTCTCTGCTTAATTTTACTTCCACCTCATGATTTAACTCAGCAATTACATTTTTAAAACAATATCCCATCGGGCCATCCAGACTGATCTTCAGCCTGGATAGTTTTGCACATCCGGTGAATGCTCCGCCGCCGATCTCACGGACCCCCTGATACAATGCCATTTTCTTAAGCTGTCTGCACCCGTAAAATGCATAATCACCGATTTTCTGTACGGTTTCCGGTAAAATTACCTCTTCCGGCATGTCGGCACAAACGGCTTTTTTGCCGCCATCCCCGTCGTACGCCCCGGAAAATATATATTTTCCCAGAGCAGTCACCGGGTATCCTTCCAGCTGTCCTGGGATCACTACTTTTCTCCCCTCCCCAAAACAGCGTAAAATACATACCTCTTTATTTTCTATAATATAATCAAATTGCAACCTTCCGGTTCCTCCTTGTCTTCCTCATTACCAAAAAGTTACAGCCGGAATGCTGCGCACTCCGGCTGTCCATTATTTTGCTGCTTCTGTTTCCGTTTCATTTAATCCCTGTAAATAATCGTCTACGGCTGTAGTCTTCACCTCGTAATTTTTCACCGGAGGTGTATAGAACTTATTAAAAGCCGAAAAACCTACCCAGCCTACAATGACAAGACATACTGCCAAACCGCCCAGCTTCATGAGCATTTTATTGCGTTTCTGTTTTTTAAGAAGCTTTTCACGATTTGCTTTTTCTTGTTTGTAGCGGTCTACTTTCTCCTGACTCATATGTTCTTCTCCTTACTTCTGCTATCTGTCATTTCTTTAAGCATATTTTTTATATTATATCACAGATTTGTAGGAATTGCATGTTTTTTTTACTTGTTTTGACATTTATACGGCAATTATTTTAAACAACAATAATAATTCCACCGTCATTAGCGTACATACTGCTGATACCTGCGGTATCAACAATAAAAATATCCTTAAGTGATAATCTGGACACTAAAGCATCTTTTATCATTTTAGCACGGTCCGGGCAGTTGCAGTGAGAAATGGCCAAAATCTTTTCTTCCGAATTTTCTACCTTCTCGACTATAAAATCTACCATTTTAACCAATGCCTTATTCATTCCTCTAGCCTGATCCAGCTGCACAATGGTACCCTCGGGTGTAGCTCCCATTACCGGTTTGATCTTAAGCGCCGTTGCCACAAATGCCTTCACTTTACTGAGACGTCCATTTTTCCGGAGGGTATCCAGATTCTCCAAAACAAACCAGGTGCTCTGTCCGGCAATATACTTTTCTACGGTTTCCACAATTTCTTCAAATTCCATGCCCGCATTTTCGCATTCCTGTATCTTCAAACCGATCAGGGTCTCACCAATAGATGCTGAACGAGAATTAAAAATATGAACCTTTTTATCCGGATGTTCTTCCAAAAATAACTTTCTGCCAAGCTCTGCGCTGTTGTAAGAGCCGCTTAATTCCGCCGACAGCGTAACCGCATAAGCTCTCGGCGCTCCGCAGTCAAAAGCACTCATATAGGCTTCCGGTGATGGACATGATGATTTAGGGCAGTTCGGACTAGCTGCAATCCGTCTTAAAAAATCTGCCTGGTTAAATGTTTCATCATCCACAATTGTGCAATCATCCACCTGCATAGAAAGTGATGCTGTAGCAAAATGACCGTCCTTCTTCATCTCTTCTGTCAATTCGCCGCAGCTGTCAATAATTATCTTGTAATCCATTAAAAATTCCTCCTAAAATCTTGCATCACTCATGCAGAATATTCATCAAGTACAATCTTGTACAGCATTGCATAATTATTGGTAAATAAAATGCCTGGTATCTGCGTCTTTATTCACTGTTAATTGCACAAGGATGTACTAGTACTAATTAGCATATCTTATTATGTAGTTTTTAATACCACATAATCATAGCACATATAAATTCGTTTGAAAAGGGGTTTTTTCCATTTCCGGCTGAATCCCTGCTTGCCGTCTTCTTACATTGCGGTTATAATAATAACAGATGAAATTTTTTATGAAAAAAGGAGCAAAAAATTGATCGCACTACATATATTAGATGTCAAACAATTTATGTCAAAACTATTGCTGAATGATACTTTTGACCATTTTCTGCTGTCTGAAGCCGTTATTACTACTTATAATACCTTTCATATTGACGGCCGCCTGCAAAAAGATTATTACAATCCGGATGAACTGGAAGAACGAGGCCTTTCCAATACCAATTATTCGTCCTGGATGCAGTTACGTCCCTATTGTTTTGAATTAATTAAAGGAAAGCGCACGCCGCTGAATTTTAAATTTGTCTTTCAGCTCTCTCCTGCCAATCTTGAAAAATTGTTAGTTCAGACTAAACTGCCTATGTCCTCTTCTGATATCAACGGCCTGTTTTTAAATTTAAAATATGATGGACATAATCTGAGCTGTATCACCGGTTCTTCCATCCGAATCTTTACAATGGATAAAACACTGGAGCAGTCCTGGGATACCATGGTACAGAAATTTCTCAGGCAGAAAGAAATTGCATTTGAGCTACTCTGATCATTTACCATTATTCTTTCCAACTCAGGTATTTTTTATGTTTATATCCAAAAAATGGATGAGTTTATAATTTGTTTATAAAGTTTATAGAAATTTGTTAGCACTCATCTTGATTGAGTGCTAATTTTTTCTTGACAATTTATTTTTCCCGTATTAAACTAGCTTTAGATAAAAATGAAATAATTACAAAAGGAGTGTTACTTATGAGCAACAAAAAAGGAAGCTTATCAATTAACAGCGAAAACATATTTCCAATTATCAAAAAATGGTTATATTCTGACCATGACATCTTTTTCCGTGAATTGGTTTCCAACGGATGTGATGCAATCACAAAGTTAAAGAAACTGGAAGTAATGGGTGAATACTCATTCCCGGAAAAACACAAAAACAAAATTGAAGTAATAGTAAATCCGGAAGCGAAAACATTAAAATTTATTGATACCGGTCTTGGTATGACAGCTGATGAAGTAGAAGAATACATCACACAGATCGCATTTTCCGGTGCAACCGATTTCCTTGAAAAATACAAAGACAAAACAAACGACGACGAAATGATCGGTCATTTCGGTCTGGGCTTTTATTCAGCATTTATGGTTGCTGAAGAAGTACACATCGATACTCTTTCCTATAAAGAAGGTTCTGTCCCGGTTCACTGGGAATGTGACGGCGGCACTGAATATACTTTAGATGATGGGAATAAAAATACCGTAGGTACGGAAATCACACTCTTCTTAAACGAAGAAAGCCTGGAATTCGCTAACGAATACCGCGCTCGTGAAGTATTGGAAAAATATTGTTCTTTCATGCCTGTAGAAATTTTCCTTTCCAAGGAAAATGCAGAGCAGGAATTCGAAACCATCGATGAAGCAGATCTTCGTGAAGATGATGTGGTTGTAGAACATATCCACGAAGAAGCAAAAACGGAAGAAAAAGAAAACGAAAACGGTGAAAAAGAAATCGTGGAAGTTTCTCCTGCAAAGGATAAAGTAAAAATAAACAAACGTCCTGTATCTTTAAGTGATCCTGCTCCTCTTTGGACCAAGCATCCAAATGACTGTAAAGAAGAAGAATACAGAGATTTTTACCGTAAGGTATTTATGGATTTCAAAGAACCTTTATTCTGGATTCACTTAAATATGGACTATCCATTTAACTTAAAAGGTATCCTCTACTTCCCGAAAATCAATACGGAATATGATTCTATTGAAGGTACCATTAAGTTATACAATAACCAGGTATTTATCGCAGATAATATCAAAGAAGTAATTCCTGAATTCCTGATGCTGTTAAAAGGTGTCATCGATTGTCCGGACTTACCGCTTAACGTATCCAGAAGTGCTCTTCAGAACGATGGCTTTGTTAAGAAGATCGCTGATTATATCTCCAAGAAAGTAGCTGACAAATTAAGCGGCATGTGCAAAACAGACCGTGAACAGTATGAAAAATACTGGGATGACATCAGCCCATTCATCAAATTCGGCTGCTTAAAAGACGGCAAGTTCAGTGATAAGATGATGGATTACATTCTTGTAAAAAACCTGGAAAGCAATTATCTGACTCTGCCTGATTTCATTGCAGAGAACAAAAAAGACGAGCCGGAAACTGAGGAAACTGCTGCTGAAGAAACCAGTGCTGATAACACAGAAGATGCAGATAAAAAAGAATCGGAAAAGCCAAAGACTACACTCTTCTATGTTACGGATGAAGTACAGCAGAGCCAGTACATTAATATGTTCAAAGAGGAAGGTCTGGATGCGGCTATCTTAAAGCACAACATTGATTCCGCTTTCATCAGCCATATCGAACAAAAAAATGAGGAAGTTAAATTCCAGCGCATCGATTCCGACGTAACAGAGCACTTCAAGGAAGAAGTAAATGCTGAAGAATTAAAGGAAACTACAGATACACTTACTGAATTATTCCGCAAAGTTCTTGGCAAAGAAAAACTGGAAGTCAAAGTTGAAAAGCTGAAAAACGAAAACATCTCTTCTGTAATGACTCTTTCTGAAGAAAGCAGACGTATGCAGGATATGATGAAGATGTACAATATGTACGGTATGGATCCAGGCATGTTTGGATCTTCCGAAACCCTTGTATTAAACGCTAATAATCAATTAGTAAAATATATCTTTGAAAACAAAGATTCTGAAAATATTCCGATGATGTGTGAGCAGTTATACGATCTTGCACTCTTAAGCCACAAACAGCTGGCTCCGGAAGAAATGACAAAGTTCATTTCCAGAAGCAATGAAATCATGATGATGTTATCAAAATTATGATTTTGAAAACGTCCAGATAATAATGTCTGGACGTTTTTATTTGCTTATTGACAAAGCTCCTGCTCATTTATAATTGTCACCCGGAATATCTGAGCGCTTCTATCGGATGCTTTTTTGCCGCCTTATTTGCCGGATAAATACCGAAGACTACCCCGATAATACTAGAAAAACCTACAGCGATCCATACTACCTGATTGGACAATTGGAAACTCATGGAATCCATAATCATACCGGCTGCCTGCAAAATAACCCAGGACAAAAATATCCCAAACAGACACCCTAAAAGGCTGATCATCAATGCTTCCAGCATAAACTGCAGCATAATGCTTCCCCTGCCTGCCCCGATTGCTTTTCGGATACCGATTTCTTTCGTACGCTCAGTTACGGATACCAGCATAATATTCATAATCCCAATACCGCCCACAACTAATGAGATCGCTGCGATACCTCCCAGCATCAAAGCAAGGGTGTTGGTTACGCTGTTCATTGTTTCCATAAGCGTAGACTGGTTTTGTATGGTAAATGCATCCTCATCCTGTCCAAAACGCTTTAACAGCATTTCTGACATGGCATCTTCTGCTGCATCCAGACTGTCTTCACTGGTAGCTGTGGCATAGAACGTCGTGATTTCTGATGATATATTGCTGGCAATTCTTGTCAGCGTTGTATAGGGAATATAGGCGTCCAGGCTTGCATAAGAGGTGCTGGTAGACGATGAACTTTTAGAAGAAGCACTCCCCCTGCCTGATCCAGAGCTTCCCGATGATCTGGATGATGATTTACTGCTGGTCTCGTCACTCTTGATAATTCCTATAATTAAAAAACTTCTGCCGTCTAAGGAAATACTTTCTCCCACTGCATTAGCACGCCCAATAATCTCCGTAGCCGCATCCTCATTTAATACCACTACATTCGAATGATTGTCAATATCTGCCGCTTTTAAGAAACGCCCATAGGCCAATTCCTTGCCTTGTATATCCAGATAGGAGCCTGTTGTTCCATATGTGGTAACCGTACTGCTGGTATATCCGCTTTTTGCTGTTACGCTGCTTTGGGCTATTGGTGCTGTCAGAGCAATTTCCTCATTTTCCGTAAAGTCTGACAGTTCGGATAACTTCAACGGATTTTCTTTGTTATCCTCGATCCGAATCGTTAAAAGATTCGTTCCGATATTCGAAATCTCATCTGTTACAGAAGTCGTTGCGCTATTTGCGATAGAGACCAGTACTACCAGCGACATTACACCGATGATAATTCCCAGCATGGTTAAAAAGGATCTCATTTTATTGGAGGTTATGGCACTCCATGCCATTTTTAAGGACTGAAAGACCATCACTCCACCTCCTTTACATGACCATCCAGAATATGAATTCTGCGCAGTGCCTGTTTTGCCACTTTGTTATCATGGGTAATTAACACAATGGTATTCCCCTGTTCATGCAGTTCATGAAACAGGTTCATGATATCGTCTCCGGTTCTGGAATCCAGATTTCCGGTAGGCTCATCTGCCAGAAACAGAGAGGGACTTGTTACAAGTGCCCTCGCTATTGCAACTCTCTGCTGCTGCCCGCCGGATAACTCTGTGGGTTTATGATGCATCCTGCTGGAAAGCTCCACTTTTTCTAACGCTTCCATAACCCTTCTCTTGCGCTCAGAAGCATGGATACCCTGATAGATTAAAGGGAGTTCCACGTTCTCTTCTGCCGTCATCTTCTGAATCAGATTAAAATTCTGAAAAATAAATCCGATTTTATGATTCCGTATCCTGCCCAGTTCCCGTTCTGAATATTGTTCTATCTCCTGTCCGTCCAGATAATACTCCCCGCAATCAGCTACATCCAGACACCCTATAATGTTCATAAGCGTGGATTTACCGCTTCCTGAAGGTCCTATAATGCTGACGAATTCGCCTTTTTTAATCCTCATATTCGCATGATCCAAAGCCCTCACTTCTTCCCCGCCAATCTGATAATATTTACAAACATCCTGAAATATAATCATTGCCGTCACCTCACTGTCCGCCCGGTGCCTTCATCTGGCCCGAACTTCCACTTGGTCCTCCGCCTCCGGATGGCATTTCATCGCCAAAACCTCCGGACGGCATTTCACCACCCTGCATACCTCCCATGAATCCACCCTCTGAATTAGAGGAGGAAGATCCTGTTTTATTGTAGTAGACGGTATCTCCTTCACTCAGTCCGCTTACTACCTCCACATTTGTTCCGTCTGACAATCCTGTTTCAATCTCTGTTTCACCGGATAATGCCCCTTCTTCGTCTTCGCTGGTATAGACAAATACTTTATTTCCCCGTTCCTGAAGGGCATTCATCGGTATCAGCAGAATATTTTCTTTATTCTCAATTGTAATAGTTGCTGACGCATTCATTCCGATGCGCATTGACGCATCTTTTGGTATAGTGATCTGTACCGGATATTTTGTTACTCCGCCGCTTGAGCTGGCTGAGTTGGAAATCTTAGTTACGCTGCCTTTGAATGTCTGATCTTCGATGGCATCAAAGGTAATCTCCGCTTCCTGATCCAGACTTACCGATAAGATGTCTAATTCATCTACATTTACGGTAAGAATTACGTTGTCCTGGGGCGATACCGTCATTATGGAAACATTCGAACCAGATGATGCGGTGGAAGTTGTGTCGTCTGAACTGGATTTACTTTCTGTGGAACTGTTTTCGCTTACAGTTGTCTGTGCTGCATTTCCACTGCCGCTTCCACTATTCCCGGAACCACTGTTGTTATTCCCATTTGTATTATTTGTTAAGTTACCATTTGTTAGATTATCCGAATTTTCACTGCTCTTTCCATTGGTCTCCTGTCCGTTGTTTTTGTCCGTATTTTTCTGTGACTCAGACTGCTTATTGCTGTCCTTTTCATTCTTCGTATCTGACTCTGTCTGAGGCTGTGTTTCTTTTGGTTCTGTTGACGGCTGAGGATTTGTCTCTGTTTCCTTTCCCCCGGAAGTTTCCGTTACCGGGTCTGTCTGTGTATCTGTCGGCTTCTCTGTAGCCTCTTCTGCCGTAGCCGGAAAAGCAACGGAAAACGTTAGAATACTATTATCTGCGCTTAAGGTTATTCCGGAAATGACACCTCCGCTTAACTGTGGTGCAATACCGGCAGCAAATTGATATCCTTCCTTTGCCGTCAGCGTAATTGCCGCCGTATAGGTAGTGGCAGGCTGAAAGACACTGTCTGAAGGATTCCATACTATGCTTCCGGCATAACTTTGTGTTTCCTGCAGTATGTTCTGAGGTGAAGCCCCTTTTACAGGCGCTGTGATATCCGGTGTGCATTCCGAAATCTCCGTTTTATTTTGCTCTGTCTCTGTGTAAATAGAGATCTGTGTTTGTGCCGGCTCCTTTGTGGACTCCGATGTGTTTACGGCTGTCACAGCTGTTCCGACTATCTTGGCTGTTCCGACTGTCTTGGCTGTTCCGACTGTCTCTTTTTTAACGGAAGCAGTCACGAAGACTGGCTGGCTGCCTGAGTTTGAGGAATAGGATGCTCCTGTCATTCCATTCGAGGAATTGGAACTCCCCGTGGAATTGCTGCCGGAAGTACTGCTATTGGAAGAACTGCTGCCCGCCGTTACATTTACCGTCTGGACGATTCCATCAAAATCAGCTGTAATGGTTGGGTTTGCAGACAGATTCATTAACTCCTGCAGTGACTGTGCCAGCTCTTCCCTGGCTGCCAGCAGTTCCTGGTAAGTTCCCAGTGACGCACTTTCTTTTAATTCAATCAGGGTCTCGTCTGCATCTACCGATTCATTCAGCGAAACATCTACGGAACTTACTGTTCCTGCAGTACCTGTAATTGCCAGCTGCTGATGAATATAAAGCTTCCCTGTTCCCAGTTCCTTTCCATCAGAATCCTTAACCGAAACTGTATCATTCAATTCGGGTCCGTAATCGGTCAGGGTAATTACACCGGTCTTCCCGGAAACACTTTCGACGGTTCCTGTTTTCTCTGTACCGCTGGATAGCGTTACAGTTACACTGTCTCCTGCTGCAATGCCGGACACATTTTCCAGTTTCAGTGCCATCTTTCCATCCAGTGAAAGCAATATCAGTGCCCCGTTTTCTAACATTACATCTGTTATTTTATCACCTGATGCGGCATAAATTTTTTTGACACGGCCACTGACACTGGTAGTAATGGTATCTGCATCTGAATCTTCTTTTGCTTCATTAATTTCTTTATCCAGTTTTGCAATTTCTTCCTGTGTATCTTCGATTTTCGTTAACAGTGACGCCTGATTGATTACAGCCAGTTCATCGCCTTTACTTACACTGTCACCACTTTCCACTTTCACTTCATCTATGACAAGCCCGGAAGGTATTTCAATTCCACTTGCTGTATCCGCTTCTAAAGTTCCGGTACCGACAATGGTATTGGAAATATTTCCTTTCTCCACTGTTGCCGTCTGTGACTTTTGGACCGCCGCTTCTACCGGCATTCTTTTTCTGGTCATGAAAAATGCAGTACCGCCAGCTCCGATTATACAGACTCCCAGGATGATCAATATCCATTTCCGCTTTTTCTTGTCTTTCCAGATTTTCATTTTTTTGTTTTTCTGTTTCATTACCATATTTCCCTCCATTTGCGATCTCTTCATCTGTCTTAATTTTTCTTAAAATCTTATGCAACTAGAATAATCGATAAATGTGTTGAATCCATGGATGATAAATGGTAGTTTTGTGATGGTAACCCAAATTAACCTGAAATAATTCAATATTAGTAATAATTATTGTTATTGACATTTGGAAATTTATGCTATATAATACGAATATAGGAATACAAAAACATTTTCCGTGGAAAGATATGATATAGCAATAGCTGTAAATTCTGATCACCGAATTACATTAAGAAAGGGAATTTTACAATGAATACAAAAGCTTTTTTTAAACTCAGTTATGGTGTATATATCGTTTCCGCCAATTATGAAAATAAAGACGGCGGCTGTGTGATTAACACTCTGGCCCAGGTGACTTCCTCACCTGCAAGACTATCTATCGCCTTAAATAAGAATAACGAAACCCTGCGTCTGATCGAGGGTGCCGGATCTTTCTCTGCTGTCGTACTTTCCGAAGAGGTAGATATGGAACTCATTAAAACCTTTGGTTTCCAGTCTGGCAGGGACGCCGAGAAATTTGAACAGGCATCTTATGAGCGTGACTTAAACGGAAACCCCTACCCCACAGAGGGTATTGCAGCAAGGTTTTCCTGTAAAGTAACAGACAGACTGGACGTTGATACCCATGTGATTTTAATTGGAGAAGTTACAGAAGCTGATATCCCTTCTGATTCCCAGGTTCTGACTTATGCCGATTATCATAGCAAAAAGAAAGGTACTACTCCTAAAAATGCTCCTTCCTATCAGGAAAGTCAGACAAAGGGCTTCCGCTGCAGTGTCTGTGGATATATATTAGAAGCAGACGAACTTCCGGAAGATTTTATATGTCCGGTATGTGGAAAGGATGCATCTTATTTTGAAAAAATAGATTGAATTTATTAGCTTACGGCGGAATTGTAATGTCATCCGCAGGCACTACAATTCCTATACTATATATGGTACCTCCTATTTACATAAAAAACAGCCCCCTTCCTGATTTTTGCGGGCTGTTTTTTATTGGTTTAACTAATATGCCTTATGGATTTCGCCTGGTCATTGTTTCATGCTCCTTATGCAGTTCTAAATAAAGCTGCAGGGAATTCCAGGAACGGTTGAACTCTGTAATGATTGCTTTCAGGTCGATACGCTCTACTCCTTCCTGTCGAAACCTGGCTAAAAGGGCATCTACCTGGCTGCTGTTTAAATGCATCACCATCATCTCATCCGGAAATCCACCTCCGGTGTATTTTCTTTCTTCTTTTTGAAATCCCGGAATTCCTGCCAGCAGACCTATGGGCTGGTAGTATTCTTCTAATGGAATATCTTTGGCTTCAATGCCCATCTTTTTCAGAACTGCTTTGACTTTCTCTCCTTTTGGCGTATCTTTTAATCCATATAATAATACACATGTACTGCTTTTCATTTTTACTCTCCTATAATTCTCTTTTCCTTGCTTAGGGTGCTGACACCAGATATGATTTCATCTGCCCCCCCTGGGCGTTTTTGATTCCGTAACCTGGCTGCTTCACTTCAGCCAATATATAAGGTATCATTTCATTATTGGCATAAATATATACAACAATATCTAGAAATCCTGTTTTAGAAAACAGCTGCACCAGCTATTCTGTATCCTGTATATTTACAGGACAGGTATATCTCTAATTGCAAAAAGGGGGCAAAATTTCTGCCCCCTTTTCCTATTCCAATTTATTCTTCATTTGTATTTACTTTACTTGCTCTGGCTTCAACTTCTTTTGCCTGAATATCAGATGGTGCCTGCTCATAACGTGCGAATTCATATGAGAAGGTTCCGCTTCCGCCTGTCATTGAGCGAAGTGCTGTGGAATATCCATAAAGTTCTGTCATAGGTATGTCGGCTTCAATAACCTGGTTCCCCTTAGAATCCGGGTTCATTCCAAGTACACGGCCGCGGCGCTTATTCATATCGCCCATAACGTCACCCGTATACTTATCCGGAACAATTACTTTCAATGATGCAATTGGCTCCAGAAGTACCGGGGAAGCTTCCATAAAGCCCTTCTTGAATGCCTGCACTGCTGCTGTCTTAAATGCCATTTCAGAAGAATCTACCGGATGGTAAGATCCATCATAGAGTACCGCTTTCACACCCACAACCGGATATGCTGCTAACGGGCCTTTCTGCATAGAATCCTGAACTCCCTTTTCTACTGCCGGGTAGTAATTCTTTGGTACGGCACCGCCCACTACGACCTGTTCAAACACATATGGCGTTTCCAGATCACCCGATGGCTCAAAACGCATTTTAACATGACCATACTGTCCATGTCCGCCGGACTGTTTCTTATATTTAGATTCAACATCGGAACTCTTACGGATAGTTTCTCTAAATGCAACCTTTGGTTTATCCAGGTCAATTTCAATTTTATATTTACTTAACAGCTTGCTCTGGATAATATCCAAATGCTGGTCTCCCATTCCATAGAGCAGAGACTGTCGGTTTTCACCATCATTTATTGCTTTCATGGTCAGGTCTTCATGCATCATCTTCGTCAATGCCTGTGAGATCTTATCTTCATCGCCTTTGTTCTTTGCCTTATATCTCTTATATGTATAAGGAATGGACAGATCCATCTTGCCAAACTGGATTGGAGTTGTCTTTGTAGACAGCGTATCACCGGTACGTGCATGGGACAGTTTTCCGATTGCCCCGATATCCCCGGCATGCAATTCCGTAACTTCAATTGGCTTACTTCCTTCAAATACATACAGTTTATTAATCTTCTCTTCTAAATCTTTATCATAATTAAACAGAGTATCATCATTCTTAATAACGCCGGAGCATACCTTTATCAAAGAATATTTTCCAATAAACGGATCTACAATTGTCTTGAAAATGTATGCAGATTTTGCCTTGGCGAAATCGTAATTCGCTTCGAAGATCTCTTTGGTCTTCATATTAATTCCAGCAAAATTTCTTTTATCCGGACTTGGGAAATATTGTACGATGTCATCCAGAAGATTAGCGACACCCTGGATATTTACCGGGGAACCCATAGATACCGGAACAATGGAACCGTCGGAAACATTTACGGTCAGCGCTGCCATAATTTCATGAACAGAAAATTCTTCTCCGCTAAAATAGCGGTCCATGAAATCTTCGCTTGTCTCTGCAACAGCCTCTAATAAGATTTCTCTGTATTTCTCCAGATATTCTAATGAATATTCAGGAGTCTCACAATCAACCTTCTGACCTTTATCCACCCATTTCCTGCTCGCTTTGCGAACAACATTTACATATCCTACAAATTTTTCATTTTCACGTATAGGCAGATGGATTGGCGCAATCTTTTTTCCGTACAAATCGGTAAGCTGTTCTACTACTTCACGGTAGCTGGCATTATCCAGATCCATGTTCGTTACAAAGAACATTCTGGGTAGCTTATACTTCTCACAGAGATCCCATGCCTTCTGTGTACCTACTTCCACACCGCTTTTACCGTTAATAACAATCACCGCCGCATCTGCTGCTGCAGCTGCCTCTTCCGCTTCACCTACAAAATCAAAGTATCCGGGGGTATCTAAAACATTCACTTTGACATCATTCCAAATAATCGGTACAACGGATGTGCTGATTGAGAATTTTCTTCTGATCTCTTCTTTATCAAAATCACTTACGGTATTGCCTTCTGTTACGCTGCCTAATCTGCTGGTAATTCCTGATAAATAAGCCATTGCTTCTACTAAGCTGGTCTTACCTGCTCCACCATGCCCTAAGACAACTACGTTGCGAATCCTGTCTGATGTGTACACTTTCATATTAAATTCCTCCAATACTAGTTATTTGCGAATGACACTGCTGTCATCCCTTGTTTAGTCTATGGATATATTTTACTAAAATTGTCACAATATTTCAAGTATTTTATTCACTTTTAACAAATATTTTTTTAACCCCAAATTTTCGCCGCGTTAAAGCGTCAAAGTATTGACAGAAGAGCTTTTCAATAGTAGAATAACAGGAGCTAAACATAGAAGGAGAATAAAATTATGATTATTGTAATGAAACCTCACGCACCCCAGGAAAATATTGACCACGTGGTGCAGTTAATAAAATCCAAAGGATTAGAAACCCATTTGTCACAGGGCCAGGAAGTAACGATTATCGGTGTAGTTGGAGACAAAACTAAACTATCCAACCAGAATCTGGAAATCGCTCCCGGTGTTGATAAGATTGTTCCTGTAACAGAAACGTACAAATTATCCAACAAAAAATTTCATCCGGAACCCAGCGTAATTAAAGTAGGCAATACAGAGATCGGACCAAATAACTTAACAATCATGGCTGGTCCCTGCGCGGTTGAATCTGAGGAACAGCTTCTTTTAATCGCCCACGCTGTTAAAAAAGCAGGCGCAACATTTGTTCGCGGCGGTGCATACAAGCCACGTACCTCCCCATACTCATTCCAGGGACTGGAAGAAGAAGGACTCCGTTACATGCAAACCGCAAGGGAGGAAACAGGGCTTAACACTATTTGTGAAGTAATCAGTGAAAAAGCTATCGAAGCTGCTGCCAGGTATGTGGATATGATCCAGATAGGTGCCAGAAATATGCAGAACTTCCAGCTTCTGAAAGAAGCAGGGCGTTCCGGACTTCCGGTATTATTAAAACGTGGTCTTGCTGCAACAATTGATGAATGGTTAAATGCCGCGGAATATATTATCGCGGAGGGGAATCCAAATGTGGTTCTCTGCGAGCGAGGAATCCGTACCTTCGAAACTGCCACCAGGAATACGCTGGATATCAGTGCTGTCCCTGTAATTAAATCCAAGTCCCATCTGCCAATCATCGTTGATCCAAGCCACGCTACCGGAGTAAGAGCCTATGTAGCACCATTGGCTAAATGTGCAATCGCTGCCGGAGCAGACGGACTGATGATCGAAGTACATAACAATCCTGCCTGCGCGCTCTCCGACGGACCGCAGTCACTGACCTTTGAACAGTTCGATGGACTTTCTGACGAACTGATACCATTTGCAAAACTTGCAGAAAGGACATTTAAATGAATGATGTAACCGTTGGCTTTATCGGCCTTGGACTCATTGGCGGGTCGATTGCTAAAGCCATCCGCTATTTTTACCCGGAAACGAAAATAATCGCCCATACCAGAAGTCAGTCAACCATTGACTATGCTCTGGCTGAAGGCATTATTGATGCTGCCTGCGAAGGAATTACACAGGAGTTTGGCAGCTGCGACTATATATTTTTATGCGCACCGGTTGAATCCAATGCCGCTTATCTTTGTCAGTTAAAGGATTTCATAAAAAAAGACTGCATTCTGACAGATGTAGGCAGCACTAAGACCGATATCCACGAGAAAGTCATTGCCCTTGATATGGAAGATAATTTCATAGGAGGGCACCCCATGGCGGGCAGTGAAAAGACAGGGATTCGAAATGCTAAGCGTCATTTAATTGAGAATGCATATTACATCCTTACTCCATCAGCTACTGTCCCTGCAGAAATGGTACAAAAGTATAAAACATTTGTATCAGCATTAAAAGCAATACCCCTTGTGTTAAATTATGAAGAACATGATTTTGCTACAGCTGCCATCAGCCACCTGCCCCATATCATCGCTTCCACTCTGGTAAATCTGGTAAAAGATTCTGATACGGGGAATGAAACCATGAAAACAATTGCAGCCGGAGGCTTTAAAGATATTACCAGAATTGCTTCTTCTTCTGCAGAAATGTGGGAACAGATCTGCATGACAAACAGCGGTAATATCCTGACTGTTCTAAACCGCTATATTGATAGTCTGAACCAGGTAAAAACTGCTTTAACTGAAAAAGATAACCAGGATATCTATCAATTATTTGACAGCTCCAGGGAATACAGGGATTCTATCTCGGACTCTTCCAGCGGTCCTCTGAAAAAGGTTCATATGCTTTACTGTGATATGGTAGACGAAGCCGGCGGGATCGCTGCTCTTGCAACCATTCTTGCCACCAATGGCATCAGTATTAAGAATATCGGGATCGTACACAACCGTGAATTCGAAGAAGGTGTCCTGCGGGTAGAATTTTATGAAGAAAACGCATTGAAAAAGGCCGTAGATTTATTAAGAAAATACCGCTATACCATTTATGAGCGATAGGATTTTACTTTTCTAAACGGATGATTTACATATGGAGGTTTTATGGAATTCACAAAAACAAAAGCTTTAAAAGGAGAAATCACAGTTCCCGGTGACAAATCCATCTCACATCGTGCCGTTATGTTCGGCGCACTCTCCTTAGGAACTACAGAAGTGAGAAATTTTCTGCAGGGAGCTGACTGCCTTTCTACGATCAGCTGTTTTAAAAAGCTGGGTGTTGATATTGAAAATACCCCGGACTGCATCCGCATACATGGAAAAGGGCTCCATGGACTGACAGCTCCAGCTGATACCCTGGATACCGGTAACAGCGGTACAACTACACGTATGATATCCGGTATTCTGTCCGGACAGTCATTTGAAAGTATCTTAAACGGTGACGAATCGATCCAGAAGCGTCCCATGAAGCGGATTATTGATCCGTTATCCATGATGGGGGCTGAGCTTATCAGCATCCGGGATAACGGCTGTGCTCCTCTTCGGATCATTGGAAAGCATCTGCACGGGATACATTATACTTCACCCGTGGCTTCTGCCCAGGTAAAATCGGCCGTTCTCCTTGCCGGACTATATGCCGATACACCTACCAGCGTTACAGAACCATTCGTTTCCCGTAACCACTCAGAAATTATGCTGAATTATTTCGGTGGAAATGTTACCTGTAAAGGAACTACTGCAACCATCCTGCCAAATCCCGTGTTAAAGGGACAAAGCGTATCCGTTCCCGGAGATATTTCATCCGCTGCGTATTTTATTGCAGCAGGATTGATTGTACCTGGTTCTGAAATACTGATTAAAAATGTGGGAATAAATCCTACCAGAGATGGTCTCCTCCATGTCTGCCGGGAAATGGGCGCAGATTTAACACTGTTAAATGAAAATTGTGACAACGGCGAACCTACTGCAGATATCCTAGTCCGTCACAGCAGCCTGAAAGGCATTACGGTGGGCGGTTCCATGATACCTACACTTATTGATGAACTTCCCGTGGTAGCCGTTCTGGCTTGTTTTGCCAAAGGCACAACTGTTATTAAAGATGCTCAGGAATTAAAAGTGAAAGAATCTAACCGCATTGACGTAATGGTGAATAACCTGGCCTCCATGGGCGCAGATATACAGGCAACGGAAGACGGTATGGTTATAAAAGGCGGAACCGGGCTTCACGGCAGTATAATAAAAAGCCATAAAGACCATCGTATTGCAATGTCATTTGCAATTGCTGCCCTGGCAAGCAGCGGCACGACGCATATTGAAGATGCGGACTGTGTAAATATCAGTTATCCTGGATTTTACCAGGATCTTGCAAGATTAAATAACTGAGTTTCGTTTTCCAGGCACGCATCTATGAACTTATCCGTGACCGGCACGAAGGAAATGTAAAAAGACGGTATCTGCGTAAATGCGGATACCGCCTTTTTGTAAGTCCTGTGGCGCAAGTCCTATTTCAACCACAAATCCCGATATTCAATAATTGCATTCGGGGCGACTGTAAGAAATTGTCCTGCTGGCCAGGGGCCTTCCAATAATTTCACCAGATAATCCACAGATGCACTCAGTTTTTCCTGTTCTAATTCAAGTGTAGCTGCTATTTCTTTTGTTTCTTCCATCAGCTTCTCAATGGGATAGCATCCGGTATCCAGTATACCAAGCCTTTTGTAATGCTTTAAGATTTCTCTGTAAAGTGATTTTGTCCTTCTTACCCCGTATTTCTTCTGGGCATACTGATATTCTGCCCATATATTCTGTTCTCCGTTCAGCCATCCTTTGCTGAGAAAATATGTTCCCTTTTGTCTGGCTATCTCCTCTCTTCGCTGAACCGATCCCAGTAAAAGGGTAATACAGTCATCTACTCTTGGAATAATAACTTCAAAGTTTCCTGCTTTTAAGTTCTGCACGGAATTCCCGCAAAATCCCATCGCCACAAGCACTCTTTCGGCATCTGTAATTTTACTGAATATTTCCTGTAACCGTGCTCTTAATCTATCCGGAGTATTGTGAAGTCCCGACTCAACCCAGATGATCGGATAAGATAATCCGGTTTTTTGGAGGGCGGTTTCCAGTTCATCCTGAAGGGTTTTACAACCTATAATTGTAGTTTTCATAACTTTTCGAAACGCCTCCTTCTCTGCTTACTTGTCTTTTATTGGTCCAATTCTCCCAGCCCGGTACGCTTTATTATACTTCCGGCAGAACCGATCCTGATTAAGCAGGGCTTCTGCAGCTAAAATCGTTGCATAAGTATCCCGGTTTGTCGGGTCTACAATTGCAGAATCCATTCCTGCAGATAATGCCAGTGCAAGGAAATTCTGATTTACTATTTTCCGGTAAGGCATCCCATAGGATATATTGGATAAACCTGAAGTTATTTTTACTGTTGGATATTTTTCTTTAATATTTCGGATTGCTTCCATAAAATTTAACATAGAGTCATTTACTGCGGAAAGCGCCAATACCAGCGGATCAATATAGATACGTTCCGGTGCGATGTTATAAGCAGACGCTTTTTCAATTAATTCGAATGCGATCTCCGTCTTACGTTTCGCATCTGCCGGAATGCCTTTATTATCACAGGTTAACGCAACCACTTCCCAATCATTATCCTTTAATAATGGGAAAATAACTTCACATTTATCTCCTTCTCCGGAAACAGAGTTAATAATCCCACTCTTTTTAGCCAGAGGCATCACTTCCTTAAGAATCTGAGGATTCGGACTGTCGATACAAAGAGGGGTATCTACGGTATCCTGAACAATCTTCATGAGCCAGGTCAGATCATCTAACTCCTTCTCCGGAGCTCCGCCTGCACACACATCCAGAAAATCGGCCCCTGCTTCCGTTTGGCGGATTGCCAGATTACGTATAAATTCTTCATCCCTGGCTGCTATTGCTTTCGCAGTAGAGGGTATAGCACCGTTAATTTTTTCTCCGATAATTATCATATATTCACCACCTATGCTGCACTGCCGGACCATTCACGACAAGTTCTAATTGTATCTGCCGGATTAATTGCCCAGGCATCTGCACCTACCAGTTCACATACTTTATCTGTAACCGGTGCTCCGCCGATTACGATCTTAACATCTTCTCTCAATCCTGCCTCTTTAAATGCTTCGATTGTGGCTTTCATAGAATCAATTGCCAGTGTAAGAACACCGCTCAGTCCGATAATATGAATGCCTTCCTCTTTTGCTTTTTTTACAATTTCTGCTGCCGGAACATCAATCCCCATATCCACAACATCAAAGCCGCTTGCTTCCAACATGGCTTTTACAATATTTTTGCCGATGTCGTGGAGATCTCCTTCCACGGTACATAAAATCATTTTCCCTACTTTCTCACTGGACTGCGACAAAAGTGCAGGACGTATAATATCCATGGCTTCTGTCATTAACTCACCGGAAAAAATCAGATCAGATACAAAATACTCCTGGCTTGCAAAGCGTTCGCCAACAATGTTCATACCTTCCTGGCACGCTTTCATTGCCTCACCAGCCTGAGAACCGCCGTCCTCCATTACCTTCTCCAGCATCTCTAATACATCATCTTCCTCCAGATCACCCATTGCATCCTTCAATTTATCAAAATCAGCCATAAAAAATCCTCCTATCCATCCGCAATATTTATTTCGTTTGTTTTATATTCCCGCAATTTTATTCACATAAGAAATACAGATATTTTATAATATCGTTTTCCAGATTCATAACAACTTCTCTGGCACTTTCCGGTGTCTCCGGATTTAATTCCCGATACTGCTCCCAGGTTCTGTAATACTTACTCTGAAGAGGTGCCACTTCTGAGTGCGTATAATCTTCTTTATTAAACTGCATGCCTGCAGTCTCACCCGCATTTTTGTATACCCCATAATCCCGTACAGTCTCGCAGACAGCAATCAGATTCTCAAGGTTAATATCGTTATATGTTAATGCTCCCTTGTCAAACTGGAAGATAAATTTACCATCCGGCATCATGATATCCAGGAATTCTTTTGTATAGTCAATGCATTCCTGTTTGGTAGCCGTTCTGAGCATTCCCAGAGGAAATAGACCGGCAAGTATATGCTTCTTACCAAGTTTTTCTTTTACCAGCTTCGCATCACCCATCTCGAATGTCAGGTATGTATCGGTAGGCATTTCATAGAGATAATCCAGGTAACGCATCCAATCATGCTCGCAAAATGCATTTATGTGAAGTCCAAGGGATGCATAGTCATTTGCCTGGCGAAGGAATGGTTCCCACCACAATTTTTCAAAATCTTTTTCTTTCATATAAGTCGCCAGATGCAGTGGGAAGAATACCTGTCCGTAATTACTGATCTTCTTAGGAATACCGACCATATAATTAAACGGATATACTGCTTCCACCGCAGCTGCGATTTTATCACGTTTCCTGCGAAGATCCATACACATGCCGCTTAAGCTTCTCATATTGTCAGTCAGAATATCAAGCGGTGCATAACACATGCCTTTCGTTGCAGGATCTGCCGCGTAAAAGCCGTATTTCTGAGTCAGAGCTCCGATAATGGCGCCATTTTTCATCATATACTGATTTCTTGCGGTCATCCCCTGATTTAATGCAAACATCGCTCTGACCGGGTCTTTTTCAAAATCCAGTGCACTATAATTTCTGGGTAGAATCTTCTCAATCAGACAATCCAATGGATTCTCAATAAAATCATCATATTCTTCCGGCAATAGACCTACTGTGTTGGGATGCTGCATAAGCCCGGCTTTATTCATTTTAAAGTTATTCGATTCAAGCGCCTGATAAGAATCCGGCATACGGATCGTACCGCCGAAAACACAGATATCGGATGGCACTTTCTGGCACAATTCATCTGCAGCCTGCATCAGAATCTCCGGATGCCATGCTGCTTCTTTTCCATCCACTCCCGCATATCCCGCAACAACTTCCAGCGTCAGACTTACATTAATCGGTACACGTTTTGGAATCTTGTTATCAAATACATCCTGAAATATCCGGGTTCTCTCCTGCCTTAATTGTTCAACATCACCCATTAATAATACCTCCTTTAAATTGATCCGTTTTTAGTTTCCACTAACCCTGCAAATCTTATAAAAGTATTAAAAAAAAGACACCCCGCTGTGCCATTTTCCTTTTACTCATACTTTTCTGTTAGTGATTATCACTTATTTTTCAAATCACCACCCATTTCATTTCGGTATTTTGTATATAATTATTCTATCACTCGCTTTAAATTGTGTCAAGTTATATATTATTTTAAATATTTTGCAAAAAATCTGTTATTATATTAACAATTATATTAAATTATTCCTCCTTATTCAAATTGCACCTCTTCAACACAGTCATTTTTAAAGTTTTCGACCTATTTTGACTATTTCATTACTGCAAAAATCCGGTATTTTCCATATTTCCATGAGCATTATTGCAGTTGAAAATCTTCCAACCCCAAAATCTGCTTCTTCACAGACAATATAAAAAATACCGGACTTATGATATGTATCAAAAAGCTGTCCCTTACTTATAATTTTATCAATCCCTGCATAAGATCTCCCGAAACATCTGATCAAAAACAGGATTACTTTTTTTCAAGGATAAAAGCTTTCCCTCTTTCGAAAGAAAGCAATGCTCACTTTCTCCGTTGCAGCGGATTTCTTTCGTCTCTTTATCCCGTACTATGTATGACAGTGTCATTTTAATGCCATTATATTTTTTTAACCTGGCCTCAATTAATACGATGTCGTTAAAATGTACCATCGTTCTGTATTGGCATTTCACAGATAGTACAGGGCTTATAATCCCCGCATCTTCCATTGCCTGATATCCAAGCCCCGTCTGTTCCATCAGGTCAATTCTTGCTTCTTCAAACCAGCGGATATAATTGGAATGATGGATAATCCCCATCTGATCTGTTTCATAATACTGAGCTTTATGCTCATAGCTTTTAAAATTCATCAACTGTCCTGCTCTCCTGTCATTTACTGCTTCATTTGTCTGCCTGTAATAATTTCAGCATGTCATCTCCCGGCATAGGTCGTGCATATAAGAAGCCCTGAATATAGTCAATACCGGATTCTTTTATAAACTGATCCTGCTCCGGCGTCTCTACGCCTTCCGCCAGTACCTTTAAATCCATGTCGTGAAAAATGCCTGTCATACTGCGCAGCATCCCTGCTGATTTCGGTACTGTCATAGAAGACCATACCAGACTTTTATCAATTTTAATTACATCCAGAGGCGTTTCCATGACCGATACAATATTTGAATATCCTGTCCCAAAATCATCTAGTCCCATCATTACGCCATGCTTATGCATCTCCTCCGCAAATCCGATTACTAACTGTGCACTTTCAGCCAGAACACTTTCTGTTATTTCAATCTTAATTTTTGAATATGGCGTGTGATGCTCTTCAATAATATTCAAAACCTTTTCAGCCAGGTCAATCTGGGTAAACTGTACTGTTGAGAAATTCACATGAATTCCATCCAGTTCAATACCCTGTTCCAGCAAACGATTTATATAACGGCATACTTTTGCCAGAATCTGATAGGTCATCTCAATAATCATTCCTGTCTCTTCTGCAATAGGTATAAACTCATCCGGATAAACCGCACCAATGGGTGAGCTGGGAATTCGCAAGAGGGATTCCGCCAGGACAAATTTATTGGTTCTGGTATCTACTATTGGCTGATAGTACACATCAAAATCATTGTTTTCTAATTTTGCTTTCAGGATCTCAGCGATTTGGATTCTGCGTCTTAATTCCCGCATCATTTCCTGTCCACAATAACAGACTGCCTTTGTCCGGTCCTGCTTTGCCTTAGAAACTGCATATTCAATTCCATTAATCAGACCTTCCACACTATCCGCCGTTTGGGGATAACTCACAATTCCCATAGCAGACTGGATTATACAGCTATATTCTTTTACCGTCCAGGGAATAGTCATTCTCTCCTTAAGGGTATCGATGATGTGATAAATCTTTTCCTTCTCTGTGTTTTTTTCCAAAATGGCGAATTCGTCACCGCTAAACCGGAACAAATACTGTTTTTCAATAATCGTATGCAGATATGCGCTGACTGCTTTTAAAAATGCATCACCGCTCTGCTGTCCAAAGGTATCATTAATTTGCTTAAAACCACGCAGAGACAATACGATAATCGTAAACGATGTTTTTTCATTCTTCCGGATCATCAGCTCCAGCATTTTCAAAAATTCCTGCCGGTTTGGTATATCCGTGAGATAATCAAAAGATATCTGCTTATTTTGCAGATAAAGGTAAATCAGCAGCAAAGCACTGGTTGCTGCAGATCCAGACAGCAATATATTAGGAAATAACTGCTGAATTACAATAACAATCATAGCTATAAACGGAAAGATCGCCAATATCCGGCGTATTTTTTTCTCTATCCAGGAATGCTTAATCAGTACAATAACCATAGCCGCAAGGGAATATATGTAGAATACCAGATAGGTGGTAATTATAAGCGGTCCCTGCGTATAAGTGCCGTCCGGCATTATATTAAACAGTAATTTACACGGCAGGTTAGCAATCGCCAGAAGCAGATATAATATGCCTGGTATACTTGACCAACCAATCACTTTCGAAATGCCCTTGTGATTTTCATATACTGTGGCTGTAGTATAGAAAAAATAAGCCATTCCCATTAATGGAGTTGAAATAAAATAAATGATTGTCACTGCCCAGGAAAACTGATATGGGACATACTGGGGAAATGCTAACGCTGCCGTAGATAATATATTCGAAACCATAGCACAAAACGTCGCCAAAAAGCAGCATTGAAATAAACGATTCTTCAAGGATGGAATCAAATCCCCTTTTCTTGCATAAGACCAGATGATAACGAGAAAAACTACGGAAATACATTCCGCTGCCACATTCCACCTCAAAACTTCACCTTCTTCCTCTTTATCATCTAACAAGTATTCCTGGGTATTTGTCTTCCATGAACTGTTGTCTGTATTTTATAATTATTAATGATTATAACCGATATTTGGAAAGAATTCAATCTAAACTACATCACTGATATTTCAACTTTTTTCCACTAAAAAGCAACTCCATAATTGAATATTTTCTTAATGCCTTTGGCTGTCATATCTGTATCATATCTGTATCATATCTGCGGTCATACTATAAACATGGCATCCCCAAAAGAAAAAAACCGATATCTTTCTTTCACTGCCGTCTCATAAGCATTCATAATATTCTCTTTCCCTGCAAGTGCAGAAACCAGCATCAAAAGAGTGGATTCCGGCAAATGAAAATTCGTGATCAGATGATCTATCATTTTAAACTGATATCCTGGGTAGATGAAAATCTCTGTCCATCCGCTTCCCGCTTTTAAGATGCCATTTTCATCCGTGGCTGATTCCAGAGTTCGGCAGCTGGTAGTCCCAACAGAGATAACTTTCCCGCCGTTTTTCTTTGTATCATTGATCAATTTTGCCTGATCTTCTTCTACAATGTAGAACTCGGAGTGCATATGGTGTTCCGTCACATCTTCTACTTTAACAGGCCGGAAAGTTCCAAGTCCAACATGAAGTGTAACGTGAGCTATTTTAATCCCTTTCCTTTGTATCTCTTCCAAAAGTTCCGGTGTAAAGTGCAGTCCTGCTGTAGGGGCTGCTGCAGATCCGTCATGTTTTGCATAGACTGTCTGGTAACGGTTTTTATCTTTCAATTGATGTGTAATATACGGAGGAAGCGGCATCTGGCCCAACTGATCCAGGATTTCTTCAAAGACCCCTTCATAAGAAAACTGAATCAAACGATTGCCTTCTTCAACCACATCGATGACTTCACCCATTAATAATCCTTCGCCAAATGATATCTTTGTACCTGGTTTTGCCTTTTTTCCCGGTTTGACTAAAGTCTCCCAAATATTATTTTCTTTCCGTTTGAGTAAAAGTACCTCAATCTTTGCGTCTGTTCCCACTTTCGTCCCAAAAAGACGTGCCGGAATTACTTTTGTATCATTTACTACCAGACAGTCCCCGGGATTTAAGTATGCAGCGATGTCCTTGAAAATTTGATGGCGGATTTCGCCGGTTTCTCTATCTAATACTAAAAGTCTGGAACTGGAACGGTCTTCCAATGGATCCTGAGCAATTAATTCCTGAGGTAAATCAAAATAAAAATCTGAAGTTTTCATGTGCAGCTCTCCTATGTTTTCTGATTATGTATGGTTTTTCTTAAACTTTCTATAGTATAGCATCGTTCTATCCACCTTTCAAGAGCGTATAAAAAGGCCTTAGCAAAATATGCCAAAGCCTGTTCTTATCCCTGCTTACTACATCATACTAATATCCTAACAGAGGCAATACTTTTCTTGGTTCTTCAATGATTACCAGATCTGCTTTTGTATCTGTATAGTGTTCCTGATCGTGGATGATGACAAGGTTACTGCCTTCAAAATATTTAATATAATTGACAAATACTTCAGATGTAAGCGTTGTTCCCAGCAAAAGCAATACGTCTGCTTTTTCGATTTCCTCCGTTGTTTTCGTCATCAGCCTACTGTCCACCATTTCACCAAACAAGGAAACCATGGGGCGTATGGGAATCTTGCAAGTCTCACAGATCGGCATACCTTTGGCATTTAACATATAATCCAGGGTGTACTCTTTTTTACAGCGCGGACATTGGTTATGATAAATGCTCCCATGAAGGTTGATGATATTTTTGCATCCCATCTGCCTGCTGTGCTCGTAGATATTTGCGGTGATGATGCACTGGAGTTTTCCTGCCTGTTCCATGGCTGCCAGCGCAGGACCGGATTCTGTAATTACCGGCGGATTCTGCAACATTTCATGAATATAAAAATCAAAAAACTGTTCCGGTCTGGTACTGTAAAAAGCACTTGAGAAGATTTCTTCCGGTGATGCATCATACTTCTGTTCAATCTCATATGCCCGCAAAGGTTTTTTTACACCCGTGTACCCTCCTTCTTCCATCATCCCTGATCCGCATAATGCTACCGTATACCGGCTTTCTTCCAGTATTTTTTTCAAATGCTCAATCTTGGTCATAATCGGTACCTCCTTCCTCTTTTATATCAGGCATTACAGACTCACTGTATTAAGATGCCGCCTGATGTTATTCTGTTAAAATAATTATACAATTATTTTATATAAAATACCATTGATACTATATTAATTTCAAATCCAAATTATTTCCAATTTCTTAAAGAAGGTGGGTTTTCACCTAATCATGACCATCTTATCCATCAATTTACACTTACATAACTGTCTGTGTGCTTATTTGCTGACCCAGCTTTTTCATTTGAATCGCTATAAGCGTAAAACAAATCAGAAACGTAAGCAGATCTGCAATTGGACCGGACCACAGCACGCCATCTAATCCGATTGCAGATGTTAAAAGGACTGCCGACAATATTTTAAACACTAACTGATATGACAGGGAAATAGCCGCTGCCTGAGCCGGTTTTCCAATCGCCTGGAAAAATACACCGGTTATTGTCTGAAACCCAAAGAAAATATAGAACAGGAAATACGTCTGGAAAAATTTCTTAGAAAACTCCATATATAATTTATGCTCTGTATTTCCAAATAACTGAATTATGGGCTCCGGGAAAAATACGAACAGTGCCGTAGCTGCCACCGATGTGACAGTCCCGATTATAATTGCCATGTGATATGTCTTTTTTACACGTGCATAATTTTTTGCACCATAGTTATAGCCTGCAATTGGCTGCATACCTATTCCAATACCCAGAAGCACCGTAAATAAAATTTCCTGAACTTTCATGGAAATTCCATACGCCGTCAGGGGAATTTCGCTTCCATATACCGTTGCCGCACCATAATGGACAATTAAATTATTATTCACAACCATGACCATGGAAAATGCCAGCTGGTCTATAAAGCTTGAAATGCCTAGCCCGCATATTTCACGTACCGTCTGAAACCGTAATTTTAAAATTTCCTTTGTAATTTTAATGCAGCGAAACTTCCGCAGATAACAGACAGATAAGATAAATGAGATCATCTGACCGATAAATGTAGACCAGGCAGCTCCTTTTATCCCCCATCCAAAGCCAAAAATAAATACCGGATCCAGACATCCGTTAACCAATGCCCCAATGATCATGGACGCCATTGCATATTTGGGACTCCCATCTGCGCGAATGACCGAATTTAAAGACGTACTGACCATAATAAAAGGAAGCCCCATTACTATGATGTATCCATAATCCTTAGCATAAGGCATCAGCGTATCCGTTGCTCCAAATCCTCTGAGAATCGGCTCTAAAAACAGCATACCCACAGCCATTGCCAGAACACTGACGGATGTAATCAACAGAATCGCATTGCCCACACCCTTTGCTGCATCCTCTTTTTCGCCTGCTCCCAAACGGAGGCTAAAGTACGCTGCTGTTCCATCTCCAATGAGCAGCGATAGTGCAAGGGTCACCAGCGTTATGAGAAGAACCACATTTGCGGCTCCATTTCCCAGATAACCAACTCCTCTTCCTATAAAAATCTGATCTACAATATTGTACAGGGCATTTACCAGCATCGCCGCAACACTGGGGATTGCAAATTTCGCAATCAACTTGCCGATAGACCCTGTTCCTAATATATTTTCTTCTTGATTTGATTGATGTTCCATCTTTTCTTCCTCCTGCACGGTGCTTTACTATGCCCGCAATTCCATTCTTTCATATTTTTGCCCACAAAAAGAAGGCCGCCTGAGACCGCCTTCTATCCGGAAATATTTTTCCAAACAAAAGGCTGCAGACAAAACATCGTCCACAGCCTCTTGCCGCATGCATCTGTCACCGGAAAATGGTACACAAAAAAGAAGTATAGCATCCTACACTTTTGCCCATTTCCGATGAAACCAAGCATCTGCTTATCTATTATCAGGCTTTGCACAACGTTTCATCGTTCTGTTTTGTCCAAAGCCTTCTCTTCTTCTCATTACATTACTTAAAATGCATATCATAAGAACATTCCTTTTCCTGACTAATTTAATGTGCTTTTACACTTCATTTATTATATTGCAGTACTTAGTCTATGTCAACATAAATTCAGACTGCCCAGCAATTATATGATTCAGGCTTCACAGCAATTCCCTACTTTTCGTCACAAACCTGAAAGATATAAAATTTCAGATAATATGATTCCTGTGCTGCCCAGAGTATCGGATGATCTGCTGCCTGTGTCCTGTATTCCACCTGCCGAAGCCTTTTATGTACATTGCCTGCCGCTTCACGGATTGTCTTGGCAAATAGTTCCGGATCCATAAAATGGGAGCAGGAACAGGTAGCCAGGTAGCCGCCGTCTTTTACCAGCTTCATTCCTCTGAGATTGATCTCCCGATAACCTTTTACCGCATTTTTAATAGAATTCCTGGACTTTGTAAATGCCGGCGGATCCAGTATGACAACGTCAAATTTTTCACCGTTTTTCTCAAGTTCCGGAAGCAGTTCGAATACATCCTGACAAAGGAAGCAGACACGTTCTTCCAAACCATTTAAAGCAGCATTTTCTTTTGCCTGTAACACCGCAAGTTCGGATGCGTCTACCCCCAGGACCTCTGATGCTCCTGCCACTCCCGCATTTAGCGCAAAGGAGCCGGTATGGGTAAAGCAATCCAGAACTTTTTTGCCTTTACACAGTTTTTGGATTGCAAGGCGGTTATACTTCTGATCCAGGAAAAATCCTGTCTTCTGTCCGTCTTCCACATCTACGATATATTTTACTCCATTTTCTACAATCTCCACCTTAGTATCAAAAGGATCTGAAAGAAAGCCCTTCGTTCTTTCAAGGCCTTCCTGAAGGCGCACTTTTGCATCACTTCTCTCATAAATACCACGAATATCTATGCCATCCTCTTTCAGAACTTTCTTCAGCAAATCCAGTATCTTTACTTTTAAACGGTCAATGCCCAGTGCCAGTGACTCCACTACAAGAACATCCGCAAATTTATCCACAACGAGTCCCGGAAAAAAATCTGCTTCTCCGAAAATGAGCCTGCAGCTTGATGTATCCACAGTTGCCTTACGATACTCCCAGGCATCTCTCACACGCATCTCCAAAAATGCATCATCAATCTGTGTATCTTTCTTTCTGGACATCATTCGGATTGTAATTTTTGATCTGGTATTCAAAAATCCACGTCCAAGAAAATATCCGTCAAAATCTTCTACACAGACGATATCCCCATTGATAAAATCTCCCTCAATCCGGTCAATTTCATTATCAAAAATCCACATTCCTCCGGATTTCAATAAGCGGCCTTCGCCTTTTTTTATTCTCACAACTGTCTGTTCCATTTTGTTGTTCCTCTCCATTAACTTTCTAATTTAACTCCGGACTACAAAACAGTCCCATGAAGTCAGCAGCATTTTATAAAACATACTCTTGTGCTATTATATTTCATTTAGAGCAGCATGTAAACATAATTCCATTTTCTTAGAGAGGAACATCTATTTTAAAAAGTTTCTGCGCAGCACTGACTACTTTCTTCCAACTGCTAATGCCTCATATGCCCTCAGTAAAACCCGGTCTCCTTCCAGCTTCATATCTCCATAATTACTCAGAATATTTTCCCAGCTGCCTTCCAGTACCATCTTGGCTTCTCTATTTTGATAATTATGTATAGCTAAAATCTCACCCTCTGCAGTCACTCTCCTATAGGCAATTACATTTTCATCTTCTGTATCAGCGGGAATGAATTCCCCTTCTGTCAGAATTTCTTTATATTCTCCGGATTTTCTCAGCTGAATTAATTTTTTGTAATAGTTCAGAACGGATTTATCATCTTTTAACTCACACTCCACATTTACTTCGGGGTAATTTTCATTTACTTTGAGCCAGGTTTTATCTGCATCGGAGAAACCGGCATTTTTCTCATTACTCCATTGCATTGGTGTTCTGCTGTTATCGCGGCTTCTTTTGCCTGCCAGTTTAAATGCCTGCTCCGGTGACATTCCTGCTTCCACCGCACGCTGATACTGGTCCTTTGTTGCAGGATCATTATAGTCATCCATGCTGTCCATGGGAATATTGCACATACCGATTTCCTGTCCCTGATAAATAAAGGGTGTTCCGCGAAGCAGCATAAAGAGCGAAGCCAGCATAGTGATACTATGATAATTTATCTCTCCCTGTGGCAAATATTTATTAACAGAACGAGGCTGGTCATGATTTTCCAGATAAAGGGCTCCCCACCCTCTTTTCTGTGTTTCCAGCTGGCTGTGGAAAATATTGTGCTTTAAATCCTTCAGTGTCCAGTTTGAAGGCTTATACCATTCCCCGGTCTGTGGAATATCAATATCTGCATAACTGAAATCAAACACCATGGAAAAGAACCCATTGTCACCAATGAACTGATCCAGCAGATAGTCCGGGACATTTGCTTCAGCTACCGTCATACTGTTGTGGGGCTGAAACGTTCTTTCTTTTAATTCAGATAAGAATACCTCTATCCCTGGCTGATTGGCGATGCCTTTTCCCACAAAGCAAAGTCCGTCTTCTCCGTCCGGTTCAAAGTTATTGGCTTCAAAATTTTTCTTAATATTGGATATGGCATCGATTCTAAATCCGCCAATGCCTTTATCCAGCCAGTAATTGATCATTTTATAGATCTCTTCCCGCAGTTTCGGGTTCTCCCAGTTCAGATCCGGCTGCTTTTTACTGAATGCATGTAAATAATAACGGTTATCTCCTGCTTTTTCCCAGGCGGAACCGCCAAAATAGGAACGCCAGTTATTAGGGGGACCCCCATCTGCCCCTTCTTTAAAGACATAATAATCTGCATATTCACTCTGGGGATCTTTCAATGCTTCCTGGAACCAGACATGTTCATCAGAAGTATGGTTTACGACCAGATCCATTAATATCTTTATACCTCTTTTTCCTGCCTCCGTGATCAAAAGGTCCAGATCCTCATCCGTGCCAAAGCTTTCGTCTACGTGATAATAATCAGAAATATCATAACCATTGTCATCCATAGGAGACTTATATACCGGACAGATCCACAGGACATCCACTCCAAGATCCTCCAGATAGTCCAGCCTGTCTATAATTCCCCGTATATCCCCAATGCCATCATGATTGGAATCCTGAAAACTTTTCGGATAACATTGGTATACAATCCCGCTTTTCCACCATTTCTTTTCCATGGTATCATCCCTTTACTGCCCCATCGGCAATTCCTTTCATAATATATTTCTGTAAAAACAGGTATACGATAATAATTGGAATAATCGTAACCAGTACCGCCGGGAAAATCAGTTCCCAGGAGTTACTGTATTGTCCTGATACCATTTTTGCAAAATAAAGCTCCAGGGTCAGGGTCTTATACTCTGAATTACCAATAGTCAGAAATGGCAGCAGATAATCATTCCAGATCCAGATACCATTTAAAATAATTACCGTAACCGTGGTGGATTTCAGCATGGGAAATACCACCTTGAAAAACATCTGAAAAATGGTCGCCCCATCGATGGCAGCCGCTTCTTCTAAAGACTGGGGAACGCTTTTTAAGAAACCATGGTATAAGAAAACCGACATGCTCAGTCCAAAACCACAATACATTAGAATCAATCCTGCCAGATTCCGAAGCTGCAGCATATCAAATACACTGAGTAGCGGATACATGACAGATTGAAACGGAATCAGCATGGCAGCCGTGAACAGTAAAAATGCTGCCTGAGACCATTTCGTTTTATTTCTTACCATCATCCATGCAGCAAGTGAAGATACGATAACCAGGACAAACACAGAAACTGCAGTGATGAAAAGGGTAATTCCAAATCCCTGTACAAAATGAATCTGATTCAGGGCACTTTTAATATAATCCAGGGTCCATACCGCCGGAAGCGCCATAGGTGAATCTACAATTTCAGCCTGGCTCTTAAAGGAGTTCAAAACCAGAAATGCGATTGGAAACAAAGTATATACTGCCATAATGACCAGTAAAATGCGTACGAGAACTGCTCCTGCTTTTCTTTTCATTACATTTCAACCTCCTTTTTCTTAGTGTAGGATACCTGTATCAATCCAACAATTGCAATTAAGATAAAAAATATGACTGCCTGTGCCTGTGCAAGACCGTAATCCGGGGGTCTGGTATCCTTTGTCGTTCTTAAGATCTGCAATGCCAGAAGTCTGGTATTAAAGTTACCATCCGTAAGCGCTACGTTCTGGTCTAACAGTTTGAAGCAATTGGATAAGGTCAAAAATAATACAATGGTAAAGGACGGCATCAGCATTGGCAGCGTGATTTTTCTGAACTTGGTAAATGCTCCTGCTCCGTCAATAGAAGCTGCCTCATACAAATCACTGGAAATATTATTGATTCCGGCTACGAAGATCAGCATCATATAGCCCGCCATCTGCCAGACTACCATGATGACCAGGGCAACCAGGGTTTTTGTGGAATCCTGGGTCATATTCGTTAAAAATGGAATATGCAGAAGTCCCTCTTCTCCAAATAACATTTTTGAATATACGATCTGGAATATAAACTGCCAGATAAAGCCAAGCGCAAGCCCGCCAAGAAGGTTCGGCATAAAAAAGATCGTACGGTAAACACCGCTGCCCTTTCTTAAAATACTGATCATCATCGCCATAACAAGGCCTGCCACACTCACGGCAATCACTGCCATAAGGGTGAATTTTAAAGTATAAATCAAAGCATCCAGAAACTGGCTGTTCTGAAATACTTTAGCATAATTACGAAGTCCTACAAAAGATTCAAATGCATTTGCCCCGCCGTGGAAATAAGTTCCCCTCCATGCAGAAAATGAATAGAACACACCTATGATAAAAGGTATAATAATAACTCCTACAAACAGTATGACTGCCGGAAGCAGTAACGGCTTAAACCATTTCTTATAATATTTTTCCATCTTAATCTTCCTCCCCTAATTTTCTTAAGGCTTTCCATTGGCTGATACATTCATCTGCAATCTTTTCATAAGCATCCGGTTCCCAGTCTTCCTTGATAAAATACTGTTCCATCAGGATCTTGCCATACACTTCCTGCCCCCAGGTAGGCGGTGCTCCGTTAAATGGGTTTGACAACACATTTCCCTCCCTCAGATATCCAATCAGTGCATTATTTAAGGGATTTTCAAATTCTACGGATGCATCTGCGGTAAATGGGATGAAAGCAAAATCATTGATAATAAAATCCTGTCCTTCTTTTGATGTATTCAGCCAGTATAGGAATTTTTCTGCTTTTTCCTGCTCTTCGGGCTCTGCTTTTTTATTGATGGCATAGTAACTGGGAACAAATTCCGGTACTGAGCTGTTAAATTTTTCTACAGTCATTCCCGGTATCTTGATATCCTCCTGGGTAAATGGCATTTTCACAGGCAGCATGGTAATGGTTTTGACAATTTCCGGATTAATCTTCTCTATATTGCTGTATACCCAGTTTCCCTGCTTGATAAAAATGGATTTATGATCTGCGAAAATCTGGATTGCCTGATCATATCCGCTGGTTGTGGAGTTAATAAAATCAGGACTTCTCTTTAATGTCCCCTTTGCCCCTGCCGCATGGCTAGTCATCAGGTCCTCCACCTGTATGGATTTTTCCAGGGGTGTTTTTAATTCATCCACCTGTTCATCGGTAGCATTCTGCGCTGATGACAGGCTGTCTAGCACTGCGTTTAATGCAAAATTGCTCATGTGGTCACCATAAGTCCATTTCTCAGCTCCTGCCACGGAGAAGACACCATTGAGCTGACTAGAAATTTCATTTTTTTCCGGCTGGAAAGTATATTCATTTCCGCTCAAATGAACAGTTCCACCTGTACCATTTTTTATGTAATCGTCAGCGGCTGTTACCAGTGCTTCAAATTCATCATAAGTGGCTGTTTTAAAATCTTCCAGCCAGTTCATGGTGTTCTTCTCCCCAAACAAAGCATCTACCATCTTCGTATCTATAATATATCCATAACCTTCCACATTATAAGGTATGCCATAGTTCGTTCCGTTTCCGGAAGACAGCTGCATCCCCTGGGGAATACTTTCTGCAAGCTCCCGCATCTCAGGAGTGGATGCTTCCCGAAGATCCTTTAAGAATCCTCCCTCTTCCCATTCCGGCACTGTTTCCGCATTCACGGAATAGATCGCCGGTTTGTGATTGGAATTCATATCTGCCCTTAAAAGGTCTATACCGTCTGTGGTACCAATCGAAAAGACTTTAATTTTCTGACCCGTCTCTTCTCCATAGGCCTTGCATACTTTTTCCAGTGCATCCGCATTTTCACTTTTTACATTGAAAATATAAAAATCATAATCTTTCCCGCCGCATCCGGTGAACAGTCCCATGCATAATAATAGCGTGGCTCCCAATAGAAATTTTCTTTTCATGTCCTTCTCCTTTTCTTCTAAGTGAAACATGTTTCATTTCTCTTATAAAAATATGCTATGGTGATCCTCATGAACCATAACATATTTCTAACACTTATCTTTTATAATGATGAGTTCCTGGATTCAAGTTTATTTTAATGATTATTTCCATGAAACATGTTTCTTATGTATTTCATACTACTCTTTTTTTGGATTACTGTCAATATATTTGAGGATATTCCAACCGTTTCATCGAAATATACAAAATCACTGTTTCTATTTTAGTACATTTGCATCACTGTTAATTGGTGCAATGCTGTCTGGAGCGAACAATTTCATATTGAATTTGGGTTTAGCTGAGTAAGGACGCTTTGTAGATGTAGGTAGTGTACGCTATTGGCATAGAACACTTAAAAACCAATAAACCAGCTGGATGTTATCACTGTGAACTGTCTCTAAATTCTACTACAGTATATTTGTGGTTATAGAACCTACATCCAGTTAAGTCTGTGATCAGGAAAGCAGGTAAAATTTCGTCTTATCATCCCCCTTTCACACTGAACTGCCGTAACACACTCTGCCGCATCCAAAAACGAACAGACAGTCACAACCCAAGGGCCTCCACCAGGCTGAGAAAACCAGCTTTGTATCAACGGATGCTATCTCGGAAAGATGGGTGTGGGAAACTGGTATGGGCGTAGGAAGCGTAGAGCAAAGCTGAGTATTTATAATGTACCCATAAGTGTGGACACATCATTTAGCGGGGCTCCCATTTTTTTAGACATCCCTTCCCATTAGTTCCATATAAATGGACACCCCCTCACCTTTCAGAACCCCAATTGTGGACATGCCTTGCTGGTATACCCTGCTTCTGGGACAACTGTCTTGGATGATTGCTGAGGCCTCTTTTGGCTTAGACACCTCTCTTGGCTTATGGTATTCTTATCTAAGAACAGGAGGAATACCATGACCAAAAACCCTTTTACCAATGAACAAATGCTGCTGCTTCGTCAAAATCCTTACACCTACAAGGTGTCCAAATTCCAATTAACCTTTACCAGGGAGTTCAAGGAGATCTTTTACTCGGAATACCAGTTAGGGGAGATTCCGCGGCAGATCCTCGCAGATCATGGCTATGATCCTGCCGTCCTTGGGGACCGCAGGGTATGGAGCATTGCCAGACACATTCGGGAACAGTACGATAAATATGGCGGGTTTCACCAAGGACATTCCCCTCACAGGATGCAAAGCTCCGTCTCCCCGGCTGCTGATCTGCCGCCATCCGAAAAGGATGAATTAAAACAGCTTCGGCATGAGGTTGATTATCTGAAACAGGAAGTTGAGTTCTTAAAAAAAATTTCCTCACTCAGGACTACAAGGAAGTAGGTGCACTGCTTATGAACGACTCTTCCTGTATATTTGAGATTATCCAGCAAACGATCCGGCAAAGCGCGAATTCCCTTTCTGCCAAAGAACTCTGTTCCATAGCCGGTGTTTCCAGAAGCGGTTATTACGCCTGGATAAAGGCAGCTCCTGTCCGTGCGCTTCAGGAACAGAAGGACCGGGAGGATTTTGATCTGGTTCTGGCCGCTTACAGGCTGCATGGTTATGCCAAAGGGGCCAGGGGCATCTATATGGAACTGCTCCATATGACCCCGCCGGTGATCATGAACCTGAAAAAGATCCGCAGGCTGATGGAAAAGTTCCACCTCTCCTGTCCATACCGAGGCCCAAATCCATATAAAAGAATGGCAAAGGCACTAAGGACCAGCAATGTAGCGGACAACCTGCTAAACCGTGAGTTCGAATGTTATGGACCAAGAATAGTCTTGTTGACGGATATCACTTATCTGTCCTATAGCGGATCCTTTGCCTACCTGTCAACCATCCTGGATGCCTTTACCAGGCAGATACTTTCTTATGTGCTCAGTGACTCCCTGGAAGTGGATTTTGTTCTTGAAACGGTCAATAAACTGGTGGCCGATCATGGGATCTCACTTCAAGCAGAAACAATCATCCACAGTGATCAGGGGTGCCATTACACCAGCCAAAGTTTTCTTCATATACTTTATAACAAGAAGCTGCGCCAGTCCATGTCCCGGCGTGGCAACTGCTGGGACAATGCGCCCCAGGAGAGTTTCTTTGGGCATATGAAGGACCATATCAAGGCAAAACTGGCTGAATGCGTAAGCTTTGTAGAGGTACAGTCTGTCATTGATGACTACATGGCTTATTATAATAATCAGCGGTACCAATGGCATCTGGCGAAGCTTGCACCCAATGAGTTTTATAAATTTGTCATCACTGGAGAATATCCACTGGATGTTCCCAAAATACCTGCGCATCCGGTCATAGCCAAAAAACCGGAAGAACTTGGATGCCAATTATATCAGAAAAATACGGATAGTTAAAAAATTTCATAGAATACCATGACATTTAAAGAGGTGTACCTGTATGCAGGATACTTTGGAAGTAAAGGTGCGAAAAAAGTGCCCCACTTTTTAAAATGTCCTTGACAAGGGGTACAGTTCAATTTACTTACCTTTTCGAAGTGTTTTTTGGCGGATAGTATTCGACTGGCTCCCATCGGATACTAAGCGGGTACTGAACCGAGAAATGCATCAGGATTTCTCGGTGAATACCCGCGTGCCGCCAAAAAGCGCTTCGGAAAGGTTAGAAAATACCAGTTCTGCGGCCAGCTGACGGAGCCCATGCCAGTTTCCCACACCCATCTTTCCGTACACTACCTACATCTACAAAGCGTCCCCTTCCTCAGCAAAACCCAAATATAATAAACCAGCAGGAGTCTCAAATCCAAGTAATAACCCATAAAATTGTATTGAATCATGAGCCATAAGCCACTATAAACTGTTCGTTGCAGTCCTAGTGGTACTGCCTTTTACCAGAGATACCTTTAATGCATACCTGTTCTGCCTGGGGGCTTTTCCCTCAAGCAAGGATTTCAATACGGCAATCGTCTGCTTTGCTATCTCTTTTACCGGCTGTTTTATTGTTGTGATATCTATAAGATTCATATTTACTACATAGGTTCCGTCATAGCTCACTGCACAGAAATCTTCCGGGATTCGTTTTCCTAACTGCACTGCTGCTTTCAAAAACGCCGTACAGGGCATGTCTGCTGACATCAGACCGTCTATCTCCGGAGATTCCTGCAAAATTGTTTTCGCCAGGCCCAGATATCCGTCAAAATCAAAATCGTTCCAGGGGATAGTAACTCTCCTGCATGCAATTTTGTGCTCCTGAAGTACCCGCTCCAATTCTTCATGTGATTCATAAGAAAGAACCTTTTTCTTCGACTCTCCGCAGATATGAATCACTGATTTGCATCCGCTTCTGATAAATTCTTCAGCTGCAAGCCTGCCGCCCAGTCCATGATTGGAAGCAACTACCGGAATCTGTTGATTTACCTGATAATCCAACATGACCAGCGGCTTTTGAAAAGACTCGTATTCACTGTCGTCCAGACTGTTCACTCCCATAATCACGCCATCCACAATATTGGATTTCAGCATATTCATGTATTCCTGTTCCCGTTCCAAATCATCATCTGTACTGCAAAGCATCAGCTTATATCCGCATTCATAAAGCTCTTTCTCCATATATCCAGCCAGACTCGAAAAAAACGGATGCCGGATATTCGGCACTAACATAGCAATGATCCCTGCCCGCTGCCGAAACATTCCCCTGGCAAGCTCATTTGGAATATAATTTAATTCTTTCATCGCCTGCTCTATCTTCATTTTCGTCTCCGGTGCCACATGGGCTGTACCGTTTAATACTCTGGAAACTGTACAGGCTGCCACATTGGCCTTTTTAGCCACATCACGAATACTTGCCATAATTACCAACTCCTTATGAAATATGTTTCATTCATTTTAGCACGGGCTGGAAAATATGTAAACAGATTTTAAAAGAGGCGCCAAAGCGCCCCTTACATTATTCCGGCTTAACAACAAAGGTATGAATAGAGTGTGCCGGAATCTCAGCCGTAAATTGCCCCTGAGGATATTCACAGGTAAATTCCCGGTCACGGTCCATACTATTCATCAGGGTTATGACCACTTCCCCATTTGGATTTTCAAATACAATAGCATTGGAGGTCCAGTATCCGGTCGTACGGATTATTCTGGCTCCCGGTTTCACAAAATGGGAAAAATGCTTCATCAGATAGAACTCCGGCTGCAGGGTTAATTTTCCGGTTTCGGGATCTACGGTTGCAAGGGAATTCTGGCACCAGCCCCATGTAGAGATACCCCCTTCCGGCAATGCCATATTCCAGTATGTATAACGCTCTGCACCATGGCGGAAATAATACCACATCTGCATAAAAATATATTCCGCCTGTTCCCACTCATTTAAGCCGTCTCCACACTCACTCTCAGTCTGCATGATATGCATTTCAGGAAAACTTGCTTCGATCTGCTCCAGCTGATGTTTGCCGCCCCACTGCACACCCACACCCGTGATATATTTTCTGGCATCCTTATCTGACAGTATGGTATTGGCAAATTGATCATAGAATTCATGATAAGGGGCACCATTTCCCGGCCATCTGAAATCTACAAAAGGCCCGTTAATAGTTCCAAGCCAGATCTGAGTGTCCAGTCCGCTCTTATCGAATTCCGGCCCCAGATATCCTTTGATAAAGTCCCGCATATCAGAACCATACCAGAGGCAGGAAGGGAACTTCTGATCCGCCATCGGCTCATTCTGAACATGAACCATATCCACAGGTATCCCCTGCTCCCTGTATGCTTCCACAAATTTCACAAAATATCTGGCATAGGCATCCAATACTTTTTCTTCCATACGGATTCTTCCAAAATTATAAGCTTTCTTTGTCTTCATCCAGATGGGCGGACTCCAGGGCGATGCAAAAAGACTTAAATCCGGACAATACTTACGGGCGGCTTTAATAAAGGGCAGTGTATATTTTTTATCTCTTTCAATATTGAAATCCTTCAGTTCATAATCCCCATCGGTATCATCACAGCTATACCATTCCAGACTGAAATCGTTGGCGCCAATGGGAACCCTTCCCATACAAAAAGCACAGCCTTCTTCTCCGTATAATTCTTTGATAAAAGCTTCCCTTGTATCTTCATCTGTTTTTTGCAGTGCATCCCATCCCAGTTCATTAAAACAGCCTCCGAATCCAAGTACTTTCTGGCGGTAATCTGTTGTAAGCAAAAGGGTATCTTTACTTTCTCCCCCGCTTTGCACCTCCACTTCTTTCCAATAATCACTTTTCATGCTCATTACATGGGTCACAGTTTTCATATATCGCTTCTCCCTTCTAATATCTATCCGGTTAATTGTTTTTGTTAGTCCTAATATAACAATTATCCTCCGTTTTGTGTAGGTTCTAATCAAACGAAAAAACAGGTCGATTTTAACTTTTAAAATCGGCCTGTTTCCGGATTTCCGGCTGAGAAACGTTTTCTAAGCTCTTTTGGTGTACAGCCATAGGCATTTTTAAACATTCTCATAAAGAGTTTGTAATTGTAAAAATGATTTTTTTCCAGAATATCTTTGATGCAATAATCGGTATGCAGTAATTCTTTGTGGATTTTCTCCATTCGAACTGTATTCAGATATTCCAGAAATGTGATCCCTGTCTGCTGTTTAAAAAATCTGGAGAAATATATCTGATTTAACCCTACTGTATCGGCGATATCATGCAGCGTAACTTCTTCGTTATAATGCTGGTTCACATAGTCCATAATCTGCCGCATCCGCAGCTGGTTTTTCTGTGATTTCATCATGGTCACTTCATCTATCCGCCGCGAAAAAGAATGTATACAGATATAGAGCAGTTCAAAGACCAGGCTATAACAGCGAAATATATATCCTTCTGCTTTTATTTCATATGCAAGAAGCAGGTCCTGCATAAGCATTCGGATTCTGTTAAGTCTGGTTTTCACTCGCTCATCCTCCGTATCGAGGTCAATTTCAAAGCTGTAATTTACCACATCCGGCATAAACTTTTTCAGAAATGCAATGGGAATCTGCAGTAAAATAGCCTGATTCCCGCCAATGCATCTGGTGGAGTGGATGCTCATTGTATTAATTATCACGAAATCATTTTCTTTCAAAGGAATCATCCGGTTGTTGTCATACACTTCCAAGCTGCCTTTCACCAGATAAACAATCTCAATCCAGTCATGAAAGTGTTTGGGAACTACACTTCCCTCGTCAATAGAATAATTCAGATTAATGTCAATCGCATCATTCGGTTCTATAAATTCATGTGTATAGGACTCCACAATCATTTCTCCTTTGTTGTGTTACGGATTATCACTCATAAATCCGGTAATCTCTTTTGCTGCTGTATTCTGCTGTTCTTCCTGGGAAACTGCAGCTTCGCCGTCTCCTTTTTGTTTTCCGTAACTGCCAAACTGGGCATGATTTCCTCCCTCTATCACGATTTCTTCATGCACTTTTGGCATCATTTTCAGACCTTCTCTGAACTTCTCCCGGTTCATGACCTGATCCATGTTTCCATACATACTGAGTACTTTCAGACTGCTGCTGCTAAGATCGGATGCTGGATAAGCGCCCAATAGGATAAGCCCCGCCAGCCGGCTGCTATACTTTGCTGCAAATTCTGCAGCCATGGCACCGCCCAGAGAATGGCCTCCCACATACCAGTTTTTAATTGTATCATATGTATCCATATAATCCTTGGCAGCATTCATATCAAAGACAGCCAGATTAAACGGCATTTTCACTAATATGCAAAGGTATCCTTTTTTCGCTATGATCTGCATAAGATCTGCATATGCAGTATACTCTACCTTTCCTCCTGGATAAAAGATCAGCGCCGTTTCCGGTTTTTGATCGGATGGAGTAAAAAAATAACTGTTTCCCTTACTTGTAATATCCACACCCTTGCTGCCGTCAGCCTGCGCCAGCGCTTCTGTTAAAACAGGATGTTCCGCATGATAGTAACTCCCTGTATAAATAAAAAATGCTCCCGCCATAACTACCAGCACACTTGCCGTTATTATGGCTATTTTTTTCCATAAACTCATCTTCATTTTGGACTTCATTCTTTATGCCTCATTTTCTGATTACTTATTTAAAATCCGGTGAATCTCATAACGTATTTCTTTTATTCTTTTTTCTTCAAATGCAGGATGGTCTAAAAACCATTTTACATTCAGTGGAGATGGATGGGGGAGAACGTATGCCGGTTTCCCATTCAGCCTCTGATCCTCAAAAATCAAATCCGTGAAATTGCTTTTAGGGAAGAAAAAGTCCGCTGCATATTTGCCAACCAGGATATAGATCTCATTATTAACCAGTTCCATTTCCTGCAAAAGCCACTTTCCGGCACATATCTTCGGAGGCTTCCTGTCTCCTCCTCCAGAAGCTTTTCCTGGGAAACAGTGGGCAACTGAAACTATATAAAAGAAGTCCGGATTATAAAACTCTTCATCCGTAATGCCATACCAATCATGACGCAGCTTCTGTCCGCTGGCATCGTTAAAAGGCTTACCCGTTTCATGAACCCGCCTGGACGGAGCCTGGCTGATCTGCATGATTCTGGCATCTGCATTTCCAAACAGGATAGGGCGGGGTTCATAACCAAACAATTCCTCACAGGCACGGCATTCCCGTATCTGTCTGCGAAGTTCCCGGTATTTTATTTCTCTGAAAATCCGGCTTTTATGATCTGATATCTGGCTTTTATGATCTGCTGTCCAGCATTTATTATCTGATATCCGGCCTTTATGATCCGTCATGTCTCCCACCCCTTTCCTGATAAAAGCACCCTTTCGGGTGCTTATACCTGCCTGATTTTTGGATTTACTGCTTCTTCTCTTACATTGTGCGTCTGATTTTGATTTTCTGGTTTCACTTTCTGGGTTACACTGTTGAATTCTTCCAGATTCTTCTTTTTATTCTGATGTTCCAACTCTTTTTTATTCATATCATCACCTCAGTATTACTATGGCTGAAGTGAAGCATATTTATTCAGATATTTTAGAAAAATCATAGTCCCTTACCTGTCTTTTACCAGGTCATAGCTTTCAGCCAGCATCCTTTTGATTTCCTTATCAGGTATAGTTCCATCCAGAATCAGTGAATTCCAATGCTTTTTATTCATATGATATGCCGGCACTACGGATGGAAATGCATTTTGCCAGAATGTAACCCATTCAGGACTGCATTTAATATTTACCCAGATTTGCTGGTTTCTCTCATAGATGTATGCAAAACTTCTTTTATTTTTTCCATACCTCATAACAGTCCAGTTATCATCATGAAATGGATAATCTTCATAGACACCGGGAAATGTCTGGCAAAACCGGATAACCTCTTCTCTTGTCTCCATTTTTCTCCTTTAGATCGCGTATCTGTTCTAAAGCCTGTTAGAATTGCTTACAGACAAGCTCAACTACTTACACAGAAATTCTTCCTGCCTTTTCTGACAATCCTATTTTCGCACATTTTGACAAATATTTCAAATACTTTATTTCCCCGGACAACCAAGCGGAATGCTTGCATGTTCATTCGGCGAATGACACGAGAGACAAGTAATCTGGTACACCGTTGATATATCTGATACTGTCCGACTAGGAAATCATTTCTTCCATAGTATGCCATCCAAGTACCGCACACTTTACACGTGCCGGCATATGGGAAATATCTTTCAGCGCCGCAGCTTCCTCCAATACCTCCAGCTCTTCTTCCTTTGCTTCTCCTTTTATCATTTTCCCAAACAACTCCGCCAGTTCCAGGGCTCCCTGCTCTTCTCTTCCTATGATTAAATCCAGCATCATATCTGCGGATGCCTGGGAAATGGCACATCCTGTTCCGGTAAAAGTCCCGTCTGTAATTACACCATCTTCGATTTTTAATTGCAATAGGATGTCGTCCCCACAGCTTGGATTCACACCTCTTAATACCTTTGTAGGGTGTTCCATCTCTTCTTTATGGGTTGGATGCAGATTATGTTCATTTAAAATTTCGGTATATAATTCTCTAAGCCCCATATCCAAGCCACCTCCTTACCTGTCTTAAATTTTCCAGAAAAATATCGATTTCTTCTTCCGTATTGTAAAAGTATACGCTGGCTCTCGCCGTGGCATTCACATTTAGGAATTTCATCAGCGGTTCAGCACAGTGGTGCCCTGCCCTAATTGCAATATGTGCAGAATCCATTATAGACGCTATGTCATGAGGATGTACGCCGTCTATGGTAAATGTCAGAATACCGCTATGTTCCTTTGGATTTCCGGAACCGATGAGATGCACATGGGGAATTCTACGGATTCCTTCCATTGCTCTTTCTACTAAAATCTCTTCCTGTTTTTGAATTTCCTCATATCCCACTTCCTTCAGATAACAGACCGCTGCCTCTAATCCTGCTGCTCCCTGTGCATTTACCGTTCCGGCTTCAAACTTATGGGGAAGCGGTGCAAATGAAGCATCCTGCTGGCTAACCGTATCGATCATCTCACCACCGGTCAAAAATGGAGGCATTTCTTCTAACAGCTGCTTTTTGCCATACAGTACACCGATCCCCATGGGCCCCAGTAATTTATGCCCGGAAAAAGCGTAGAAATCAGCATCCAGATCCTGTACATCTACTGCCATGTGAGGAACCGCCTGGGCACCGTCCACTAATACAACGGCACCCATTTTATGTGCATATGTGATGATTTCCCTCACTGGGTTTGTACATCCGATTACATTCGATACATGGGCAATCCCCACTAGTTTTGTGCGGCTGCCGATTTTAGTTTGCACCTCAGACCAGGGGATACTTCCATTCTCGCTGCAATACAGAAAAATCAGTTTCGCACCGGTCTGTTTAGCCACCATCTGCCATGGAAGGAGATTACTGTGGTGTTCCATAATGGTCACCACAATCTCATCTCCTTTCGTTATATTAGAGAGCCCATAGCTGTATGCCGCCAGATTAATGGATTCTGTTGTATTTCTGGTGAATATTATTTCACAGTCATGCCTGGCACCGATAAATTCTTTTATCGTATGCCTGGCCCTTTCATAAGTCTCCGTCGCCCGGATGCTAAGTCCATACAGTCCCCGCATTGGATTCGCATTCTCTGCTTCATAAAAACGGGTCATCGCATCCATTACCTGACGGGGTTTTTGAGAAGTTGCTGCACTGTCCAGATAAATCAGTTCCTTGTTTTGCAGGATAGGGAAATCATCTCTGTAATTATGTTTCATATTGAAACACCTCCTCTATATAGGACTGAACCTTTTTCACGGAAGCTTCATCGGGTATCCGGCGGCAGATTGCATCTATACCGGCACGAATAATCATTTCCTTAGCCTCATCTTCCGTAATTCCTCTGGTCTGCATATAAAATAGAAGTGATTCATCAATTTTCCCTATGGTTGCCCCATGATTTCCATCAACCTCTTCTTCCTGGCACAGGATCAGGGGAATTGTCTTATTAACTACGTCCCTGCCAAATAGCAAAGTCTCTTCCTGCTCTTCACCTGCACTGCCTTTTGCACCACTTCTAAAATCAATCGTACCCCGGAACACCTTTTCTGCCTGGTCTAGCAGTGCTCCTTTTACCTCCATTCGGCTTTCGGTCTTCTTTCCTTCATGCACTGCCACATAATTCATATCCAGCTTTTGCTGCGCTCTGCAAAGATATCCGGTTCCGCTTTCAAAACTGCTTTTATATCCCTTTAGCCGGGTATGGCAGCCTGACCATCCCCTGTTTCCTCCGATCTCCAGTTGAACTACCTCAACCCTTGCCTGTTCCTCACAAACGGCTCCCATATCATCGAAATGTATAACTTCCCGCCCCAGAAGCTGCAGCTTAATGATCCGCACTACCGCATTTTTCTCCGCATAAATCCTGGTACGAATCCCAAACAGTGCTTCGCTGTCACTTCGGGAATGGTAATCCATAATAATCGTCATTTCGCTGCCTTCCCGGGCATATATCAGCTGATCTTCAAAAGCTGCGCCATGATCCTGGCTGGTATAATGTAAAAACAGGGGTTCCGCCACCCGACATTCCTTTTCAGCCAGATACCCCGTAATCTCTGTCTGCATCTCCTGAAGAAATTCACCGGTTTCCTCACCCATTCCTGTTTCTATGCCTTCCATAGCAGGCATGAAACGCTGCAGCTCCTCTGTTTCCATAACACGTATTCCAGCTGGAATCTCAAAACTGCACTCCATTTTTTTCTGTACCGCATCGATGTTGAAATCCATTTGACTATCATTTATTTTTAACCAGTTCCAGGTGGGAACCGGAAGTCTGTTCACCTTTTTATTACATACTATCTGCATTTTTAATCCTCCGTTCTATCCGATACATCCGCTCATCTCAAGGCGGATCAGATTATTCATTTCCACTGCATATTCCAGTGGAAGTTCCTTGGATACCGGATTGGCAAAACCACTGACAATCATTGCTTTTGCTTCTTCTTCGCTGATACCTCGGGACATAAGGTAAAATACAGCTTCATCACTGATCCGGCCAATTCTTGCTTCATGTCCGATATCCGCATCCGAAGTCCGGATATCCATTGCCGGTATAGTATCTGACCTGGACTCGCTGTCCAGCATCAGAGACTGGCAGGATACCGAGGCTTTGCTGTGCTTTGCTTCTTTCGTCACCGTTACCGAACTGCGGAAAGTGCTGTTTCCACCCGATTTAGAAATTGATTTGGTATTGATAACAGAAGATGTATGGGGCGCTTTATGCACCATTTTAGCTCCCGTATCCAGGTTCTGTCCATTTCCCGCGAAGGTAATCCCTGTGAATTCTGCCCTTGCCCCTTCACCATTCAGAATGCTCATAGGATACAGGTAAGACACGTGTGAACCAAAAGAACCGGAAATCCATTCAATGGTTCCTCCTTCTTCTACCATGGCACGTTTGGTATTCAGATTAAACATATTCTTTGACCAGTTTTCAATAGTAGAGTAGCGAAGCTTAGCGTTCTTCTTTACAAATAACTCCACACATCCTGCATGTAAATTTGCTATATTGTATTTCGGTGCAGAACAGCCTTCGATAAAATGCAGGTCTGCGCCCTCATCCACAATAATCAGTGTATGTTCAAATTGTCCGGCACCCGGTGCATTTAAACGGAAATAGGACTGCAGCGGTATGGTTACGGATACGCCCGGCGGAACATAAACAAAGGATCCCCCTGACCACACTGCTCCATGGAGCGCTGCAAATTTATGGTCTCTCGGTGTTACCAGCTTCATAAAATGCCTTCTCACCATATCTGCGTATTCACCTTTCAGCGCACTTTCCATATCCGTATAGATAACGCCCTGTTCCAGCACTTCCTGTCTCACATTATGATAGACCAGTTCTGAATCATACTGGGCTCCCACTCCTGCAAGGGATTTCCGCTCCGCTTTTGGAATCCCCAGTCTTTCAAAGGTCTCTTTAATCTCCTTGGGAACATCAGACCATTTACCGCTCATAGCAGTATTAGGCCTTACATAGGTAACAATCTGCTCCATATGTAAGCCATCCAGTGCAGGTCCCCACTGGGGCACTTCCATCTGGTTATAGATCTGAAGAGAGCGCAGGCGGAACAACTCCATCCATGCAGGATCTTTCTTCTCTCTTGATATCTGCTCCACAATTTCCGGTGTCAGACCTTCCCGTACCCGGTAAAAGTCCTTTTCATCATCTTTTACATCATATATACTTCTGTCGATATCATCTACATAGGTTTTTTCTTTCATACTGGCTCATCTCCCATCTCCTCATAGAACTGTTCAAATCCATGCTTATTAATTTTTTCTACCAGTTCTGGTCCGCCGATTTTCACAAGTCTCCCTTTCAACATAACATGGGTATAATCCACATGCAGATATTCCAGAATTTTCGTACTATGGGTAATAATAAAAAGTGCACCCTCCTTCTGCTTCTGGTATTCCTCTATCCCTTTAGATACAGTCCGGACCGCATCCACATCAAGTCCGGAGTCCGTTTCATCTAAGATTGCCAGTTTGGGCTTTAACATCAGCATTTGTAAGATCTCCGATTTTTTCTTCTCTCCGCCGGAAAATCCTACATTCAGATCTCTTTCGGCATAGGAAGGATCCATCTGGAGCAATTCCATAGCTTTATTCATGGAACGCTGAAAGGATAACAGCTTTAACTTCTCCCCGGTCTGCTGATGAATGGCATTGCGGATAAAACTCTGAAGTGAAATTCCAGGAACCTCCAGCGGATTCTGGAAAGAAAGAAACATTCCCATCTTTGCCCGTTTATCTGTGGATTCCTCTGTAATGTCCCTTCCTTCAAATAAGATGGAACCCTGATCAACCTGATACTGTGGATTCCCCATCAGGATATTTCCCAGAGTGGATTTTCCGGCGCCGTTTGGGCCCATTAAGACATGTGTTTCCCCCTTTTTCATTTTCAGGTCCACATGCTGTAAAATCAGACCGTTATCTATACTTACGGATAAATCATTTATTTGTAGTAACTCTTTAGACATTTTAAAAACCTCCTGTATTTGTGTATATTTTAATTCCGAGTATTTTACTGGGAATTAATTTACTTACATTATAATCCCCTTCTTTAAAATTAGCAATAGGCAACTTCTAAAAATTTAAAGATCGTGGACAAAAATAGAGAACAGAAGCTGAGGTATATGGAATCCCCGCTGCCTGTTCTCTGTTTTTTATACACTGCTCTCTGCTCTTCTATTCTCTTTTTGCTAATCTCTATTTTTTATTCCCTGTACTTTATTCTCTGTTCTTCTATTCTCATTCTTATTAAGTTTTGTGACCTGGTTAAAGTTTCAATAACATTAAATAATCTTCTTCTTTTTCTTCTATTATTTGAAATCCCGTTTTTTCATACATCTTCAAAGCATAATTATCTTTGTCCACGCTTAAGGATGCCTGAGCATAACCATCTTCCCTCAACAACTGTATCATCTCTTCCATCAGCCGGGTTCCGATTCCCTGACCTCTGTAACTTTTATTTACGGAAATTGCAAACTCCGGGGTAACTGCATCAACATTTCCATAACCCGGATCCGCTCCTGCTAAAATTCTGGTCCATACTGCCCCGACAATCTTCCCTTCTGTCTCTGCAACCAGGCATCGATCATCCTTTTTTCCAAAATTCTCTATGTAGTGGTATAAGTCAGGTTGATAGATAACCTCTCTGGGCAGCTTTGGTTCCTGGTCCGGCTGATAGATTGCATTATATAACATCTCTTCCAAAATATTATTTTCCTTCGGTTTAAGCTTTCTGATAATCATACTTATACCCCCTTAATAGCTCAAGCTGTACTGTATTATAACACCTGCCCTGTCCTTTGGACAACCGAATCAGCCTGGTAACGTTTGAAATCTTCCAAATTATTCCGGTATTTTTAGTGTTTTATAAGTAAAGTTATAAACAAAATCTGTTTTTTTGCGGAAATATGCCAAATTGGCCGCCGGTATGTATGAAGAGCACATTTCCTGTCAAAAGCGGATTTCGTTTATATAACTCGGAGACAACCCCGTACAGGGCTTTTCCGGTATACACAGGATCCAGCAGGATGCCTGTCTGAAGCGCCGTTTTATGGATAAAATCCATCACCTGAGATGAAGTTATCCCATAACCTTCTCCCACATAATCATACACTATATGAATGCGGTCGTAACTTATCCGGTTACGGCACCCACCTACACGCAGCCCCTCTTCAATAATTCCGGCTATCTGCATTTCTGCATCTGCATTCTTATCATAGATATTGAATCCCACAATCCGTTTCCGGCATCCATACATCTCATTTGCCGCATAAAGCCCGGCGTATGTTCCTCCCGACCCAACCGCCACACAAATCGTGTCAAACGGCTCCCGTAAGAGACGTTCCTGCATCATAATTTCTTCATATGCCTGATAGTACCCAAAAAATCCGATTCCGTTTGAAGCTCCTTCCGGAAGAATATATGCCTGAATCCCCCTTCGGGTATAAGAAGCCCTGATCTCCTCCATAAGCTGCTGTCTGCGGTATTTATAATCCTCCTCTGAAACAAACTGCACGCTGGCACCAAAAAGCAGATCCAGAAAATAATTTCCATCCGGCTGCATATCACTTCCACTCAAAACAAGATGCGCCTTTCTGGAAAACAATGCTGCTGCCGATGCAACTGCCCTGACATGGTTTGATTGGATCCCTCCGCATGTAATAAATACCTCTGCCCCCTGATCCATCCCTTGTTTTAATGCATATTCCAGCTTACGTACTTTATTTCCACCCATCTCAAATCCGGTAAAATCATCCCTTTTCATAAAAAGTCTGGCATTTTCCCTGCAGTAGTCCATCCCATCAAGAGACCATATTGGCGTTGGTAAATTGGCGAGCTCAAGTCTGTCCGGTTTTCTCATTCTGACTGACCTCCAAATACGATTTGTTTATCATATGCCTGTCTGTCAGGGAATAGAATGATAACTCCTAACCAAAATCCGTCATAAAAGCCTCATTATGGAAAATTGCATTGCGAATGCTGTGCGGGGACCTGTAAAGGCATTTCATTTAATAGTTTTCAAGGAAATTGTATTTCTTTTTATCTTTTTTGTATCCTATCACTTTTGCAAGATTTACATTTTCTACACTGCGGAAAATATTTTTTTCGATGATTTCATCTTTCTTTCTGAACTGTTGAATAAGTTCTTTCATCTCATCCCGTTTTGACCCTTTTGCTCCACCACAGCTTGCACAATTTTCCGTAAATCTGCAGGCGCATTGAATAAAATGCAAATCATTTGTATCACGCCATGCCTTGATTGCTGCCTCTTTTACCAGATATAAAGGACGAATTAACTCCATTCCTTCAAAATTAGCGCTATGCAGTTTTGGCATCATAGTCTCAATCTGCCCATTGTACATCATACCCATCAATATCGTTTCAATCACATCATCATAGTGATGTCCCAAAGCAATTTTATTACACCCAAGCTCCTTTGCTTTCGAATACAGATAGCCCCTTCTCATACGTGCACATAAATAACAGGGACTGTCATCCACACCTGCTACAATGTCAAAAATCTCGGTATGAAACACCTTAATCGGAATCCCCAGCAGCTTAGCATTATTCTCAATAATCGTCCAATTCTCTTCATTATATCCGGGATTCATCACCAGGAATTCAACCTCAAAATTATTCCTGCCATGCTTTTTCAATTCCTGCATAAGCTTTGCCAGCAGCATGGAATCCTTACCACCCGAAATACAGACCGCTATCTTATCACCGTCCTGAATCATTTCATATTCATTGATTCCTTTGGTGAACTGTCTCCATACGGTTTTCTTATATTTCTTTATGATACTTCGCTCAATATCTGACCTGCGCTCTTTTATCTCATCATCTTTTTGAACTAGTCTGCTTAAATTCAGGCGAAGGTAAGAGCGGTAGCCGCCTTCTATATTAAATGCCTGATAGCCTGCAAGCTGCAATGTATCCACCACATCTCTGCTGCGTTCTCCCGTATGGCAAAGAACATAAACCATTTTTGCCTGATTGATATCTAAAAGAGAGGCATCAAATTCGTCCAGCGGAATGTTGATCGCCCCCGGCATGGTTTCTTTTTCATAATCTTCTCTGTTTCTTATATCAATAATTATACGTTCATTTTGATTTATTAATTCTAACTCTTCAATATTTATAGATTCCATTATGCTCATCCTTAACCGTTCCAATTTATCATTGCTTCATGGTTAACATTTTAAGCAAAGTGATAAAAGGCCGTTTATTTATATTGTTATTTCCTATTAAAATACTAGGATAACATATTATACACTTCCTGGGGGTGGTTGTCAATTTGTAACCTGTCTGTATGAAGACAGGCTATGGGAAAGATCACCCTTTATTTTTCCAAACAATATTTTACTGTTTAAGGTTCATTGACAGCAAGGCTGACTTTTGACCGCTGTATGATCGGCAGTACAAGTTGAATGACAAAAACCCCATCTACAGTTTTAAAAGAGTGCAATCCACCATACCGTTCTACAATGGCAATCATACTTTTGATACCAAAGCCATGACCTTCTTCCCTATTTTGTGTTTTAGGGAACTTACCCTCCATTTCAAGGGTACCCGCATAGGCATTCTTGATGGAAATCAGGAGCTTTCCATCTTTGACAAAGACACGGATATCTACTTTACGCAGCGTTTCATCCTGCATCTTTGCAGCGGCAGTAATGGCATTTTCCAGTCCATTGGAGAGTAATGAACAAATCTCTGTATCGTTGACCTCAAGCACTGCAGGCAGCTGAACCTTCGCATACAGGGATACACCCACTTTATTCGCTTTAGCGTCAAAGGAGGATAAAATTAAATTCACAGTTTCATTTTCACTGTAACGCACAGGGGTTACTGCGTTAATATCAGACTCAGCTGCCACAAGGTACTCCTTTATTTTTTGCATATCGCCATCCATGGCAAAACCAGAAAGCAGTGATAAATGGTGGCGCATATCATGGCGGTAGATGACTGTCTGCTCATTGGCGGTACGCAAGGCATTCAATTGCTCCTTCGCGGCTTCTATTTGTAAATCTAGCATAGCTTGTTCACTTTTCATACGTTCTAACTGTTTTGCTACCCAAATTCTATCCTGCAAAACTTCCCACACTGCAAGAATAAACAGCGCAAACAATATCGTGGTAAACACCCAAAACAAAAGTGGTCTGCAGTATAAACGAAATGCTTCTTTAAATATGATAATCATGTACTGATTTAGAGGCTTATTAAGCGCTGCCGAGGCGAAAAACAACATCGTATACCCTGCCAAAAACACAACAAGCAATGACAAAAAGTATCGTAAAAAAGTATTTGTCCGCCGCTCTTTTAAACAATAATACAACATAATCCCAAGGAGTATAAAGCAAAACAATTCTACTTTATCAAACCAATATGGCAAGGGCAAATGTAATACAAATGTGGCTGTATAGAGGATAAAATAAATACTCCAGACAGAAAGAATCGTAATAAAATACATTTTTCTTAAATTTGTCATTTTAGTTCCCAAATATAAGAGGGGAAACAAAAAATAAAATGCCGTCGCCAGGCCACTATCTATCATCGGCAAGGGGTTTTCATTTAAGACACTCATATAGCAAAACATTTGCAGCAAGGAGGCAAAAACGAGTAATAAAATAGGAAACCCTTTTTTCGAGGTTGAAAGCTGAAACAAAAACAAGCCAAACAACAGCACCGAAATGATTCCATAAATGGCACCGGGCAAAGCATGTTGATTTACCCATGCTTCATGCTGAAACAAAAGAACATCATCACTCACCAGCTCAAAACCAATAGATCCATATGGCTCATTGTCATACACCCTCGTTACTACAGTAATGGTTTTACCCACCCATGAGGGATTAAAAGAAAATACCAAAGAAAAAGGTTGATTTTGAGGCTTTTGCATCCGTGGCAATTCTCCCGGTACGGATAAATCCGTTTGATAGTTACTAAACACTAAACTTTCATCTACAAAAACTAAAACAGCTCTGCCAGTATCAATATAAATTTTGCTGTACGATGCCCAGTTTTCTAATATCGTTCTTCGTAAAAAAACTGTTTTTGTATAGTCTATTGCCTGAGTGGCAGTTAAAGATTTTTCTTCTCCGTTTTCAACACCTGAGATTTCCCATCCATTGTTATTTTCATAGTCAACGGTTAAATACAAATTGCTGGCATTAGTAGTTGTAAAACTATACAAATAAAGTAGAAAAAATATAACAATTACAATCAGCGTACTCCAAAAAAGTGCTTTCCTTTTCATCAATCCGTCCTTCAGCGAAAGCCATCGATAGAGTAAAACCCCTTCAAAGTCTCCCGCATTTCCTTTTATGTGTTATTCTCTTCTTATAAATCACGCATACTACAGAACCTGTTGAAAGTGAGTGTTACTCGTAAATTGTTCTCTTCCGAAGTTGACTCTATTACGCTGGACAGCCAGCCCCCAACCGCCCAACAATTATATTAGAGGAAAAACTTTATGGATAAAGATTTCTACTAAACAAAAGGCATCCGTAACAAACAATTCTATTGAACAATTTCCCTCTGCCTTTTAAGCAGTATCCTTCCTTTACACGTCTCCATTTCCCTGCTCCAGGTACACTCTTTGCAATGCAGACATTTACCAGGATTTCGACCCTCAAGTGCATCTTTTGCCCAGTTTGGGTTTACCATGATTCCCCGCGCAATATCTACTATATCTACATTGGTTTTCTGAAGTACGTCTTTTGCCATTTTCGGGCTCATAATACTGTTAACTGCAAATACCGGTACTGATACCGCCCTTTTAATCTCCTGAGCCGCATAAATGCATGGCTGAAAAGGAAATTCTTCTGGTGCAGCCGGTTCATCTTCACCAGAGAATCCATAAGAAATATCCAGGAAGTCAATGCCCTCCTCTTCCAGTATTTTTGCAAATCTCAGTGATGCCTCCAAATCAGGCTCAAATCCTCCCAAACGAATACCCACCACAAAATCTGAAGGGACTTTATCTTTAATAGCTCTTAAAATCTCAACCGCAAATTTCTGGGGATACCTTCCATACTCATCTTTTCTTCTATTTACCCTGCAATTAAAAAACTCACACATCAGATATTGGTGGCAGCCATGTAATTCCACTCCGTCATATCCCGCTTTATAAGCGCGGACTGCAGCATCCACAAACGCTTGCTGGGTCTTATGTATTTCCTCCAACGTCATTTCTCTTCCAGCGTTTTCGCCCCCGTTTTTCTGAAAACGATAATTGCTAGGGCACAAAAGCTCCTTTTCCACACCTGCAACACCTGCATGATGTATCTGTATAAATATTGGACAGTCTTCCTGATGTACAGCCTGAACAATGGCAGAAAGCCCTTCTATCTGACTATCTTTCCAGATACCAAGCTGTCGCCTGGACAGACGGCCTAATTCATCTACGCAGGTTGCTTCCTGAATAATTAAGCCAGTCCCTCCTTTTGCTATATTCCTGTAATGTTCAATGTGCTGCTCTGTAACAGAACCATCTTCCCTCCCTGCACTGTAACATACTACAGGTGGAAAACAGATACGATTTTTAATTTTGAGATTTTTTATATGAAATGGCTGGAATAATTGATCCATCTTGATACCTCTGCTTTCATTTTAATTACTGAGATAAATGCGTCACTGCTCGTACCACCAGATTCCATAGCCCTGGTTATTGGCAATCTGATACAGGGGTTCGATTGTTTGTCTAAGGGATGTGACAAAGGCATCACGTCCCCTTGCGCAATTATCGATGTGGCGTATATCACGGTTGATTGTAAGAAACTGATCCATAGTCTTTTTGTTGATCTGCGGTATCTTCTTTGCAGCTAGAAAGGCCTGAAACTGATACTGACAAAAGCCATTAAGATACCGGTCCAAGTCCGGCAATTTATTTCCCTTCTGACTGTTTACATTTTTAAACGCCGGATATAAATTCCATATTTCATTATGTAAAACAAAGCTCCAGGGTATAAAATGGTCGATGCTAACCGTTCCAAACCGTTCCTTATTTTCTTTCGTAAATGGCTGCCCAGTGTATAAGTCCGGTAAATGTTCTCTCTCCTGTACCAGTTCCCAATATTTTGACGCTTCAGACAATTTCCTTTGTATAGGTGGAAATATTTTAAACGGAATAGCAGGAACATTCAAATTGCGTGCCTGAATATACTCAATTAATTTGTAATGCATCCACCCTTCTATCACTGCTGCATTGGTCTTGATATAATCAGACCAACTTTTCGAAACCGTAAGGGTTCCATTTATTCGATCCATTACGTATAAGGCATGATTGTGATCATTCTTATTATACTTTTCAATCAGTCCGTTTACATCTTTATCTTTGAAAGTATGATCCGTTTTCTTTTCAAATTCAATTTCCCGTTGATAAAATGGCCGGATTAATCTATAAGGTACCATATTGGTAAAGTCTTTTACTTTTTTTAATAAAAGCTTATCTTCACTACAATAAACAAACTCTACGATCTTTTCTTCCTGCTCTTCTCTGGGAACCTTTAATTCTCTGTGAATATACCAAATAGCATCTGCCAATTTATCTGAATGCCCAAGACTTAAATTAAAATACACTACAGGATACCATGCCCCAGCTATCATTCTGGCTACAAGTCTTTTGTATTCCAGAATTCTTTCACCTTTTTGTATTTCTGTAAAAATTCCTTTGAACCAATAAATTTTGTAACTGGAAGAGAACTTATCCAGCATACTTTCCAAGTAACCGGATTCCACGGTTGTAGATGCTGGGAGGATTTGATGGATGGGCGGATTGGGCATTATTACCCCTCCTTTCTTTGTAAATTAAACTATAAAGATATAACACAAATACTTTAATTACATGTTTCTTTTTAATATATGAACAATTTCAACATCTGCTGGAAGCCAGTTTACTTTATCTAATTCTTCTTTGGTTAACCATCTGGCGGCTTCGTGCTCTAATAAGGTGAATTCTCCCTTTATTAGTTCACAAATAAAGCAATGCATGGTTAAATGGAATTGGGGATAATCATATTTTACTGTGTGCAAAAAATGGTTTACCTTTATCTCCGCATCTAATTCTTCTTTTATTTCTCTTATAATTGCATTTTCTAGAGACTCTCCATTTTCTACCTTTCCACCTGGAAATTCCCAACCATCTTTAAAATCTCCATAACCGCGTTGGGTTGCCAGAATTTTATCACCGTTTTGTATGATAGCGGCTACTACCTCGATTGTCTTCATAAAGTTATCCTCCTAAACATCTTTAACTTACAATATACTCGAAAAGATCATCCCTCACAGGCGTAAGCAATTTATAATGTATTTCTACTGCTTTTTTAGATGTATTTGGCATAGTAAACTCTTGAGCCTCACCTGTTGCGCTTATTTTGCCTAAATAGTAAAATTCCTTAGAAATTTTATCATCTTTATTCTTTCGAACGAACAGTTCCATTTGCACCCCTAGCTCTTCTGCATGTAAAGCAGTGTAGACATCATCGGATAATAGATTTCTACCTGATTTTGAAATTGCAATTAAATTGGAAGGATCGATCAATCGATCCTCATACCTAATTGTATCTTGAATTCCTTCTGATTTATCATAATTTATAAATACAGGATAAGTTTTTGTTTTTTTATCATATTTGTATCCGCCTATATTTAACGCCACATCTCCTTTTTCCCACTCTAACAGCCGGCATACATCATCATAAGTATATTTCTGATACAATTGAAATTCTGTATCCATATAGCGTTTCGAATAATTCTTGTGATATCGATTTAATCCGAATTCTATTATCTCGTTTATCATTAAATTGAATTCTCGATCTTGTATTAAATCATGAAATTTCTTACTTACTTTATAATCATATCCGTCTTCTTCAATAAAAATACAATCTTTATATGTAACTTTACCTGTTCCTGCCACAAACTTATTAGTCAAAATATTTTTTAAGTTTTCTTTTGTTTGTTCCGTTACATCAATCTCATAATCATTTTTTAATTTTTTCTTTAAATATCCAAATAATCCCTGTTTATATAATAGTAACCTCTTTATTACCTCTAACTCATGTACTCTTTTTCCTGAAGCAAATTTTTTAGAAATAAACTCTATGAATTTTTCTTGTTGCTCGGAAAACCGTATATTATATTCTTTTTCATATTTAACTAAGAATTTATAATAAGATCCTAACGAGTTATTATCAAAAATACGTAGAATATCCATTTCCCCATAGTCATCAAAATCCTGCATTTTAGGTATTCTGCCCAATTTATTCTTTAAATGTTGGTAACTTTCTTTAATAAGCCTTACTTCATTAAAATTCGCAACATCTATTGATTCATAAATTCTCTTTCTGGTAATTTCATCAAAATGAATTGTGGAACATCCTGGTATCACTCGATTCCCTTCAGCAATATATTTTCTTAATGTGTCTTTATTATAAGTTCGATCTCCAGATAAAGCAATTGGTATCAAAAAATTCTTTTGATAATTACCAATAAAGTCAATTATTACAACATACTCTTTTTCTTTTGCCTTGCGAAGTCCGCGCCCTAATTGCTGCACAAAAATAATCGCCGACTGGGTAGGTCTCAACATTACAATTTGATTTACTTCTGGTATATCTACCCCCTCATTAAAAATATCAACCGTAAAAATATAATCTAAAGCATTCTCATATTCAGCCTGCTCTAATCGCTCAATCGCGTCTTCACGTTCTTCTTGGGAATTTTGGCCGGATAGAGCAATGGTATGATAACCTCTTTCATTGAATAAATAAGATAATTCCATTGCTTCTTTATTGGTACTGCAGAATATTAACCCCTTTACCCGACTCCCACTGTGACCATAAAACTTAATTTGTCGAATAATATTTTCAACACGATCAGAAGATATTAAATAACGAAATTCGGTGTTATCATCTACTATTTGACCATCTATTATAAGGTCCGTAATTCCAAAATAGTGAAATGGACATAATAAATTTTCTTCCATTGCTCTTTGCAACCGAATTTCATAAGCGATATTGTGGTCAAACAATTGAAAAATATCAAAACCATCCGTACGTTCAGGACTCGCTGTCATTCCTAGTAAAAACGCTGGTTTAAAATAATTCATTATTCTTCTATAACTATCTGCACCAGCTTTATGCGTTTCATCAATAATTATATATTCAAAGTAATCCGGCTCATATCTTTGAAGGTTTGTTTCTTTTGACATAGTTTGTACTGTGGAAAATAAGTAATCCGCATTATAATCCTGCCTATTTCCTGTAAATAACCCTGCATCAATATTCCAACCTAAGACTTTTTTAAAACTTTCCATTGCTTGCTTCAATATCTGCTCTCTATGTACTAAAAATAACATTTTTTGAGGTTTTACATTACGAACATCAAAAGCGCTTAAATAAGTTTTTCCTGTTCCAGTTGCAGATATTAATAATGCTTTATTCTTCTTTTCGGCTCTAAGATTTGCTAATGATCTCGTGGCCTCTATTTGCATACTATTCGGCTTTAAAACGGACGATTTTATATTTTCTTCCTTTTGTTGACTCCTTAATTTTCTATTTTCAAGGTAAATTTCTTCATAGTTTAAGATCCAGTCTTCACATAATATTTCTGCTTCGTTCCACATCCTCGTAAACTCGTCATTGCTTTCTTTTATCAACTCACCATTTTCCATAGAAGTTATTTTTATATTCCACTCTTTATTTGACTTTAAAGCACCTTGTGTCATATTTGAACTGCCAACAATAAATACATGATTTTCGTCACTTTTAAACATATATCCTTTAGTATGAAACATTTCTCGTGTATATACCCGCACTTCAATATTAGAAAATTTCAATAAATCCCTTAATGCATCTGGTTCATTAAATGCCAAATAATCCGTAGTAAGTATTTGCCCCACTATCCCCCTATTTGTAATTTCCTTCAAAGTTTCCTTAACTGCTATTAAGCCACTTTTTGTGACAAATGCTACTGAAAACCAGAAAGAACTACATCTTTGTAACTCACTTTCGATACAAGCCAAAACAGTATTTCCTCTATTTGTATCATTATAAAGAAGCTTAGGACGTAAAAATTCTTTAGATTCATAATTTATATCAATCAAACTCGTTCTAGCTGCTTCTAGGATTTGATCAGCCATATTCTTCATACTCGTACTCCTTAAGATCCTAAATATTTTTCTCTTTTTTTTATTATCAAATATTACGAAGCAATTTCTCGAACATCATTTATTACTTTTTGAAGAGCATAATCCCTTACCGTAATAAGTATTTTTACATTATATCCATCTAGTTCCATATTGGCGTAACGAATAATATGCTAAACCATGTTTTCTCTTAACCTGTGCGATGTAAATAGTAGATACTTTGAATCCATACTTTTCAAGCACATAATTTTGAATTTGTTTATAAGTAGATTTACTCTCTGCACTTGTTAAGTCCATTTCGGCAATCGGAAGTTCCACTCTGATATGTCTTATTACATCTAGTTTGGAGAGTAACACGATTGTCTCAACATGCGGCGAAAGATGGTTTTTATACTACATGACAAAAGTTAGTCTTCGCCCCGTTGAATTTTCTTTATCAGAACAACACCTTTGGTATGACATATATCATAAAATTTCGTCGGCAACATCTATCTCTTACCAATATAGACGTCAAGTAGCTAGATGTCAGCGTATATCAAGAACTTGACTGCTCTTTCGCATTTATAGTTTCTTTCCTACTATACTTTCATGAAAAACTCCGCCGATTTTTGGATTTCGCTGGTCTTTGTCGTCATCCTGCTCAAATTCATAATGAATCAGTTGTCTCATATCCTGCCATTTAAACCATTGAGAATGGCAGCAGAGATTTCTTTTTTTAGTAAGCAGGTTCAACTTTTTATCAAATGAATTCCACCACTTAACATCAAATGAATTCTCACCCAATGATTTCATGAGACGATCTAATTCGCTGGATTTTTGCCTGAGCGTATATTCGATAACGCCAATCATCAAATCTCTAATCGCTGCATCTTTCAGTTTAAGCTTATTGTTTCGCACCTTAATCTCATATTCCGGAAACCTTCTTTTTAACCCGTCAGCAAAATTAGCATTAAGCTGCAGTTCCAACGCTTTACAGAATAAAATTGCGCAGCAGGAAGCATCTAAATTTGTATTACTCAGATATACCGGCTCAAGTAAATAATACAATTTGATCCCAAATATAATATACCTTTTAATATTGTCCGGTAGCTTATCCAGCTCATCAAAATCATGAAAGCCAAAAAACTGCAGCTGTTCACTGCTTAATCTCGTCTCCAGAAATCCCGCTTTATCCAAGTTGTTGATAAATCCCTCAGCTTCAACCGAATACTCTGTATCACCTTCTTCGTTTATATGTTCATCAACAGGAAAGGACGACAAAGAAGGGATGTGTTTTGCCGCTTTAGGGTATTCTTCCAGTTTTTCCTGTTCACTCAAATTGCTCCTTTGCAGAGAGTCAATTTGTTTTAAGGCAAAAGTATCCATAATCGCCTTCATTTCACCAACAAACAGATTTCTTTGCCAAACTCTTATATCCCCCAGCACATAAAGACGGTATTTCGCTCTTGAGACAGCCACATTGACAACATTACTGTTTACCCATTGAACTGCCCCTTCTGCATCTTTACTGCCATCACAACCCAATACAAAAATCACTTCTTCAGCTTCTTTCCCCTGAAAAGTATGTACCGTACCAATATTATCCGAGAGCCAATCTTCCTTTAATGAACTCTTGTTTATCTCGGAATTTCTGTTTCGATAACAATAGTCCTTTATATATCCCCGGATTCCAGATACTACGGATTTAAAAGGGCTGATAATATAAAGATCCGGAAAATTGCTGTTTTTAAATGCTATATCTAAGATTTCACATACTTTTTCCCCTTGTTCTTTGACAAAATGATCCTTTCTTCCGTTTTCTGTACCTGCAATATTCATCCACCGGGAGTTCCAGTAAATAAATTTTTCATCTTTTTCATCTCCTGGCTGTTTTGTCTGCTGTTTCATAATTCCGCCATATGAAATTTTGTTGGATATATCATACATTGGGGATATACACCTGCGATGAACAAGCAGTGGGCAACCCACCCATTCCGAATAATCCGTACCATTTGACAGATAGGTTCCAAACGGATTCAAAATATCCGCACACTTTTGCACCGACAACGTTTTATCTTTATAATGCCGATATACTTCTTCATTATAAGACTTCTTTAATAGTTCCAGATCATCAGTTACAACTGGTTCAACCTGTTTTGGATCGCCAACAATAACTGCCCTTCTTGAACGGTATAATGCCCCGACTGCAACCTGAGGCTGTGCCTGTCCAGCTTCATCAATAATCAGTGTGCCGATCGTCCCCGGATTTTTAATATCTCTCAGCAGTGTCCCGATGGAAGCAAACGTCGAAGATATGACCGGTACCAAAAGAAAGAGTGTCTGATACAACGCTCCCACCATCTGTTCTTTGTCCTTTTTGCCAAACATTACCCGTTCCTTATCTTCATTTACACGCAGCCCCCAATACTGCCCCAGTGAAACAAAATTATCACGGCAACATCTAGAATTTAATATAAATTCTCTTGTCAGCTGTAAAGCATAATACATCAGCTTTTCTCTTTCACGATTATAATAATCAGTAGTCCACAAATTACTGACTTGAGCACGGGTAGAGACAACTTCGTCACTTGAAAGTAAATCCGCGACAAAGTGACTGTCTAATATTATCCCCTTGTAACAGTCATCTTTGGCCCGAAACTTCTCTATCTCCTGTTCACATTGTTTTTTTATCAGCTGTATCTTCTCATTCCATCCGGCGCGCTTCGCCTCACAGTCCTGTATCTCACTATTTATTTCTGCTTCCTGTTTTATCACATTTTGCAATTCTGTTTCTTTCACTTTTAGCAGAGATTCTGTATACTTGCATTGATTATGTATCGCGTTAACCTTTGCTTGCAGATCAACTATTTGAGTTTCTGCTTCTCCTACCTTCATTTGGAATTCTTGAGCTTGCTGACGATACGACTCAGCCAGATTCTCGGCATCCTGGCATTTTCTCTTATTGAAGATTCTGGCGAAGAAACCGACAGTACCAGTGGTAGATAATGCCTTTTGTTGCGCCTCTATTACTGATTGTTTATATTCGGCACATTCCTTTCTGGCCACCTCACATGCATCGTTTAGTTCATGCTCTTTTTGTAATGCATGATTTATTTCTTGTTTACGGCTTTCTATAAGATTCTGATATTCCGTTTTCGCCATGGCCAAGTGTTCCAGTCTCTGTTTCGCTGCAGTAACTGAGTTTATACAATCCAAGCATTTCGTTCTGCCTTCTCGCTCTGTCTGTTTCGCACGCAAGACAATGTCACTCAGCGAGGTCAATTCTTTTTGAATTTTTTCAACTTTCTGCAATTGCTGTAAAAAATCTTTTTGTGCATTAGCATATAAATCTATACGTCTATCTTTAAATTTGCCGTCCGGATAAAAGTCCCAACACAGCGGTTCCAAAACATTATAATAAAAAGACTTGATATTTGACTTTTTGCCCAATGGCGCAGCTACCAGACCCCATGCATCAGTCGTATCCAACAAATAGCGGGCATATCCAGAAAAATAGATTTCCTTATATCGCCCTTCCTTATTCTCTTTTCGGTTATAGAGCAGCTCAGATTTACTGCTTTTTTCAACCCGGAAAAGTTCTTCAACCTCGCCTAATTGCTGTTTAAATAAGTCACTATCTTTATCATTTGTTGTCAGATTATTTAAAATGCCACTTTCCAATGGCAGCTCTTTTGTTATGTTTTCGACTGCAGTATTATTAGACGATGTTACCAATAAGCTATAATCATTGATCCTGTCATCTTTTATTGAATACCAGTAAGGAACATATTTGGAATAACCTCCGTTTGCCTTTTCTCCTTCTGAAAACTTATGTTTTTCAAATGCCTCATCAGGATCATGATACTGCGCCAGACACTTGGCCTTTTCAATAATATTGTCAGCGACCAGTTCTTTCAATAACGTCGTTTTTCCAGTACCCGGAGGACCATTTACCGAAAACATATTTCCTTTGGGACCGAATTCACCTGCCATCTCTTTTCCGGTGACCAGGTTAATTGCAACTTGCTGCATCAATGCCGGCGTATAGCGTGACGGCCATTTCCCCAGCGACGCATTTCTGAGACTCAACACTTCATGTAACCAAAGCTCCAAATCCTCAGGATTTTTAACATTGATTAAATCCTGGCGTTCCCATATATTATTTTCATCATTAGGTGCATTGATATAATTAATAAGATCTTTACACATCCCTTTGGCATGGCTAAACTCGCTGCTTTCAGACCAATTTTTTAACATCTTTAAATCATTTGAATAATAATCATGTCTTAATCCTAAATAATTATCCTCATCATATTTATCCCGTGCCTGTTCATTCTTAAAAAATTGGACTGACACACCATACACTTCTTCTACAGAATCCAACTCCCCCGCTTTACAGGTTTAAATTTATAAATATATTGATGCTTAATCTGCAAGTACAGTTTCGTTATTGTATCTAACGTGACACTCTCTTCCGAAAATACCGGCATCAGTATCCGATTCTTCTTGGAGTGTGCTTCTTCTCCTAATCCATCGGAAGTACTGACTTTCCTCTCCAACACCGTCGCAATACTGCTTATATCATCTTGGTAAGCACTTTCTGACAAACTGTCTGACAACTGCGAACCGGAAGTCTGATCCAGTCTACTTATCGCCCAGATAACCGTAGAAAGAGAAAATGTATGGTCTATATATTGTCCGTTAGGTGTTAGTTGAAAGCTTGCAACCGCAATATTATCATAGCTTTTTTCAGGCCTGTTTGAAGACTCAGTTTCAAAATATTGGGCAATCGTTTGGATACAAAGTTCTCTTCGGACTTTTCCAATATAAATGGTTATATTACCCCAGGTTCCCATCTCACAGTCTTCACATTCCTTTTTTATTACATTATACAGGGACTGCCCTCTTTTTACCTCAAAAAACGAAGTGATCTGTTTTCTCGTATTTTTATCTTTATCTTTCAGACTCAGCTTTTTTTTATACGCCTTAACTTTATGTTGATTAAACAGTGCATTTGTACACGCTTCATATGAGTCCTGACCTAAAAATTCGGTTGCAAACCAATATTCCAATATCTGAATTGCAATTTTATCTTTTTGCAAATTCACAAATATTACCTCCTAAATCTTATGTCATCATTTCGATATCATTGTTAAATGGCCATTTTACCAAAACATACATTTCCCTTACCCCACCACAGTAACCGGAAACAGATTGCCTTCCATTCAACCACAAAAGCACACCTACATATCCACCTCAAATCACCAAAACCCTTTGATTTACCGGACTTTCCGCTCCAGCAACACCACCGTCTCTACATGCATTGGAACAAAGGTTTTATACTACATGGCAGAAGTATTTTCATTACATAATGGTGGAGTAAATTTTTTCGATGATTTTACCTCTCTTACCCCTTTTGAAGGAAAATTACCCCTTTATGAATAAATTTACCCCCTCCCACCAAAATTACATTATCTTTAAGTAAAATTAATTTGATTTTTCTTTATCATATTCCAATGCTCTATACTCTCTTTGCAATTCCTGTAACAGCTCTTCTTCGCTTGGAAGATATAGCTTATACTTTGATGCAAAAATCTGTGTTTCATTTTCTGGCAATGTATACTTTACCACAGATTCACTTTTATCCGCGCACAGTACAATCCCTATTGGCGGATTATCTCCTTCATTCATCAATTCACGTTCGTAGTAATGCACATACATTTGCATCTGCCCTAAATCCTGATGTGTCAAGTCTCCAATTTTTAAATCAATTAATACAAAGCATTTCAAAATGTAATTATAAAACACAAGATCTATTCGGAAATGCCGGCCATCAAATGTAATCCTCTTTTGTCTGGCAACAAAAGAAAACCCTCTCCCCAACTCTAAGAGGAATTTCTGCAAATGTGTTATCAACGCCTCTTCAAGGTCGCTCTCATAAAAATCATCATTCGGACTTAAGCCCAGAAACTCTAATACATATGGATCGCGTATAATATCCTCTGGAACTTTTGTGGGTTCCAATTTCTGGATTTCTTCCGAAACTTTTTCTTTATTTTGGCTGGACAACAACCTTTCATAAAAAAACGAATTAATCTGTCTTTCTAACTGCCGTGTGCTCCAACTTGATTTTATTGCTTCTTCTGTATAGAATTCACGGGCATTTTCATTTTCCACGCGCATAAGCAGGCGATAATGTGTCCAACTCAATTCGTCACGCAGTGCGTGACTATTTGGAAAAGTCAGATAAAACTGTCTCATGTATTTAAGATTAGTCGGCGTAAAACCTTTTCCAAAATCTACCGTCATCTGTTTGGATAATTCCGCTATTAATCTGCTGCCATACTCTGCTTTTTCATAGCCATCCTGCTGTTCCACAATACTCTTTCCTATGTTCCAATACGCTTCCACCATTGCAAAGTTTGCAGTTTGATATACTTTGTTTCTGGCTTCAGATAGAATTCTTTTAATTTGTTCATAAAATTGTTGTTCCATAAATCTCCTTTAGCCTAAACACTTATACTAGAGTCACTTAACATTTATCTATTTATTGTAATGCAACAAAATCTACAATCGTCTCTTTTACTACATACACCAACTCAATTTGATAACATGGATGCTTTTGAATATAGCATTTGAATAATTTTCATTACTTGATCTGATGATAATACTTCCTTAATTGAGTTTACAAACGAATCTTTATCCTGACAGTTATATCTAGGTATAAAATTTTCGCAATCTTCTTCGTAACTGCTCCCTACAGTAATGGCAACCGGGTATTCATTTTCTGGATCAGAATACATAATTAAAATAGATTTTTCATAATTGTCAAGAGCTGGAACTATCACATTGAATATAGTTGCAACTTTGAATTCAATTTCATCAGTTTTTACTTTCATAAAAACTGGCCTTCCATAAATTGTAAAGCTTGTTTTTTCACCCAATAGATTAATTTGTTCCTTTAGAATGCTATCTGGCATATCCTTGGTATTTTTTTCTAAATCCTTGACATCTTTGAATCCCCATAAATCTAGTGACATATCAAAACCTCCTATATAATTTCAAATTTTAATGGCAAATGATCGGAATAATTAACTTTATTTATAATATCCTTGCTCATAAATTTATGCTTTTCTGTTTTCTCAATTATATCAAAAAACTCCCAGCTAAACCTATCAATGAAGAATGGTCTAATCAAGACTTCATCAAACGAATACCAAAATATAGATTTCTCCTGTTGATCATTGCTACTATAATATGTACCTTGTGCAAGCTGATTATCACCCATCAATTTCCATGTTGGGTTAAAATAGAAATATTTTTGTTCACCTTCAACTTTACGTGTTTTCTTTCTAGCCTTTATTATAGACATCGTAGCATTAAATCCATATACACTTGAAATACCCTGGGAATAGGGTTGTAAATTAAAATCTCCCACTATAATACTTTTAAATTCAGAATCTTTAAAAATATCTTCTTCCATCTTCAGCAATATTCTGCTAACATTTATGGCCCTTATATCTCTTGCACTTTCTTCCATAAACATAGGACTTGATAGATGAACAACGTTAAATAAGTAAACTTCCTTTTCATTATCTATTTTATATGTTGCAAATCTTTTATCCTCTTTATGAGGAGTTATATGAACATTGGTTTTAGCCAGTACTCTGATATCTCCTTCTGGACATATCTCAACACTTTTCCATTCTTGGTATTGTAACTTTAACGAATTTATCAAACCTTGTATATCCAGATTTTGGGTTTCAACAAGGGCCACAATATCTATGTCATTTTCCAGAATCACTTGTAAAAGAGGTCCGATAAGATTCTTTTTATAGACATTCCAAAATAAATATTTAATCTTTAACACCACCGTTCTTAATATTTCCAGTTAATATATAGCTACATAAATTATATCAAATATTTAATGATGTGTAGAATTTTAGATAATTCTATTTATAGATTTGCTAAGGAGTGTATGTTTTTCCAATTTGTTTACCTTTTGCCAAAACGTCTATACTTTACTAGCCAAACCTCTTTCGCATACCCACTCGGCGTTACCCCATCCCCACTTCCGGGGAAACTTATCCATTTTAATTTCCGCTGAAACACAACTGCATTTCTATCCTATAACCCCTTAAATGCCCGTAGAATCAAGGTTTCCGAGTCAGCAATGCCACTGTCTCCACATGCCCAGTCCCAGGAAACATATCAACCCCCACAACCTTCACAACCTCATACCCTCTCCCCTGCAGCACTTCCAAATCCCTCACCAGACTGGTAGGCTTACAGGAAATATAAACCATTCTATCCACCCCAAAATCAATAATCTTCAACAAGGCCTTCGGATGAATCCCATCCCTTGGCGGATCAAGGACAATAAGATCTGGTTTTTCCTTAACTAAATCAATTGCTTTCAATACATCTCCTGCAATAAACTCACAATTATACAGATTATTCAAAGCCGCATTTACTTTAGCAGCTTTCACTGCCTCTTCTACGATCTCAATTCCAATCACTTTTTTTGCAACCGGAGCTAACATCTGTGCTATCGTTCCAGTGCCGCTGTAGAGGTCAAAAATTACTTTGTCTTTCGTCTCTCCCACATAGGAACGTGCTGTCTCATACAACACCTCTGCACCAAGTGAATTCGTCTGAAAGAATGAGAATGGAGAGATTTTGAATTTCAGCCCTAACAATTCTTCATAAAAATAATCCTGTCCATATAAAATTTTGGTTTCATCATTCTGAACCACATCCGCCAGACTGTCATTCAATGTATTTAATAGCCCAACGATTCTGCCTTCTAATTCTAATTCCAAAAGCCTGTCCTTCAGTCCCTCCAGACTGGGAACTGATTGCGTACTGGTTACAAGATCAATTAAAATTTCTCCTGTCTTTTGTCCTTTACGTACCAACAGGTGACGCAGGTATCCCTGGTGAGATAGCTTATGATAAAAACTAAGATCCGTTTCTTTAAAATATTCCAACACGCAGGCCAGAATCTTATTATAATCAGCATCCACGATTTCACACTGATCAACCGTTACAATATCGTAAAAGCTTCCCCTTTTATGCATACCTAATGCCAATGGGCCATCTTTAACTTCATCCCCAAATGAAAATTCCATTTTATTACGATATGCAAACTGTCGTGGGCTGCCTTTTATTCCCTCGAATTCATAATTCTGACAGACGCTGTCTACCAGATCTTTTACCTGTTTTTCTTTCATAGCCAGCTGAGTTGGATAATCCAGATTCTGATATGTACAGCCACCGCAGATACCAAAATGCGGGCAGGAGGGTTCTACTTCCACAGGTGACTTTTCAATTACTTCTAACAAACGTCCCTCGCATTTTCCTTTTCGGATTTTATTGATGGAAAAGCGTACTTTCTGTCCGGGAACTCCATTTTTTACTATTACTGTTTTTGTTTCATTCTCAACTTCTACAATCCCTTTGTTAGGGAATACAACTTCTTTTATAACACCTTCTAATACTTGACCTTTTTTCACTATAACTTACGCTCCATTTACATTTCATATTTTTCGTAATGACTCTTTGTTATCTTTAATCAAAAACTATCCATGTTTTATATTTTACATTAATATATATCACTCTGCATAATATAAATATTTTTCTTTTACCAGTATGCGAAAACATTACTCTGGAAATATATATATTCTTTATAGCTAAATGTTTATTATCAATATTAACTAAACTAATTTTTTAGCTGCCCTTTCGCTTAAAATAGAATTCCATCTCATCTTGTTTTCTACCAACATATAAATAATATTTTCTATGAACCAGTGAAGAAATCATATGATTAAACCACTATGCTTATATTTAAAAATATGCTTCAAAGCAACATATATCTACAACATATTTTCACAACATTTATCCAATATCTCTATTTTACCAAATCTCTCGACATATTACAATTTTTTCGTAAAAAAAAGCAGGTGCCAAATGACATCTGCCCTTTTATGCATTTTTAATTAATCTACTGCGTCTTCAACGGCGTCTTTCACTTTTTCTGCTGCTTCTTTGACGTCTTCTTTTACATCGTCAATTATATCATCCGCATCATCAAAATAATCATCGAAATCATCATCAAAGTCCTCTTCAAAGTCTTCCAGATAATCCGGCGTGAAATAACGATAAACACCATAAGCGATTGCTGCTACTGCTGCTACAGCACCGATAATTGCCAAAACCCAAAGCACTGTATTTTTGTTTTTGTCATCCTCTTTTTTCTGTAATGCAGCCAGTAATTCTTCAAATTTGTTCATATCCTTACACGTCCTTTCATTAGATTTACTCTTATGACTAGTATATCACTAAATACTAAATTTTACTATATGAAAAAAATATTTTATACTTTCTTTAGTTTTGCAAAGGCCGCAAACATCTTTTTTATGCCTGCTTTTTCGAAGTTGACGGTTACTTCATAGTCCTTGCCGCCTTCTACGATTCCCTCTACGGTTCCTATGCCGAATTTAATGTGTTTTACCTGATCTCCAACACCGTAATCCAAGGTATCCGCCTTCTTTACCTGGAATTGTTTGGGATCAAATATTTTTGTTTTGAATGCTGTTTTTGCCTGGGCATAATTGGTTGGTTTTGGAATATCTTCCACTTTATCCTTCACCTGTCCGCCAACAGCTACCAGGTCCCGTGGTATTTCCCGGATGAATCTGGATACTTTGTTATACTGTGTTTCACCGCGGATCATTCGCTGCTTTGCACTGGTCAGGGTCAAACGCTGCTTTGCTCTTGTAATTCCCACGTAACACAGACGGCGCTCTTCTTCGATATCCAGGGGATCGTCGGAAGTTATAGTCATATAACTCGGGAATATGCCATCTTCCATTCCGGCCAGATACACGTTTGGAAACTCCAGTCCTTTGGCACTATGCAGGGTCATCAGTACTACATGGCTGCTCTCTTCATCCAGGTTATCGATGTCCGCTACCAGGGCTACTTCTTCTAAAAATCCGCTCAGTGACGGCTCTTCAGCATCACTTTCATAAGATACAACTTTAGTGATCAATTCATCGATATTTTCAATTCTGGCTCTCGCCTCATCGGTGTCTTCTGCTTCCAGTTCTTTTACATAGCCGGTTTCGTCGATGATTGATTTCATAATTTCCTGTACTGACAGATAATCCAGTTTACTGCGCAGTGTCTGGATGAAGGTTACAAATGGTTTTATTTTTACTGCACTTCTTCCCAGTGTTGCAATGCTCTCAGCATCTTTTAACGCATCATAGAAGCTCATATCATACTCATCTGCATATTCCTGCACCTTGCCAAGGGAAGTGGCTCCGATACCCCTTTTTGGTACATTAATGATTCTCTTAACTGCCAGGTCGTCCATGGCATTATCTACCGTCTTTAAATAAGCCAGAAGGTCTTTGATTTCTTTTCTGGCGTAGAAATTTACGCCCCCGATGATTTTATAAGGAATATTTGCCATCAGGAATTTTTCTTCGAACATACGGGACTGGGCATTCGTTCGATAGAGAATCGCGCAATCCTTATATTCATAATTGCCTTCTCGTATATTCTGCGCAATATCTCCCACAATATACTCTGCTTCATCAAAAGCAGTTAAAAATTGACGAAAATGAATTAAATCACCTTCCTCATTATCGGTCCAGAGTGTTTTTTCTTTTCTGCCTACATTGTTTCGAATCACATCATTGGCGGCATTTAAGATATTCTGGGTGGAACGGTAATTCTGCTCCAGTTTAATTGTTCTTGCATTGGCGAACATTTTTTCAAAATTTAAAATATTTCCGATATTGGCACCACGGAATTTGTAAATAGACTGGTCATCATCACCCACTACACAAAGGTTCTGATATTTTTCTGCAAACAGACTTACCAGCTTAAACTGTGCCGTATTGGTATCCTGATACTCATCTACCATGATGTATTTGAATCGTTCCTGATAGTAATCCAATACATCCGGGCAATTCTGGAACAGCTCTACTGTTTTTACAATTAAATCATCAAAATCCAGCGCATTATTGCTGTGAAGCTGCTTCTGGTATTCTTTATAAGCCTGTGCAATTTTCTGCTTTCCAAAGTCACCTGCAACATTTAATTCGTATGCCTGCGGACTAACCAGTTCGTCTTTTGCAGATGAAATAGCTCCCAGCAGTGCTTTTTCTTTATATACTTTAGTATCTATCTGCAGGCGTTTGCAGACATCCTTCATCAGAGTTTTCTGATCGTCGCTGTCATAAATGGTAAAATTATTCGTATAACCCAATCGGTCTATGTAACGTCTTAAGATTCTGACACAGGTAGAGTGGAATGTGGATACCCAGATACTTTCGGATCCGAAACCCACCAGGCTGTCTACACGCTCACGCATCTCTCCTGCCGCTTTATTTGTAAAGGTAATTGCCATAATATTCCACGGGTTTACCCCTTTTTCTTCAATCAGATATGCAATGCGGTGTGTCAGAACCCTGGTCTTGCCGGAACCTGCCCCAGCCAGTAATAATAACGGACCTTCCGTATGGAATACCGCCGATTTCTGCATGTCATTCAATGTATCGTATATGCTCATTGTAATACCACCTAACTTTTAGTCTCGGGTTTTATTATATAATAAAATGAGGCTTCTGTCACCAAGAATCCACATTTTTCATCTTATTTTAAGATTATTCCCCTCTATTCATCAAAAGCCGCGGTGACGATGTAACCTCTTGGGGTATTTTCAATTTTCTTAATGATCCCTTTTCTTGCCTTAATTCTTCTGCCAGACGGAAAGCACCCGGACATAGCGACTGCAGGCTCTATGATATAGCTGTAATTCATCGAGGTGTTGATCTCTACGATCTCTACTTCCTGTCCTTCCTCTACCAGCCCCGGCCTTTCCATCTTAAACTGTTCTTCACGCATTAATTTTCATTCCTTTCCATAGATATACCTCTAATATCTTAGTACATTCCCTCCTAATTTGCAACCCTCCATTCCTCTTATTACATGACACCCACCATTCCTCTTATTACATGCTTCTTATTACAGGCATTTTAATTACATCCCCACTTATTACATGCACATTTATTACATGCTCCCTCATTACATGCACTCACATTATATGCTCATTCATTACATACTCGCTCATTGTGTACCGATACATTCCCTATATTCTACACGCCTATATTCATCTTCTACACGAATAGAGCTATATCTCAATCTGAAATATCTTTACCTTAAGCCAAACCGGTTGAAGGGTACCCAAATCGGTGTTACACTAAATTAAAAAAATGAAAGGAGTCAATGTTATGAAACGCCGTTACCTCATATATAACATTCTGATGTGCCTGCCTTTGATTCTGACCCTGATCAGCTTGTATTTCCTACCGGATAAAATCACGACTTCAGTTAATTTATCCAATAGCGGAATGAATGTCATCGGGAGTAAGTATGAACTTTTGATTTTCCCTATTTTTACTCTGGCAATCTGTGCATTCGTGAAGGTTATTTTGAAATCGGAAGATGCTCATATTGCAGGCATCATCCTGGTTGTTATTTTTAATCTTATCACAATAATTACAATAATTGGTACCTTTTCCCATGATACAGATATTTCCGCATTTTTTAAGAACGGAATTAACTTTAAGCCTTCTCTTGCTGTTGTTACCTGGATTATTGGAATCTTTATTTTTCTGGGTGGAATCACGATGTGCTTTGCCAAAAAACCGGTGGGTATTTACTCCGTTATGAAAGCCCGGAACAGGAGAAAATATCTGATCTGAAAAAATATAACCATGCGGTGGGATTTCTGTTTATGGGATATTCACTGTTCTTTATAGCAAGCGGATTTGTGGGATTGAAGGATCAGACATTATGTACGGTGTGCCTCACTCTGAGTGCAATGCCGGGCTGTATCATTATCATGATCATCTATGAATGTGTTATTGCTAAAAAATACGTTTTAAGGTAGAAATTGCAATTATGTTTTTCTCTGATATTGTAGATAGTATTAAGAAATATTACAAACTACAATAAAAACATTTACAAATAGTAATGAAAACTATATAATGTAATCAGAGGTGAACAAGATGACAATAGATACAGATGATATGATAAACAGCATATTGCGCAGCTTATCCAGAATTGATTATATCAAACCTGCAGATATTCCAAATATTGACCTATACATGGACCAGGTAACTACTTTTATGGATTCGCACTTAGCCCATTCGAAACGAAATTCAGATGATAAAATTTTGACAAAGACCATGATTAATAATTATGCTAAAAATGACCTGCTTCCGCCACCGCTGAAGAAAAAGTATTCAAAAGAACATCTGCTGGTTTTGATTTTTATATATTATTTTAAAGGCGTGCTATCCATCACTGACATTCAGACACTGCTCCATCCCATAACAGAAAAATACTTTCATAACGATTCCGACTTTAATATGGAGACACTCTACCAGGAAGTATTCAGTTTGGAGAAAAGCCAGGTAAATGAAATTTCTAAGGATATTTTGGAAAAATACAATACTTCCCAGAAGACCTTTGAAAATGCAGATGAAGAAGATCAGGCATTTCTAAAACATTTTTCTTTTATCTGCCTGCTGAGTTTTGATGTATATATTAAAAAACAGCTGATTGAAAAATTAATTGATGAACTTCCAAAAAAAGATTTAGAAAAAAGTAAAAAGTGAAAATCAAAAATCTAATATCAAAAATCTAATATCAAAAATCTAAAAACAGGCAGGATGCTTTTTAAAGAGCAGCTCTGCCTGTTTTATATTCTTCTATCTTTTTAATATTACTGCTTTTTTTCCTGCATACGGTCGAATACCATTTCATACCCATCATTACCATAATTCAATGAACGGTTTACTCTGCTGATGGTTGCCGTAGATGCTCCTGTCTTTTCTGCAATTTCCAGATACGTTTTATGCTCTCTTAGCATCTTAGCTACCTCAAAACGCTGTGATAAAGAAAGCAATTCATTAACAGTACATACGTCTTCAAAGAATAAATAACATTCTTCTTTATCTTTTAGATTTAAAATAGCCTCAAACAGTTGGTCAACTGCTTCTGTCCTGATTTTTTTGCTCATAAAATTACCCCTTCATTCGTTCGTTGTTGTACTTTATATATTAGCACAGCGAAACTTTAGTGTAAAGAAGTTTATCGATTTTTATAGCGGTTGATATACTTTTTGTATTCATCCACAGAACGATTTACGATTAATTCTTCCGGAAATTCAAAGCATTCAAACAGTTTGTCTATAAACTGATGATTTCCCACATCTGCGGCGCAGTGGGCATCACTGCCTAAGATGATTGGTACCTGATATTTTTTACACATTTCCAACATCACAATATCATTTGGGATTGGGTTCTCTCTGGCTCCCAGGGGATGCAGGGAATTGTTATTAAGTTCTAACAGTACCTGATGTTCTTTTGCCCCCAGGACAAGCGCTTCATAGTCCAGCGGGAAACGGCTGTCATCCGGATGTCCGATAATATTAATATATGGATTTTTCATGGCATTCAGACATGCTCTTGTATTCTCTTCTCTTGTACCGGATTTTATGCAGGGTGTGTGCAGGCTTGCAATTGCCACATCCATTTTTTTCAAAAGGCTGTCATCCATGTCCAGATTACCGTCATAATCCAGTACATTAACTTCTGCCCCAAATAAAACTTCTATTCCACACATGCTGCGCTCCAATATACGCAGGTTCATGAAGTAGTATTCATGGCAGGTCCCCGGCATCTTAGGTGCATGCTCAGTAATCCCAAGCAGTTCCAGACCTTTTGCTGCAGCCTCATAGGCCATTTCATGAATCGTACTGTATGCATGTCCGCTGGCCAGCGTATGTGTATGTGAATCTAATACGTATCTCATCTCGTTAACCTTCTTTCTGTTCTAACATGGTTATTATACGTGTTTCATGGGGAAATTTCAAGTTCCGTTTTCCTTTTATGATAATTTTGTTCCAATAAAGTGTCTTTCACAGAAAAACAGCCCGGCTGAATCACCGGGCTGTCTGTAATTATTTTTTCTTTTTCTTTTCACTCACATATCCAATAAAATTGTTCTGATACAATGTCTGAAAAAATCTCGTCATGCGTTCATACAACGGTTCAGCTTTATCGCCAAACTGTACTTTCATCTCATTTGCGATTTGAAATACTGTTTTTCTGCCATCCATCAGCTGCCACGCAAAGCTTCCGTAGTTATCCAGTGTAATATGACTGAATCTGGGTCTTTTAAATACTTTCTGGGCAATCCAATTGTAGAAACCTTTATTTTCCATGTGAACGACTACGTTCCCTTTTTTATCCAGATCCCATTCAAACTTAGGATTACAGATCGGAACAAAGTCAAGATAATTCTTCTTGTTTTTCTTTCCCATTCTTATGCCTTAGCTTTCTTTTCCTTTAAGAATAAAGAGAACTTCAATAATGAGAAGATTAAAAGTGCAAAGAAGATTAATCCTACGATCTTAGCAACGCTTTCCGGGAATATACCACCGCCAACTTTGGCGATAATGTCTCCAAGAGATTCACCTTTAATTTGGATAATTGCAAATACAGCCAGCAGGATACCAACTAAACCTTCTCCGGCAATCAGACCAGAACAGTAAAGAACACCGCCATCGATGGCATTTTTCTTTTTCTTCTCGTCCATTCCCTTTTTCTTTTCAATAAATAATCTTACGAGTCCACCAGCCATCATAGGTGTGCTTAAATGGATTGGAAGATATAAACCAACTGCAAATGGAAGTACCGGGATTCCTAATACTTCTACTACAAGTGCAATGAACACACCGGCAAATACCAGGTTCCATGGTAAGTTACCGCCCATAACACCTTCTACTACCATCTTCATCAGAGTAGCCTGTGGTGCAGGAAGTTCAGCAGAACCATATCCCCATGCTTCATTTAACAGATATAAGATACCACCGATAGCAATCGCCGCAGCTAATACACCGATAACCTCACCAATCTGCTGTTTCTTAGGTGTAGCACCCAAAATATAACCTGTCTTTAAATCCTGTGAAGTATCACCTGCAATTGCTGCGATAATACAGATAACAGAACCGATTGCAATTGCTGCGGTCATACCACTCTGTCCAACCTGTCCGGTTGCTTTCAATGCCATTGATGAAATCAGCAGTGTTGCAATAGCCATACCGGAAACCGGGTTATTACTGCTTCCAATCAATCCAACCATACGTGAAGATACAGTTGCAAAGAAGAATCCGAATACTACGATCAAAACAGCACTAAATAAGTTTACCGGAATAATCGGGATCAGCCAGATTGCAATAGCCAATGCAAGTATAGAAATAAAAATAACCGGCATGGAAAGATCCTGGTCAGTACGAATGTTGGAATTAGCAGTTGCGCCTTTTCCATATCCTTTAATAGCGTCCTTGAAAGTTTTGATGATAAGTGGCAGTGACTTAATTAAACTTAAGATACCACCGCATGCTACAGCTCCTGCACCAATGTACTTAATGTAATTGGACCAGATACCAAAAGATCCTCCCTCTTCATAAATCTGAGCGATCGGTATAGTAGCCGGGAACAATGTAACATTTGCACCAAATAATACGATTAATGGCATTAACACAAACCATCCGAGTACACCACCTGCAAACAGATATGATGAAATCTTTGGTCCGCAGATATAACCAACACCTAACAGTGCTGGTAATACGTCCATACCAACACCCGCTCCTTTATAAGCAGGAATTTCATAATGTACTTCACTTGGGAATAATTTAAATCCGTCTGTGATAAATTTGTAAGCTGCAGCAATACCTAAACCAGCAAATACAGTGGACGCTTTTGCACCACCCTGCTCACCAGCCAAAAGTACTTCAGCACATGCCATACCTTCCGGATATGGAAGTGTTCCGTGTTCCTGTACAATTAAGGCTTTACGAAGAGGTACCATGAAGAGAACTCCTAATGTACCACCGATAAATGCAATAATTGCAATCTCAAGTAAAGACGGTGCTGCTGTTCCCCACTCTTTTGCCCACAAAAATAACGCTGGCAGCGTGAAAATAGCACCTGCGGCTACAGACTCACCGGCAGAACCAATCGTCTGTACCATGTTGTTCTCCAATACGGAGTCTTTTCTCAAAATGACGCGGATAACGCCCATTGAGATAACGGCAGCTGGAATTGATGCAGATACGGTCATACCTACACGAAGTCCAAGATACGCATTTGCGCCACCGAACAGAACAGCCAGCAATACACCCAGGATGATGGCTGTCGGCGTAAATTCCGGTACTGACTTGTCAGCAGGAATATACGGCTTGAAACTTTGTTTTTCGTTCATGTGTCTTTCTCCCTTTATCTTTTTTGTTCGTGTTATTATAACATGATTTTGTTCATAATATCAACTAATTTTACATAATTTCTTTAGTATTTGTTAATCTTTTTTATTTATCTTTTAGATTTGTTGGTTTTCTTTGCAACTTTTACGCAATTTTTCATATCTTATAGCATTAGATCTTTTGGAGGTAAGTTATGAAAAAAAAGCTTTTACTGTTAGCTGCTTTTACAGTTCTTCTGGCATTGACCTGTATCGGCTGTAAAAAAGAATCGGACACACTGACCAAAGTTACTTTAAATGAAGTGGCACATTCCATCTTCTACGCACCACAGTATGTGGCAATTCAGGAAGGTTATTTTGCGGAAGAAGGAATTGAACTGGAGCTTGTCACAGGATTTGGTGCGGACAAAACTATGACCGCTGTAGTATCGGGTGATGCTGACATCGGTTTTATGGGAAGCGAATCTACCATTTACGCCTATAACGAAGGAGCCTCAGATTATGTGGTAAACTTTGCACAGCTCACTCAGCGTGCAGGTAACTTCCTGGTTGCAAGACAGGATATGCCTGATTTTACCTGGAGTGACCTGAAAGGAAAAAATGTTCTTGGCGGCCGCAAAGGCGGTATGCCTGAAATGGTATTCGAGTACATCTTAAAACAAAATGGATTGAATCCGGCAACCGATTTAAATATAGACCAAAGTATTGATTTTGGATCTACAGCTGCTGCATTCTCCGGCGGTCAGGGTGACTTTACGGTAGAATTTGAGCCTGGTGCCACTTCTCTTGAAAAAGAAGGCAGCGGCCACGTTGTTGCCTCCCTCGGTACGGATTCCGGTTATGTGCCATACACCGCATACAGCGCTAAAGGCAGTTTCATCAAAAAGAATCCTGAAATTATCCAGGGCTTCACCGATGCCCTGCAAAAAGGTATGGACTATGTGAATTCCCATACGCCGGAAGAAATCGCAAAAATTATTGAACCGCAGTTTAAAGAAACAGATCTTGCTACAATTACAACCATTGTAAAACGTTACCACGAACAGGAAACCTGGAAAGATAACATGGTATTTGAAGAAAATAGTTTCAATCTCCTTCAGGATATCCTGGATAATGCCGGGGAACTGAGCCAGCGCGCACCTTATGATAAGCTGGTTAATACTAGTTTTGCCCAAAAAGCGGCAAAATAACAATAAAATGCCATCTGTATATTTTGCAGATGGCATTAAGCAATTTTCAAACACATTCCAGCGCGTATTTCCCACAATCCATTTATTGTAAGGAACCACAAATAACCTGCTTATTTTAATCCAAACTCCCGTTTCAAGGTATCTTCCATCACTCCCACAGGTGCGTCAGCTCCCGTCCACAGGGTGAAATTAAGCGCTCCCTGCTGGGCCAGCATTCCAAGTCCGTTTACGGTCTTCGCGCCCCTTATTGCAGCTTCCTGTAAGAATAGCGTATTGGGATCATTAAAAACCACATCGCTGACTGCCATGCCGGACATTATGGTGTCGTAGTTAATCTCCGGCTTGTCCGATACATTTGGATACAGGCCTACACAGGTGGCATTAATCAGAATGTCTGTATCTTCCGGCACTTGATAGCAGCCCTCCCATTTCACAAATTTCCCTGCTGCTTCCGTTTTTGTTTCAATCAGTGCCGCCAGTTCCATACCACGGTCTTCATTACGGTTTACAACCGTAATTTCCAGAGCCCCAGCCAGCGCACACTCCACACCGATTGCCCGGGCTGCACCTCCTGCTCCTAATATCACGATTTTCTTATCCCGGACTTCTATGCCCTCTTTTTTAAGGGCTGTTAAAAATCCTTTTCCGTCTGTATTTTCTCCAAACAGTTTCCCTTCCCGGTTTACTACGGTGTTCACGGCACCGATAATTTCTGCGGCTTCTGACAACTCATCCAGGTATGAAAGTACTTTGACTTTATGAGGGATGGTTAAATTAATCCCCTTCATTCCAAATGCACGCACGGCATTCATAGCCGCTCCCAGATCTTCTTTTTCTACTTTGATTGTCAGATAACGGTAATCCAGACCCATTTTTTCAAATGCAGCTTCTTCCATGACACCTGTTGGATTTTCATCTACCGGGCAGCCAAAAACGCCAACCAGTTCAGACCGGTAATTTTTCGACATATTAATCCCCTTCTTTCATTTTATTTTTAGTCATTCAAAATATTTAATGAGTGCCTGGGTTCCAAGTTCTCCGTCTCCTCTTTTTTCCAATTCTTCGTATGCTGCAAGTGTCTGATCCAACACTTTTAAGGTGAGTCCGTCTGCCTCAGCCTCTTCCTTAGCCAGTTTCATATCTTTAATAAAATGCTTAATAAAAAATCCCGGTGCATAATCCTGTTCCAGCATTTTCGCCGCCTGCAGTTCCAGCTGCTTACTTCCGGCTGCCCCTGTGGCAACGGAATCCAGCACCGTAGGTATATCCAAACCCTTCTCTTTTGCATAAGCAAATGCTTCGCAGATACCGGATATGGTGCCGGCTATCATTATCTGGTTTACCATTTTGGTATGCTGCCCGCTTCCTGCTTTCCCTTCCAGATGGATGTTCTTTCCCATCGCCTCAAAAACAGGGAGGCATTTCTCGTATGCCTGTGGATCTCCCCCTGCCAGTATGGACAGCGTCCCATTTTGGGCGCCTACATCCCCTCCGGTTACCGGAGCATCCAGCGCGTGAATTCCGCGTTTTTTAGCCTCTTCATAGATTTCTTCCGCTAATTTAGGGCTTGAGGTGGTCATATCGATCACATATGTTCCTTCCGATACATTTTCCAGTATGCCATCCTTCCCAAAATAGACTTCTCTCACATCTTTTGGGAATCCTACGATTGTAATTACCGCGTCACAGCCATTTACGCACTCCGGAATAGTTGGATGATAAACGGCTCCTTTTGCAATTACATCCTCCGTTTTTGCCTTATTTCTGGCATAGAAAGAAACTTCATATCCTGCCTTCATTAAATTATTCACCATTGATTTTCCCATAATTCCAACACCGATAAACCCGATTTTCTTCATCTCATCTTCTCCTTTTTATGTATTAGGGGTACAGCAATAATTTTATTTTACCCGCAATAATGCCGGAATGTCAATAGCTCCTGCACCGATACATAAATGAAAGACGCACAACGGGCTATATATCTGGATTTGGAACAAATATAACACAAAGTGGGACGTGCAGACGGCTGGAATGAATTTTCAGACACTCTCCAGGATTTTCAGAAACCCCTGCATTGGCCCCGACAAAAATTTATCCTTATGATATGCAAGATAATTTTGATTCTCCATATAAAGTCCGGCTACCGTCAATGGCACCAGTTCTTTTCTCTCACATTCTTTTTCCACCAGAATATCAGGCATAATGGTAACACCCAGGTTATTTCTGGCTGCCTGAATCAATGCCTGGGAATTTACGCTGGTCCATGCCGGAGACACAGACAGATTATGTAAAGTCATTGCACTTTGGAAAGTATCCCGTATTGCGCTCCCCTTCTCTCTTAGCAATAATTTTTGTTGTGCAAGTTCTTCAATCTGCACTTCACTTGCAGATGCCAGAGGATGTCCAGTGCCGCACAACACCACAAGGCGGTACGAAGAAAAAGGAATACAGACCAGATTATCCCTGGGAAAGACTCCTTCTATCAATGCAAGATCAACTTTATTTTGCAAAAGCTTTTCGGTAATAACCCGGGCACTTTCCACTTCTACCCGGACGGGAGTATTCTTCCATTGCTCTTCAAATCTCTTCAGCAGGGACGGCAGCCAGAAATTAGCAATCGTTATACTGGAACCAATCTGTAAAACTGCCTGCTCTTTCAGGGTATCCAGGCCGCCTTCCAGATCATCGTACAAATCCAGTACACGGATGGCTTTGTCCAGAAATAACTTTCCGAATTCATTCAGATAAATCCGCTTGGACACCCGGTCAAACAGTGTATTGCCTATTTTTTCTTCCAGATCGTTTATGACATAAGACACAGCAGGCTGGGTCATATATAGTTTTTTCGCTGCTTTTGTAATATTTTCTTCTTCACAGACAATTTTAAAAATCCGAAGATGGCGTATTGTCATTTCTATCTCCTCCTATTCATTACTATTTTGTTATGTTCTATATAAAATAATATAATTTTAATTATATATCATCAGGGGTTATAATGAAACTGCTAAATAATTTATTCCCGCAGGCAACGAGCCGTATGAGCGCGTTTGGGGATCATTTGGCGACTGCGGCTTTTGGAAAAGTCCAAACACGGTTGCCTGCGGTGTAGTTTTCGACTTGACCATTTATGAAAAAGGAGATTTCACCTATGAAAAAATTACCTCTGCTCTGCTGGCTCTTTGGAATTAATTTCTTTATCAGCGCTTTTACTTTCGGGGGCGGCTATGTAGTCATTCCTATGATCCGGAAATATTTTGTGCAGAACAAGAACCTGCTTTGCGAATCCGAACTTCTGGATATGGCTGCAATCGCACAGTCCTCACCAGGTGCAATTGCCGTCAATCTCTCCGTGCTCGCAGGCTATAAAACCGCCGGGCTTAAAGGCGCCATTATCAGCGGACTGGCTTCTGTCCTGCCCGCACTTCTCATATTATCCGTGATCAGTGCCGGTTATCAGGCATTTCGCGATAATACGGTGGTATCTGCCGTTTTAAAAGGAATGGAGGCCGGTGTCGCAGCTTTAATCGTGGATCTGGTCTACGATATGTGCCGCAATATTTTTAAAGAAGGCCGGTTGTTTTTTTCAATTTTAATTCCTCTGGCTTTTATTGCCAGCTTCTTCCTGCAGATAAATGCTGCACTGATCATTGCAGCCAGTGCCCTGCTCTGCCTGCTGGAATGCTTTATACGCAGAAATGAGGTGACTGAATGACAAAGCTGCTGCTCATGCTTTTTTACAGATTTACCCAGATCGGGCTGTTCAGCATCGGAGGGGGCTACGCCACAATTCCCCTGATCCAGGAACAGGTGGTTGAACTGGAACACTGGCTTACACTTCAGGAGTTCACCGATATCATTACAATCTCCCAGATGACACCCGGACCTTTGGCAGTCAATACCTCCACTTTTACGGGACTTAGAATTGCAGGCATCCCGGGGGCTGTTACCGCAACTATTGGATGTATTCTGTCCGGCTTTATCATATCCATATTTCTGTACCGCTTTTTCAATAAATACCGCAGTAATCGCTATCTGTTCCAGGTATTAAACGGATTAAAAGCGGTATCCGCAGGACTGATTGCATCCTCTGCAGGTGTAATCCTTCTGCTTGCTTTCTGCGGTAAATCTGAATTAGATATTTCCGCTCTGCATCCGGACATATTCGCCTGTTGCCTCTTTGGTGCCTGCCTGCTCCTGCTTCGCAAATGGAAATGGAATCCCATTCTGGTTATGGTGCTTTCCGGTATCGCTGGCTATTTTATCTACTAGTACTACTGGGAACAAATTCTTCTTAAATTTGGGTTTTGCTGAGTAAGACGCTTTGTAGATGTAGGTAGTGTACGGAAAGATGGGTGTGGGAAACTGGCATGGGCTCCGTCAGCTGGCCGCAGAACTGGTATTTTCTAACCTTTCCGAAGCGCTTTTTGGCGGCACGCGGGCATTCACCGAGAAATCCTGATGCATTTCTCGGTTCAGTACCCGCTTAGTATCCGATGGGAGCCAGTCGAATACTATCCGCCAAAAAACACTTCGAAAAGGTAAGTAAATACTCAGCTCTGCTCTACGCTTCCTACGCCCATACCAGTTTCCCACACCCATCTTTCCGAGATAGCATTCGTTGATACAAAGCTGGTTTTCTCAGCCTGGTAGAGACCCCTGGGCTGTGACGGTCTGCTCGTTTTTGGATGCAGCAGAGTGTGTTACGGCAGTTCAGTGTGAAAGGGGATGATAAGACGAAATTTTACCTGCTTTCCTGATCACAGACTTAACTGGATGTAGGTACTAAAACCACAAATATACTGTAGTAGAATTTAGAGACAGTTCAGAATGATAACATCCAGCTGGTTTATTGGTTTTTATGTGATCTAAGCCAATAACGTCCGGCATGCCACACGCCCGGGGTCCCACCCTGCTGAGAAAACCAGCTTTGTATCAATAAACTGGATCCCGGAAAGAGAAGGGGGCGGACCATGGCAGGCGTTTGGAAGGCGTATAGCAGATCTGAGCATTTACTTACCTTGCCGGAGTGTTTTTTGGCGGATAGTATTCGACTGGCTCCCATCGGATACTAAGCGGGCAGTGAGCTGCGAAATGCATCAGGATTTCGGAGCGAATGCCCGCGTGCCGCCAAAAAGCGCTTCGGGAAGGTTAGAAAATGCCAGTTCTGCGGTAAGCCTTCCAAACGCCTGCCATGGTCCGCCCCCTTCTCTTTTCGCGCACTACGTCCATCTGCAAAGCGTCCCCTTCCTCAGCGAAACCCAAATATAATAAACCTGCAGTGAGTCTCGATTTCAAGTAATGACTCATAAGATTGTTTGGAATAGCGGCCCATAAGCCATATGTAAAATTTAATACAGCAAAAACAGCCGGTTGGATATTACTTACGATCCAACCGGCTGTTATAATTTACCTTTCTTCCTGCCTGCGTTTACTCTGAAAGATAAAGATTTACTTTCTGCATCACTGCTTTTACCGCTTCATCGATACTTGTAGTTCCATTCAGGCAGCTATCCGCTGCACTGTTCACTGCTTCCCGTATAATGCTGTCTGTGTTTGCAGGTGTAGTCAGACCTTCGGCTAAAGCCTTAAATTCTGCAGCCTGTTCCTCTGTGGGCCATTTCAGCTCAAGAGAGAGATCTACGCCATTTTCGCTAATGGTTGAAATCGCCATCCCAGGAACACTATTACCGGCTTCCTCTGTGAAAATTTGATCAAAAGCTGCTTTGTTTACCGGGAATCCGCCTCCCTGGCTTACGGTCTGGGCATCTTTGGATAACATGTAGGATGCCAGTTTTTCGGCAGACTCTTTGTTCGCTGCCTTACTGCTGATACCAATCATAGTACCTGGTACAAAGACTTTGGAAGCCTGGCCATCCAGTGTTTTATAACCACTGCCTTTTAACTTTTCATTTACTGCCACTACCTGCATAAGATCAGTTATGGAATTGATATTTCCTATATTTGCCATGGTGGCTCCTGCAAGGTAGCTCATGGAATCATCTGCAATTCCACTCATGTGTGATAAACCGCTAATATTCATAGTAATAGAGTTATAGCTATCTGTCTGTTCTTTCTTATCAAGATCATAGATTTTCTTTAGCTGGGTAAAAAATTCTTTTAATGCATCTTCCTTTAAGGTTCCGTCTTCCTTTATCCACTCGCTGGCGGATGTATCATACAAGCGTTTTACTAAATCTTCCGGTTGTTTACTTCCCAGAATATCTTTATCTGCATTTTCCTGTTTCAAGCCTTCCAAAGTATCTGCCAGAGTCTTTAAATCTTTGATTCCATCCAGGTTTTTCTTATCAGACTGAATTCCCGGTACCATAAATCTGGTTGGAATTGCATATATTTTACCATCCATTTCATATGGCTTTGTGATATTTTCCAGGAAACCGTCCTGCCCTGATACCTTCTTTATGATTTCGCTCATATCTGCCAGAAGTCCTTTATTCTGATAAGATTCTATGGACATTCCATCTAAAACGAATAGATCAGGTCCTTTTCCAGCCATAATATTTGTATTTAATGTTCGGATTGCATCGGACACCGTGACTCCATCATCGCCGGTAAGTCCAACTTCATAATTCACTCGGATGTCCGGATTTTGTTTCTGGTATAATGCAATTGCCTGCCGCACTTCTGCATTTTCATTCAGAGAATAGATTTTCACTTCTTTTTCCGGAACAGACGGCGTATCTTCAGAATATGTATACCGAACCAGATGGCTGCTCATATCTTTCCAGTAAGCCAGGAAGAACACACCGTCTTTCATTGCTGACAGATTGCTGAATGTAACACTTGGATCCGCCATTGAATTCAGAGATCCATCTATCAGCTGTTCAGATACATTACCGCCAAGGACATGCCGGAAAATACCATCTTTGTTACAATAGTATAAAATATTATCTTCTTTCCCCCCCTGCAGAAGAACAGCCGAATTGCCCCCGCCAAATGAAATGCCGCCGTTTTCATTATTGGTACCCAGCTGTTCGTTTAAAACTTCATCTTTTTCCAGGGCGCTTCCGGTAGTCATATCATAGTAAAAAACCCCGCTGCCTGCATATGCTGCCAATGTATTTCCCACAAAACCGGTATTTGTAAAATATGCGTCACTATTTTCAATAGACCTTAGCACTGCTCCGTTTGCCGGGTCTATTATATGAATTTTCCCATCCATCCCCATTCCTACCAGATTGTTATCCGGCGCATATTTCCAGCTATTCAGATACTGGGGTATTTCCATCTGGGAAATTTGTCCCGTACTTTGTCCTGCACTTTCGCCTACACTTTCGCCTGCACTTTGTCCTGCACTTTCAGCTCCGGTCTGAACCTCAGTATTATCAGCTTCATCCATTTCCCTACTGCTCATCTGTATATCCAGTTTGTCTGCTCCGCCTTTTTCCTGCCCTTCACTGACCGGTTCCTGATTGGAAATATTTGTACTCTGCCCCCCGCCACTGCTGTTTCCAAGGGCTACCGGTAACGGAACGGCTTTACCTGAATCATCCATAGTCCAGTAACCGGTCTCAACGGCGCCCTGTCCGCTTTGCATATCCACCTTAGAATAATCGGTAGTAATTGCAGCTGCGCCTCCCTTTGGCGACAGGGCTACGGAAGTTAAATATTTCATTTCGTTTCCTTTTAATTCTTCCGGATAATCAAATACTTTATCCCATTTCTTTCCCTGATCCTTTGTCTCCCAGACTCCGCCGGTATAGTTTTCCCCCATTCCTGCTAACCGCAGGCTTCCATCTTCCATTTCACACAATGCCTGTATATCTGTAATACCCTCCGGAAGAACTACATCCTCTTCCAGATACCTTCCCATAGCTGCAGCCTCTTTTGTATTTCCATTACCAGTGCCATTACTGCCATCCGACTGCTCAGTTCCATTTGAGGAACACCCTGTTAAGAAGGTTGTTAACAGCATTGCTGCCATTACCACTCCTGCCATCCTTTTAAGAATCATCTCACTGTAACCTCCTGTTTGTTAGAATGATTTTTCTTTGCGCTTTTGCACGTTCTAATCCTAACAAAACCTTTTGTGGATGTTTTGTATTTTATATGTGTTTTATATGGAGAATGTAAAAGCTACACCATTGAAAGTATTTTCTATTCTATAGTCGGCTTTGTGAAGTTCCAGGATCATTTTGACAATATACAGCCCAAGTCCACTGCCGCCGGTGTTTCTGTTTCTGGATTTTTCAACACGGAAAAATGCTTCAAAAATGCGTGGGACTGCTGCTTCATCCAGATGTACACCGGAATTCTCTACCCTCACCGTCAATTTTTGGTCCTCTTTATATGCTTCAATCTGAATTTTTGCTCCATCCGGTGAATAGTGGATGGCATTGCTGATAATGTTATTTAATGCCTTTTGCAGAAGCTTCTTGTCTCCACGTGCATAGAGGTCATTGCTAATGTGGTAAGAAACCTCCATATCCTTTTGGATAAACAAATCATCCTGTCTATGGGCACAATCCTTTACCATATTTCCCAGGTTAAATTCTTCCATTTGGGGCATAAACCCCGACGCTTCCATCCTGGATACCGTCAGAATCTCCTGCACCATGTCTTCCATCGTACAGGCAACTGAATAAGATCTGGCAAGATATTTATCCCTATTTTTATAGATACCAACCTGATACATCATTCCTTCCAGCTGCCCTTTCATAACAGTAATGGGCGTCTTTAATTCATGAGATACGGCAGAGAAAAATTCAAGCCGTTTTTGCTCCAGTTTACGTTCTGTTTCAATATCCTTCTGCAGCGATTCGTTTGCACTTTTCAGTTCGCTTAATGCGGTAGATAACTTCAGGGACAGTTCATTCAGGCTTGAGGACAGTACCCCGATCTCATCATTGCGTTTTTCATCACAGATCCAGTTAAACTCCAGGTCAGACATCTTTTTTGATATTTTGCTAAGGCGTACTACCGGTCTTGTGATATACCTGGAATATAAATAGGCAGTCAGCGTAGATATAAATACAATGACAACGATCAGCCAGGGCAATATTTTATTCATCGCCTCTACCGCCTGATTCACAAACCGGTACGCTCCTAATACGTAAAGTTCATATTCTTTATCTGATCCGGAAAACGTAACTGGTTTCTGCATACCATAATCAACGCTGGCACTTGTAGTCATGACGGATATATCCACAGGATTCTCAATAAAACCATAGATGTCTGTGTTTGTTGCAAGGGCATTCGAATAAGCCAGCAGGCTATCATCAGACTTCTCTTCTGTTTCTTCTGATGATTCTTTTTTTACAGCGCTTCTGTCAATTACTTCAACTGTTTCAATCGCCTCGTTTCCCGTAGTAGCTGAATGCATTGAGCCAACAGCAATACTGCTTGCATCTGCAGCAGAATTCTGCTCCTTTTCATTGATAGTGATGGCCAGCATTGACTGTTTTCCAATGGTTTCTACAAATCCTGACTGCACGCTGCCCGGGCGCTGGATTTCATTGCCTTCAGCATCCAATAATTGCAGGTCTACCGTATTGTTTACAATAAAATCATCAAATAGCGGACCACTATCCTCAAATTTTATATTCTCTAAATCTGCCACAAGAGCATCCGTCTTTTTATCCATGTCCTCGCTGATTCCATAAGTATAGGTCTGCGGCATAAAATAAGCGATAAAACCATATGTAACACCACAGACGCAGATCAGTATCAGGCTGGTAATGAGAAATATTTTAAGTGTAAGGCTTCCTCTAATACGTTTTATCAATCCGATATCCCACCCCTCTGATTGTCTCAATATAATCTACATCCAGTTTCTTCCGTAAATTTTTTATATGGGTATCTACAACCCGCTCATCGCCATAAAAATCATATTTCCAAAGTCCGTTCAGCAGCGCCTGCCTTGTCAGGACTTTGCCCTGATTTTGAAGCAGCTCCCGGAGAAGTTCAAATTCCCTCTGTGTTAACTCTATGTTTTCACCGTCAACGAATACTTTATAACCGTCCAAATCCAGTACCAGATTCCGGTATACCAGCTGATTTGTCTCCTGTACAGGGGAAGTCCGCCGAAGTACCGCCTCTATCTTACGGATCAGGATCTGCATGGAAAATGGTTTGGTAATATAGTCATCAACCCTCAGATCATAGCCTTTCACCTGATTTTCTTCACTGTCCAAAGCCGTCAGCATTACAATAGGAACGGAAGATTCCTGGCGGATTACCTCGCATACACCATATCCGTCAATTTTAGGCAGCATAATATCCAGCAGTACCAGATCAAAGGGACGGCCATGGAAGCTGGTAATTCCCGCAACTCCGTCACCCGCCACCGTGACCTTATACCCGGAATCCTCCAAAAATGCCGTTAACAGTTCCTGTATATCTGCTTCATCTTCTATGACAAGTATCTCTTTCATATCACACCTCTTATTATATTAAAGAATCAATGTAATTTTATCATACTTTTTTGTGTTTTGTGTGAAGTTTCAGTATTTGTCCCGGGTAATTTATGGCATAAAAAAAGATGGATGCCACAGGGACATTCATCTTTTTCACAATTTCTTCTGTTATTCATCGCAGGTCAAGTATCTTCCCATTGCATCTGCCCCCATGATAGCGGCATACACGTCCTCCGGTGTAACTTCAAATGGCATATTGTGAATGGTTTCACCAGGTGCGCATGCAAGCCTTGCAGCATCCATGATTTTTTCCGGTTTTACTTCCTTTATGCCAAGGCCTTCCAGGGTCACCGGCAAGCCCACTTCCTCGCAAAAACCAATTACCGTATCGATTTCATCTGAATCTGCATCTTCCAATATCAGCTGAACCAGGGTACCAAACGCTACTTTTTCCCCATGATACAATGAATGTGTTTCTTCAATGGCTGTCAGTCCGTTGTGGATCGCATGTGCTCCTGCCAGGCCGCCGCTTTCAAAACCGATACCGGACAGATAAGTATTTGCTTCAATAATATTTTCTACGGCTTTTGTACACACTTTTTCTTTTACAGCCAATGCTGCCGATAAGCCGTTTTCCAATAATGTGTCATAGCAAAGCTCAGCCAGCGCCATAGCCGCTTTTGTGGACTTTCCTCCCACACAGTTGGCTGCATTTGATTTCTGGCAGGCTCTGGCTTCAAAATAAGTAGCCAGTGCATCTCCCATTCCTGCAATTAAAAGCCTGGAAGGTGCCTTGCTGACAATATCCGTATCCACCAGAACCATGTTCGGGCTGGAGGGAAGGAACAGATATTCTTCAAATACCCCTTCCTCTGTATAGATTACGGAAAGTGCGCTGCAAGGTGCATCGGTGGACGCTATGGTTGGTACAATGATAACCGGCTTATTCATATAATAAGCTACTGCTTTTGCAGTATCGTGGGTTTTTCCCCCGCCGATTCCAACGATGACTTCTCCGTTCTTTTCCCTGCATGCATCTATAATCCGATTAATCTCAGTTTTGCTGCACTCTCCCCCGAATACTTCATAAGTAACTGCACAGGAAGTATCTTTCATCCCTTCATTTATGACAGGTTCTACACGTTTTCTCCCGGATTCACTTGTTAAAATAAATAGGTTCTTTCCACATTTTTCTGCATGGCTGCAGAGATTTTTTAATTCGCCTTTTCCTTGTATATAACGGCTTGGGCTTCCAATTATATTTGCCATGTTGCTTTCCTCCTTATAAATAATGTAATTGTCTGTTTATCCATATTCTTATCATTTATGTAAGAAACACGGACCGTACGGTATTTATTATATCACGCTGCATGGTGAAAGTAAATTCCGGGCAGATATAAAACCAGCAAAACGTCATACATAAAACCAGCCGGGACGGCCGAACCATAACTCAAACTCTTAAAAGGGTTTGAAGCCTGCTTCTGCATCCCGGCTGGTTTTACATATCGGGCTATTCTTTCATTTTTGGCTTAAATACCAAACTTGCCAGATAAGAGAACACCAGTGCCGCACACACACCTACTGCACTGGAAGTAAATCCCCCCATGAAAATCCCGATAAATCCGTCCGTCTCGATTGCTTTCTTAACACCGTTCCACAATACATTGCCCCAGCCCAGAAGCGGAACACTTGCACCGGCTCCTGCAAATTCCTGGAATGGTCCGTAGAGCCCCACTGCTCCTAGTACCGCTCCCAGACACACAAGAATAACCATGATGCGTCCCGGCATCAGTTTTGTTTTTTCCATCAGGATCTGTACCAGTGCACAGATCAGTCCGCCCACCCAAAAAGCATTAATATATTCCATAACTATCTCCTTTGCTGACAATCCCAGGTGTTAGCAATGCTCGATCACTACACCATGCGCTATTCCCGGTACACTCTGACCTTCGTTAAAACTGGTAGGTGACAGCAGTGCACCGGTTGGTACGAATAACACTCTTTTCCAGGCTCCCTTTTCCACATTAGGGAGTATTTTAGCCGCCAGAGTGACTGCTGAACATCCGCATCCGCTTCCACCGGAATGAGTATCCTGTGTCTCTCTGTCATAAATTTCAATACCACAGTCCATATGCACACGGCTGATATCAAAGCCTTTTTCTTTCAATAAATCAATCAGGATAGTCTGTCCCACATATCCAAGATCTCCTGTAATGATTTTGTCATAGTCATCCGGCTGGCGGTTGAAATCCATCAGGTTCTGATAGATGGTGTCACAAGCTGCCGGCGCCATACATGCTCCCATATTCAGGGAGTCTTTTACACCGTAATCTACAATCTTTCCTGTCGTAATGCCGGTAATTCTTGCATGTCCTCCTTTTTTAGCCAGGATAAATGCCCCGCTGCCGGTGACTGTCCAAGTCGCTGCCAATGGCCGCTGGTTTCCATATTCCAGAGGAAAACGGAATTGCTTTTCTGCACTTCCAAAATGACTGGATGTAACCGCCATCACATAATCGGCATAGTCTGCGCTGACCGCCATTGCTCCAAGTGACAGTGATTCCCCACAGGTGGAGCATGCTCCATATAATCCAAACATTGGAATGTTGAAATTCATTACACCAAAGGAGGATGCAATCAGCTGCCCCAAAAGGTCTCCGCAAAAAACATACCGCATCTGGGTTGGCAGCAGTTTTGCTTTTCCAAGTGCCAGCTGACATGCTTCTCTTTGCAGCGTACTCTCTGCTTCTTCCCAGGTATTTTCACCAAAAGATGCTTCTTCTCCGACCAGGTCAAATAATTTTCCAAGAGGACCCTCACCCTCTTTTTTCCCGACGATAGATGCCGCACTTATAATATGAGCGGATTTATCAAATTTTATACTTTGCTGCCCTGCTATCTGAGTCATCCTACCACCCCCGTAATTCTTAGAATATAATAGATTAAACCAAGTGCCCAGCTGGTAAATACACCATATAAAATTACAGGACCGGCGATTGTAAAGATCTTACATCCAATTCCGAATACCTGACCTTCTTTTTGAAATTCTATTGCAGGAGCTGCCACTGAATTTGCAAAACCGGTAATCGGAACCAGCGTTCCTGCACCACCGAATTTTGCTATTTTAGGATAAATATTAAATCCTGTCAGAATCACACTGATTAGAACCAGAAGCATGGAACACCAGCTTCCCGCCGTCTCTTTGTCAAGTCCCATATTAGATGCATAGTTTAATATGAATTGTCCAATGACGCAGATAATTCCACCTACCAAAAACGCCTTAGCCATATTTGCCCAGAGATTGTGAGTAGGTGTTACTTTCTTGACGTAATCATTATACTGTTGATTTTTTCTCTCTTTTAAAACATCCGCCATTATAATACTTCCTTTCGTCTTTATCTCCCTGAATAGCACAAACTGCGCTATTCCTTAATCAGTATTTTGAAAGCGATTTTCTTTCAAACCTCTGCTTCATGCAGTATGCAGATTGTTTTTACCACCTCATATAGAATTGCAGCAGGCTGCTCAGAGTCTTTCCAAGCGCTATGGTAATCATAATAAAGCTTACTCCCTTTACCAGACCGATACGCCTGAAAAAGATAGGAAAAATATTGACTACTTCCGCAAGCGCTAAAATCCAGCCTCCTACAAACATTCCGGAACATATTCCAATAATGGAAAGTCCTAAGCCGCCCAGTGGAATACTAACATTATAAACAGTAAGCAGATTTCCAAATAAACCTCCAAATAAAATACAGGTTTCAAATATCCGGATATGTTTCCCCGTATGAGTAACCCCAATCAGTCTGTTTATAATTCCAAGTCCGGCGATCAGCGCGATGACGCCTCCTGCTATGACAAAACCGGAACTGAAAGCTATGAGGGCTAATATTAAATGTGTTAACATATTTTACCTCCTGAGTATCACAAGCTTACTTGCAATATTGTCCTCACTTTCTCCTATTGTTTCATTTTCTTCTCATTCTTCGGTTCACGGTTGCTGGATTCAATCAGCGCCTTATTAATATCATCTTCATAGGTACGCATCTGCACTTCCATAGGCGTAGGATCCGCAGTAAGTTTTTTCCCTGCAAAATGGTTAAAGAATATGATAATTCCAAGACCAAGCCCTATCGAATATGAAATTTCCAGTATCGTAAATCCATCCGAAACAGTCCCGGTAAACTGTTCGTAAAGCTGAGCAAATAATTTGGTGATACTAACATCATTATTAAATGTCATAATGGAAAAACCTGCTCCGAAAAAAGACAGAAAGCACACAAATATAGTCTTTATCCAGCTGAATGCCTGACTGGGCTGTTTGGACTTTTCATAGGTAATGATAAAATCCGCCTCACCAATGTTGTTTACCTCAATACTTGGATAAACCGCATGGATCTGGGTTATAATTTCCATTACAGACATGACATGGCGCCCTGGCTTGTTTCCGGTAGGATTATCCAGTTTCAAGGTTTTTATCTTATTTTCAATAGCCTTGTTACTGCACTCTAACTGGGCAATATCCTTTAAAAATACACAATCGTCATGCACCTGGACATTTTGATCTATCTTTAAATACAGTGTATCATTCGTCATATCATTTCCTCATTCTCTTTCATCTGAAATGTATTGACAAGGGTTCCTTTCATCTGGCCATCATGATTATTCAGATAGGTCATATAATAAAAGATTCCTACAATTGCTGCCACGATCATGAAAAGCGCAAATCCCTTCGCAATTTTTTTATACATTTTTCTCACTTCCTTTTTCCATCATTTTTGTTTATTATTTGAATTTTAGCAAAAAATATACGGGGAAATTATGATATCTTTCCCCGCATCTTTTTCAGTATTTTCTTTTCAAGCCTGGAAACCTGTACCTGGGTCATTCCCATTGCCGCCGCAACCTGTACCTGAGTCTTGTCGCCAAAGTAGCGAAGATAGATCAGCGAACGCTCCTGGGCATCTAAGGAATCCAGCAGTTCTTCCAGCACAATATGATTAAGCAGCTCCTCGTTTTTATTCTCCTTTTCCTCTAATTTATCCATCAGCAAGATTGCACTTCCGTCTCCCTGATAAATTGTTTTATGCAATGATTCTACTTCGGCTGATGATTCCATTGCCAGTACAATATCTTCTTTTGCAGCGCCAATCTCGGCTGAAATTTCTTCTAAAGTCGGCTCTCTGCCCATCTTTTTTTCCAGCGCTTCCCTGGTGGCATATGCCTTATATGCTGTTTCTTTTAAGGAACGGCTCACTTTAATCATACCGTCATCCCGTAAAAATCGTTTTATTTCTCCTGTAATCATGGGTACCGCATAAGTGGAAAACTTCACATCAAACGACAGGTCAAATTTATCAATTGCCTTAATCAGTCCGATGCTTCCAATCTGGATTAAATCCTCCATCTCATAACCACGGCCTAAGAACCGCCTGACAATGGTATAAACCAGCCCCATATTTTCCTCTACCAGTCTTTCTCGTGCATCTTTATCCCCTTGGTGTGCCTGTTCAATTAACGCAAGGGTATGCTCCATTTGCCCATCCTTTCCCGATATTAAATTTCATATTCACTTCTGGGTCTGCCTATTTTCTTTTTCATGATTACTCTGGTACCTTCGCCGACAGTTGATTCTACTTTCACTTCATCCATAAAGGCCTCCATAAAAGCAAATCCCATCCCGGAACGCTCCGAGTCCGGCTTTGTGGTAAACAAAGGCTCCATTGCTTTTTTTACATCTTCAATTCCTCTTCCATGATCAATCACATGGATAATAAATTCATTCCCGTCAATAAAACATTCGATCAGTATCTTACATATCTTTCCCTCATATCCATGAAGGATTGAATTTGTAACTGCTTCTGAGATCGCCGTCTTAACATCTGCCACTTCTTCCAGTGTCGGATTCAGCTGCGTTACAAAAGCAGCTACCGCCACCCTTGCAAATCCCTCATTACAGGATCTGCTGTCAAATTCCAGTTTCATTTCGTTTGCATAGCTCATATTGGCTCCCCCCTTTAATTAAGCGTTGATTGCTGCGGCAATCCTTCATATATTTCAATCATTTTATAGATACCTGACAGGGTTAAAATTCTTCTCACCCGTTCATTTACACGAACTGCAATAACCGTTCCGCCCATAAACCTCATATCCTTATAGCGGCCCATAATCATGCCGATTCCGGAACTGTCCATGAAATTCGTTTTTCCAAAATCAAATACAATACTTCTTATATTCCTGCCCTGTACGATTTTATCAGCTCCTGTCCTGATCTTTTCTGCACTGTGGTGGTCTAACTCCATTGGTACCACGATTGTAAGATTCGTCCCCTTTACTTTAAAGCAATCATCCATTAGCCTAAATCCCCCTTTACTCCCCATTAATTCCGCTTCTAATGCCTTTTCTAATTCCTGTGTGTATAAATTTGATCCTTCCGGGTTCATAACAGATTCTCCATTCTCTCAAGCTGTGTAATCGGCAATGGCTGCATTATTCATAATCTTTCACTGCCGATCCAATATAAAATAGAAAAAGGACGTGTACATATTATTGTACACGTCCCCAATCTGGAGGTTCCTCATTTTGTGTGTGATACAAGCCTATTGAACGCCGTTATTATCGTCGATTCCGCCTGCCTGTCCGTTTGCTCCATTGCCGTTATTATCGGCTGTATTTCCACCTGCAGCGTTTCCGTCACCACCTGCAGTTCCATTTCCGTTTACACCGTCTGGGTTACCGCCCGGTGCGTTTGCATCTCCGCCTGCGGCATTGCCATTGGCACCTTCTGCGTTGCCACCTGCAGCATTTCCATTTGTTCCGCCTGCGGCATTTCCGGTGGTATCACCAGTGGTTCCGCCTGCGGCATTCCCGGTAGTTCCAGCAGTATTTCCGTCGGTTGAATTATTATTTCCTTTATTAGAAATAAAACCATTAATATTATTTGCTGCTGCTTCTGCTGGGAATTTTTCTAATAACTGTTTAAATATTTTATCCGCATTGGTAGTGTCCTGCGTGTAATAGTAAGAAAATCCCAGATAAAACATCGCATTCCACGATTCAGGATCCGTCTGGCTGGCAAGCGTCAGCTGTTCAATAGCTGTCTTATAATCACCTGCTGCAAAAGCTGTAGAACCCTTGTTGTATTGCTCTGCATATAACGCATCCTTAACCCCTGCCATAATCTGCTCATACAGCTCTTTTGCAGAACCATCCAGGCTTTTTGCGTCCACATTGCTAAGTGCAGTAGCCGCACCTGTCTGATCTCCTTTAATCAGCAGATTTGCAGATTTCAATAGATCTTCATACCCCGTAGCTTTCGCCTTCGCTTCGTCCATGGTCTTATTTGCAGAGTCCACTTTTGCCTGATAACCATCAATTTCTTCCTGAAGCTTCACATTCTTTGCATTTTCAGATGCCAGCTTTGTATTTGCCTCTGTAACTTGCTTTGTGGCCGTTTGATTAACGCTCTGCTTAATCGCCGGTACCGCCAAAAACCATACGATTGCGCCTCCCAGAAGGAGTCCCAGAAAAATGTTGATAAATGTTGCAATCGTGGAACTGTCACGAAACGGTGTAGGCTGTATGATGGTATCATTTCCGCTTAAATACGTCATGGGACCTGTGAATTTCTTCTCCATGGCATCTTTTGCATAGCGCTTCCGCCTTTTTACATCCAGACTTGTCCCTATGCCGGTCGCATCTTCTATCTCATGCAGATACCGCAGTGTGGTAGTGTTCGTGGCATCAATCCGGATCGCTTTTCGCAAAAGCTTCCTGGCACGTTCATACTCCTGCTGCTTCAGATAAAGCAGCGCCAGAAGATGGTAACCTTTGATCAGCTTTGGATTCTGTGTCAAAACTTTTTTCAGCTGAATGACCGCCATATCTTCATTATCCTGCCTGCAATACTGCAGTGCCTGATTGTATTTGCGGATGGTATGGTTTATCGTATCCAGTTTATTTTTATTCGCCTGCAGTTTGGTTATGTAGCCGTCCGCAGCATTTTCCGGCACCTGCAGATTTTTACTGATTACCCATTCACTCAGTGCCGAAACAACCTCGCCCATTTCATAGTAAACAAGTCCCAGTAGATTTCTGGCATCAATATTTTCTTTATTAAATTTCAAACTTCTTTTCAGGCAAGCAATCGCTCCAGATAAATCACGAACCGTTGCCTTTTCCAATCCTTCATTATAGAGAAGATTAGAAATTCTTATGGTTCTTTTCTGTAAGCTGATATCCGCCCCACATCCGGTACAATAATCTATGGCAGATAAGGGGGTGCCGCAATAAATACATCTCATATGATTCCCCTTATTTTCTCTTTTTCTTTTCTTCCTGAATCAATTCCTTCAGGATATCGGTAATATCGGTAAAGTCTCTGTTGTAAATGGCGTCTTCTGCTTCATTTACATCCAGGCTCGGATGAAATTTCTTCAATTCTTCTTCATAATCAATCATTTGTAATTCTCCTCAATTATTCCTTTAATCTCGCCGACCAGATATAAAGAACCTACGCAGAATAATAATCCATCCTGCCTCTTATCCAGTGCTTTTGCGAATGCTTCCTTAATATCAGGAATTTCTGTGACTGCTGCCTGTGTATATCGCTGGAAAATATCTGCCAGCTGCTCTGCAGGCACAATTCTGTCTCCCTGGATTTCGGTAACAATTACTTCATCCAATTTCGCTGATTTACAAATGGACTCTATCATGGATTCGTAGTTCTTCTCCACCACTGCCGAGAACAGCAATACCACTTTTCGTCTGCTATCCACTCGTCCCAGTGTCTTAACAAACTCGTCCACTCCTGCCGCATTATGTGCGCCATCCAGAATTACTCCCGGCATAACCGTCTCCATTCTGCCTGCCCAGGTTGTATAAGCAATACCGTCAACAATCGTCTGAAGCTGAATTTCCTGCTTAAGCTCAATCACTTTAATCGCCAGCATCGCCAGTGAACTGTTCACTACCTGATATGGAGCAATGTAAGGAACTGTAACCCTGACATTTTTATAATAACTACAATTCAGGGAAAAATCAATGCTTTTATCCGTATTTACTAAAATTTCATACATTTCTTCATAGAGCGGATACGTCTGTGCATGCAGTTCTTTTGCTCTTTTTTCAATGACTTCAGCCACATTTGCATTCCTTCCGTCATAGATGACAGGAACACCTTCTTTGATGATTCCAGCCTTTTCGAATGCAATCTTTGCAATGGTATCGCCCAGTATTTCCGTATGGTCCAGACTGATGGATGTTATGATAACAGCCAGTGGTTTCTCTACGATATTCGTAGCATCCAGGCGGCCGCCAAGTCCCGTTTCCAATACCACATACTCCACGTCAGCCTCCTTGAAAGCCACCATGGCTACGGCAAATAATATTTCAAAATAAGTAGGATGGAAGAAGCCGTCCTCCTGCATTTCCTCTATGGCTGCCCACACCTGCCGGTATGCACCTAAAAAGGCTTCGTCCGATATGGGGACATTATTGATCTGAAACCGCTCATTAATTTTTACCAGATGAGGGGATGTAAACAGACCTACCCTTTTATCAGCCTTGTCCAATATAGAGGAAAGGAAAGCACAAACAGATCCTTTTCCGTTTGTACCAGCCACATGTATGATCTTCATGCCACGTTCCGGTCTGCCAAGACGCTCCATTAATTCAATCGTGTTTTCCAGCTTATTTTTTTTCGTAAATTTTGGAACACTCAATACGTATTCCACTGCTTCAGTATAGTTCATTTCATGGTCACTCCGCTTTCGTTGTTCTTTTCCTATTATAATATAGTCTATATAATATGCAAGTAATTTTTTTCGCAATATCCGTCATCAATCGTTCTAGAGTGAACTTTTGCTAACAGAAGCCGCCGCCCAGCTGGCTGAATTGCAGTACCACTCATTAAATAAATACAACTGAAAAAAGTTCAGCACTTGCCGGACGAGAAACTCGCCCGGCAAGTGCTGTCAAAAAAATTCAAAACACGCTCTAACTTACCGTTACATTACACTTTACTTTCTTTCCGCTTCCATCACAAGCCTTCGCTGTAATCACGGTCCTGCCGCGGCCCACTGCCCTGACTTTACCTTTGCTGTCCACTTTTGCCACTTTCGTGTTGGCTGACGTCCAGGTCAATTTCTTATAGGCCGGCTTTTCCGGCTTTACAATTTCCACCTTCAATTGAAAGGACTTTCCTTTTTTCAGTGTCACCTTTCTATCGTTGATCTTCATCCTGCTGATTCTTTTGCCGTAGATGAGTGTGATCTTCGCTTTCTTTTTGCTGCCATCAAGGGCGGCGGCCGTGATCGTCACTTTTCCCTTTGATGCTTTGAACTTCACTTTACCGTTTTTATCAACTGTTGCAATCTTCTTGTTGCCGGACTTCCAGGACACATTCCTGCTGCTGGCATCCTTTGGAGTTATTACCAGGTATTTATTTAATTTAACGGTCTGACCTTTTTTCGTGATCGTAAAGGCAGGTGTGTTAAACTTCATGCTGGTTATCCTCTGTTTCACTGTAATCTGGCAGGCGGCACGGATATTGCCGTCAACGGAAACCGCTGTAATAGTTGTCTTGCCGGCTTTCACTCCGGTTACCACCCCATTTTTATCAACTTTCGCTATCCCCGTATCTTCAGATTCCCAGACGATGTCCTTACAGGTGGCATTGAATGGCTGAATATCTGCCTTCAGCGCTGTTTTATCCTTTGTATAGATCGTGGCTGCCTTTGGACTCACCTGGAGGTTTTTTACGGAAACCGTCCGGAAGTCTTTGTCCACAGTCACTTTACAAGTTGTTTCGATACCATTGATCACCGATTTTGCCGTTACTACAGTACTTCCGGGAGCAACCGGAGTCACCACACCGTCCTTTACGGTCGCTATGTTTGTATTCCTACTCGACCAAAGGATTGTCTTGTCATCGGTGGTATCGGACGGATTGTAACTTACTTTCAATGTTCCTGTTGTATCACCCCGTTTGAAATTCATCGTGGCCTTATCCAGGCTGATACTCTTCAGAGGAACCTCAATATCTCCATAGGTATCAATAATGAATGCAGATTCAACAGAGTCCAGAGACAGGCTGATTCTGGTCACATCTTCTCCATTTTGAGTTCCTATTTCAAATTTTGCCGGCTGCTGTTCACCTGTTTTGGGATTCCAGAGCATGGTTTTTTTCATCCGCCCACGAAGGGTTACCATACTTTTAACCGCCTCATCACTGGAATTAACAAAATAATAGACGTCCCGTTCATCCTTGATTTTATGAATGTAAGTAAAGCTGCCGCCAGGAAGCTGATCTGCAACATTTTCAACGGTAACATCAGCTACCGGAAGCATCTCATTGATACAATTTCTGAGAGTTTCTGTATAGTTGCCACCCAGAAATACTGCGCGTCCGCCATTATCGTTGGTCTGGTCACCCAGCCCGATGGGGTAGTCTTTTGGGCACGCCAGGTTAAAACCTTTTTCTCCGTAAATCTCAAATTCCTGAATAGATACACTGTCAGACACAATTGTATCGATATACAGACGCATTTTATTTGTTGTTACCGGCTGGTCAAAACGAATTTCCTGCCGCTGGCCAATTTCCGTACCCTCTGCTGCATCCACCCAGTCACCGCCATTCCAGTACTGAACCCGGAACTTCGTGATTCGATAAGGATTGTTCTCCTTGACTACCACTTTTTCTATGGTCACGTCTTCTTCAAATTCCGCCATCAGCCACTGATCTCCGCCTGAGAGATCTGCCGCATTCCATCTGCTGCCATCCGAGGCAACCTTATCAAATGCTTTCTCCGGGCCATAGTTCTCGTTGAAACTGGAAGATGCCTGGTAGTGAATTACCGGAAGCTCTGGATTGATCTCCTCCGGAGTAATTCCAAACATTGCTGTAATGATATCAACTACTTCCTGATTACTGCCAGGTTCTGCTGACTGTGACGGAAGCTGGGTGGTTGCTATCACCTGTCCACCCGCATCGTAAAACTCTTTTACTTTTTTCAATGCATCCACACTGATGGTTTTCGCTCCCGGCATAACAATCACTTTATAAGATTCCGGGTAATTTTCATTATTCAGGTTAAACGTGCGGCCATCTACGGTGCAGTTTTCTGCAATTACCTCCGGATGGAGGAACGTATAGTCTTTACGGATCGCAGACATAAGATATTCGCCTAATTCCATATAATCGGCTTCTTCCGGCGCCACGCCCATATAAGGATCACCAACTCCGAACATCGTGTGGGCCTCCAGGGTATCTATGGGATACAGCACGCCGATATCCGCTGCATGTCTGCCCTCCTGCAGCAAGCCCTGTACCCGCCCGATAAAGTCGTTATATGCCGGCAGTTCAGGACCGTACTGCTCACTGCGGTAAGACAATTCCGGCGGATTGTCTACCGCCTGGGTATTGTTTTGCCAGATTGCATGCGGCACTACGTAGTTAATTCCCCTGGTAAACTGGTTCATGATATCTTTATACAGCACAGGAATTCCCATACCTTCTCCCATGGCTCCATAAGTTTCGCTCATAACCAGACCTTTGTCCCAGTTATTCGCCGAAGAACTGACCAGCTTGTACGCTTTCAGTGCACGGTCATAATAACTGATCTCATCCACACCGGGAATATCCTGGTATTTAAATACTTTCATAATATCGCCGCTGGACTGAACCGGATTTACATTTTCCTCCTGATCCATGTGCCCGGTGAGTTTAACGCCATGTTCATTACACCAGTTATTCATATTTTTGATGTACTCAGTAGCAAACAGGTCCGAACGGAAGGAGTAAAGCTCACTTCTGGCTGAAGCCGTATTTTTCCCTATATCATACCACAGTGACGGATACAGCGTAATGGGATTATAGCCCTTTTTCTCTTGGAACAATTCATTAAATTTACCGGTCCAGGTTCTTCCCTGGGCATGATAAAGCGGCGGTTCATCATAAAAAACGCTGTCAATTACCGATCCAAAATACTCCGAGAAATTCTTATAGTATACCTCGTGTGTAACATTGATAAACGCATCTACCGACTCTTTGCTGAGATAATCAACCAGCCCGCGGCTGTTTGTATCATCTTTTACGCTGGCGAAGGTCATAACTTTCCAGGAACCACCCGGTGCGTCCCAACTGACATGGTCATAACTCTCATCTGTATTTTGAGGCGGCATCACTTGACTGGAGCCGTTAAAGAATTTAACTTCCTTAATGGACACAGGCTGGTTTTCTTCCCCTCCGCGGTTGTGAACTGCCAGGCGGAAACGTTGTGACGTCGTTTGCGGTATATGAATTTCCTTAAAATCACCAATAGCGGTTCCTGCATCAAGGTCTTCCCAATCGGCACCGTTATAATACTGCAGCTGATACTCATTGATTCTGTCAAGAGCTTCATAAACTTCTATCTTATCAATTGTCACAGCAGTTGGAAAACAAGCCTCCAGCCATTGGTTCTCTACTTTTCCGTTCGCCGAATTCCAACGGGTGTTCAGATCACCGTCGAAAGCTTCTTCTGCAGTAAAGTTTTGTTCTCCTATTGCAGGATGAAAACTGGATGCATAAACGCCTGGACCGTTTTCCTCGTAAAAAACCGCCTGATCAGATATATCAATTATTTCTTTTGTATCGTTGTTCAGCGCCACTGCCCCAAGATAAGTACGATATTCCCCCTGTGGAATCCGGACAATCACTTTTCCTTCCTCTTCCACGTCTTTTTCCTGTTTATCCAGCCGTTTCAGTGTAGCTTCCGGATACTTGGATGCCAGCAGGCCTCCTGCAGGTCCACTGGGGAAACCGTCCTCATCATAGAGGCACATCTTCATACCCAGTTCCTCTGCAGTTTCCAATGCATATCCGTACAACTCCAAGTACTGGTCACTCATGTAGTTATCCAGCCAGTTCGGCAGGATTCCAAAGCCATGGTATCCACTCTCTTCCTTAGAGCGGACCATGATCTCCCGGATATCTTCTTTGGTGATATCACTGAGACTCCGGGTAGGGCTGTTCCAGAACCAAAGAGGCCTGGATTTGCTCTCAAACGGCGGTACTTCAAAAGTCTCATACAACGGATCCGGTTCATTAAAACTTCTTACTTCCTTTCCATCGGATGCGTAGGTGGTGTAACCGCTCTGAAATATGATGACAACGCTAAGCATTAAAGCTATTTTCTTTTTCACTGCAATCCCTCCATTACATATTATAAGAATCTTAAATATAACCGGTTTATACTTATATCCATTATATTTTGGATTTATTTTCCAATCAATAGTATATCTTGTTGAAAAATAATAGTATCTTGCAGCGTTGTTAGAAAATAAACAGGAAGTAGGTGCCTTTACGGCGCCTGCTTCCTGTCTGTCCCTTCCATTTTCGGTATTTCCAAAGTCGTATCCTGCTGCCACTCCCTGTTATTCGAAAAATTTTTTTATTACCTCCTCTTTAGTAATATATTTCACTCGTTTCTTCATATATTCTTTGACACACTTCTTGGCATGAGCCTCTTCTCCTGCCTTTTTCTCCTCGTCTCGGAAGACCGAAGCTCCGAATTCTATCAGCTTCTTCTGTACCTGCTCTACATCCATATCTTTTGGCTGGATTCCCTGTACAGCACATAACCCGGCTAATACACCGGAAGCCTGCCCAATTCCCATAATGCCTCCCTGGGTACGGTAAGAACCATGTGCCTCACTGGTTCCGGAAATACATCTTCCACTTAAAACCAAACCGTCAATTCCCATTGGAATCAGACAGCGCATGGGAATATCATAAGTATCCTTCAAATCTACCCAGCATCCTCCCTGACTGCCTTGCGTATATCCGGAAGCACCATCCGGGTTGTGGATATCCATTGGGAAATAACCCCTGGATACAACATCCTTAAATTTTCTGCCCTCCCCGGCATCCTCACCAGTGAGGGTATAAAGTCCTTTAATATGTCTGGTTTCCCTCACCCCCACCTCATTGCTGGTAACACTGACGTAGGATTTTTCAAATCCGGGCACATATTTAATCATAAATTCTGATACGGATTCAATCTGCCGTCTGCCGTCAATTTCACTGATTGATTTTTCCTCCGGATCGGAAGAATTATAACCACTGACTCTGGTTGCATTAAAGTGGATACTTCCAGGATGAATTCCATTTAAAACAATAACACTGTCCCTGCCAAATTGCAGATCTCCGGCCTCAACAGCCTTTTTCACCAATTTCTTAAAACCTTGTGCCACAAAATAATGCTGCTTCAGCCTGTCGCTGTATTCCCGTATGGGAACTAAATCCGACTTCCATTCAAAGTCCTCCGGATTCTCATATATGTAATCATAGACCTTATCTGTATCCACCTCTGCCATTTCGAACATAGCCGATCCAGGCTGCGCTTTTCCTGTGTTTTCATTTCCATACACATAATCTGCTCCAGCCAGTACTGCTGCATCACCGTCTCCGCTGGCATCTACTAATATTTTGCATGCAAATTCTTTTGATCCTGCCTTAGTAACAGCGGTTACTCCCATGACGCGATTTCCATCTTTTTTCACCTGGCTGATAAACGCATGATAATAGATTTGCACTCCATCCTTTAACATCATTTCTTCTGCCACATATTTATATTTTTCTCTGTCATAAAAGCCCAGATACGCGCCGCTTCCATACGGATCAAGCGTTTTTAAATGTCCTGTGCTTCCATGTACCTTTATTAATTCATCCATAAATTCCTGAGGAATCCCATTGATTACCTGCTCATCTCCAAAATGGAACGGGGAAATCGGGCCTAATACAGAATTTGTCGCTGCCCCTCCAAGGAAGCCATTTCTCTCAATCACCAGTGTGGCGGCTCCTACTCTGGCACTTGCCAGGGCTGCCATGATTCCTGCCGGGCCTCCGCCCACGATAATCACATCATATTGTTCTTTAAACTGTTGCTCCATAATCTTCTTCCCCTCTCTTACAGTCCGTTTTTCTCATTATACCAGTTTGCTGTTTCATCTAAAGCTGTCTTCGCATCTTGTTCGTTAAATACAACATTTTGCGCCGCCTGTACCAGTTTCACGGAAAGTTCCGAATAATCTTCGGGATAAAATTCCACTGCACCGGTGGCTGCATATTCGTTCCACATTTTTAACTCTTCATAGTTAGCAAGAGCCTTGATCTCTTCTTCATCATATACACTGGAAAGAACAGGCAGTACATTCGCCTTCAGCCACTTCACCTGATTTTCTTTCGTATAGAAGGTTTTGATAAAATCAAAAGCTGCGTCTGTATTTTTACAATACTTACCGATTCCAAGACTCTGCCCTGCTACAACTGCCGGACTCTCCATACCGTCTTCAAATCCAAGAATAGGAGCAGATGAGATCTTGTCATTTAACTCCGAAGAACGAATGGCTGCTGCCCTTTGAGTACCTGCATTACAGGAAAGGATGGTGCCTGCTTTAAATGCATCTACCACATCATCTACACCAAGGCTTAAGGTAGAGTTATCCATAGCTCCCTTGTCTACCAGCCCCTTCATGTATTCCAGTACTTTCACTCCTGCATCATCATTGAACACAGCTTTTCCATTATCATCAAATAGACTGCCCCCTGCAGATCTCAGGAATGGAATAAAGGATTCCATGAAACTGGCTGCATTACTTCCATCCGAAAGACCAATTACAAATCCCTGCTCCAGAGCGGTTGACTTCGCCCCTGCCGTATCAGCCAAATCACTGAGGGAATTTGGCACATCTGCAAATACATCGGTACGATACCAATAGGTGAAGGTACGGCTTTCCCATGGCAGCGTATAAATTTCATTGTTAATTTTCAGACTGTCAGCCGAATAGGTATACCCTTCCATTGCAGGAATCAATTCTTCGGCATATTTTGTCATAGGCTGCACCGTTTTGCCTGCAATGTGCTGTTTCAACATATCTGTGTAAATATTAATGATATCGGGTCCGGTTCCCGCTGCAGCTGCCTGTATCGCCTGGGATTCAAATTTACTATAGTGAATACTTTCTACTGTCACGGTATTTCCCATTGTATTGTTCTTATTATAATCTTCTACAATTTCTTTCAAAACCACATTCCTCGGATCCTCTGCAGATTCGGGATTTAAGAAAATCCAAAAGGTTAGATCAGTTCCTCCATCTGCTGTACTTTCTTTCTTAGCCGAAGTTTCTTTTCCTGTGCCTGTCTGATCTGCCTTTGTCCCCTGCCCACATGCCATTAGTCCGGACGCTAGAACGAATGCTAAAACCATGCTCATTGCTTTCCTCATCTTCATATACTTCTTCTCCTTTATGATATTAATTTTATTGGTTACTTATAATGAATTTGCAACACGATCATCCCTTAACCGCCCCCGCTGCCATTCCGTCTACAAATTTCTTCTGAAGGCAGACAAATAAAATGATAATTGGAATAATCGTAATCATCACGGCTGACAATAATTCCCCCCACTGTACGCCGTATTGTGTAATATAGGAATATAAGCCAACGGATACCGTCCTTAGTTCCTCCTTTGTTACAAATGTAAATGATACCAGGAAGTCATTCCAGACATAAACTGCTGTAAGTAATGCACTGGATACAATACCAGGCTGCGAAATCGGCACTACAATCCTGTAAAATGTCCGCAATCTGGAGCAGCCGTCGATCAATGCCGCTTCTTCGATTGCCTCCGGTGTTGATTCAAAAAATCCTTTTAAAATCCAGGTAAGCATTGGTGTTCTCCAGGCTGTATACACCAGTACCAACATAAACCGTGTATTATAAATACCAACTTTTACTGCAATAATATAAAGCGGTATTAACAGCGCTACTGCCGGAACCATGCTGGTCATCAGAATTGCAAACATAAACTGTTCTTTATGCCTGATGTGAAATCTTGCCAGTGCATATGCTGCATGTCCTGCAATTACGGTTGAAATGATTACACACAGAAGCGTAATAATGCAGCTGTTCTTAAAATAAGTTGAAAAATTTGATAAAAACAAAACTTTATAATAATTAGCCATATCTATGGCTTCTGGAAAAATGGTTGGAGGAAACCTGCTGATTTCCCCTGTACTTTTTAATGATGTCATGAATCCCCATAAAATTGGAATTATCATGACTATAATAAATATTCCTAAAACCAGATACGTCAAAAATAGGGATATCCTTATCTTTGTCTTTCCTCTCATATTATCTCCTCCTCTCATGGCTAATCTTCTTTTTTGTTCAATATCCGCATGTAGATGATACTAAATGCCATATTTAAAAGAAGAATTACAATACTGCTTGCAGACCCATAACCCAGGTGCCAGTAATCAAAGCCTTCCTTAAATGCCAGGACACTGACCGTTTGCGTTGCATCAAAAGGCCCTCCCGACGTCAGGGTATAAATTAAGGTAACCATGTTGAAATACTCCATGCTCTGTAATACAACAGAGGTCAAAATGGTAGGCTTCAAAAGAGGAAGCGTAATCTTGAAAAATGTCTGCAGCTTTGTAGCACCATCTACCTCAGCCGCTTCGTATACATCTCTGGATATAGACTGTAAGGCAGCCAATATTAAGATCAGTACAATTGGAAAGGAGTTCCAGACATTTGCCAATACAACTGTCAGCTTTGCTGCCAGCGGAGAATTAAAGAAATCCACTTTCTGCCCAGTAAGAGTATATACAATATAACTGACTGGTCCATAATTGCTGTTTAAAAGCCATTTAAACAATAATGCGGTCACTGTCTGCGAGAGTACCCACGGTATGATAATCAATGTCCGGATGGCTGTGCGCCCCTTCATCTTACGGTTCAGCAGTACCGCACTCACCACCCCCAGGGGAATAACTAATACCAGGGACATCAATACATAAGTAATGGAATTAAAGATACTATTCCATCCTTTTTTAGAGCCAAGAATTTCTATGTAATATTTCAGGCCGACAAATTCCTTTACTTCTGCATATTCTGTATTGTGCAGGCTGGTATTGATGGCAATGATGATAGGCAGAACCGTCATACCCAGAATTAAAATGACTGCCGGTGCCAGGAAAATAATAGCCAGAAGTTTTTCTTCCCCTATACGTCTCTTTTTTACTGTCTTTCCTTCCATACCGCTACCTCCTCACTTCATAAGCTTCTGCCAGTTCATCTGAAACACGGGAAAGCATATCAATTTCCTTTTTAAATGTTTCTGTCAGCCCTCCCTCATCCTGTACCCTGCAGACAGTCCGAATAGGAAGTTTCTCCTCAACTGACAGAAAATACTTTGCATTTACCGGATAATACTGGCGCTCAATGAGAGACATCATGGCAAGCTGGTCTGACAGTTCTTTTGCTTTCTCATCCTTATAGTGCTCACATAACCATACGTAAAGCTCCGGATGGAAATTGGCCATTACCCCACTGTAACCTGAAGCCCCAATCTGCAGTGACTCCAAAAGAGTTGACGTGTTTGCATTATACAGCTTTAATTTACTTCCTTTCAGCCAGGAAAGTTTTTCCTCAATCTGACGGATATCGCAGCAGGTATCTTTGAGAAAGTAAAAGCGCCCAGTTCCCAGGCACCAGCGGATATTATCTTCCGACAAAAGCCGTTTGTAGGGATACGGACATTCATAGAATCCAAGAGGGATATCCCTGGGTATCCTGGCAAGAAGCTGTTCACAGTTCTTCAGCCAGATATCATCTCCCTCATCTTTTTTGGCTAGCCTGTTTGTAATAAGAATAACAGCATCTACTCCTGTCGATGCCATTTCGGTAATTTCTGCCTCCTGATCCTTTAGGGATTCCGAAATATGACCGGATGCGATAACCGGAATTCTTCCTTTGGAGGCTTGTACAACGGCTTTTGCAACCACAATCCGCTCCTTTAGTGAAAGCTGGAACATTTCACTGGACTGGCATACCGCGAACAATCCGGAAACTCCTTTTTCTATGTACCACTCCACCAGACTCCCCAACGCTTCATAGTCCACTTCATTTTCTTTTGTGAAAGGTGTCAGCATAACCGGCCAGACCCCTCCCGGAAATTGTTTCTCCATTTCCTTCTCCTCCTTTTTGTTCTATAATATAGAACAATGTTCTAATAAATCTATTTAAGTAAAACTTAGGTATCCATGTACCTAAGTTCTTCCTTTAAATCCTGCTTTCAATCAGCTTTACGTATTTCTTGATCAGCTCTGCAATCTCCACAATTTTTTCATCAGTAAAATGTACCGATGCCCCGCTTACACTAATGGCTGCCACTACCTGCCGCCTGTTATCAAAAATAGGAAGTGCGACACATTTAATTCCAAATTCATGCTCCATATTATCGATTGCATATCCTCTGACCTTTGTAAGCTGCAGCTCTTCCAGCAATTGTTGCCTGTCTGTAATAGTATTTTCTGTGTATGGCCGCATATCTGCCGATATACACTCCTCTATCTGCCCGCTATTCATACCGGATAACATTGCTTTTCCTAAACCCGTGCAATACATCTTTGCACGTTCCCCCAGCAGAGACCGCATCAGGTAGGTTGCATCTGCGGGATAGGTTGCATCCAGATACAGCACCTCATCTTCCCTTGGGACTGCCAGATATACATTTTTATTCGTTGTATTTGCCAACTCCTGCATATAGGGCATGGCTACTTTTGTTAGTGTAAACCGATCACCTAATGCTCTGCTTAAGTCAAAAATACCAATTCCCAGGCTGTATTTCCCTGTCTCCGGGTCTTGTTCCAAATATCCCATAGCCTTATAGGTATTCAGGATATTATGTACATTGCTTTTATACAAGCCCAGCTGCTCACTAATTTCAGTTACACCCAAATTGGGCTTTCTGGTAAAGCAATTCAATACTTCAATTGCCTTCTGAAGGCTCTTCACTTTTACTTCTGTTTCCATACACTCACCCACCCGTTCTGTATTAAAGAACATTGTTCTTATATTTCTTATATTTAAATCATATCACAAACAATCAGATATGACAATTGGCTGAAATATGCAAATTTTCTCTTAACGCTTTGTTCATTATTAACATACAAGGTTCTGTCATATAGAACAGTGTAAAATCCGTAATTTATTTATCACTTATCATTGTCATTTCAACCATATGTATTATTTTTTCCGTACCTCATAGATCCATTTAGAATCCAGTAAAAAATGTGTAATATTTAGACAAAAATTCGAATGTCATTTTTCTCCTGATTCAACTATTATATAATATAGAGGCACATAAAAAAGGAGAAGAATGTATGAAAAAGAGAATGAAACGCATAACTTCAGCTGTACTGGCGGGTATCTTCATAACCAGCACGCTTTCGCTGAACTTTCCACTGAATACTTTTGCGTCAGAATCGGAGTTTGCAGAACAGAATAATATGGAGCAGGTGGAAACAGAACCGCTAACCGCAGAAACTCCGGGGATAGAACTCCCCCCGTCTGAAGCAGACAGCATCACAGAACAGAATGCAGTAGTTGAAACCGAGGTTTCTATTGACAGCATCTATTCTGAAACAACTGCAAAAGCTCTGGAGGGCTGGACATTGGTTGAAAATGATTCCGGTTCCATTACATATGAAGGCACCTGGAATCAATATTCCGAACAGGGACACAGCCAGGGCAGCGCTCATCAGTCCGACGCCGTTGGCGCTACCGCAAGTTATCAGTTTACAGGTACCGGAATTCAATGGATTGGACAAACAGATACAAATTTCACAAAAGCAAAAGTATACCTGGACGGTGAACTAATGGCTATGCCTGACTCCAATAACAGCCCTATGTATCAGCGTACAATCTATACGTTAATCGGTATCCCTTATGGAGAACATACTTTTGTGATAGAAAGTCAGGGTCCACCTAATTCAGCTCACAATATTAATTTTATAGAATTAGATGCACTGGCTTACACTACTGACCAGACACCTGTAACAGCTGACAGCCTTGTAATTAATAATTCTACCGGCAAAATGAAGACAGGTGAAACACTACAGTTAGATGTATCCTTAAAAAAAGGAGATAGTCAAGTGTACGCAAGTGGGCTTTCCTTTGCAAGCAGTGTTCCTGCTGTTGCCGAAATAAATGAAAAAGGCCTTATAACAGCCCTTTCCAACGGCAAAACCCAGATCACTGCCTCCATAAATGGCTTAGATCAATCCTTCTGGCTGGAGGTCAGATCAACACAGGTGGGAGCGCTTAGAAGAGTTATCGATAGTGAACATCCTTTGTTTTATCACCATTTGTACCGCCAGTCCAATCCCGAAAATCTTGGACAAGGACAGGATTCTCTTCAGGGCGGACTTGACATTCAGACATTCTGGGACAGCCTGGATGCAGCCATGACGCCGGAAACCAAGCAGTATCAGGCAATTCTCATACATGCAGGCGGCAATATTAATGATGACGAGGACACCAGAAGATGGTATAATATGGAAATGGATAAGACGACAGCCGATCAAATTCCCTTTTTCCTGATGATATCCAACTCTTACACCGACCATCCTTTTGACAATGATTGGCTGGCTGAAATGTATGAACAATATCCAAATATGCTTGGCGTGGTATACTCAGAAAACCATGCATCCGTATGGCAGAACCATGGCGGATACCGAAGTGAGGAAATTGCATCTAAACTGGAATTGTCTGCGGAATACGGCGGATACGTTATCTTTGCAGATACCAACAATTATGATGAATACATGGAAAGCACTTTAAAAAATACCGTCCTCATGGAAGCTGCTAAAAAATACAGAGACAACTTCATCATTATGCCAAAGTATACCAGCCAATGGAGCATGGCAGGATATAATTCCTATCAGAGCGTTGCCATGGGTACCTGGCTGAGCGGATATGCCGGAAACTGGGGATCCTTAATTGATTCCTGGCAATGGTGGGATCTCTACTACTATAATGATCCTTTCCGCGAAAACCGCGTAGAACGTCTGGGCGGTGGAGAAGAATGCCGTCACCCATTTTCATTCCCGGAATTAAATTATCCAATCCGTATGCTGTCTGAAGCCAATTCGGGTGCTACTGTATTTTCATTTGAGCATCCCTTTTACAGTACAGCCATCGCAAGAAGTGAAAATGAACCGGCTTATACCACTCCTGCTTTTGATAACGCCATTGTACAGGCAATGGACTATATAATAGCAAACCACAGCCAGACACGTGAAGAAGTTATGAGCAGAACCAAAGTTGCATTTGATTCTGGAAAAGGTACGCTCAATAAAACAGCGGAAGCTGGTGTAAATCTGATAAAGGCTCTATACGGCGATGGGAATTTAAATCATAAAGGAGACAGATCAGATGAAAATGAAATGCTGATGATGCAGCTTTCCGGAAGATATGGAATCATTCCATCTATTCCTGCCCTTGCAACGGATGAAGACAAAAAAATATTTACCGATAATGGGATACAGCTGCTGAACAAAGACTCCGTAATAGAAAAGTTCAAAAAAAATACATTAGATGAAGTAAAAACCGGAAAAGATACCGCAACACAAAAAGCTGTGCAGGAATATTTCAACCAGTTTTACGAGGAAAACGCAACTGGTAACGCTTATGTTCAAAACATTGACAACTACTGGTTTACTTACAATAACCGCTGGACCGGATATCCGGTGTCATCTCTTGTGCAGACTGCGGATCTGAAAAATACAGAATTCAGCAATGGCATTCATGTATCATTTGATCCTTATACCTACATTAATTTCTTAGAAACTAGCGAAAAAGTTACTGTCAATTTCAATAACTATTTCGTAGATAAAAGTGATATCTGGGAAAACTACACACAACGCTGGGATGGAGACTATAACCTGCTCTTCCAGGATTATCTGATGGAAAACTATATTCCAAAAGATAAAACCCGTGATAATGAATTTAAAAAAGCTTCCATAACATTTAAAGACCTCCAGTCTAAACCTGAGATTCAGAATCTGACAGGGCTTAAAAATCAGTATGATGCCCCTAAAGAAACCTGGAATGAAGAGACAGGAGAATATACTTTAGAAATAAACGCAAACGGGTATATGAATTTTGAGATAGTAAAAACAACACCTGAAGAGCCGCTTAACACGGACCTCTTACTCCAGGCTATAGACAATGCCCAGGAAATCGTGCGGGATAACTACACTGCTACTTCTTTAAACAGCTTAGACAGTGCGGCGGCAAATGCTTATAAAATCATCGTTTCACTTCCGGGAGACATCACCCAGGAAACGGTGGATCTTGCAGTGGCATCCATACAAAATGCCATGAAATCACTGGTAAAAAAACCTGCTGATCTGACTGTACTCATCACCGGCATTAATCTGGCTAAGAAAATTGACCGGACAAAATACCAGGCAGGTTCCTTATCCATATTGGATAAAGCATTGGCTGAAGCTGAACGTATTGTGAAATTAAATCCTGATATTGATGAGCAGAATACCGTCAATAACACCTTGCAGGCTTTGGCATCAGCAGTAAACAATTTAAAGGAAAATATTGCACAGCCTGAGAAAAAAGCTGATGTATCGGCATTAACCGCTGTTATTAACAAAGCCGCAAAGCTGGATAGAAATAAATACACTACAGAAACCTTAGCGGTTGTTGACAAATCTATAAAAGCAGCACAGGAATTATTGAGCATTAGTCCCAAGGCAGAATTGCAGACTCTGGTTACGATCACTACAGAATCCGCCGAAACAGCAATCCGTGGATTAAAGAGTGTCCCACAGATCCCGAAAAAGGGAACTAAAGTTACCATTGGAAATTTCGTATATAAAATTACGAGCGCCACTTCCAAATCCAGAACTGCTACTGTTGTGAAACCAAAAAAGAATACATTTACCAAATTAACGATTCCTTCTTCTATTAAAGTAAATTCATTTACTTTTAAAGTAACCGGAATTTCTGACAAGGCTTTTCAAAAAAATAATAAGCTAACTTCCATAACAATTGGTTCAAATATCACTTCTATTGGAAAACAAAGCTTCAGTGGCTGTTCAAAGCTGAAAAAGATATTAGTAAAATCTTCATCGATAAAAACAGTGGAAAAAGATGCTTTAAAGAATATTCATAAAACAGCCACCATTCAGGTACCTGCTAAAAAATGGTCTTCCTATAAATCAAAATTTAAAAACAAAGGGCAGGCGGCAACGGTTACTTTTAAAAAATACAAATCATAAGCTGTATACTTTTCTAACTCCATATAATTAACGACAAGCGCCAGACCGTGTCTAAAAGACACTCTGGCGCTTGTCATTATTGTAAAAGGCAGCTCAGATTTCCTCCCTGGCAATTCTCACCCAGTCTGTCAGATTCTTTGGATTCTTGCCCAATGTATGATTATCTTTCATAATAATTTCCACACAATTATCCCGGCATATACGCAGTGTCTCTCTAAGTTCACGCCGGACCTTTTCCTGATCCAGTTCAGATGATGCCAGATCAGTCGGCGATGGCTTCAGGGAATAGATATAGTCCTGCTTCAGTTTAGATGCCATTATTCTTTTATCTGCCCAGGGTGATACTGAGACTCTGCGGAGATTACTTACCTCTTTTACTATATCAAACCTCTGGTCCATTGGTTCGCAGCAACCGTAGCACGTCAAACCAAAACGCTCCATGATTGGTTTCTGGTAGGGAAACACAAATTCTTTAAACATTTCCGCTGATACCCCAACTGTGATCTGACTCTCAGCCAGCCCCCACATATCTTTGGTTCGAACCCTGCCGGTATAATCAGATGCCGGAAGTTCCGTAGTATAGCCAATTCCCCCGGAACCTACATAGGAATTATCATTATTCATTGAAAAAAGATCATTTTCCTCAAGGAAATCAAGTTTTGCCATAACTCCATCCCGGAGCATTGCCATCATTTTGTGTATATTTTCTGGTTCATCATAAAAATCATACATCAGCTGTTCCATGCCTCTTAAGAAAGCTGCTTCATCCGTCAGGCCAAATGACCAAAACCATGCCGTATTTAGCTGTGTTTTCAAACTGCCCTCAAATAAATCGCAGGCAGTTTCAAACAACTCTTTTGTTGCATTGCGGTTCAAGAGAAACTCTTCTTTTTCCACCTGGGCAAGCTCACCATAGTCTTTCATAATCGCATCAATGTGATAGGATTTCCCCTGCTCCATTTTTATTCCTTTTGTAAATTTTGATTCTTTGCCCTTTAAATCCCAGGATTTTACTTTGTGAACATACGGAAGTGTAAATACGGGTTCCACGACATAATCATCATTCATATATTCGCCCCAATAAATCTGTTTTCTGATATGTAACTCCCAGTATCTGGCTATACTGTTTTCGCACTCTATCTCTTCATCCGGTATAATTTCATTCCAGCCATTTTCAGGATCACACAGAATCAGAGGGCGGGTACATTTCAGCATATTGTGCGCAGTCCACAGTTTACGCCTTTCTGACATAACCGGCTTAGCCGCTGACTCTGCCATTCTCTTAGCCAGTTCTCGTAAGATGTCCTGATCCTTTTTTGGAAAATTCAAATTGCTGTAATCAGCCATATTAAAATTCACTCTGATATTCATATGTTCCATAAACAATCACTCCATTTCAATTAAGTTCTTACTATAGATTGTACAATCTGATATAATGAGTATAGTTGAAAGAATCCTGCTTAACAATCGAAATAGTTGCTGTTCTATTATATCAAAATTGCTGTTTTTAGAGAGGTCCGATATGAATATTGAACGTAAGAGTTATGTGCTTGGAAATGAAGCCGGAGTATCTCCCGGATCCGAGTTTTTCATTGCATCAGAAGAATGCAGGGATACGGATATCTTCAATCATCTGGTTATGTGCGGCCAGTACCATTGTATAGACGGTTATGTGATAGACCGTCTGTTTTATGACTGCATTTTTATTGCTTATATTGATCAGGGTGCCATGGATATCGATTACGAAGGATCCCACTATACCGCTATCAAGGGGGATGTTGTTTTCATGGATTTAAAAACCCCCCACCGCTATGGCGCTGCAGGCAGCCTGGATTTTAGCTGGCTTCATATAAAAGGAAATATCTGCAATAATATTTATGAACTCTATCGCAGTAAAAACGGTATTATCATCCATGACTATACCTGTAATGATATTAAAACTAATATTCGTTTTATACTTTCTTCCTTCAAAACAGGACAGATGCTGAGCAAAACAGATCTGTCCTCCGCAATCTATAAGACCCTGATTTCTTCACTTTCTGCCGATAATAACAGCACTGCCTCAAAATCAACCAGAGTCTCCACGGTTGCTATTGAATATATGAAATATAATCTCAGCAGCAAAATCAACCTCATTGATATTGCTGACTCGGTTCACATGAGCAAATATCATTTTATACGGGTCTTTAAAAACAATACCGGATATTCACCATATGAGTACCTGCAAAAGCTGCGCATGGATACTGCCAAACATCTGTTGCAAACAACAGATAAAACTATCGGAGAAATATCAAACGCTGTTGGCTACCAAAGTGAGATGGGATTCACTTCCGCTTTTAGTGAAAAAGTAGGAATCTCACCGGGAAGATATCGCAGCAGCCCGTTTTAACCGGATTCAAGATATTTCGTTACTGTTGGAAAAAGGATATTTCCGGTTGTGCTTAGAACCAGAAATATCCTTTTTAATTTATTTTACAATTTTCACTGTTTTCTTCTGTCCCTTATTTTTCAGGATTTTTGTCTCATATTTTTTCAGGCATGACGAAGGCACTTTCATCTTTGCATTTTTGTGGATACCGGTGAATGCCTGGGATCCGGCTGATTTCAGCTTTTTACTTTTTATGGTAATACTCTTTAAACTGCTGTTCTTATAGAATGCTTTTTTACCGATCTTTGTCAGTTCTGTGCTTTCTATATGAACGGATTTTAGTTTTTTGCACTGATAAAATGCGTTGTCACCAATTGTTTTTACGTATTTTCCAACAGTTGCTTTTTTCGCTTTCGTACAGCCTTTAAATGCAGATTTTCCAATTGCAGTTATTTTAAAAGTTTTGCCTTTTATTTTAACTGTTTTGCCGACTTTAATGGAAGTGAGGGTTTTCTTCGTCACTCCGGTCAGGGTTACGGTCTTGTTCTTTAGGCTGGTCACTTTATAACGGTAGGTACCTGTTGTATAAGTCTTTCCTGTAATAATTGTATTTTCCTGTTTTTCCTTTTCCTTATATTGTCTTTCCAGTTCATTGTATCTGGACTGTGCCTGGGTTAGAAGGCTGTAATTTGTAACCAGTTTTCTCTGGTCTGGGGACAGCTTTTGATACATAGCCTGTGCCTCGTCGATCTTATTTTTGGATGCCTGGCTATAAGTAACCGTCCCAACCGCATTAATTTTAATCACAACTGCATCAGCAGCTTTTAGATTATTACAGGTTTGACGGGCCTGTTTTAATTTACTGTAGTTCGTTACCTTTGTCTTCTGGACTGCATTTAACGCTGCATATTCCTGCTCTGCCTTTACGATCGCCTGGTCACTTTGGATGGTAATTTTATCTCCGATTTTATTAATAAAATCCTCTACCGCTCTGACTGCAGGATCAACAGGTTCTGTAGGGTCAGTGGGATCTTCTGGGTCTGTTGGGTCTGTTGGGTCTGTCGGCTCTGTCGGCTCTGTCGGCTCTTCCGGATCTGTCGGCTCTTCCGGATCTGTCGGCTCTTCCGGGTCTGTTGGTTCTTCCGGATCCGTGGGAGCATTTACCTTCAAACTGTATGTGGCGCTTTGTGTACCATAGCTGTTAGATACTGTCAGCGTAAGCTCTGAATCCCCCGCCATTATTCCCTTTACGGTAGCCCTGGCGCTGCCTTCCCCATCTGTTATTTCCACACTTCTGCCTTCTGTGACAGACCATTGATAAATATTGTCAGATACATCCGCAGGAGCGGTTACTATTCCAGTTAATGCAGCTGTATCACCGATATTGATGGTATTCTTATCAGCCTGGACTGATACCGCAAATCCATTTGCTTTTGTCCATATAAGCATTTTAGTCGCATTATTCTGTCCGTAAATACCGTCATCGCCCCGGTTATTCCATGCATAAAAAGGAATTGCCTGTAGTTTTGCCGGAACTAATTTATCTCCTGCTTCGTAATATACATCTCCGGTGATTTCTACAACGCCCTTAAGCAGCTCCGGGTTATATTGCGCTGTAAATTCTGTGGATCTGGGAATCACATAGTTCAATGGATTCAGATTTTGGACTTCAGGATTTAAACTGGTATTCCCGGCTTTTTCTATGCTGTATACAAGAGGCCCTCTTTCTATTGCCACTCTCCCGCTATTTGTTTTGACATTTGGATTCGCTTCTGTCAATCTTATTTCCATTGGCATATCCACTGTAATTACATCACCTGGCGTCCATTTCCGCTTAATGGCAACATATCCATTGACAGCTTTTGCTGAAATATTCTCTCCATTTACTGAGATATCCGTATTTTTGTTTTTCTGGTCCTGTATCCAGCCCGGAATCCTTATATTAACAGTGAATTCCTTTTCTGACTCCGGTGTAACGGTGATGGCTGTTTTCCCCTCCCATGGGTATTTTGTCTCCTGTTTTAATGCCACTTTTGTGCCGTCTACATTTACTTTTGCATCGCTTCCGATGTACATATTTACATAGACATCATTTTGATGGACAGAATACATATAACCGCTCAGGGAAGCAATTGTCCTCATTAGGTTCGGAGGACAGCAGGCGCATGCAAACCATTCTGAACGGGCATTTCCATTAGATACCTCAAGGCGTGAATCATAATAGAAGAGATTTCCTTCCAGATTCGTTCCTACCAGTATACCGTTATAAAGTGCCTTTTCCACTACATCCGCATATTTTGCATCCTGATGCACCAGATTCATTCGCTGGTTCCAGTTAGCCACTGCAATCGATGCACAAGTCTCACAATAGGAATCATCATTGGGAAGCTCATAATCTCCGCCGAAGTCTTCTCCATGAGATCTTACCCCAATACCGCCGGTTATATAGGTTTTTCTATTTTGTACGGAATCCCAAATAGTGTCCAGCGTATCCAGATAGGCCTCTTTGTCAGCATCTCCATCCGGCAGTAAAGTCGCTACATCTGTTGCTCCCGCATAGAGATATGTGGCACGAACTGCATGTCCCACTCCGTTTTTCTCCTGTGTAAAGGGCGTTTTATCCTGGGAATAGTCACCGCCTTTGTAATTGCTTTCCCTTAAGGATTGATCTTCCCCTCTCCTGTCAATCAGCAGTTTGGCTGTATCTATATATTTCTGGCCTGCACCCTCACCTTCGTACTCTTCTGCAAGCTTCGCCAGTTTTATCAAGGCAAGTTCTATTTCCTCATGCCCCGGAACTTCGTGGCGCTGCCCGTCCGGTCCGAAAAGGCGTACAATTTCATCTGCAAATCTCTTGCCCACTACATAAAGGCTGTAATCAGGATCTCCGATTCCTTCCCGGTACCGGGTATACGCTACGACTGATTCAAAAAAATGTCCTGCTATATACATCTCATGATTGCTAAAATCCCGGAAGCGATGAGTGCCGGGAGAACTTCCTCCTGCAAATGTAGTGCTCCTTAAAGTAAAGTGTGTATTAATATAACCGTCTGCATATTGAACCTGCTCAATCTTACTGATCCAGTCAGCCAATTTATCCTCTAATTTTTCTCTTTGTGCTGCAATTTCCGGATCCTTGTCATCCTGAATAACTGAAAGCGTATATGAAATTGCTTCGATGGATTTATAGATATCCGTATCCTGGAAAACAAATCCATGAAAAGGTTCATAGGATTCCCCGTTCAATTTTTTAATTGCATTATCAAAATTTGGTTCTCCGCCTGCTTCCATGGCTATCCTGCTGATTCCTGCATTTAGAGAATTCAACGCATTCACTTTCTGCTTTGGCTGCCAGAACTCATCATTCAGTTTTACATTTTCAAAAGTTACCGCACTATTGGCATCCGGTGCTACAACGGGTTTCTTTACCGTGATCTGTGCTTTGGCATCCCATTGCTCACCTCCGTAATTGACTGTTCCGTTTACGGTAAATGTCTTTCCTGCCTGATCCGCTGCATACAGCTTAGGGTCTACTGCTTCCCATTCAACGGGCATCAGTTTGGAATTGAATTCCTCTCCAAAGTCGAACGCTTCTGTTCCGCCATTCTGTGTCTTATTAACACTTTTCAGCGAAGGAGTGGGATCGTCGAAGCTAATTCCATTTACAACAACCATTTTGGGAAGAATCGGCTCCCTTCCGGCTGCCGTTGCCGTGATGTAATCATCAATACTCTGTATGGATTCCACCGATACCGGAAAGGATACTTCCCGCTGCGTAGTTCCATAAGTGCATTTTAATTTTAAGGCACCAGCTCCAGCCGCTTTTGCCGTTACCGTAATCTTACTGGCATCTGTATCATTACCCGTTATTTCCAGAATTTCGCTGTACGCCTCGGGAACAGACCATTCATACGTAACATCAGGCAATTCTGAGGGTATGCAAAATCCCTGGTACTCAGCAGTTTCGCCAAGACCGATCCGCTCTTTTCCGATGATTTTAGCAGCAAAAAGTTCGTCCTTAATTGGTTCGCCATACACCTCCCATTCACTGATTCCAACTCCATTGCTTCCCGTTCCGCTGCGGTCTATGTACAGCCGCATCTGCGTTGTTCTGACCGGTGTCTTCAGGAGTACGCCGTTCCAGTAACTGTTTGCACCATTTATTCCGCCGTTATTGCCATCATACCGAACCCCCACAGAAGACGTATCCACATCATTTTCGTCCTGCATGTCCGTAATTTCCACCCAGTCGTCCAGTGTGTTATCATAGTAATAAGCTTTGCAGGATTTTGGAAACGTCACATTCCCACTTGCATTTTGCGTTGCATTATCTGCCCACCACATCACTTGCATACTGGATATTTCATAGGGCTCCTCCCACGTCAGCGTAACCGGTGTGGGATATGAACCGCTGTTATTCCAGGTATTCCATGAGGTAAAAGGATCACTCGTCGCCAGACTGCCGTTATTCACATTTGCAGCCGATGTGTTTTCATGTTCGGCAGAAGCCACCGCTTTTAATGCAATGTTTTCTCCCAATTGCCCTTCCTCAGCATGTACGTTCATACACGGTAATGCCAAGACAAGTAGTGTAAAGCTCATAATCGTTGCTAAAATCTGTCGTTTCACACCAATTCCTCCCTCTTTTTCGCAAATTTTTATGCGTTTATTATCTTTATTATATCTATTGGAATTTTAAAAATATACGGGATTTTATACTGTGTTTGTGTGATATATTATGAATTCACAGGGAACCTCCATCCTATTATTATAGACTGGATGTGCATCGCATTTTTAGCGTTATGTGATGTGTCACAGCCTGTCTATGGTATGGCATAAGGAGGTCTATTATATTGTAATTTGGTTTTCTCTTTCTTTGTATTGTAATTTATTAATGTTAGTGGATTTATTTCAGATAGGTTTTTAGGTTCTTTATATCATTTACTTTTCATTACATCAAAGTATACATTCAATACATTGGAAAAATATATAGCAGGAAATCTGTTAGACTTCATTAATAACAGCCCCAGATAGAATATGCCCTTCGTTTGGATCCCCCTTCGTTAATTAATAAAAACGTTGAGGTATTGTATAAAACATTCATAAATTTTATAATTGATTGATATTTAGCGGGAAGCATCCTTCCGGTAAATTTACAATTGACATCATAAAGTAAGATTCTATATGAATCAGGAGAGGAAAACTACTCTATGGAATACCCTTTAGTCTGGTAACGGGCTTTGTAATAGCTGTTATCATCGCGTTCTATAGAAAAACCAGCATTACCATGTTCGATGATGTAATTTTAATTAAGCGTTTTGGTTACCATTCTATGATGATTTTTGCCAAGAAGTTTAAATATAACTAAATCCTATAAAAAGAGAGCATTGCCCGGGACCTAAATCCCTCAGCAATACTCTCTATCTCATTATCATATCAATTAATAATCCCGCTATTTCCTGGTAGTTACCCGCTTACTGCTTCCATAACTGCCATAGCAGGACAAAACAGCCGATTTGCGATAAGGCCTGACTGTCTTCGCTTAGCCTTTTCCAGACTTGTGTTTAGTAAAATCATATGTCACCATATGAAATCCTCTCCAGAACCGTACGTGCGGCTTTCCCGCATACGGCTCTTCATAATAACATTTACAGTTGCAAGCTACGCATAGAGATTAAAATATCTCTTGGGATATACCATCGGATAATAATCCAACATCTGCTTGAATCCCTCCCAGTTGTAGCTTTTCTTCTGACTTCTGCGGTTCATCCACTGAAACAGCAGGTTCCACCCGCTAAACTATCCGCCCTTTCCTGGGCGCACTCATCCCTTTACTGCTCCCCCAATTGTCATTGCACGTTCGACCTGTTCACTAAACAACACATATAACACTACTGTAGGCAGGCTGGCAATCGTCATTGTTGCTCCCATTGCCCCCCAATCAGTTGTAAACTGTCCCTGGAAAAACAAAATCCCTAATGGCAATGTTTTGAGGTCGTTTGAAACAATTAATACATTGGCAAGAATAAATTCATTCCAGGCATTCAGAAAAATATAAATTACGAGTGTAGCTGTTGCCGGCTGCACCAGAGGAACGATAACTTTCCAAAAGCATTGAAAAATATTAGCCCCATCGATGCAGGCAGCCTCCTCCAGTTCCACAGGAATTCCCTTGAAAAAACCGTAATATACCATACATGCCAGGGCAAGATTCACCGCTGCATATGGAATGATAAGTCCCCAGCGGGTTTCCATGAGATTCATAACCTTCACGGTTCTCGCCATCGGTATCAGAATCGCCTGTACCGGTATAAACATACCCATAGAAATAAATATGTATACTGCCTCTCTTCCTTTCCATCTTAGTCTGGACACAGCATAAGAAAACAAAATTGCAATGAGAATCGTAATGATCACCGTAGCTATAGAGGCAAACAAACTGTTCACAAAATACTTTGGCACATCGAACTCTTCCCAAGCCCTTACATAATTTTCTATCCTGAACACTTTTGGTATTCCAAATGGGTTGGTCACGAATATTTCCTGATTATTTTTTAAAGAATAGCACACCATCCAAAACATAGGATAGATTGAAATGAATGCATATATCCATAGGAGCATCTGCGACAAAAGGCTTGCCGGTCTTATATTCTTTTTCCCTAATTTCATTTCTGCCTTTTCCCACCTTCTCTTTCTTTGAGTAAAAAATTAATGATTAATATAACCACCAGACACTCCAATACCAGTATGCTTGCCGCCGTTAAACCATACCCATACTCCTGACTCCGAAAAGCGGAACTATACATCATATAAGAAAGTGTATAAGTTGAAGTTCCCGGTCCTCCGCCAGTCATGATATACATCTCTGTAAATGCCTTAATACCACCTGTTACAGACAAAATCAGACAAAATTTATAAGTTTCCCTCAGCAGTGGTATTGTTACAAAAAGGTGTGCTCTTGTAGAAGACGCGCCGTCTATACGAGCCGCCTCGTAGTATGACTCCGGAATTGTCTTGATTCCCGCTAAAATCAGGGCAAACTGATAACCGGTCCACTGCCATGCATTTACTGCAGCTATAGCAATGATTGCACTCTTCCTGTCAGACAACCAATTCTGTCTGTAAGAAATCCCTATGGCTTCAAAGAAGCGGTTTAACAGACCTGTATCCGAATTGTAGATAGACAACCATAACTGACAAACTACTGTTACCGATAATACCACGGGGATAAAATAGCTGACACGGAGTATCTTCCGGCCTCTGGTCCTGGGCGCAGATACTACAATTGCAAATATGGTTGCCATAATCACTTGAAAAAAGGTAATAATAGCAGCAAATATCAACGCATTTTTATTGGATATCCAAAAGGTCTTATCACTAAATATTCTGATATAGTTTGCCATTCCTATAAATATTCCAGTATTCACCCCATCCCATGAGAACATGCTCCTGTAGAATACCTGAAGAATAGGGATAAAAATCATTACTACAAACAAAAGCATTGCAGGAAAGATAAAAAGAACAATGGCTGTCTTATTTCCAAGATACTTTTTCAAAGTACTTCACCCTTTCCCTCCCTATTCTTGTCCCATTCTCTCCATTACACCTGTCATTTCATTTATAAATTCCTCCGCTGAATACTGATCTGTACACAGGAATTGTGACTGATCCTCAATACCGGTCTTGAATATGGAATTTGTCAGACCCCAGTCGAATTTCGTATTACTAGTTGTGTCAGGAAGCACCTCAGCCAGTTTTTGCATCATAGGTGTAAGCGCTTTCTCTGGCTCAACATCCACTTTAACTGCAATCAAAGGGTTAGAACGATACATATACTTAGCTTCACAGAACTTCTCAGAAATAAATGCGGCTACTTCTGCAGCCAGTTCTGCATGCTCAGATTTAGGATTTACTGCAAATCCACTAGGGGACCCGCCGCCTGACCAGGCTGTTTTGCATGCTTCATAGGCCGCCTCATCTTCTGCCGGATAATACATCCAGTCTACTTTATCGCCCATGTTATCTGTTGCCATCTCAATCTCCCACTGCCCATTCATAAACATCGCCGCCTTACCTTCATAAAACAAGGATGCTGCCTGATCATAGTTCATACTGGTTACACCACTCGGAAGCAGTCCTTCAAGCACCAGTTCATGCATTGTATTTGCTGCCTTTACATAAGCATCATCTGTAATACTGCCATTTTGCTTATCCAGCTTATCGATTCCGCCTACGTCATATCTTGTTGCAATTGAGTCATAAAGAGCTGTAGTAATCCATTTTTCTTTAGCAAATATTGTCATTGGAATAATATCATTCTTTTTCATAACTCTGATAACATTCTTCAATTCCTCATATGTCTTTGGCACTTCTAAATTGTACTGTGCAAAAAGGTCTTTGTTATAGTACCATAGCACCACTTCATTGCCTGCATACGGGAAAGCATAAATGTTGCCGTCATCATGGTATAAAATGTTTTTACAGGAATCATATACTTTATCCGTAAACCCTATCTTATCCGAGATATCATTCAGTACCATAACATTACCCGATTTTTTAAAGGCTTCGATCTGGGCAAGCTCTACCCGGAAAATATCCGGAAGATTTCCGGTCGCTGCATAAGTTTGCAGCTTCTGTCCGTCATCCTGGGCCTCAATGTCTAAATCCAGAGTTACATTTGGATAAGCAATCGCCATTTGTTTTTTGGCATAATCAAATGGAATTTTGGTATCCTCATCCGCATACTGAGCATAGATCTTCAGAGTAGCTTCTTCATCACTGATAACACCTTCCGCTACTGCTGCCTTTTCTGTAGGTGCTTCACTTGACTCGTTTAATGCCTTGGTTTCTTTTGCTGCAGTCTCACTTGATTCCTTCGCTGTGTCAGTTTCTTCCGTTACAGCCTCAGTCGAAGAATTTACTTCCTTGTCCTTTGTTCCCCCATTACCACACCCCATAGTACTTGTAACACCCATAGCTAGGATCATTGATAATGCCACCATTCTTTTTTTCAGGTTTGTCATAGAAAAACCTCCTCCTTTTCTTTGATACCCTGATTATATGGCACTATTCATCAATACTCCATGTAATATCCAAAATGGATTGGTAATTCTCAAAATTACTTATTTATAATTATTGAATTCGGCGATACACCATAGTATTTTTTAAAACATTTACTAAAATAACTCACATCATTGTACCCAACCATTTCAGAAATGCCCGAAACCTTATACACTCCTCCCTCCAGTAATTCTCTTGCCTTTGTCACGCGGCATTTCGTAATATACTCACTGATGGTCGTATTCATCTCACTCTTAAACATTCTTCTTAGATATGTCTGATTGATCAGCAGTGCTCTTGAAATGTCCTCTACAGAAAGCTCTGGATTGCCAAAGTTCTTCTCAATGTAAGCTTTTGCCCCGTATGCAATCTGATAATCTTTAGATTCATTGTGGCTTTGGAAATATAGGCCAACTTTTCCAAAACACGCTAAAACAAATCTCCCCTTTACAGTATAGGAAAGACTTTCTGTGAGAATGTGATATGAGCTTAACTCCCCTTGGAAAATATCCTCCGCTTTTCTTCCTTTTCTGTCAACAAATGCCAGCAGCTGACTGATCAGACTCATTGAAAGCATCGTGTTATAATTATAATCCATTCGGAACTTCTTCTCTTCAAAGGTTACAGTCAAAATTCGGTTTATTTCATCAAAATCCATATTCTCCATACAGCTGTTAGTTTGAGCGATCACTTCCCAGGAATAAGACTCTTTATCTGATAATTCATAATACCTGGAGTCAAAAATTATTTCATCTTTATTTTCATATTGGAAACCGAGTGCCTGTAATGTTTTCTGATATGCTTCACTTACTCCGCAATCTGATACACTTCCTTCGCTAATTCCAATTTTTAAAGTGTATCCAAGATGTTCTTTTACCAGCTTGGCAAAATCCAGCAATTCGTAGCCATGGTACTCATTCTTTTTCCCCTCATCATCAAATCCGAGTACTACCACCAGATTCCCTTCAAAGTCACTGAATATAACACATTCCTGCTCTTCACACAGAATGTCCCGGAACATCTGCTTAAGAATTTCTTCCCACTGATACTCGGTTTCTTTCAGCAATCCAGTGTCATCCCTTCGTATTGTAATTGTACAGACAATATAATGTTGGGATTTGAATAGCTCTTTTTCCAGTTCCCTATCATTCCCATAGATCAATTTGCGATACTTCTCTTCCCACCTTATTGCATCCAATGCCTCTTTTTCGGATTTCATTTCAATTACTTTACCAATATTATCTTTGATCTTAAGCAGGGTAAATATAAGTTCTTCCTTTTCAAAAGGCTTAACAATATAATCATACACGCCCAAGCGCAAAGCTCTTCTGGCATATTCAAATTCACTGTGACCAGTAATCAGCACAATAATCACATCTGGATTTATCTGCATAATCAGTTCCGTCATCATAAATCCGTCTGCATACGGCATGGAAATATCAGCCAGAATAATCTCTGGTTCGTACCGTTCATACATTTCCAATGCCTGCTTTCCATCCTGAGCTTCACAGCAGATTTCAAACCCATACTCTTCCCAGTTCACATAACTTTTCAGATAATCCCGAAAGATTATCACATCATCCACTAACATGATTCCTATCATACTGTTCCCCCATTATATGACTTTTTCCCGGCTGCCTTGTATCCATAATTGACGCTGACAGTATTTTTACTAACTTATAATGGCAGAGTCAAAACAGCAGTTGTACCTTCTGAAACCTCCTCAAAGCTAAGTCCATATGATTCTCCATAAAACAGTTTCACTCTGTGGTTTACGCTATAGATTCCAAAATGATTATCCATTTTTTCTCCAGATTGATATGCTGCCAAGACCTGTTTTGGCATACCCACTCCATTATCTATAATCTTTATAAGAATCCTATTATCCTCTGTTTCCACAGAAATAACTATCGCTCCCTTCTCTCCTTTATACTTTAAACCATGGTATACTGCATTTTCAATCAGTGGCTGCAGAATCAGCTTAGGTACCAACCTGTTCTTCAGATCTGGTTCCCTGACTTTAATGTGGTATTCGAACAGATTATAATACCGCATCTGGAGCAAATCCATATAGTCTGATACAATCAGTAATTCCCGTTCCAGCCGAATTACCTCCTGGCTGTCCGAAAGTGTATTTCTATAATAGTCCGCCAGTTTTTTAGCCACTCGCTGGGATTCTCTGTACTTTTTCATCTCCGAAAGTTTAATAATCATGTCCAGCGAATTATATAGAAAATGAGGCTTTACCTGTTCCTGAATTAATGCCAGTTCATACTCTCTCTTTTTCCTGGATTCATCATTAACTTTCTGAATCAGATCCTGAATCTTTTCAGCCATAGCATCAAAACTGAGCCCAAGCTGACCGATTTCGTCTTTCTTCTGAAAACCACAGCGTATGGAAAAATCTCCTGTAGTAACTCTCTCGGTATTCTGCTTCAGCTTAACCAAAGGCCTGGTAATCAGATTGGTGAAATAAAATGACAGTAATATTTCCACAAACACCATACCAATTCCAACCATAAGAAATATGGACACCAGTCTTTCCTGCCCAATGTTAAATTTTTCAAGGCTCGTCACCCCCAGTATCTTCCAATTATAGTTATGCATCTGATATGTGGAATATAAAAACTTTTTTCGATCCGCCCAACCAATGGAAAATCCCTCCTGATTTATATCTCCATACATTTCAGATGGAAAATCTTTTTTCCTTCCTAACAAGTTATTTTCCTGATCCAACAGATAAAATTTTGTCATCTGGCTATGAAGATGTGCAGAAAATAGTTCCATTCTGACATTTACAAACAAATATCCCATGGTCTTTCCAGACGTTATCTCTATAATTTTTTTGCCCATGACAACCATGCCGTCACTCTTTCCCTCCTCATTTAGAATACCGATACTCTCAACATCCTGTTTGCTAAGCAAAACAGATTCCCCGCGAGAATCCTCTAAAAGTTTAACAGCATCTGACCATTCTTGCTTACAACGCAGCATATGTACATTGTTACTGAAGAGACTATTACCGGCGTCTACATATACAATAGTGTCAACATCACTGAATATTACCTGTGCTAAATTTAATTCCGTATAGATGGAGTTTGCAGTACGCACATCCCATAGCAGTATATTCCTTGTATTTGCCTGTATTTTATTAATGCTAATGCTCATGTAATTCGAACAATCCACCATATTAATCAAAATTCTCTCCAGGCGATCTGCTATCATTGTCTGATTATCCGATACGCTTTTCATGCTCTGTTCCTCTATTACATTCTCATAGGATCGATGAAAAAGAATGCAAAAAACAGTAATTGGAACAATAATAATTGGAATCATCAGTATGATAATCTTATTCTTAATTGAAAGTTTATTTATCTGTTCTTTAATCATTTGCGTTTCTCTTTCCTGCTTCTGCGCATAATTATTCCCATAACTGCATGCAAAGGCGAGATGCTGTAATGCATCCCACCTTCCATTTATTAATCATTATTTTACTCTCACATTAAAGACCTTGCTGTACGGACCATACACCAACTTCTTATTCACTGTTTTATACGCACGTATCCTTACATAATATTTCTTTTTGCTTTTCAACTTTTTAATAGTGCAGCTTGTCTTTGCTCCACCGGCTTTTTTAATATCTGCATTCTTAAATTTAGAATTTAAAGCGTACTGCAGTTCATATCCAGTCACACCGCTAACCTTAGTCCAGACAGCTTTGAATGCCTTTTTCCCATTATTCTTCACAGATTTAAGTGTCACCTTTTTTACAGTTACTCTCTGGCTGTTAATTGTTTTTTGTGCATCTGCATTGGCCTTCTCTGCTTCTGCCCTGGCTTTTTCTGCTGCCTTCTGAGCATTTTCCGCTTTTATCCTTGCTGCTTCTGCTGCTTTAAGAGCCTGTTCTGCTGCTGCACGATCTGCTCCTGATTTTTTTGATTCCTCTTCTGCCGCTTTTTTAGCTGCTTCTGCCGCTTCTTTTGCCGCTTCCGCTGCCTGACGCTCTGCTTCTGCCGCTTCTTTTGCCGTTTCTGCTGCCTGACGCTCTGCTTCTGCCGCTTTTTTTGTTGCTTCTGCTGCTATACATTCTTCACCAGCTTTGATTCTTGCGGTCTCCGCTGCCTGACGTTCTGCTTCCGCCTGTTCCATTGCGGTTTCGGCAGCAATTCTATCAGTTTCCGCCTGCTTCTGTGCTGCTTCTGCTTTTTTCATTGCGGTTTCCGCCTGCTGCATTTTTATGTCTGCCTGGGCTGCATTTTGTTCCGCCTGCTCCATGGCTAGCTCCGCTGCGTTCTGAGCTTTTTCTGCTGCTAACTGTGCTGCTTCTGCTGCCTCTGCTTTTTCTTTCGCTTTCTGTTCTGCTTCTTTCGCAGCTGCGCTATCTGCACCTGCTTGGTTTTTTGCTTCTTCAGCCTGTTTACTTGCTTCTTCTGCCTCTATCTTCGCTTTTTCTGCTTCTTTAAGCTGCTTTTCTGACTCAATCTTTGCCATCTCAGCCTGATCTTTTGCTGCTATAGCCTGATCCCTTGCTTCTTTAGCCTCTGCTTCCGCTGTTTTTGCTTCTTGTTTAGCTTTTTCCGCTTCTGCTTTTGCTGTTTCTGCTGCATCTCTATCCTGCTGGGCCTGCTGCCTTGCTTCCTCTGCCTGCTTCTTAGCCTCTTCTGCCTGTGCCTGAGCTTTTTCTGCCTGGGCAACCATTTCCTCCAGCAATTCTTCCCATGTTAAATCTGATATTTTTTTCAAATCCTTAACTGCTGTTTCGAGCATTTCTGCAGCTTCTGCCACTTCCTCTTCACCCGCATCATCGGCTTCAAGTATCTTCCCGGCATTGATCAACGCTATACTGAAAACATCCCAGGAACCAGAAGTATAATCTTTTTCTATCAACTCTTTGTATTTATTATAAGCATCTTTCAAGTCTGTTTTATCAGCTATTTTCTTCCACTGTGCATACAGTACCATATTTGAGCCGACTTCTAATTCACTGGCCGGAAGATATACAGCTCCGCATCCATCCATTTGCGTATTCCAACCAATGAACGTATAACCGGTTCTGCTGAATCCGTCTCCTTCCGCTATTGTCACCTTTGTTCCTTCTTCTTTAATAATTGGTTCGGGAACAGTACCTTCTCCGCCATTCAGGTCATAGCTTACCGTATATATCTCCAGAGGGTATGGTATTTTAAACAGAAACAATGGCTGGCTTTCTACTTTTATACCATCCTTTATAGCGGTAAAAATCACAGTATAACTTCCCGGTTCGGTATAACCGCTGACATCAATCATCTCTGTCTGAAAATCGCGCTGATACACAAACCCATTCATTCTTGCTCTTCCACCACTGCTCTGAACAGGTTCCATTCCAGTCTGGCCTTCTACCTCATCAGAAGCGATCGCCTCATTATCCCTGTAAATTGTATACTCACCGGCTACTTCGTAATCCTTCAAATCATCCATGGTACCGGAAATCACCGTCTGTGTTAACACAAAGGTTTTTCCTCCATCTCTTACCCCTGCAACATTGGCAGCTGTACCAGTCAGTGGAAATGCCTTTGTAATGCTGAATTTATCCAGATCTGAGCACCATCCCTTACTGTTATACAATTTCAGTTCGTTAGTTCCTGCCTTGAGTTCCAGAGTAGTTGATGCAGGCTCCTGCTCAGGATTGTCAAAATTTCCCGAAATGGTTCCCTGCAGCACTAAAAACTTGGAGCTTACTCCTCCATCCGAAGTTACATATACGCTGCGGGATGCTCCGCCCGCTACCAGTCCCGTATCCTGTGTGTCTACATTATTCTGTGCATAATACAGACCGAAGTTATACAAACCTGCTTCCGGAACATCTACATCCATTAGCAGAAAGTTATTAGTGGCACTGTTTCCAATATTTCCAGTTCCTGCTTTGTTTGAAAATGCACTTTTATTCGTTTTTGCCTTTGTACCATTCAATGTATGGCCTTTGGAAAGTTCAGTCTCATATGATGCATCTTCAAGAGCTCCATATACGATACACTGTGCAGCATATTCCTCTTTCCCATTCACCTGTGCCAGAATGGTAGTACAGCCGTTACCTACCACTGTCACTATGCCTTCTGCATTTACTGTAGCAATTGTCTCGTCCAAGCTCTTCCAGTTTATAGTTGCATCATCTTCCGCATTTGTAATTTCTGCGTGCAAGCGGGTAGTTTTTCCCGGCAGCATGCTCACCACATTCCGATCCAATGTTACTCCTATAACATCACCATATTCAATGTTTCTGGGTGTAACACGTACCACACACTCCCCAAAAACAGCCTCCGAGGCGGTGCTTGTACAACGGATCCTTGTCTCACCCAGGCTAATGCCGGTTACCATTCCATTGTCCACGCTAGCAACATCCTGATTACTGCTGCTCCACACAACATTCCGGTTCCCTGCATATTCCGGTTCCAAAGATGCATATAGAAGGATCTGGGTTCCCATATTAATTTCTATATCGCTTTCTGACAAAATAATCTGCTCAATATTACCATTAAAATCATAAACCTTAACCGTACAAGAGGCCGTCAAATTTGGATCTGAACTGCTTGCAGCAGTGATTACCGCTGTGCCGGTACCTATTGCTGTAACCATCCCCTCTTTACTTACATCTGCTACATCAATATCTGATGATGACCAGTTTACCGTAATATCCTCTTCATTTTCAGCAAAAACCTCTGCTGTCAGCTGATAGTTTCCCAATCCTCCATTGATGCTCAGCTCCAGTTGGCTTTCATTGAGTGAAATATAATCTGTACGGCTAAGCCTAAGAACACGACAGGCATGTGCCGGAAGTTCTTCACTCCACCTTTCCACAGCCTCCCCAACGACTTTATTTTCCCAAAGATCCAGCGCCTGATAAGCACCTTCAAGACCCAGATCTTCCTTCAGATCAATGGAACGCACTTCCGGTGTATCTTCTCTGTTAAACAGCCCTACAATCCAATCACCATTTTCTGCCTGACCTGTCCAGATTTGGGTTTTCTGATCATATGTCTGGTCTTTTAGATCATATTTCCCCCTTGTGTACACATCCTGTTTTTTATACTCTTTAAGCGGCTTTGCAAAAAAGCCTTCTTTAACCAAATTGATGAAGTTCCAATTCTTAAAAGCCCACGGCTTAACCTGATTCTGAGCATTACCCACTGTATTCTCAACCGTGTCACTCATCTGAATACCGCTGCCATTCAATACCTTCAGTGCAATCGAAAATTTTGTTTCATCCACGGTCAGTTGATTGGTTCTGGTGTGATCTCCATCCAATATTACTTCACCGGCTTTTGGACCTCCTGCAACTCTTTCCGAAAAATAATTATACGCATCAAAACCATTTTTACAGGTATCCCATTCGCTTCTCTGAACTGTTCCTCTATTCTCTGAACAAAGTCTCGCCCATCCATTTGTGTCTGCAGAAATTCTGTTCATATCGGCATATTCCGTTTCTGCACCCATATAATCTACTTGTCTAGCATTTGCAAAAGAAATAATAAAATCATCTCCAGCAGCCTCTCTCCACCATCGGTAAACCTTTTCCATGGCCTCCTGACCGTAGAAATAATGCCCCTGACGAATAAAGTCAATTTTCATAAAACCATACCCCATATCTTTGAAGTACTTAATCATGCCCTGCATGTATTCTTTTGCTCCTTCTTTGTTGGGATCTACATAATACCAACTCTGGAATTCAGCCAGATCATCGCCCTTTCTTCCCTCACTGGTGCCAATTGGACTTGTACCAGTATTGATAATATCCCGTAGCGGGATATTGGTCCCGGCAACTACAGGATTAATATTATTCGGCTCACCGTCTTCATTTACGTCATTTACAGTTCTTTTATATACCCACATTGGATTATAGTATACACCTGGTGTTATCCCTCTATCCAGACAGTACTTTGCAAAACTTTCGTAAGTTGCACCTGACTTTTCCCACTCTTTATATGGTGTAATCAGATATCCGTTTTTATTATATAAATAAGAACCATAAGGAGCAGTTGATCCGTCATCTTTCTGAGCAAGCCATCCATCCAAAACCGCATAATTGTATCCATACTGCAGCCATTCCTTCGAAAGCCAGTCAATATTTTGTGTTATCCGATCATAATATCGTTGATTTCCCGAATACTGGATCGTACTCCAAACCATTGGTGCCTGTTTATTCTTCTCAACCCATGTAGTCAGATGCGGTAATTCCTCTGTACTGCCCGTCTCAGATGCTGCAGACACATCAAATGCCGGTGCAGCTGCCAGTATAACTGCCAGAATTAACGCCAATACTTTTTTTCCTCTTCTCTCCCCAAAAATCTTAATCCTCTTCAAAGCACCATCCTCCTTTATTCATTTCCTGTTTTCATTACCTTTTTTCAGTTCCTGTTTCCGCTTCAACCTCTGATTTCCCTCCTATCCTTTTTCTCCCATTCAAACCGGCATATCTCTCGATAATATTTTTCTGCCAGAACAATCAATCCATTACCTGCGGCTTGACTTCGGTAATACTTTGCCAGTTAAATAGACCATATTGATCTATGAGTTACTTCAATTATATGGCAAACCACACAAAATTCTCAATGTAAAATTCAAAATACTATGGTAATATTCGAAATTCTAAAGACTTCTCTGGTTTCTCTTCTCTTTATTCTGAGATCACGATGAAAAGGGACGATTTGTAGATGGAGATGGTGCACGGAAAGATGGTTTTACTGCAGGGTGTAATCCCCTGAGCTGTCCCCTTCTCTTTCCGAACGCTACATCGATCTACAAAGCGTCCCTTTCTTAGCTAAACCCAAATTTAAGATAACATTATTCGTTGTAGTAGCTCGTTTATTACTCTACATATCTCTTACTTTTGATGCATCCTATTCTCCTGTCCGTGTATTAATATTATTGTTTGCTCCATAAAGGCGATGCTCTCCTCTTTTCTAGATTACCCGTATTTCTTCCTTATCCGGTAAAGTACATGTTCTAAGAGCTGGATGATCCTCATACCAAAATGCAACCACTGCAAAATCATCTCTTCGTGCCAAATAGGTTTCTCCGGTTTCTGCCCATCCTAAATCCTGGATTGTGATCCTTAAATCTTTCGAAAATCGAATCGGGTCCATGATATGCCATCTGTACATAGAAAATCTTTGCTGATGGTTGTATAAACCATCAGACTGTAAAATCTGGTGCATTCCCATAAAAGGTGTGGTATAAGTTTGATATTTTCCATCTACTTCCCAGTCATAAGAACCCCCAAAATAATCTTCTGTACCCGTGCCACAAATAGTGGGAAACTCCTTATCTCCATCAATATAAAATTTTAATTCTCCTTCTCCCCACCAGTTTCCGGCACCGTTCAGGCCTACAAACAGAGCCGTACCTACATATTTTCCCTTCCCAGATACACCATCTAATATGGTAAATTCTTCTTTGTACTCTACCGGGCATTTTTGCCTGTACTGTGCATGAAAATAACCTGCATTTTCCGGTACCCTTTTAAGACAATAATTTATTTGATAATAACAAATATATGCTTTTGAACTTCTATTTTCAATGGTCACTTTACAGTGTTTTTTGAAAGGCATCGTCCAAAAACAGTTTAGTCCCTTGTTTGGATTAACTGCCACGGGAATGGAACTAATCTGGCTAAAGGGCCCTTTGAACGGATCGCTATTATCTGTCTGCCACCCATATGCAAAAAATTCCGGGAGGGGACATTCTACACCAGGCTTCGTTTCGTTATCCCAATATATTCTTAATATGTAATTTCTGGATATATTCCCTCCAAACCACATACTTTCCACCTGGCCTTCGCCTTCAATATCTGCTAATATATATTCCACATTTGGGGAGATTTCATAATAAGGGGAGATTTTCCATCCCCTTCCTAAATGCCTGGCCGCTTTTTTTGCAGCACCATCTGTTGACTTCCCTCCTCCTTCTTTTTCCCCACTGGGGTTTTCTGCACAAATAGACCTGCTGCTTTCTCCATCACTTAAAATCATTAATGACTCTAACCCACCTTGCATCATTTCGTCACACATAAAAAATCCTCTACCCTTTCATACCGCTTGTTTTAATTCCATCCACAATATAACTTTGAAAATAGGAAAATAATAAGAAAATAGGAACTGATGCCACTACCGTCCCCGCAAAAGTCAGATTCCATAAAGTCTGTCTCTCCGCTCTGAATCCTGCAATGGCTACCTGAACCAATCTAAGTTCCTCACTGGTCGTTACAATTAACGGCCATAAATAATTATTCCAATTAAAAATAAAATACGAGGTCCCAAGCGTCATTAAAATGGGCTTACACAAAGGCAGTAAAACCTTATAAAAAATCTGAAAATGAGAGGCGCCATCTATAAATGCAGATTCGTCTAAATCTCTTGGTATTGTTATAAAAAACTGTCTTAATAGATATACCCCATACCCATTAGCTGCAACAGGTATAATAATTCCCCACAACGAATTGGTAAGATGAAGGCTTTTTGTAACCAAAAATAGAGGAATCATTAAAACTGAAAATGGGATCATCATAGTACTAAGCACCAGAATAAACATGACATTCTTTCCTCTGAAATGCAGTCTGGAAAAGGCATATGCAGAAGTAGACTGCATAAATAAAGACAGCATTGTCGTGATAACTGCAACAAACAGAGAATTTCCAATATTCTTTAAAAAATGATACTCTGTAAAAATTTTTAGGTAACCATCAAAAGATATAGCACTTGGAATTAAATTAACACTAAATATTTCCGTATCCGGCTTTACTGAAGTTACCAGCATAACAATAACAGGAAATATAAAAAATAAACCTATGATAATGCCAAGTGTTGTAAATAAAATTTGTGATTTTTTCACTTTATGTTTCATTTTCATTCACCCTAACTTTCTTGTGCCGACATTACTTTTAACTGTATAAGTGATAAAATCATCAAAACAATAAATAAGATAAAAGCCTGTGCTGATGCATATCCCAGCTTATTTTGCTCAAATGCTTGTTGGAATATATTATAAACAGTTGTCGTGGTAGAACTATTTGGACCCCCGCTGGTTAAAATCTTTATCTGGTCAAAGACCTGAAAAGAATTAATTGTAGACAAGACCAAAACAAATGACGTGGCATTTTTTAACTGTGGTAATGTGATTTTTATAAACTTTTGAAACGCATTGGCTCCATCAATGCTGGCAGCTTCATAATAATCTTTCGGTATGTCTTTGATGGCTGCTAACATAATAATCATATTATAACCAACATTAATCCATACGCTCGTAACTGCAATACATGTAAGTGCTTGTTTGGGATCTCCTAAAAAAGCCTGACTTGGTAATCCAACTATACGCAAAATCTGATTAATATACCCGTTAAGGGGATCAAAAAGAAATCCCCATAAAAGACCGGATATTACAGCAGATACACAATACGGAAAAAAAATGACTGTTCTGACTACTTGCTGCATTTTATTTGTAATAGCATGAACCAGGGTGGCAAATAAAATTGATAGAAAAAATATTGCCGGTACATACATTAATGCATATTTTAATGTAACTAATAAAGATTTTAAAAACGAAGTATCTCTAAACAATTTCAGGTAATTTTTAATTCCTAAAAACTTCATTTCCGTTAATCCATTCCAGGAATGAAAACTAATATAAAAGGCAAAAATAATAGGTATGAACACGAAGATTATTAAACCTAATGTATTCGGCAATAACATCAGCCATGCGGTTTTTTCTTCTTTTTTATACAAGGAATTTATTTTCTTCTTTGAAGCATGCATATAAAACCTCTTTTCTAAAATAGATATGGCCGTTGAATATTTTTAAATTAAATCATCATAATCATCCAAAAATTCCTGTAGTTTCTGATGTGCCTCTTTTGCTGCTGTTTTCCCATCACTGGTATACATAGACTGTTGAATCATATCCTGTAAGATTTTATATACTTCTGCTGGTGCTCGAAGTTCCGGTTTTTCATGACCGAAAATCTCTTCTGTAAACACAGCGCGCAGCCCATTCTTATACACATCCGATGCTTCTTTTAATACGGAATCTCTTGTAGGATAGCAAAAAGAAACTTTTGTGCACCATTCAACCGGTATCTCGGTATCTTGTGCAAATGCCCATGTAATTAGTTTTGCTGCCGTTTCTGCCTTCTTACTCTGTGCATTTACAACCATAGACCATCCGCCAGCGGCACTGGATACTTCGTCGCCTGCTTTTTGTACCGGATAAGGAACGACTCCAATATTACTGTCCGGATAATCTTCTTCGATACTGGAAATTGCCCATGTCCCACAAATCTGCATAGCCGTTTCTCCATCACATAAGATACCAATCTCATCTGCATTTCTAGATGGTTTAATATTTAAAGCTCCTGAAGACATCAAATCAGTATAGACCTGTAATGAATCTGCAACTCCTTGAGTATCTAACAAAGATTTCTTTGCTGAGATATCCATAACATCAGCCCCGGTGGACCATAAAAGCGGGAGCCAGTCAAAAACAACAGAACTATCATCTGCAACACGCATAGTTAAACCTGCTCTTGTTTGTGTCGTTAATTGTTTTGCGTCTGCAATCATCTCTTCCCATGTTGTTGGTGGCTTAAGTCCTGCCTGTTCAAATACATCTTTATCATAATACAGTGCTAATAGCTCCCCTTGCGTTGGAATTGCGTATACCTGATTATCAAATGTTACTCCCTCTATATAGGAAGGGGTAAAATCTTTTCGCATATCCTCTGTTAAATAATCATCCAAAGGCATTGCAATACCCGCTGAAACATATCTTGCAATTTGTGGTGGGCAAGTAGTGAAAATGTCAGGTCCATCTCCTGCTGCAAAAGCAGTTGTAAGTTTTGTGCCAATGTAATCGTCCCATGCTACTTCTGTGTAGTTAACAACAACATTTTCACCTGTTGCTTCAGAATATTTTTCCCCAAGTTCACGCAATACCTGTGCTTGCGGGTCTGAATGATGAGACCATACTTCCAATACAATTGGCTCTTCTTTTGTACCTTGATCTGCAGATTTTTCTGTGGATTTTTCAGTACTTTTTGATGATGTCTCTCCACTTTTTGGCGTATTAGCAGATGAATCTTCCGAAGTGGCAGCTCCTCCACATGCACTAAGTACAGTCATAACCATCATTCCACTTAACAATACACTGGTTATTTTTTTCATTTTCCTTTTCATTTAAAATCCTCCTAATAATTTATTGTTATATTATTTTCTAATAATTAGATTGTATCATTACAAATTTCATATATATATTCTAAATATCTCACAATAGGTGGACATTTTTCATATACCTCTATCAAACTTAACACTTCTATGATATAATTTCAACGAATACTAAGGAAAACAACACTCAAAATCATATATAAGATTGGAGGAAAATACAGTTGAAAAAGCATTTTAAATCTTTCTACTGCTCTATCTCTATTAAGTTAGCACTTTTCTTTTTAATTTTAGTGGTTTTTCCCCTTGCTTTGGTAGCGAATCGCATTTCTACTACTTCACTAAGGACCTTAAGGCAAGAACAAATGAACAGTGACGCTCATGTTTTATCATTTATTTCCCGTGGTATCGAATATCGCCTGGGACAAATTGATGAAACGCAGAAAACACTTTATGACAATGTGAACCTTATGAACTGCTTTTTAAAGATACCCACGGCGCTTACTAATCTTGAAATGCAGTCTATTCAAGGCTCTTTGAGAAGATATGTTCTGGATAACCCATTTACAAACTCTATATTTATTTTTCTTGACAACGGTCAGGTCATCAGTAGCACCGGTACCAAATCCTATTCATTTTCATCGTTGTATCAAGATTTTTTCAAAAGACAAGCTTATATAAAAGATCTTGTTGACGAGAAGAATGGGCGCTGCATATGGGTTCCATCCTTTACTTTACAAGCATCAGCCGGTAATAAAAGTTCTTCGTTATCACAACAAAATTTTTCCCTTGTCCGAGTCTTCAAAAATACGGCTCATAAATTTGAAAAGATCGGCTATCTTGTCCAAAATATAGACGTGAGCTTTATTGAAGATTGTTTTGATAATGCAACACCTAATAATATTAAACTTTTAATCAGCGATGGAGCCGATACCGTTGTATGGTCAAATAACTCAGACTGGATTGCCCGGTCACTATCAAAAAGTTCAGAATTAACAAGTATTACCTCTTATTCTGACCCGGATTCCAAATATTTGGTAAATGGAATCGAGTATTACATCACACAGGTTCCATCCAACTATAATCAGTGGATTTATTACATGTTAACACCCTGCCAGGTGCTCTCTGAAAAGATGGCCCCACTAAAATTATTTTCAAAGATTGTATGGATTGTGTGTTTCGCTGTATTAATTATCGGTATCTTTTTTTTCTATATACTGATTACAAAACCACTGAAACACATAATTGTCCGTATGAATACTCTGCAATCTGACTCGTTTATTGAAAAAACTCCTTATTATTTGCATAATGATGAAATTGGTACTTTATATCGAAGTTTTCTTAGCATGGAAAAACGAATCAATCTTCTAATGAAACAAAAGACTAATTTTCATAAACAAAAATTGAATCAGGAAATATTAACCATGCAAGCACAATTAAAACCTCATTTTCTTTATAATACTCTAGATACCATTAATTGGATAGCAATAGAAGCAGGTTCAGAGGATATACAAAAAATGATACAAGCTCTATCCCAAATCATGCGCTACAGTGTAAGTAAAAAATATACTTATGTAACTTATGCGGATGAAATCGCTATGATTAAAAACTACGTATTTTTACAGAAATGCCGTTTTGGAAATAAGTTTAACGTTGAATACAAGATAGATCCAGATGTATTAAATAAACATACAGAACGGTTAATCATACAACCTTTAGTAGAAAATGCAATTAATCACGGTTTTTCAAAATTACAATCCGGTGGCTTCATATTAATTTCTATTTATGTGCAAGACAGCTTTATTATTATCAGCGTAGGTGATAATGGTTGTGGTATTAATTCCACTCAAATTGCTAATATTATGACTGGAAAAACTCAGGGAATCGCTTTGTATAATACAAACCAATTTATAAAATTAAAATACGGTTCACAGTATGGTATTAAAATTACATCTGTACCAAAGGAGGGTACTAATGTATGTATATTACTTCCAAAAGCAGATGAGGAGGTCCCGTTAAAATGATCGATAAGAAAAAGTATTTCAGTATGGTAATTGTGGATGATGAAGAACACATACGAAATGGATTGGAAAAATTGGTATTAAAAAATTATCCTAACTGGTTCATTGTAGGGAGTGCATCTTGTTTTGAAGAGGCCCTAGCCTTATTAAAGACTTCCCCTGTTGATCTACTAATAACCGATATTAAAATGCCGGGAAACGACGGCTTACAGCTTATCGAGGAGATCCGACAAACCTTACCTCTTCTTGAGGTTATCATTATCAGTGGTCATGATGATTTTCAGTATACAAAAAGAGCGATGCATAACAAAATTTCACACTATTTACTTAAGCCTATTAGTATAAACGAATTTGCATCCACTCTTAAACAAATAGAGCGTTCATTGGATGCAAAGTCAAATCAAGACATCCTAACTGAAAATCACAAAATTGAATATGTAAATTCATTGATCAATCAAATATTAAACAGCGACGTGGATATCGAGGAACAGATTATAGAATTTTTTCCTAATATAAAACACTCTTATCGCCTTTTGTGTATTGATATGGATCTTAAGAATTTACTGTCAGATAGCACCTTTACTGAAGAGGGTGATTATATTGTGGAAATGAGGAATACCTTAAAATATTTTAGTAATGAATATTTTAAAAATACATTAGTATTTTTTAGGAATAAATCCTTATGGTGTTTTCTGATTAGTTGTGATGAAACATACAATATTTATCAATTTGCAAACAATTTAATACTTTTGTTAAAACAAAAATTTTCTATTATTGCCTCCGCTGGAATTAGTAATCCTTCTAATGAAGAAAATAGGTTATCCAAATGCTTTTGGCAATCTTATATTGCCTCCAAAAAAAAGTTGACCGATTCCTCTGTCATATGTTGTGAATATTCCAGTTCCATCTTCACTGAAACAATATTTTCAGACGAAAGATTAGAACAGAAACTAATTAATGCATTACATTCATGTAATGTCGGGACTGCTCTTACCTACTTTGATGTGTGGTTCGATGGTTTAATTAAGTACAATCCTAATATATTTTCTATTACTAAAAGTATTCAATATTTTACTTATTGCCTGATGCGCTGTCTGGAATCAGAATCAGGAATTGATAACACCTTTTCTTCCATGTTTAATTTCGTACAAGATTTGCAGCATATATATAGTTCTTCTGAGCTACAGGATTCCCTTCGGGAATTAATTCTTTACACTAACTTTCTCTTTGAAATCATTGCCAGTAAAAAGCAAAGCCGAATAGTTGGTTTTGTAACACAATATATAAATGAAAATTATACTTTAGACTTGTCTCTAAATGACCTTGCAGACTTAGCCAATATCAATGCCAATTACTTAAGCACTCATTTTAAAACAGAGACAGGAATGTCAGTGGTAGAATATATTACCTTTACACGGCTGGAAAAAGCAAAAGAAATGTTACAAAAAACAAATCTAAAAATAGTTGATATTGCAAATCTGGCTGGGTATCACGATGTGAAATACTTTATGCGTATTTTTAAAAATAAGATTGGAATTACACCTAATGATTACCGTAAATATGTTAATAATTAAAAAATGTCCCCAGCTCCTGATCATCAGGACTGGGGACTGATTCATTTCTATTAATGCAGCTTTCCTATTATTGGGCTGGCTATTTCCCTCCCCGCTTCTTTTATTTTAATTTAATAGAACCCGGCTGACCTTTGCCTTTGAAGATCTTATTATAATCCTTTACCTTCTTATTCGGTACATCAATAACCGCTTTTGAAGAAATTCCTTTCAGACACTGGCTTCCCGCCTTTTTGAGTTTGGATGATTTTAATATTATTTTCTGTAAGGACTTATCACCATAGAAAGATTTCTTTCCGAGGGTTCTTAATCCACTGCCTATGGTGATCTTTGTAAGCTTCGTACATTTATAGAATACTGCATCTCCAATTGTTTCAACATATTTTCCAACAGAAACCGTTTTTAATTTTGAATTTCCCTTGAAAGCATTTTTACTGATTGAAGTTACCTTAAATGTATAACCATTTAATTTTATCGTATCCGGTATTTTTACGGACGTTAATGTTTTCCTGGATGGTTTTACCAGAGCTACCGTTTTATTTCCAGCGGATGATTTAGTTACTTTATAGATTAGGCTTCCCACTTTATGCGTGGAATTTTTGGCTGGTATAACCGGTTTTACAACTAAACTTCCCATAGAATCCTTTACTGCTTTTACTGCATTATCCACAGCTGCCTGCAGTTCTTTAACAGGATTAGCCGCCGCAAGGGCTTTTGCTACCATCACAGTATTATCAAGGATATTTAAAGAGTCTTCTGTGTATTTAGTACGGTTTATACCAGATGCTGCTGCAAGTACAGTATGCAGCTTCGATACATCTGCATATTCAGGCTTAACTTCCTTCTGTACTACTTTCAGGCCGCAGATAGCATCCAGAAGATTTTTAATTACCTCATTGATTGCTTTTTGGTCTGTCTTATCTGCCTGCTCTGCTGCTGCAAGGGCTTTCACCACTCTATCAAAGGATTCTTCAGTATACCTGGATTTATCCAATGATTTCGCCGCCTTTATCGTTTCTACAAGTACTTCTGTATTTACCGGCTGATAATACAGCAGTTTTTGCTGAGCTCTTTCAAGCGCTGTATATGCTTCTTTTACTTCTGTTTCTCCTGCGTCAGCAGCTTCTTTTTCCAATAATACCATTATATCATTAAGAATCTGTTTTACAGGTGCATAAATCTCCTTTGGATACTGCGCTTCCATCTTTCTACAGAGTTCAGCCAACACTTTTAATTCTGATACTTTTGAAATCTCTGCCCGTTTTGTCAGACCTTTCACGGAATTCTGAAGTTCTTCTGCCGCTCTGTCTACATCTTCCTGCACTGCGTCCGGACTTTCGTTTAATTTTGCAGCCTTTTCCAATGCCGTATAGAATATTTCCCAGCTGCTTTTCGTTGTATTTTCCTGCTGATATTCTATTAATGCATTTTCTGACGCCTGTATTGCGTCTTTTAAAAGGGTCTTATCAACAGGGATCTTCCCTGCTTCTGCAATTACGGTCTCATCTGGTAAAATATCTATTACTGCATAACTAACCGTAACTCCGTTTATTTTTTTCTGTTTAGCGTCTGTTTTTGTACCTTTATAGTTTATATAAGGATAATCACCATAAAATCTGGCTTCCCAGCTTAAAGTTGCGTCTCCATGATTTGTTAAAGTTGTTTTTGTATGCCCATCATGCCTTACGTCCAGCAAGTGGTTCCCCATACGAATATCTGTAACATCTACATAATTCATATCTTCTGTGAGATGAGATGCGGTAACAACTTCATGCTTGCCTGCATCCGGTTCAATCCCCATGATTCCTTCTATTGTCTGAGATACAAAAGTAAATGATATCTCCGGATAATCACCGTTAGTTCCCTGTACGGGGCGTTCATGAGGATTATCCTTTATACCCGCTATGTATTTCATCCATTTCCATGCCTCTTCATTGCGGTTATATGGAAAATAGGTTTCAGGTATATAGGTATAAGCTTCAATATTCTTTGGTGCATCCGGAGCATTTTTATCTCCGATTCCATTTCCCAGTTTCTTTGATATGAAGTCCAGATAAGCATCATTTCTTTCCCCTGGCTCCGTTATCAGCTTCATAGGCATAAACCAGCTATTTTCTTTACCAAAATCATAAAGTTTTGTTCCTTCCTGGGTGATGACTCTGGCATAATTTCCATTTGGATCGTTGGGATTCACACTCCATTCTTTGTTAAAATAATCTTTTAGTTTCTGAGCCTTTTCATACCATGCCGCTGCTTCAGTTATCTCTCCCCTTGCATCCAGGATTCCTGCATAAGCCAGAGTTGCCTGATACTGGGCGCCAATAGCATCTCCAGCTTCGACTGGATGCTCACCTCTTTCATTATAAGTACAGGATCCGCTCCAGATACTCCCATACCCCTCTGCAACACCGTTAGGAACCTGGTCATCATGCAGTTCAATATATTTTGTCATAACATTTGTGTAAAACCGGAACATATCTTCATCATTCACATATCGATCGTCGCCGGTCCACAAATACTGTTCATACGCTTTCTCCACCAGTTCAAACTGTGCCGGAACCTCTCTTACAAAGTTTGTGTCTGATCGATAATCAATGGTATAAGGGCTTCCGTCAAAATTAAATGCCCACAAGGTATAATATTTTCTTGCCTCGGTAGAACCCTGGGCAAAGGTTTTAAACATATTAAAGTTTTCATTTCTAAGGCCTGCCAGTTGTCCTCCGGTAGCCTGATGGCAAAAGTCTCTTCCATAGTAAGCTGTTCTGTCATAATAGCCAGCCCAATAAGATGGAGCATATTCCACTGGTCCGCTGCCTGGCCTGTCTGCTGCTTTATTTACAAGGCCGCTTTGTCCTGTCATTACAAACTGGTCAACTTTATGGCTTGCCCAATAAAAATTATCTTCCAGAATCTTGTTATCAGACTTCAGTATTGCCTTTTGCTCTTTTTCAGTCACAAACAAGGTCCACTCCTTTGTTTCTCCCGCCAGATTACTCACTGTAATGACAACAGGCTCATGAGCATCAATGATGTCCCCTGCATGGATGCTTCCCTGCGTTCTGGGAGTATAATCTGCCTCTTTGACGGTAAGCGCTGACAGATCTGTTCCATAAGGTACCTTTATGGATATAGTTTGCTGCTCATTATCCAACACTGTATGATTCACCTGCTCTTTCAGGGAAAATCCGGTTACATTGCATTTCGCATAATTTAATCCCTGATCGTTAAGCGTAAGTCTGGCATCCGCTATATCCGTCCAATCATTGGTATTTTTACCATCTGGGGTCAAAACAACTATTCTAAGCTTTTGTACTGTATTTCCTAGTGCTAAATTAATCTCTTCCGGTTTCGCATTCGTTCCCATTACTGCGCTTTCAAATGCAGGAACCGTGTTATCATTTAGAAATACCTGGAACTGTACTCTTCCAAGGTTGGTATTGGTAACTCTTAAATCGTCTATTCCCACTATTGCATGAAAGAAATCGTATTTTCCATCCAGTTCATACATTAGCTCTGCCGGCGCATGTGCCCCCAGTCCTTTGCTGTATTCCACACCGTCCAATTTCAACGTTCCGGAATTATTCACGGTTTTATCAATACCAAGCGAACCATATCCTACCTTGACCGATGCAGGCGTCAAATCCGACAGATACTCAAATTTCTCTTCCCCGGTTGCTTCCAGATCGGTTCCCGCCGGAACAATTGATACGGCTTCATCCGCTGACAATGTTAATGTGAGGCTTCCGTCCACAACAGGTACATTCATATATATTTGCTGTACATCGCTTAGGTTTATTCTGTATATATCCACTGCCTGAATATCTTCATATCCCTGGGGAAGTTTCCAGGCCCTGTCCGTATATCCTGTCTTACTGTAGGCAAACAACTCTGGATAGCGTTCTTCATTCCAAAGAGCCGGCATGAAAATATCTGTATTATCCCTGAGTACGGCATCCTTCTGGGTAATATGCAGAGAATTATCCGTCTCCTGCCAGCTGGTTACCTCATTGGAAAGTGTTGCTGTCTTGCTTTTAGAATCGTAATTGAAACGTTCCAGCCTGTTCAGGAAATAGAACGGTACTGTTTTTAATGCAAAGTCTTCCATAAATCCTTTTAATGTTATTTTGTCAGCCTTAATAATTCCCTCTGCAGCCATGTTTTCTCCAAATACCGCCAGTCCGCGGTCCCCGCCGCAATACAGCGATGGAGGTATTTGCAGATATTCTGCATTACTGAGTGTAGAAAAGTGCCATGCCATTGGCTGAAGCCCAATAAATTTGTCTTTACGGTAACTGCTGACGAATTCACTGGTTACATCTACACCTTTTTCTTTCCAGTAAGCAAATATTTTTCTCTGCGTCTCTTCCTCTACAGTCGTTGTATAACCATATTTAGCCTCATGATAAGGGCTGATCGCTTCATTGGTGTATCCAGGAATAATGGTATGAAATGCATCAATATGTATTGTTCCTGCTTCTTTTAATGGCGGCAGAAGATCGAATAATTCATCAATTCTCCTCTGGGTAAGTCCCGCATTCCATTCAGCAGTATAACTAATAGGATATCCCCATACATAAGACTTTAAGGTTCCATCCGCATTTCTTGCAATCACGTCCTTTTCCAGATATTCATCCCAGAGAGGGCTTTGTTCTGATGCATCCAGCATGTTAATATGAAGGCTCACCGTTGTATTATACTTTTTTGCTTCCTCCATAAGCCAGATCAGGCTGTCCCTTGCACTTTCATCCTCTTCCCGTTTGAGTTTTTCATTCACTTTTGCAAAAGAAGGATATCCTGAATCATGCCCCTCATACTGCCACCCCACCAGATAGATGATTTTAGGAATGTCTCTTGTCATGTTATCTATATTTTTGATGATACCAAGCGCTTCATCCAAATTTACTTTAATACTTCCGTTCTGTCCGAGAAACATCTTCATAACCATCGATTGATGGTAGTCCCGGTAAAATGGCCGTACTGTAATATTTACTTTACTTTTTAATATCTGCTCTCCTGCCTGAACCTGTGCCGTTACTTCAGCAATCCCTCCGTTTAAAGGTGTGACTGTGCCATCCTCACTTACGCTTGCCACAGTCACATCACCGCTTTTATATAAGCTTTGGACTTTATATGTTACTGTTGAGCCTTCCGGCAATGCTGTGAGTTCTCCTTTTTGATCATATACCCTCAGGCTAAGCTTTGCTGTTTCATCCGGACTTTTTAATGGATTTAACTCTTTTTTGTCTGCCAGAACTTCAATCTTACTGAGCAATTCTTCGGTTTGGCGGGAAAATGAAATGGTATAAATTTTTTCCCTTGTACCATCCGTGACTTTTATTACTGCATTTCCCGGTATAGAATCTGCCTGTTGGATTTCTACGGATAAACCTTCTGCCGCCTTTGCATCAACAACCGGAATAGGGGCATCCCTGTCCAGTTTTACCTCGTACTGCGTATTGGAAGGAAGGAATCCATCCAGGGTTTTTCCATCCAGGGTTATTTCATTCGCTTCCACTGCCGTTTCCGACTGTATCCTGTCCAGCCTTGCATCTCCCCAGTTTACCAGTACTTCTCCCTGTGAACTACTCGTAATACAAAGTTCCAGGGATACAATCCCGCTCACTGGTCCTCCTATAATCTGGTTTCGGTTTTCTTCATTTAAGACACCTTCGGTAATGGTATCTTTTCCACCTGATTCATTGTATCCATAGACTGTAAAGACAGTCTCAGCCGGTGCAGAAACATCATCAAAACCAATATCTGCCCGAAAATACTCATAGACGCCGCCCAGATCATAGGTTACGGACGCATCTGATTTCATGCCAAGGCCTTTTTTATAAACCTGTCCTCCCACTGTGATTGCGTTACCATTAAAATTAGTATCCTGTGATGTGGCATTTCCCGTAAATGCAGAATTACCAAGATCACTTAAATATACAGCATTATTTTCCGGATCCTCTGTTCCGTCTGATTTTGTAAGCCGCGCAAATGCCCAGTTTACGGCGTCGCTCTGATTTGTTGGATTTGTTCCGCCCATTCCGGTTTCTCCGGCATCCGAAACCCATAATTTTAAATACTGGTAATCCTGTACGGATACCTGTACTTCCCGTGGAACATAATAAGGTCTTTCTTCTCCCTTATCGGAAGAATATACGATGCCGCTGCCCCAAAGTTCTTCATACTGGCTGGAATCATCTGTAGTTTTGCTTCCCAGCAATTTGAACTCTACGGAAGATGGCCTGTTTTTATTTGTCAGGGCATATACCTCAAACGCCGGAGTTACCTTAAACTCTTTATATTCTCCGTTCAGGGCATATACAATCTCAGAAGCCGCCGCAGTACCTATACCCTTATCCACCTTTGCAGTAGTATCCAGCGAAATAAGAGTATTATAGTCATAAATCCTGGCATTTACATCATAGGAGATATACATTCCCACATTATTTCCGTCAAATCTGTAATCCTTTTTTGGCTTTTTAGCATTCGCCGGTACCTTATCCTGATCGCCATACATGGGCGTCGTATCTGTACGTGTGCCCGCATATGCCCATTCCCAATCCAGGTCGCTTAAAAACACTTCATTTTGAGATGGAATATTTTCGCCCTCCTCTGCCAAAGCTGGCATAGGAATCGCTGTTAAAAATAATACCGAAGCCATAACCCCGGCCAATACTGCATGTTTTCTTTTTCTTTCTCCCATATTTTTCTCCTTAAATAAACACCCTCAGAATCATTGCTGCATTTATATATGGTTCAGAGGGTGTTTCAAATTGCTCTCTCACAGCTGGCTACAATGAAGGCATCTATTTAATTCTTACAGTACCGGGCTGCCCCTTACCTGCGAAAAGCTTTTTATAAGCACTCACCTTTTTACCCGGCACATCTATCACCGCATTTTTGCGGATTCCTTTCAGGCACTGGCTGTCTGCTTTTCTAAGAATTGATGATTTGACAACTATAGATTTTAATGCTTTATCACCATAAAATGCTTTCTTCCCGATTACCTTTAGGCCACTGCCAATAGTAACCCCCGAAAGTTTTGTACATTTATAAAATGCACTGCTTCCAATAGTCCCTACATATTTTCCAATTGTAACTTTCTTTAATTTTGCATTTCCTTTGAATGCTTTGCTGCCTACTGCCGTTACTTTAAAAGTGAATCCATTTATTTTGACTGTATCCGGTATCTTAATTGTAGTCAGTGTCTTTTTTGTTGGTTTCAGTACAGTGACGGTGCCATTCTTTGCTGCGGATTTCGTAACACCGTATACCAAATTACCAACTGTATGTTTAGAGTTCTTCACTGGTACAACCGGTTTTTTCACCAGGCTAAGTATGGATTCTTTCACCGCTTTTATTGCAGTGTCCACCAGGGACTGCAATTCTTTTACCGGTTTTGCTGCTGAAAGTGATTTTGCTATTTCTACAGTACTGTCCATGGATTTCAGTGATAATGCCGTATACTGGCTTCGGTTTATCGTCGCTGCCTGCCTAATTACCGCATTTAGCACAGTAAGATCTGCATATTCCTTTTTAATCTCCGTTTCCTTTTCTTCCAGAGCGCAAATAGCATCCATCAAAACTGTCACTGCCTGGTCAATTGCCTTTTGATCTGACATATCTGCCTTTTCAGCTTTGGATAGTGCATCCATCACCTTTTTATACGACTCTTTCGTATATTTAGACGAATCCAGAGCTTTTGCCGCCTGGAGCATCTCTTCTAAAACTTCTGTATTCACAGGCTTATACTGTAACAGCTCTTTTTGTGCGGATTCTAATAATGCACAGGCTTCTTCCAGTACTGTTTCTCCAATTTCCCTCTCATCTTCCTGCAGTAATTCCTGTATCTGCCCTAACAATATTTTCATTGGCTGGTAAATATCTGACGGATACTGTACCTCCATCTTTTTGCAAAGTTCTGCCAAAGCCCGAAGATCATATACCTTTGTCAATTCTGCTCTTTTTACTATGCCCGCTATTGCAGCCAAAAGCTCCTCTGCCGCTGTGTCCACAGTCTCCTGCTCTGCATTTGGATCACGCTTTACTGCTCTTGCCGCTTCCAGCGCTTTTTCATACGCTTTCCAACTGCTGGCAGTTGTATTGTCTACAGAATATTCTTTTTCCACTCTTGCGGCTTCTTCCAGCGCTTCTTTTAGAGTGGTTTTATCAGCAATATCTTTTCTATACTGAATACGGGCATTAACCCAGTTAACAGCATCACTTTCATTTGTAGGATTTGTTCCTCCGCTGCCTGTCTCTGATGCATCGGATACCCATAATTTCATGTATTTATATCCACTGATATTCACTTCAATATCCTGAGGTACAAAATAAGGTCTGGCGCTGCCGCCCTTATCCGCGGTATAGGCAATGCTGCTGACATACAGTTCTTCATAGTTTTCTGACTTATCTGTGGTTTTGCTGCCCAGAACTTTAAACTGTACCGAAGACGGACGGTTTTTATTTGTTAATACGCTGGCATCAAATCCAATCGTAGAATAGAATATTTCACTATTATCCGGAAGTTCATACACAATTTCCGAACATGCCGCCGTACCAATTCCTTTATCAGCTGCTTTTGTATCCTCACTGGCAGCAATCGTATTCCAATCATAAATACCTTTCTGGGCACTGTAGCTCAAATGCATCACTGTTGTTGGCGACCAGGATGCACTTTCACTATACCTCCGGTCTTTCTTGGGAATACTGTACTTGCCCTGCATCTTATCTTCATCGCCAAACATTGGGGTATTATCAGAACGGGTTCCGGCATATGCCCATTTCCAGTCCATGTCACTAAGGTAAAAACTGTCCCCTTCGTCCTGTGGTTCTTCTATTACATAGGAAAATACTGATATGGTACTGTCTTTATATCCTTCCTTTACTGCAATTGCTTTTAAGGACATGGATTTTTCTATTTTAACCGGTGCTTTATACTGCAGAGATTCTTTTGTTGGCAGGGTTCCATCTATGGTATAATAAATGTCTGCACCCATGGTAGAAGTAGACAGCGTTGCTTCCTGCACTCCTTTATATGTACCATCTTTTAGGGATGAATCAGGAGCCTGTACCTGTTTTTCTACCTCTGCTCCCTCTTCCCCAATAGCATACTCAAAAACTCTTACAGGGCCATCTATCATGCCATCTTTATAAGAGATAGCCGTTACCTTTGTATTTTCTGTAATAAGCAGAGGGATATCTTCCCTGTAACAGGCAGTATAAAGTCTGGGTGTTCTGCCGCTTATCGTATATTTTACTACTGCACCCGGAGTCTCTGTTGCTAACTTCACTTCAAACGAATCCTTATAGATTCCAGGTTCAACACTTGCCGTAGCGGGCGCCGTCCGGTTTTCTACTGAATCCCCGATGATGAAGTTAAACCACCCATAATTGGAAGCCGTAAGTCCGTCTGCCGCCGCCATCACTTTCAGGTTTGTACTTTTGTTCAAAGTAAGAGCTCCATTATATTTTTTAGATCCGGTACCCGGATTGCTGCCATCTGTAGTATAATAAATGACTGCATTTGGTGTCCTGGTTTTTAGTTCAATCGTAACCGGTTCCTGATAAATTCCACCCATGCCTGCTGCTCCGTTTACTTCCACGTATGGTGTCAATACCCGCTTTGTCTGATCTGTAAACCGATAGGTAAAAGTACGTACCTCACTGGCTGCGTTCCCTTTACAGGCTATTGCTTTCACCGTTATATCGCTGTTCAGGGTTAATGGAGACGAGGTGTTATAATGTATGGAAGTCTTTGATTCCCTGGAAGGTTCAGTTCCATCAATTGTAAAATATATTTCTGCATCCAGCGTATCCGTAGTCAGATAAACTGCCTGGGTAGAAGTATAGTGATCGGGCTGGGAAATTGCACGTACCGGGCTGATTCCGGCATTCTTAATCTGATAGTCCAATGTAATAACATCACTGGTAATCATGCCGTCTTTCATAGCAACTGCCTTTATAACCTTGCTGTCTGATACAAGTATCGGCGCCGGATTCGTACTGTTTTCACTGTAATACAAAGAAGTTTCACAGGGAGTACTGCCATCAATAGTATAAAAAATATCCGCATCACTTGAATCCGTATGTAATGACACTTCTATAGGTCCATCGTAACTACCGCTCTCTTTGTCTGCTGTAACCCTCTCAATCTTTTTCAGACTTCCTTCAACGTGCACATTACATACTGCCTGGATATTTCCATCTACTGTTGTACCTGTAATCAATGCATTCCCTTCTGTTTTTCCAGTCACAATTGCACTGTTAGAGACTTCAGCCACCTGAGGGTTACTGCTTTCCCAGCGGATTCCTTTATCTGTGGCATCATATGGGAGAATCTGAGCATGAAGTTTTTTCCGGTCTCCTGCTTGTAAAGTAAGCCTGTTTTCTTCGATGAGCAGCTCTTCTGCCGTTTTATATGTTCTGGAAACATCTGTGCCTGCAGGTACTACTGAATAACCTTTTCCTGCTCCTAATGACAATGTAATGCTGCCTGATGAAATATCTACATTTTTAAGTGCTGCCTGGGTCAAGCCCTCTTTTGTTATCTGATACACATCAGCATGGGAAACCTCTTTCCATGCCTTTGGAAATTCCCAGGTTCTGTCTGTATATCCGTTTTTACTGTACGCGATCACTTCCGGATAGTCACAATTCCAAAGTGCAGGTATAAAATAGTCTGTTCCCTCTGAAAGTACCTTATTATCTTCTTTAATTACGATTCCTTTTGCTGTGTTCTCAGACGTTACTCCATCCGAAAACTGTACCCTCGTTGCCGATGCCGATATACGGTCAAAGCTGTTCAAATACTGCCAGGGCAGTGTAGTAGTGGCAAAATCGGCAAGCCATCCATCTGCACTTTTTCCCGGTTGGAGATTGCCTTCCGGTGTATGGGATGTACCGAATAGCTCTGATCCGCCGTCGCCTCCGGTATACAGCGATGCAGGTATGGACATATTCCAGTCGGTATCTGCTTTTCGGAAATGCCATGCCATCGCCTGGAGTCCGATAAAAGCTTCATTGCCTGACACATCGCTGGGGCGATAGCTGTCTACAAATTCTGATGTAAGGTCTAATCCCAGAGTCCTCCAGTACTGGAACATTTTACGCATACTTTCAATATCGGTGGAACGGCTGTATCCATACTTATCCTGGGCATACTGGCTCATTGGTTCAGCCACACCGAATCCTGTGGTAGACTGGGGTACTACAATATGAAAAGCATCTGAATGTATGGTATGCCCTTCTGCCAGCGTGGGATATGTCTCAATCAGGCGCTCCATTCTGCGCTGCATGGTTCCAAGCTCCCAGTCACGGGTATAAGAAATAACGCCGCCTTCCCCGTATACTGTCTGACCGCCATCTTTTCTGCGGCCCAGAATATCTTTTGCATAATACTCATCATAGAGGGGGCTGTCAGTATAAGTGGTGCTCATATTCAGATGGAAACTAACTGTAGTATTATATTTTTTCGCCTCCTGCATAAAATAGGCAAGGCTTTCCTTTGCGGTCATTCCCGGTATCTTCAGATATTCATCCACCTCATCCCAGGATGGATATCCGGTGTCATGGCCATCTGACTGCCAGCCAACCAGGTATACGACTTTGGGAATCCCTCTGGTCATGTTATCATATTCTTTTATCACATCCAAAGCCTGACCGAAATTCATATTTACCGCATTGTTTCGTGCCATCATATGTAAATCCATTTTCATAACCAATGTTTTACTGTAATCAATCCAAAACGGTGTAACTGCAAAGTTTACATCCTTTGTCAAAATTCGTTCCCCGGCTTTTACAGATACCGTAACTTTACCGGTACCGCCATTCCACGCTTCTTCCATTCCTTCCTTAACATAATTTTCATTTTTCAGCGGTGTTACAACACCGTTTTCATCAATGGCTGCAATTTCCACACCTCCGCTGGAACGAAGCGTCATAATTTCATATGCCACCTCGATCTGAGGATCCTGTTCCGTAAATACTTCGCCGGTACCCATATTTGCTTTTACCGATATCTTTCCAACCTGGCCGCGGTTTTTTACCGGGTTAATATTGGAGTGATCAATAGATACATCAATACTTTCCAGCCCTTCATCCCGGAGTTTAAATGCAATCTTATATTCGGTTGTATTCTCTCCTTTTGTGACTGTTATAACGGTTGTACCAGGAATTTTTTTCGCATCCGTTACTTCAACTTTCGCTTCACTATCCTGGGCAGTTGCTGCCACAACCGGTACTTTCGATGTTCCTGCATTAAGGGCCACCTCATAATTCATGATATTATCTGTAAAGCCGTCTAACTCCTTACCGTCTACTGTAATACCTGCAAGCAGTGTTCCGCTGGGTTCTCCGCGCAAAGCCATTGCATCTCCCCAGGCTCCAAATACATTACCTTCCTGGCCTTCTTCCCCTGTCATGCTAAGTTCCAGTGTCCGAACCTTCTCTACATTGATTTCTGTTATCACATCATGCCAGCCCTGATCATCCAGGTTAATGGACATTGTATGTCTGACAACACCGTCACACTTTATCACAAAAGTACCTTTGATATATGGATCACTCATCAAAGCATCAATTAAGCCATAGCTGGTACGGAATTTTACATATTGTCCATCCAGATTATAGGTTACTGCGGAGTCCCCTTTCATTCCGATTCCTTTGCGGTATATGCTGCCAAGCATTTGTATTTCATTACCTGCTGCATCCGTGTCCCGGCTTATTTTATTTCCGGTATTCCCGGCATAATCCAGATCACTTAGGAAATCCACATCCTGTATCACAAAATAAACCTGATAAGTAAGGAATCCGCTGTCATTCGATACTTTTATCTCCGCCAATCCGGGAACATGCTCTGCCTGGGTTATTTCAATCTGTGTCCCTTCGCAAGCCAGAGCGGATACTTCCGGAGGAATTAAATCTTCCAGATGTTCCAGATCTTCTGCTGCTACTTCCTGCACATAACGGAAAACAGCAGGATCAAACCCATCAATGGTGCTATCTCCTACTTTCAGCTCCGTAAGAAATAATGTTTCGTCTATTTTGGCATATAGTTTCGAATCCGCCCAGTCCGTCCAACAGCTGGTATTACTCTCTTCTAACAAAACTGTTTCTAATTTTAACTCCTTAACACCAATTACATTTATCTCATAGGCTTCCGGAACAAAGTTATTTGCCGCAATCCCCATTACCTTACTTTCCCAGAGTAAAGCCCCGTCACCGAGAATCCTGAACTGGCAAGGCGCTGTATTTTTATTTGCCACCTTATCCTTATCAATGCCTGCTATACCTGTAAAACGACTGTATTGCCCATCCAGGTTATAGACCACCTCAGAAGCTGCATGCGTGCCAAGACCGCGCCCGTAAACCGTCCCGTCATTAAAGTTCAACGTTCCACCATTTACATCTTTATCTTTTTGTACTGTCTTCCATCCGGAAACCGCACTTACCCAGTCTAGATCCGTGAGGAAAATATAGGGATCTTCTTCCGCCGCCAGGTCTGCTAAATGTTCTTTTGTATCCTCTGAATCCGGAATCTCTGTTTTATTATTCTCAACTTCACTTTCCAAAATATTTTCCTCTGTGGCCAGTTCCGTTTCCTGCGCATTAACAGGAATTTGTAAATTACTGAAAGCAACCGCAAATGCCAGCGTAAATGCCATTATCCTGCGTAAACTTTTTCTCTCCATAGAATTCTCCCATCCTATTTAATTGCACTGTCCACCATACCTTTGATAAAGTATTTCTGCAGACATAAATATAAAGTGACGATTGGTATAATACCCAACAATGCGCCGGCCGCCGCTGCTCCCATATTACTCTGAGTCTGGGTGAAAAAGCTGGCAACTGATAAGGTCACTGTCTTTAACTGAGGTGATTGCAGGAAATACAGGCTAAACATATAATCGTTCCAACAGCTGACTCCCGTCATAATCACAACTGATGCAGTCACCGGCTTAAGCTGGGGTAAAATAATTAAAAAGAATATCTTCAAACGCGGGCAGCCGTCAATTGCCGCTGCCTCGTCTAAAGCAGTTGGTATTGAAATCACAAAATTAGTATATAGAAAGATACTGGTTGGCAGGGAAAATGTAATCAGGATCAGGATTATCCCCCAATAGGTACTGATACCTCCTATTTTCCCCATAAGGCTGTACAGCGGAACCAACAGGCTCAATGCCGGCACCATCATCATTCCCAGCATAAAGGTACGCATTCCCTTATTCAGTCTGGTCTGGTTCCTGGCAAGCGGGTAGGCTGCCAACGCCCCAATAATTGTAATCCCGATAATTGATCCTCCTGTAATAATGATATTAGATAAGATACTACCCAAAATCTTACCGTATCGTATTGCTTCTTTAAAATTATCCAGATACAGATATCCGGGCAGCATCCATCTGGAACTGGTGTCAAAAGGACTTTTCATTGCTACCCCAATCATGATATAAAATGGTATCAAATGAAAGGCACAGATGAGGATAGCGACAATGGAACTAATCCGAAATTTACTCTTAATCTTTTTTTCCTTCATCACATATCCACTTCCTTCCGGTTAAAATATTTCATAAACAAGATGCTGATCAACATAATCAAAACAAAAGAGAAGATACCAATCGTAGAAGAATATCCGGCATTTTGACCTCTGAAATAAGTGTAAGATACTAAAGTTGCCAGTGAATGGCTGGCAAATCCCGGTCCTCCGGCGGTTAAAGCCTGAATAATATCAAACAGCTTCAATCCACCAATCAGGTTTAACATAACGGCACTGGTAATCGCCGGCGTAAGCAGCGGAAGGGTAATATAGCAAAACCTCTGCCAGAAGCTTGCACCATCCAGCTTTGCTGCCTCATAATAGGATGTGGATATTCCCTGAAGACCGGCCAGATAAATAATCATAGCAACGCCTACAAACTGAATGGAGTTGATAAATGTTATCCAGCCTACTGCTGTCTTACCATTGGCAAGCCAGTCCTTTGCTTCCATACCCAAAAGCATCACAAGGTCGTTTAAAGCACCTCCATCATATTGAAGAATGAAATAATACATATATCCCATAATTAATGGCGCTACCATTGCAGGTACATAGATAATTGCCCTCGCCAGATTCTTCCCTTTAAAGTTCCGGTTTAAAAAAACCGCATATCCAAGTCCGATGATATTCTGCAGTAATGTACTGCCAAATCCATAAATTAAACTGTTGATCAGCGTAGACCTGATATGAGGATCTTTTAATAAAGTAATATAGTTTGCCACCCCGATGTTTTTAGAATTCTGTGAAAATCCATCCCAGTTAGTGAAAGAAATCTGAACTCCTTTCAAGATCGGATAGATAACAAAAATTCCAAACAGCAATAATGCAGGGATATAATATATATTTATAATGCTGCGTTTCCATTTTTTCATGATTATACTCCTAACTGCGTAATATGGACTCAAGTAGCCAGTACGTAAAAGTGCTGCTGCACTTCCTGAAACCTGTTTGCAGCAGCACTTTTACCTTTACTGTTCTAATTTAGCCAAATAACTGTCTTTCATTGCTGTACAGGCATTTTCCACTGCATTTGCTTCATCTGCCAGGATAGAAGCACCTGTTACACACATATCATCCCACATGCCGCTTGGTAAATATTCACGATCAAAATAAGGGAATACACGGCAGCTTGCCATATATTTTTCAAGATCTGCCTTTACGATACCGGTATCACTCTCTACTCCGTCAAAGCTTGCCGGTGCTCCGTCTGATGATGCTACTTTTGCCATATTCTCATCCTTCGCAAAGTAGCTCAACAATTCCAGAGCAGCGTCTTTATTCTGTGAGTCTTTCCATACCCCGATTGCAATTCTTTCTCCACCAATCAGTGTACGTTCATCCGATTCGCTATTAGAAGGCACGCTCATCATTCCCACATTAGCATTTGGATTTAAGGATAACATCTCATTGATAGCACTATTTCCGTAAAATTCAAAAGCAACTTTATCTTCTGCCATAGCCTTCATCGCAGCATTATAATCAGCGGTCAGACAATCTGTGTTAAAATATCCTTCTGCTTTCCAGTCTGCCATCATCTGCGCTACCTCAGACCATTTAGACCAGTCAAATGTTCCGTCCTTCAAAGCTGCACGGTCATTGCTTTCTTCGTTTGTAATATAGAAGGAAGGTGCTGCAAAATCAAAGAATTGTCCGATCGTCCAGCTATCTTTCCCACCAATATGTACCGGTGTATAACCTGCCTCTTTAATTTTTCCAAGCGCTTCCTTAAATTCAACCCATGTTTTAAGATCATCAACCGATACTCCTGATGCATCCAGGACAGTTTTGTTATAGACAATACCTGCAATATCCACATCCACCGGCAAACAGTAGAAATTATCGGTCTTAGGATCTACTACAATCTGCTTTGCCGATTCAGAAAGGCGAGATGCCCATTCCTGGTTATTCAGCGGCTCTAAATATTGTCCGTATCTGGCAACGCTCCATCCATGTGTCGTCCAAAGATCGGGAAGCTGATTTGTCGCCATTTTTGTTTTCATCAGTTCCTCATAATTTGCTCCCGGAGAACTGTATTCTACTTTGGCACCCGTTTCCGATTCAAACTGGGCAATCACTTCCTCCATAGCCTCGCTCTGCACTCCAGCAATATTACTCATGAAGCTTAATGTAATTCCTTCATATTTTTTATTTCCTGCTTCCTCTGAACCTGTGTCCGATTTTGCAGATTCTGTTTCTTTGGTTTCGCCGGAATCTTTTTGTGTTTCCGCTTTTTGTGTTTCCGCTTTTTGTGTTTCCGCTTTCTCCGTAGCTGCTGACGTTTCCGGTGCCTTTGTCTCCTCTGCCGGTTTTGATGAACATCCTGTCATCAGAGATACTGCCATACATGCTCCTAGCAAACAACTGATTACTCTCTTTCTCATACTTTCTCTCCTTTTTCTTTTTATTATGTTTTGTTGAGTTTTTGTTATATCGAAAGTATATCAGATGTTCTCATTGTTTCATATGTCATAAATTCAATCTGTAAGCGTTCTTTTTTATGCATATTCATGATTCACCTATCTTTTTTCTAATTTTTATGTATAATATCCTATATAAGCTTTACAGCTTGTTTGAAAATTGATTTTAGCTGTCAATGATGCTGAAATACATACATTTTATCGGAGGTTATTATGAAATCGATATATAATTTTGGACATAAACTTTCTTTTATCTATATGATCAGTATCGTATGCCCCTTTTTATTAGTAGCAATCGTATCTTCCCTGTTTTTCTACCGCACTTACCAGCACGATACTTACGAATTAAATTCAGCTCTTTTGACTTCTACAGCAAATAATGTAGAAACATATCTCAAAGAGTTAAATGCCCTTACAACAGCACCTTATGCATACGAGGAGCTTATGAATTACATGATAGAAATGGGAAAAACAGAATCTGAGATCGACACATATCAAAAATATAAAATGGAGCAGCAATACATACAATCCATCAGCAAAATTATTTACTTAAATCATGATGATATTCTATCTATCATTTACATTCCTTTCACTTCAGATCATGTCAGTTCCGATACGGCTGTTGTTTTGTCTAAAGGCATATCCGATGCTACTCCTCTGGAAGAAGCAATTCTGGCAAATCAAGCCTGGCAGGAAGCTGTTATGGCCAAAAACGGATCTTCTTATTTTAGTTATGCCGATGATCTTACCTACGATGAGTCACCCCTCCTTTCCAACAATTTGTTTTTCTCCGCAAGCCGTCTGCTTAGAGACGGAATCAGCAAACAACCCGTTGGAATCTTCAGGGTGGACGTGTACGATAAAAACCTACAGAAAATCTTCCAGAATCTTGACCTTGGGGACGGCGGCAATCTTGTACTGCTGGATGAAGCCAGGCACATAATTTACAGCGCCAGGGATGTTACGGATAGTATATTAGAGAAACTAAAAGATAAACCGGAAAGGCTGGTGGATGATACATATTACACTGCACAATATTACGAATTGCCAAGTGCAAACTGGACACTGGTTTCCCTTTCAAGCGAAAAAGACTTAAATCAAATTTCATCTACTATTATTCTGTTCTTTACGATCATTACCATCGTATTCGTTATAATATCCCTGGTAAGCTATCGTTCCAGTTCCCGCTCCATGGTAAGAACTATTAATCAGATCCTGCATGTGTTAGAGAACGTGGAAAAAGGTGATCTTTCTACTAAAGTTACAGTAAAAGGAAATGATCAGCTTGCTATCATCGGAGATGCTATTAACCGGATGGTGGATCGACTCGAGGAATATATTAACCGGGAATATGTGTCTGTGATCCGAAGAAAAGAGATGGAATATCTGGCACTGCAGTCTCAGATTAATCCTCATTTTTTATACAATATAATGAACAGCATTTCCATTATGAATACAATGGGAGAAAAAACAAAGGTACAGGAGACCATTTCTAATCTCACAAAACTTATGAGATACTCATGTCTTCCGGAAAAAGATAGCCGGCTTTCCAAAGAGTGTGATTTTCTGGAACAATATCTACAGCTGCAAAGCATCCGCTTCAGTGACAGGCTGAAATATAAGATCAGCATTGGAAAAGAATGCCAGCATTGCATTATTCCTAAATTCCTGCTTCAGCCTCTGGCAGAAAACAGCATTGTACATGGAATGGAACCTTACGATATCCAGGTAATCATCTCCATAAAAGCATATATTTTCGATAATATGCTGCATATAAAAGTAGCAGATAATGGTATCGGCTTTCAATTCGAAGATATTGCATGCCAGGAAAGCGTAGGTCTTGGTAATGTCAGGTCCCGTCTCCTGCTTTTTGATCCGGACAGTACCTTTACTATCAAAAGCTCTGAAGAATCCGGTACCGAAGTTACCATCATTCTTCACGCAAAATATAAATAGAAACTCTGGAGGAAAACCAATGATTATTTTAATCGCTGATGATGAAAATCTTGTAAGAATTTATCTAAAAAAGATTATTAAGGATATGAATATTGAGGATTCCATCATATTAGAAGCAAAAAATGGAAAAGAGCTGGTATCCATTTGCCAGAATTATCAACCTGACCTTGCTTTTGTAGACATTAAAATGCCCGTTCTAAACGGCCTGGATGCCATACGCAATGTAAAGTCTGATTGCCCGGACACAAACTGGATTCTTCTAACCGGATTTTCTGAATTTGAATACGCCATAGATGCCATTTCACTTGGAGTAAAAGAATATCTGCTAAAGCCGGTGGAAGTGGATGCTATGATTGAAATTATCAACCATACAAAAGAACATTTAAAACAGAAAAAACTGGACTATAACCACTACTTTGAACTGCAGGTAACCAGTCTGTTCAATGCATATGGCATGCCCTGTGAAGAAGAAAAGCTGAAATTATCCAAAGATCAGCAGTACTTTGCTTTCTTATTTACAGAAAGCCGTTTTTTTAAGAATAAAGAAAGCAGCCTGCTCTACCGCACCATACTGCCCAATCTCCACCAATGGCTTTCCACATGGAACACTTCACAGGATCAATCCGCTCTGTTCTGCAACTCCAGCGGTACTCTATGCCTCGTAATCCGTTCCACGGATACTCAGGCTGCACGTATCCGTAATTATCTTGGAAAACTATTGCCTGATCTTGGTTCCCAGGATTCTGTAACAGTTTTTTACTGTCAGAGTACGAAAGGAATCAAATCCCTAATTGCAAAATGCGATACATTGCAGGATGATCTGCCGCTTGGCATCTGTCTGAAAAAGTGTGCAATATATCCCAGCCGGGATTTAGAAAGGATTAAACAGATTCCTTATATATCAGAAGGTATCTCTTTGATTACAGGACTTGCGGAATCTTATTGTGATAAAGATGAAATACGCTATAACCGTTATCTTGAAAAAATGATAAACAATGAGCCTTTACAATTGATATTTAATAAGTTTCAAAAACCTATCCTGGATTATACTTACCAGACATTGGGACTGTCCTCTTCCAATACGGATCCGTACGCTGTTTTCTGCGAAAAGCTAAAGAACCAGGCTCATGCCATGTATCGCCAGAATCCGGTTACTTCAACAAATCTGGCTGACAGGATCAAGGAATACATACAGCTTAATTATGCCAATGATGTGAGCATTATCTCCCTTGCTGATACCTTTAATATAACGCCAACCTATTTAAGCAAAGTATTTCACGAAAAAAACGGTGTGAAACTGATCGATTATGTCAGTGATGTAAGGATACTGAATGCCAAACGTATTATGTGTGAAAATCCGGATATTCTGATCAAAGATGTTACCTTACTGGTTGGCTATTTCAGTACCAGGCACTTTACTAATGTATTTCTTAAAAATGTAGGGATTTATCCTTCAGAATTTCAAAAGAGAATCAGGTCCGGTGGTGTTCAGTCCTTATAAGTATGGTTTATAGTATCAAAAGTCAATTTGCGTAATATCCACCTGTACCTTCTCTGCTGTATTTTCCAGAAATAAAACTCTGCAGAAACACGAAATAAAATGTGTACCCGCAGAGTTTTTTCTTTCGGTTTAATATACATTTTCTGACTAATATCAGGAATTTCTACTTGCATGAGGCTCCAGCCTGTACATCATATAGAGATATGTTCTCAATAGTTCCATCGACATTTATTCAAACTGCTTAGAATTCTCTTCATCAGAACATCATTAAAGAAATGTGCGTTGTAGTAGTTTTAAAATTCATTCCTGCCATCTGCACGCCCCACTTTGCGGCATATTTGCCCCGAATTCAGGTTGCGTAGCCCGCTACGCGACTTCATCCGGGACAAATCTACCACAAACTGTGACGCACATCTGTCAGAAAGCAATTTTCAAACACACTCAAGAACTGTGACTCCTTCTCCAATTGGTTTTCGGCATCCATCCGGCATAATGAACTCTCCAGTTAACCCTTTTGGTATATTTACCCTATACCTTCCTTCGCACTTGCAGAAGTCAAAATTTATATTGCCCCTTGGAGTTACTACACTACCTGCTATATCATCTGCATAGTCGAGATTTGGCTGGATCAAAACAGTCTCCCACCCTGGACTTCCCATCTTGATACCTGCAATACTTCTGCTAAATTCAAAAAGTGGTAAGGCGCTCCATGCATGGCATTCACTTCGTCCGTTTTCAGGCTCTTCCGGGCAAGTTGTACAATCCCACTCAATCAGGCGTTTCCATTTCTCCATAAATCCTTTCGTTAGATAATAGTCTCCAACCCACTCAAATGCCCTGAATAATTCATAAGAGGTAGAAAAAGAACACGGAAGAATATTTGGATAATCAAGTGTTTTCTTCAGTATAATACTTCCTTCTTTTTTGGTAACCATTCTATTCAAAATGGCCCAAGCCTGTGCATGCTGGCTATATTCGTCAGTATCTGGACCTTCTTTATATAAACCATTCTTTTCATCCCAGCACAACTTCTGAACTTGAATCAATACATTCTGTTGCCGCCGTGTGTATTCTTCTGCCATACCATATCTTCCGGTAATTTCGTTAATGCGGGCACCACATTTTAATGCGTACGCATACATCAGATTGATAATCGTTGATGGTCCGGTTAATGCAGCCGTTGGAACCCCCATATTATCTCTCCAGGCTTCCTGCCAGTCAACAAATTGCCAGTAACCAAGATGTTCCACTAATCCTTCATTCCCAATATGCAGCTCGTAGTACGATAAAATAGAATCAACATCAACCCGGTAACGCAGTAACTCTGTTATATCTTTTGTATGTAGATAATATTCTTCCAGCATATAAATAAAATGTAAGGAAAATGTCGAAATAATTTGTGGAAATACACTTGGATATTTCCCTTGAATTAATCCATCCGGAATCATTGAATAATGGAAATCCTTGAGCGCTTTCTTTACCAGTCTCACATCACTGCTCACCGAGTAGGTAAACAGCGCCTGTAACCGGGTATCCATAATAAACTGCATTTGTTCATAAAAGGGACAGTCCATATAGGTTTCCATCATGCAATTTTGCAGTGTACGAATACACATGTCCCATAATCTTTCAATCCAGATTGTCGAGGATTTAATAGTAGATTCAATCATAAGCGGGTATCCCGTTCTATACATCTGAGGAAGATAAAGCTGTACTTCTTCTTTAGCGGTCTGAACCTCGATACAAATAAATCGAAAGGTCTTCACCCAAAAAGGCTCATAAGTAAATAATTGACCCGGTAAAATTATTTGGTGCGTTTCTCCCCGGAGTTCTCCGTTCTTATAATCTGTCCTTTTTATTTCACTTCCTGCTGCACTATATTTCTCACTATATGTAATACGAACTTTTGCTCCGGTTCCCTTTGAAAACTGAAATTTAAGATAGGCATTCGTATGCTTCTCTGCATCAAGAATTATTTTCTGACAGCTGTCAGGCTTTATCAACATGCATTTTTCTCGTACCAGAAGCTCCGGATTGCATTTTTCTGTAAACAACTGCTGTTCTTCATAAAGCAACGGTATCTCACGCTCCTGTATTCTGAAAGCACCATAAAGACCCACCTTTTCCATCAACCCATCCGCTTTTACCAGCCCCCATCTAAGCGGTTCTGCCCATCCTTTGCTATCAAACTGCTCCGTCTTCCATCCTAAAGGGTGTTTTCTAAAATCAATATTTTCTATAACAGCCCCCAGATTCATTGTTATTTCATCTGATTTCAAATAAAAACTACCATCTAGATATACCCGCCAGGGTGCTTTTCCCGTCGTCAGATCTACATCATTTCCTTTCCCGTAAACCTTCCCCTCTACTGCCAGTAAATGCCCTGCTGGCAGCGATGATACTGCAAATATAGGAGCACGTTCCTGATATTGGTGTGATACTGCATTAGGATCACAAAATAGCACCTGAACTGCCAGAATATTTTTACCGGTCTTCATATATCTGGTAATATCCACAGTTTCATAATACTGTCGGTTACGATCTCCTTTACAGGGACCAGATAATACTGAATGACTGTTGACCCACAAGCGGTATCTGGAATTAGCGGTTATATTAATTACCGCTTTATCGATTTCTCCACTCTCAACTACGCATCGATAATATGCATAACGTCCATTCAAATCTCCATGCAGAATATTCCATCTGCGTTTCTCACTCATTGGTATCCCCAGCCACATTGCTTCTTTCCATTCTAACTTTTTATCCATCATTCTTGCTCCCATACTCTGTTGGCCTCACATTTGTATACATTTTAAAAACTCTGCTAAAATAAAATTGATCACGAAAACCTACCATTAGAGCTACATCTTTAATTAGAATATCCGGGTCTCTCATGAGAATCTGTTTTGCTTTTTCAATTCTTTTTGATGTTAGATACATATTAAACGACTGATTGGCATATTTTCTAAAAATATAACTCAAATGACTTTGTGACACATGGAATTCATTTACAATTGAATGTAATGAAACATGCTCTGCCAAGTGACTCTCCACAAAACGGCAAACAGATTCGAAATACTCAGGTGTATCCAATTTTCCTCCTTCTTTCTCTTCTTTAAACAGAAAATCACAGATATTTTGAAATAACTCCTCTATACTTAAAGAATGATACAATATCTCATTCAGGAGATATTCACTATCATTGTTATAATAACTACAGCGGCAAATTTTTTTGATCGCAGTTTCTACCTGTACTTGCACAACTCGACGTTTTTCAAAACTTAAACACAGTATTTTAAGCTCTGCTTTTGCTTTAATATATTGTTTTTTACTTAAATAAAATACAATCTTCTGTATTCTGTCCTGCTCTTCCTCATTAATATCAACCGGTTCTTGTTGTTCTCTAAGAACAATATTTTGACTGATTCCACAGATTAAACATTGTTGCAGTGTCTTATAAACTTCACCAATTGATGTCATCATCATATCGATACCGAAAGCTCTTGGAATTTCAACAATTGTTAAAAACCCCTGTTCCTGATAAAATTTCTCGCTGCACTTCTTTATTATTAATTTCAGTTCTCTTTTTGAATTCAAGCAGCTCTTTGGTAACAGATAAAATGCTTCCTCCTCATCCCTGGCATATAGAAAGTATGAACCATAGATATTAGTCACTACTTCTGCATTTTTATTATCCCGAAACTGAGCAGGCAAATGATTTCTTCGCAACAGAAATGCATAATATTCTTCATTTCCAAAAAATCTCTTAAGTTTTTCTTTTTCCACTGCGATTCCCTGACATAAGTCCTTGAACAGCTGTTTCTTCTCGCTGAGTTCCAGATTTTCCAACATTTGAAAAAGCCTTACCATAATATTTGTAAATTCTTCCGGATCCACGGGCTTTAAGATATATTCAAAAACCTGATTGGTAATCGCTTTCTTTGCGTATTCAAATTCTGAGTAGCCACTTACAATAATGAGCTGAATATCCCGATTTCTTCTTCTTATCTCTTCAATTAGCTCCATTCCACCTATACCAGCCATCTTAATATCAGTAATTATCACATCTGCTCCCGAACGCTCAAAAACTTCAAGGCACTTTTCTCCGCTTTTCGCTGTTCCCACTACTTCAAAGCCTGTGCATTTTGACTCAATAATCCCTTGGATATATTCGATTGCTGCAACCTCATCATCCACTAGTATTACTCTATACATTATTTATCCTCCTGGCATATCTTCACAGTCACTAATGCACCGATGTCATTATTTTCTATATTAAAACTCAATCTTTCTCCATATATCAGAAAAAAGCGCAGATAAGTATTTACAATTCCCATTCCTCCAATTTCAAACCCAGGCTGGCTGCATAACAGTTCATTACGAGCTTCTTCAATTTTCATTCTAACATTCTTTAATTTCTCTTCTTGAAATCCACAGCCATCATCCTGAATAGCTAATAACCAACCATCTGTTAACTTTTCACCCCTAACCACAACATTCATCTTAGATCCGCCAAAACCATGTTTAATGCTGTTTTCAGCGAGTTGCTGTAATCCAAGTTTGGGGATCATCATATTTTCCATATCTTTGTCAATCATAAATTCATAAGTAAAATCTTCTTTAAACCTCTCACGTATCAGAAAGAAATAATTTTTGAGATACTGTATTTCCTCACTTACAGGGGCTTCCCGTTCCCGTGTATTAGTGGAATAGCGTAAAATGGCACCAAGCTTGCTGCAGATGCGGCAAATCATGTCATCATTCGCTTTCATTCCCCGGTTTGCTATAATATTTAACACATTGAAAATAAAGTGCGGATTAACACCCGCCTGCAACGCATCAAATTGAGCCTGCATCTGCAGCTTCACTGCCCTATTTTCAAGTTCCAGTGAATGATCCAGCCGCTTCAGCAGATGATCAAATGATTTTCCGAGAGATTCAACTTCTTTAATATTTGAATGAAAAACAAAAGGGTCTCTGAGATTTTCAATATCCTTCTTTTCAATTAAATCCGATATCTCAATAATTGGTTTCGTTAAATAACGGGTTGAAAGCTGAACAAAAATCAGAATAACGATAATAAATACCAGGATAATAATTACATCCGGATACGATGCCATACGTGCCTTTGATTTAAGTATCTTACCATCAGCAAGAACAGACGCTTTGATTCCTGTCAAAGATGATGAAAAACTATTAATAATTTCCTGATCATTGCTGTTTTGAATATTATCAATCAGGGGATTCCCCTGACTATCGTGAATAATATAACTTATGTCATCTGGCAGTTCCAGCTTTGTAATGTCATATTCTACCTCAATATAAGTACCTTGATATCCTTTGACTTCCTGTACCATGGATATGACATGTTTATTACTGTCATCCCAATTACTTGGATGAACCGAACGAATTATCCTGCCCTGTTTCTTATGTTCAGTCATCTCCTGATAATTTTGTTCCTTTAATTCAGATTTCACAAATTCTTCATTCAGTTTACCTGATTTCGTTATAGCTGTCCCATCTTTGTTGAATACAATTACATTAGAAAAATTACGATTGAGATACCACGCCCCCAAATTAATGCGTATACTTCTAATGGCTTCTGCCACATCATATTTCTCTTCAGGACGTTTATTTTCAGATACTAGTATCTTCATGCCGTTAAGAACATCTATATCAGATAAAATAAAGCTTATTGCAAATTCCATCTGTTCCACCGCCGTATTCATCTTGTTACCAATCTGTTCCGCCTGCTTTTTTAGTACCTCCTGTTCTTCCTTTTCATATACTTGAATTTTATGGTTATAGTAAAAACTAAATGATATCACTGCAATAATAATTCCCATTGCTGCAAAGAGGAAAAATACCTTCCGGCTATATTTCATATCATAACCTCCTAATTTAACCTAAGTATATCGGAAGATTCAGCTGCCTGCAATCATCCTTTTACGGAACCTGCCACCATTCCTTCTACAATTCTTCTATTAAAAATCAGAAACAAAATAAGCATAGGAACTATAATTATAATGATATCAGCAAACAATAAATTGTATGAGCTCTGGAAAGTTCCTTTATAATTAAATAAGGTTAACTGAACCGTGGAATTTTCATAACCCGGAAGAAAATATAACGGATTTGTAAAATCATTAAATACTGTTACGGCATTTAAAATAATCACTGTTGCCGTAACAGGCTTAAGCAGCGGGAAAATAATTCTAAAAAACACTTTCCATGATGAACATCCATCTATATAAGCAGCCTCTTCAAGTTCGACCGGAATTGTTCCCACAAAACCACGATACAGCATTATTGTAAACGGAATTAATAGCGAAGTTTCAATCAAAATCATTGCAAACATTGTCTTGTAGATATGAAATATTTTAAGCAGCCAAATCGTTGGTAAGATGGATGGCGGCAGCATTAAGCCAATCATGACCATCAGATTAGCTATTTTAGTCATGCCGCTTCTTCTTCTTTGTATCACGTAGCCTGCCATCGAGCAAAAGAAAATGAGTAAAGTCACTGCTCCCAGTGTTAAAATTGCACTGTTCTTAAATGCCATAACAATTTGGTAATTGTTATTTGTGAACACTTCAATATAATTCTGAAAATGCAGTTCCGTCGGCAGAGAAAAACTCAATCTGTTAGCTTCAGGTCTGCTTTTTAGAGAATTAAACAGCATAAAGAGAAAGGGGAGGACAAAAATAAACGTTGCCATGAAACATCCGATACCTTCTTTTAACCAGCATATCTTATACTTTTTCATAATTGTGCCTCCTTACGGTATAAATAGCTCTGCAGCGGTACTGCCAATACGATAATCAGCACTAGCATAATCACATTGCCTGCTGTTGAAAGTCCATAAAAACCACTGACATACTGTTTGTATACTATTGACGCTAACGTATCTGTTGCAAATCCAGGACCACCACCTGTCATAGACCATATCAGATCAAAACTTCGAATTCCCCCAATAAACGATAGAATTATTACAGAATTTCTGGCACTTGCAGATAACGGTACGGTGATATACCTCATCTTCTGCCATTTATTGGCTCCATCAATCTCAGCAGCTTCATAATAGGTACGATCGATTGACTGTATTCCAGCAATATATATAATTACTGCAACACTCAACCCTTTCCATATATCCACTAAAACAACAGAATATAATGCAATATCCGCATTTCCCAGCCAATTCACGCCAGCTAATCCAAACAACTCTATTATTTTATTAATCATACCTTTTGTTGGATGCATCAAGCTGCTAAACGTAATCCCAACTGCAATAGTACTAACAAGATTCGGAAAAAACACAGCAGATCGAATATATGTCTTGCTCTTTAATCTTCCTGTTAAAAATAAAGCGATAACAAATGCCAGCAAAACTTTTGTACCACTCGTTAGAATAGAATAAATAAGTGTGTTTTTAATTCCTATCGATAAAGATGAATCATCAAAAAACATTTTATAATTATCAAATCCACAAAATGTAGCCGTGTCAAAGTTCCAAACCGTCATACTATAGTAAATAGATATAACAGTTGGAATCATAAAGAACACCCCAAATACAATCATTGCCGGCAGTAAAAATTTATGTGAATACATTTTTTCCTGTTTCATGCTCAATTCCTTTCTGCTTTAAAACAGGCTGTGAGCCTTATTATTCAAGACACACAGCCCATATCCTTTTGCTATTCGCTCCAATCCAGTCCCAGCTGTACAGCTTGTTTATAACAATCCTTATCATATTTCACAGCTGCCTCCTGACCAGTCACTTGTCCGTTAGCTACTTCAACACATATAGATTCACATCCCGGTCCCTTCACTGGTGTTTCATATTCCTGCGCCAGCGCTGTTCTCCCCTCGTCAAAATACGCCTGCATATCTTCTTCTACCGCTTTAAAAGCTTCCCCTTTTGATGCATATCCAACGACGCTGTAAGGACCTGTTGGTAACTGAATTTCACTGTATGCATCCAGGGCTTCATTAGATATGTAAAACTCAAGGAATTTTACCGCTGCATCTATTTTGTCACTGTCCTTGCTTACATATACTGCATTTGGAGGCCATACAGTCATTCCGTTTTTATCTGCATCATCACCAGGAACCGCAAAAAAACCAATCTTGTCTACCACATCTTTACCGTATAATGAATAAATATTAGATAATGCCTGTGTTTGCATAAAATAATGACACCCTTCTCCTTCGGCCAGCATCACACATCCATCATCATAGGTAGCCACTGCATAATCTTCATTGTAATAAGGAATAATATCTGCATATTTTTCAAAACTGCGGACTGCTATTGGTGTAGTTGCATATTTCGCTTTTCCAGATTCAAATTCTTTTGAAAAATCCGGTTCTTCAGCAGTGATATTGTAATAATCCGCCAAAAATACCAGCTGGCTTGTCCATGAAGAGCCAAAGGTTCCTATCACTGCAGTTTCTTTTGCTTCTTTTAGTACTTCACAATTCTGTAGGAACTCATCCCATGTTTTCGGCACTTTCAATCCGTATTTCTTATACATTTCTTTGTTGTAAAGAACCCCTCCACCCATTGATGCAGACTGAGGTATTCCATATACTGCTTTATCTACTGTCACAGAACTCTTAAAAGTATCCTCCATTCGATTCATCAGGTTTTCATAGGTACTTATATCAATGAAATATTCCGAGGGATTCAAACGCTTCATAAGACTTCCAGAATTATAAAATATCAAATCGGGTGCCTCACCGCTGGCCAGCAGCGAACGCAGGGTTGTCTCATCTGCATCGGAATACGGCTGAGCCACTATTGTTATCCCCATCTGCTCTTTCGCCATCTCTGCCACTACCTCAAAAGCATCCGGTACAAAACTGGTAGGATATCCTACTGTCAATGTTACTTCTTCTTCATTTTCAGTATCTGGTCTATCCGTTTTCTCAGTGTCTTTTCCCTTATCTGTAACCTCCGTCGTCTTAACTGTTCCCGTATTACCACCATTGTCATTTCCACAACCTGCCAATGCAGTAACTGTAATAATTACTGATGCCATAACTAATGTTACTAATTTCCTTTTCATATAATCCTCCTTTAACATGATACATCGATGTGTACTTTGTAGTGCTATTCTAGATGATTATTAAAACTTTTGCCATAGAATTTTAAAGGAAGTTGCATGTAAAATCCAAGGATAATTTTTAATACAGAACGTACAATGGAATGTGTTTTAAAATTGCTTCTGACATCATGCAGATGGCAGGTATGAATTTTCAACGCGTTCTATCCGCACTTAATCGAAATAAGCCAAGTATCATATTGATACCCGGCTTTATTTCTCATGTTAGAAAACATATTAATATTGCATAGCAATCCCTTTACTATTCCCCAGTCTCCCTTGCCGCCAGTATGGCAATCCCCGGTTTTCCCGGAAGTTTCACTTCAAAAATACCATTCACATGTTCAGCTGCAACCGTCCTAGTCATCTCCCATACATCGATAACCTCCACGGTATATAGATGGTCTTCCGGTAATTGCATTTTACCATAAATCGTACACATGTCTCCAAAGTACTTCAGATACACCTCTTTCCCCACATGAATAACCGGCTCTGTGAAAAACTCCAGCATATGGGTGAATTCTTCATCTGTCATGTTCGACATGCAGATATATACAGGATTATCACTGACGCCGGGTATATTCTGTTCCAGCATTTGTTTTAACTGCGCCTGGTTCTCTATCTGCAGACTGTCTTCCGGCTTAAATAAAACCGGCGTTCCCGGAAATGACTCCGTCAATTTTCTTAAGAAGCCTATCCGCTCCATACTTTGCCCTTTTAGGATTCCGCCCTTACTCCACCATAGACATTGATCATCGTTCATATCATCCATATAAGTCTCCCCATGAGTGGCATATCCCCCATAGCAGACGATCTTCCAGAAACGGTTCACCATTTCAAACGCAGACAGATTTCCCCAGCTGTAGGGAATATTTCCTTCATAGCCAAGTTCATCATAGATAACCGGTTTACCAAATTTCCGGAACAATGCCGGTATTTTGGGGGCATCCGCATCCTGCAAGCAGACATGGGTGGTATCCGTATTGGAAAAATCCCAAGGATGTACAAAATTGTGGTTGCTTAACAAATGCCCGCCCCCATCATTTCTTCCTAAAAAGGCCGCCATTTCTTCCCAGCGTTCCTTTGTAAAATCTGTCATCTGTTCGTATTCATTAGCCAGTGACCACCATACGTTTGGATATGCTGAAATCCTTCGTATCACATATTCCAGATAAGTAAGGCATTCTTCCCGATTAAGATGCATAAACCCCCAGTGATCATAGGGATGGAATAAAATTAAATCTACCTGTACCCCCATTTCATCAAACTGTGAAATGCGCAGCTCCAGTTCTTCCCAGAATTCCATGCATGGACGGTTCACATCCCAGCTGCCCTCTTCATTTTTCTCGAATGCAAAGAGCTTTGGTTCGTTATCATTAAATGCATAGTGTTTGGGGAATACGCAGAAGCGGATCTTGTTAAATGGTGAACCCTTCATGGTCTCCATAGTTTGTTCCACTACCTGATGTTCCTGGTGCAGCAAGGCATACACAGTGGTGCCAAAAGGCAGGTATTTTGTCCCGTCTTGGTATCGGAAAACAGTCCCTTCTGCCTTTACTATCCCATGTTTGTCTTCTGATGCCGGCTCTACCTGTTCTTCTCCAGCCGCCTGCACGATTCCGCTCACTTTGTAGCGTAGAATACCCGGCTCTTCCGGCATAAACCGCACTTTGTATCTTCCCTTTCCGGCATAGAAACCTTTTCTGGTATAATGCTTTCCATTCAGTACAAATTCTGCTAAAACATTTACATGCACCCAGTCATTTCCGGGATCGCATCCTATTAAATCTATTTCTAATACATCATATTGCTTCATCTATATACCTCCTCAATAGCGCAAGCTTGCTTTCTTCTTTACCATTCAACCGTTTACTCATAATCCTCGATCTTCCATTCCTCTTTTCCATTCAGCTGCTTACTCATAATCCTCGATCTTCCATTCCTCTTTTCCATTCCTCTTTTCCATTCAGCCGCTTACTCATAATCCTCGATCTTCCATTCCTCTTTCCAATCCACATATACCATGCCGTCCGTAAACCGCAGTGGCAGCCATACATAATCAGCAATAGAAGTATTTCTGTTTACATCATGGACCAGATGCCTGTCCAGCCCTTCGGAGGATATGATTTCATCAATATCCTTCCTTTTCTCTTCATCCGGATGAAATGCCATCTCAAATACTTTCCGGTAATCTTCGTAGCCGGTGTGTACGAATTCAGGCAGCCACCTGTCGGCGCAGGCGATATACAGATCTTTCTTTCCCGGCACTTTGAATACTGACGAAATTTGTGAATGGTAAGATGTCCCTGATTCATCATCGGGATGGGGATTTCCAAGTACACGAAACGGACCGTGCCAGGTATCCGCCACAGCAACTTCTGACGGATTGGGGAGGTAGCCGCTTGTTCCCGATGTAAGCAGGTAATGTTTGCCCTTTCTCATGAAATGTGCTGTTGCCTCCCTTACATAGGGTGGTCCACTATGGGGAAAATGCGTACTGTAATATCCGGTTACGTCCGTATAGTCAGGCGTCAGATCAGCACAGATCGTCTCACTGTGTACCCGTTCAAAATAATAATAGGCTTTTCCATCCGGCGCAACCACCAGGTCGAAATCCCCGGCACTCATATTTAAGGGTTTCAGCCCTTCCCGGACTTTTGTATATGGTCCTAATATGTGATCGGACGTCAATATCGTTTCTGTCTGGGAGCCATTTTTGTTCATTATTTTTAACCAGCAAACATACTTTTTGGTACCCGCGTTGTAAATAATATGCGGACGGTCCATCATCGCTGTGGGATGCAGAGAAGATGCCGGATCTTCTGTATCCGGTTTTATGATCAGCCCCTTATCCTCCCAGTTATACAGGTCTTCTGATGCATAGCACCGCACTCCCCAATGCCAGATATCATCTCTGCCGGTGGTTTTTTCCTTATTTTCACCGTACCAGTAGTAAACGCCGTCCAGATATATTACGGAACCACCGTGTGCCTGTATTCTGCTGCCGTTTGTATCCAGCCAGATTTGGCCGGGACGTATTGTATGATACATTTATATTACCTCCTCAAGTCTGTCTTTTGATTCATTCCTGATATCCGTTCGCTCAGAAACCGGTCTGAAATTGCATGTTCACCTTATTCTTCTTACCGGTATCATTTTAAGCCTGCGTTCCATTTGCTCAAGGTCCATAAGTTCCCGAATTTGTTCCAGGGCAGCCGGATCCATTTCCTTAAGGGCATCACACAGTGGTCTATTAAGATCCGGTGCCAGTTCCTTTGACATGATCCCAATCCTATCCGTCAGATCATATAAAACGTCTGCCGCCTCGGGTACCGATATCATTTCATTCACCGAATAGTCAAATGAATAGCACGCCCCTGCATCCCATTGCAAATCATAGGTTATCTGATACTCTCCTGCCTGAAGATCTGCGTACCTGTACCCGCCGCTGGCTTCCTGCAGGAGCTGACTGTCGATCCCCACAATTGTTTCCGGTTTTGGACAGGGAAGGTAAACTGCCGCCTTCGCATCAAAGGGTATCGTAATATTCATCTGCATCTTATTATCCGCCACCTCCCAGCGGCTGAAAATATAGCCTGCCGGTGACTGATAGGCTACCTGTGCATATTTCAACTTATTGCAAAGAGTGGGTTTTATTACAAACTGCTTAAATCCCGGATACTGTTCCTGAATCTGCAGTCCGCAAACGCTTTGGTACAACCACTCTACAATTGACCCATAGGCATAGTGATTCAATGAATTCATACCGGTGTCTGATATTCTGCCATCCGGTAATATGGAGTTCCATCTTTCCCAAATGGTTGTCGCTCCCATCCTGATCTCATACAGCCATCCCGGATAATCCTCCTGAAAAAAGATTCGGTATGCATGATCCGCATAACCATACGCAGACAGTACCCGGCAGAGATACGGTGTTCCAACAAATCCTGTAGTCAGGTGCATGTTATCCTCTTCCACCCGCCTTGCTAAGTCCTCCACCACTCTTGTTTCCCACTCTTTTGGTATCAGTTCCATATATAAGGCGAGAATATATGCCGTCTGGGTTTTGATTGTCAATCTGCCGTTGGGTGAAAAGAATTCATTTAAAATCGCTTGTTTTACCTTCTCCGACAATTCCCCGTAGTATTCTTCATCTTCCGTAAAGCCCAGTACCTTAGCACTTTTGCTGACCAAATCCGCCGAATAAGAATAGTAGGCAGATGCAATGTAGACTTTATCAGTGCCTCCCTGGGTTCCGCCCACTATCCTGCCATCCAGAGCTAGCCAGTCACCAAATTGAAATCCTGTCCTCCACAGCCAGGAACTGCCATCCGCCTCATCCTGCCGCCTGATCCAGTCTACCCAGGCCTTCATGCTCTCATACTGGCGCTTAAGAATCGTGATATCCCCATAATGCAGATACAGGCGCCAGGGTATTATAACCGCGGCATCCCCCCATGCAGCAGATCCACCCTGAATCGGATCGCTGACATCCGTTTTCCTTTTCGTAAAAGATGGAATGATATTTCCGACCATTCCATTCTGAAGTTTTTGTTCATTCCAAAGGTCCTGCAGATATTTCGTATAAAATTCGTAAGTTTCCATATTGTAGGAGGCAGTTTCGCTGAAAACCTGAGCATCTCCTGTCCATCCCATCCGTTCGTCACGTTGCGGACAATCCGTCGGGACGTCCACGAAATTTCCTCTCTGACTCCATTTGGCATTTTCAAACAGTTGATTGACCTGTGGATCAGAAGTGGTAATCTGACCGGTTTCTTCTAAATCAGAATACATCGCATATCCGGTAAAATCCTCTATGACCGGCTCTTTCGTAAATCCCTCCAGCTTAACATAACGAAAACCATAGAATACGAAATGCGGCTCTGCAATACGTTCTTCCCCATTGGCAATATAGATGTACTCCTGTTTAGCACTTCGTAAATTCTCATTATAAAAGCAATCATCCTGCAATACTTCTCCAAAACTAAACTTTAACCTGGTACCACATGGCTCATGTATCCGTACAGCCAGCCCCCCTGCTAAGTTCTGTCCCATATCAAGCACCAGTTCGTTCCTCTTCGTTCTAAAAAGCGAGACAGGTTTCACCGTTTCTTTTTTGCATACTGGCAGCGACAGCCGGTCCACAATCCTGCCTAAGTTTTCCGGCTCCCACCGCCGTACTTCATCCAGGTCTGCATTGTCCGGTTCCGGTGTACCAGCACCTTTATCCAAATTGTCCGGTTCAAGTGTACCAGAACCTTTATCCACATTGCTCGGTTCCGTTGTTCCAGAATCTTTATCCACATTGAATTCAGGCCTCTGACCGTCACGGATTTCTTTGCGGGCATCATAGATTTCTCCGTCATAAAGGCTATCTGCTATGACTGGTGCTTCTATACATTTCCAGTCAGTATCCGTCCCAATCTCCATTTCACTGCCGTCTAAAAGAGTGATACGCAGTTCCATCCGTAAAGCAAACCTGTCTGATGCCTGTGAGTGCACAACCGGACCAAAGACACCGAAACGTCCTTTCGCCCAGCCATTGCCCAAAATAGCCCCGATTACATTTTCTCCTATTCCCAAAAACTTTGTGATATCATAGGTGTAACACTGTATTCCCTTTTCATATACGGTACAGCCCGGTGCAAAATACTCATTGCCCACTTTGGACCCATTTAACATTAGTTCATACATCCCCACACCAACTGCATAGGCTCTGGCTGATCTGACCGGCTGTTCCAGGGTAAACTTGTGCCAGATATATGGATGAATGGTGTTATCTTCCCATGCAGGTGTAATCCAGTGAAACTTCCACGGTATATCACGACGCCCCGTCTCAAACCACGAAACCTTAGAAACCCCTTCATCGCCCCCATCTCCCCAAACTGATACCTGCCAGTAATATCTGGTAAACGGCAAAAGTTCAATGGGGATGGTCGTACCTAAGCCAGACAGTGTGTTATCCTTACCGGTGTCATATATGATCTTGTTCAATTGGGCATCCAATGCCACTACTATTCTGGCTGTTTCCTGCTTCTTATCCAAGGTTTCCGTTACTGTCCATGATATAACAGGCTGTTCAAACCAAAATCCCAACGGGTTTTTCATATGATTCGTTCTGCATCTTACAATTTTCATTATTTTCTCCATTCTGAGTCTTTCAGTCCACAAAGGTTAAATTCATGGACTATCCCTGTAATGCCGGACTTTCTCCGGCAATTAAGCTTTACTCTCTTCTCTGATCTGATGGCCATCAACAATAATCTCATTACGCTCTCCCATATTCAATGGTATTACTGCCCCTTCCCCGTCCGTATAAGATGCTTCCATACCCATAGGAACAAAGATTTCCCCGCGTATTGCCCCCTGCTTCTTTTCCATCTGAAAACGCAGAATCCCTTTTGGTGTGATCATTTCCCCTTTCAGATCACTGACAAAAGATAAATGGGGTTTTATGCTGATCTTTTTCCAACCCGGTTCTTCTATTTGGATTCCCAGGATATGATGAATCAGCTCATAGATCGGCTGGGCACTCCATGCATGACAATCACTCCGGCTGTTTACCGGCACCTCAGGACAGGTTGTACAGCCCTTGCCCTTAAGATCCTGCCACTGTTTAAATATGCTTTTAGCCAGTTCATATTTTCCAGCAAGGGCAAGTGCTTCTAGCAGCTCGAAGCTGGTGGAAAAAGAATATGAAACCACACCGGTACCAGCCAATGCCCGTTCCATTAACTCCCCTGCCAGGCGCCCTTCCTTCATTTTATTTAATACCGCCCATGCCTGTGCATGAACGCTGTATTGTTCAAACTCCGGTCCTTCCCGATATAGCTTCCTCTTCTCTGACCAGCAAAGTTTCTCCACTGCATCACATATGCTTCTCTGGCGGTTACGATACTCTGCCGCCACGCCGCACCGCCCGGTTTCCTCATTTATATCCGCCCCACAGGATAGTGCATAAGAATACATCAGATTAATAATCGTAGAGGCACCATAAGCCGTGGCCTCGGGGGAACCATTTTGTGCCTCCCATTCAGGCTGCCAGTCAACAAATTCCCAATAGCCCAGATTTTCAACAAGCCCGTTTTTGATCTTGCGGTCATAATAATCTAATATCAGATCCACATCCGGGCGATATCTTCTGATCGTCTCCCGGTCACCGGTCTGGATATAATATTCCTTAAGCATAAAGATGTAGTGCAGTGAAAATGTGGAAATAATCTGTGTGTGGGAACAGGGATATTTCCCCTGAACCAGCCCATCCGGAATAATACTATAATGAAAATCCTTAATTGCCTTTTTTGCCAGCCGGGTATCATTGCTGCAAATATAGGTGTACAGTGCCTGCAGACGGGTATCCATGGGAAACTGCATCTGTTCATAATAGGGACAATCCATATAGGTTTCATTCATGCATCTCTTCAGCGTATTTACACAGATTTCCCAGACTTCCTTAACCCAGCTTTTAGAGGAATCCACCCAGGTCTGTACCTCAATGGGATATCCGGTTTCCATAAAATGCGGCTTGCGAAAATATGCCTCACTGTCACCGGTTTCTATTACAATCTTAATAAAACGAAACGTGCGGTACCAGAAAGGTTCATATAGCAATTCCGTACCATCCAAAAAAATTTCATCCTGCATCCCGTCCAACGTGCCGTTTATATAATCATCCCGCCTGACATCCACCTGCCCTCCCATAAACCGTTCTGCATATGTAAAACTTACCTTTGCATCTTTTCCAGAGGAAAATGCATATTTTACAAACGCTGTCTTTATTTCACCCGCATCCAGGATAAACTCCCTTCTGGTATTTTTCCCGATATGAATATCCCCTGGAATAACCTGCTCCAGCAGTTCTTTTTGAAAGGTATTCTCGGTTTCATAGAGCAGCGGTATCTCCCGCTCTTTCATTACAAGTGCACCGATATTACCAAAACCTGCATTCCCATCATCTGTCTGTACCGGTTCCAGCATCTCTGCCCTTTGAAATTCTATCCGGCTTTCTGCCTTCTTCCAGGAAAAAGGCACTGCTGTCTTGGGAATACGCTCTGCTATTGCCCCAAACCAAGTGAGATATGGTTCCTGAAACTCCAACTGATAGCTTCCTTCCAGACGCACCCTCCAGTCAGCGATACCTGTTGTAATATCGGCAATTTTTTCTTCCTTTGCATTGAATATACCTCCCTGGACTGCAAGACGGTGTCCCAGGGGAAGACCTGCATAGGCAATCAAAGGCTGGGTGCCGGTTTTCATCCTGTTATTCACAATATAAGAATCGCATGCCAGCACCTGAATGGCAATTCTGTTTGTTCCTGTCCGCAGGTATTTTGATACCATGATTTCATCGTAATACTGTCGATAACGGTCTCCTTTGCAGGGTCCTGATAATATAGAATGCCCGTTTACCCACATGCGGTACCTTGCTGCGGCAGATAAACATATCTTCAGCACACCGGTTTCTTTTAGCGGGATATCCAGATAAAAATAAGCAAATCTGTTGTTCTGTTCTCCCTGTAAAATATTACATCTTTGAAGCTCCTGCTTTGGAACTCCAATCCATTTTGCATTTTTAAACATTGACTAAAACTCCCTTCACTCATCATACATTTCTCTTTCTGATTATGTAGAACTCTTTATCTCCACTTTAAAATAGTCTCCCGGAAAATCCGCTTTTATCAGAGATTCCGAGAGGCTATACTTGAATCAGTTTATCTGTTTTTAATCTTCACGGTATTCTTTTGTCCTTTATTTTTCAGAAGATCTGTATAAGCTTTTAATTTTTTCCCGGGAACTATGATTTTGGCATTCCTGTTGATTCCTTTGAGCGCTTGTTTTCCCGTTTTCCTTAACACTGTGCTTTTTATTGTAATCTTCTTTAATCCTTTACAATTCTGGAATGCTTTTGCCTCAATCGTTTTCACATTTTTTCCAATGGATGCTCTGGTAGCTTTTTTGCAGTTCTTAAATGCACCAGTTCCAATGGAAGTTATCTGAAATGACTTTCCTCCGATCTTTACGGTATTCAAAACGGTGATGGATTTTAATGCTTTTGTTTTAACACCGGTTACGGTTACCGTTCCTTTTCCATTGACACTGGCATTCGTCACTTTATACCTGTAGTTGCCTATTGTGTAGCTCCTGCCTTTTTTCATATTGATTGCAAATGTGGTGGACAGGCTGCCCTGGTAATTACCCTTGCCTGTTATTACCACTTTTGCTTTACCGATATTGACATTTTTGCTGTAAGAAATTGTATAATCTTTATCTTTGGCCATTGTCTTGCCATTGCATGTTAATCGAACCTCTGGTGTAATGGCTTTTCCGGTAAATACCTGTGAGGCAATTTTACTTAAAACAGACTTGGAGATATCAATTTTAGCATTTTCTGGTCCTTTTTCAGTCTCTTGTTCTGTCTCTGGTTTTGTTTCTGGTTTCGTTTCTGGTTCCGTTTCTTCCGGATCCGGTTCCTGGGCTTTTACAACAACACGTGCACGTCCCAGATTCTCTACCCTTGCAAATGGTGTGTCTGAATCCCCTTCACGCTGAGAGGCTACCCGCACCTGGGGATAAAAAGTACCAGGCTGGGTATATACTGCAGATCCCCTGACGATTACACTACCGTCAGACAGCGTTTCATAATCTGTATCAACAAAGTTACCATCACCATATAAATCCCACTTCGCACTTACAATAGAACCGGTTCCCGGCGGTACCTGAACTGCTGCTTCTAACGTAACGGTATCGCCAGCAGCAATATCTGCCCTCTTGGCACCATCTGCATACAGATCAACTACCGGCTGTATTCCCCAGCGTGACGCAGCATCATCCGGCAAAACAAACTGGCTGTCAACTACTTCATAACTGGATGATTGAGGAGGTTCCACACCTTCCTCCACCCAAGCCGACAGATCACGCAGCGCCTGTTCCAGACTGCCCACATAATTGATTAAACGCTCCGGAAGATCTTCCAGGGGATATGGATGATCTAAATGCATATATTTGTTCTCCTGATGATCCGCATACTGGTTAACCCAGATTCTAAAATCTGATTCAAGTCCCTGTTCCCTTACCCTTTGCCTGTACCAGTCCCCGTCCGTTGGAAAGGAATCAACGTCCATCAGATTCTGAATCATAATAACCTTCATGCCAATCTTCCCAGAGTAAGAGGCGCCGCCTGACATCATAGACGCTGTTCCAACGCCTGAATGCTGTCCTCCGATCTGTGCATAGTAAGGTGTCCCTTCAGCATCTTTTAAATGATCCCAGGTATGATAGGTCATCCCTGGATCTATATGCCTGTGATATGCAATATTCGAAAGTCCGTCCTGGTTGATACCCGAATCTCTTAATTTTCTAAAAAGTCTGCCAAGCTCTGAATCTTCTGTCCCCAGGTACCCCGGCTCAGTCCAGAATTTTTCTTTATATAAATTAGTTGTAATACCTTCTGCATCAGCCAGGGCATCTTGCAAAGTTTTATGATTATTCATCAAAAGCAAATATTCATAATTCTCCCATGCCTGCAAAGGCAAGCCTAACTTCGTAACTTCACGCAGAACTTCGCTTTCCATATCATTTAGCACCGCGTAAGGGTCACCGCTGCCTCCGGGACTCACCGCATCCTTAATAAGCGGCGCTTTCTCTTCCAGAACAGCACGGGCAAATAATCTTATATTAAAATTGCCAAGTGAAACCGGAGAGGCTGTAATATACGGTACCGCTCCATCCCATATATTCTGCAGTTTGGTGTTGGTGGTTTCCATAGCCCCGACTACTTGCATGGAACCGCCGCTGCCACCATAAATATAGCCATATATCTTATCCTCATAACCATAGTAATTTTTCGCAATCGTTCTGGATATATGCGCTGCAGCCGCGTCAAGATTAATTCCAACCTTAACAAAGCCGCTTCCGCTTGTCTGCAGGGTATATGCCCCGCTGTCATAAGCAAGCGCTATATTATGATCGGACACATTCCGGTCCAGAAATGTTGGGTGCACCAATTGGTAAAAGCGTCCCTCAAATTTATCTTTCGGAGGAAGATGCACATCAAATCCGCCTAAGCTGCCAATTGTAACCATAACTTTAAGATGCGGTACCGGTGCAGTAAGTTCTTCTATAGACGTAATGGTGGGGCTGTCAGCCTGGTCTATACCCGTCGTATTGGCATAGCCCTCCAACAGACCCTCAGCAGTTACTTCTCCTTCTGCCACACCCTTCTGTTCTGCTGCCATAAGGTCTGATTGCGCTTCCACTTCTATTCCCGTTTTACTTCCTGCCTCCCTTTCCAGAATGATATCTGATTCCTTAGCCAATGCCGGCAATCCGGCATTCATCACCATTGCAAAAGCCATAAAACCCGCTAACACTTTTTTCATAAGATTTAATCTTCTCAATTTCCTTCCTCCCAATATTCCTCTTTCATTTTCAAGTAAAAAAATCCCCAAACTCATGTGTAAAATATTCTAACTTCCCATCGTGGTAGCCATAAAAATTTCGCCAGCCACGTCCCCCTACGCCACATCCTTCCGTACACTGCCTATAAACTACAAAGCGTCACTTCTAATCTATCCCTCCACCTTTGCATAAAATCCCCGCTCATTCCCCTCAATAAAAAGGCTATCCGTTATTACAAAACAATCCTCTAAATGAATATCTTCTGAGGAACTGCCTATCATTACTTTGAATTCACCGGATTCAATCTTCCATCTCATATCTTTATCCAGAAACGCCAGCTGTCCGGGCTCCACTGTAAATTTCACCTGCTTCTTTTCTCCCGCCATCAGCGTCACCCTGGCAAATCCCGCCAGTTCTTTAACCGGTCTTTGTAAACTTGCATAGCTGTCGGAAAAATACAGCTGTACCACTTCTGTTCCATCCACAGATCCGGTATTTTTAATTTCGCAGGTTATCATAATTGTTTCATCCGGAGAAATCTCTTTCGCTTGGATATGCAACGCTGAGTACTCAAACTGCGTATACGACATGCCATAGCCAAAACAATAGCGTGGGGTATGAGGTAAATCCACATAATCCTGAAAACCTATGCTGCGTCCCGTATGCCATGCTGATCCCCAGGGATGATTATAATATACAGGCAGCTGTCCGGTGTGGTAAGCAACTGACACGGGTAATTTTCCGCATGGATTAAATGCTCCCAGCAGCACTTCGGAAATTGCTCTGGCACCGCCCTCAGCTGGTGCCCAGGCTTCCAGTATTGCGTCCAGGCATTCATCTGCTGCATCACTGGATATGGGACGGCCGTTAAAATGTATGCCCACCATGGGCTTTCCAAGCTTTGCTGCCTCTCTGATAAAATGTTCCTGACACGACGGAAGATTAATATCTGAACTGTCTACACCTTCCCCCATAGTCGCAATGGAACAGCTGCAATACCTGCCGCCAAGGGTCATAATTACCAGGTCCGCTGCTGCTGCAATTTCCAATGCTTTCCCATATCCGGATTCATCGCTACCCGCTGCGGGATAACCGTATGCACTGCTAATTTCCACATTTGGCAGATCTTTTTTCAGTTGATCCAGTAAACTCAGAACATTTGGTTTCTGAAGCTTTAATAACTCCATAAATTCTTCTGTCTCATCACTTTGAACCTGAGTTCCCGATATCAGAACCGCGTCTTTATTCCCCGCAGTTCCTGATTCACCAATTCCTGCTATGGAGTTTGCCACTGCCAGCACTGCTGAAGACATACTCAAATGGGTATAGTCACCAAAGAAGACCCTGGCATTCTCAGCATGACAACCAATAACGGCAATCTTTTTTATACCTCCTTTGAGCGGAAGTATTCCATTATTTTTAAGGAGGATCAGAGACTCCCTGGCTGCCTGTAAAGCAATTTCCTCTTCATCCCCTGCCAGAAATGTCTGCTTTAATTCCTGACCGGCAAGTGCATAAGGATTTTCAAATAATCCCATTCTGAACTTCGCAGTCAGCACGCCCAGAACCGCCTGATCTAAACGCTTTATGCCCTTCTCACTATTTTGCAGCCTGATCATTAGTTCATCGTTAAAAGCCATACGGTTTGGCGTCTCCACGTCCATTCCTGCCAGCAATGACTGCTCGCCTGCATCTGTATAGCTTTCACAGACATGCTGCACTTCGTGAATATTGCTGATTGCACTGTAATCCGAAACGGTCACGCCATCGAACTTCATTTCATCCCGCAGCAGCCCGGTCAGAAGTTTTGCCGATGCTGATGCCGGTTCTCCGTCTATGCCGCAATAACAAGGCATAATTCCCTTTAGCCCGCTTTCGCTGATTGCAGCCTGAAACGGCTTTGCGTACACTTCCCGCAGCAGACGATCCGGAATTTCCAGGTGAGTGCCATGAATTCCTCCCTGCGTATGATGGGATCCCAAAAAATGTTTCGCCACTGCTTCAGACTTTCTTCCTGCACTTTCTCCCTGCTGAATCCCCCTCGTATAGGCTGCTCCCATTGCGGATACCAATGCTGCATCTTCCCCGTAGGACTCACCTTGCCTTCCCATGCGGGGATCTCTTGCCACATCCAGTACCGGAGCTAACGTATGGGTAATCCCCACTGCCCGTTCCTGCCTTGACACAACATCTGCAATTTTTTCCTCCAATTCAACATCCCAGGATGAGCCTCGTGCAATTCCAGCCGGAAAACTGGCTGCTTCCTGTATAAACGCACCGCATAAGCCTTCCATATGAAAAATCGCCGGGATGTGATGGCGGCTCTGTTCCATAATGATTTTCTGAACATCCCGCTGAAAATCAGCCACTGCTTCCAGACTTTCAATATTTCTCATTTCCAGCGTACTGATCTCACCAATACCATTCCTGCACTTCTCCTTTAATTCCTCCATCCGATCCTTTGCAGGCAGGAAACAGGTCAGCTGTGCAAGCTTTTCTTCTGTGTTCATTTCCTGTAAAAGCAATTCTGCCCGCTTTTCACTGCTCAGTTGCGTATTCCTATATGATTGATTCATAAGCTTTATTTCTCCATTCATTTTTTACATATTATCCCGTTCGTTACGGGATACTCCATTCTGTGCAAACAATGCCAGCTTGCAATAAAAATCTTCCAGCAGAAGCCGATGGTCAATTTGATCATACACCCGGATGGGACGGCTGACTCCATGATGTACATAGGTCATATCAGATGCTATCCGCGGTGCCTGCCGCCACTCATAACTGGCACTATCTCCATACAAAAGCACGCCAACCGCCGGAGAGTCACCCAGAATATACCTTTCTCCGGTAAAATAATCCATCTTACGAACACCTTCGCATTGGTTAAATTCATCCAATTGCTCAAACAGATATTTTCCGATTTCACCCTGAGGACGAACGCGGTATTCCAGTTCGGCAAGCGTTACCGCTGCCTGCTTATATACATTTTGTGGAATCTGCCACAATTCAATTGGCGAGGAAAACACAACATTTGCTGCATTGATATCATTCCAGAGATTAAATTCATCCCCTCCGAGGGGATATGGCCCTCCTCCAATCCAGACAGCGGTTAGACGCTTTGCAATTTTAGCCTCCATCAGATAGGCGCTTGCCAGATCGGTTATGCCGCCCAGGAACAGTACAAACAAAGGTCGTTCATCCTCTTTAAGTGCTTCTTTTATAATAAATTCTGCCCCCTCAGAAATCTCTGGGGTAAGCTCATCCCTTAACGCACTCTGCGCCCCATGATACAACATATCCTCTTTCTTTAAGCCCATCAAATCAAATATTTTCTCCAGTTCAGCATAACTTCTGTCCACACTGTCCTCTAAGCATCCATAACGTGCGGCAATGAATCCTACATTGTCCAGCTTCGGACTAAGTAAAGCCTGTACAATGGCATACTGGTCATCTGCTTCATTCTTAGCATCCGTATCAATAATGACCCGGACCTGCTTTTCCTGCGGGATTGTAAATGAATAATTACTGTAAATCATCGGTTTCTTCCTCCTGTATTTCATACCGTGTAATAAATAACGCTGCTACTCTTTTACACCTCCAAGTGTAATTCCTTTTACCAAATATCTCTGGAAAAACGGATAAATAGCCACTATGGGGATGATACCAATCACAGCAATAGACATCCGAATTGTTGTGGATGGCAATTTTACATTCGTCGCCATTGCCGCACTGCTCGTTGCTGCAGCGGAAATCGCACGAATATCATTGCTGATATTATTCAATACAATCTGAATGGTATAATACTCCGAACCACCTCTTGCTGATAAATAGTACAGCCCATTCAGCCAGTCGTTCCAGTAGCTTAGAGCCGTCATCAGTCCGATGGTTGCAATGATCGGTTTACTAAGTGGAATCACGATAGATATTAAGATCCGCACCGCACCGGCTCCGTCTATTCTCGCTGCTTCTTCCAAACTGATGGGAATACTGTTGATAAAATAATTCCGGATCAGTATGATATTAAATGCATTCATCATCATATTCGGGACAATTAATGCCCATATGGTGTCCTTAATATTCCAGATCTTGTTATAACAGTAGTAAGTGGACACCAGACCTCCATTGAACAGCATGGTAAAAATCAACAGAAAGCTTACAATTTTCATACCCGGAACCCACTGCTTGCTGATGCCATAAGCAAATAAGACGCTGATGAAAAGGCATGCCACTGTGCCTGCTGCAGTTACAATAATGGTCATCAAATAAGCATGGCCAATCGTCTGCCATTTCATAGCAATGTACTCATATGCTGATAAGCTCCATTCCTTTGGAAAAAAAGTAAATCCGTTGACGGATGCCCAGCTATTATCTGTAAATGAGGCAATAATCAAAAGAATGAATGGTAAGAGTGCAACAGCAGTCGCAATGATACAGATTGCATTCGTGATGATTTGTGTCCTCATATTTTCTCTTGTTTTCATTTATGCCTCCTTTAGAACAGCGCACTGCCTGCCTGATACTTTTTCACAATCTTATTTGCGATTAAAATTAGGATGAAACCACAGATAGACTGGTACACACTTGCTGCTCCTGCCATTCCGTAATCCGCATTCTTCATCAATGCCTGATATACATATACATCTATTGTTCTGGTGAATTCATACAGCGGCCCGCTGTTTCTTGTCACCTGATAAAACAACCCGAAATCAGAACGGAATACCTGGCCTACACTTAAGATAAACAGCGTAATTACAGTAGGTTTTAATAAGGGCAGCGTGATATATCTGATTTGTTTCCATTTCGATGCTCCGTCAATCCGTGCTGCTTCAAAAAAATCCTGACTGATTCCCACGATACTGGAATAATAGATAATCATACTGTATCCTGCATTTTTCCATGTATTTACAAATATCAGAATCAGCGGCCAATAAGTCTTATCCTGATACCAATTAACCGGTTTCAGCCCCATCGCCGGAAACAATGTCTTGTTCAAGAATCCGCTTTCACTGGATAAAAATGCATATCCCAGATAACTGACAACAACCCAACTCATGAGATAAGGCAGTAAAATAAATATCTGGTACAATTTAGAAGTATGCTTTGAGCGAATTTCATTGATCGAAATCGCCAGCAGTACTGCACAAACAGTTCCAATTACAAAAAAGGCTATATTGTAACAAATTGTATTTCTGGTGATGGACCAGGCATCCTTTGATGCAAACAGAAACCGAAAGTTATCCAGGCCACTCCAGTCACTTCCAAAAATACCTTTGGTATAATTCATTTTCTTAAATGCTATGACAATGCCAAACATCGGCAAATAGTTATTAATCAATAAGTAAATTAATCCAGGCAAAACCATCAGATAAAATGGCAGTACCTTTTTCAGTCCTATTCTCTTCTTTGCTGCCGGTAATTTTCTTTTTCCGATCATGTTAATCTCCTATAATATTTCAGGCTGCCGCTAACTTTTGTAAGTAACAGCAGCCCTTTGTCATGATAGATTATTTACTTGCTGCCCATGCATCAAGCTGCTTTTGGTTTTCTGCAATTATTTTATCAATGCCTGCTGATTTTAGCGCGGCATTAAATTCCGGCAAAGCTTTTTCAGGATCCAGTGCTCCTGCATTAAAGCTATAGCAATACTGTTCCATCACGGTCTCAACTGCAGCAATTTCCGTGCTTACGCTGCTGGCATTAAAGCTGTAACCCATCGCCGGTGAATAACGGCTTTTTGGTACGGCATTTTCATAGGCATTTCTCTTATTACTCAGATCAATATCCGCCGGATAAACCGCTGGCAGTTTCATACGATTTCCCCATAGTCCATATACGTTACTGTAGGGAAGCTGGGTAACGTCATCAGCCAGATATTTAATTACCTGATACTCGCCATTATCCTCCACTACTTCGTACTCTTCCCCTTCAAAGCCATATTGAATTAAAGTTCCTGCCTCATTATTATTAAGTACATAAGCGATCGCTTCCACCGCTTTTCCGGGATTTGCAGAAGTTATGGGTACATTCCAGTTAACGTTAGATCCGCCATTGAGTCTAATAAATCCATCAACTGTACGAAATTGTACAACATCCTGTCCCCAGGAAGAGTTCGTTGATAACATACTGCTTTCCACATCACAATAACCAAATGTTCCTAAATAATTTTCTTCCATAGCACGATTTGAAAAGTCTGTATCCACTGCCGCATCAGGTGCAATATATCCCTTTGCTGCCCAGTCATACATCATCTCGCAATACTTCTTATACTCCTCTGTTTCAAAATAATTGTATACCGTCAAATCTTTAAAACTTCTGTTCAGCATCAATACGCCGGCTGATAAACTTCCCGATAACATATCGTATTCCTGATAGCTGTAATTTAAAGGCTCATATGTATTATTCCAGGGAGTTGTCATATAAAAGCCTTCACCTTCTCCCTCTTTCACAATTGCGAACATTTTTTCTATCTCATCTAAAGTATAAAGTTTATTATCATCCTGTTCAAATCCATACTTATCGCAGTACTCTTTTTTCATATTGAAACCATAAGTCTTAGCCTGGTAATCTACGCAAGATGGGAGCGAGTACAGCTTGCCATCATAATAATTTCCACTGATCCAGTTTGGTTCAATATTGCTGCCATGCTCCTCCATGTATTCATCCAACGGTAAAATCAGACCATCTTCAACCAGATTTCCCACACTTGTGAAGGCTGTCAGTGAAACATCCAGCTGTTCTCCGGATGATATCATCAATGTAGCATCCTGCTGGGAAGTCATAAGATCTGTGGGTACAAAGGTTACGTGAACACCGATGTCTTTTTCCATCATCTCGTTCAGCGCGTCTTCCATCCGGTAAAATCCTTCCGTTACCTCGCTGGTTGCCGGATACTGCCAGAAAATTTCTACAATATCTCCATCTGCTTTCGACTCGGTACCAGCCGCTTCCTCTTTCCCTGTCTCTGAACTGCTTTTCGCTGTATCTTCCTGAGATGTCACAGCTTCCGTCTTTGTTTCATTATTTGATTCTTCATTTGTTTCTTTATTTGTATCTTTATTTGTCTCCGTTTTTGTCTCGTTCCCGCTCGTCTCCTTTTGTTGTCCGCATCCTCCTAAAATACTTACCGCCAGGCTGCTGCATACTAATAAAGCAACTACTTTCCTCTTCATAAATTTCCTCCTTAATAGGTATTTGTTTCTATGCTTTATTTATACTTTTTTTTGACTCTAAATACCATACTATTTTCAAACTGGAATCTCTCGAAAACGAACTACTTTTTTTATTGCATATGAATAACGGCTCTACTTATCCTTTAATCTTCTCCACTATATTGGGATGGTGAACACCCAAATGATTTCTTAAACATAGAATTAAAATTAGCATAACTCTTATAGCCAACCAGCTCTGACACAGCATTTGCGCTAAGATTCCTGGTCTTTAGCAGCTCTGCTGCCATCTTCATCCGCTCCGTAATTATATACTGGCCAACGGTTATATTCTTTTCCTTTTTAAAAATCCGATTTAAATATGCCGGATGTATGAACAGCTTTTCAGCTATTTCATTTAAAGAAAGCGTCTCACTGGACAGGTTCTCTACAATATAGCTTATCGCTGCATCCACCGATTTTTCCGTTTTCTTCTGTCCGAAATTTTCTGTTGCCAGTTCCACTTTTTCCTTAACCGCCTGCCTGCCGTATTCCTGAAAACGGGCAGACTCCCGTTTATCTTTAATCCGGTTAACTACCTTAAGAACAGCCGCTCCGATATCCTCGTACATGGCTGGCATCAGCAAATAGTCCTGGCAGCCCAGCTGAATCGCTTCCTTTGCGTATTCAAAGCTGGCATGGCAGGTTAAAAAAATACATTCAATCTCCTTTTTGTTCTCCCTGACCCAGCGCAGTACTGCTATCCCGTTTTCACCAGGCATCTCAATATCACAGAGCATCAGATCAATGGGATTTTTCTGGATACAAAGCTTGGCGGCTTCTGCATCATAAGCGGTAAATACCTCTTCCACCCCATACTGCTCCCATGGAATATCTGTTTTCATTGTCTCAACTGTTAAAATAGCATCATTAATCAATAGTAACTTCATTTTCTACCTCCAAATTGTATGGGAATTGTATGATCACGGAGGTCATTTCCCCCTGTACTGACATTATTTCAATCTTTGCTTCCGGACCATAAAAATGCCTTAATCTCCTTATGGAATTGGATAATCCGATGCCAGAGGTAAAATTCTCTGGCTCTGTGTCTCCCTGCAGCAGCTTCCTGCATTTCTCCAGGGACTCCCCGCTCATGCCATTGCCGTCATCCGTAATCTGAAAGATCACTTTTTTATCCGCATATCGTCCTGTAACCGTTATATGGAGCATGGTTCCCTGCTTCACTCCATGCTTAACTGCATTCTCAATAAAATTATGTATCAGTAGCGGCGGAACCCGGACATATTGAACCTCCGGTTCTATATGATACTCTGCTTCCACGTTTCCTGAATAATTGATACAGACCATCTTTACGTAACCCTGTATCAGCTTAAGCTCCTTGGGAAAAAGCTCTAATTCCTTCTCACTTCGGAAAATATACCGAAAATATTCTGAGAGGTATATGATAATCTGCTGAACCGCAGTCATCTCTTTGCGCTGTGACAAGGTATATATCAGGTTAAACGTATTCAGAAGGAAATGTGGACGAATCTGCAGCTGCAGATTGCGAAGTTCTATTTTCTGCCTTGCAATTTCCTTTTCATAGCCTTCAATCCGCAGGGCCTTGATGTTATCCGCCATCTGGTTAAAAGACTGGTATGCTTCCATATACTCCACAGAATTAGCTTTATCACTGATTCTGTAGTCCTGATTGCCTTTTTTTATCTGGCGGTGTGCATGATTTACTATTTTCAATGGCTTTATTAAAATGATTTTCAAAAATATAAACAAAAGAGGTATCAATGCCAAATATAAGAATGCCATGGTCTGCAATGCCGTGACATATTTAGATATTCCGCCTACAATTTCACTTTTCTTTACACTGATCACTAAATTAAGCTTCTTCAAATTCGCTGAAACAACAATTCGATCGCTGGTATTCGGAGGGCTCATACCCTCTGACAAATCAATTGAATAATCAGTATAGCTCAATCTGTGTTCCAGTTTCTTCATAAGTGCATCCAGATTAAACCACCCTCCATAGACCATACTTTTTTGCTCCACTATTAAAAACAAGTATTTATACGAATTGAATTCATAAATATGCCACCCGCCTGTAATTCCGTCATCCAGCTGTTTCTCTATAAATTCATTCATCGTATGGTACAGGTTATTACTATCCTTAGGGTTTTCATCATAGACAACCACATCTTTCATCTTCTTCATATAATAAAAATAGCCGTCTCCACCATCCGTCATGCTTCCCATAGATTTCAGGCTGAAAAACAATTTTTGCTTCGAGCTTTGATATGTATAATTATCTTCTTCCTGAAGTTTCATTTGGATACAATCCGGATTCTTGGTTAAAAAATAATATAATAAGGTATGGGTATTCGTCATCTGGGTTTCGATTTCTGACGTAAAAGTATCCGCCAGAGTCTGGGCGGACATTTTATTTTGATTTACCATAGTATCAATCACCTTCTCATTTGCGATGATGGCAATCAGATTCAGCGGCAGCACCATTACCAGCATAATCAAAATAACCTTGGTTGATATGGAGTTAAACAAATGGCAGACTCTCTTCTTCATAAATAATTCCTCCCTTTTCAGGTTAATTACAGCAACCTTGAAACCAGTTATACATACTTTGAGTTCCTGATTTGCATTTACCCTTAGTTTATCATATCTTGACCAAAAAACCGAGTAATAATCTCTTTTGAAATTAAAATATCATACATTATAAGGTAACAATGAAAAAAATAAACCCTCTTTTAAAAGACTAATCTATAGTCAGATAAAAGAGGGTATATTTTTCTATATTTTTCTATATTATTCTATATTTTTTATTATCTTTGCAGGAGATGTAAGTCCTCCTGTGAAATGTCTGTTATTTCTACCCAGTCATCCTGTGTGTTATGGTAGTAATAAGCCTTGCAGGATTTTGGGAACATGACATTCCCCTTTGCATTAAGGCTGCAATATCTGCCCACCAAATCACACGCATTTAATTTATCAACTAAAAAGGAATTGTCACACTGCAATAAACACTGCAGTGCGCAATCCCTTAGTCCCTTTATTTCAACCGTATCATGTCTTTCCGAGCTCAGAATGACTTGATTTTCTCTGATGCATACTGGAGGATGACAGCTGTATCGCTTCCGTCTGCCAATCCATCCCTATTTACATCTGCTGTCTGGATTTGTACTTTTGAGAGTTGTTCCAGTTCCGCGCTGTATCTAAGCAGCTTTGCCGCATCCCGGGTATTCACCATACCGTTCTGGTCCACATCACCCATGAGGCGTACCTCCAGGATTTCTCCAACAAGTTTCTTCAAAATTTTCCCTATTTCATCTGCATCTGCGTTCTGATCCTCATACACAGCATGTGCACTGTCTGCCACTTCCCGGAGACCTTCCATACTGCTTTCCAGATATTTTCCGAACTCTTTCAGAATCTCATCCGCTTTATCCAGTGCGGCCTTCAACTCTTCTTTGTTTCCTTTTCTCACAAGGGAAGTCATTGCCTCTGACAGGTTCCTATATGATTCATTGATGTCTGCTTCTTCTGCCTGTCCACTCTCCGCAATTTCCCTGGCCGCTTCCAGTGCGTCTCGAAGCTTCTGTACGCTTGCAGGTGTGTACTGATCTTCTTTCTCCAGAATCTCTTCTGCCGTCTGTATAAGGATGCCAAGTCTTGTGTCATCTTCTTTCACCAGCATAGACGTTACAGCAGTGAGCAGATTTGTGGTCGCATTATTGATCGTTCCCTGGTCGGAACCGCTGTTTTCAAATATCTGCTGCGCTGCCAGAAGGGCTGTTCTGACCGCCTCCACACTTTTTTCTGTGTACTTTGACAAACTCTCTGTGTCTGCAAGTATCGCCTCTGTGCCTTCTATAGCTGCTTTCAATCCCACCTTCTGTGTCCCGTTTTCCAGCATATTACATGCAGTTATGAGTGCCAGAAAAGCTTCGTCAGCCTGTTTCTGATTGATATCCTGGTTTTCCATAAGTTCCTTGGCTGCGTATAATGCCTGCTCCACCGAAGCCCAGCTTTCCTCTGTGTAACATTTGTTTTCTTCCTGCTCTGCCGCCATACTTTCCGCCATAACAACCGCAAGTTTCAGGCTTGTCAGATCTGTATCTTCGGAAGGTTCCGGCATTTCTTCGCTGCTGCCGGTAAGCATATAGGTGCTTCCTGCTTCTGTGATGAAGGAAAACCTTCCCTCTTTTTCTCCGGTAGTTTCCACTTTTACCGGAGTTCCGTTCTGATCCGTAATAGAGACACTCTTCCATCCTTTTCCCTGGACCGTACATTCACCTCCGTTATTGGATATGATTTGTGCTGTCTTCAATTCACCGTTCTCCCAGCTTTCACTGATTTCAAAGTTTCCTCTTGCAACCAGACCACTCACCGATCCGGAAACCCATTGATTCTCAGGAAGTGCGGGAAGCAGATTGATATATCCCGCATTCGACTGCATAAGCATCTCAGCGACCCCACTGGTATATCCAAAGTTTCCGTCAATCTGAAAGGGTGGGTGAGCATCCCACAAATTGGTATAAACGCTGTTGTTAAAGTAGGAATTGATAATCTGGTAAGCACGGTTTCCGTCTCCGACTCTTGCCCATGTGTTCAGCCGCTGTGCCACACCCCATCCTGTTGCATCGTCACCTCTGTCGTTTAAGGATACTTTTGCCGCTTCCATATACTCCTCATTTTCCACTGTAATCAGATCTCCCGGATACAGCCCCAGAAGATGGGACATATGTCGGTGCCCCCCTGAATGATTAGGAATAGTGCCTGATGTGTTCTGTCCAAAGCTTGTCTCGTCATACCATTCTTTAATCTGTCCGCTGTCTCCGATTTCTATTGGTTTCAGTCCATCCATAAATTCTTTCCAGGTATCAATCTGTTCCTGTGATACTGTTCCCGGTTCTGTTTCGTTCAATATTTCTGCTGCCTCTATGCAGTCGTTAAATAACTGCCATACTAATGTATTTTCATATGTATTTCCCGCCGTATATGGACCATGTTCCGGGGAAAAAGCAGGTATTGTAACATAGCGCTCAGTTCCGTCTGGATCCACTGCTTTTTTCAGAATGGACTGATAGAATTTTGCCTCCTCTTCCATCATAGGAAAGATTTCATTCTTCAGTTTGTTAACATCTCCTGAGTATTCATATGCCTCATAAACATTCTGGAGCATCCAGGGAACACCTGCCGGTGACCACCCCCAGGAAAATGTCCAGCCCGGACAGGTCCAGCCAAAAGGCGTATTCTGGGTATTTGCTGTGAATCCATTCTGCTGTCCCTCTGAATTATCAACTCCGAAGTATACCTGGGCCGTCTGCCGTCCCGGTTCCCGCAGTCCCTCCATGTACCGGATCATTGGTTCAGCACATTCTGCCATATTGGTCACATAAGTAGGCCAGTAATTCATCTGCATATTTACATTCAGGTGGTAATCTGATCCCCACATTACCGGATCGTTGGCAGCACCGGAATTGTTCAGCCATACCCCCTGGAGATTGGCCGGCAGTTTATCCCCTTCTCTGGAGGATGCAATCTGCAGATAACGCCCGAACTGGAACATCAGGGTTTCCAGATAACTGCGTGCAGCGGCATCGGCACTACCCTCTTTATAAGACGCCATTAACTGGTCCGCGGGCATACCTGTTTCCTGTTGACCCAGATCAATTTTTACTCTGTCATAGATTTCTTTATAATCAGCAACTGCATCTTTCTTTACTGTTTCATATCCTTTTTGACATGCTCCCTCCAGAATCCCCTCCACACGCTGTGACAATTCCTCTGATGTTTCCCCTGTACGGTAAACCGGATAATTGGTGTCATAATCCGTTCCCGCTGACACGAAAATGTAAGCTTCCCTTGCACCTGTCACCGCAAGTGTGTCTGTGGTACCTGCCAGCGGTTCCACCTTTCCCTGTCCATCCGGCAAAACGACCTTCAGTCTTCCATTGAACTGCATTCCATTATCCCTGAGTTTACCGGAAACGATAATACTGTCCCCTGATGCTTCATAAAGAACATCCTTACCCAGGCTTTCCGCATTTTTTTCGGGCTGATCTATGGGGAAATTAACCTCAAATTCCAGTGGACGCATCTGCGTATCCTCCCCAGCGCCTTCTGCCTTTTCTGCAGTCAGCTTCATCGCAATGACCCCATCGGGATAGCTGGCAAGATATTCTCTGTGATAATGTGTGTTATCCCTGTCAAATGAGACCTCTGCGATGGAGTTGTCCAGATTTAGCTCCCTGCTGTAATTCGTTACTTCCGTATGCTCAGGACGGGGGAGCTCCGCCTCCATATCGTAAGGGTTGACTGCAATACCATCAAAGGATACCTTACTTCCCTCCACGCCCCTGATTTTCAGAGTATGCTTTGTGTTCTCCAGGTTGTTCACCTGCAGCTGGCATCTGCGGCTGTAGTAATCAGAGTAGGTATTGACTGCCGTGTATTCCTCAGAGTCATCCAATGCATATTCAAATGTACCTACCTGAAAACTCATAGCGCCAAACAGCTTAAATCCCGTTCCCGTAAATGTGTAGGTCAGTGAAGCATCCTTCGCTTTATCGCCATCCACATAGACTTCGTCTGTTCCAAACCAGGAATTCCCGTCAGATTCCTCTGTACGGTCCCATCGTTTCCATTCTCCTGTAAATTCCAGACCTTCTTCGGGTGCTTCCACATTCCAGTTTACATTTGTCTCTCCAAACAAAACCTTCAGGTAATCAAAAGATGTTTTCTGTGCTCCACTTTCATGTTTCAGAGACTCAAATGTGAGAACATGCTTCCCGTATTCCAAATCACTTACTTCAAAAAGTACCTGATTTTCCATTTTTTCAGAAGCATTCATAGTTCCTGAATCTACCACTTCTCCGTCCACGGTTACCCTGTAGTCTCCCATATTGGAAGCCTTTACCCCAATCATCTGCATTCCGGTTCCCTGAAAGTTCACTGTAAAAGTACCCGGTGCCTCATTGTAATGCTCTGAACCTGCCTCCCAGGAGCCCTGGTCCCATCTTTTCCATCCATCTCCATATCGAATACGGTCGCTGGTATCGCTGATAACACCATCAGAAGATTCTGGTTCATACATATAATCTCTGTTAAAATCCAGATAAATATCTCCCCATGCCTGATAAGCACCGTATTCCCTGCTCTCTTTTCCAACCAGGGAATCACACATGGAAGCCGCATTTCCATCTCCGTTTAGAAATGCATTCTGCACAGACTGCATATATTCAGCCATAGGCTGACCGTTTACTTCCTCAATGTTCCCACCGGTATAAGGCTCTGTCTCTGAGGGTCCTCCATTCCACATTTCCTTGTGATTGAAAGTAAGATGTTCTTTCTCAATCTCTCCATAGACATTTGCACCCATGTAAGAATTTCCTATAGGAAACGATAACTGCTGCCACCGTTCCGTATCACTGTCGCCACCACTTACATGCCCCTGTGATACCGGTTCATCAAATACAATACTCATCGGAGCCTGATTAACCTTTTGATACGCAGCCTGCACAGATACACTGCCGCTAAAAGGAATTGATGCAACTGTCAATACAATTGCCATACCCTTGCTAATTCCTCTTTCTCTACTCTTCATAATTTCCTCCATTCTACTATAATTTATTTATGATTATTAATGCTATCATATGGACAATAAACAATTCTAATCTTATAGTAGCGCGGTATTAGAAATTTCTTTAGTACTTTCTTGACCAAATTTTTCAATTTTTTAATGTGATTGTTGAGTTTTAGAATTTATTTATGAATTTAGTATTTTGTTAAGGATGCTAATCACAAAAAACCATTTCATAAGCTATAAGGGGGAAAGCCCAGATTCTTCCCAGTCTCTGGTTCGGTTGGTGATTGCTCCACCTCCTATTGCTACCCTGCATCCGCTCCTTCGTCTGCCCCGGCAGGCCCTGTGGCTATGTATTATTGATTCTTTAGTTCTCATGCTGTATGCACTTGAAAAGCTATTCCAAAACCAACTCTGGATTTTCCGCAAAGTGTTTTAGAATTACAATGTTTTCCGTGGATGACTCATTGATAATTTCTACTCCTTCTTTTGCAGCACGTTCTGTCACGAAAAATTCATCATTTGTCAATTCGCCCAGATGAATCAGGGAAGGTGTTTCCAATTTCCACTGTCCAAATCTTCCATGTCCCTCCAAACAGATGATACCGTATGCAGCCGCATCTTTGATTACCACTTTCTGTCCCGGAAATACAGTTAAGCGCTTTGCAGAAACGGTACTGCATTTATAGCAGATCCATTCCTCTAAATACCCTTCTGACAGCATATCTTCTACCACTCTCACCGGTTTTGGCCTCATATAATGTTTCTTATGGAAATCTGCATCTGTATTTTCCTCCCAGTCAATTACGTCCAGCAAATATTCATAGTTTCCGACTTCTTCTTCCGGAGTGTTCTTCCACAGCAAATCTTCTCCGATTACCTGACCGTTTAGCAGTACTGACTGATACATTGCATACACATCTGAGGCAAACTGCGGTTCATAGGTACAGAGACTTCCGGGAGCATGCATCACTCCGGGGGGAACATCAAATCCTGTATCCAGTTCTAATTTATAAGCTCTGGATAAACCAAGAATATTATTGTCTCCTTTGGTGAAATTTTTGAGTACATCTAATACTTCTTCTTTTTCTGTTTCAGGATTAAATCCAAAGAAAGTAAAAGGAAACTCTCCACCATGGTTATTAACCTGGGATGGAAAGAAATACATCTCCGGCTTGCCGGAAGCCCCTACCCTGGCTGCGTGTTCTGCCCGGTGATGAATATGGTGAGGAAGAGGCCCTGCATTGTCAAAGAATTTGGAAAACATGGGCCACCCCCTATACTTCTCCCACAGATAATCGCCCACGATTTCTGCTCCCAAAAAATCTATGGCTTCCTTCAGGAGGATTTTTTCTTTGCCTTCCTGATCCACCACAATATAACTCATGCCTTCATCTTCTGGCGTCCCCGGTCCGTTTTCAGCCCAGGTTGTGGATGCAAACCACCTTTCATCGATGCCTCCCCTCTCTGCCCCCAGTGCATAGTAATCATCCGGATGCAGCTTAATCCTCTTCCCTGGTCTGCAAAATGACCTGGGAACCCAGGTAGGTGCCAACCGGAAGATACCTTTTCCTTTCTGTAATGCTTTTACTGCTAATTCCTTTTTCTCCATCAATATCCTTCCTTTCTAGAGTACTCTGCCCTTTCCTTGTACAAGGCAATCTTTTCTTTCTCTTCTAAAATTTTCGCCGTAAATGTAAACGCCTTTGTTTCTTTTGGTTTTCCCATATAGGCAGAAAGCTTTTCCCGATCAGATAACTTCATGTTTTAATTCCGTTGCCCTTAACACACCATATTTCTGAAAAACATGCCGGTATATGACGCTCATCATATAAGAAATACCTGCCACACCTATAAAAAGCAGCAGCAGCGCCGCTGGAAGTGGATAGCACAGTGTGACAGCAATCAAAATACCACTTCCTAAGAGAAGCACTCCCGTCCAGGGTAGTGCCGCCACACCAAGGAAGGCTGATTTCTTCAGCAAACTTCCAAGTTTCCTGTCACCAGTCCATGCCAGAAGGGGAAAGGCAAAAACCGTACAGGCCAGGAAAAATACCTCTCCAATCATACTCCCTGCTACAATTACACTACTTCCCACCTGAAAGGCACTTGCAAAGAGCGCACAGAGCAGTGTCTGTACAGTCAGAAATAATAACCAGAGCTTTGTACTCTCTTTTTGATTTTTGGCAAAGTATCGGATATAAGTTCTGACTACATAAGCTTCCTTATCCTCTGTCATTTCGATCAGGACATCAAATAATGCTGTAGTGGATGCCCCGATTGTAATAATCGGCAGGGAACAAGTCATCCACATGAGATTCAACAGCAGAAGATCTGCTGCCTTTGACATAAATCGATTGAACTTCCCATCCAGTGCAAATAATTTTTCCATAAGCACCCTCCTTCACAACTTTTTACCACTGAATCTGTAACATGGCAAAAACAGATATTTTATCCAGATGTATTTTTAAACATCCGTCTTCATAGCAGTAAGCTATTTCTTTTTTCTCCGGCAGCATGCATACATTTGCCGGTTTCACAGGTGTATTGAGTGCAATGTCTATATCATGGGTGTCTGCAATGGTATAACCGTTTCTGGTTTCAATCAGCCCCACTAACAGGGATTTAGCCGGTTTATCTTCGAAGATTATACTCTCTACTGTTTCACTTGCTTCTACCTGAATGGAAAACGCACCACCGGCAAGCATTTTCATTATATTTATAAATACCTCTCCATGCTGGTACCTCTCAGCTCTTTCAAGAGGCAGGGCAGACCATATGACCTTTCCTTTCCCGCAGGTGGTATACAGCATACCCGGCATCTCTGTCTCTATTCCAGGAGGATTTGCGTGTATGGTAGAAAATGGATATGCATCTGAATTTACGTCCACATATTCCTCCTCATGAACATCCGTAGGGAACATAGACCAGTGAATGCCTGGTTTTGTATAGGGGAACGTCAATGTTGCCATTTTAGTTCCCATGTATCCTGGTTTTAATTTTACTGCCGGTTCAAACATCACAAGCGGATATTTTCTGGTACTATATCCTTCCATAATCCCCGATTCCCCGCAGGGTGCCAGATATGTCATTCTTCCATCTGTATACCCATCCATTTCTGTATGAAAGAATTTCTGCAGGAGCCTGTTATCTGTGTAACCGCTTAAATACAGATTTCCTCCATCACGCACATAAGATATCACATCCGAGATTTCTTCTTCAGAAAGCCCTGGCGCATCCATAATTGCCAGAACCGGATGTTTCTGTATTTCCTCATGCCTCCAGTTATTTACAATTCCATAGGGAATATGATGGGATGCCAGGATATCAGAAGCTCCCATCAATGCATCGAAATGAGGCATGGTACCTGCACTGCCCTTATCCCTGTCCAGGCGGTGATCCATTACATGAATACCCTCTTGTCTGGGGTCATATTTTCCGTTTAAATTGAAATATAAGCTGATATCAAAGGATTGTTCTCCTTCTGTCATGTAAGGCTCATATTCTTTCATTTCCCCGTAGATTTTTCCAATCAGTTCGTATACCCGCTCATCCATGGTCCCCAGGGGGTCAATGGCATCAATCAACAGGCTGGCTCCGTGATGAAGATATGTCATGGCTACACATTGCCGAAGCTGGTCATAGGATTTCATAGAAGTATGTTCCGCGAGAGTTGGATAGCATCTGCTTGTCATATACTGGAAAGGTCTGTTCTTGGTAAGATGGTACCAGGCTTTACAAGCAAAGGACTGCTGCCTGATTCCTCCGTATAAGTCCGTGCCAATATAATCACTTGCCATAGATACATTTTCGTTATTTCCAAATCTCCAAAATGCAATAGAATTTCCATACTGATGCTCTACGGTTGCTTCGGGAGAAAACTTATGTACTTCGTCGGTACATAAAAAAGCAAATTCCTTTATCCACTCATGGCGCTCCTGGTCAAAGGCCAGCCAATTCTCATCATTCCAGTCCACTATTTCGGGCATTGGCTCCTGATGTTTTTCTCTCCAGCGCTTCTGGCATGATTTGCAATAACATACCTCCGGCCAAAAGGTCATATCAAAGAATACACCTTCAAACTGGAAATACTGGGAGAATTCCCGAATCTGTGCTTTCACAAACTCCCTGTATTCTTCATTGTTGGGACAGCACAACCCATACCGCCCTCCATTCGATCTGGAATCCTGTCCATTTGCATCCTTCATTCTCCACTCCGGATGGCGTTCATATTCCCGGTTATTGAAAATGATGCTATAATACAGAACCGTTGGCATTTCTGCCTCCCGGCACATATCAAAAACCTGCTTTACCATGTCTTCTTTTCCATGGAATGCTTTGTGCATGATGCCAGTCTTTGTAGGCCAGTAACAGAGCCCCACATGAGACTGCACGTATATCATAGGTGCTGTAATTTCAGCTTTTTTCAATAGTTCAAAATACTTCTTGGGGTCATATTGGGACAGGAATTCTTCATTCCAATCTTCAATATGCATGTCCAGTAATGTTCTTCGGTAATGCTTCTTATACCATTTATCCATAATTACCTCCATTTTCTGTAAGTGACTCTATGTAATCTTTTCCTGCATTCTTCCAATGCTTCATACTTATTGGGCCAAACCCGCGGAAAATCCACTCTGGTACAGTCAAGGGCACTGCTATAAATGCCTTCCAGCACCTCAAATCCATGATATGCTAATTTTACATCGCAGTCGTGGCGCTCTCTTTTTCCCAACATCCACTCCCCAAACTCCTTCGTATAGCGGACTTGTGCTTCAAATTGCTCCCGCTGGAAAAAATCCTGATAATCTCCATGCCTTATCTCAGGGGATGTTTCTGGAGAAAAGACCGCATATTTCCCATTGCAGGAAGCCCAGGCATATCCTTTTGATCCATAGACCGTCAGCCTGTCATCTGTCCAGTAAGCAGGCTCCCCGCTGCCATGGCTAAAGCAAGCCTGATACTTTTCCGTCTGCTTCGCCAAATACCCACATTCTAAAAATCCCCGTACACCATTTTCAAAAATTAACTGTCCCATAACATAATCGGGTGAAGGATGGCTGTCCTCTAAATAAAAACTGCCATGAATATGTCCCACTCCGCTTACAATCTGTTTTCCTCCATTAGCCCATATCATGTAGTCTAAATAGTGGGTTCCAAGCTGGGAAGCCTGGGGCTGGCAGCTTGCACGGATATCTGTAATCTGCCCCAGTTCCCCGCTGTCCAGAGCTTTCCTTAATTCCAGGAAAGAATTGAGGTATTTATGCTGGTGGCAAACGATGGTTTTAATTTCATGTGCCTCACACAAGCGTACAATCTCATCTGCTTCTTCCAGTGAAACTGCCATTGGCTTTTCAAAAAGCAAACCTTTCACCTGATATTTAACTGCCAGTTTCACCATGGGCAGACGAATATGAGGCATGGTCACAAAAGCCATCACATCGGGTTTTACCGTTTTCAGCATTTCCTCCGCATCTGTGTAGCAGATATCAGGGCTGATGCCATACTGCCTGACAGACTCCTGAAGATGCGCTTCTCTCCTGTCACAGATTCCTTTCACTTCAAACATATCTCTATTTTTAAGGAATCCGTGGAGATGTACCTTTCCCCGTTCTCCCATTCCCACTATGACGGTAGATAAACACTTCATTTCTACACCTTCCTCTCCAACAAGACCTTGCCGGTTTTTCCCTCAAAAAACATCTTACATGCCAATGGGGCTTCGGCAAGGTTCCAGATATGGCTGACTGCTTTCCCCGGTTCAAATCCTCTCCTGTACAATTCACAGAGACTATAGAAATCCTGTCCTGTAAAATAAAAAGCTCCGGTCAACGTAATCTCCTTATGTATAATATCCTCGGAAGGTACAATCGTCAGCCCTTTGTAGTTCTCTCCGCAGAAAACTACGGTACCTTCCGGCCTCACTGCATGAAGTGCATTTTTCTGTCCCACCGGATTTCCGGAACATTCCAATACCACATCCGCCCCCAGGCGATTCGTCAATTCTTTTATCCTCTGTTCTGAATTTAAATCTACAGAATCCATTGCTTCATCGGCTCCGGTCAGAAGTGCATATTTCATCCGTACCGGATTCATTTCCCAGACTACAACATAATATCCGTAATATTTTAGTAGTGACACGGCACCAAGACCAATTGGCCCAGCCCCAATTACCAATGCCACCCTCCCCATCCCTGCCGGTAATTTCTGTACTGCACGATATGCAACCCCCAGGGTATCCCCCCCTAGCAAAACCGCAGCCCGATCCTCTACATCTTCCGGTATCTCCAAACAGCATTCCTCTGGTACACAGACGTATTCCGCATGTCCTCCCTGACAGATTATCATGGACTCACAGAATTGGGATTTTCCCATTCTGCAGTAATAGCACTTCCCACAGCCTTTTATTACATTTACAGCTACCCGGTTACCGGGCTTTGACTCTCTGCAATTCTTTGCTTCCCTTACAATTCCCACAAACTCATGACCTGACACGAAGGAACAGCCTTGTTCATAATCATTTCTTTCACTGCCGCAGAGTGCAGATAGGGTTACCTCTATTAATACTTCCTTCGTCTTTGGCCTGGGAATCTCCATCTCCCTGATCTTGGCCTGTCTATTTCCAATATAATGTAAACCCTTCATAACATCATCCTACCTAACCCTTCACTGCTCCGCCTGCCAAACCTGCTACAATATATTTCTGTAAGAACACATACATTACCGTCAGTGGAATAGAGGACAATACTATTGCCGCAAACAGCAGGTTATACTCAATGGAATACTGTCCTTTAAAACTGTAGATGAATAATGGCAGAGTCTGTGTCTTCTTGTCCGCCCCCAGAATCATCAGTGAAATCAGGAACTCATTCCACATCCACAAAAAATTGGTGATAATGATGGTGGCTGTCATCGGTTTCATGATTGGATATACTATAGAAAAAAAAGTTTTCCAGGTGCCTGCACCTTCCACATAGGCGGATTCCGCAAGTTCTTTTGGCACTGTCTTCAGATAGCCGTTGCACAGATACACCCCCTGTATCAATGGATAAGTGATAAATATAATAACAATACTGAGCCGGTTTCCTAAACCCAGAGCTTTCATAAACATGGATAAAGGTAATGCTACAATCTGGAAAGGAACAAACATCGCTGCTGTTATATAGTATAAAGAAAATTTTCCCGTTTTAAGATGGATCATCTGGTTCACCGCATAGGACACTGCTGGCACGAAAACGGCTACTATGATAATGGAAATCAATGTAAAAAAGATGGTATTGCCCACTGCCTGTACAAATCCGCTTCTCTGGAATACAGCAATATAATTATCGAGCTGAAATGCCTCCGGAAGTGTCAGAAAGCTTTTGCTGGATTCTACCTGTGTCTTAAAAGAATTAACTATCGTTACATATAACACCAGAGCAATACATAAAAACCAGAATACCAGAAAGAAGTAAGTCAAAATATTTGTAATTCTTTTCTTCGTCCGCATATTGTTCATTGTTGCTCAATACCTCCTCTCCCGATTACCTTCATGATGAGAAACGATACCAGGGCAATGATAAAAAATAGAACAATTGCCGTAGCACATCCCTGGGAGAACTTCATGTCTGTACTTCCCATCAGATAAATCTTATATCCCATAGAGGTGGTTGCTTTAGCAGGTCCCCCCTGTGTCAGCGATATAATATAATCAAAGACTACCAGGGCATCCCGGATTCCTTTTACGAAACAGATCACCAGGGTAGATGCCAGAAACGGAAATGTCACGACGCGAAATCTGTCCATCACACCTGCCCCGTCTATCTTCGCCGCTTCTGTCAGCTCCTGGGGTACACTCTGCAGTGCAGCAATCAGCAAAACGGTAGGAATGGATAAATTCTGCCAGAACCCCAATAGGATTACGGCTATCACTGCCCCAGTCTTTGTAGATAACAAACTGGTCTGCAAAAACCCAATTCCCAAACCATCCCCAATCATAGGAAGCATTCGGCGAAAGATTTCATTAAAAATCAAGCCTAGAGATAACATGGAAATAATGGCCGGATAAAAAAACACGGAACGGAAGAAATTAACACCTTTTAATTTTTTTGTCAGAAAAACACCTAAAATCACCGAACAGGGTATCGTTGTGGCATTGATAACTACTGTATAGATAACAGTAAATTTCACAGAATTAAAAAGGTCTTTATCCTGAAATACTTTCACAAAATTTTTTAAGCCTACGAAATTGTATTCCAGAGAAAAACCATTCCAGTCTGTCAGGCTAAAATAGAAGCTGTAAACAGCCGGAACAATAAAAAATACGGTATATAAAAGTAACGCTATAGCGATGACAGGCATATAAGAAACATTTCTTTTGTGGCTGATACTGTTCTTTCTCATATAGGCCTCCTTTCTGTTTTAGAAAAGGCGGGAATTCATCCCGCTTTTTCCCTATTCCTTACGCAGTACAATTTCTTCCTCACCTGTTAAGAAAGTATCCAAATCACCATCCATTAAAAATGCCTGTGCCAAATCTGCTTCATCACTGACTACACCAGTACTGATATAATCACGCCACCAGGGTATTGCTTTCCCTTCTTCAATATAACTCAGCATCAGATCAATGGTAGGATTGTCCGTCTTTACCCCTTTAATCGGGCTTGGGGACTTATCATAATCTGTATAAATTTGTGCATTTTCTGTTCTGGTCACAAACTCCAGGAATTTTGCCGCATACTCTTCTTTCCCGGTACCTGTCATGGCTGCAATACCAGGGTCAATTCCGGAAATCAACATATTAACTCCATCATCTGCCGGCATTGCAAACATACCCATCTGAATCTCCGGGTTGTTCTTTTCAATGTCTGACTGTGCCCAGGTTCCGGCAATCATCATTGCTCCCTCACCATTTGCGAACATCTGCATTGCCAAATCATAATTAGTGCTCATAGGGTCTGGCTGTGCATAATCACTGGAAAGAAGATACAGACGTTCAGCAGCCTTCTTCGAGTACTCATTGTCTGCAAATTTTGCTCCACTTCCCTCATACATTCCCACATAGAAATCATATGGATTCCACTTGTCATCTGCAACCGCTGCGGTCATAATATGGAATTTCTGAGAACAGTTTTCTTTATCACCATTACTGAAAATAAAAGGAGTAACTCCTGCTGCTTTCAAAGTATCCGCTGCCTTAACCAACTCAGCCCAGGTCTTGGGAACTTCCAGATTGTTTGCCTCAAAAATTTCTTTATTATACGCTACAACACCTGCGTTAATAGAGAGGGGCACAGAATATAACTTTCCGTCTACGGTAGACATGTCATAATAGGTATCAATAATATTGTCATTCCATGCATAATCAGACAAATCCACCATTCTGCCTTCCTTGCACATAGCCCTGAATTCAGCCTGTGATGGCCAATGCTGCACTAAATCCATGGGTTCGTTGGTGGCCATTCTGGTCTGGAAAATCTGCTTTCCCGTATCCGAGGAAGTTGCTGTCAATTCAATTTTTATATTGGGATTTTCCGCCTCGAATTTGTCAATAATCTCCTGAATAACATTGGTATTTGATTTTTGCCAGAACAGCTCCAAAGTGACCACGTCCTCTGAAGAACTTTCACTTGATGTTTTTTCAGCCCCTTTCGTATTTGCTTCCGTGTCCTTAGCCGTTGTCTCTTTTTGTTCCGGCACCTTTGTCGTTTCTGTTGTCTGAGTCTGTCCACTCACACATCCAGTCAAAAGCCCAGCTGTCATCAGTGCAGTAAGTCCCATTGCTAAACCTTTTTTTCTCATTCCTTTTCCTCCTTTGTTTCATTTGGTAACTTAATTTTACCTTTTATTTGTTTCCGCTTACAGAGGACAAAAATTCGATTATGTGCAATTTTTTACGATATCTTACATTCTCCGGTTTTGACATATTCACTGGGCGAACACCCGCATTGCTTTTTAAATACCTTGGTAAAATACTTATAGTCTGAAAATCCAGTCTTCTCTGACACCTCATAAATAACTGCGTCCGGCACACGTAGCAGTTCCTTTGCCTTTCTGATTCGCACTTGATTCAAATATTCATTAAAATTCACACCCATTTCTTTTTTAAATATGCAGCTAAAATAACTGGTAGATTTACTGACATTCTCTGCCAATCGTACCAGAGACAATTCTTCTGAATAGTGCTGATTAATGTAATCCACCGCCTTTGAAATAACTGCACTGTATCTCTTCCCCGACAAATCTTCAAATCCCTTTAACAGAAGATAACAATAATCGGATATCCAGGCTTCGTAATCTGTAATAGAAGAAAAGGACATCTGCCCGGAAAACAACTCCTGATTCTGATTCAAAATTCCTGCAATGTCCACCCCTCTCTCCATCATGCTCTCAAATAAAATATTCTGTATCCCCAGACACAGTTCCTGAACAACCCTTTCTTCCATGCATCTTTCTTTCCTGAGAAACTCAAATTGCCTGTGAATCTGATCATGCAGCAAATCTATCTGAAACAACGAAACACTTTCCGAAATAGCCTTTTTATCTAAGTTCAATAAAGGGTAAAATTTTGTCTCATTCTCCTCTACTTCTTCATGAAATATACAGTTTTCGTTTCCTTTATAAAAGCGGTGTTTCAATGCCTCCTGTGCCTGTCGGTACAACCGGCAGATATCCTTAAGCTGCCCTCTTTCACTGACCCCTATGGAACAGCTGCACCCGGTATTCTGCCTTCGGTTTATTGCATGTAGTTCCTGATAGAATACGTTATGATACTCTGTACGATCATCTTTTCCCTTTATTTGAAAAAGAAGAACCACTTCATTCTCCATCTTTGTCAGAATTTGCATATATTCTGTCTTTATTTCTAAAACGGAAAAGCATCTGCCATAAGGAACATCTCTCTCTAATACAGCCAGAAGTACTTCTCCCTGGTTCTCTCCAAATAATGTTCGAAGTATTCCGGGAGATTTTGTTCCCCGTATCACTTCCCATACCATTTCCTGGTTCTGTAATTCCTTCTGCCTGGACTCCAGACGGATTTCTTCTACCATTCTTTTCAAAAGAACTGATAATTCTTCCAGCTTCACTGGCTTAAGAAGATAATCCACCACTCCCAGACGGATCGCTGTTTTGGCATATTCAAACTCAGAAAAACCGCTTAGTATCACCACTTTTTTCACTTTGGCCTTATTAATTGCTGCCTGTGCCAATGTAAGTCCATCCATTCCAGGCATCCGGATATCCGTAATTAGAATCTCCGGCTTTTCCTTTAGACAGACTGCCAGTGCTTCCCTGCCATCTTCTGCTGTAAATATCTGTTCTATTCCAAGTTCTCTCCACTTTACACTTTTCTGCAATCCATTTCTAATATGCATCTCATCATCTACAATCAACGCTTTCATCATTAGTCCTCCATTAGTGCCATGGGAATCTGAACCACTACCTCTGTTCCTTCTCCTACTTTCGATTGAAAAGTTACTCCATACGCTTCTCCATACTTAAGTTTAATCCTATCATTTACATTTTTCAGTGCGTATATCTTTCCTGTCTGTTTTTCTGTCCTCAATATCTCCCGTATTTTTACCGCATCCACTCCAACCCCATTGTCAGTAACCCGGTAAACAATTGCTCCCTTCTCCCCTGTCACAGAAACCGAAATCTTTCCTCCCCCAATTTTTTCTTCCAACCCATGAACAAAGGAATTTTCTACCAGCGGCTGAAGAATCAGCTTCAATACCCGGCATGAATATAGCTGTTCATCCACATTCATCTCTACCTGTATCTTTTCCCCAAAACGGCAGTGCTGTACTTCCAGATAATTTTTCAGATGAGCAACTTCTTCCTCTACAGTGGTCACTTCTTTACCGTTATTTAGTACGTGGCGGAACATACTTGATAATGCTTCTATCTGACATGCCAGCAAATCCTCTTCATGCTCTATGGCTATCCATCTCATGGTATCTAAAGTATTATACAGAAAATGAGGGTTAATCTGAGCCTGAAGAGACAGGATTTCCGCTTCTCTCATATGAATCTGCCCTTTGTAGACAGTCTCAATCAAGTCCCGGATACGGGAAGTCATCTGAATGACACTTTGATTTAACATTCCAATCTCATCTTGGTTTCCAGTATGAAGTTTAATGTCATAATTCCCTTCATCCACCTTTTCTACGTCACTTGCCAATCTAACCACCGGATCAATGACAGAGCGTTTCTGTACTATTGAAAACACAAAACCAAAGAAAATTGCCAGCGTCAGACACATCCAGATAATATTGTTGATCATGCGAATCTGTTCCTGCAAAACACTCATACTTTTGGTCCGAACTACCGTCCAGCCTGTAATCGGAACTTTGTAATAAAAAACTGCCTGTCCGTGTTTTTCTTCCACGAAATATCCATCCTGTCCATTCACTCTCTCTACAATCTCTTCTGATACATTCCCTGTTAGCAGCTCTTTTTCTCTGGCAGAAACAATTCTTCCATCTTCATCAAATATGTATGACTGATCTTCTTCCGATGACTCCGCAGACGCATATAATGAACAAAGGTATTCTTCACTGATACTGATTCTTTCTGCTCCCACGGGAGTCAGACGATACAGATGATTGATAATACGGTATACAGACACCATGGGGCAGTTTTCTTTTCCAGCTATATATCCCCTATGCATTCTGGCAGAATCCCACATAGGTTTTCCATCCAGTTCGCCCAGCTCCTTTTCCAGCTCCGGCAAATCAAAGATATCTTCGCTCTTATAATATCCTCCATATTGATACAGAGTCTTTCCTTTGCTGAATAGGGACAGGGAGGAAATATAACGTTTCATATAGATCATTTCTTCAATGTATATTTTAGCTCTGCTCAAGGTCTCCTCATTCACCATACCTGACTTCTCATATTCCTCCAACAGTGCCTGAACTTCTTTGTTTCCCACAATATTTCTGGATAAAGTCTGGGTATCCTCCAGCACATTTTCCAGGCTGGGCTTCGACTGTTTTAATACTTCCAGTTCCTTTTCATATTGCTTCTCCATAAATTCACTGGCGATTACACTGTTCATGATACTAAAAAGAAGTACCAGCGGCAGTATCAGGCTGAATAATATTGTGACAGAAAACTTCCTGGCAAGTCCCATATTCTTTAGTTTTTTCATCCACTTCTCCTTTCGCTGAAGATTGGTTCATTCCTTTTAAATTTCTGTGTATTACTGCAACGGCCACAAAGCAGGCATTTTGTATATCCCCGCTGCATACATTTCTATTCTATTATCATTATAGCAACCAGCGTTTCTTATTGAAGTGGAAAAATATTCTAATTTGTGCTATTTTTTATGATTTACTAACTGATTTAATCCTGCCCTGACGCAGTTTTGAATCACTTACCATGTCGTTTTTTGTAATCTACCTTTTTATTGACAATATGTTTAGAATATATTATTATTACTATACTTATTATGTGACAGCGTCATTGAAATGGATCACGGAAAAGTGATTAACACATATAGCCAATCAAATTCAATAGAATGAAGGTAGATGTCAAGCCATTGCGTACCAGGTCAAGGGATTCAAATTTAAATCCGACTCTTATTCACATCAGTGTCATCGACATTGATGACGGGCTGATTAGGATACCACAGTTCATGTCGGCAAAACTTTCATTCGAGTTTTCAAAGCTTCAAATCTTTGTTGAAGGACAACAGAACCTGCTCCTGTTATTTCACAGGAGTTGCAATAAACCCAATCTGACTTACTGCCTGCCAGGTTCTGCAACTCCTGAATTCTCATTTTCCCACTTATTTCATAATAATCTCACCCAATCCCAAGCAGCCTTACCACCGATGTAAACACAAAACACACCACGATCCCCACAACTGCTGGTACCACCACCGAGACCAGCGTCCACTTTATGCTCTGCGTCTCTTTGTGTATGGTTAAACACGTTGTGGAACAGGGCCAGTGCATCAGCGTAAACAGCATGGTGCTGACTGCCGTAACCCAGGTCCAGCCATTTTGTACCAGCAGCTGTTTTAGTACATCCAGGTCATTAATTTCCATCAGACTGCCCTGTGCCATATACGTCATGATCATAATCGGGATCACGATTTCATTTGCAGGCAGACCCAGTATAAACGCCATCAGTATAACACCATCCATACCCAGCATCTTTGCAAAGGGATCCAGTGCCTGGGTGCAGTGGGTTAATATGGTCATATCTCCAATTGACAGATTTGCCATCAGCCAGATAACCAGTCCTGCAGGTGCTGCAATCACTACTGCACGGGCTAATACAAAGAGTGTACGGTCAAAGATGGATCGCACAATCACTTTTCCGATCTGCGGTCTTCGGTAAGGCGGCAATTCTAGAGTGAAGGATGATGGCATTCCTTTTAATATTGTTTTGGACAGTATTTTGGATACTACCAGGGTCATTATTACGCCAAGTACAATAATTCCTGCTAAAATGACTGCTGACAACAGGGAGGAAAACACTCCGGTTACCTTTCCTACAAAAAACATGGAAATTACTGATATTAAGATTGGCAGTCTTCCATTGCAGGGGACAAAATTATTGGTGATGATTGCTATGAAACGTTCCCTTGGAGAATCTATGATGCGGCAGCCGATGATGCCGGCTGCGTTACAGCCAAACCCCATGCACATAGTCAAAGCCTGTTTCCCGCACGCCTGGCATTTTTTAAAACACCTGTCCAGATTAAATGCGACTCTCGGCAAATATCCAAAGTCCTCTAACAGTGTAAACAAAGGGAAGAAAATTGCCATTGGCGGCAGCATGACGGACACTACCCATGCCAGTACCCGGTATATTCCAAATACCAGAATTTCATATAATATTGTGGGGGCACCTATTTTTTGAAAGAATAATACTAATTGGTCTTCCAACATGAATAGGCCCTTGCTCAAAAGCTGTGACGGATAATTTGCCCCGGTGATTGTAAGCCAGAAGACAAACAGCAGGACCAGGAACATTATCGGAAACCCGCTTACCTTACTTGTGAATAAACGGTCTAGCCGGCGGTCTTTTCGGTTATAGGATTTATCTTCGAAAGCAACCGTATCTCTGCATAGATCTTCTGCTTTCTTTACAAAGGCAGAGGCGATATCATCACTCAATTGTTCTCTGGAAATTTCTGAGTCTGACAAATTGGATTTAATATCGGAAAGGATATTATGTATCTCTTCATTTTCCAGAAGATCATTTCCGATATGCAGCCGCATTGATTTACGCAGGCAGTCATCTGCATCCAGCAGTCTGGCACACAGCCATCTGGAATTTGGTACTCCTTTGCATAATTTTTCTACGGCTGGCTCCAGTTGGTGAATGGCATCTTCAATATAATCAGGATAGGTCACCAGTGGTTCCTTGTTCTCTGTTTGGCCCCAGATTTGATTCAGACCTTCAAAGATCTGATCCAGACCTTTTTTGCTTCTTGCTGTTATTCCGATTACCGGAACCTTTGTCTTTTCAGATAATGATTCTAATTGTATCTTAATCTGCTTTTTCTTTGCTTCATCCATAAGATTGACACAAACTACTACATTGGCACAAGCTTCCAGTATCTGCAATACCAGATTCAGATTACGTTCGAGACAGGTTGCATCACAAACTACCACGACTGCATCCGGATGTTCAAAACAGATAAAGTCTCTTGCCACTTCTTCTTCAATGGAATGTGCCATCAGGGAATAGCATCCCGGAATATCCACCATTACATAACCCTGATTCCCATAAGAGCAATATCCCTGGGCATTGGCAACCGTTTTCCCCGGCCAGTTACCGGTATGCTGCTTCATGCCCGTCAGCTGATTAAAAACAGTACTTTTCCCTACATTGGGATTTCCGGCAAGTGCAATAACCTTATCTTCTTCTCTTTCTTTTTGAATTACGAGTTCTTTGTCAACAGAATTCATTCCTGATGATGTCCTGTTTAGTCCCATAAGCACCTCCTATTAATCACTGCATTCTACCATTACACTTCCCGCATCCTCTTTTCGAAGAGCAATTACTGCACCTCTTATTAAAAAAGCACAAGGGTCACCCAAAGGACTTTTTCCCACACATTCTACTGTTGTCCCCTCTATCATTCCCATATCCTGAAGCCTGCGCCTCATTTCTTTAAAAGAGATCAGCTCTGTAATCACTGCTTTTTCTCCCCTTTTTAATTCAGTAAGTTGTACAATATGCGTCATATATTTCTCTCCTCCGGAATATAATTAGAATAGAGCAGTATGATACTATATTCTAATGTATGCTGCCGGAGGCCATATGGTTACATGAATACTAATATTTTTGAATGATTGGAGATGTATATATGACTGTAAACGAAAATATTGCCTTATTTTTAGACTACCGCTTCTTTCAAAAATTATTTGAATACTATTACCGTAAAAAAATAAATACTCCCTGCTTTTTAATGAAACAAAATGAAAAATGGACGATTGTAACATATAATGTTTAAATAAAAGGGTAAAAAAAATAAGGCAGTTATATCCGCCTTATTTTTCCATACCCGCATTATTTAAAATCTTGGCCAGTTCATTTTCGGTCTGCACAAAGCTGTCCACCTCTGATAACAGAGAACGAAATGGCATCTCTGCCGTATCATCACCATAGATCACATACTGGTCTTTTCCTGCATTTTTGGAACAATATAATGCCTGATCAGCCCGGCTGAGCAGTTCTTCATAAGTCTTTCCGGCTTCGGGGAATACCGCAATTCCGATGCTGACGGAATAGTTATATCCCTTAAATCCTTTTCCGAGAGTATGACAAAGCTGTGATGCTTTTTCCATCATATCCCGAACCGATTTTATATTGCGAAGTAGTACAATAAATTCATCTCCGCCTATTCTGCCGGTAATATCTGTACTTCTGACACAGCCTTTCAATTGTCTGGCAATTTCAATTAATAATTCATCTCCGTAAGGATGTCCATAACCATCATTTACCTGTTTGAAATCATCCAAATCTATAAAACAAAGTGCTGACTGCTGTGCATGCTCGTTGACCAGCACCTCACTGATCTTCTCTTCCAATGCCTTTCTATTATACAGACCTGTTAAGGCATCGGTATTGGCTACTTTCTTCCATTGCTCCAGTTCTTTGTAACGCTGGTCTACGTTGACCATCTTGCCCATCAGGGTCAGGCACTCACCGGTTTCCTGATTCCAGATGGAATGGACATAGACGTCAAACCATTCATAAGTATCTTGAGTTACCATCAGACGCACCTGAACTTTACAGGTTACATTCTGACTGGTAAGAATCATCAGATGCTTTATAAACTTGCTTTTGTCCTGCTCATACAAAAAACCACTGTTCTGCATCCAGTGCCGGGCATCTTCTATTATGATATTTCTTCCAAAAACTTCCCTGAATTTCTCTGAGAAGCTTAGCAGATCTCTCTGCGTGTCATAGTCAAACACGATATCACCTGACAGTTCCGTTATAATTCTATATTTTTCCCGCTCAAGCTCCAATAACTGTAAGGTGCGGTCGGAAATATTTGTCATATTGGCCGTTGTTTTTTGCTCGTATTCGTCCTCATAACCGAAGGTACTTGCATTTTCATCCGTCAAATTTAAAAGATACTGATACATCTCATCTGCATTTTCCATGAAACATTTCAAAAGCCGGGGATTAAATATACCGCATTCACCATTCTGAATCATATATAAGGCTTCCTGATGGCTGTAAGCCCGCTTATACACCCGTTCGCTTGTAAGCGCATCATAGACATCTGCAAGAGATACTACCTGTGCCCATATGGAGATCTCATCCTCTTTCAGACCGTCAGGATACCCTTTGCCGTCCCAGCGCTCGTGGTGGTGGCGGCAAATGTCCAGGCAGTATCCCATAAAGTCCTGGTTTTGTATATATTTTAATTTTCTTGCTACCTCACATCCTTTTACCGTATGAGTTTTCATAATCTCAAATTCTTCAGCGGTAAGCTTTCCCGGTTTATTTAAAATTGAATTGGAAATAGCGATTTTTCCGATATCATGCATTGCAGCAGCTTCTGATATGGTATCTATCTGCTTTGCGGTAAGATCATATCCCGGAAATTTCTTAGATAATTTTTGTAGTAAAAACTTTGTTATGATACGAATTCTGAGTATGTGCTGACCCGATTCCATATTTTTAAACTCTATAATACTGCTAAGGGCATCCAGAAGCTGTCTGGTCTGATTGCGCAGCGCCTGTGTCTGTTGTTCAACCAGTTCTTCCAGGCTCTCCTGCCTGCTGTATAAAGCAAGTACATTTTTTACACGCCTTCTTACAATGTCTGGATTAAAAGGTTTCGTTATAATATCCGTAACTCCCATTGCATAGCCTTTTTTCATAACGCTTTCCGAATTCTCTGCCGTAATCATAACCACCGGCAGGCGCTCCATCAGATTCTGCCTCTGCAGACTTTCCAATACTCCAAATCCATCTATTACAGGCATTACAATATCCAGCAGTATAATATCAATCTCATGCTTTTTCTGAGAAATTAACTGCAGTGCCTGCTCACCGTCACAGGCTTCCAGTACATTGTAATTCTGATAAAACATCTCATTGAGGATTGCTCTGTTCAGCTCCATATCGTCGACTATTAAAATGGTTCTTCTTTTTTGTTCCATAGTCCACCCTCTGCCCTAATCCAGTTTTTTGATTACTTGTATGATATTCGTATAGGTGCTTTTTACACGCTCAAATAACTCCGGAATCTGCTCATTATTATCTAATCTGATACAGCCAACCAGTTCCGCACATTCTGACTGCAGGCTGCAAAATCCCAGATTACCGGCAACCCCCTTTAATGTGTGGGCATTTATCTCTATACCCTGCCGGTCTCCTGCGCTGACAGACTCTTCCAGTTTTTCATACGTAGGATCCAGAAGAAATTTTTTCACAAATTTCTCTAACAATTTTTCATTGCCACAAAAACGATCTTTAACGGCGGAATAATTTTCCTGCCCTAATTCCTCATATACGTTTTTTATTTCCATAACCTTCTCCTATCCTGTTCACTTTATATCTATTATAAAGGTGTAAACCTGAATAGTCAATGATATTTGGACTCAGAGCAGGTTTTTAAAATGCCTGTTTATTCCAGTACAGCGCCTGTACTCCCGGAAGTTACACTTCTTGCATATCTCGCCAGATATCCTTTATTAATCCGTGGTTTACGTGGCATCCAGGCTTCATCAAAAATATTTTGTTGTCCCTATGACAATTCGAACATACCATTATAAAGCTGATAATATTTACCTTCTTGTTCCAATAATTCCTCATGGCTTCCACGCTCAATAATACAGCCATTTTCCAAAACCATAATGGCATTGGCATTTCGAACGGTGGACAGACGGTGAGCTATGACGAATACAGTTCTTCCCTGCATCAGTTTATCCATGCCTTTTTCGATCAGCTTTTCTGTACGGGTATCGATGGAACTGGTTGCCTCATCCAGTATCAGTACCAGGGGATCAGCAATTGCCGCACGGGCAATGGACAATAACTGGCGCTGTCCCTGGGAAAGATTGGTTCCGTCACTGTGCAGCATGGTCTGATATCCATTTGGCAGCCTCCGGATAAAGGAATGGGCATTGGCAAGCTTTGCTGCCGCAACCACCTCTTCATGATCCGCATCCAGTTTTCCATACCGGATATTTTCTTCAATTGTTCCGGTAAAAAGATGGGTATCCTGTAAAACCATTGATAATGAATGGCGCAGGTCATCCTTTTTGATCTGCTTTATATCAATTCCATCATAGGTGATGACGCCTTGATTAATTTCATAAAAACGGTTGATCAGATTTGTAATGGTAGTCTTTCCGGCTCCTGTTGAACCCACAAAAGCGATCTTCTGCCCTGGCTTGGCATAGAGATTTAATTTATGCAGAATTTCATGATTTTCTTCATAAGAGAAGGATACATCATGAAAACGTACATCTCCTCTCATGGGAACCAGAACTTCTTTTCCATCTTTGTCAGGACAACTCCATGCCCAGTGATGATCCCGCTCCCTGCATGGCACCAGGCTTCCATCTGCGCCTGCAACCACCGGCGTCAGTGTAGTCTTTCCAGCATCTGCCTCTTCTGCTTCTTCAATAACTTCAAATATCCGCTCCGCACCTGCGACTGCCGCCAGTATAAAATTCATCTGCTGAGTAAATTGATTAATCGGCATTGCTGTCTGCCGTACATATACCAGATAACTGGATAAGCTGCCAAGATCCATCAGCCCGCTGATTGCAAACAAACCGCCAATGCACGCTGAAATCGCATAATTCAGATAAGAAATGCTGACAATTACCGGCACCATTCGTCCCCCATGAGTGAGCGCTTCTGTTGCAGATGCCCGGAGTTTTTCATTTCTCCTCTCAAATTCCCGGATATTTTCTTCTTCATGGTTGAACACCTTGACCACTTTAGCGCCTTCCACCATTTCTTCTACAAACCCGTTCAGGCTTCCCAGATATTTTTGCTGCTGTGCGAAATACTTCTGGCTTTTTTTGCTGCTATAACGGATGAATGCAAACATACAGATAAAAGATACAAAAACAACGAGACTCAGCCTGGCATTTAAAACCACAATCATTACAATCGTTCCCACAGTGACAATAAAACTTTGTATTACCATGGTGAAACTATTGTTCAACCCTTCCTGTACCGTATCCATATCATTGGTAAACCGTGACATTAACTCGCCGTGGGTCTTTGCATCAAAGTAAGACAGCGGCAGATTCTGGGTCTTACTAAACAGATCACTTCGGATTTCCTTTACCATTGCCTGTGCCGTTCTCACCATCAACTGGGTATAACCAAAGGTACATAAAACTCCGGTCAGATACATGGTTCCCATAAAGAGCAGCATTTTAATTAACCCGGGTATATCTCCGGGAACGATATAATCGTTTACAATAGGCTTTAAAAGATAAGTGCCGTAAATATTGGCTCCCGCTGATATTATAACCATAACCGTCACCAGGCATAGCGCAAAGATATGGCGTTTAAAATAGCGCAGCATAGTTTTTAAGGTTTTCTTGATGTTTCTGGGCTTCTTATATCCTATTACTTTTGCCATTATTTATCAGCTCCTTCCTGTCCCGAAGTATATACTTCCTGATAAATGGGGTTTGTCTCCACTAACGTTTCATGGGTCCCTATCGCATTGATATGCCCGTCATCCAATACAATAATCTGGTCTGCATTTTTGACAGAACTGATTCTCTGGGCGATTATTATCTTTGTGGTATCTCCCATGTACTGTTCCAGTCCGTCCCGGATCTTCTTTTCCGTTGCGGTATCCACCGCACTTGTAGAATCATCCAGGATCAGTATTTTAGGACGTTTTAACAATGCCCTGGCAATGCAGAGACGCTGCTTCTGTCCACCAGATACGTTGACACCCCCCTGACCCAGATCAAAATCCAGACCCTGGGGAATCTTTTTCAGAAATTCGTCAGCACATGCAATATGACATGCCCGGTTAATTTCACTGTCATCCGCCTTTTCATTTCCCCAGAGCAGATTTTCCCGGATCGTTCCCGAAAATAATGTATTTCTCTGTAATACCATACCGATTGCTTCTCTCAAATGCTTCATCGGATACTCTTTTACATCGATACCGTCAATCTTAACGGTTCCTTCCGTCACATCGTACAGCCGCGGAATCAACTGCACCAGAGATGTCTTGGCAGATCCTGTGCCGCCTATAATACCAATGGTCTGCCCTGCTTCGATGTGAAATGTAATATCGCTGAGTACATATTCTTCTGCTTCCTCTTTGTATTTGAAATTGACATGTTCAAAATCGATGCTACCACTTCCTACTTCTATATCTTTTGCCATGTCATCTTTGATTTCGCTTTGTTCTTCCATGACTTCCTGGATACGTCCTGCACTCGCAACACTTCTGGTAAGCATCATAAATACATTGGAAAGCATCATCAGGGAATTCAATATCTGCAGTACATAACTTAAGAAACCGGTCAGTTCCCCAACCTTCATACTGCCCACAAATATCAGATTGCCGCCAAACCAGAGAATAGCCACAATGGTAAAATACATCACAAACTGAAAACATGGCATATTAAGCACTGCCGTATGAAAAGCTTTTTCGCTGGTAAACTGTAGATTATCATTTACTTCTTCAAACTTTTCCTTTTCATAATTTCCCCGGACAAATGATTTCACAACCCGGATTGCGATAAGGTTTTCCTGGGTCACCCGGTTCACCATATCAACAGCTTTTTGCATTTTTCCATACATGGGACGCAGTTTCCTTATAATGCAAATAAGTGCAACAGCCAAAATCGGTACTGCTGCTACAAAGACAAGTGCCAGCCTGGCATTAATCACAAATGACATCGTGATTGCCATCACCAGCATGACAGGTGCCCGAACAGCCGGCCGTATTCCTCCGCTGATGGCATTTTGCAGAACAGCTACATCACTGGTAAGCCTGGTGATCAGTGAGGAAGTAGAAAACCGGTCCATATTCCCAAAGGAAAACTCCGAAAGCCGGCGAAATTCTTCCCCCCGAAGCTCTGCCCCAAATCCCTGTCCCGCCAGTGCCGCAAAACGGGCATATAAGATTCCCAGAAACAGTGATAAAAGAGCACACAATGCCATCAGAGAACCTTTCAGAAAGATATACGGAACATCTTTATTCACCACGCCTACGTCAATGATATCTGCCATAATCATGGGAATAATTAATTCAAACATGGTTTCCAGCACTACACAAATGCAGCTGATGTAAAGATATTTTTTATAATTATGAAAATATCTCATGAATTTCTGAATCATTGCACATTCTCCTTCCCGCTATTTGCCGTTTATATTTTCATACATCCGGTTTAAAAAATTCCGATACTGCTCCCGTTCTTCTTCTGTAAATCCCTGCAGGCTTTTTTCATCTGCCTCTTCACAGATTTTTTCCCACTCTCCAAGGGAAACAAGCCCTGCATCCGTCAGTACAATGTGAAATGCCCGGCGGTTTCCCGCTACATCCATTCGTTTTATCAATCCGTTCTTTTCCATCGTATCCAGCATCTTCGACATGGTAGCCGGCTCCACATTGCAAAACGAAGCCAGTTCCTTCTGCATACATGCTCCATGATCATAGAGATAATGCAGAACCTTAGGCTGCCCCACACAAAGTCCCGCTTCCAGAAGTTTGGGGCGGATCATATTTCTCTGGGCATGAAATGTCCTTGAGATAAGCAGGTGGAGGGAATCTTTTTTAATATTTATATTCATTTGTAATACCTCCTATCATTAGTCAACTAACTATTAGTATACTAACTATATCGCTATATGTGACGGGAGTCAATACCTCTTTTGATAATGGAGGGAGATATCTGTTGTTTTTGGATTGGAATTCATTTTTCGGAAAATATATGCTTTAGATTATCGATTTCTGTTACGGATAGATTTATGATAATTTACAATTGATCTGGGTTTGAAGATTTCATAAATTAGATGAATAGATTTTTTAATACTTCAGCGAATAATTTCATTTTAAATTTGGGTTTCGCTGAGTAATGACGCTTTGTGATGTAGGTAGTGTACGAAAAGATGGGTGTGGGAAACTGGCATGGGCTCCGTCAGCTGGCCGCAGAACTGGTATTTTCTAACCTTTCCGAAGCGCTTTTTGGCGGCACGCGGGCATTCGCTCCGAAATCCTGATGCATTTCGCAGCTCACTGCCCGCTTAGTATCCGATGGGAGCCAGTCGAATACTATCCGCCAAAAAACACTTCGGAAAGGTAAGTAAATACTCAGCTCTGCTCTACGCTTCCTACGCCCATACCAGTTTCCCACACCCATCTTTCCGAGATAGCATTCGTTGATACAAAGCTGGTTTTCTCAGCAGGTTGGAACCCCTGGGCTGTGGCGGGCTGTTCGTTATTGGATAAACACACAATTCATAGCAATACCCACCGGTGTCACCAAAAACGGATTTTCCGGCTTTATTGTTTTAATTCCTGTCTTCTTCTCGAAGATCTCCTCTATTCCTGTAAGGCAGCAAGTTCCTCCGCACAGATAGATTCCTTTGATTTTCTGATCGTGGATATATTTGTTGACAATGGATGCCATTTTTTCGAAAACCGGTTTTACAACCGGGTATATTTCTTTATGATTGCTGTAATCCTGTTTCATTACCTCGGCTTCTTCAAAAGATATGTGATATCTTCCGGAAAGAACCAGGGTCACATGGGTTCCTCCTGTTGCCTCGTCCTGAATTTCTTCTACTTTGCCGTTTTTGATGATTGCCAGCCCTGTAGTACCGCCTCCGATATCAACAATTACTCCATCTTTAATCTCATAGACTGAGTTGGCGGCAGATGGCTCATCCAGGATATTGATTACCTCGAACCCCGCCCCTTCCGCTACATAAGTATGGGTCTTTAAACTGCTTTGCGTACCTGCCGGCATTGCAATCGCACATTGTGTCAATTCGCATTTCAAACGTTCTTCCAGCTTTGCCTTTAATTTTTTAACAATCTCAAGTGCGCCCAGATAATCTACCACAACACCGTCTCTCAATACTCTGGCACTTTGCTTTTCACATGCCACGGGCTGATTATTTTCATCTAATACAGCAATTACAATGTATGCCGTACCCAGGTCCAATCCTACCTTTAACTTGCCTTTATAGGGGAAAGTTTTTGTCTCAGCTTCTGTGACCTTTTTCATGTACTCATTTACTTTTTCTATATTCATTCAAAAAACTCTCCCGTAATTACAATATTTTATTGATCTGCTCGCCCTTTAACCACTGGTCGATATTTCGGAACACAATTTCAGCTCTGATTTCCATAGATTCTTTTGTAGCAAATGCCACATGGGGAGTTACAATGGTATTTTTCGCATGAAGCAGCGGATGATCGGTATTAAGCGGAGGTTCCACTTCGAATACATCGATGCCTGCTCCTGCAATGCGTCCTTCATTCAGTGCCTTTGCCAGAGCATCTGAATCCACTACGGGTCCTCTTGCAGCATTTATCAGGATCGCAGATTTTTTCATATATCCAATGGTCTCCTGGTTGATCAGATGGCGGGACTGTTCCGTTAACGGGCAGTGGAGTGCTACAATATCTGCTTCTTCCAACAAGTCTTTTAACGGCATATAAGTGATCAGTTCACTGTTCTCCTTCTTTGAAAATCCATTATAGGCAATGACTTTACAGCCGAATGCACTGCAAAGCTGTGCGGTACGCATTCCGATTGCTCCTGTACCTATGATTCCCACAGTTTTTCCTTTTAATTCAAAACCAACAAGACCATCCTTCGTTTTTCCTTCCCTGCAGCGTGCTTCCACCTGAGGAACATTTCGAAGAAGTGAGAGTATCATGCCCAGCGTAAGCTCTGCTACTGATTCATTTGAATATCCGGAAGCGTTACTAAGGGCAGCTCCCATTTCTTTTGCGGCCTCCAGATCTACATGATCTACACCGGTAAATGCCACATCTATAAATTTTAAATGGCTGCAATTGCGAATTACTTCCTGTCTCAGCGGCATATTTGCCAGTATCAGGATATCCGCATCTTTGCTTTCTTCCTTTAATACTTCCTCATCACTGCTCTTTTCATATGCGCGGAAGGTATGTCCTGCTTCTTCCAGCGGTTTTATATAGCTTTTTAATATATCCTCGCTGACTGCAAGGGATTCTAACATTACAATATTCATGAAATTACTCCTTTATTCTTTGGTAAAATTAAAAAATTCAAATAGAGTATACATCAGCCGTCCGCAGAAATCAATAGCCCTCAACATCATAATAAAAAGCATACTGCTGCAGAATTCCGGCAAATTCCTGATACTTTGAAAATGGGAAACCCTCCGGATAATGACGGTCTAATACCTTCTGAATATGGGTATCTATGGGAAATGCATCGATATGATGCAGTGCAAACAGACATATGCATTCTGCCACCTTTATTCCAACTCCGCATAACTTTAAGAGTTCTCTTCTGGCATCCTCATAATTTAAATCATAGAGACGGTATAAATCAAAACCTCCGCTTACGACCATATCTGCGGTCTTTCTGATATACTTATTCCGGTACCCCAGGCTGCAGGAACACAGATCCTCTTCACCCAGACCTGCAAGCGCCTCCGGTTTGGGGAACGTATAATATGTTTCATTCCGGAAATTTGTTCTTTTTTCTCCATAGGCTCTGCAAAGAGACTCTACGCATTTTTTAATCCTCGGAATGTTGTTTTGCTGGGATATGATAAAAGTAATTACCATTTCCCAAAGCTCCTGGCGCAGGATGCGGATCCCTCTGCCATATGCACAAGCGTTTTGCATGTACAGATCCTTACTTTCAATCTGTGCCTTAAATGCTCCATAATCTGTCGTAAGATCAAAGTAAGAATCCCAGATCTCACGAAATTCATTCTCTTCACAGAAAAAAGTGATTTCTTCCTCCTGCTGCACTATCTCCAGATACCGCTCCCGGGCTATCAGGGAATAGCTGCCGTCTTCCCTTTTGTTCAAGCGGAAACACTGCCCTGAATCAGCAATCTGTGCTATATCAAAGTCCTTAATGATCTTTATTGTCTTTTCTGTCATGTATTTTCCTTACTGTCTTTTGTGTAAATGTATTATATATAAATTTCTGTAAATATCTCCGGTATCTGTATCTTTGTGTAAAGCAATTGATTAGTACCTCATACTTCTAATCATTCGACTTTAAATGTACAATTTTATTTTTCGTTCTGTTTTCAATTATTTCTAACTGCCCAATACTCTGTACAAATTTTGCAAAAGTTGCATAACCGTAATCCTTCACTTTAAAGTTATCAAATTTTCGGTGAATCCGATTGCCTAAGAATGCCAGTTCCATGCCTTCCCTGCCGCTGCTTCGTACCAGGTTAATGGCATATTCCGACAGCTGCTCTTTCTTAATATTGTTATCTTTCATACGAACCATGATGGCATTATTGTTCTTGGTAAGTTCAAAGCTTTCCATTTCTTCCAAAAACTTTGACAGGGAACTGTATCCATAATTACGGACATCAAAATCCGAATATTTCTTCACCAGCCGGCTTCCGATTTCCCCAAGGCCGGTCATTCTGTCCTTGTCATCATTTTCTGTTATAATGGATACGATGTCATTCTCAATGACACGTTTGCTGATAATACTGCTGTCTTCCATCCCCGGCTGGCTGTCTCCCAGGCGGCTTCTGCTGCCGATAGAGCTGTCACTTAACCGGCTCTTATGAACAAAGACTTCTTCCTGTGTTTCTTCATCCTGCTCCAGCAAAATCTCCAGATTCGTAAATACCGTACAGGCGGCACGGAAAGATCTTGGTGTCTTTTCCTCTCCCATTCCGATTACATCTTTGCCGGATTCCCGCAGCCTCCCCGCTAACCGTGTAAAGTCGCTGTCGCTGGAAACGATACAGAAACCATCTACATTATTGGTATACAATATATCCATGGCATCAATAATCAATGCGGAATCGGTTGCATTTTTCCCTACGGTATTGCTGAACTGCTGGATTGGCATAATAGAATTCTCAAGGAGTGCCTGTTTCCATCTCGTCGTCTGCGCACTGGTCCAATCTCCATAAATCCTCTTGTATGTGATGACTCCGTACTTGGTCATTTCATTCAGAATACAAGATATATATTTTGAAGAAATATTGTCTGAATCGATCAATACTGCAAATGTTTTTTCTCTCATTTTTTTGTTGCCCTCTTTTCATTTCATATCATGTGAATTAATACAATAGACTCCGAAGCAGTTCTTTCAAGAGCTGTTCCAGATCCGCTACTGCACATCCGCCCTCATTTCGGTCATCTTCAAACCCGCTATAATAGCCATACAGAAGTTCCAATTGCAGCCAGCGTCCCTCTTTTACCGCCTTTATTACTATATCTGCTGCAGAATTATTTTTGTAAACATAACGGGACAGCGCTCTTGCAACCCCGTCAATATTTCTCTTATCTAACAACCTTTCTTTGGAAGCCCGGTTCAGCTTTTCTGCCAGTTCCGGATTGTCCTTCATTATTTCGTCGTAGTCTTTCCCTTTTTCCAATCTCCCGATCTTCTCCTTCATTTGGCACTTATTGCGTAATTTTTCTTATTTTATTATAATTTAAATGAACGCAAATAGCAATGTTATCTGAGGGATTCTTTGATAAAGTTATTATTTCCTACTCCGGACGCGTATACTTTCCTTAACTTTCAGAATCAATCTTAACCTTTTCATAAGTTTATCTTCACTTTTTATAAATGATTGCACATACATTTTTTATTGTTTTCTACATCAGGTATGGTATACTCTTTTAATATAATTTGAAACTTATACATAATATAAATATACAGAGCGGCTAACAAAATCTCTTAGATTGCTCCCGAAAAGGATGTGATAGCAAGATGTTAATAACAAAGAAATTTATATTGTCGGAACAGAATGCGGATATGGTTGCAGATCTCATAGAAGAAACATTGCAGCAGCTTTCTGCAGCACCGGAAGAAATATTAAAGATACGTCTCTCTTTGGAAAAGGCACTGGATAGCTGGATGGAAAAAGGATTGGCACCCAATTCCGGGGAATTAATTATCCAGACACGTCTGAAAAAAATACAGATAACACTGAAGGTACAGGGCAAAGAGGCAAACCCTTACGAACAGAATGATGATGACCAGTTTGGAGATGCATTTTTCAGCCAGCCGTTTCTTGCGGCTATTGGCAGCGGATGCGGCTATGTGTACTCCAAGGGAATGAATATTGTTTCAGTTAGTATCAAGCACAAGGCTTCCAACCCATTTTTGCCTATCGCAATTGCGATCATCCTGGCACTGGCCGCAGGTGTGGTAACCCATTACCTGCCTATAGATGCTTCTGATTTTCTGCTGAACCAGGCAGCAATCCCTCTATTTGACACATTTGCCGGTATTCTGACAACGGTGGTCTGTCCTATGCTGTTTTTTGCCGTTGTATGGGGAATTTACCATATCGGAGCACCGAACCGGCTGGGAAGTGTGGGCAAAAAAGTACTGCAGCACTTTAGCGCAATTCTCATAACAATGACCATATTAGGAGGGATTGCGGCAGCCTTGTTCACAAAGGTGCATTTTCCCTCAACAGGTGCAGACGGCATTCAGGCAGAATCCATTTTTCAACTGCTACTTGATGCCATTCCGGAAAATGTCATCGACCCGTTCCAGACCGGAAATGCCATACAGATCATTGTTCTGGCTGTACTTGTGGGAATGGCAATGGTACTGCTGCAACACCGGATCAGCATTGCCGGACAGTTAGTTGAACAGTGCAATGCTATATCGCAAAGTATTTTAGGATTTATTTCCGCCGTTTCACCGGCTTTCGTTTTTTTAAGTATTTACCGGCTTATCGTAGGCAATTACATACCTCTTCTTTTATATATGCTGCAAATGGCAGGTGTCTATCTGCTATGCATGGCAATTGTATTCCTCCTGTATCTGGTATCGGTAAAGGTAAAAGAGGGAATTTCGCCAATCCGTATATTGAAGAAAATTATGCCTTCCTCCTTTCTTGCCTTAGTAAATGCTTCCTCATCCGCAGCTTATTCTGATATGCGAAACAACTGCGATAAGAAACTGGGTATTGACCACCGGCTTTCCAAATTTACCATTTCCTTTGGAAGCGTTGTATTTAAACCTGCTACCGTGGTGCATTTAATACTGCTTACTGTATTTGCTGCACAGGCATTCGAGATCAAAATAACCATAGCTATGCTGGTAATTACCATGATTGTGTCATTTACACTGGCTGCGGCAGCTCCATCTATACCCGGTGGATTTCTTGCAGGTTATGCCGTTCTTTTTATACAGGCCGGAATTCCCGCAGAAGCACTTGGATTGGCGGTCATTGCTGATATTGTTATGAATGCCTTAAATGCTGCAATTAATGTAATAATTTTACAATTTGAAGTTTTACATTGTGCGAAAAGGTCAGATTTGCTGAATACTGAAGTCTTAAACGATAATACACTCTCATAAGAAATTGCCTGCTGTGCATACTAAGTAATATGGCAGGCGATTGCCATAACACTTATGCAAAGTATATGCATGAAAAGAGAGGAGATTTGAATATGGAAAACAAAGGTTATAATAATTATGATGTTACCGAACTTCCCCAGTCCTGTAAATCCGTTATGGAACACATGGTAAACGAACTGGACAAAGAGGAAGAAGAAGAAGCAGCACAATCCAGTACAAAAAGTAAAAGTAAAAAGAAGAAGAAAAAGAATTCATAGCCGCAAAAGCATCCGGATTATTTTAAATCCGGGTGCTTTTCTATTATCCGGCACATTTTTATTTTCTGTCACTTTTGAATTACTCTACTCTCATTTTTCATTTCTTTGCAATGATTTCATAGCAATTTTTTTCTTGTACCATATATTATCTTAAAACGAATATTTGACAAAGGAGGGTTTATGCTCAAGAAAATTTTAGCCATTCTCTTATCTACGTTACTGCTGTTTTCTTTTTTTCCTGTATTTATTGTTTGTGCGATTCCTCCTTCCTCACATCCCCTCTACCTTGGTATTGACGTGAGCTTTTATCAGGAAGATATTGATTTTGAACAGGTTGCTGACTCTGGAATTCAGGTTGTTTATATACGTTCCAGCCTAGGTGGCGATTATATTGATCCAAAATTTGAAGACAATTACGCCAAGGCCTCTGCTGCCGGGCTGTCCATTGGCTTTTACCATTATGTAACCGCAAGAAGCATCTCCCAGGCACAGTATCAGGCACAATTTTTTGTAAACACTATCCAAGACAAGGACTTCGACTGCAGGCTGGCTATGGATTTTGAAGATCTGCAATATCTGACAGATACAGAAATAAATGCCATTGGATTGGCATTTATCCAGACTGTAGAACAGTTAAGCGGCAAGAAAGCTGTGGTCTATAGTGATTCCTATAATGCAGGTTACACATTTAGCGGAGCGATTACTGACTACCCACTGTGGGTAGCCGAATATGGCGCAGCTTCCCCATCCGATAATTCAAATTGGAATTTCTGGGTTGGCTGGCAGCATTCGGACACAGGCAGGATTCCGGGAATCAGTACAAATGTCGATCTGGACTATTTTACCGATGGCATCTTTCTGGACAACAGCGGCCCGGTAAATCCTGTTCCTCCCCCACCGGAACCCTCTACTTCATATGTGGAATACAGGGTTAAATCCGGTGATACACTTTGGAATATTGCCCAGCTCTATCACACCAGTATTACCGCAATTGCAAACGAAAATGCTCTTGCAAACCCCAATCTTATTTATCCCGGTCAGATACTGCGCATTCCCATACCGGATAATACACCGTCTGAAGATACGTACCTGACCTATACGGTAAAACCAGGGGATACACTCTGGGCAATTTCACGAAATTACCATACCAGTATTGCAGACCTTGTAAAACTGAATCAGATTCACAATGAGAATCTGATTTATCCTGGCCAAAAACTCAGAATTCCCTGTACGCCGGATTCCGGTTCTTCAAAACCGGTTCAATGGTATACGGTAAAATCCGGCGACACCCTCTGGGCTATAGCCGCTAAATACAACACTACAATCAGCGCTCTTGTATCTGTTAACCATATTTCAAATCCAAACTTTATTTTAATCGGGCAGAAACTGCAGATTCCAAGCTAAGTAAAATGTGCTGATAACATGAATGAATTTTCAAACACGTTCTGTGGCGGATGAAAAATAGAATTCAGGGCATATCTGATTGCAATTAAAACTACCCTGCAATATTGTTATACAATACTGCAGGGCAGCTTAAATTATCTTTTCATTTAATTACCTTTCCCATTCAATACATATACGAATTTATTTACGCTTTAACTACTCTTTCATTAACACTCATAACAAAATCTTCGATTTTCTTTTTGTCAGGTGCATCCGGCAGACCGGTATTTCTCGCCGCATTATCCAATCGTTTTTCATAACCCGACAATATTTCATAAAACTCATCCCGGTACATGCCGTCTTCTCTTTGAAATGCTCCATTTCTGACACTCATCAACAAATCATGCTCTTCTTCCCGGTAAGTACAAATCTCTTCTTTTTCCAGAATATCAATGGCCATCATAAAAAGCCGCAACAGATGCATCGCATGTTTATTCAGATGATTTTCATCTTTCTTATGATTGCGTTTGCCAATTTTGTCATACTCTTTTACCACATTGTTCATCTCACACCAGATATTGCGGTAATCTCTCAATGGATAATGGGACAAATCTGCATCCATAAAAATCTCCTGCTCAAATTCAGGGTTTACAGCTTGGTCCAGATAAATATTGATACTTCCATTTCCAAACTGTGCGTAACGTTCCTGAAAATTGTATATGGCATTTTCTACAGACCGCAATATATGCTGTTCCTTCTCTGCCTGGGGCATTGTATCCCTTGCCAGAGCATTTTGCAGTCTTCGCAGCTGCTGACCGGCATAACCGCCGAAGGAGTGAATAGCGCGCTTTGATAAAAATAATTTCTTATGATCCAGCAGTTCCTGTCCCACCGGGGATAAATACAGATAATGTTCCTGTTTTAGTCCCAGCATTTCACAGGTATTGGGATTACAGTCCATTAACAGCTTTATAATCTTGTTAAAAGTGTAAATTGTAGTGTCTGTTTTATCATCTGCATATTGATCATAGCTGCTCAGTCCGATCAGATCCGACTTGCGGTTGAGGGTAATCCCACGGACATCATAATCGCTGAATTCGTTATTTGTTCCATACGCATAGCTTCCTGCAACAGAAAGGAGAATCAGGTTCTTTCCCAGATGCTCATCCTGCCAGAGGAAATTATACTCCGGTGTATGTATCAGGTTTTTAAAGTTCATGGTTGTACCCTGTGGTATATCGCAGATAAATCTGCGATATACTCACAAACTTTCCTCTCTAGTTAGAAAATCACTTTAATCCACGAATCTCTCCGCTCATGATCAAAGAAAGATTCTTCTTTATTTTTTCACTCGTCCAATCCCACCATTTTAATTCCAGCAGGTCTTCCACTGTCTGCCTGTCAAAGCGCATTTTAATCTTCTTTGCGGGAACTCCGCCTACAATGGTATAGGGCGGCACATCCTTTGTTACTACCGCTCTGGTTCCGATTACAGCCCCATCTCCGATATGCACGCCTGACATAATTACGGCTTCATATCCGATCCAGACATCATTTCCAATCATGATATCACCCTTGTTATCCCATGCATCAGTTACATGTTCTTTCTTCAAATCCCACTCTTCAAAAAAAATGGGAAATGTATAGTTAGAAAGAGATCCCATAGCATGATTGGCGCTGGTGAACATGAACTTTGCTCCACAGGCAATGGAACAGAATTTCCCAATGACCAGCTTGTCTTTATTCACGGGATAATGGTACAGAACATTATTTTTTTCGAAATCTGCAGGGTTTTTTACAAAATCATTATAGATGGTGTATTTTCCTACTTTGATATTTGGGTTTGTTACTACCTGGTCTAAATATACGGTCTCTTTATCATTACTTCTTGGATATATTTTATTTACTGGAATAGTCATTTCAAATCCTCCTGTTTTAATGCTGATTTTCTTTTTTACTATTCCAGTTTATGCAATACAGCGTTTCACCTGGGTCCGCCTCCTATTTATATCTCCTGTTCATAATTCCCCTGTTCACGGGATGTCAGTATTTCGATTATTTTTACACATTATATTATATTCTTACTGTTTTGCCAAGCGTTTCTTTTATTTCATTTTTCAAAGAAAATCATTCCCTATACATAAGATATCTATTTAAGGCAAAAATAAACAGGGTAATATATAAGAATTGGAGGAATCAACATGCATTTAGAACCAAAATTTATTATTGATAGAGAAAACCATCTCGTCCTTGAAGTGATCAGTCCCGGCAACCCAACAGCATCCTGTACCTGTCAGGATTTTACCGAACTGAAACCCAATACATCTGAGGGTGCTTCGGAAAAACATCTTCCCATTATTGAAATCAGCGGTAATCAGGTTACTGTTAAAGTCGGCAGTATCTATCACCCAATGACAGAAGAGCACAGCATTGCATGGGTGTATCTGCAGACAAAAATGGGCTGTCAGAGAATAAATCTCTGTCCAACCTGTGAGCCGGTAGCAAATTTTGTATTAACTGACGGAGATGAAGCAATTGCAGCTTATGCTTACTGCAATCTGCATGGTTTCTGGAAAACAGAAGTCTAAAGAAATATAAAAACAGCCGGATCAAATCTGATTTTAATAAAAAATCATTTTTGTTTCCGGCTGCTTTTTATAATCATATACTTTTATTTCTTATAATATAACCTTGTCTCATATGGACGCAGAACCGTCACTTTCTCAGGAACCTGACTATCATAACCTTTCATAAGGCCCTGGCTATCATAACTTTTCATAAGGCCCTGCCCATCATAATTTCCCAGAAGACATTGATAATCCCCCAGATCCATTCCCGGATCCCACCCTGCTTCTTTTCCATAGAAGTTACTTGCTGCCACTAGTACTTCACCTTTATAGGTGCGCTTGTAAACCATTACAGATGGGTTATTTATATCCAGCGCTTCAAAATCCCCATAGGCGATCACTTCATAATCTTTACGCAGGCTGACCAATTTCTTATAGTAATAGAAGATCGAATCCGGATCATCCAACTGCTCTCTGGCATTAATTTTCTTATAATTAGGATTTACCTCTATCCATGGTTCTCCTTTTGTAAATCCTGCCTGGGTTTCCTCACTCCACTGCATGGGAGTACGGCTGTTATCCCTGGAATGTGCCATAAGAATCTGATATGCCTGTTCTTCGCTTAATCCTTTTTCCCGAAGGATCTGAAAATGGTTCAGGCTTTCCACATCCCGATACTGGGAGATATCTTCGAATCCTGCATTAGTCATTCCCAATTCTTCTCCCTGGTAAATATAAGGGGTTCCTCTCAGACAATGAATCACCGTTGCCAGCATCTTCGCAGATTCTTTCCAGTACTTTTTCGTATCCCCAAAACGGGAAACCACTCTTGGCTGGTCATGATTACACCAAAACACCGCATTCCATGCATGATTTTTTGCCATATTCGTCTGCCAGTCAAATAGGATCTGCTTTAATTTTGCAAAATCATAAGGTATCAGTACCCATTTTTCGTTCCCCATAAAATCCACCTTAAGGTGATGAAAACTAAAAACCATGGAAAACTCTTTTCCATCTTCTCCAGCATATTGATAACAGTTTTCCATAGAAGTACTGGACATTTCCCCTACAGTAATTATTCCTTTTTCTTTTCCAAATGTCTTTTCATTAAGCTCTCTTAAATACTTATGAATATTGGGACCATCGGTGTAAAACCTTCTGCCGTCCCCTTCATAATCATCTTCAAATGCTTCCTTGCTGATCAGATTCACTACATCAAACCGGAATCCTTTCACACCTTTCCCCATCCAGAATTGAACTATTTCCTGCATTTCTTTTCGTACATCCTCGTTATCCCAGTTCAGGTCTGGCTGGGATACATCAAATAAATGCAGGTAATACTCGTCAAATGCCTCTACATACTCCCAGGCATTACCACCGAACTTGCTTTCCCAGTTCGTTGGTGGAATTCCAGATCCTTTTCCCTTTTTAAAAATGTAATAATTTTTATATTTCGCATCACCTGTTAATGCTTTTTGAAACCATTCATGACGGTTTGAGGTATGGTTAAATACCATATCCAGCATAAGTGATATTTCCCTTTTCGCCGCTTCTTTTACCAGATTTTCGAAATCCTCCATTGTCCCGTAAGAAGGATCAATCTGATAATAATCTGCAACGTCATAACCGTTATCCTTCTGGGGTGATAGAAAAAAAGGAGTCAGCCAGATGTAATCTATCCCCAATTCTTTCAAATAATCCAGTTTGCTGATTATGCCCCTCAGATCACCGGTTCCGTTTCCTTTACTGTCAGCAAAGGATTTTGGATAAATTTGATAAACTGTGCTTTTCTTAAAATCTGTCATGGTGCCATCCTCCTCTATTCATATGCCGCAATAACAGTTTCTCCTGCTTCTGCCTGCAAGTTAGACAGGAAGCGTATATTAGATGCATTCCCTTCATCGGTTACAATAAATACCGTAGTTGCCGGATGACCGGCTTTTTTAATTTTCTCTTTTGAGAAGCGAATCAATGGATCGCCGCAGCGAACGGTATCTCCTTCTTTTACAAAGAGTTCAAATCCTTCTCCATTCATATCTACAGTATCAATCCCTACATGAATCAGGATCTCCATTCCATTTTCCAGTACAAGACCGCAGGCATGTCCGGAATCTTCCATTACAACACTTACGGATCCGTCCGCAGGTGCAACTACTGTCTCGCTCTCCGGTTCTATTCCAACACCTTCTCCCATAATTTTCTGTGAAAACACATCATCCGGTACTTCCTCAATCGGAATAATTTTACCGGTTAAAACAGACATCAGAACCTGTTCTTTTTTGGAAGGAGCAGCGGCATCCATTTCTTTAGCTGTATCCACCTCTGCTGCCGCGATCCCTCTCTCCTGTAAAGTAAGTTTCTTTTTCCCCATAATCCATGTCAGAACAAATGGTACTACCAGTACGATCAGCATACAAATGGCAAACACCGCCATAAACTCTGTTTTAATGGAAAGAATTCCGGGAATACCTCCAACGCCTACTGCATTAGCCATTACCCCGGTACTTACCGCCAGTGCGCCTGCTATACCGGAACCGATCATTCCGCTGATAAACGGAAAACCTGCTTTTAAATTGACACCGAATATTGCCGGCTCGGTAACACCTAAGTAACAGGAAATGCATGCCGGTATTGCTACCTGCTGAGCACGTTCATTCTTCTTCTGTAATACGATCATAGCTAAAACGGCGGAGCCCTGTGCAATATTGGAAAGGGCTATCATAGGCCACAGAATTGTGCCCTGGTAATCCGCAATCAGCTGTAAATCTATTGCATTGGTCATATGATGCAGCCCCGTAATTACTAAAGGTGCATAAATAAATCCAAAGAATGCTCCAAACAATCCCCGGAAGCTTGAAGTAAGCCCTGCATAAACGCCTGCCGAAATCCAGGAACCCAGCTGCCATCCAATCGGACCTAAAATACCATGGGCAACGATAACGGAAAGCAGCAATGACATAAACGGAACCACAATCATGCTGATAGCCGCAGGTGTGATTTTCTTAAAAAACCGCTCCAGATATACCAGGGTAAATCCGGCAAGTATCGCAGGAATAACCTGTCCCTGATATCCCGCCATCTGCATTTGAAAGAAGCCAAAATCCCAGTACTTCATTGCCGCCTGCCCTACCTCGTAGGCATTGAGCAGCTGCGGAGAGACCAACGTAATTCCCAGCACAATACCAAGAATCTGCGTAGTTCCCATTTTTTTCGTGACAGACCATACGATTCCAACCGGAAGAAAATGAAATACCGCTTCTCCAATCAGCCAGAGAAAACTGTATATCCCGCTCCAGAACACGGAAACATCGGTCAGTGTCTTGGTCCCGCCTTCCAGAAATTTAACATCACCAATAATATTACGGAATCCGAGAATTAAACCGCCTACAATAATTGCAGGTATCAGCGGCGCAAAAATTTCAGCCAGATTTGATACTCCTTTTTGCAGCGGATTCTGCTTTTTCTTTGCTTCCTGTTTCACCTGGTCTTTACTGACGCCTTCTATTCCTGCATATTTGGTAAATTCATTATAAAAACCGGACACATCATTTCCTATAATGACCTGATACTGCCCCGCCTGGGTAAATGTACCTTTTACACTGGGAATTTTTTCGATTTGCTTTTCATCTGCCTTCTCCTGGTCTATCAGCACAAAGCGCATTCTGGTCATGCAGTGTGAAACTGCCTGGATGTTATCTCTTCCCCCGATAAGCTCCAATAATTTTTTAACATCATCCGTATAATTTGCCATTTCTAACCTCCCAATCCATATAAAATAACTTGTTTGAACAAGTACAGTATAGCAAACTTGTTTAAACATGTCAACTCTTTTAAAAAAAGTTTTCCTGCTTCATTTACCTGTCTGAGAAAATTAAAAAATCACAAAAAGGATACCTCTTCCATTTTTCTGCAAAAATTTGCACCCATTCATTCAGCGTAGTTTCCCATTACTGCATCTGCTTCTGAAACTCCTCAGCGGTATTTGAAACCATCGCTATTCTAATCCACTTCGTCAGTACATCCACATCTTTTTCTGTGACAATTCTTTGCTTTAAATCATCTGATATCATTCCCTTAATATTTAAAATTTCCACAACGGCTTCTGCCTTTCCCTGAGACATTCCCTGGGTTATTCCCTGGGTTAAGCCCTGCGCTATACCATCATTTACTAACATCTGTCCTAACCTTGTCATATTTATCACCCCCTTTATTTCATCCATTTCTTCATACTTCAAAAATTTCTCAGCCAATGCATAAATTACAGCCTGGATCTTTTGTGATTCTTCATCCTTCATGCACCTCTCTTTTTCCAATATCTGAAAAGCGTTTTTAATGCGGTCTTTGATGGGTATTTTTCCCTGCATCAGCGGTGTTAATACCAGAGAGACCAAATCTTCCCGTGAAATAGGCCTGTGCCATTTGTTGACTGAAACTCAAAATGTTTCCAGGTTCCATCTTCCATTACCAGATTCATATCCTCATACAGCCTTTTTATTTCCATATGAATTTCTTCTGTTGGAGCAATCCGTTTCACCTTGCCCTGGATTCCCAAATAGGGAAGCATCTCATCTGCAAAAAAACGAACCATCGTTTTCATTGCCGAGTCTTCAATTTGATTGGCACTATTCTGCTTTTGTTTCTCTTCCTGCATACAACCTCTCTTTCTATTTACTTATGCAGAATTTACCTATTTCAAATACAGGGCGCAATTAAACAGAAACGCTCCGGCATTACAGATAATGGTTTTCCTTTTATATTGTTTTATAAGTGAATTTTGCTTTGATATAAAGCTTAGAATTGAATCTGAAATCAGAAGTTAAATCTTAAAATTAATAGGAATTAATGAATGCAGCCAAAATAGATAAACTTTTGCACGAAACCAATATCTTACAAAAATAATAGCAAATTATCTGTTTGCTGTCAATTACTTTATTCTTCTGAGAAGGATTATAAATACGCAAATACCATCTCATTCGATGCAATGGAGCCGAGTGCAGCACTCTTTGGTAAGACAGCCCTCTCCAGCAACCGCGGATACGATGATAACAAGATGATTTTGAAAATGGATGAGTTTTTTCCTTGACATTCTCCTGACCCGATTTATAATAGTATAAAGATGTTTAAACAAGAATAGAAAGGGTGTTAATATGCCAAAAGCAAAATACGACATCATTTATCAGGATATTAAACGAAAAATAGAATCCGGGGAATTTGCATTCCAAGAACTGCTTCCATCGGAAAATACCATGGTAACCACTTATAACTGTTCCCGCAATACAATCCGCAGAGCAGTCAGCAGCCTTGTTACAGAGGGCTATGTCCAGACGCTGCATGGCAAAGGTGTCCGCAATATCTTCAAACCTGTGGAACAGAATTCCTTCACTCTGGCGGGGATTGAATCTTTTAAAGAATCTGCACTTCGCAATCACAGGACAGCAAAAACACAAGTATTGTGTTTTGTAGATGATCTGGTCAGTGACGAAAAAATCGAAAAACGTACCGGATTTCCGATAGGAAGTGAGCTGTATTATATTCAGAGGCTTCGTTATCTGGACCAAAAAGCCCTGATCATCGATCACAATTATTTTCTGAAAAGTGTTGTAACAGGACTTACAGCTGATATAGCCCAAAACTCCATTTACGACTATCTGGAGCAGATCCTAAATATCTCCATAGTCACCAGTAAACGTACTATGACGGTAGAGCGGGTAACTGAGATTGATGAAAAATATATGGAATTAAATGGATATAACTGTATGGCCGTAATCAGCAGTCAGACTTACAATGATGATGGTGTCATGTTCGAATTTACCCAATCCCGCCACCGGCCTGATTATTTCTGCTTTCAGGATACGGCAACCAGAAAATAAAAATCCCGTAAGCAGACAGAAAGACAAGGACACTGCCTGCTTACGGGATTTCTCAAGTGAAACACTAATTTACATTTCTGGAATTAAAGTCAACCATAACACGTGTTACTTCTTCAATATATTCTTCTTTTAACAACAATAACAGCTTTGGCATAAATTCATCCAGGTATTCTTTCGTCAGTTTACCCTGATCCATTCTGTAGAAACTGTCAGTAAGAAGACCTTTCGCCTCTTCTTCACTGCCGGGTGCCACCCGCTCCATAATAAATTCTAAAAAGCGGTTTTGCCCCTGTTTTTGAGATTCATTTTCCATTTCGCTCACTGTTCTTCCTCTTTCTATCTATGATTGTTCTTTCTATTATTGGCTTTTCTTCGGTTCTCTATACCTTTTTGTATCCACTCCGGCGCATAGGCCGAAGTACAGCCTTTTGCTACTTTTAATTCCTTATAAATCCCAAGTTTTTCTCCCATTGCAATACACCGGTCTGTATACTTGTCATCACGGATTCCGACTTCGCACAGGAAACGGTTCATCGCCCACTGCTTTGCAGCAGGTGCACCTGCCAGATGTTCTTCTATATATACCAGTAATTCCTCGATTTCGTCATCCGGCAATTCGCCCTTTATTAAAAGTGCAACCGCCAGATCCCAACCTCCCTGTCCAATTCGATCATCGTCTATTTTCGCCCATTTTTTCAAATATTGTTTCGCATAACTGCTCAATGATAAAGCACGGAATATGAGCTCGTCAACCAGATTAGAAGTATATGCATCCTTTATTAATTCTTCAAAATCCTGTTCCCGCAGCAGCTTACTGTCAAACAGCATTGCGGCCAGGACCATGGCATCATAATTTCTGCTCTCCCATAATTCCAGCGCCAGGGTATGGTTTGTTTTAATCTGCTTTGCCAAAGCACGCAGTTTCCCCATGGCAATACCAAATTGATTATCATCAGCCCCCAGTTTTTTATTGTATTTTTTTCTTTTGTCATCCCCCATTTCGGATAACTGCTTCATGATTTCTTTAAATTCCCTGCTCATGTAACCTGCCCTCTCTTATCAGCTCTACTCGCATTTCCACTTACTTCGAATGGTATCTGCTGTCACTTAATCATTTTCTCCACCTTTTTCTTATCAATCGCTGTCATTTCCACCCATGCGGGTCGGAATCCACTTCTGACTGCATTGCGGACGGAACCGATATTAGACCATGCCGCACAATAAAACGGTACCTTGCCACGGTTTAATACCTCGATTGCCAGCCTGCTGGTCAGTGCCGATGCAATACCTCCTTTACGATATCCCTGCAAAACATCAATGCCGATCTGCCACATCGTATCGCAGTCTGCAGAACAGCCCGCCATTCCAATCATTTTACCTTCGTCAAAAGCTGCCGCAGCCAGCACATCCAGGTGTTTTCTTTTCTCGCAAAGGGCATTGCTCCATTCTTCGGTATAGAGTTCTGCGAAATCTTTTGGTTCCAGAATTCGAATTTCATAATCACAGGGCTGTAGGGTTACCTGTGTTACGTCCGGCAAAAAATATTCCGCCATAAAACATATGGACTTATCATATTTTTCAAATTCCTTTGACAGCACATGAATATCCGGCGTTTCAAAGCAGTGTTCCACCTGGAAACGATTTACGTAACCAGCAACAAACTCTTTCACTCTGGGATCAACAGAAGCCACAATATTGTTTCCATAAGAAACCAGATTGCAGAAAAAAGGCAGCTCCAGATAGCGCCTTGCCTGGTCATTTGCCTTTGATATAACAACTTTATTTTCACCTTGCTTAAAATCCTCCACACTGCAATTCAGATCGAATGCTGATTGCTGCATAGCAATTTCCATAATTTCTTTATTTGTCATAAAGCCTCCCTCACCTAATTACAGGTTCACGTAATCGTCAGCCTCTTTTGAAGTAACATTTGCTTTTATTTTAATGCATTCGGAACGCTATGTCTATTCATGAATATTTATTTTTATATATTCTATTGCAAAGCAGCATTTATTTCTACTCTTTAAAGGGTTAGAAAACCTTTTTCTTATAGACAGAAGCTATTCTTAACAAGTCTTCTGCATCCTCCTGTGATTTTGCATTTATCGTATACATCACACCTTCCGGGCGCAGATTTTCAAGCATCACTTCCAGCTCTTCTGCCCTTACCTCAATCTGAATCATTTTACCTGCATCCTGAATCTTTTTCAATACGTCAATCCAGTGAGAAGCCGTAGGCTGTCCTGCACCATACACCCATTGGATCCCCTTTAAATGATCTATTTTCAATAAGCGGTCTAAATGCTTCAGAGCATCCGGTCCATCCAGATGATAGATGCTGGCATCTAAGAATTTCAGTTCTTCTTCCAGTTCTTCCACCACCAGTTCTTCATACATTTGTTCTGATATCATACAGGAAAAATCGCAGCAGGTTGGATACCATCTGCCCTCATGCCAGATCCCCATCCAATTAGTACTGCCCTTCTGACATGCTGTCGTCAGTGCATACAGCTCGTCATAGATGAATTTGAAACCGTCCAGCAGATCCATAGCTCCTTTTTTAATAAACTCCGGATTATCCAGTGTATCCATACAGAGTTCCTGAGGCCCCCGCATGGATACTAACCCATCCAGCCCAGGATGAATATCTGTTATGCCAACCAAATATTTATCTTTTCCATCTTCTACCGCTGCTTTCGTCATTTCTATCATTTTACGGTAATACTCATTCTGGGTCTGGAGAAGAAATCCCTGATATTCCTCTACATCATCATCACTTAAAAAAGGAATAGACCAGCTGGTATCCGCGCCAAATGCAAGCTCTGTTCCATAACAAGCAGCAAAATAATCCGGTCCAAGGTTTGGATTCAATGCTGGAAATGCCTCCCCTCCGTAATAGGTGTTCTGCATTTCCCGGTTATTGCTTTTTATCATATACTCGGTATCCATCCATTGTTCTTTTAAAGATCCAGGAAAACACTCTGCTCTGCTTTGGGAGTCCTTCTTCGGTGCCCGGATGCTTAAGATTGGACGGTCATGATTTTCTAATGCCCAATACTCTTTATATCTCACTATTATCTTATCCCAATTATTACAATATAACATATTTTACTCCTCCGTTTGTCTACATTTTATTTTGTTTACCTTCTTTGCATAGATCCGGATTGATACTCTGATGGTGTACAATTACAAAACAGTTTAAAACGTTTACTAAAATAAAACTGATCTGAGAATCCAGTCATCTCTGCAACCTCACTGCATCGGTATTGATCATCCCGTAATAATTCTTTTGCTTTTTCTATTCTTATCTCTTCCAGTCTCTGCATGATCGTCCTGCCTGTCTGCGTCTTAAAAACCCTTCTTATATAACTGTTTTCAAAAAATAAATTTTCTGCTATATTACTAACAGATAAATTTGCTTCACTGTAATGGCTCTGTAAGTATTTTTCAATTTTTGTAACCAATATTTCTTTTTTACTGCTTATCTGTATATAAGTGCAGTCTGTCAGCATTTCATATACATAATTTTTAATGATATCTTTTACCTGATGACAGGAAAAACAATCCTTTAATTCCGTAATTATACATTCTTGAGTCTGCATATAATCCGAAAGCTGATTTTCTTTATTATAATGAAAATAGGAACGGACTCCTATTGAAAGTGCATGATATATAGAAATCACATATTGAAACGAAAACATCTGGTTTTCCGATAGTCCAAACATTTTTTCTATAATCGTATCCACTTTTGCATATTCTCTCATTTCAAAATACTTGATAAGTAAGTTCACATCCTGTGTGCTGTAAAATGTAACTTCTTTGCTTAGATTCTGTATGTCACTAAAACAGGCGATTTTTTCATTTACCTTGATACTGTTCTCGAAAACCATCTGTGACTGTTTATAAGAATTCTGTAATTGATCCAATCCGGGTACAATATTCCCCATGGCCACCGAATCCAGCATGTAAGCCGCCTCATCTTTCAAAAGCTTCGCATAGCTTATTTTTATTTCATCCATAGATCTCTCGCCGGAATTCATTACATGTACAAGCGTAATACAGCTCCCATCATTTCTCAGGCAATAATTCTCGATACCTATGCAGTTCAAATAATGATTTAATAGGTTCCTGATTACTGACAGTTTATAATTAGCATAACCCTTTCTTATTTTTACCATGGTAACAAGCGACGGCAAACCGGTTTGGGCTATTTCTCCATTTATAATATCCAAATCAGGCTGGAATTCTATTATCCCCCTTAAAAATAACTCCTGCTGCATCTGTTTGTTTTTCTTTGACGTCTCAATGTCTTCTATACATTTGCCCAGTGCCTCCTGCAGTTCTTCTCCGTCAAAAGGTTTTAAAAGATAATCAAAAACATTAAGCTTAATCGCCTGATGTGCAAAAGAAAATTCATCATATGCTGTCATAATAATTACTCTTGATTCCAGGCTCCATGATTTGATTGCCTCACATGCCTCAAGTCCATTCATTCTGGACATATTGATATCCATAAATATAATATCCGGAATTTCTTTTTGAATAACCTGAAGCGCTTCTTCTCCGTCTTTTGCATATCCGCAAATAGAACACTTCATAGCGTCCCAGTCTATAATCTGGCTAAGGTAATCCAGATATATACTCTCATCATCCACCAACAGTACTTTATAGCTCATGCTCTTCACCCCTTTTTAAATTAATACACAAGACAATACTGGTGCCAAGCGGGGTATCTTCTAACTGAATACAGGTTCCTTCTCCATAAAAAATCTTTAAGCGTTCTGACACATTTTTTAATCCAAAACTTTCCGAATCCGTCTCTCGCTGTTCCCCGGATAATATTAGCGCAAACTTTTCCTTAGTCAGCCCTATGCCGTCATCGATCACACGGATGTAAGCCCACTCCTCCTCCAATTCTCCCGTTATCAGTATATGTCCCTTACCATTCCGGGGTTTGATTCCATGATAAATGGCATTTTCAACCAATGGCTGCAAGGTTAATTTAGGGATATGTAATGCACTTAATTCTTCCGGCATGGCAATGGAATAGCTCAGACTGTCCTGATAACGAACCGTTTGGATATCCAGATATTTCTGCAATGCATCCAGTTCCTGATCCAGCCAGACCCAGTCCAGTCCTTTATTCAAAACCAGACGGTAATATCCCGCCAGTAATTTTATCATCCGGCTGGCATCTGCATGACGTTTCATACTATTCAGACAAAATATGGTATCTAATGTATTATATAAGAAATGCGGTTTGATCTGGGCCTGCAAAAGTGCCAGCTCTAACTGTCTTTTTTCCTTCTTCTCATTTGTAATATCTTCAAACAGCTGCTGGTTCATATCAACCATCTGATTAAAACTGGAAATCAGTATACCTTCTTCGTTATGTGTATCAATATCCGGCAGCTTCTCCGGCAAAGATTTCGTGAATTTTCTCATATGTTCTGATAGTGCTGAGATCGGTCCGGCTATATGCCTGGCAATCATGATTGTAAGCATATAAAATATCATAAGCAATACCAGGCTGATACTGATGATCACAATAGTAATATTATTTACATCGGAGAGCATGGATTTCACATCTAAAACAGATTCCAGATTCCATAAATCATTTACCTGATATTCACTGGTGTAATAGTTTCCTGTATCAGATATTTTCTCATCCAGCTTACGGATGATATTTTTTGAATAACCCAGTTGTGAATCATAAGCTGAAATCGCTTTAATATTGTTCATGGCGTCCCGGTCATCACTGGAAATCATCATTTGATTATAGTCCAGGAGATAAAACTCTACATCCTCACTGCTATTCTTATTTCGATAAATATCATAAATATTCTGCTCATCCAACTCCAATATCACATAGCCTATATCCGTGTTTTCTTTTACATCACGCAGCGTTTTTACATAGTGCAGGCTGAATTCTGAAAAGGCTGATTCCATTTGTAATGAATAATACCATTGTCCCGTAGTCGATATTCCCATAGAGTCAAACTGCTGAATTAAATCATCATTCCCGTCCGAGCAAATATAAGAACGGTTTCGATCCTTCTGGTAAAGATCCCCGTTACTATACAAAACAGCAATCTGACTGACATCGGGAAACATCAGGAAACTATTTTCAATAATATTTAATATCGTCTGTTTGGCTGCGCTGTCATATAAATCCGGGTACAGCGAATTATTTTTTTTCAGACCTGTGGTATTGTTTAAATTCACAATGACACTGTTGCAGCAGCTATTCAGATTTGTTGACAACATCCCGATTTGCTGCACAATCAGATTATCTTCATAGTTCCTTCCCTGAATGAGTTTCTCATACATCTGGTCTTTGTAAATCCCTCGCAGCCCAATGATGACACATACTGCAAATACTGTAAAAAATATAATAAAAGAATAGCTGATTCGCTGTTGAATCATCATGTTTTGTAATCTCTTTTTCATCCATTCCCTCCATCTTATTTTTAGCTGTATTAACATTGCCGGAGCGTGTTAAACAGGCTCCGGTACAGGCAATATCAAAATCTCTCCCGTACATTCAAAAGAATGCAAGTTTATATCATCTAATATTATAAAGGGATAGGAGTATCCCCACAATGAATTTAATTTTTCATTCCGGAAAAAGCCATGGCATCACTTACTTTATTGCTGAAAAATACATATAGCATGATTACCGGGAAACTTGCAATTACCAATGCTGCTCCAACCGGTCCCCAATCCGTAGAAAACTGCCCATAAAAACCTGCCAGTCCCAACGGAAGTGTTTTTAACTCATTTTTAGTAATTAAAATTAATGCCAGACTGAATTCATTCCAATGGGATATAAACTGATAAATGATCAACACGGAAACCGCTGATTTCATCTGGGGTAATATGATACGAAAATAGGTTTTGCAAAAACCCGCTCCTTCCATGTAAGCGGACTCCTCTAACTCAATCGGCAGGCTTCGGTAAAAACCATAAAGAACCATCACGCCAAAGGGAAAGCTAAGAGCAACATAGGGAACAATCAAAGACCACAATGTATTTGTCAAATGTAGATTTTTCACCATAACAACCAGAGGTGTCATAACTGCCTGTATAGGTATAAACATTCCGGCTATTACCATAGAATGCAGTGCTTTTGTGGTTCGTACCCGCACTCTGGACACCACGTATGTAAACATCAGGCAAAACAGTATTCCAAGAAACATTGCAGCCAGCGAAACCCAGATGCTGTTTTTAAAATACAAAAGGATATCAAACTGTGTTACTGCTTTGATATAATTTCCCCATTGGGGTATCATGGGGGGACCAAAAGGATTCGTTACAAATATTTCTTCATTATTCTTCAATGAATAAAATCCCATCCAGATAACCGGATACAGACATATCGCTCCGTAGAGAATCATAATGGTATATACGATTATCCTGGAAGATTTTATTTTTCTCTCAGAAGATTTTATCTTCTTCATACCATACCTCCAAATCAGTTAATACTGCACATCAAAACGTTCTGTTAATTTATTTATAATAAGCATCATCCCTACACAAATCACCACTATAACTACTGCTATCGCACTTCCATAACCATATTTCTGCAGGCTGAATAATGCCTTATACATCATGATTGGCATAGTATAGCTGGAATTGCCGGGACCGCCTCCAGTCATCAGGTATATCATTTCGAATGCCCTGAATCCATAAGTAATGCACATAACCACACTGACTTTTATCGTGGACACTGTCAGGGGAAGGGTAATATGAAAAAATTGCTGTTTTTTATCCGCCCCGTCAATGATAGATGCTTCATAGTAAACATCAGGAACATTTTTCATTGCTGCATAAATAATCAGCATATGATATCCCATTCCTTTCCAGGATTCTGCTATAACAATCGCAATAATTCCTTTTACCGGTTCATTGAGCCAGTTCTGCTTCCAATCTGATCCTAATAAGCCGGACAGCTGGTTTACTAAACCAAAATCACCATGGTAAATTGATATCCAAAGCTGAGCGACAACAGATACGGACAACAAAACCGGAAAGAAATATACATCTTTAAAAAACCGTTTCCCTTTAATCTTGAAATTCACAATAAAATATGCAAGAAGCGTTCCAATACCAATTTGATAAACAGTCAGTATTGCAGAATATAAAAGACTGTTCCGTATGGAAACATTCAAATCTCTGGATGTAAAAAGACGTTTATAATTACTTAGTCCATTAAAAACAGCTTTATTAATACCGTCCCATTCCGTAAAACTCATTGCTGCAGATTGTATCAGAGGAATCACTATAATTATGGAAAATAAGATTACAACCGGTGCAGCAAACAGAAACATAGCAGCTTTTTTCTTTTTAAATAACGGATTCATCATCTTACCCTTTCTTCCTTGCAAAGTTTCCTGATCTATTCACCAAGCGCCATAGAAATACGTTCCTCCAGATCTGCTATATAATCTTCGGGAGTACTTAATCCGGTAAGCAGCAATTCACAAGCATCTTCAAGACCGGTAATTAATTCCTGATTATTTAAAGCCCATTCATATTTAGTCGTAGATTCTATTTTATCAAGGCTGTCTGCATAAGCCTGGTATGCTTCTGCTCTTGGTTCTAATGGTTTTACCGGTTCTTTTCGTACACTGAGAGAACCAAGTTCTGCATTTGCTATATCTCTTGCCTCTAAAAATGATATCAACACTTTTTTAGAATATTCAACATATTTTCCTTTTGCACTTACACCATATCCTCCCATTGCACCGGTTCCGCCGGATTTTGTCCAATGCATTTCTTCTTCTTTTCCTGCGTCCGCAAAGGGATTATATTCAAAATATCCTATTTTATCTCCGTATCCCCCAACTGCCGCATCATTGAAAAACCAGCTGCCATTGACCAGCATACCCGCCTGTCCTGTCTCCAGTAATTCGAAAGCCTGACTGGCATTTGTATTTAATGCACCTTTGCCGATCAATCCCATAGAAACCAGCTCAGACAGCTTCTTAGCTGCTGCCAGATATTCAGGATCTGTAACTTTCGCAGTTCCATCATCTAAACCGGTAATGCCAAGTGGCTGGCCCTCCCCGATAACTGCCATATCAAACATCTGAAGCCCCGGCCATTTCTGCTGTGCAAACAGAGCCAAAGGTATCATCCCGTCCCCGCTTAATTTCTCTACCACATTTTTAAATTCATCAAAATTTTTCGGTTCACTCAGACCCAGTCTCGCAAATACTTCTTTATTATAGAACATCAGGCAGCACTCCGGTGTAGTTGATGATATAGCATAAAAATGTCCGTCAGCCGATCTTTTTACTTCAAAATTTCCGTCCAGATACTTATCAAAGAAACCCGTCTCTTCAATAACAGAATCTAATTCTGCTAAATCACCTGATTTCACCATCAGATCCGTTAATTGTCCGGTGCATTCAAATATATCCGGCAATTCTCCAACGGCTGCTCTTGTTTTTAAGACACTTCCATCCGAATCCGTCCGATGTTCAATATTTATCTTTAAATCCGGATATGTCTCTTTCATAATCTCCAGTGCTCTGTCAACCTGTTCTATTGCACTGTCTGCATAATAGGTGTAAAGTGTCAATTCCGATGGGATATCGCCCTCACTTTTCTCTCCGGCTGATTTTCCGGCTTTTTCCGTTTCGCCACCGGCCTTTTCTGTCCCACTGGCTGATTCTTTCGATACTGCTTCTGTCCCGTTAGTCCGGGACTCTTTTGTTTCAGATGTTTCTGTGGCAGCACCGCAGCCTGCTGCTATCATTGATGCTGCAACTGCCATTGACAACAATTTTACTAATAATCCTTTTTTCATACCCTGCTTCTCCTTTGCTTCTCATCTTTTTCTGTTACTTGTTCTGTATACATATTTTACCAAATATAAATCTAATTTGAAATGTATCAGCCGTGTGTGAGATGTAATATTTGTGCTTTTTACTTTCCGTTTCCAAGAACCAAAATCAGACTTTAATCTGCTGCCCATTGACGGTTACAAAAGCTGAAAAAACAATTTGACGTACATACTGTACGTATGTTAATATAAGATAAAGCATTGAAAAGGAGGTAATACATATGAAGCACAAAGAGCATTACAATGACGAATATGTTCTGGAACTTTCTTCAAAACTGTACTCAGTAATGCCCCACTTCAACTCACAGAACTTTTGCAGTGACTTAATCGGAAATCTTGACGACAAAGAATTATTTGCAAGATTTGACTGTATTGTTGATGCCATGGAAAAAAGCATGGGGAATGATTATATGAAAAATATTCAAACCTTTTATGAGCTGCTGGGCCCGGAATTAACACAGCCGGAAGGAATGTTTAACCTTGGATGGTGGCTCTGGCCTATTGGGAGGTACGTTGAACGTAACGGAATCGAAAACTGGAAGGAGTCTCTGGCTTTCCTAAAAGAATTGACAAAACGTTTTACTGGTGAGTTTGCTATCCGTCCTTTGCTGAAGGAGCATCCAGGTGAAGTAATGGATGAGCTGATCCTCTGGACACATGATGATAATGTCCATGTGCGCAGGCTTGCCAGTGAAGGTGTAAGAATACGCTTGCCCTGGGGTATAAAACTTCTTTCCGCATTGGATGAATTTGAACGGTACACAGAAATACTCACTAATTTAAAAGATGATCCTGAAAAGTTTGTACAAAAAAGCGTTGGCAATAATCTGAATGATTTATATCGGGAATCGCCGGAGAAGGCAGATCTTATCATTGCACAATGGCGGAAAACACCCTCCAGCAAAGCACAGGAATGGATCATCAAACACGGAATGAGAAATCAAAAGTAAGGAAAAATTAAAAATAAGGAGGAGTTTACAGTAATGAAAAGAGAAGAAGCCAGACAAAAGACGACATCAGCCTTATTGAAAATTGCAAGAAAACATTTTACACAACATGGATACTATGATGTATCTCTGGAAAAAATTGCAGAGGAAGCTGACGTGACACGGGGAGCGGTGTATCACCATTTTAAGAATAAACAGGGACTTTTCCTTGCGGTACTGGAGATTGTTCAAAAAGATATTGCAAAACATATTGAAAAAGAAGCATTAAAAAGTGATGATCCGTGGCAGCAGCTTACATTGGGATGTCTGGGTTTTGTGAAAGGCGCCAATGCAAAAAACTGCAGGCGTATCCTGTTGGTGGACGCCCCTGTTGTGATCGGCTGGGATGCCTGGAGAAAAGCAGACCTGGAAAATTCAATGGATGTATTGCAGACGCATATTGACCTGTTAAAACATCAGGGTTACCTGGCGGATGACGTTGATACAAAATTAATGACCTATTGCATTTCAGGTGCATTGAATGAGTTGGCGTTAAATTACCCGGTGCATAAAACTGCCGAGATCAATCAAAAAATAGGGCTTACGATAGAATATATGGTTAATGGATATAGAAAAAATATTCTGCAACAGTAAGCGCTGTACGTTTGGGATCTGCTGATTAAGAGACGTTTTTACACGGGCATTCGCTGAGAAATCCTGATGCATCTCTCGGCTCAGTGCCCGCTTAGTATCCGATTGGAGCCAGTCGAATACTTTCTTCAATAAATACTACAATCAGACTTTCAATACTTCACGAACTGACTCCCTGCACATATTTACTGCCTTATCGATTTCTTCCTCATTAATAATCAGCGGCGGATTAAAATAAAGTACATTGCCAAGAGGACGTAAGATCAGGCCCTTCTTTAACGCTTCCTTATATATCTGATAACCCATGCGCAGCTGGGAAGGGTAATCTGACTTTGTCTTTTTATCCGGCGTAAGCTCTATGGCATTGATTAATCCAAGATGTCTTATTTCCCCTACATTGGGATGATCCAAAAAAGCTTCTTCTATTTTTTTGTTCAAATAAATTGCTCTTGTGGCAGCCTGTTCTAATATATGGTCTTCCCGCAGTATTTTCTGTACCGCAAGCCCTGCCGAACATCCCAGAGGATTGCCGCTGTATGTATGGCTGTGCATAAAAGCTTTTCCTTCACTGTAATCGGCATAAAAAGCATCATAGATCTGATCCGTAGTTATGGTAATTGCCATTGGTATATAGCCCCCGGTAAGTCCTTTGGAGACGCACATAATGTCCGGACTGACTCCCGCATAATCGAAAGCAAACATCCTGCCGGTACGGCCAAATCCCGTTGCGATTTCATCGGCGATTAAAAGTACCTGATAACGGTCGCAAAGCCGGCGTAGTTTCTTTAAATAAACCGGAGGATACATCCGCATTCCAGCGCTGCCCTGGAGCAAAGGCTCTACAATCATTGCACAGGTCTCATCTGCAAATTCCTCAAATGCTTTTTCGGCATGGCAGATGCACTCTCCATCGCAATTATCCCTGCATTTTCCAAAGGGACACCGATAACAGTCCGGTGCTTCTATCCGTATGGTATCCATTAGCATCGGCTGATAAATTTTAGCGTAGAGGTCCATGCTGCCAACGGACAGAGCACCGATGGTTTCCCCATGGTATCCTTCGCTCAGGCACATGAATCTCGTCTTCTTTGGATGTCCGGTCTGATACTGGTACTGGAATGCCATCTTCAGAGCACACTCTACTGCTGCAGATCCATTGTCGGAAAAGTTAAATTTGCAGAGTCCCTCCGGCAATATCCCAGCCAGCTCTTCACATAATTTTATTGCAGGTTCATGGGTAAAGTTTGCAAATATTACATGCTCCAGCTGATCCAGCTGCTGCTTCATCCCTTCATTTATTTTCGGATTACAATGTCCCAGAAGATTGCACCACCAGGAACTCACAATATCAAGATAGGATTTTCCATCCTTGTCATATAAATATACGCCGTTTCCACGATCAATTACAATTGGCTTTAATTCTTCATAGTCTTTCATCTGGGAACATGGATGCCAGATATACTTCAGGTCCTTCTCAATTAAATTCATATTTATCCCCCTGTATAGCGCAAGCTAGCTTGGGCTATTCCTTAATTAGTAGTTTGAATGTAAATTTTCTTTAAAACTTCTTCCTCCGTTACTCATATAATTGCATCAGCTTTGGTAATTCTATATCCAGATCCCCGGACTCATCCTCCACACATGCAATTACCGGTATGCCGCTTCTGTGTTCAATCATTTTTTTATTATCTTCTTCCATGGGATTTTGAGGATGATAATGATTTAATATAATACCTTTTACCGGCAATCCCTTCTGCCTCATATATTCAACTGTCAGTACTGCCGCATTAATTGTTCCAAGTCCGGCATCTGCAATGAGAATTGAACTCAGGCCCAGGGTTTTAATAATATCCTCCAGCCAGATTTCCTTTTCATCAAAACAGACCGGACAAAGGATTCCACCGCTTCCTTCCATGGTAACATAATCATAATGACGGCAAAGTTCTGCATATTTTTGTTTTACAACTTCCAAATTTACGGGATTTCCTTCTATTCTTGAAGCCAGATGTGGAGAAACTGCATTTTCATATACATAAGGAATCATATCAGACAGCTTCATATCAATGCCTGAAATTTTCCTGACCATATCCGCATCCCCCGGAATGAGACCTTTTTCTGATCTTACATTTCCACTGGCAGCCGCCTTGAAATAAGCCACTTTTTTCCCTGCTTCGTGCAGCTTTTTTACTATGAGTGCCGTAATAAAAGTTTTCCCCACATCGGTGCCTGTTCCTGTTATAAATATACTCTTACCCATGATACAGCACCGCCTTATACCCTAATTTTTCTAACATCTCCATATCCTGCCGGATACTGATCCCTGACGTGGTCAGCATGTCTCCCGATATGGCTGCATTGGCACCGGAGGAAAAGCACTGCTCACCTTTGTCCGTCAGAAGTCCTCTTCCACCCGCCAGCCGAATAGACGCATCCGGAATCAGAAATCGAAAAACAGCTGTTATCCTGCACATTTCATCATTAGATAATATTTCTTTTCCCTCATATGGGGTCCCTGGAATAGGATTCAGAAGATTTACCGGAATGGATTTTACACCCAGATCCCTCAGTGTCAGCACCATGTCAATACGATCCTCCATAGTTTCTCCAAGCCCCATGATCCCTCCGCTGCAGATACTTAAACCAGCTCTTTTTGCAGCAAGCAATGCCTCTATTTTATCGTCATAAGTATGGGTTGTACAAATCTCTTTGAAATAGCGCCTGGATGATTCCAGATTGTTATGTACTCTGGTAGCTCCCGCCTGCCGGATCTTGCGGTATTGTGTCTCATTCAACAACCCAAAGGACACACAGACAGCGATATTTGATTCCTTTCTGATCTGACGTATACTTTCACAGACCTGGTCTATTTCCTCATCACTTAACCTTTTTCCGGATGTGACAATTGAATAACGGAGTACACCGCGCTCTTCATTATAGACTGCCTGACTTACGATCTCTTCAGATGACATCAGCGGATAGGATTCTGTTTTCGCCGGATAATAAGCGGACTGGGCACAGTATTTACAGTCTTCCGAACATCTTCCGCTTTTCCCGTTTATGATGGTACAGATATCAAATGCATTTTCACAGAATTTTTTTCGTATATCATCCGCTGCCCTGCAAAGTTCTTCCAGCGGCGCCTCAGCCAAAAACATCGCCTCCTCCTTGTTTATCGTACCTGAGTTCCAAATTTTCTCCTTTAAACCTTCTACACTATACAATGCTGCTCCTCCTCTTTCATAAAAGCTGGTTGATAACCGGCTTTAATCTTTTTGCAATGAACGCTGCCAGAAAACAAAGACAAATATCTCCCGGTACCGCCAGAATGAAACAATATAAAATCAATGGCCAAAGACCGATTGGCGTATCAATGACAAAATTACAAATCAGATAGTAATACAGCATTCCTACGCCGTATACGATTGCAAGCCCTGTAAAATTGGCGGCAAGTATCCTGCCCATATGTAAACTGCCTGCTTTTCTGACCATGTGTCCCGTCACAAAACTGGCAATTGCAAATCCAATTATATATCCGAAACTCGGTTTGAAAATATAACCGATACCCCCTCCTTCGGAAAATACCGGCAAGCCTGCGAGCCCCAGTATCAGGTATACAAATACGCTTAGTGCTCCAAGTTTACCGCCCAGTAAAAGTCCGGCCAGCATGGTAAATAAAAATTGCAGTGTAAAGGGAACTACCGGAACCGGAATCTTTATAAATGCTCCTGCTGCAATCAATGCCGTAAACAACGCACACATTACCATATCACTTGTTTTCAATCGTTTTTTCAATTTTTCACCTCCCATAAATATAATATCTGTTCTCATCTGAATAACTGTTACACCAGTAAATATATAATAGCCCCGTCCTATTGTCAACTAATTTATTTTTTTGGTTAACAATATGCAAATGAGAAAACCGCTGATCTTTGACCAGCGGCTTACCTACTTAAAAATAATCAATAAAATAGAAAAATAAAAATTTACACAGTAACCATTTCCAGATATTCTTTCGCCTGGGAAAAACTTTCCACCTTTTTCACTGCAAAATATTTCTTGAATTCTTTAGTCCACATATCCATTTCTTCTTCAATTTCATTTACTTCATTCATGATAAAAACTACATATCTGCAATCCGTCTTTGCCATTTCCGGAAGCAGAAAGGAGAATCCCCATTCCACATCCGCTTTTTCATCCTCAAATCCATTCTGTGCATCGATCACAAAATTGCTGCCTGGATTTTCACGTAATAAATTCAGCGCAAATGTTGTAGGGTTTCTGTAGTCACCAAAACAACAAAACTTTTTCCACTTTAAAAATACTATATTTTCTTTGTCAAGATACTTCACATTGCTAAATTCAGAATCAAATTCATTAGCCATATCTTCTCCCTGCTTTCTTTCCTGTTATAAACAACTTTATTATAATTATAACATTTTACAGTGCTTCTTCCACCCTAATCTCCACAGACGATGGGTACTGTTTACCATAATAGACCGTATTCTGAGCTACCATGAATTCTTCACTGTCAAATCCACCTGTGGTATTACTGTTTGGAAAAATAAAGTTCTTCGCACTGGATGTAATCGTCAGGCGGATCCGGTGACCGGGCTGAAAAGTATTGGAAATCTTTGTGGTTCTGATTTGAATGGGATACACCTTCCCCGGTTCCATAAATACAGGTTGTTCAAATCCTTCCCTGTACCTGGCACACAGCATACCGTCAGCCAGTTTAATGGAACGCCCGTCTTCCTGTACATCCGTGATTCGTACAATAAAATCCGTGTCAGGTGCATCCGAAGAGATGTATAATTTAACCAGCATATCTCCGGTAATGGTAACTGCCTTTTTTAAAACAGGCGTACTGTAGACCAGTACATCATTTCGTTTCTCTTCCTCTGTATAATCTTCCGGAACTTCCAGCTCATTTTCCGACATGTCAATCAGATGCACAGCGGGATTTTCCGGATCATAGCTATAAGTATCACTGCCATCTGCACCCGGATTACCGGTCAGCATGCCATTTGATTTTCCGTTTAAACTGTTTCCAGCTGCTTCACTTAACGCATTGCCTGTCCCCGAAAGATAAAGCACCTTCTTCTTAGCATGCTCTATCGGCCACCGGTCCGCCTGTTTCCACTTATTCTCGCCCAGTGTATAATACTCTACCGGAGAAGTGCTGCAGATCCCGTTGTTCCGTCCTTTCAGAAAGTGATCAATCCACTTGAAAAACATCAGGTCAATATCAAATCGTACTGCATCCATGCCCATGTGTATTCCATGAATATCATAATTAGCATTGCCGCTGTGCATCCATGGACCAAGAATCACTTTTCGCATTCCCTCCGGATAGTCCTTTGTCAGTTCCAGCGCCTGAGTGGTTCCCATCCCATTATCATCAAACCATCCTGACATAATCAGAGCAGGCACAATACGCTGTTTGGGATTCCTGGCCTGCCAGTCCGAACGCTTCCACAGTTCATCATTATCCGTATGCTTCAGCCATTTCTGTAAGAAGGGAATATCATAACCCAGTGCCTCAGGAGCTACCTGGGACAAGGGACGGATATTCAGAACCTTTTCCCAATCATCCCGTACCATAAGGGCCGGATCCATTTTCTTCTTAGACATGGCAAACGACCATGCCAGCATTCCGGAGGTGAAGCATCCGCCTCTTCTTGGTACATCCACAAACGCACTTCCCGCACATACGATGCTTAAGATAGCACACAGATAAGGGTTTTGACTGGCTGCCGCTGCCCATTGTACATACCCCAGATAGGAACCTCCTACCATCCCAACCTTCTGATTGCTGAACTGCTGGGCAGCAATCCAGTTCAGAGTATCATCGCCATCTTCCACTTCATAATAATTAGGAAGGAACTCTCCACCGCTTAAGTTTCGCCCACGGACATCCTGAATCACAACCGCATATCCACGCTGTACATAGCGGAAATAATTTTCTGCACCGGATTCTTTTTCGTAAGGAGTACGCACCAGCATGGTTGGAAACGGACCATCCCCGTTCCCCGGAAGATAGACATCGGTTGACAGTGTAATTCCATCCCGGGTGATAACATCATACATCCCGGCATACCTGACCGGACAGGGCTTGTGGTATCTGCCGTCATAATTTATCCAATCCTTCAGTACAGTTTTTTTCTCATACCCATCCCGTACCAGTATCCAGGCACATTCCCTGTTCGGGCAGATTACCCCGGCCAGAACTGATTCCGATACCAGGAAATTCTGAGGGAACTTGATATCTCTCTGTCCCCAGATGCCATCTAGCCTTTTCGTATAGCGCTCCGCAAATGGCGTATCCGCTTCAGGCTGGTCACAGCCGGTGAAAATCTTTTCATAAGTATCTTTACGCCTTAGAAACCTCAATATATCCAGTCGGCTCATCTGCTTATATTTTTCATTCACCGCTTCATCAAATACAGCCGTTTCTGTCAGTATCCCGCTGGTAAAATCCAATGTTCTGCAATAAAATCCGTCCGCTTCCTGCCAGAAGATTCCATACAATATTCCCGAAGTATAAAACTTCCACTGAACCATATCTCTGCCTCCCTTTTAAGCTCCGATCAGCATTTTAATCAGATACGCAACACCAATTCCCACATAGTTTCCGCATACTCCGCCAATTACACCCATAATCAGACCGATTCCCACAAGGGAATTCCATCCTCCGCCGGACGCTACCAGCGCAGCCGTAGGCCCGTCTGCAATCGCTCCTGTAATAGACAATACAGCATATTCATACTTCACTTTGAACAGGCGCAGAATCAGAAGATGAAGTGCCATTGCACCAAAAATTACACATGCACAAAACAGCGTAATTGCCAGTGTGGATCCAAAAAATGCCCGGATGTCCACCATAAAACCAATGGTAGAGAGATACATCATACCGAATAACAGTCCGAGGCTCATATTTCCTTTCAGCTTCTTTACCATAGGTAATTGTGCCATAATCAGAGAAATCGTTGTATTTAAAAGAATTTTACCGGCACTCATAAAAGACTCTGGGAAAAGCTTAGCTGATATGATTCCTGCCACTGTAGAGATCGTAATGGCAAGTGCCAGCAGATAAGCAATATCCCGGATGCTCCAGGTATCCGATCCCATCAGACTGCCTGAACCGTCACTTTCCTGGCGTTCTGCTTCGGTGTAATGGTAAGGCCATACTCTTTCAATCCATTTCATTTTCCGAAGGATAGCCGGCATTGCAAATAAAAGAATCAGTACCGGGATTCCGATTACATAATCAGCCGCATTTGCAGAAGCAATGGTTTCCTGTGCAGCATTAAGCCCTACTGCTATTGCCGTCAGATTTGCGCTTCCGCCTGTGTAGGTACCTACGAACATCCCTGCAACTTTCCAGCCTTCCGGAATGACATTTCCAAATACTACCCCAAATATGACACTGATGATGCTCACACTGAAAACCGCACAGATAATAGCGATCCATGGCTGCCTGGAAAGCTTTTTCAAGCCCTGGAAATCCACATTCAGCAGATACAGCGATACTGATATTGGAATACAATATGTCCCCAGCGTACCATATAATTCATGGCTGCCCGGCACAATTTTCAAGTTGGATAAAATAATCCCGATCACGATCACGGTCAGTACCGGACCGATGCTTTTCAGGGCGGAATACTTTTGCAGCCACATACTGAAAGCGATCATGATAAATACAACCGCCAGCAAACTTTCCGTCGAATTAAAAATAGGTAATGTCATTTTATAAACCCACCTCCTTAGTCTTCTAGAAATTAATATCTAATCCAAAGCCCGGCTTATCTGAAAGGGTAAAGATATCTCCCTCCCTGGTAAACCCGCCGTTCATGCCCGTTGATTCATCCTTATAGTACAGAAAGCTATCGCAGTCCGCCTCGGTAATATTCTGCTTGGATGCAACCAGACTCAGTCCGGCAGTGATGGCAAGTTTTGTTTCCAGCATACAACCAACCATACAATTTACTCCATTAGCCATTGCGATTGCATTGATCTGTTCTGCCTGATAGAGGCCGCCGCATTTCATCAGTTTGATATTCAAGGTATCGGCAGCACCCAGCCTGCAGGCTTTTGCTGCATCAATCGGGCTGTGAATAGACTCATCCAGCATAACCTTGATTCCTCTTGCTTTTTGGCGAATACAGGCTGCGCCTTCCATATCCCAATCCACAAGGCATTGTTCCACAGCTTCAACACCCGCCTTTTCAAATGCATCCAATGCTTTTACCGCATCGCTTACACAATATCCCTGATTAGCATCCACCCTGAGACGGATATGGGGTCCTACCGCTTCCCGGATTTTATGTATATTTTCTATGTCCTTTTCCAGATTGCTTCCCGTCTTAATCTTCAGGATATGATATCCTTCTTCCTGCACGTAATGCCTGGCCTTTTCTACCATTTTTTCAGTTTCGTCCATGCCAATGGTTATATCGTTGACTACCTGGTTTGCAAAACCGCCCAGTACCTTATATACAGGCTGTCCCATCACTTTACCACGGATATCATAAAGCGCCAGGTCAATTGCACATTTTGCAGAAGTATTTCCTGCAATTGCACCATTCATAAGAGCATGTATCCTTTCAATATTCAGAGGATCCTCCCCGATCAGTCCCTGACGGAACATCTGAAGTGCCGCTATGACCCCTTCAATGGTTTCACCGGTCACAAATGCCAGCGGTGCTGCCTCACCATATCCCGCAATCCCTTCGTCCGTAATGATTTTCACCAGTACATTTTCAGAATAATCAATAACAGCAAATGCTACCCGGAAAGGCTCGCTTAACTGAATCCGAATTTTTTCCAACTTCAAATCAACAATCTTCATACCCGCTTCTCCTTTTTTATAAATACTAAACTTTTTATAAATATTTTAGATTTATATTACTATTTATATAATTATATGTCAATTGTTTTCTGAAATTTTAGTATTACTTAAAATGTTTCCCTTTTATTTTTAGATATGCTATAATCAAATAAAATACAGACTAAATCACAGACACTACTATCAGGAGGATACCATGCTTGGTAATAAACTTAAACAATATCGAAAAAAAGCAAATTTAACATTGAAAATCATGGCTGAAGAAACCGGTCTTTCCATTGGCTACATATCCCAGGTAGAAAACGGGCAGGTAGAACCCTCCCTCTCATCCCTTCGAAAGCTTGCCAAAGCTCTGGATGTACCGCTTTATCTGTTGCTGGACTATGAAGAAGATGAGGCACTTACAATTCGGGAAGACCGGCAGATTCGTATGCACAACCACCAGGAATCTGTTACTTATCATTTTCTAAGCCCCCTCCCTTCCCATAAATTTATGCCCCAAAGCCTGATGATCCGGTTTACCATCGAACCCCATACACAGGATTCGGAACTTCCGGTTGTCCATCATTCCGAGGAAATCGTAACTGTTTTGTCGGGAACATTAACCCTTCTTGTGGGAAACGATGAAATTATATTAAAAAAAGGGGATTCTTCATTGATTAAAGAAGATATCCCGCATTTATTCAGAAATGACCATGATACGATGGTGGAAGGCATTTCAAGCCTCACACCTCCCGTCTGGGGGAATATGGCTTTGAATTAATCAGACTTCCCGGTAATTTATACACGCATCAGAACATACACAAAAGACAGGAACTGATTGCCCCTGTCTTTTTCTATGCTGTATTTAATATGGTTCTATAATTTTATGCGCATACTTCTGCCTGGTTACGCTTCTTCTGATATTTTAATAACAGCCTTCACCACATCTGCCTTATTATTTACGCTGTAGTCCATTGCCTTCTGGGCTTCCTCCAGCCTGAATATATCCGTAACAATTCCCTTCAGATTTACCTTTCCGGAAGCAACTGCTTCTATTGCCATTGGATAGATATGGCGGTAGCGGAAAACGGTTTTAAAGGTCAGCTCTTTATCTAAAGCCAGACTCATTGGAAGGGTCATTTCCCCGCTCTTGCTATAGCCAACCAGGACAATGTCGGAACCTTTTTTCGTCATATGTATTGTCTGTACTGTTGTGATCTGTGTACCTGCCGTTTCGATAGCAAGATCGCAGCCCTTATTGCCTGTCAGCCGCAATACTTCTTCCACCGCATCTTTTTCTGCCCCGTTGATTACTCCGTCTGCTCCTAATTCCATTGCTTTATCCAGTCTCTTCTGCATAATGTCCACCACATAAACTTTGGATACGCCCATTGCCTTTAATGCCATCATGCTAACCAGGCCGATACATCCGGCTCCCATAACAACTGCCGTCTGGCCTGCATGTGCATTTCCCTGCATTGCCGCATGGAATCCCACTGCAAGCGGTTCAATCAGTGCACCTTCTAATGTACTGACATTATCCGGAAGTTTAAAACACAGATCCGCCTCATGCGCCACATATTCCTGGAATACCCCGTCTACCGGAGGTGTTGCAAAGAATACCACATCCGGGCACAGATTATATCTGCCGGTTTTACAAAATTCACAATGCCCGCATGTCTTCCCGGGTTCCAGGGCAACACGGTCTCCTGCCTTCAAATGCGTTACGCTTTCGCCAACTTCCACAACTACGCCGCCCGGCTCATGTCCCAGTACAAAAGGAGGCTCTACCACATAATCTCCGATAGCGCCGGTTTCATAGTAATGAAGATCCGAACCGCAGATTCCTACATAATCCAATTTCACCAAAACTTCGTTTTCTTTTACCTTAGGAATCTCACGCTCTTCAAATCCCATTTTACCAATTCCATTCATCACTGCGACTTTCATTTTTCCATCCATAATCATCATTCTCCTTTACATGCTATGTATAACTTCATTTCTTTTATTAAATGTTTTATCAAAGTAATTATATTATTATTCCATTTTGCCCAAAAGTCAATCCCTAAATTTATTTTCGTTGATTCACCCAAATTATTTCGATAATATTATGTAATTTGTATAAAAAAAAACCCTTCCGGTTAAACCAAAAGAGTTTCTTTGCTAATCCAACTAGTTGGTACACTAGTCCTATCTTCACTTACTGCAAACTTTCAAAAAAAGCATCTGCAAATCCCATGGTAACTCCGTAGGCGGATGCTTCCAGTTTGTATTTTCCCATTCTGATATAGGACGTATCTATATCGAAATTATTGTATTTCAATACTCTTTTATTCAGGTCCATCCGGAATTCTTCCAGATAACCCCCAACATACCCACCCAGTATAATGTTGCAGTCAAATGCCATGCGCAGATTTGTAATGGTTAATGCCAGATACTCCAGATATTCGTCCCAGACTCTGAGGCATTCCTCATCTTGTTTCCTTAGCTTGTCAAAAAACGTCTCCAGATTTCCATCTGCATGTTCCATCAGGACTTTTGCCGCACAATAGGCATCCACACAGCCTTTTTTGCCACAATAGCAGGTTCGTCCATCCTTTTCAATTACCATATGTCCAAATTCTGCACTTTTAAAATTTTCACCCAGATACAGACGGTCATGCAAAAAGACCGCTCCGCCTACCGTATTGCTCAATGACAGATATACGGTATTTTCTGTCTCGTTTCCAAGTTCTGCATATGCTGCACTGTTTGCATCATTTTCCAACGCAAAATTAAAATCTATAAACTCATCTAAGCTTTTAAAGCTGACATTGCTCACACCCAATGTATGGGAGCGTATCAGCAGTTTCTGCTCCTGGTCTACAATTCCGGGCAGTGATATTCCCACACCCAGAATTTTTTCACTCTTTACCTTTAATTTTAAGATAAACCTTCTGATGAAGTCACCCAGCGCTTCATAATATGAAAAATCCGGTGCATATGTTTTTCTGATCCGCTCAATCTGCAAAAGTTCTTTTTTCATATTCACAAGCACAATCGTAATGTGATGATTAGTAATATCAATTCCAATCACATATCCGATATCCGGGACAATGGAAAGTGCCTTTGCCTTTCGCCCGCCGGTAGACTCATATACTCCATTTTCCACAGCGATGCCTTCCTCTACTAACTCTTTTACATTCTGCAGTGTCGTAGGCATACTTAATCCCAGTATATTTGCAATCTCAGCTTTTGATGTAACCCCTTTTGATGATATAAATTTGGCAATGCGAATCTTATTCATACGTTTCGTCTCTATTATCTTACCATTTCTTCCCATACTTTTTACCTGCTTATGAAAGTTTTATAAATCCTTTTATTAAATATATTATAGATAAGATTTTCTCATAATACAATAAAAACTTGTATTTTCTCGCATTTTTTATCGTAAGGGACATCATTTATAACGGCTCTTCTTAATTTTATCAGAAATATCCCGGAGTTCCTCCTTAGACAACTGATCCAGGTTTTCTAATTTTTCCAGAAATACACCGGTTGTTTCATCCATTTTGCTCTGAATAAATTCCAGGTAATAACTGACCACTACCCCTGGGATAAGCGCAACGATTAAAATACCGTAAAGTCCCAAAACCACCGTGCAGATCCGCCCCACAACCGTAACCGCATAGTAATCTCCGAAACCGATGGTTGTAATAATACTAAATGCATACCACAGTGCATCTCCATATGTCTTTACTTCCGGTTCTGCCGCCAGAAATGCAAAGGAAATTGCCAGTATAAACAGCAAAAATCCAATTAACATCTTATCTACATTTGTTATTTTTAAAATTTTCCAGAGTCTCTTTAATTTTTTCATTTTATATTCCTTTTACATTTCATTTTCAGAGGGTTTTCAGATTTTTCCCGCTATTTCTCTGCACTCCCATCAAATACCAGCATAAAACCACTGCCATTTATGGTACAGTATAGATAGGAGGTGTTCATTATGAAGAAAAAGAAAATCCTTGTCACATTGGTATGTCTTGCTTCCCTTTGGGCTTTCGCCCTATGGAAAGGTCCGGAATATAAAGTAGTAAATGCATTCAGTACCGAAGCCGACCGTACCAATACCTGCGTATTGAACATTATTGTAACTAACACCTGGTCATCTGCCCAATTAAAAGAAATTGCATTGGAAACCTTTAAGGAATACCAGCATGAGAATCCGGATTCAGATGCCGATTCCTTTACTGTAAAATTCTATCATAACCAGCATGATCTTGAAAATAACGAAAACTTTGATGAAATCACTTTTGACCAGCAACTGCTATAAGCTTAGCTGCTGATTTTGTAACAGCCAATCTATTCGCAGAGTATATAGACTGCAGGAACTATATGATACGCTGCCCCTGCATCCTATTTGTGAGGACCTTATCTCTTTATAAGGTCCTCACAAATTCTTTTGCCGTTTCCAGCCGTTCCCGAAACTGCTCATAAAAATCATTGCCTTTATCATAGGGCATTAAATAAAAATATTTCAATATGTACATCCCAACCTCTTTCATCAGATGATCGTTTTGCTCACTTTCCAGCATCTTCTGCATGTCCTTTAAAAAATAATGCCACTCCACAATAAATTGTTCATAATTTTTTGCATCCGGTGTATCAATCCATTTCCGAACCTTTATTTTAGTTCTGTTGTCCTTTTTGCATTCATGTATCTGCAAAAAATATTGAAAAGAATTGTTCTCATAAAATCTTCCAAGGGGAAAAATCCTGCATATTCCCGGTCTGAATTTATGAATACTGCATCTTCCTTCTTTATTTAAAAAAGCACAGTGCTCTGATCCTTCTGCCATTTTCAGATTTGGCAATATCATCTTGTCTACGATATTTAATGTAACTTTATCCGTCAGCAGTTCCTCGAAAGAGCAATTTAGATTGGCTGTTAACCGGTAAATATCCAGAGGATCTAAAATTATGGAATCTCCCATTCCCTGACAACAGGCGGAACACCCGTTACAATCCTGACAGTCTGCTTTCACCATATCATTTAATCCATATAATTTTCCATCCGATATTTCTTGAAGGTCTACTTCTCTAATCATATTATTTTCCTCATATAACTTTTTATTTTCATATATTAAACATTATTATATGTTATCACCTGTTTATTTTCAATAATTATCGGATGAAAAAGCAATACCACTCACCCTCACTTAAGATTTAATCCCACAATTCCTGCTTTTTCTTATTGACATAACCAGAAATGTATATTAAACTATTAGTGTAATAACAACTAATGTTATTACTTTCTCTCATAGCCCGGATCCCACGTCCGGGTTATACCTTCTTAATATATTTTACAACCTTAATTCTCATATACAATACCTTAATACCTTAATTCTCAGAAATCTTTGACATTGACAGTTTCCCTTATTATAATACTTATATAGACACTAATTAGAGTTATATATTTATACATATTTGGACGAGTCCAGGGGGATAAGATTATGAAAAAATACGAGTATAAATTTGTGGAAATACCGAAAAAAGAAAATGGCCTTAAAACAAAAGCCGGGGACACTTTCGAAGAATGCAAAGAAACCATACTTATGGAAGCCGAAAAAGGATGGCGGCTGAAGCAGGTTGTCGTTCCATTTAATGAGAAAACCGGAATTTATTCTGCGATGAATTATCAAATAATTTTTGAACGGGAAGCACAATAATTTTATTAAAATATACAAAAACAGCTTTAGGATTTAATTTCCTGAAGCTGTTTGTTTAACTATATTGGGGTTTAGCTGAGGAAGGACGCTTTGTATATAGAGGTAGTGTACGGAAAGAGAAGGGGGCGAGCCAGGACATTGATTTGGAAAGCTTACCGCAGAACTGGTATTTTCTAACCTTCCCAGAGCGCTTTTTGGCAGCACGCGGGCATTCGCTCCGAAATCCTGATGCATTTCGCAGCTCACTGCCCGCTTACAATCCGATGGGAGCCAGTCGAATTGTATCCGCCAAAAAGCACGCTGGGAAGGTAAGTAAATACTCAGCTCTGCTATACGCCTTCCAAATCAATGTCCTGGCTCGCCCCCTTCTCTTTCCGAGATAGCATTCGTTGATACAAAGCTGGTTTTCTCAGCATGATGGAACCCTGGGGTTGTGGCATGCTGGACGTTATTGGCATAAAGCTAATGATGTCAAGCAACTGATCTTGAGAACGAGTAGCATAGGGTAACTGGACTTATCACCGCAATTTGCTTCTTCATTCCAGAAAAAGTAGCAAACTTTCATCTTTTTTTACGCATAAACAGCCGAAACATACTACGCTGCATCCAATAAAGAACAGCCTGCCACACCCCAGGGGTTCCAACCTACTGAGAAAACCAGCTTTGTGGCGGTAACATGAATCTCGGAAAGATGGGGGTGGGAAACTGATATGGGCGGAGGAAGCGTAGAGCAGAGCTGAGTATTTACTTAGCTTCCCGGAGTGCTTTTTGGCGGATAGTATTCGACTGGCTCCCATCGGATACTAAGCGGGCACTGAACCGAGAAATGCATCAGGATTTCTCGGTGAATGCCCGCGTGCCGCCAAAAAGTGCTTCGGAAAGGTTAGAAAATACCAGTTCTGCGGCAAGCTGACGGAGTCCATATCAGTTTCCCACCCCCATCTTTCCGCACACTACCTATATTACACAAAGCGTCTATCCTCAGCTAAACCCAAATATAATGTTTTATAACCTCATTTTTAATACCACACATCCACATTTCGGAACATCCCAGATATGTACCCCCTTATTAAAGGAGAAAGAGTCTTTTTCTACCAGATTTCCCATACAGTCATATACTTCCCTGTCATATACTCCTTCCTCTTTCACCGAAAGAATCAGATCGGACCGGAAGGTACCATTTACAAAAACCATCTCATCATAACTTCTTTCCAGTTCAATTAACTCTGTAAGATGATAGGTACATACCAGCGTATTCTTATAAATTCCTTTGATTACACTATATCTTTCTGTGGGATTCAACGGAATAAATTCACCGCTGATAAATGCCTGTTTATATTTGTTCCATAAGGAACAATAAAATTCCAGCATCTGATAATGCTCTTTCTTCAGATCTTCCAGGCGCATAGAAATCTGGGGTACGCTGAATAAAACCTGAATCATCTGAAGTGCTGCGCTTTCTACCGAATCTTCGTAGTGCCACATAACCATATCAGAATGTACCGCACTCTCTCCTGCAATCAGACGGATATCCGTAACCCGGACCTTATTTTCCACATCGTCCATCGGACAGTCCACCGCCCGGAAGATATTGCCATAGGTACGCATTCTGGGTCCGTTATATGTCTGACGGAATTCAAGCAGGATATCCGGCTTAATGTGCTTAAGCCTGCTGATACAATCAGTCATTAATCGGTCAGCCGCTTCTTCAAAAGACTGATAATCTCTTCTCTCATCCGCTTCTCTGCCGCTGAATGCCGTTACCACAAACTCATCCACAAAGTCCAGCTTAAAGCCGTCCAGCCCCCACTCTGTCAGGGCTTTTTCATAAAGTCCGATTATGAATTCACGGACTGCCGGATATCTCGGATCCAGCACATGCCATTCCCTGTCAGCATCGGTATCGATAAGCATATCTTGAAATTGTGCAAAGTTTGCAGATCTTTCTCCAATAAACGGTACACTGTACCAGAAGAGGACCCGCATTCCAATCTTATGAAGACTATCCGCAAATTTACGGATATCAGGCATTTTTGATTCCGCTGCTTCCCAGTCTCCACAGTATGCATATCCTCTGGCGTTATCTTCTGTCTGCCATCCGTCATCGACGATCACCGTTCCACAGCCGATTTCTTTTGCCATTCCGCACTGCCTCAGTAGTTCCTCCTGGCTGACCCGTTGATGGTAACTGTACCAGGTGGAGTATACAAGCTCCTTTGCTCCCTGGGGGACAAAAGCAGAAGCCATTCCCTCCAAAGTTTCCCACCACCGGGATACTTCCTTCAGGCTCTGATAATAGGGAATCTCTCTCATATCCAGTCTTACGGTGACCTCATATGATTTTCTAAGAGTGGTCTCCCGGCTGAATAAAATAATTTCAAATTCATATTCTCCAGTTTCTTCAACCGGAAGCGCCTTTAAACCAATGGTACTTAAAGTATCGGAAAGCCCGATACAGGCGCAGTTTTTATGATCAGGGGAAAGCAGGCATTCCACTGGGGCACCCGTAAATCCATTGGTCAGATATAGATTTTCAAACCAATCAGAATTAAGTGCTTTGATCAGATGCAGTTTCGGAGTCCATCTGTAATGCACCTCGATTGCAGGTACATAAATCCTTAAAGTAAGTGGGGAAAATAATTCTTCCCCCTCTGTCTGCACAGAAAAATGAATATATGCTGTCTCCCCTTTCTGTTCTGCAGTATAAGTAACTTCCCTTTTGCTTTCTTTAGGTATTTCACCGATTCTATATGATAATTTCTTCATACGACTCTCCTAACTCTTAACTGCGCCGGCAATCATACCATCCACAATATATTTTTGTGCTGCACAATATACGACCAGAATCGGGAGAATGGACAGCACAATAAACGCGCATACATAGTTCCATTTATAGGTCATATACCCTACAAAACTGTAGATACTCAGCGGTACGGTATTCTTTGCCGTATCTGTTACAAAATATAAAGAAATCTGGAAATCATTCCATACACCCATGAATGTTATTATTACATTAGTAAAAATAGCAGGTTTCAACAATGGGAAAATAACCCGGTAAAACATATTAAAAAATCCTGCACCTTCTAACATTGCCGATTCATCCAGCGCTCTAGGTATACCTTTGATTACACCGGAATAAATCATGATGCTCAGAGGCATCCTGGCTGCGATATGTATTAAAATAATGGAAGCATAGGTGCCGCTTAGTCCCAGTGTCTTTACGATGATAACCTCCGGAATCAGTGCCAGCGGAGCAATCATTCCGATTAAAAAATAACCTGAGAGAACTTTACTCGTTTTATCGCTGCGCCTCGAGATAATAAATGCCGTTACGGATGAGATAAAAACTGTCAGCAGCACGACCAGACCGGTAATGATAAAACTGTTTTTAAATGCCCGCAGCAGCTGTCCTTTTTCAATTACATAGCGGAAGTTCTCCCACAGAAATACTTTTGGAAGGGAAAGGGTAACCACTGCCGATTCTTCCACTGATTTAAAAGCCGTCAGAATTACAAGAATAAATGGAAATATTACGGCAAATGTCATCAGAAGGCAGATCACATAGATTCCTGTTTTTGTAATAGCTTTCTTGGTCTTATAATTTGCTTTCATCAAATATCCGGCTCCCTTCTTCTTAAGAAACTCAATAATGGGGAAATAATAATAACAATCAGCAGAAACTGAACAAGGTTAATTGCTGATGCGTATCCAAGTGTTCCTACTCTCATGGCATCGTAAGATAATTTACTGATGACCTGGGTAGCTCCGTTCGGACCGCCATTCGTCATGGACATGACAATATCAAATATATTAAATCCACCTATAACGCATAAAGTAATGGTTGTATTAATTGACGGTGTGACAAGAGGCAGGGTAATTGATTTCGTTGTCTGCCATGCACTTGCACCATCGATTCTCGCCGCCTCGTATAAGTCGCCGGAAATGGATTGCAGACCTGCCAGAATGATTGCGGTGTTGAACCCGATCCACATCCAGGATTCCACCGTACATACGGAATAGAGCACCACATTGGTATCTCCAAGCCAGTTCAGAGCCAAAGTCCCAAGGCCGATACTTCTTAAGAAGATATTTAAAATACCGGTATCCGGCTGCAGAATAAAGGTGAATACATAACCGATTACCAGGGCACCAATGGTACATGGCAGGAAGATTACTGCACGGAAAAAATTCCTTCCCTTAAATGCCCGGTTCAGCAAAAGAGCAAACAGCAGTCCAATCCCCACTTTGATAATCGTTGTTATGATTGCAAATTGAAATGTATGGCCTAAGGCCGGAAGAAAGCTTTGGGAAGCGAACAGATCCAGAAAATTAGAAATACCGATAAAATTTGGTGTTTCAAAATTGTAAATGCTCCAGTCCGTAAAGGAAAATATAAACCCTCCGCCAATTGCAAAAATATAAAATATCGTAAAAATAGCAACTCCCGGAATTACAATATAGAGAGGATAATACTTCTTTTCCAGTTTATTCATGCTGCTTTTTTTCTTCATGTCTCTCATACAGCTCCTTTCTGTACAAAAACCACCTACGTATGAACGATGGTGGTTTTTGCACTTTATGCTCAGATTTTATTTAAATCCTTCAAACCCTAACTGTTTTCCTACTGTTATTACTGCATCACTCCAGATTTTTGCACATTCTTCCGGTGTCTTCTGACCCAGTAAATCAGACAGGAATGCACTGTTTGCGTCATCTGACGGTGTTATAACATATGTCTGGTTATAGTGAATCTGTGTTTTTCCTTCATCGATATACTTCTGTGTATCCTTTAACGTACCGCTTAAGTTCGGTGCATCCAGATCATTCCATACGGATGTACAAGCTCTGGTCTTCATATTGAGCAGTAAATTATCATCTTCAGCCATGAAGCTGATAAAATCTTTTGCCACATCCGGATTTTTACACTGATTGGAGATATAATATCCGCCCGGACCTGCAATTGCAAGCTGGCTGTCACCATCTTTAGAAGGTGCTGCGAACATTCCGATATTACCCTCTCCTGCCGGCTCTACTTTCACATATTCGGGATCTGCCCAGTCACCCATGTACATCATGGCAGCCTGTCCGGAGGCAAGTGCTTTCTGTCCCATCTCATAAGTTGCAGTTGAAATATCTGAATTTATATAACCATTATCCACATAACCTTTTAATCTTTCAAACATCTGTGTAAATTCAGGAAGGGAATCCCAGCGGATTTCATTCTTATTTAATTTTTCTAATGCATCCGGGTTCTTGCTTAAGATATTCGGCCACTCAGCATTCATAATCTGATTAACTGTCCACGCATCTGCCATAGATACATAAATTGGTGTAATACCTGCATCTTTTAATTTAGCACATACCGCATCAAATTCTTCATATGTTTTGGGCACTTCCAGTCCGTTGTCCTTAAATACTTTTGTGTTATAAACGATACCAAAAGAATTGACTCCGCCATTTGGGAAACAATATACTTTTCCATCCGAATGGGTTACAAATTCCTTGCCTGTTTCCGTTAATTTAGGTACCCAGGCTTCGTCAGATAAATCTACCAGATTTTTTTCGTGCTGGTAAGAGGTTGACTGAGTTCCGGTATCTCCGATGAAGATATCCCACATGCCGCTTGTAGACATTTTTGTCTGTAAAAGAGAATCAAACTGGTCGTCATCAATTGCCTGGATATCCAGTTTGTTTCCTGTTTTTTCTTCCCAGTTCTCTTTAAAGGTTTCAATATTGGAGATTTCTACATGGGATGCCTTTAATCCAACGGTAATCGTAACTCCACCTTCCGCCTTATCACTGGAAGCAGCCGCATTGGAAGTTTTCTCTTGGGAAGTATCCCCATCAGTCGTCTTCTTTTCTCCACCCTGGCAGGCTGCAGCTGACATCATTAAGACTGCTGCAATCCCGACTGCCATCACCTTTTTTGCTAGATTTTTCTTTTTCATACAAATCCTCCTTATTCTTAACAATTATTTTTTTACAACTGTTATTGTGTTTTTATTATATAAATCATATGGTCATTTTGGAATGTAATTTTCTGTCCGGTTTGTATATATTTTTTTGACATCCCAATAAATTTTAAACATGCTTTCTCACAAATTTGTGGGTATCAAGCAGTATTCGGGCAGACAAACGCTGCCTGCCCGGTCTTTCCTCGTAAATATTATTTTACCTTGATCGTCTTTGTCTTACTCCAGTTACCATATATTTTCGAACTGCCCGCTTTCTTGTAACTTCTGACCCGGATGTAATAGGTCTTCTTACTTTTCAGCTTCTTAAGTTCTAACCGTGTGGTTTTACTTTTGGAGACGGTCTTCACTTTCGTCTTTGACCCGGTAAATTTTTTACTCAGGGAATACTGTACCTGATAACCGGTTGCCTTTTTATCCCGCTTCCAAACCACCGCTGCTGTCTTTTTCTTCAAAGATTTCAAGCTGCTGATTCCGGCCTTCTTTGGTTTCACGGTAACCGTTACTTTTTTTACCGCTGTTTTAAAGTCTGTTGCAGATGCTGTCAGGGTAATCGTTGCCTTTCCACATCCTTTTATGGTCACCTTTCCCTTGCTGTTCACGGCTGCAGCCTTGGGATTACTGCTCTTATACTTTAATTTACAGTTTGCCCGGGCCCCCAGAGAAAATGCCTTATTTCCATAAGTCTTTTTATATTTTGTCTTCTTAATATGAATCACTGCATTCTGTAGTCTTTTCAGACTGTCCATTGCCTTTTTAAGTGCTGCTGCTGCGCTGTCTGCGGAAGTTTGGTCAGATGCTTTATCCGCCGCAATCCTTTCTGCTTTTTTCAGTGCATTTGCCACTGCCTGGTAACTTGCATCCGTATAATCTGCTTTTATCAGCCGTTTCGCCTGGTCAATTACAGCATTTAACTTCGAAAAGTCTGTTTTAGGCACTAAGACCAGCTCGTCCATTGCTTTTTTAAGCCCTGCTGCCGCCTCATCTACCGCTGATTGCGCAGCGGATTCATCGGCAGCAGTCTTCTTTGCCGCTTCCAATGCTTTTCTCATTTCCTGATAGCTGATTTGGGTATAATCTGTTTCAATTTTGCTATTTGCTTCTTCTATCAGGTTGTTCAGGGCGGTAAAATCTGCTTTTGGAACTAATCTTTCCACCGCATCCCGTAAGTCTGTCTCCGCCTGGTCGATAGCTGCCTGTGCAGACAGCTCATCTGCAGCAATCCTTTCCGCTGCTTCAAGTGCCGCTGCCAATGCCTGATAGCTGGCTTGTGTGTAATGGATTTCTGCTAACTGCCTTGCCTGATCAATTGCAGCATTTAATGAAGAAAAGTCCGCTTTTTTCACTAATTGTTCCATGATACAGCCCAGATCTGCTGCTGCCTGGTTGACCATTGCCTGATTCAGATCCGGTTTTCCCAGGATCTCCTTAATCCGCTGCAGTTCCGCCAAAAATATGCCAAAGCTATCTGAAGTATAATCTGCCTCCTGCAGCTGTTCTGCTTGTGCAATCATTGCTTCTAATACAGATGCATCCGCGGCACCGCTTCCAAATACTTCTACTTCTGAGATATTTATCTTATTACTGCTGCCCCAGCTGCAGGTATGGCCTTTTCCGTAAATGCGGATATAGCGGGCAGTTACCGGTGCATCCGGAACAATTTCCTGAGGTGTTTCCTGAAATGGTTTTGAAACAACGTCTTCCGGTCCAAATAAAACCTGAACTGCTTCTTCCGGAAATTCCGGATCTGAGCTTACTTCTACAAGGCAGTCTAACCAGCGGATATCCACATTCCCATCCGCGTAATAGGTGCGGTAAATATCCATTTTGTCAATCTGGCGCTCTGTGCCCAGATCATACTGCAGATAAACCGGTTCCCAGGTTTCCGGATTGCCATTATCTTCTCCAAGCGCCGCAATCTGGATAAAGGGGTCATCATAAGAGCACGAAAGGTTTCCATCTGTGGCATTTCCCGGGTTCTCAATTTCCATTGCAGAGTTGGTCACAGCCTCTTTCCCGGAAAGCATATTCTCCGTTCCGGACGGCAGCTTTATAAGGGCTTTCATCGCTCCCTGTAACTGATAATATGCTTCAACCTGACTTTCCTGTGATACATCAGACTGTGCCAGCACCTCTTTTGCATCCGTCAGTGCTTTCGCAAATGTGATCCATGACTCTGTTGTGTACATCCCTGCATCTATTGCTTCTGCCTCTGTAATTAGTGCAGATAAATCCACCATAGCCACCAGGGCATCAATGGCATCCGACAATTTTATGTAAGCAGCTTCTACCTCTCCAATGGATACATTTTCCCTATCCAGTACTGCCTGAGCACCAGCTTTTGCTTCTTCATATACCTTCCAGCTTTTTTCTGTATACCCATCCGGATTAAATTCTCTGTTAACCAGCTTTTGCAGCTCTTCTTTGTTTATTTCCTGTTTAACCAGTTTATCCATACGGATATCGGTCTTATCTGTGAAGAATTGCAGCCTGTTTATGCCTTCCTTAAGATTCACTTCGAAATTCACTGTATTGCTTCCATCCGGCAGCGGTAAGCTCTTTTCCTGTCCATCCAGAATGTAAGTCAGATTTCCGGAACCGGAATAACTCACTTCCATAATCGCATTTACTGTGTTTTTACTGTTTACCGGAATTTCCACAGCATTTTCTATGCCGTTCATCTGTTCTACATATCTTCCATTAGACATTCCAGACTGTTCCATGATTTTTGCCGTCCCGTTCAGATTATTTTTATAGGACTCAAATTCATAGGTTACATCCGGTTTTGCCGTGATTTCTCCTTCCAGAAGAATGCCTGCCGTACCATATCCGTCAATTACAGGAACAATAACTTCTGCCGTACCATCTTCGGATACCATTATTGTCTGTGATTCAAAATGGCTGATATCGGAATCATACGTATAAGGATATATTTTTGCTGTCACTTCTGCTCCTGCTTCAAAAGGAACATTTTTCATAATCACTTTGGTACGGTCATAAGCGGTTGCCGTATAGTTATTAATAAGTGCTACGGGAGTTCCGTCTGCATTTACGGCACCCACGCTTTGTGTCATGCCGCCCTGAATTGAACTTGATTTTACGTCAAAATACCCTTTACCCAGTCCCAGATTAACCGAAAGCATACCCCAGGTTTTTGTAAAGTTTGCAAGATACGGTTCCCCCGCATTCCAGGTATACATTCCTTTGCCCCGTTCGATCCATCCGGAACTGGCTTCATAATCATCCATTGGTACGTCAGCCGGATAGCAGGTGTAATATCCTCCGCCCTCATATTGATCTGTCATCATATCAATAAGGTTTTTGGCATGCCAGCCTGTGCTCTTGTATCCATAAGTTTCATTGACAGGCTGGCCTGTGCTGACATTATACTCATTTAAATAAAGGGGTATTTCTCTTCCCAGCTTATTTCTTAACCAATACTTTGCATTTCTGGAATTCGCCCCCTGATTACCGGTATCCTGGTTCGCCGGACGTTCTCCATATTTATGAATAGAAACAAAATCTATTCTGTCAAACCATTTTTCATACTTTTTTGAAAGAATTGTTCCAAGTACTCCATAATCGCCTCCCCAGCTGTCATCTGCACCTCCGCCCATTTTAACTTCCGGCTTGCTGCCGCCTTCTGCTTCATAGATGGCATCGATTGCCTGATAGAACTGATCTGCGGCAATCAGGTTCTGTCTGTTGCCAGCCGGATATGCATTCCCCTCCGGATCCCGCTGATCGCCTCCCTGGGGTACATACCAATGAGGTTCATTTAAGAATTCGTAACTGTCAATTCCCTCTGCTTTTAACATGAGATATACTTTCTTAATAATATCCCTGTAAACTTCCCAATCCTTCGGTGCACCATTGCATACTTTTTCCGTATGTGCAGTTCCGGTTACTACTCCTGCCGACAGCCATTCCGGGATCTGGAAAGTCATAGCCATCACCTCATATCCCTGGGTTTTTGCCTCTCTTACCCAGCGCAGAAGTCTGCCTGTATTCCAGTTCGCAGGATTAGACAGCCCGTTCAGATATTCGCCCCGCTCATTATAGTAATCCATATCCGCCCGATAGCCCTCCAGAGTGAATCTGTTTTCTCCGGTCCCGTCGGGTGTTGGAACATAATAGTAATCAGACCGCACATAAGATGGCTGGTCAGATCCCTGGGTTCCGTCTGCCGGTGCCCAATTTGTATCCGGAGTTTTTGTCCAGACAGGAAGAATTTCCTGGAGACGCGCATCTGCTCTCATGAACCGAACTCCGGCTTCATTTGTCAGCATTGGCCATACCTTAGAATGATCTCCGATGTCAGAATCTTCCCCGTCAAGGCTGGGATAATGCGTTACCCCGAATATCTTCGGTGAGCCGGCAGCAATGGTATTCCCATAGTCAATGGTTACGGTTCCCCCTTCTGCCGGTTCTACCACAGTAACCGCTGCCGTATCTCTTTTATTTCCATCCTGGGTAATAACCATTATAACAGAAGCACCAGTTTCCCCTGCTGCCGTGACAAGCGCTGTCCCGTCTGCCCCAGGTGTTACGCTGGCAATATCCGGTCGTGAAGATTCCCAGGATATATTTTTGTTCGCGGCATCTGACGGTACAATGGAAGCCGTAAGCGTCTGGCTTTCCCCCTGTTTCAGTGTCAATGCCTTCGGTGATACCGATACGGAAGCAACTGAATTTTTAACCATGATTTCAAAAGAAGATGAAACTGCCTCCCCTTTGACAGATACCGTAATTTCAGCCTTCCCTTCCTTGTTAGGGGTAAGCAGTCCATTTTCATTTACGGATACCACGCTGCTGTCAGAAGAGGTATATTCCAGCGTTTTTCCTGCTGCAGAGGAAGCAGGGAAAATTCTTGCGTCAATCACAAAATCCTGCTTTACTTTTGAAAGAACATATGCATCCCCATCTTTTTCCAATGCATTCAGATTCTGGATTCCGATTGATAATGCAACATCTCCCGATTCTAAAACTAATTTGTCAGGCCGTAAATCCCCGGATTCCGTATAAAATTGAATGGTATTCTGATTTCCGCCCTCCAAAGAAATATCAAATGAAATATCCTTTGTTAATGAAATGCCCGAGACATCAATGTCCATGGGCTCTCCACCGTTGACACTTACTTTGGTACCGCTGACGTTTCCGGAAGGTGATGCGTATAAGTGTGCCTTATAGGTACCCGATCCGTCTGCCGCGACCTTGCGCAGCGTAACAAAGTTATCCGCTCCTCCAAACCCTTTTACTGTACGGTTAAAAGAAGCTCCTGTAGTCCAGGAAATTTCCGTATTACCCCCAAAATGATTATCCTGGCTCTCAAATTCATACATTTCCTGCGCCGGCAGGGTTCTGTCTGTTCCGCCTGTCACTACCAGTCCCATGGCTGATTTTGCCGGTATTATCGGAATAGATGCCGTAATAATTCCATTGTGTACCTCAAGATCCGGTATCGATATAACTTCTTTCGAAACTTCCGTACCAGTGTTAGCCGCATATCCTTTTAATGTGACAGTGCCGTCTTCGTAAGGCACGTTGCGCAGCTCAATACTCACATTCTGCTTTTGCTGGTCTCCGAAATTTGTTAACAGCATCATTGCCTCATTTTTGGAATTTACCATTGCTATGGAATCATCCACCGGCCAGCTGCTGCCCATATCAGTGGAAACAACTTTAAATTCTCCTTCCCCCAGTCCCATCTGACTGCTCAGCAGCGTATATGCTTTCGCAAATGGATTCAGGGTTACGGCTCCGTCATCTTCCGTGTACATATAACTTCCGGCATTTGTCCGGGCATCTACAGACCCGTCGAACAAAACCATGTCCCATCCGTCACGCATTGCCTTAAATAATGCCAGAGAATGGTACTTGATTCCATCTGCACCGGTGATGGTACCATCTGGGCTGTCTGCCCCTTTTGCCATAGATGACCATCCGGTGAGAAAAAGCGGCATGTCTGCATTGTGAAGCGCTGCCCTGACTGCTTTTCTTCCGGGTTTGAATTCTCCGAAAACATCATTTTTCCAATCCGTCGTAGGATCTGCACCATATGCTTTGAAGGATACAAACTGTAGGAGCGACTGGTCATGGTCTGCATAGGCATTCAGTACTGCCTTCACATTGGGCGCTGTGCTGAGGGAATCATTTTTATCCTTCAGTTCATACCCCATTCCTCCGATCTGTACCTGTGGAAGTATACTCCTAACCTTTGCAGCAGCCTGATAATAAGAATTCGTAAAATCCTCAGCGCTAAGAGAGGTATCCGGTTTTAACTCCACGTATCCAATGCTTTCTTCATAATCTGGTTTTGCGGCACTTAGAAAGGTCTCTACCATTGCAGCAAATGCACCTGCCTTGTCCGGGGTACTCTGATACCATGACGGCAGCTTGTCAAAAGTTATAAAAGCTTTGATACCTGCACCCTTTATTCTTGTAAGAATACCTCCCGCTACATGAGTATAAGACTCCAGTACCTCAGAGTCCGCATCGGTACCTTCCGGGAATAATTTAGACAGATCTACATCTACTCCCATTACTTTTAATCCTGTTTCCTGTGTCAGGCTTTTCCATGCATTACTTTCTGCGGCTGGCGTACCAAGTCCCCCAAAGATCATCGGGTTTCCTGTCCCTATACTGGTATTGTAATCCACCACGATCTGTGCATTTCCGGTTTTGGGCTCTTTCCCAGGCTCTGCTGCTGCTGCCGGAAGTACAGTTCCAAACAGCATGCTTGTACTTAATAACATCGATAATAATCTTTTTCCTATCTTCCTTTTCATTTGTTTCTCCTTCCATGATTATACCCCTGAATAGCGAAGGCTGGCTTATGCTATTCCTTAATTAGTAGTTTGAAAGCGACTCTCTTTCAAACTCTGTCAGCTTCTCAATTTTACGGCTTTCAAAACAATAGCACCCCCTTTTCTGCCATTTACCGGCAACTCCATGGTTATCATTATAAGAATCCTGCAACACATTTGGTATGTACTTTTTTGTCAACCTGCTTTATAATTTTTTGACATATAACTTTTTTACTGTTTTTTGAAAGAAAACTTTGTTATAATGAACTTCCAGGAACGATACAAAGGAAAGGAAATACGTTAAGATGATGAACTGTTCTCACAGTTGAAAGCTTACTGTATGCGCGTATATGAATGATCAAACATAAAACAAAAGGAAAATTTAAATTAAGACTATTTTTTTCTGTAGGCAGCCTTTTCATCTGTCTTGCACTAATAGTATCTCTACTCTTTTCCACCACCGCTATCCGAAATGCAAAATCTACTGAAATATCTTCATCCCAGATTGTTTTAGACCGGGTTTCCGCTCAGGTAGATTCCCTCTATGAGCAAATGAATATCGCCGCAACTTCAATCACAAAAAATGATTCTCTGAAACAGATTATTTCTTCCCTGAACACTGCCGGGGCTGAACATACTTCCAGGGAATATATGGAACAGCTTTCAGAGGAGCGGATTATACAGAAGACACTGATAAATATGATGTTTTCTCCCATTATCTCCAACGTCATGTTATATAACCGCGAATGCGGCTATTTTTACTATACCGGAATTTATCTAAGCGACCGGGAACTGATCTCGGCAACCCTGGCAGAAAACAGAGCTATCGAATTATTGACGGAAGCAAATGCTTCCGCGCTGTATTACGGTCCACATTTAAATGACTGGAACAGCTCTTCCAGAACCGTTCTTTCGGTATGTAAGAATTTCTCTGATAACTCCATCACCCGGGATACTATGGTAGAGATACAGGTACCTTACAGTGTATTGGCTGATATTTGTACACAGAATACGTTTTCTAATGAAAAAGAAATATTAATTCTGGATTCCGAATATAATATTATTTATCCATATGAGCAGGACGAATATGTCATTACTGACGAACAGCTGGCTTCTGTATTAGAAAATATAAAAAACGGTAAGACAGATAATTTCGCCAACAGCTATTCTTACAATTCATCCGGAAGCAGTCTTACACCTTTTACGACAGTATTGATTTCAAATAACAAAACAATGCAGTCACAGAATATCTCGTATATTGCAACGACTGTCTTTACGGTTCTGCTTGTGCTTCTGGCTGCATTAATTATTATGTTTATTATACTATCCGTTGTAACGAAACCACTAAAGCAGCTGATTAACCATATTGATAACCTGCAGTTAGACCAGGATACCTGCCTGGATCTGCCGGAGGATATCTTTGATGAATTTGAAATCATTAATACGTCTTTCAATCACATGCTGAAGCGGCTGGAACAGTCCATCGCCCAAAATTATGAACTGCAGATCAGGGAAAGCAACGCGAATCTCACAGCTTTGCAGGCTCAGATAAATCCTCATTTTTTATACAATGCCTTAAACGCAATCAGCGCAGCAAGTGAGGTGTACGGCAGTGAAGTTACCACCAGGATGTGTCAGGGCTTCTCCTCCATGATGCGCTATATTACATCCAAAGAACAGATTGTACCATTAATAGAAGAAATTAACCACACCAAAAATTATCTGGAGTTTATGAAGATCTCTAATGATGGAAATTCAAGCTATGAACTTCAAATTGATTCCAGCCTTTATGACCTTCGTATTCCCAAGCTGACAATCCAGCCCTTTGTAGAGAATTGTTTTAAACATGCTTTTGAATGCTCCGCTCCTCCCTGGAAGATTTCACTGCAATTTTATATCAGTCAGAAACAATGGATTATTATTGTGGAAGACAACGGTCAGGGATTTCCGGATGATGTTCTAAAAGAACTTCAGGTATTCAAAGAAACCACCCTCTTGGACCGTAATTTTTCTTACAAAGATATAGAAATAGATGGTTTAGGACTTTACAACACTTTTGCACGTTTATATGCACATTTTTCATGTAAATTCGATTTTACTGTTTCGAACCTTTCTCCCGGAAGCAGAATTACAATGAAAGGAGTACTCCCGGATGATTAAAGTATTTGTAGCTGAAGACCAGCTGTTGATTCAAAAAGATTTATGCGCAAAACTGAAAAAAGCTTCTGCTGACATTGAGATTGTAGGTACTGCACTCAATGGCCAGGAAGCCTACCAAAAAATATACGATCTGTCGCCTGATATTTTATTTACGGATATCCGTATGCCGATTGCATCCGGACTGGATCTGATTCAAAACCTAAAAGAAAATGATATCCCCGTTTATACGGTTATTTTAAGCGGATATAAAGATTTTGAATATGCCAGGCAGTCAATGAAACTGGGGGTAGATGATTACCTGTTAAAGCCAGTCTCTGTGGAAGATTTACACTACACATTGAATACCTTGTCGGAGAAAATCCAGACATCAAAAAAAGAAAACATACACACCATGTTGAATTCCCTGCTGCATAATTATAAGGGCTCACTTTCCAGTCAGGAATTACAGAAACTGGAACCGGCTGTTTATTACGGCATCCTGATTAACGTCGGCTCCTACTCCTCACTTACGCTGCATGATATTTATCCCTCTGAGGAAGCCCTTTCTCAATTATCTGCCGCAGATTTACAGCATAATTACCTGGGTAATCATGATACTGTATATTTATTGGACGGGGTTACCAGAAATGAAAAATTCCTGTTAGTTTCCCTGAAACAAAATAATACTACAAAGATTAAAAATTTACTTCTGGGGCTGATGGACATTTTAAAACCTTCCGGCTATCCGGTTACAATGTGTCTCAGTTCAAGAACCTGCGACCTGTCAGATATCCGGAGCAAACATACCCTGATGCGGACCCAGATAGCCAATCATCTGATATTCGGCCATTCCTCCATCCTTTATCAAAAAGATTTTCTGGAAAATGGAACCGAGTTCCGCCAAATTCTGGATGATTCAACGGAAAAGAAATTCAAATTGGACATACAGAATAAGAATCTCCCCTCTTTTCTAAACCATTTGAAAGTTTTTTTACATTTATGTGACAAAGATAAGATAACACAAAAGCAATTGGATGAATGCCTGAAAAAGATTTTATATTATATATTTGATTATACCGATCATAAATTGTTCACTAATTACGCTCTGGAAATAGAAGAATACCTCTCTACCTCCAAGGGATATACCGACCTTACCGATTCCCTGCTGTTTTTATTTGAACAAGCCTGTAAAAATACGCTGATGAATATGGAAATAAATTCTGACTCTTCACAATTTATTGATAAAATTAAGGCATATATCCACTCACACTATTCCCAGGAAATCAATATACACAATATTGCCACAAAATTTTCGATTACTCCCGCTTACCTCAGCAGGATATTCAAGAAACAGGAAGGTATCCCGCCAATCGAATATTTAACAAAATACCGGATAGAACAGGCATGCCATTACTTTCTCTCTTCCACCATGTCCATCCGTGAAGTGGCGGAATTATGCGGATATTCCAACCAGTTTTATTTCAGTAAAGCATTTAAGCAGATTATGGGGATTTCTCCTTCTGAATACCGGATTAAATATCAGGATGTGAAATAGGACCTTCATTAAAATCTAATCAAATACAGCCTCAGGATTAATTTCCTGAAGCTGTTGCTATACCCTGGTGATCTATTGCAGATGCTCGCTTACATCTCTGGTTTTCTTTTTCGTCCGGATCACGGATTTCCATTTGCAGCAATCATTCAGATGCATTATTACATGTCTGGTCGGAGGCATTAATAAAAGCCCTGCCACATCCTTTTTACCCCAAAAATCCAGAAGCCATATAGAATCTTCCTGTTGTGTAATGCCTCCCTCCGACAAAATCCGGTCTAACCCCTGCTGTGAAACATTTCTTTTCATATCTTCGGCTAAGAGATTTTGAACAATTTCTCTGGTTCTCCTTCCAACTTCATTTCTGTAGTTTAACAGTTCGGGAATATTTAAACTTTTGCTTAAACATATGATTTCTTCATCTGTCAGTGCATTTCCCGTATCGGTGACCGTAGTATTCAATCTCGTTTTCCACCGATCATCAAATACCTGATTGCCGTCGGCAATAAGTATATTCATGGTTAAATCCTCAATCCTTGCTATATGCCATAAAACCCATGCAATTGTCTCATCCCTGCTCGTCGGCATAATAGAATATTCCTCATCTTCCAGGTCTCTGACCAGCTCGTCCACTTCATTGTGTGTTCCATCTGATACTTTAGACTCGTGCAGCTTCCCATGGAGCTTTAGGAAAATATCCTTTGCCTGTCGGATCTTATCCGGCTTACGAATCATGCTGTTAAGTTCTTTATGCAATTCGCTTAATCCATTTCCAAAATATTTCATATCTCTGCTCTCCTTATATAGGCTTTGTGTATGTCTGCATCATGCATCTAAAAGACTGATCCTTGCTGTGATGGTATGATGCAGCCCATATTTGTGGTATTTAACAATATTATAATGTAAGCGATACTTAAATGCAATTGTTGTATTTATCCTCAGTCCATTCATTTCCAGAAAGCTTTGACTTCATCGTATCGTAACTACCCTATATAATTGAATTAACAGGAGTGATATCCGTTCACAGCTGTATATCGCAGCTCATAAGCCTGCTGCCGTTATCCCTGTTTTTACATTGGCATATATTCCCAAGGGTTTCAGGAGATACCCCGAATAAAGGCCCTGTCTGGCTGCTGCCTCACGATAAAATGTATTCCGATAATAACCGGCCCAGTAACAAAGAATTAGAAATTATGAAAAACAGCCTGGGTATTGAATTGGAAAAGTTACTGCATAATCAATCATGAAAACTCTTCCCTGTATTACTGCATGGAACTCTCTCATAGCTGCAAACCCATAAATAGAGTAGTATGACAGCCAGTGCCAATATCAGTATGGACCATTGCTGCAATACGGACAGAATTCGGCTGTTATGAATTAATTCCACACCAAAATTCTGATACACCGTTCCCAGAAAATCCGGGTTGTTCCCATTTTCTACCCAATTATTTGCAATACTTATGTATTCCCGTCTGATAATACTGGTCAGCTGAGTGGGCGGAAACCACAGCAATATGGATTTCATCCAAGCCGGATAAAAATAATAAGGCAGATAGGCACCAGCCAGAAAACCTATTACTGTACCATAAAGATTGGCAAAGGTAGAAAATGTAGTGGTACTTTTTAATTTGTGTGCAAAACACAATAGGATTCCCGAATTAACACAGGATGAAAACATAATAATCATGAGAATTTTCAACTGTCTGAACACAGGCAGGGTACTGCTGTACTGAAATGAAAAAAAGACTTCACCGCCCAAAGCTGTCAGCACTGTAAAAATGCAGGAAACCAGCATACTGGTAAACCAATAACCGGACAAAATAGAAAATGGTGAAACCGGTGCAACCAGAAAATCTTTTCGTATGCCGGTTCCCATGTCATTGACACAAATCTGAATGATACCAAAGCAAGTGGTGGTATTAATAACAATCAAAAGACCGGCAAACATCATACGGTCGGTTAACTGCTGTACATAAAACGGGCTGATCCCTGTCTGGCTTACCATATCAGTCAGAAAATCTCTGAGAAAAAAAGTATACAGACTGATTACTACCGGTATGGAAGCAAAAGACAGCATTATATTCATCCGGTTATTTAAGAATAAAGCTATATTTCTCTGTACCAGAAACCGCAAGCTTCTCATAATGCTTCTCCTTTTAACAATTGGAAATATATTTCGTCCAAATCCGGCGTTTTCAGACTGTTTTTCCATTTTGACTGAATCTGTCTCAGACTTCCGCAAGCAGCTATTTTACCATCTTTTAAAATACAAAGTGTATCTGCATAGGACGCTTCATCCAGATAGTGTGTGGTATAAAATATCGTCATCTGCAGCTGCTCTTTCAGCTTTAGCAGCACATCCCAGACATTTTGTCTGGTAACCGGGTCCAGACCGGTAGTGGGTTCATCCAGAATCAGCAGTCTGGGTTTAGATATTAATGCACGGGCAATCTGTGCCAGTCTTCGCTGTCCCCCGGAACATTCCCTGTATTTTTGATTCTGAATCTTTTCCATGTCCAGCAAATGAATCAGCTCACCAATCTGTTTCTTCAATTCGCTGTCACGTTTCCAGTACAATCCCCCTCTAAACCACAGATTCTGATAGATCGTCAAATCCCCATCCAGTACATCTTCCTGGAAAACCATACCGATTTTTCTCTTAATCTCATTTTTATCAGTGTCCATATCTTTGTTGTCAATATATATTTTCCCATCTGTTTTGGCAAGAAGGGTTCCAATCATATTCATGGTCGTACTTTTCCCCGCACCATTTGGCCCCAAAAATGCCAGCACTTGTCCCTGTTTCACCTGGAATTCCAGAGATTTGACTATTTTCTTTTTGCCATAGGCTTTACAAAGCCCATTTACCGACAGACAATCTTCCATTCATACCACCTCACTTCTACCTATGGTATATGAGCAGACTGATGGTATTATTCATTCATATTGCCTGTTTCTTCCTCTCCTGGACCGTATCTTTATCACAGTTACGAATGGCTGGAATACACAGGCACAGTACTGCCGCCAGGAAAGTCAATGTACCAGCTACCAAAAACCATTTCTCTACCCCAAATGCCTCTGCAAATACTCCGGACAAAGAAAGTCCTATCGGTGATGTGATTACCATAATACTGCCTGACAGAGACATCACTCTTCCCAAATATTTCGCATCAAATTTACTTTGCAGCAGCGGTGTATACATTCCCCAATAAAACGGTCCGGATATGCCCATCATACAAGAAAATATGGTAAAAGCGACAAATCCATTCTGAGGAAGCAATCCGGAAGCAAAAAGGCTCGCACTCATTAACAGATAAGAACCTATAATCGTGTAAACTTTGTTTTTTGTCCCGCCCCACCTGCTTAAAATTAAAGAACCGATCAGCAGCCCTACTGAAAAAATAACCTCAACAATACTTGCATAGGTGCTTGTTCCTCCAAAATAGGACATGCTCATTAAGGGAAACAATGCACTGGTGGGCATCAGTGCCAATGTATATAATGCGCTGATTAATACCAGCCCAAGCATTCCTTTATTTGTACGTAAAATCCGAAAACCTTCCAGCATTTCACGTATTACGGGCAGTCTTTTTGTCTCTTCACCTTTTTCTAACTCTGGAATATAACTGATTATCAATGTGAATACTGCAATCAGCGCTCCGATAACATCTAAAAAAATAATTCCACTCAGGCTCCATATCTGATAAAGTACAGCCGCCAATACAGGGCTGAATATCTGTGAAACAGATTGCAGTGACTGAGAATATCCCGCACAGCGAGTCAGCTGATCCGCTGGAACAATCTGAGGTGTTACCGCCTGCAGGCACGGTGTATGAAAAGCGGAACCAATCGAGCGTACCAGCAAAACAGCCAAAATAACTCCTGTTGAAAGGAATCCGAACACCCCAGCAATAACCAGGACAAAACTGGCTGCAGAAATCAAAAGATCAGATATAATCATAATTTTCTTTCGTTGATAGCGGTCAATATACACACCGATAAACGGTCCTAAAATCCCCTGGGGCAGAAAACCCATTAGCATGGCTGCCGATAGTACTAACGCAGAACCTGTCACATCCGTTAAATACCAGACGATAGCAAATTGTAAAACAGAACTGGAAAATTGAGAAACTGCCTGCCCGCTCCATATAGTAAAAAAATTTTTCTTCCATGGTTTCATATGTTTCATATTATTTATTAACCTCTTATTCTGAACCCTCAGTTTTTGTCAATTCCCTAAGAAGCATGCCTGCTCTTTCACTGCCCTGCCTGCTGATAGAATAATGTGTCCATTTTCCAACCTTCCTCCCGGAGACAACTCCGGAATCACATAAGATTTTCATATGATGAGACAGGGTTGACTGACTAATATCCAGTTCAGCCAGAAGCCTGCATCCGCATTTTTCCCCGCTGCGGAGCATTTCTAATATCTGTAACCGATTCTCATCGCAAAAAGCTTTAAAAACTTTTGCTTCATTCTCATAGTTCCCCATAAAATCACCTCACATTCATTTTTTTCGATATATCTAAGTATAAACTTCATATCGAAAAATGTCAATGTGATATGTGACATAAAAACAGACGGGGCAGCCCCGCCTATTTCATTCTCCAAAAAGAAGATGTGCCGCATCCTGCATGGCACATCTTCTTTGCTGCTTATTCACCTTATCAATTTTACTACTCTTTCCTACTTTCCGGTATAACTTCTGTATTCATATCCTTAAATTTTTCCATATTCATTTGACCTAATGATCTGTCTACGACAATGGCATTAACCATAGATCCAGTCACATTAAGCAGTGTCCTTCCCATGTCAATGATAGGATCGATTGCCAGAATCGGGCTGACTACCGGAAAGGAAGATGCCAGACCCACACCTGACAGGGCAACGGAGGCTGCCATGGTGGCTGTTCCCGGTATTCCTGCGATCCCCAACGAACCTAAAGTAACAACAATAATGGACATTGCAATAAAAGTAATATCTATAGGCATACCATTTACATTAGCCACAAATATAAGGAGCAATGCCGGAAATACTCCTGCACATCCCTGCATACCCGCAGTTGTACCAAAACCGGCAACAAAATTGGCTGTGCCGTCATTTACGCCCATTTTATCCGTTAGGGTTTCAATGGTAAGGGGCAGGGAACCTACGCTGGACCTTGAAGTAAATGCCAGAATCATAACAGAGATACCTTTTTTAAGATAAATCCCCGGATTCACACCAAATATCACCAAAGTAATCAACTGGATGATAAACATAATTGCCACCGCTGTATAAAGGGCTGCAATAAAAATACCCACTTCCAAAATACTTTCAATACCCTTTTGGGCAATCGTATTAGCCAGTAAAGCAATTACTGCATATGGCATATATTTGATAATTGTCATGGCAATACTCATAATAATTTTATGCAGTGCATTAATCAAATCAAAAAATGGCTTTACAACATCAAAGTATTTTTTGGACATTCTTTTGGCTCCCAGGCCAAAAAATACAGCTACAATCACCAGTGCAATAATATTTACATCCACCATTGCCTGTGCCGGATTAGCAGGCAGTAATCCTCTCAAGGTATCTACTACTGTTTTAATTTCTTTCATCTCTACTGCTTCAGCAGTAGTCGACATCCCTGTTCCAACTTTGAACAGGATGCCTACGCAAAGGCCTACCACAACAGCTATAATAACCATTACCATAGTTACAACAATGGTATTCTTAGTCAGTTTACCAATGTTGGCATCTTTTTGCATGTTGATAATCACATGGATAATCGATACCATAACCAACGGTACAACCAGCATTCTGATCAGATCTATAAATCCGTTGCCAAATAACCCATACCACTTTGTGGTTTCCGCAACGAAAGTAATATCCATCGGCTGATTGACAAATCCGGATATAGCCTGTACAATCAGTCCCAGCACCAATCCGAATACGGTACCGATAATCATTCTTTTGGAAAAGCTTACCTTTCGCTTTTGAATTCTGTTCATAACTATGAATAAGGCAACTAATAGCCCCAGACAAAGCAGTGTTCGAATATCACTTAACATCAAAAATTCTTTAAAAAATACATTATCCATTTTATCTACTTCCTTTAACAAAAGATTATCTTGCTGTGTCATATAATGTTTCTAATTATAATGCCCATTAATAAGGTGATGCATACAACTTCCCCATTGTAACATATCGTCCTATAATGGACAAGAATTTTTCTAATTTAACTCTATACTCCTAGAGCGTGTTTGAAAATTACTTTCTGACAGATGTGCGTCACAGTTTGTGGTAGATTTGTCCCGGATGAAAGGCGCGTAGCGGGCTACGCAACCTGAATTCGGGGCAAATATGCCGCAAAGTGGGGCGTGCATCTGGCAGGAATGAATTTTAAAACACGCTCCAGTACTACTGCGAATAATTTCATCTTAAATTTGGGTTTAGCTGATTAAGGACGCTTTGTAGATGATAGGTAGTGTACGGAAAGATGGGTGTGGGAAACTGGCATGGGCTCCGTCAGCTGGCCGCAGAACTGGTATTTTCTAACCTTTCCGAAGCGCTTTTTGGCGGCACGCGGGCATTCACCGAGAAATCCTGATGCATTTCTCGGTTCAGTACCCGCTTAGTATCCGATGGGAGCCAGTCGAATACTATCCGCCAAAAAACACTTCGAAAAGGTAAGTAAATACTCAGCTCTGCTCTACGCTTCCTACGCCCATACCAGTTTCCCACACCCATCTTTCCGAGATCCAGGTTGCCGCCACAAAGCTGGTTTTCTCAGCATGTTGTAACCCTGGGGTGTGGCTGGCTGTTCTTTATTGGATGGATTGCAGTATATTTTTGCCTGTTTATGCATAAAAGAAGATAACGTCCCCTTCTCTTTCCGTACACTACCTACATCTACAAAGCGTCCTAATCAGCTAAATTCAAATTTACAATATTTTCTACTCTTCATCTTTCCTATGAAATAGATGCCCCTAAATTTTCGGCTTCTGTGAGTTTCTGGCTTCCGTTGATATCACCTACATTCGTAACACCACCGGCAAGTACCCGACCCAGGTCTTTCCATCCGATATGTTGGCTTAAATGGTCATACCAGTATACCGTCTCATCAAATCCGTTCCCCTCTGCTGCCATCAAAAGAATACTATCTTTTTTCGGATTGTTATAACCGGAATCACATTCTGCAACTGCAAACAAACGGTCAAACGCACATTTTAATTGTCCGCTCATGGACCAGTAATAAAGCGGCGTTGCAAGCACTACCACATCTGCATCTATGTAATAGGGATAAATCTGATCCATATCATCCTTTTGCACGCAAGGGCTATCCGGATTTTTTCCTCCGCCATAACAGCCCAGGCATGGATGAATATTCATCTTCTGCAGATCAAATCTCATCACGGTGTTTCCTGAACTTTCTGCCCCTTTCGTAAATGCTTCAATTAATTCTGCCGTATTCCCTTTTTGTCTTGGACTTCCATTTAAGATAATTATTTTCTTTCCCATTACGGTATCCTCCATTTTCATATACGCTTACTGCCTGCTCCGGAATAAACATTTGCTAATTGTTCGAATTTTATTTTAGAAATTACATTTACTGGCTCCTCCGGAATTGACTTTTTCTTTTATCTACAATATAATTATACCCAGAACTATACATAAAACAAGTACGCACATAAAAGTGCGATACTAACAATTATGTATAATACTTACCTTAAGGAGAGTGTAAATATGGGTTTGGAATGTATCTCTGATTCAAATTTAGAAGGAACAGGTTTCAGCTATACCCTGTCACTGATTAACGGAAAATATAAAATGACAATCCTATATACTTTGATGGAATATGGCATCGTGAGATTTAATGAAATGAAAAAATATATCGGTACAATTTCTTATAAAACCCTTAGTTCCACATTAAAAGAACTGGAAAATGATCAGCTTGTCAACCGGAAAGAATACCCGGAGATCCCTCCCAAAGTAGAATACAGCCTGACAGAACGCGGAAAATCCCTGATACCAATTCTGGACGGAATGTGTGAATGGGGAGAAAAGAATCGGCTATAACAATCATTCACTTCATTCCGGGCGCAAAATATACGCCAAAGTATCCAAGCAATGCAATTCCAGAGAATCCAGAAATGGTACGGGTGCTTCCAACCCCTCCGCCAGCAGGGGCAGTTCTGTACATCCTAAGACTACCCCCTGAATTCCATATTCTTTCTTGTAATAATCAACAATCTCGATAAATTTCCTCTGAGATTGTTGATTAATTTTATTTATTACCAATTCATCAAAAATGATATGATTAATTATATTCTGATGTTTTTCATCCGGCGATATCATTTCAATCCCATATTTCTTCATTCTGTCCTTATAAAAGGAATGGTTCATTGTATACCGTATTCCGGTCAAAAGCAGCTTTCTCATCTTCAGTGCCTGTGCCTGTTTCGCTACAGAATCCACAATATTTAAAATTGGTATTTCAAGTTCCTTTTCCAGTAAACCATATACCGAATGGGGAGAGTTGGCAGCCATGATTACTATGTCTGCACCTGCATTTTTTAAATTTACAATTCCTTTTTTAATGTAATTTAAATATTCATCCAAGCGGTTCTGATTTTCAAGGTCGGTAAAATACTGGAAATTAAGACTCTCTATCACTATCTCCGGGTAATAATAATTCTGAAATTTTCCATAATACAAATTCAATATTTTTTTATAATATTCTGCCGTGGAAGCTGAGCTGATGCCACCAAGTATCCCTAACTTTTTCATATTATCTCCTCTCTCATGTAAAATGCTTTATTGTCTATTGCCCTCATAGTTGCAAGTATACCGTCCAAATGATCATATTCGTGCTGTAATAATTCTGCCAGACCCCCCTCTAAAATCATCTCCCTTTTCTTCCAGCCTGTATCAAAATATTTTATGATACAGCGTTTGTGCCTTTTTACTCTTACATATAAATCAGGAAAAGACATGCAATCATCCAGAACTTCCATTTCTTCGCCGTCCGGAAATTCCAGTTCCGGGTTAATAAAGACTGTGGGTGAATCCAGATGCATATAAATAATACGTTCCCCTACTCCGATTTGTGGTGCTGCAATAGCACGCCCCGCCTGATACCTGATTCTAAAATCCATTAAGGTGTCATGCAGATCGGCGATAATAGGATCCAGATCCTTACCCACTTGTACTAATTCACTTTTTTGATATAATCGTTTATCCCCAAGCAGCAATATTTCTTTTACCATATTCTTTATCCTCATTTACTATAAAGTTCGTTTCAAATTCTTTGCACCAATGCTCACATTCCTTTTGCGGAAGGACTAAGTCTGGCTGTTTACCCCCAAATTATAACTCTTGATATTGTATGGTTTCAATGCTAAAATTGTATGCAGAACAATTATTTGTGAGAGGTGGAAATCATGCCGGTTAATTCATTTGAAAATTATCCTATGAGCTGGAGGCCAAAACTAAATAAAGAAAAAAAGCCAGTATATCTTACTATCGCAGCTGCATTAGAAAAAGATATCGGTGCGGGAATTTTGCGTCCTAATGATAAGCTGCCTCCCCAAAGGGAGTTAGCTGATTATCTGGATGTTAACCTGAGTACGATTACAAGAGCATTTAAATTATGTGAAGCAAAGGGCTTAATCAGCGGAACCATCGGCAGAGGAACCTACGTTGCTTCCGATGTAAGCGCAAATCTTCCGATGTTACACGAGATCGAAGATTTCAATTGTATTAACCTTGGCGCATCTCATCCGCTATATCAGCAAAATAAATATATTACGCAGATGCTAAAAAGGCTTCCATCCAAGGTAAATATTGATAACATACTAAAATACACCGATATTTCAGGAAGTCTGCCGCAAAAAGAAAGTGCCTGCCAATGGCTGAAAATGCTGGGCATTCATACGAAGCCAGAAAATATTTTAATCACATCCGGATTACAGAATTCCTTAACGGTTGTATTAGCTTCACTCTTTCACTACGGTGATAAAATTGTTACAAACTCCCTTACTTACCCGGGAATTAAAAATATTGCAAATATGCTGGGAATCATACTGGTTCCTATTCCTTATCTGGGCAAACAAATGGATCTAAAATATTTAGAACAGGTATGCAGGACAGAGCGTATAAAGGGAATATATGTGATTCCCGATTTCCATAATCCAACGACTGTCACAATGGATATAAATGAACGCTCCCAGTTGAGCCGCATTATAGAAAAATACGCACTGATTAATATTGAAGATGGCACCTATACCTTTTTATCCGAAAAGCCAGGCATTTCTCTGTATGAATTACTACCCGATCAAACCATTCATATTTGCACACTTTCTAATGCTCTGTCAGCCGGGTTAAGAATATCTTTTATGGTTACACCCCTTATTTTTCGCGAAAGCCTGCTGACTGGAATCAGAAATATTAATGTTATGTCATCACCTATTGAAACTGAACTTGCCGCACAGTTAATTCAAACTGGTTTGGCAGGGAACATTATTACGGATAAGATTCAGGAAATCAAAAAAAGAAATAGAATTACGGAAAACATATTAGCCGGAAATGAACTTTGGGGAAACCAAAGAAGCCAGTTTCGCTGGCTGACACTCCGTAAACCTATTAATAGTCATGCGTTGGAAATTTGTTTAAAAAAGAAGGGCGTACATGTGTTTTGCAGTGAACGTTTTTTAGTAGGAAACAGCAATCTTATTCCGGCTGTCCGCCTGGCTGTCTGCTCTCCTGATCGTCATGAAGATCTGGCCAGGGGACTTAATATAATAAAAGAAACTCTCTTAGAATGGCCGCAAAAGTAAAAGGAGCCCTTTTTAAATGGACTCCTGATATATTAAAAAACTTTTTCTTTTACTTATTACGTTTCCATTCCTGCTTTAGCAATCGATATTCCAACCGTGTTTTCATTTTACCATCATGCCATTCCCAATCTACGTGTTCCGCTTCTTTCACCAATCCACAGTTTATCATAACCTTTTCTGAACCTTTGTTCTCTTTCAAACAACCCGTTGTAATTCGGTATACCCCGTTTTCAGCAAATGCAAATTCAAGTACTTTCTCTAAGGCTTCTGTTGTGTACCCATTCCCCCAAAACTCAGGATACGTGAAATACCCCAAATGCACAAGTTTCCCTACGGGTGTATAATCCATAACGGTATAACCAATACTTCCTACCTGCTGCCCGGAACCTTTTAACATCATGTGAAGAAAATAGAATTTTCTGTCTTTCGAATTCATATCCTGAAGCATATTTTGAAACTCTTCTCTCGCCTCGCTGGCAGAATGAATCTTAATATCCTGCAGGTAATACATTGTTTTATCATGACTTTTCAGCCGATAATAAAGTTCCTCATCTTTTTCACTATAATCTCTTAATATAAGACGACTAGTTTCCAGATTTATCATAAGCATTCCTCCCTTTCTTGCGCGCTGCCATGAACCTCTAACAGACTAATTTCCATTGGTGTATACATCAAACCATTTGTAACTTTTTACGTATCTGTATCTACGAATCCAAGTTTATGATAAACAGAAATTGCAAACGGAGAAGAATTAACTGTGATCCAGAGCCTCAAACTCTAAAAACACGTGCCAAGCTAAATTTATACCATATTCCAATTCATTTCTATCCAGTTCACGAACCAATATTATAACCCCTCTCCCTGCAGCACCATGATTGTAATAAATTTATATTTTTATTATTATACCAGATTCACAGAATGAAAAACAGATAATTTAATGAAAATCCTTATCCACCCTCTTATCTTCCTTTCCTTACCGGATAAAACCGTTCCTACTTATTTGCTCTTTTGTGATAAATTTTTAAAGAGCAGATATAGAACACTACAAACAATCCCAGACACCAGACTATCGCTATAATAATACTATTTCCAGTATCAAAACCCAGAAGCAATCCCCTGAGACTGTCTGCTATCGGTGTAAATGGCTGGTTCTCTGCAAAGACCTGAATAGCCGCCGGCAAAGTATCCACAGGTACAAAGCAGGAACTGACATAAGGAAGAAGCATTCCGATATAAGTAAATGCACTTACCGCCTCTAAGCTGGGACAAAAAAGTCCCCAGACAATCGCCGCCCACGTATACATCAGCGTAAAAATAAATACAACCATAAAGACCGTTAAATAATTTATAAAACCGGCATTAGACCGAAATCCGATTAACACCGCAACGCTTAAAACTACCAGTGCTGTAATGGCACATCTTAATAAAGTTGCAGCCATATGACCATTTAATACGGCTGTTTTACCAATATCCATCGTACGAAACCGATCCATAATTCCCTTAGTCATATCTTCTTTAACTGAAATGGCAGTCATGGAAGCACTGCTTGCTATTGACATTAATAAGATACCCGGCAGAATATAATCCAGATAGGAGAAGTCTCCAATCTCCATCGAACCCCCTATGATAAACACAAGCATCAATAACTGCGCCAAAGGCAAAACCGCTGTCATGATTAATATTTCAACATGCCTGGTTGTATGTTTCATACTTCTTGAAACCATTGTAAACGTGTCATTTAAACTAAGTGCTATTTTATTCATGTACTATTCTCCTTTGCCCATCCACTAAATTCAGGAATACATCTTCTAATGTTGCTTTCTTCTGCGTAAATGAGGAAGAAATTACCCCATACTGTTCCATTGTTGTAAATATATTTGTTATTTGTTTCATTCCACCAGTTATTTCTATCGTCACCGTCAAGTTATCTTCATCCACCGCTGTTATATCCTCTGAAAACAATTTTTTCATCTTTTGCAAATTCTCACGATGTTTTAAAGTAAATAGAATATATTCGCTGGATGATATCTTCTTAATCTCTTCCACACTGCCATTTGCAATAATAACACCCTCATGCAAGATTGCAACCCGATCAGCAAGTTCTTCCGCCTCTTCTAAATACTGGGTGGTCAAAAAGATGGTAACTCCACTCTCTTTAAGCTTTTGAATAATGTTCCACATTGCATTTCTGCTTTGTGGGTCAAGACCGGTTGTCGGTTCATCCAAAAATATAACAGAAGGATTTCCTAATAGACTCATTGCGATATCTAACCTCCTGCGCATTCCTCCGGAGTAAGTGGAAGTCCGCTTATCTGCCGCATCTTCCAACTGGAAATCTCTTAACAATTTATCTGCCTGCATCTTATAATTTTTGATATGGCTCAACCGGGCAACCATCTCCATATTTTCCCTCCCGCTCAGTATTTCATCCACAGCTGCAAACTGTCCGGTCAGGCTGATCTTTTTTCTAACCTGCGCCCCATCCTTTTTTACATTTTGTCCGCAGACGAAAGCAGTTCCGCTATCCATCTGAAGCAATGTTGCTAAGATTTTCACGGTTGTTGTTTTACCGGCTCCATTCGATCCCAGCAGACAGAAAATGGTGCCCTTCTGAACTTCAAATGTAACTCCTTTTAAAACGTCTTTTTCTCTATAAGACTTTTTTAATTCACTCACTTTTATTGCAAATTCGTAATTATCCATTTCTAAATCCTCCTTATTTTAATTTGATCATCTTTGTAGAAGTAATTTTTCTCTTCTCAATGCAAAAGGCTCACATCCGTTAAATATAATTTCTATCTATCTTCGGAATATAATCTTCTTATCTAGTCCTTTACTATCATTACTTCAAGTTTGAACTCATTGAGTATAAACTCGTTGAGTTAATACTTCACCAGTATATCAAAGCTTTTAATATCTGTCAACCGGTAAAATACCATTCCTTAATTTTCCACTTTTTATCTCTAAACCCCGTCACTATAAGGATTTGTTTGCTAAATACAATAAGCCGCCTGCTCTTTTAGAACAAACGGCTTTTAAATTTATAACTATATTTAGTTTTAATGATTTCTTAACATATCAACAATCCATTCAACTTCTGGAAACGGCATTTTGCTATGTAAAGCATACTGCACCGCTATTGCCTGTAAAGTGTTGCTAAATAAATAAGTCAAAGCATAAGGGTTACCTTGTCGAATTGTGCCCATCTGCTGCCCTCTTTTAATGATTTCAGCTATTTTATCAGCATCCTGCTCCCTGGATTTCACTTTCTCATAGATATGTTTTGGAATACCTTCACTTTGTTTTAGCTGTGCTACAAGAATAAAAAATTTCGATCCCATTTCATCCTCTTTTAAGCAGCGCAATACAGATTCGGCAACTTGTTCAAAGTAAGTAATTGGATCCGGATTTTCAAGGCCTGTCCAAGTGTCACTTTTCTGCAGTGCAATATCTACCAGGGTCTCCAATAGGATTTCTTTTGTTTTGAAATAATGAAAAAGCAATCCTTCACTTATATTTATAGATTTCGATATTTCACTTGTTTTTGTGGATGCATATCCTTTTTTTATAAAAAGTTCTATAGATGCAATTAAAATCTCTTCTTCTCGTTTTGCTTTTTGTTCTGCCCGTGTTGTCATTACATTCTCCTTTCATTGAGTATTTACTCACTGTTTTATCTTGTGCTAAGTATATCAAAACTTTCTGTATCTGTCAAATCGCTATTCCTCAAGAAAAATAGGCATAAGACAAAAACATCCCCAAAGAGATGTTTTCTGATTTTTTCAGGTGCAATAACATCAAAAACAACAAAACAAATTTATCTCAATTCATAGATTACGTCTGTAATCCCATTATAACTTTGTGATTTAATTAATTTCAATTGTTTTTGTCTTTCACCTTCTGATATTTCAAACAGACGAATTCCATTACCTAAAATTGTGGGGATAATAGAGATATGAAATTTATCAATTAAATTTTCTTGAACAAGCGGCTGAATAACTGTTGCGCCACCACAGATCCAAATATCTTTCCCTGGTTCCTCTTTTAAATTTTTTACAAGCTCACAGACACTCTCATTTACAAATTTAATATTTTCTGTATCATGAAGCTCCTTATGCGTAATCACATAACTTGTCAGGTCTTTGTACATCCAATCATCCGGAGACAATTCTGTCACTATCTGATGATAGGTCTTCCATCCTATGATCACCGTGTCAATTCCTTTGATAAACTCAAAATAGCTGACCATATCGTCCGCGGCAGGTTCTTGTCCACACAGCCAGTCGATATTTCCGTCTTTTCCTGCAATATAGCCGTCAAGGCTCATGGCAATAAATAAAATTACTTTTCGCATGTGTTCCTCCCATTTATTTTCTCCAAAAAGCTGTGCAGTCTTCTTTATCCTTTATATTGTACTGTATCATACGCTCTAACAGTGGATAATCAATTGGATCATCCCACTTGATCCGAAATATATTTTTACCATGGCTATATCCGGATTTTATTATTTCTTCCGAAAATTCATCAATTCCTCTGACTTCAGGAGAAACAGCAAAATGCTGTTTTGATATACTAAACCCGATAATAAATGTTCCATGATCCGTAAACATCGGCTGATTCCATGCGATTTTAGATTCCAGATTTGGAAATTTATGTTTCACCCAGTTCAAAACTTCCCGTATACGGTCGCGATGCCCCTCATCGCCAATGGCTTCCAGATACTCTGCAAAAGGTTCCATTTCATTCCTCCTTTCCAAATGATTTCTATCCAGTCGTTCGTATTTAATTATGTCCAGGAAATAGAAAATCATTCTGTTTATACTAGCACTTACTGCATTCCAAATTTTGAAGTAAGATTTTTCCTTAGCGTAATTACTCCAAAATTCAATTACCATATTTTACCATATTAAACCACCTGTTTGTTATGATAAAATATCAATACATTGGAGGGAACCACTATGGAAAATAAAAAAGACAATGCCTTAACTAAACCAGCCGGCAATTTAAATTTCCAGCGCAGGACTAAAATATACAGAAAACTGACAATAACACCTTTCTGGAGAATTTTTATCCTTATACTCATATTTGCTTCAATCATACGCATCCCCATAGAAGCTGCATACCTGAAGGACCCGGAATATGTACTAATTGATTCTGAACATAATATAGATCAAAATGGTAATTGTATAGTACACGCTATCGTGCGAAATGTGACCTTTGAAAGGCAAATATTAAATGCTGTATCCGGCATCACTGCACGGCACCAGGTCCAGTATAATGATCTTCGTAAATACCGGACCATAATCTATATGTACCGTAATATCTTTGATTATGTGGGGGAAAAGCCTTTTAAAATATACTTCCAGTATTCTGATTCCAAGTTTATACATAAGCCCCTGCGTTAAAAGAATTAATAGTTACGTAAGAAAAGGCCGAAAACTGCATTTCTGGTCTTCGGCCACCTGTTCCTTCAAAATGTTACATTTAATAAGAGAACTCCTTGACTTGCTTACTCCACTGACCCTCTAGTTGTTGAATTTTAATCTTCCGTTACTTCTTCCGGAAATATATCATCCCGGAACCCCTTCCATACCGGCTGTCTCATAGCATCTCTTGTATTCGGCATGTATTCAATGGTACACACCTTAAACGTAACCCATATAGCGTCTTCATTTCCTTTTGGCAATATGGAAAATGGATTGTTGGATACCGGATTCAGGCTTTTTATAACCTCCGTTGTTACTCCGGAGGTAACATGTCCCTTATATAGCAGCCTGTTATTTTTAAATCTGCCCAAAATAATACTAAAGGTATTCTCTTTTTTCACTATATATCCGGTGACAATATAATCTTCATCTGCCATTCGTTTAAACTTAATCCAATCCTTTGACCGCTTCCCCATGAAATACAGGCTGTCTGAGCGTTTAGCTACTACACCCTCCAGTTTTTTCTGGTCTGCTATATTATATAGCCCAATGCCGTTTTCCGGTATAAATCTTGAAATTGCAAATTTAGCCGTTTCTGCACCAAAAGATTTTTTTAAGTATTCTTTTCTTTCTAATAGTGGTTCCAGTGTTATTTGCCTGCCCCCATAATAGAGACAATCATAAGCGACAAAAGAAGCCGGATACCTTCTCGAAGCCAGTTCTATTTTAAACTGGTCAGAAAGCAGACTTCTCCGCTGCAGCTCGTAGAAATCGGGGACTCCGTTTTTTAAAACAACTAACTCCCCATCCAGAATACACTGATCGGTAACAAGTTTAAATAACTCTTTGAGTTCCGGAAACTTTTGTAAAAGAAGCATATTCCGCTTATTTCTTAATTCCACGCTCTTTCGATCGAGATATGCAATACAACGGCTGCCATCCAATTTTAATTCGTAAATCCAATTAGGATTATTAAAGGGATCCCGCATCTCAGATATGAGCATCGGTTCTACGCTGCGGTCATTGAAAATATCCATTTATGCCATTCCCTGCTGGTTTTGTGTAATTTCCAGACTTTTTTCCAAAGCATCCATTAAATTAATAATATTATTGCCATCAGTTCCCTGATCCGCTGTCACAATTTCCTGACCCTGTATCTTTTTCATAATAGCTTCCCGCAGTCTTGCCTGGTACTCATCATGGAATTCAGCAGCGACAAAAGGTTTCGTCATATTTTCGATTAAAAGTTTTGCCATATCCAATTCGTTTTTTTCCAATTGCATTTTCGGTATCTGTTTTGGTACCGCAGCAATTTCATCATGGTAATATAACGTTTTCACAATCATACCCTCTTTCGTTGGGTATAATACCAACAATTTTTCGTTTGTTCCCATGACTGATTTTGCAATAGCAACTTTCTTCTGGGCGAGCAATGCCTGACGCAATAACTCATAAGCTTTTTCTGCCCCTGTGTCCGGTATAGCATAATAATCTTTTTCATAATAAATCATATCAACTTCACTGATTTTGGCAAATTGTATGATATGAATCGTTTTGTCCCTCTTCGTCTTAATTTTCTCCAGGTCTTCATCCGTCATAATGACGTATTTATCCTTTTCGTATTCATAACCTTTGACAATGTCCTGAGAAGTTACCTCTTTGCCACAGTGACTGCAGTATTTTTTATATCTGATCCGAGCCTTGCTCTCTTTATCTAACTGGTTAAAATGAATGTCATTATCTATGGTTGATTTATACATTCCAATCGGTATTAAAACCAGTCCCATAGATATACTGCCCTTGTGTGCTACTGCCATAAAAACACCCCTTTTTATTTTTTAGCATTAGCAACTGTCATTATTTTTATGTATAAAAGATCTTAAATTTGGGTTTCGCTGAGGAAGGGGACGCTTTGTAGATGGAGATAGTGCAACGGGAAGATGGGTGCGCGAAACTGGTATGGGCTCCGTCAGCTGGCCGCAGAACTGGTATTTTCTAGCCTTTCCGAAGCGCTTTTTGGCGGCACGCGGGCATTCACCGAGAAATCCTGATGCATTTCTCGGTTCAGTACCCGCTTAGTATCCGATGGGAGCCAGTCGAATACTATCCGCCAAAAAACACTCCGGAAAGGTAAGTAAATGAACTGTACCCCTTGCCATGGTTCGCCACCTTCTCTTTCCGTACACCATCTCCAGCTACAAAGCGTCACCTTCTCAGCTAAACCCCAATTCAAGAATTTGTTCGCTATAGTACTAAAGCATGTCAACTCTGTTTCTACATGGTCTTATACTTTGTGCAAAACGAAATAGATTACACGGATCGTACTTTTTCTTAATGCACACCAAACGTTTCGCATTTCCCCCATAGTATGCTTTCATATAATTTCCGGTACAAATATAAGGAAAATTAATATAAGAACCCATGGTCAGGGAACATAGACATCTGAAACGTGAATGGAGCCATGCCCGATTTTCCGGCTGGGCACCTGGTGCTCTCCAAATCGTTTCAATCCCAATGATATAATCTGCTTTTCTGTAGTAAAAGGCTGTGTCACAGGGATCCGTATCACGAACCTTTCCCCCAAGGGCATAAAGGGCAACCGAAGCATAGATTGATCCCCTGGCCCTTTCTTTTATCAGACGAAGGATAGACTCTATCTGTCTGTCCGAATAGCTTCCACGTGCAAAACGCCCTGCAAATTGAAATTTTTCTGATTTGGGATAAACTGACGCATCTATCTCGGTGGCCTCCAAAAAAGTGACATAACGAAATGTAGCTTTTGCCCCACATATCTTTAAGAATGGCTGTACCGACGCAGATGCTTCTTCCGGAGTCCCGTAAAAAAATCCCCTTAAAAATATTCCCATACCTTCTTTTTCGGAATTAAAGATACGGCTGTTGGGAGTAAATCGCTTTTCTTTCTTCTGTACCCACTCCTGCCAGGTCTGAAAGAAAAGAAGGGCTGTTTTCTCATTGATTTTGGAATATAGAATTTCCACATAGGTTACATTGGAATACTTAGGCAAAAGATGATATCGGAGCGAAGTAATTACGCCAAAATTCCCTCCGCCTCCACCCTTCAGCGCCCAAAAAAGATCCGGATGATCGGTTTCATTTACAACAATCAGGTTTCCCCGGGCATCCACAAGCTCGGCCTCCACAAGTAAATCACAAGTAAGCCCAAACATTCTGGACGAATGTCCCCAGCCACCGCCTTGGGTCAGACCCACTGCATTTACGGTAGGACACGTACCGCTGGGGAAAGGGTAACCATACTGGAACAAAAAATGGTAGAGCTCTCTATTATTTACACCGCTTCCAATTTGTACGGTATGGGTGTCTTCACAAATACTCTTGTCCTTGAAAAGGCTGGTGTCTATTACTAATCTCTTATTTCCAATACAAAACCCTTCATAATTATGCCCTCCTGCCCTTACACGGATGTCCATCTCATGTCTGGCGGCGTAGAGTACTGCCTCTTTTACGTCCTCAGCATTCTCACAATATACAATAGCTGAAGGATATTTTTGTATAGACCTGTTAAAAATCTGTCTTTTCTTATTATAGTCCGGACAGATAGGCAATATGATTTTACTGCATATATCTTCATTAAACATGATTCATCGAAACCTTTATATGCTGGCTGCATGCGCCAGAATTTTTTATATTATATGTAGATATGTTAAGATATGTGCTGTAATATAAACCTGCAGAATTTGCCCCTATAATTGACGCATCAAAAACTTATGGCTTACCATTACCGTCCAAATACCAATTATTCAAAGCTGCTGACATATGATAACCCATTTCCGGGGAACGTGTTCGCCTTCAGAGAACAGAAAAGAACTTTATCCAGCTTCAGCGTATCTGCATTAATGTTTTTTAACAGGTTCAAAGAAGAATTCCCTAGAAGAAATAGTTTTGCCTTGCCTGATCCTGGTAAGTTTTAGATGCAAAAAAGAACCGGACTACCAAACCTTGCGGTTTTGTAGTCCGATCCCTATCTTATTCACATTATATTATTACACCATCGTACTCATTAAAATAGAGAATCCGGTTAATCTTATAACTGAGGACCTGCAGAAACTAATGCTTTTCCAGCCTCATTACCTTCATATTTTGCAAAGTTCTTTACAAAACGCTGTGCCAGATCTACTGCTTTTGTCTCCCAATCGGAAGCAGTTGCATAAGTATCACGAGGATCTAAAATCTTAGGATCAACGCCTGGAAGCTCTGTAGGAATTTCAAAGTTAAAGTATGGAAGATTTTTCATTGGTGCTTTTGCAATAGAACCATCTAAAATCGCATCAATGATACCACGTGTATCACGGATAGAGATACGTTTTCCGGAACCATTCCATCCTGTATTTACAAGATATGCTTTAGCGCCGCTCATCTGCATTCTCTTAACAAGTTCCTCTGCATATTTTGTAGGATGCAGTTCCAGGAATGCCTGGCCGAAGCAAGCAGAGAAAGTAGGTGTAGGCTCTGTAATTCCACGCTCTGTACCAGCAAGTTTTGCTGTAAATCCAGACAGGAAGTAATACTGTGTCTGCTCTGGAGTTAAAACTGATACTGGAGGAAGAACACCAAATGCATCTGCTGATAAGAAGATAACATCCTTTGCAGCTGGAGCAGTTGAAACTGGACGAACAATATTTTTAATATGGTTAATCGGGTAAGATACACGAGTATTCTCAGTCACGCTCTTATCATCGAAATCAATTTTACCATCAGCGTCAACCGTAACATTCTCTAAAAGAGCGTCGCGTTTAATCGCATTGTAGATATCTGGCTCAGATTCTTTGTCAAGGTTGATAACTTTTGCGTAGCATCCGCCTTCAAAGTTAAAGATACCCTTGTCATCCCAGCCATGTTCGTCATCACCGATCAGAAGTCTTTTCGGATCTGTTGACAATGTAGTCTTACCTGTACCGGAAAGTCCGAAGAAAATTGCTGTATTTTCACCGTTCAAATCAGTATTTGCTGAGCAATGCATAGAAGCAATGCCTTTCAGTGGCAGATAGTAGTTCATCATAGAGAACATACCCTTCTTCATTTCTCCACCGTACCAAGAATTAACGATAACCTGCTCGCGGCTGGAAATGTTGAACATTACAGCAGTTTCAGAATTAAGACCTAACTCTTTATAATTATCAACTTTTGCTTTAGAAGCGTTATATACGATGAAATCTGGTTCGAAGTTTTCAAGTTCTTCAGCTGTAGGCTGGATAAACATATTTGTAACGAAATGAGCCTGCCAAGCAACCTCAACGATAAAACGAATTGCCATACGTGTATCTTCGTTAGCACCACAGAATGCGTCTACAACAAAAAGTCTTTTGTTAGAAAGAACTTCCTGAGCAAGTTTCTTTACTGTATCCCATGCTTCCTGGCTAGCCGGATGATTGTCATTCTTATATTCAGCAGAAGTCCACCATACGTTATCCTTAGAATTTTCATCCATAACTATGTACTTGTCCTGAGGTGAACGTCCTGTATAAATACCAGTCATAACATTAACTGCACCAAGTTCACTTACCTGGCCTTTTTCAAAACCCTCTAAACTTGCTTTTGTCTCTTCCTCAAATAACATATCAAAAGAAGGATTGCGAACGATTTCTGTTACACCATTAATGCCATACTGTGTTAAATCAATATTACTCATCTTAATTTACCTCACTTTCATTTTTCCGAATTTGTTTCTATCATCTCACTTTGTGAATAAAAAGTCAATAGCTTTAATTATAAAAATAATGTAAAATTTATGAATGTTTATCATGTACAGAATCTGATAGACTTTTGGGGTTGCTGTAAATAAAAAATGTATACAAAATACCTGCTGTGTCAGTAAAAATTGGCAACATAAAGTACACTTTAAATCGTTGCCAGAAGTGCTTATGTCTTTAGTTAAATTCTAAGGCATAAGTGCTCACACTTCTTTGGGAATAATCATTTGCATAAATAATCCTTTTTCATCACGCATTGGTTTAGCCGGAATTGTTTCACCAAGACCTTGATGATTTAAATTTGCAGTTAAGGCCAGACACATTGCGTCAACAATGTCATCTGCATTGCACTTTAACTCTTTCGCTTTTTTTAGAATATCACTTATATCTGCCTCTGATATATATTTTTTTAGTATATGAACTCTTTCACACAATCCCGAAAATTGGGCTTTCTTTGTCATAACAACAGCACTGTTTAATCTTGCAAAACATACCTCGGGATGACTCTCTTTTATAATGTTCTTGTATTTTGTTTCAGAATTAAGAAAAGAATCTAATTCTCTTATTTTCGGAATAATAGCCATGGACTGTTTGGCCAGACCTTTACCTAATGCCTTCTTATTCTCTTCTGCCTGCTTCACTTCTGATTTAGCATAAACAGCCTGTCTGCTAGGCACTGCAAATATTGTTGAAGTTCTACCTGGTATTAGGGTTCTAGCTTCTGTATCAGGTCTTATATGTGAATCATTATTTGGCAGACCAATAACCATATCAACAATAAACTCATGAAATACTGGATTATCTTCCAAAATTGCTTTGATAGAATCATATTTCTCAATTGATAAGTTGCCCTTATTAATTACAGCCGCAACCCATCCACCCTTACAACCATCGACTCCAATACAAATTGAATTTAAATCAATACTTCTGTCTGCAGCAAATTCCTTCAGCAGATATTTCATTGCCACCTTCATGATGTATGAAATATTCTGTTCTCCTGCAAAACGTTCCTGATTTGTGAAATCTTCCTTTATTGAAAGCCATTCCAACGAATTTAATTCTTCTTGCAACTTCTCACTTTTTTGAATGCGCCCTACATAAAGTTCTATTAAAATATCCTGATCATAATTTGTAATGTCCATCAGATGAAATAATCTAATATCAAACTTCCCCATACCAGTCTCTTTCTGTAATTTTCTGTAAGCAGCATTCATACTGTCTTCACCAGTTTCAACTTTACCACCTACAAAACTATATATACCTTTACATGACTCCTTCATCCTTTTACAAAAAAGGACTTTTTCTTTGCTCTCATTTAGTACAACAAAATAATTATATTTTTTCATCACATCTCCTTTCATTTATCACTCTACAGCGTGTTTGAAAATTACTTTCTGGCAGCCGTGTATCACACTTTATGGGACCGCATCTTCCTGGATTGCTGCTTTTACATTACTGAACACGCTTCTTCGCCCAATAGGTTCCGTTTCCAAAAGAATAAATCCAATGGAATAATAAAATTGCTGAGAAGAGCCCACAAATATGTATTTCGCTCCTAATTCTCTGCATCGTTTTATTCCTTCATAGACAACAGCTCTGCCAAGCCCCATTTTTCTGTATTTTGGTATTGTTGCCAGCGGTTCAACAATTCCATATTCCGAATCCTGATCATACCACATACCGCAATAAGCAGCAAACTCGCTGTCTGAATCCAGTGCAATCATTTTCAGTTCCTTATTTACTTTCGGAGCATTAAATTCATCATGACCATGTTCAATTTCCTTTTCTGTCGGGGAAAATTTTTTGTCTTCTTTTTCATGGTTAAAGCCCTTAAACAATACCTCTCTATACTTGAATATATCATATTGATCGGCCATGCTGGCAATTCGAAATCCCTCAGGCAATTTATAGTCCAGAGAGCGTTCTTCAATGGGAAAATATGCATCACACTCTTTATTTGTAGTTGGAAAGTATCCGTTTCGATAAGCAATACGCTGAAATTCCAAATCAGAATCTGCAATAAATGCTTCAAATACATCATCGTTCTTTAGATTCTTTTCAGCGTAAAGAAGCATCTCTTCTTTCAGATGACTGTAGCCATCCTTTATACAAAAATGTCCGTTTCCCAGGTCCGTATCATAGAGAGCTGCCGCCACGATTTCCCCCTATACGCGCTTCATCTAAATTCTTATTATACAAAGTTACAATTCCATTTCATGGAATCGTTATAACCCATACCTGCTGATATGACTCCCCCTCAAAATATCGTTCTTGCAAATATTCTGTAGTATGAGTTGATATTACACGTGCAATTACTTCTACTCCAATACGCTCATTTTCTTAATAATTTCTCCTAATAATCCCATTAGATCCTTTGCCTTACTAAATTCATTTATCTGAAGCAACTGTTGAATTCTGGTTTCTGTCTCTTTCTTCTTTTGTTCCAAAAGCAGATAATCCTTGTCAAAATGATTGGCATAAATCATCTGTCTGAATTTACGGATAGACATTCTCCGTACAGTATTATTTTCTACCAATAATACATAGTCCACGCAATTGGCTACCGTGTAAAAGTCATGAGATACCATAAGGATTGCACCTTTGTACGCTGAAATCGCCTGCTCCAATGCAATCTGTGCATAAACATCCAAATGCCCCGTGGGCTCATCCAACAGAAGGAAGTTGGCCCTTCCTAATGAAATCACAGCTAATTGAAATAAGTCTTTTTCTCCACCAGATAATTCACTCACTTTTTGATCTAGAGTCTCTTCTTCAAATCCATATTTTTTCAAATAGTCCACTGCATTCTGTTTGGTTTCAACACCTTTTTCTTCAAAAATCTCAAGCAAAGTTTTTGTGTCATCATATAATGAGCCCGTAATCTGAGAAAAAATACCAATCTCAGCATGCTCACTAATCCTAATAGCTTCTTTATTATTTTCAAAGATTTCACGAAGCAGTGTTGTTTTTCCAGTTCCATTATTCCCAACAATTGCGACATGATCCTGGGGTTTCATTACAAAATTTACATGGTCTAAAAGCTGTTCATCAAATGCAACACTATAATCAGTCAATTCAAGAATGTTTTCATTTACCACTTCTCTTTCAAGTTCAAAATGAATCTCCGGATATTTGATATCTACGAAAGGAGCCTTAGTTTTTCTGGTTTTTAGCCGATCAAGCAAAGTCTGTCTTGCATGTACCGCTTTACCGAGGGATGCATTATCCATTGATGTTGCTTTTACTCTGGCCTTTTCTAAGATTTTACTTTGACGGTCTATCTCTGCCTGGTCTGCAGCAGCAGCTGCTTCCAGATCAATCTTTGTGGCAAGAAGTTCATAATTATATTCTGTATAGGTTCCTTCAAATTCTTGAAGATCCATGTTTTCCATGTGAAGTATCTTATTAAAACAATGGTTTAACAGATACCGGTTATGGGTGATAATAAGAAGGGTTCCTTTATGGGCATTAATCAGATTGCTCAAAGCATTCAGATGATCAAAATCCAAAAACACATCAGGTTCATCCATTATCAGAAGTCTTGGGCTAAGCATCATCTCTCTGATCACCTGAACCAGCTTAAATTCTCCGCCACTCAGACTACTGATTTTCTGTCCTTCTGCCTTTTGTAAATCAGCTACTTTTAGCTGCTTCTTAATATTGCTTTCGTAACAATCTCCATCAATGGCATTAAATTCATCCAGTACTTTCTGATATTCCTCAAAAATAGATTCCAGATTGACAGCAGTCTCCATTTCCTTACAGTAATCAATGATTTTCTGCTCAAGCTTCACAAACTCCTCACTGAGATACTGAAAAACAGTCAAATCTTCTTTTTGATCTAATTGCGAAAATTGGCTGACATATCCAATCCTGCCTGAACCTTCAATTTCTATTTTTCCATCGTACAGATACTCATCTGAGTTCATCAGCAAATTCAGCAGCGTACTTTTTCCTGTACCATTGGCACCAATCAATGCACAATGCTTATTATCCTCTATTGTAAATGAAACCTTTTTATATAAGTCCTTTTGTTGATACGAGTAGGACAGGTTTTGAACCTTAATCATATATACCTCCTGTAACATTTATTTTTAACACAATTTTATACAATCCTCACCGTGTGGTGGCACGGATATCTACATTTTCTATCACATTCTTTGTCTGCTGCTCTAAATACCTTTTTAATTGTTTCAGTTGCTTTAATGTCATCTTCTCATCGTAATGCATTCCATTATAGGTTGGATGCAGTACAGGATACTGGCCTTTTGTTTTTAAAATAAATTTATTATCAATCAGCCATTCAATAATTGCGTAGATCTCGTCTCTGGATGCATAGTTTATTTTCCCAAATTGTGGTACTGTATTTAGCTTATTATCCAATAGTCTTTTCGTAGTATTTCCTACGAGCACATCCGTCAGCATTGTTATGCCATAATAACGAACATTACTAACACTTTGCAGCGCACTAAGAATACAATGTACGATTTCATTCAAATCCCGTTCTCTACATAAAACGGGTTCAAATTTGCCTATCTTTATGGAAATACTATCTTCCCGGGCTTCATACACATGCAGTATTTTTTGTTTCTTTTTATTTTCTGTATCGCTTTGTGAGTTGTGCATCAGCTGGCTTTTTGTATCATCTTTTGTTTCCTGCAGCTGATCTGATTCGAGTTCATATCCCATCATATCATAAAACTTATTTTTGCTTATCACATTGTTGCAGCCAGTTCCATCCTTCTTATAGTTTGTACATCCCTGAAAGTAATCATTCGATTTAGAAGATTTTACAATAAGATAACCATCTCTGCATTGATCACATTTCAATATTGAAAGCTTTCCTGCTTTATGCTCATTCGTCATGAATCCACATAATTCCGGTTCATTTGTACAAATATATAACCTTAATCCATATGAATTTTTATATTTAAGCTGCAGCGGATATCCACATAATGGGCATGACTTTCGTCCTATCGTTTTAGGTTCCTCTTCGTTCCAATTTCCATGAATTACTACGTTTTTGTAATCTCTCTTTAACTCAACCAAAAACTCAGACGGATTCTGTTCCGGTGCAATAAAGTAAACACGATTTTTTGTTCTTGTCATTGCAACATAAAAAAGTCTGCGTTCCTCAGCATAATCAATGGATCGATCCCCTTTTATCACAAAGGACAATACCGGATCATCCTCTATTTTTGATGGAAATCCATAAGTTTCATTTTTTCCATTTATAATAATAACCTCATCATAACCAAGACCTTTGGACGAATGCGCTGTCATAAATGTAATATCCAGCTCTGGAAACATCACACTTTTTATCTTACTGCCTCTGCTCGTGTATTCAAATAAACCTGATTTTTCTAACTGGTCACCGTCAAACCCAAATCGTCCAAGTAACAGTATGGACTCTGACTTTCGTCCTTCTTGTTTACTGTAATGCACTATTTGTTTCAATGCCACCTGGGTGGCATTGGCTGTTGCATAATTAACACCGCTTCTTCTAGTTCCGTTTTTACCTTTGTATGTTCCGTCATAAGTATAGATAATTACCGGCTCACTAATTTGCTTTGGTGATTCCAGTTTTTTTGAAATTTGTTCTGTATTTTTCTGAATAAAATTACCGGCAATATCTATTACTTGCTGGGAATTACGATATGTTTTTACAATCTTCAGGAGTTTAGCATATCCCATTTTTTCCTGAAATTTTGTAAACAGGGTAATATCTGAACCACTAAATGCATAGATTGACTGCCAATCATCCCCCACTGCAATGATCTTTGCATCCGTTACTTCTGAAAGAGCCTTAGTCAGATCAAATCTCTGACGGGAGATATCCTGATATTCATCAACAATCACGTATTTAAAATCCAGTTTTTGTTTCATTTCTTGTACTTCACGTAAAATTCTTGCAGACTCATTTATCATATCCTGAAAATCAACAGCTTTATTTTTCTTTAAATATTTCTCATATTCTAAAAAGCAGTCGTTACAAATATCTAAAAATAGTCTTGTCCTCACGTTCTGGGTAGAGTGATACATTCGATTAAAATCTTCTGACGTGTATCCATTTACCTTAAAATTAGATATAAATCGACAGATAAGATTAACCAGTTTACGAACATATCTATTTTCCTCACCAGCTACGAGCATTTCCATAACTTCTTTATTAGAACGCTGCTTTAATTCAAATCCATGCTGCTCCATCCTTTCTCTTAAGTGAGTAAGTAACGGTTTACCATCTTTATATTTTGAAAATGTATAGATCAGAATCGTTCCATGCTTACGATGAAGTATTACTTTGTCATTTACTGCTTTCTTATATGCTTCTACTTCCTTATCACTGAATCTGTCATTTTTCCATCTTCAGTAATCCCAAAATGCTCAATATATGCAACCTTTCCATCCTGCTTTATAATAAAATCGGGTGTATATGGTTTGCGCGCGTATGTAATATTATACTGATAAATAGGCTCATACTCATAATCAATATTATTCAAATACAGGAAATTGGCTATTTCAACTTCCTGGTGTGAGCGCAACACTTCATTCTGTATTGTAACTGACTTATTTGTACGAGAATCTATAACCTCCCTTTTAAAATCCTCCAAATCACTTCTCATGGTAGAATAATTTGCTTTAGCTATCTGATTAAAAAAAACATTTAAGTTATCACCTTCATATGGTGCATCAAAGTATGATGCAAAAAACATAATCAGCTTATTAACTACATTTTCATTCTGAATAATAGACCCCCTAAAATAATCCCTTATAACAAAATACAGTTTTGAATTCTCTACGATATTCAACTTTTCATCAGGTGCATTCTTATGAATAATAGCATTTCCTGTTGAATGAAACGTTGCAATAGGGCATTTTATATTCAGATCATCATTTATTTTTTCTTTTAGCTCATTAACCGCCTTATTTGTAAATGACACTACCAAAATCTGAGCCGGATCAACTTTTCTTTTTTCCACAAGATACTTTACCTTGGCTGCTACTGTTGTTGTTTTTCCTGCTCCGGCACCGGCAATAACCAAACAATAATCTTCATCTGTTAATATTACTTTGCGCTGATCATCATCTAATAATATCTTCGGATCTACTGTCTTTAAAATATTATCCAAATATTCTTTTTCTGCCAGCATCTTATTTGAAACAAATATTTCATTGTGCCGGTCAACAAAGCATTCAAAGTTCGAATATAAATCTATACTCTCTTGTACCACTTCCAAATCAACACTATACTTTTTGCAAAACAAATCAAGCATACTACTATTTTTAAGCACTATAAAGAATTCTATTACGTCTTTGTGCTTATGAATCTCGTCTTTATATTCACTCTTTGCAATATATCTATCCGCCTGAAGAATTTCATTCATATACTCACGAAGGCTCAGTAATTGCATGACATTTACATTTTGTTCTGCTGTTATATTTTGCCTTTTGACTTCGATAGTCTTTATCTTTTTAAACAAATCGCGAATAAACCCCATACGTGTACGCCTCCTCCCTATTTTTCCTCATCAATAATCTCTATGTCATCGTGATACCATGTCCACTGAAGCATCAGACCCAAATTATCAGATATACCTGACGGCAATACTGCTTTTAATGGCTTCATTCCAGCACTCACTAAACTCAGCTAAACTTATATATCTATCCATCCGATCCGGACTGATTGCTTTCATAAGAACATTATAACTTGATGCAGACAGTGGCCATCCTTCCTTATCACGTTCGCTATCCGTAAACAAAGAAAATCCCATCTGTCCAATTGTAAAAACATTGGTGATTTCATCTAGAATTTCTCCCAATTTATATTCTTCCGGTGACATAAATCTTGCACTTCCCCACATCTGTCCCATATCGTTGCTGCTTGGACTCTTTCTGAAGAAATCTATATCACAAATATTAGTAGTCTTATTTAATCTGTTGTACATAATACTGCCATCGTAAAAATCAATTGCAACATACCCCATTTTGGCTGTATCAATTAAGAAATCAATAATACTTTGAAAAATAAGTATCTTTTCATCCAAAGGTAAACTCATAATATTTCGATGAGATTCTTCATACATTCTCCCCATGCATTCTCCATCCTGCCACTCAAATATCATAGCAAATCCCTTGCCAATTTCTTCTGAACTAATATACTTAATCAGTGAGGTGTGTTTGATAGAGTCATATACAGGTACTGTTGACTTTAATCTTTCAATTGCTTTAGAAATATCCCCATCATATTCTGCAGTTTGTGCTCCTGCAAATTTGACAAATATTCTTCCTCCTTGACTCTCTATTCCAAAACAAATATTTCCTGAATCTTGGTCATCAAATACTTTAAACACTTTACCATATTTTTTTAAGAAACTAAAGTCAAATTGCTTACCCATTTTGAATTCTATTCCGTCTATCTTTTGATAGTTCACTTATCTTAACCTGATCCTTTCTGTACCTTTTTTCGTATCCATTATATACCCGGCTTTCATTTTCCACTTTACATATTTTCATTCAGCGTAAACCGGTTCTCCGCATCCTGCACAATCTCACCAGTTTTTCGCCCATATTTAAGGCCTCTTTCAACTGCAGCTATCAATGCCGCACTGCTTCTGGCATATCCCATAGTACGAATGGTTTCCCTGACAAGACTGTCCTTTTCCAAAGCCACCTTTTCTCTCAATGTCACGCATACAGCGTTCTTAAGCTCCTGCTGACATATTTCATCCCCAGATCGCTTATCCGCCAAACTGCTGTCATTGCGATACCTCCAATACCTTTCCGGGTTCTGATCCCTGCGCCAGTAGAACTTAACACCGGATTGTTTATTCATCCTTGATGAGGCCTTTTTCAGTGCCTTGTCAGTTGCTTCCAGAGTCTGTGTACTTGAACGCGAAATATTAAATGCCCTAAGAGTCTTCTTAACCAGCTTATCATAGGTAATTGGAGCCTCTGCATCGATGAGCTGCTGCAATTTCTCTGTAATTTGCATCAGGTTTTCCTTCTTAACATAATCCATCGTAGACAGATCTGTCATCTCAACCACTGCAGGTACATATTCCTCTAATCGATAATCCAGTTCCAATTGTTCGGCCTGCGTGATAGTGCTGGCTGCTTCATTCTTTCCGGCAGCCACTTTGACATTAGCAGCCTCGATGACAGGGTTATTAACCACAAAACGTTCTTTCACATCAACCACTGGAATCTGCTCCGCAGCCTGCTTCTCTGTATTTTTTACTGCGTTCTCTACCGGCTCTGCTAATTCTGCATCAGAAGGAATAGCTTCCGTTTCCGCCCTGTCGCTGATTGCATCCTCCAATACATCATTATTCACTGCATCAACCGTGTATTGCTCCTGATACATCTGATATGCAGCTGCTTTCTTTTCCTCAAGAATCTGCATCAGCTTAGACAGTTCCTTATCCCGATTATCCCACCAATCCATCGTCCAGATACGATGCAGCTTCCAGCCAAGTCCGTTAAGAATACTGATCTGTGCCACTTCCCGATCCTTTGTGTTGGAAGACTGACGATAGGATTCTCCATCCAGCATGATACCAAGCAGATATTCTTTCTCATCGTATGGATTGATCACAGCAATATCCACCTTAAACTTAGAATGCCCTACCGCCTTTTGATACTTATAACCGTCATCTGTAATACGCTGGCAGATATGCTCCATGATACCCTGAGAATTTTGAACCCTGGTCTCCACATATTCTCCCTGCAGCCGTCCCTTCTGAGCAAATTCAAGGAAACCTTTCAGCGATTCAACGCCTTTGGATTTTGTGCGTTTCAGATCAATCATATCGGCAGTCATAGTTGTAAATACCACCATCTCCGTTCTTGCGCGGGATACCGCAACGTTCAGCCGCTTCCAGCCGCCATTCTTATTCAGCGGACCAAAATTTAAGGAAAGCTTTCCATCTGCATCCGGACCAAAAGTAATTGAGAACAAGATAACATCACGCTCATCTCCCTGTACATTTTCAAGATTTTTAATGAACATGGTTTCTTCACCAACATTCGCCCACTTATCAAATGCAGCATCCTTCTGATACTCTTCCTGCAGCAAATCCTCAATTAATGTCTGCTGACTGATATTAAATGTAACAACTCCAATCGTCTGATTTATCAATTCCGGCTTCTGATATCTTCTCTTTATCTCAGCAACGATCGCCCTTGCTTCCCCCTCATTCACACGCCCTTTTCCACGGTCAAAAAAACCATCTGCCTTAACCAGGCGCACCCTCTTTTCCCTGTCATTAACTGACGGGAAGGTAAGCATTGAATTCTCATAAAATTCCTGATTGCTGAAAGCGATCAGACTTTCATGTCTGCTGCGATAATGCCAGTGCAGATATGCTGAATGCATGCCAAGTGCCAGACAGTCATCCAGAATACTATCCAGATCCTCAATATCCAAATTATCTTCATCTACCGTATTCCCGGCAAAAAAGCTGGTTGGCGGCATCTGATTCGGATCCCCTACAATAACAGCATTCTTACCACGGGCCAGGACACCTACCGCCTTACAGGTAGGCAGCTGGGATGCCTCGTCAAATATTACAATATCAAACAAATCATTTTCTGCTTTCAGATACTGCGCTGCAGAAATGGGACTCATCAGCATGCATGGGCATAATCTGGTCAGAATGTGCGGAATCTGTTCAAACAACGTTCGCACAGATAAGCCTCTTCCATTGCTGCTGATTGCTCTTCTTAGTATATTGAGCTCCTTGCTAACCTCCACAGAATCATACGATGTCGGAAGCTGATGTGTCAGTTTGCAGAACATCTCATCCTTGGTCAGTTCCATAAATTCCTGATCCAGCTTCTTAAACTGGACAATCTTCTCATTAAATCCAATCCCCGTAAAGCTGTTCAATACCGGTTCTTTCTCAATCACTGCCAGAATTATAGATCTGTAGATAGACCGCAGATAAACTGTCATAACCTCTTCATGAGGCAATCCTGCTTCATAAGCCTCACATACCGGAGCCAGTCCCTGCTCGCGGCACTCAGCAGCAAACTGTCTGTATACAATCCAATCTTTAATCGAAGCGGCATTTTCAAGGATGCATGAACACATCTTAAGACGGCTTTCCATCCAATTCAATTCATCATCCGCAAACTTCAGATTAATCAATGCCGTCGCTTCAGCCTCACCATTCTTCACTGCCTGTAAATCGCCAGGCAGGCTCTGAGCTATTTGAATACAGGGCTTCTGGATTTGAACTGAGAACTGCTCCATCACCTGCAGCTGTTTCTTCACATTTTTCTTATATCCCTGCAATGCAGCTGCAGAAGGATAATCCTGCAATATTTTCTTCCACTCATACGGCAATGCAGCCTCAGCATCGGATATATCCTGCAATTCACGCTGGTAGAATGTAATATCCGTCAGATATACGGGAATCCGCTCCGTTTCTATCTGAAAGGACGCATAAGCCTGCATTTCAGAAGTTAATGCAGCAAATGCTTTCCCTTTACCAAAGAATTTTTTATTAGCCTGGTCATATTTCTCACGAAAAATGTCCATATTCATGCGCAGAAAATTCTCATTCCACTGAGCAAAGAAATCAGCTCTCTTTGCAGAAAATTCAGTTTTATGTTCCAGATACATCATTGGCTCAGAAAATGCCTGGTCAATATCATCAGCCTGCTTCAAAAATACAGGTATCTCCTCTGCTGCAATCACACTTTTGGCATAATTGCAAATATGATTCCATTGGTCTTCCGTTACCGGCGGCTCAATACCCACCAATTCTACAAAGGCCAACACATGATCCCTGAACGTTTCCAGCGCCGAAGCATAAGTACGTACAACACCTTCCAGTTCAAATTTCAGACGTTGATTATATTCAGTCTGCTGAACCGCAGCCAATGGATGGTTATGAGGGTGTCCGATCCCTTTACCGGCAGCAATCAGCCGCTCCAGGCTGTTAACCTTATGATCCAGATCACTCTCTGTAAGCGAGCTTACATAAGCATGATCAAAACGAACGCTCTTCTCCAGCTCCGGAATCATTTCATAAATATCCATCAGCTGACGCAGCGTTTTTCCAAACGGTCTCTTTACATGCAGTGCCTTTGCATAGGCATCCAGATCCCCACGCATTTTCCGAATATCCTGGATTTTCTTATCGTATTCCGTTGTAATACCCCAGACACCAATCTCCAGACCTCTTTTCAGCTGATCCAGCACGGCTTTCTTAGTCGCTTTATTGGAATGAAGCTCCAGACAAAAATCCTGAATACCAAGTGCTGCCAGTCTCTTCTGCACAACCTCAAGTGCAGCCATTTTCTCCGCCACAAAAAGAACCGTCTTCCCCTTTGTAAGCGCATTTGCAACCATTGCTGTAATAGTCTGTGATTTTCCGGTTCCAGGTGGTCCGTGCAGCACAAAACTGACACCTGCTGCTGCCATATTAATTGCCCGCAGCTGTGAGGAATCCACTGTTATCGGCAGATATGCTTCATCCGTATCTACACCCTCGGGTATCTTGCAATCCCAATCTACGGCTCCATTCATCAGACTATGGACTATTTTGTTATTCTTAAGAAAGGCACTATCTGTATGTATATCATTCCACATCACAAACTGTGAAAATGAAAAATTGCCGATAAATCCCGCTTCCACCACATCCCACATAGGAAGATTCATCACTGCATGCCGAATAATCGCAAATATCTTAGGAAGATCCAGTCCATGCTCATCCATTGGCGGCGGATTCAGTCCATAAATTTGCGTGTCGAAGCTCTGTTTTAAAAATTCTAAAAGTGTGATATTAATCTGCGCATCCTCATCACGCATGCGCATTGCATAGCCTTTGCTTGCAGATTTACGAACGATATCAATAGGAACCAATACAATCGGTGCATATCTTACCGTGGCGCTCTTTTTACCTTCAAACCAACGGAGTAAGCCCAATGCAAGATACAGCGTGCTGGCACCATTCTCTTCCATTGACGTTTTTGCTGACCGGTACATCTTGGTCAGACAGCTGTTTAATTCCTTTTCTGTATACAGAGAATGCAGCCGTCGGTGTTTACTCTCCAATGCAATAAAATCCGCAAAAGGGCCCAGCTCTCCCAGTGCTTCTACCGGTACTCCTCCATCACCTGCGATTGTCATATCCGCCGGGCGCGGCATAACCTGGAACTCCTCTCCATCAGACAGGGCATCCTCCAAAATACTCACATCGGAAGACAACAGCGGAACCACCGCCTTCGTCATTCTCATATTAATCAGCATATTTCGTAAACTCAGATCTAAAAGCTTACGCTCCCACTGAGTCAGCTTTGTAACCGTATCCTTCTGTGCTGAATCAGGCAGTTCAAAAGTATCTCCAATCGCTTTCGGTGCATTCGTAACATCCATCTCTTTGCGTTCTTCATGCTGAACTTCAAAGCCAGCTGACGTCTTTACCCGAACCGGAAGGGGCCTTATACCCATGCTTCTGGCGCGCTTCACGTCGATAACAAAAGCAAAATTACCATAATTCGATACTTCGCGTTCTGCCAACGTGACTGCCTCATCAAAACTTCTGCTCTTTCCGGCACACATAGCGGTACATTCAACGACAATCATCTCATGAATGCCCTTGGACATACGTTTTTCCAACTGGGAAGGATCATCCATAATCATGTCCGAAAAAGACTCCTCAAGAAGCCAGACACCGGCGAATATATGGCCCTTCATCATCACCATGACCGAATTCAATCCCATGGCTTCCAGGCATGCCACATAAAGTAACGTCATATCCATGCAGGTTCCCAGATGCTGATCTAACACAGCATCCGCCAGACGTATCCGCTGACCAAACACCTCAAAGCTTGAAGGAGGCTCTGCATAAGTAATGTTTTTCTGTTGAATTGCCGCATACACTGCAGCAGCCATATTTTTAACTCGATTCGGATCCTGGAACTGATATCCGGCAAGAGAAGGATCTTCGGTCCATTTTTCCAGATATTTTGACGCAAGCTGTATTATGCTTGTAACCACAGGATGATTCGGCATAGAAAACGCTGCCAGAAGCTCTGGTGTATACTGAAGTCCCGGCCACTGATCAAAGGCAAGTGCCGTAATAGTTACAGTCTGAGATGCAAGCTGAGTCTCTTCAAAATATATCCCCACTGTAAGCTGGAAGATGTTTCTTTCCGTAAGCGATGCCAGATAACCGGCATTAATCGGAACATTCAGATTCTTAAAATGCAGCTCTTCGTCCGGTTTTATCTTCTCAATGCCAAATTTAAAGTTCTCCACCATTTCAATATTTGCGCTGATTTTAACAACCAGATTATCCAAATCTGCTTCGGAAACATTTTTCACACAAACATCTCTGACAACGTATGCACCGATATGAACGATGGCATAGGTCAGCACATCATCAATTTCGCAAGATAACTGCAAAACATTCTTAGCAGGCATTACCTCTTCCGGCTCTTCCAGCAAAGTGTTCTCCCGTTCCAAATTTTGTTTAAAAAGTGTTCTCTGTTCCACTTTTACTCCCCCAATCTTCATTGTAGTTTATCGAATTAACTACACAAAAGTGTCTCTAAATCCGATATAGATACATCCATACGTTTTGAAGTTTCCTCCATTGACATTCCGGAATCAAGGAAACGCTTCACAACCATTTTCATATTTTCACCTACTTCGATAATATGATCATCCAAATCGTAAAAACGTATAGAGCGTTGTCCCCACCCAGCTTCTTTTATTCCATCACCAATGTATTGAATGTCGTTACGCTGCTCTAATTTAGCAATAAAGCCGTCAAAATCATCTTCCTCAAAATATAACTCCATATTATGAGATTTATTCAATATACTCTCCTTCGGGACACCTAGCATCCAGTCAAATTCCTGTTGCAAAGACAACCCGCCAAAGGAAATATTTATACCATAATCTTGAAAAATCTCAAGTCCAAATAACTCCTGATAGTATTTTTTGGATAGATTTATATCTTTCACCGCAATGCATACACCTTCATATTTCATTTAAATTACCTCCTGTATAATAGTTCCCTGCTGCATTCTAATTTATCACTAAGATAAGTTTACTATATTTCAGATTAACCGTCTATAATAATAGCTTTCTTTTGATGCTAAAATCTGTTCCTGAACATATTTCTCCACAGGGTATAAGTTTTGACTAATATTTTCATTTTTGCTAAAAAGAATGGGTTTTGCCCTGTGGTTCATTTCCACCTGACAAAACCCATTTTTTATACTCATACGGCCTTACCCCGTCCCTATCCAGAAAAAATTTATCCATTTTAATTTCATAGAAACACACTATTTCACAATTATTTCGTTAATAAATTCCAAATAGGTTTCACTCATTTCTGCGATATTAGATGCTATCGGAAGATAACCCCCATTAATTATCAACCTCTTCATGCTCCTTAGCGAATTCGGGATCACGGATGCGACCCACGATTATGATTGCCACAATAAATAAAATAAATGTAAACACAAATGGCAGCCGGCGGTCAATACTTGATAACCACCCTGCAAAATAACCGAATGGTGAAGAAAAAGCAATTGTGAAGGACATAATCAACGCATTAATACGAGCCCGCTCCTCCGGATTAATACTTAGCTGGATCAAGGCATCCTTACGAGGCATGACAAGAGAACCGGCTACTGCCACAACAAAGACATAAATAATAATAAACGGCATATTACCATTCGGTGCCAGTATCAGAAGTATCGCTGCTGCAGCATACAATACCAAACCGCTCCACATAGGGATGCGGAATTTCACGAATTCCAATCGGTGCTGTATTCCTATCAAGAAAATCAACATCACAGCCGCGTTCAAAATCGGAAAAAAAGCCAGATAGCGCGATTCTATACCTAACTCTTGTGTTGCGTACAAACTAAAGAAATTGGTGCTGACCAGATTCGTGATATACAATATCACGGAGACAATAAGTACTTTCATAATCTCTTTATTCTTCAGCACTTTAGGTATCAAATACTTGTATTCATATAACATCCGTGAAACAGGGGTATCTTTAGTCTCAGCCATTCGGATCTTGCCTTGCCGGGTTTCTTTACAATACCGAAAAGTAACAATTACCTTAATCAGCATATTCACAGCGAAAACCAAATATAAAACCCGGACAACCGGAACCACAGTAAAGGAATTGATCAGCAATCCAGAAATCGGTGCAAAAAAGATTGCAATCAATCCGCCGATATTCACCCAAGTATATATTCCCAATAAATCTTTGGGTTCCGCATCTTCAATCAATAAGCAATACCATGCGGTCTGGTTAATCTGCTCAAAGCTGTTGAATAAAACTGCAATTAAAAAGAGCCAGAAGTTACCCGATATGCTCCATATCAGGCAAGCAACAGTCCAACCAAAGAAATCACCCATCATGGTTGTAAATTTTCGCCCCATCTTATCTGTTATGATGCCGCCAAAGAAGGAAAAGAACACCTGAACAAACATGGAAATAGACAAAATCAGTCCGATTTGTACGTCCGTTATTCCCTGTGAGTACATATATAGTGTGGCAAAAGGTGCGATCAGATTATATGGAATACCCCATAGCGGCTCCATTAATATCAGAGTTCTTGGATTTCCTTTGTTATGTTTTAATAATTCTATAAGCGGGTGTTTTCGCAAAGATTTTGTTTTTTGTGCTGTGTTCACAGTTTTCTCCATTCTATGTATGTTTATCACTTTATTATTCTAAGAACAAACATCATTAATTTGTGCAACAAACCGCTGCACAATTACTCAATTTCCTTTTTCTGTCGTTCTAAAGCCGATTTACGCACAATTACTTCTGCACAGACCAACCCCTCTATATGTTCCGCAGTTTCATTAGTGAGCAGAAAGAACATTCCGTCATTACGGCATTTTTTATGTACATCTCCATTCATGGTATAAACAAAACCTTTCACACAAGTAGGGCTGCAGGCATTAGAGTCAATAAGTCTCTTACAATCACGAGAATCAGTCATTTTCTTTTTCATATCATCCGGCAGAGACGCGATTACATCCTCATACTTTTCGGCATTGTCACCATAAATCCGTGCCAAAATACCCGCTTTACGAAACACCCAATTCATTACTGTTTTCTTCTCAACTTGATAGGAAGCAGCGTAACCATTTTTTACGTCCTTGATTACAAGGTCACAGCCCTGTTCTATGAGTTTGTCATTAAGTTTCTCCACAAACCCCTGGTGTTCCGGCGCAACTGCCGATAGGAACGCTTGGAATGAAGCCTTTTCTTTTACCATTATCTTTCCCGCCTCCAAAATTTAATTTATCTTTCAGCTAAACCTTATTTATTAGTATCTGGATGTTTGGCTTCCGCCGTGTGTCTGTGAATAGCCCACTGCATCTTATTCTGCACAGTCTGAAAAAACGTCTGGTGGTCTTTGCGTACTTATCATAATCGAAACCCGTGGCATACAAATCTGTAATTTTCTGATAGAATTTATGCACAGAAAGGCGAATCTCACGGATATTTTGCAACTGTCACGCAAAGTATTAATCCGTGAACATATGTCCTTTTTGGAGGCGATCCTTATCCATCGTCCAGCCCTGAATGGTGTAATCCTTGACAATTTGCCCAGACTATTTAGGAAAACGGACTGCGCGGTCATTATTGACCTTAAAACCAACAGCGCTAATCATCTGGAGATTATAATGAACCACAAAATCCCTCAACCAGCCTGGAATCAACCTTTCCGCACCAGCAGTACGACGGTTTCAACATGCCCAGTCCAGGCAAACATATCCACACCCCAACTCCCCTTACATCCATACCCTTTCTTCGTCAAATACTCTAAATCCCTGCCTAACGTCTCCGGGTTACAGGAAACATAAACCACTCTCTCAGGCCCCATCTGCACCATAGAATCCATAAATTCTTCTGTACTTCCGCTTCTTGGCGGATCCATAAATACCACGTCTGCTTTTTCGCCCTGAGCTGCCATATCCGCCATGAAATTCCCTGCATCGGCACAGTAAAATCTTACATTCTCTATCTCATTGCGCTTGGCATTGGTTACTGCATCACGGACTGCATCTTTGTTTAACTCCACGCCAATTACCTGCTTTGCTTTCTTGCTTGCAATTAATCCGATTGTTCCAATGCCGCAATATGCATCAATTACCAGTTCATTTCCCGTAAGACCTGCTGCATCAATAGCTTTTTTGTACAGAACTTCCGTCTGTACGGGATTCACCTGATAGAAGGATTTTGAAGAGATGCGGAATGTACAGCCGCAGAGTATATCCTCGATGTAGCCTTTACCAAACAGTGTTTTTTCCTTATCTCCAAGGACCATACTGGTTCCTCTGGCATTTACATTCTGGATAATGGTCGTAATCTCCGGATGAAGTTTGCGTATCGCGCCGACAAAATTGTTTTTGGAAGGGAATACCGGGGAGGCGGTCACCAGTACCACCATGATTTCGTTCGTGGTAAATCCACGTTTTACAAGCACATGGCGAAGGAGTCCATATCCCGTATCCTCGTCATATGTTCTTATTTTAAATGATTTTAAAAGTCCCCGGATACTCTGAATAATTTCATCTGCTTTCTGATCCTCGATCATACAGGATTCTATTGGAACCACATTGTGCGTCCCCGCCTGGTATACACCACAGATGGGATTCCCTCTTTTATCCCTGTCAAATACTGCGTGAACCTTATTTCGGTAATGGTAAGGGTTTTCCATTCCAATCACAGCATTTACTTTACAGAACTTTCCAATCCATTTCCTGATTTCTTTTTCTTTTAATTTTAATTGCTCCTGGTAAGAAATTCCCTGATACTGACAGCCACCGCATTTTTTAGAAACAGGGCATATCTCCATACCATTTACCTTTTTTAAATCACTTTGTTTCTTTTCTCCAGATTGACCCCTTTTACTATTTTTTCTTCCTTCCCCGCTATCTCCGAATTTTCTTTTTTGCTTATTTTCCGACGCCGCTCCAGGTTTCCGACTTTCCCTATTTCCCGACACCGCTCCAGGTTTCCGACTTTCCCTATTTCCCGTCTCCGTTCCAGGTTTTCTATTTTCTCTATTTCCCGACGCTGCTCCAGGTTTTCTATTTTCTCTATTTCCTAACTCTGCTCCAGAATTTCTACTTCCTCTATTTCCTGACTCTGTCCCAGAATTTCTACTTCCTCTATTTCCACTCTCCGTTCCAGGTTTTCTATTTTCTCTATTTCCCGTCACCGCTCCAGGTTTTCTATTTTCTCTATTTAACGACTCCGTTTCTGGTTTTCTACTTCCTCTATTTCCCGGCTCTGCCCCAGAATTTCTACTTCCTCTATTTCCCGGCTCTGCTCCCAATTTTCTACTTTCCCTATTATCATCCCGACCAGCTTTCGGCTTTTTACTATGCCAATCTTCCCGGCTTACTCCTGATACCCTGCTCTGTCTATCTTCTTCCCGTCCTGGTCTTGATTTTCTATTATTCTTGTCCCCTTTAAAAGCATCATCTCTTTTTGCCATATCAGCTTTCTTCTTCCCTGACTTGCCTTTTTCAAAACTTTTCCCTTCCTTATTCTGATAATCCTTCCGGCCATCCGTCTTTTTCATTTCTCTTTTTTGCGTTCCTGTCTTCACAAATTCACCTGTTATCTTTCTATTGTTTTTAATTTTCTATTGTTTTTATATTTTCTATTCTTCTATTGACTATTAGCAGCATTCTATTCATTTACTGCCGCTTACCTGCTTTACTGTCTATTTTCCATCTATTCTAATTCTGTTATTCCTTCTCATCCAATCCTTTTTCAAAATAAACCGCATACTGGTTTTTCCCACATCTCTTCGCCTGGTACAGTGCGATGTCGGCTTTTTCAAATAACTCATCCCAGTCTTTTCCATGTTTTGGATAGAGCGCCACACCGATACTGCAGGTTGCAGCTAGATTCGCTTCTGCTGTGATTTCGGCAAAGTCATGTGACAGCTGACCTGCTTTTTTCATAGCATATTCTTCATTGTAGCAGTCTTTCATGCATACAATGAACTCATCTCCGCCAATCCGCCCTACTACATCGCTTTTCCGAAACAGATTATGAAGCGTTTGAGCCATCATATTTAATACCCGGTCTCCATTATGGTGCCCATAGGTATCGTTGATGCCCTTGAAATTATCAATATCCAGAACAAATAATCCCTGGATATCATCAGGCGCCGATTCCAAATGATCCTCTATTAATTTTTTAGAGACGCTCTTGTTATAAAGGCCAGTCATTGGATCTTTTTGTACCTTACTTTCTAATTCTATAGAACGGCGCTTACGTTTATCTATGTTGTTAATCTTACAGATCAGACGGCTGATTGCACCATTTTCATCTACCATGGAATAAAAACGGATCAGGCACCAGAGATAGGTCTCATCACCTTTTTTGATTCTTGCCTCACATTCTTCATAGGGCTTCTCTCCATAAAGAACTTTTTTAAAATTATCTTTTATCATATTCCAGTCTTCTTCATAGACAAACTCTTTTCCATCTTCTGATTCAATTTCCATTTTCAGCATTCTGCCGAATATCTCTTCAAAATTTTGCATTACCAGAACACGCATATCATGGACATCGTATTCTACGAAGCAAGATTCCATCTGGTTGACAATGATTTTATAACGTTGATTGTTAAATGACAGCTCATCTTCAAATGCCTTGTATTCCGCAATATCCACCAGAATTCCATAGACATGCAGTTCCCCATCTTCTTCAAAAATATTACTGACCTGCTGTACCCAGTAAGCAGGTGAAGAAAGGCTGTTCAGTCGAAACCTCATTTTAAAGCTTTTTCGTTCCGGTATCATTTTTTCTATATTCTCTAATACCATCTGCCTGTCCTGGTCATATACCAGCTCCAGATAATTGTTGTGAAAATTTTCTTTGAAATCCTCTTCCCTGCAGCCCAGCATCTGGTATAATCCATTATTGATAAAAGACAGCTGCATTGATTTGGGATCATATCGGAACATTCCGCCCGGGGCATGACTGGATACATTCTCAAGCAAATTTGCAAGCTTGCGCATCTGTTTGTTATTAAAATACAGATAGCACAAAATCCCTCCCATAATAATCAGAAAAAGCACTACCATTTTACCCATAAACAACATTCCGGTTACGGTACTTTTCGAGGTATATTCACCCAGTTTTGATGCAGACGATATGTTAAAAAGATACCACTTTCCTCCGGGAACAGGTGCATAATTGCAATAATAAAGGAAATCATCCACCTCAAAAGCCAGATTCCCCACCGCTGTTTTTCCCATATTATAGTGGATTTGATCAATTTTGTCCTGGGCAGTTCCAGTCCCCAGCGCCGCCTCTATGTTTTCACCGCACAGTTCTCCGTTCATAGACAGGGCAATGGTCCCGTCACGCTGAACGATGTAGGCATTTTCCTGGGCATCCATTCCGGAAACATGCAAAAGCCGGTTTAGCTGTATATTCTGATAGACTGTACGCAATACCCCAACAGCCTTTCCCTCCCGGTACACCGGCACTGCAAATACGATGCTGTACTCTCCCGTCACCCTGGATTTGATCAGATCAGAAATAATCCGGCCGCCTTTTAAAGCACTCTTAAAATAATCACGGTCAGCAATAGATACCTCCTCCCTGTCCTTCTCATATGTCCGTCCCAAAGGATCTGCAATACTCACCCGGCAATTATCATGGTGGTTCCCGAACTGAGCAAGGATGTCCATCAACTCTTCATTCTCATATTGATCAAATCTGGAAATCGTAGTTGCCAGGGATTCCAGATCTGAAAAATGATCATCTAAGATAAAGGAAACATTAATACACTTCTTTTGGATATCTCTTGCGGTAATCTCCATAGAAAGCTTCTGAGAATTATTATTCGTCTGCAATGTAAAGTCCACGCAAATTACACCTGCTACTATAGCTGCTATTAATAAAACAAGTACCAGAAAAACTGACCGATATTTTATAATTCTTTTTTTCAATTTCCTTCCCCCGAAACGATACCCCCTAGATTTACATTCTCATGTCATTCCAAGCTGCGTCACCTTTTGTATGAGTATCATCCATATAATATCATTATATAATTTGAGGTAACAAACAGCAAGCGCTTTTTTAGATACATTTTCCCATATTAGATCAAAAACTTATAAAATAGGAAAGAATGGAAACCTTTTTACAGTTTCCATTCCCCCTATAGTCCGATTTATTCGTTTATAATTTCAAAAAAGTACTCATTTTTATTCGTTTATAAATTCAAGAAAATACTCATTAAACCGATCCAATTCATCATAGAACACTCCATGTGCACTATTTTTCAGAATGTATAACCTGGAATTTGCTATCTCACGATGCTGACACTCTGTCAATTCCTTTAATACTACCTGATCCTTAGCTCCGGCAAAGATTGCCGTAGGAACGTGTACAGCTTTCAAATCTTCTCTTCCGTCTTCATCCCGTAAGGCATAAGCGGACTGAATGGTGGCAATACCGGATGCTGAAAGTGCAATATCTTCAAACCAGTTCTTCAGCGGCTCGCTGTGAGGACTTGCAAATAACATCTCGTGTGCAAAATTGTGGCATAACTGCGGTCTGTCCGTTGCCGCCTGACAGATTAACTCATCTGCCTTTTCCCGGGGAAGCCCATATGGAAACCCTTCTCTCTGTGTCCAGCTGGGTGCCGCTGCTGCAATAAGTATTAATTTATGAACCCCATATCCCTGAAAACAATTCATGTAGCGCAGTGCAATCGCTCCACCCATCGAAAATCCGCATAATATAAAAGACTTCAGGCGCAGCGCTTTTACTATATTATAGATATCTCTTGCCATCTGGTCATAATAATAACCGCATCGTGGAGCATCCGAATTCCCATATCCCCTTAAGTCCATAGTTACCACACGGAAACCGCAATTTAGTAACAATTCCTCCTGATATTCATACATTTTGTGCGACAGCGGCCAGCCATGGATTAATACAATCGTCCATTTCCCCTGTGGATTGGGATCATAAACAGCCAATTTCGTACCATCATTTGATTTTACATGAAACATAGTAATTATCCAATCTCTTTTTTACCAGTATATGCAGAAGATCCGAAATCGGGAAACCCAAAATTTCCTCTATTGACACTATATGGTTAATCCTTGTATAATAAGCTATACAATTTTTAGAAATATACTAAAAAATAAATATTTATGATTTTTTCTGCACATATGCATAAAGAATATCCGGGCTTTCTGGAAATATTTACCAGTTCTGTGTCTAATATCCGATTTTTCAGTTTATTTTCCTCAATAACTGAAAAATCTTTCATTGGCTGACGCAGTCCCATGCCTATATATTTCAGATAACTTTCCTTGGCGCACCAAATATCGTAAAATTGGTTTGCGCCTTTTTCAAGAACTGTTTCATATTCTTGCGGATGATACCAGTGTTTCGCAATATTTATAAAATCTATCGCTTTATGCTCTTGTATATCAAATCCGATGGGTTCTTTATGAAATGCGCACATCCAGTAGTCCCCACTGTGGGAAATTGAATAATGGACTCCCCTGTTTTCTGAAAAATACGGTTTTCCATAATTCCCATATTTTTCTGTATAGCAGTTGATTTCGTCTCCATACAGCCCTGCAAAATGCCGGGCACATTTTTGAAGACGCCGGTTGCGAAGAGATGGGTCGGTTCCTTTACATATGTAAACAAAAACATCATAAAAATTAAGCGTATTCATTAACAGTACTCCAATCCTATTTTCATTCTATTGGATACTTATTTTTATGTCAAGTTCATTGTACGAAAGGAAAAAAAGTGGATAATCATAACTTTGCAGACGATACAACGATAAAATACTTACCTCTATCTTACAGCCAGCAGAATATCTGGAACCTGGAAATGGCAAATCCCGGAGTTCCGATCAACAATATCTGTACCGTATTACGCATTGAAGGAAATTTTAATGCTGAACTGCTCCAGCAGTGCATTACCTTCGCTTATGAAGCATTCTCAACGCTTAGAACCCGGATCACGCTTCAGGAACATAACCCTGTCCAATATATTGATCCGGAAATACCAAAGACAGCACCTTTTCTGGATTTTTCCAAAACAAACCAGGAGGGCGCATCTATTTGGGACGTTTCTGTTGCCAGAGAACATATTACCCTTTGTGACTCTCCGCTGTGTCAGATGATTATTTTTAAACTATCTGAAAATACAGGGGGTATTTTGACAAAGATCCACCATATTATTGCAGATGCATGGTCACAAACCCTTGTCACCAACCAGATCATTCATAACTATTTCCGGCTGCTCCAAAACGAAGCACCGGATTGTACTTCTATGCCGGAATATGCTGTACATATCCAGACTGAACTGGACTATCTTACTTCCAGGAGAAGTGACAAGGACCGTGCATATTGGCAGGAAATGCTGACCGATATTCCGCCTGCGTTTACAAAAGAATACCAGTATGCACATATCAGCCCTGTGGGCATTCGAAAGTCTTATTCTCTCTCAAATCGTTCAAATCGTATGATCGGGAGTTTTTGTGCACAGAATAAGGTGTCTCCTTTTGCTGTCTTTTATATGGTTCTTGCCATATATTTAAAACGTATTAAGGGGCAGACACGCTTTTGCATCGGTGTTCCAACTGTCAACCGCATAAACTATCAGGAAAAACAGACTGCCGGCATGTTTGTGAATACCCTTCCTTTTGTAAATGAACTGGATGATTCGATTTCTTTTCAGGAATTTAATGAAAAATTGAAAAATGACTGGTTTAAACTGCTTTATCATCAGCGCTTTCCATTTAGTGAGATTAAGAAGACAATTACCGCAAAAGATAACGATCTGGCAGCCAGCCAGTTATTCAGCATTGCACTTTCCTATCAGAACACGCAGATCCATCATCTGAGAGGGGCCCAGGTTACGCTGGAGGGGCGCTGGCTTTACAGCGGATATCAGGCGGAATCTCTGTGCGTCCACCTGAGCAGCCGGGATGCAGATAACCGCTTTTTAGTAGATTATGATTATCTTACCCAGATTTTCTCAGAAGAGGAAATAGATACCCTGCACCACCATCTTATGCAGATCCTCCATAGTGCCCTTATGAATCCGGATATTCCAATTGCGGATCTTTCCGTGATCAGCGAAGAGGAGGAAGAACATCTGATTTTTGATTTTAACCAGACAGATGCATGGTATCCAAAAGAAAGTACATTACGGGATGTCCTTCGCGATAAGGCACTCACTATGCCGGATCGCGCGGCAATCATCTGCTGCGGCCGCCGTACGACTTACGGCGAACTTTACCAGGACGCACTTACCATTGCCCGGAATCTGCTTACCGCTGTTCCTGACGGAAATGAAACCATTGCATTGTTAATGGAGCGCAGTGAATCATTATTTAAAGCAATGTGCGCGGTTGCCATATCGGGAAATGCGTGGCTTTTATTGGATATCACGATGCCAAAGAACCGGCTTCTTGAACTTTTAGCGGAAAGCGGAGCCGCTTACTGTATCACAGAAGAAGGCGAAGAAATGGATACCCGGATTCCCCAAAATAGTATCCGCAGTCTCTTGGTTCACCCTGCGAATCAGGCAGCCGATTTCGCCATCGACAATATGCCGGCAATTACATCCGACAGTCTCGCTTACCTGGTATATACCTCAGGCAGTACCGGTAAGCCGAAGGCCGTTCAGATCTGCCAGTACAGTGTAATGAATCTGGCTAATAATATGGCGCCCCTTTATCCAAAGGGTGCTGTTCTTTCTATTTGTAATGTTAGTTTTGATGCCTTTTTGCTGGAAAGTATGAGCGCACTGCTGAACGGCAGAACCATTGTATTCACTTCACAGGAAGAAATGAATCATCCGGCTTCACTGGCTAAGCTGATTGAGCGTTTCGACGTTGGTTTTCTCTCAATGACACCATCAAGGCTGAAGTCTTACTTAAAAGAGCCTGCATTTTTAAGTGCCATGAACCGTATCGAAACAATCATATGCGGTGGTGAAAGTCTTTCGCCTGAAATCTACCAGATTCTGCGCTCCTGTACTCTTGCACGGCTGTATAATCAATACGGACCGTCAGAGGCAACCGTTGCAGTCAGCCACAGTGTGGTATCCGGCAACGAAATGATCACCATCGGAAAACCTATGGCAAACTGCCGCATTTATATCCTGGATGATTCTATGCGCCCTCTTCCCATCGGATCTGCCGGAGAATTATATATCGGGGGAACCTGTCTTGCCGCAGGATACCTGAATGCTCCGGAGCTGACGGCGCAGAAATTCGTTGCTGACCCCTATCTTCCAGGTGAACGTCTATACCGGACCGGAGATTTAGGCTATTGGAATTCCAGAGGGGAGATCGTCTTCCAGGGGCGTATTGACAGCCAGCTGAAGATTCTGGGACACCGGGTAGAACCTGCAGAAATTGAAGAACAGCTCCAAAATCATCCTTTGGTTAAAAATGTAGCCGTACGTGCTTTTGATCATCATTTAATTGCATACTTTACATCAGATCAGAATCTTTCAGGGGAAGACCTGCTGGCATTCGCCTCCAGCTACCTCCCTCATTACCTGCTGCCCGTATTGGCTGTGAAGCTTCCCGAGATTCCACTGACGGCTAACGGAAAGACAGATTATAATAACCTTCAGAAGCCGGAGCTTCCAGATGAACATGAATCTCCTGCTGATGAAATTGAAGAAAAGTTGCTGGAAATATGGAGAAGGCTGCTGTCCAATGAGCAGCTTGGCATTCACACCAACTATTTTTTATCCGGTGGGGATTCCTTAAATGCAGTAGCCATGCTTACAGAGGTAGAGGCAGTGTTTTCGAAATTACCGAAAATCTCCGATCTGTATGCCAATAATACGATCCGCCGCTTTGGCAACTTCCTTAGAGGCGAACCGGTAGCGGTAAGCCGGCGGCAAAGTAAAATACCTCCGGCACCAAACCGCAGTACCTACCCTCTTACAGCGGCGCAGAAAAATTTCTATGTATTACAGCAATTGGATAATACCGGTATCAGTTATCATATGCCGGGTGTATTCCGTGTTTCTACCCCGATTGATGCTGATCGTTTGGAAGCCGCACTGCTGCAGTTAATCGCGGATGATGAAATGCTGCGTACCGGTTTTGAAATTGAGGGAATGAATGTTGTTTCCCGTATTCATTCAGAAGCAGAATTCCATTTAGAGCGTAGAAGCCATAACAACCCACATGAGGCACTGGAAGAATTTGTGCGTCCATTTGAGCTTGCCGTTCCTCCGCTCTTTCGGGTAATGCTGCTGGAAACAGAAGCCCGGGAACAATATCTGCTTTTTGATATGCATCACATTATATCCGATGGAATCAGCAGTGCCCTTACCCTGTCCAGGCTGGATCAATATTACCGCAATGAAATCCCCGCCCCTGCTGCGGTCCGATACCGAGACTATGCCTGGTGGATGGAACAGCAGCCCAAAGAATGGCTCCTGGAACAGCGGGAATATTGGAAAAACCGTTTACAGGGATCTGTACCACAATGGACCATGCCGACTGACCGCCCCCGCCCGAAAGAATTTCTGGGTGAAGGGGACAAAGTCGTATTTAGCATGCCGCAAAATATACTGGTTCCTTTCGAAGCATTTTGTAAAACTCATCAGGTTACCCCATATATGCTGCTGCTCAGTGTCTATGCGCTTATGCTTTCTAAATTTGCCGGAAATGAAAATCTGATAATCGGATCTCCAGTCTCCGGACGGCGGCACATGGAACTGTCTGAACTTACCGGAGTATTTGTGAATACGCTGCCTGTTTTATTAAATCCTTCTTCCGACAAGAATTTTATGGCTTATTTAAAGGAAGTAAAACAGGACGTACTGGATATGCTGGAGCATCAGGATCTTTCATTAGAAGAGATCGTTAATCTGGCACAAACAGAGGAACGCCGTGGCAGCCAGGCACTGTATCACGCTTTATTTTCCCTGGCGCCCGTGAACCCTTCTGAATTCTCTCTGGGTGATGCACACCTTGAGATGGTACCTTCCGACATTCATGCAGCTAAAGTGGAATTACACCTGGAGACCATACATACCCATGATGGATACCGTTTCACACTGGAATATGCGAAAAATATTTTTGACCGTATCACAATGGAATTTTACAGCAGGTCCTACCTCTATATTCTGGAAACCATGCTGATCCATCCGGAAATGCCTCTCAGTGAAGTATCTCCCACAGCACCTGTGGATCAGCTGCAGTTACTGGAAATACCAAATCAGATGCGGATGCCTTATGACGCCGCTATGGTTGATCAGATGATTGACCGCTATGCCCTGCTTTCTCCGCAAAGTACAGCTGTCTGCTGGGGTGAAAATTCCAGTTATACCTTTGCACAGTTAAAACAGCGTTCCGATGCTCTTGCTGTTTACCTGATTCGGGAAGGCGTACTCCATGGGGATGTGGTTGCATTTATGCCAAAACGTGACGGGGACATGCCGGTAACCATGCTCGGTATTTTAAAAGCAGGCGCTGCCTATCTTCCTGTAGATCCTGATTTTCCGTCGGAACGCATTTCCTATATGCTGGAAAATGCAAAAGCCCGTCTGCTGTTATTGGGAGATTCTGTCACGCCCCCTGATATTTCAGCCTGCCCGGTGCTTCCCCTGAATTTTACCCTGGATGACCACTGGACTCCGGAACTCAAAAGAACCCCGGAGGATGTGTTAAATGTAATCTATACATCCGGTTCCACCGGTAAGCCGAAAGGCGTTATGATGCTGCACAAGGCTATTTCCAACCTGTCAGGTACCGTTACCCCTCTGCTGGGTGAAAACGGCAGTCCTGTCCTCTGCGCATCCAACTGTGTTTTTGACGTATTTACTACAGAAACCCTGCTTGCCCTTGCCAACGGCAGATGCATCTCCATAGCAGATGAAGAAGAAATGCTTCTTCCCTGGAAACTGGCAGACCGGATTATAAAAGACCAGGGGAAAATTATACAGATGACTCCATCAAGGCTTCAGATGTGCCTGGGCGATTCCGCATTTTGTGAAGCATTAAAAGAAGCTGAAATTATCATCCTGCTTGGGGAACCCTGGACCCTCTCGCTGAGGGATAAAATCCGTGAGTTGACAAATGCCCGGATTTACAACATTTACGGACCTACGGAAACTTCTGTTCACAACTGCCTGGGGAATGTGACTGTATCTGAGAGCATTCACATCGGAAAACCTATCGGAAACTGCCGTTATTATCTGCTGGATGAAAACAGGCGCCCACTTCCCCCAACCGCGGTAGGCGAAATCTACATTGCCGGGGAATGCCTGGCTGCAGGATATATTAACCGGGAAGATCTGACAAACCAGGTATTTGTACCGGATCTGCTATGCGCAAACCAGCGCATGTACAAAACAGGAGATCTTGGGAGGCTTCGTGCCGACGGGAACTGGCAATGCCTGGGGCGTGTTGATAACCAGTTGAAATTAAACGGTCACCGGATTGAACCGGAAGAGATTGCCTCCCAGATCATTCAGTCACGCTTTGCTTCTGAAGCGGCTGTAGTTCCTGTGAAGAACAATGATATGGTGCAGTCACTGAGGGGATTTCTGGTTCCTGCCAATCAATACACAGAGGAAAAGTTAAGGGATTATTTAATGGAACAGCTGCCCGACTATATGATTCCTTCTATATTTATTCCGTTAAGTGCTCTTCCACGTACCGCCAGTGGTAAGCTGGATATCCGACAGCTGATGGAAATGGAACCGCCGAAAGAGAATATACCAAAAAGACAGCCCCTTGCTAATCCTCAGGAGGCATTACTGCAGTCAGTCTGGGAAGAAGCGCTTGGGAAAAAGCCGGACTGGAATGTTTCCTTTTTTAAACAGGGCGGAACATCCCTGACTGCAATTATGGTACTCAGCCAGTATTACAAAAACCACATGGATTTCTCATTAAATGATTTTTACAGCTGTCCCACTCTTTCGGGTCAGATTGAGAAAATAACAGGAAGCCGTAACCAGATCCATCCGGAAACAGCCGCCACTGTGGAAACAGGGGCAGAATCAGAAAGGCTTGCAAGGTTTCTGCCTGACAATAACAAGGCTGTCCCAAAAAGCCGGATAACTCTTTTAACCGGTGCAACCGGATATCTGGGGGCACATCTGCTGTATGAATTGCTTGGAACCGGGATAGAGAAATTAATCTGTCTGGTACGTACCGGAGGGGAAAAGAAGCTTAAAGAAGTTATTTCCAGCTATTTTGGAGAAAGTTTTTACTCTTTTGTCTCCCGGCGTATAGAAATTGTAAACGGTGATATCACCCTTAAGCATTTTGGCATATCAGCACCCGAATATGAACGATTGACAGATCGTGTTGATATGGTCATCCATTGTGCAGCAGATGTAAGACACTATGCCCCAAATGATGAGCTTGCCCTTACAAATACCTTTGGAACCGAAAACTGCATAGCTTTTGCCAGAGATGCCGCTGCCGCACTGATACATATTTCCACAATCAGTGTAGCCGGAGAATATATTATGGATGCCCCCGGACTCCCTGTATTTTACAGCGAACGTGATCTGGACATGGGGCAAAACTGGATGGATAATCCATATACAAAAAGCAAAATTCTTGCGGAAGCTGCTGTTGCCGAAGCTATAGAGGATGGTGTAAATGCCAGGATCTTCCGTGTCGGGCGCCTGGTTTCCCGGGCAAAAGACGGCGTCTTCCAGTTAAATCCAGACAGTAATGCATTTTACCGCATTATCAGGGGATTGCTGATTTTAAAGAAGATTCCCAGGGAATTTGACCGTGTATTTATGGAAATGACCAGCGTGGATTTGTGTGCGGAGGCAATCGTAAAATTATTATATCAGCCGGGCACTGCTTTCCATGTAATCAATCCCCAGGAATCCGCATTGGGAGATATTTTAAAATCCTGCTGTGATATGGAACTGGCTAAACGGGAAGAATTCGAAGAATTGCTCCGTGATCAGGCTGCACAAAACAGTTCTCCTTTTATTCAGGCAGTTGCCGAGGCTTATTTTTCCGGCACCGCTTTCCATACACAGATTCAGATTCAGGCAAGGGATACGGCTTATCAGCTGCAGCAGCTTGGATTTACCTGGCCCCAGCCGGATCTTACAAAAATCAGCCGGTGCTTTGACTGCACCCGGAAGGAGGAATAAATTTTGCTGGGAATAGCCCCTCATATCGTAGATATCGCCATTGCTATCTTGCTTTTTTTCATCATCAGCTGCATCTCAAAAGGACGCTTAAAACTGATTCAAAAGCTCTATGTGGCATCCTCCGTCTTTTTACTTATCTGGATGACTGCTATCCTGGGAATCTTATGTATTCCGGATTCCAGGAAGAACCTTTTGATGCTGATGGATGCCATAACCTGTTCGGCATGTGCCCTTATGGTCGTAACTACACTGTTGATTTCCATAACCTTTGTTAAACAGTTTACACATCTGCCAAAGGCATATTATTTATTATACCTGCTTCCTGTTATGACATCACTGATTGTATTTACCAATCCGTACCATCATTTATTTTACAGGAATTTTTCCATCTATGCTTCAGAGGTGGAGTTTGGTCCGCTGTTTATATTATCCGGTACCCAGTATTATGTTTATTGTATTGCTTCTATTATCATCAGTCTGCGCTATGGCTATAAATGCAGGAACAGGGGAATATTGTGGCAGGCATCCTTATTTGCCGCCGGTCTTGGGATACCGGTCCTTGTAAACTTAGTTGCAACGCTGAAAATACTCCCTCTGCCCATAACAGCCACACCACTGGCTTTTCTGGTAACGATAGCATTTCATGGTATTGCTATTTATTACCTGAATTTCCTGCAGATCAAGCCGACTGCCCAGGAAAATATTTTAAATAATATTTCAGACTGCTATGCAGTAATCTCCTCTGATGGCTTTATTCTGAATACGAATCAGGCTTTTGAGGAAACCTTTGGGGAATCTTACGGTATGAAGGTGGATACTTATCTTCAAAACGCCGTAGACGCTCTGGAAGACCGAAAAAAAGATGTAATCTATAACCTTTTGAATTTTTTTGACATCTGTAAACAGTCTATCAGTGTTATCTCTTATGAACAGGCTGTATTGCGTGAAGACGGAAAATTCTACTATTCCGTTGAAGTATCTCCCATCTTTCAGAAGAACAACATGGTGGGTGTTGTCGCTCTGTTAAAAGATGTGACCGAGCTAAAAGAAAACATGAAACGGGAACAGCTGAACTTAAGCCGTACCATGGAAAGAGAACGCCTGGCGTCCCTGGGTCAGATGATGGGCGGGATCTCCCATAACCTGAAAACACCGATTATGTCCATCTCCGGTAATGTGGAAAGTCTGGGCAACCTGGTAACAGAATATGAACTCAGCATTGATGACCCTGCGGTAACTCTGGAAGACCATCAGGAAATCGCACAGGAAATGAGAGAATGGCTGGCTAAAATCCGCGGCTGCTGCAGCTATATGTCCGATATCATTACTACAGTAAAAGGTCTGGCTACTAATATGAACACCTCAGATATTGTAGAATTCTCCATGGACGAAGTCGTAAAAAAGGTACAGCTGCTGATGAATCACAGCCTGACAAAGAACAAATGCCAATTAACTATTATAAATAAGGTACCCCCTGAACTTTTATTAAGTGGAGATGTAAATAATCTGGTACAGGTATTAAACAACCTGATTGATAATGCTGTGTACTCCATGAAAGAGACAGGCGGGGAAATCATATTGAATCCTTATCTGGAAGATGAGTTTATTATTATTAAAGTTGCTGATCACGGTCCCGGTATTTCGCCGGAGGTGAAAAAGAAGCTTTTTCACAGCATGATTACGACTAAGGGAGCAAATGGAACCGGTTTAGGCCTTTACAGTTCAGAAGGCCTGATAAGGGGTAAATTTGGTGGGAGTATGTGGGTAGAGGACAATCCGGCTGGCGGCGCTGTCTTCTACGTAAAAATTCCGGTATCCGCCGAATAAAATAAGCTAAAGAGAGGTATTAGTATGCGCAAGAACAGAATAGGTCGGGAAAAAAATGGTTTTTCAATGATGGTATTAGACGATGACTGTAATATCACCGATGCTCTGTCTTCTTATTTTGATGCATCCGGTTTTACCGTGGATACATCAAATGACCCAATAAATGCACTGGAACAAATGAAACAGCATTCTTATGATATACTGCTTCTCGACTTTTTGATGTCTCCAATCTGCGGCGATGAAGTATTGGCTCGCCTTCGGGAATTTGACCGGAGAATTTTTGTTATTTTACTGACCGGTCATAAAGAGATCGCACCGCCCCTGAATACAATCCGTGAATTAGATATCCAGGGTTATTTTGAAAAAACGGACCGTTTCGACCAATTGGAACTGCTGGTAGAAAGCAGCCTCAAATCCATCCGCCAGATAAGAACCATAGAAAGATATCAGGATGGACTTACCCAGATACTTTCCGGTATCCCCCGGCTTCATCATCTGCTTCCCTTAACAGATATAGCCGGACAGATCATGGATCAGATCCATCATTTACTTGGTAACCGGAATATTTTTGTGTGGCTGAAGCCCAGAAATATCATTCGTTCCATGCCGGTAGATGTACTCCCTGAGAACGTATTCTGCGGAACAGGCTGCTTTGATAAAGAATTCGAAACCTTTAGCAAAGAAGATTTTCAGGTCCGTATCGACCTGTTTCAGACCTGTTTGTCCGAAAATAAAATCATCAGTGAGGATAAGCTAACGCTTCTCCCCCTCCCCGGCGGAAGGGATGCCTGGCTGGGGGTAATCGGACTGCGCAGACAGAACGCCCTGGATGAAGTGCAGGCTTATCTGGTCTCTGTATATGTGGAACAGATCTCCACCGCTTTACACAATACCATTTTAAATATTCTCTTAAACACCAATAACAAAGCACTTGCTGAAGCCATATCGAAATTAAAGGAAAGCTATATGCAGACAGTAGAAGCCCTTCGGCTTCTTGTAGATGCCAAAGATATCTATACCGGAGGCCATTCCGACCGGGTATCCTATTATAGCCTGAAGCTGGCGAGAGCACTGAACAAAAACGATTCCTTCTGTGAATGTGTACGTGTTGCGGGACTGCTCCATGACATTGGTAAAGTAGGGGTTGCAGACTCCGTACTGTGTAAAAATAAAGAACTGACTGACGAAGAATATGACAGTATCCGCCTCCATCCCAGAATGGGTGCAAAAATCCTCTCCTGCATCGACATGTTTCAGGATCTGGATGATATTGTTTTGTCCCATCATGAAAGATATGATGGCTGCGGATATCCCAATCAGCGCCAGGGAGAAGAGATTCCCCTCCAGGCACGTATCATCACTATTGCAGATGCCTTTGACGCTATGATGTCTAACCGCCATTACCGCAAGAAATTATCTCTGGAAAAAGCGCTCTGTGAATTGCGCGAAGGGAGAAACACACAATTCGACGGCAGGCTGGTTGATGTATTTATCAATATAGTTGAATCCAATTACGAACAAATGAACCAGGAATTACAGTGGACTTATTAAATCAGACCCCCATGGAGGAATTTATGAATCGAAAATATCCGCTAAATAAAATTCATCAATACACCACCTTACCGGAATGCCTGTCTAAAATGGCTCCTTTGCATAAAGATAATACGGCTGTTACCATTTTTAATTCCAGACGAGAGTTATTTGAATATTCTTACCAGCAGCTCTCCCGGGATATCTGCGCTTTCGCAAAAGCACTTACATCACTGGGACTCTCCCGCAAGCACATTGCCATTATCAGTGAAAACCGTTACGAATGGCTGGTAGCATTTTGGGCAGTCGGCTGCATTGGCAGCGTAACCGTAGCCATCGATGTGGAACAGACGGCTGTGGAGATCTGCCGCATGCTGGATCATGCCGACGTACAGGCTGCCGTGGTTTCCGGAGAATTTATTTCCCTGACGGAAGAAAGTACATTTTCTGCTGAGACCATTATTTCTATGGACTATGGGGAAAACGACCTTATCTTATCCTTTTGGGAATGCATCAGAAAATCATCTCCCTGCGATCCAGACGATACGTTGCTGGCTCCCGTTATGGCGGCGGTAAAGGAGGATGACCTGGCACTTCTAATCAATACCTCAGGGACTACCAGTGCATCAAAGCTGGTGATGCTCAGCCATGGAAACCTGCTGCACAATGCCTGTAACGCCCAGGCGCTGGTGACGACCGGAGACCGTGTTTTCACTCCCCTGCCCTTATACCATACCTATTCACTGGTTTGCGGCGCTATCAACGTCTTAACCCAGGGGCAGAACATCTGCATCAATGGGAACCTGAAAACATTGATGGAAGAACTGAAACTTTTTTCTCCCACCCTGATCTTATCTGTTCCTATGATTACCGAAACCCTTTTAAAGAGCATTCACCTGGAACAGAAACGATGCGGCATACGTGAGGAAGCAGCTAATGCTGTACAGAAGTATGAAAAGCTTCAAAAACTCCACCTGCCAGGCAAACCTTATCTGAATGATGCCGTCAAAAAGGTTCTTGGGGAAAACGCAGCGCTGATTATCAGCGGCGGCGCTCATATGAATGAAGAAATATCAGGAGAGTTTCAAGCATACGGCATTACTGTTCTTCAGGGATACGGCATCACAGAATGCAGCCCTCTGGTAAGTGTCAACCGCAACAAAGACAATAAGTACGCGTCTGTAGGTCTGCTGCTTCCGGAAATGGAAGTTAAGTTTTCCAATGGGGAAATTCTTATAAAAGGACCCTCGGTATTTAAAGGGTATTATAAAAATCCTCAAATGACCAAAAAAACCTTTGAAGATGGCTGGTTTCGAACCGGGGATCTGGGATATATGGATCGCAAAGGCCATTTATATATCAGTGGACGAAAAAAGAACCTGATCGTATTCAGTAATGGAAAAAAAGTAGTTCCGGAAGAACTGGAAAAACGCATTTTAAAGCTTCCGCTGGTAAAAGAAGCCATGGTCTATGGTGCCAGTAACGGAAAAGCAGCCGATGATGTAAAGCTGTCCGTGATTATTTATGCCGACTCAGCCCAGACACACGGGATGTCCTCCTTTCAGGTACTGGAGCAGATTCAGGAAGAAGTATTGGAACTAAATCACGCCCTTCCTACTTATATGCGTATTTATTCTATAAAAATCTCCGAAACTGAATTTCGCAAAACATCCATTCAGAAATTGAAAAGAGGTGATACCGCCCATGACTGAGGAGCAGGCATTTAAAATTATTGAGGAAACCATTTATCAGATCACTGGAATTAAAACTTTAACCTACGATACCAATTTTGTTGCAGATCTGGCTTTAAACTCTCTGGATGTTGCCAATCTGGTCTGTGCCTTTGAGGAACGTTTTCAAACAGAAATTCCTCTAAAAGATGTATGGCAGTTGAATCAGGTAAAGGATGTTGTGGAATATCTTACAAAAGATGGCGGGAAAAAACTTCTGTAAAACCATTAGAAAAAGCCGGTTTGTGGTGAGTAAACATTATTGTTTATTCAGCACAAACCGGCTTTTCTCACAGGTAAGTAACCCCTCCCTGCGCATTCTTCCCAGCTCTGCAGACATTGCACTTCGCTCTACACAGAGGAAATCAGCCAGTTCCTGGCGGTTAAATGGTATCGTAAATGCATTGCTCCCGCTCCGGACAGCCTGCGCCGATAAATAAGACAAAATTTTTTCCCTGGTAGTTCTTTTGCTCATATGCTCCATTTTCTGTGTCAGCATCACATTTTTCCCGGCCAGAATACGAATCATATTTTCAATTAATCTGGCGTGGAATACACAGGTATTGGGACAATTGGTTATAATCCGCCGATAATCCACAAATAAAATCCGGGACTTCGCAGACGACATAACACTTACCGGAAGCTTCTCTTCTTCTCTGCAGGCAAATGCCTCTCCAAACAGATCTCCCTCTTCTAACTTTGCCAGTATGGTACGGTTTCCCCAGAAATCTTCCTTTAATACATATACTGCTCCGGATAAGATAACACCAATAGAAGAAGCTCTGTCTCCCGCCCGAAATATAAATTCGTTTTTCTCATATGCCGACTCCTTCGCATTCAGACATTTCATCAACTCGTTCAAATCATTTTCTTCGATACCTTTAAAAAGCGGTGACTGCATCATATTATTTTTCCTTTTTTTCATTTTTGTTGTAATTACAACAGAACTTTTCTTTTTAATATAGTAGAATTTGAGCATGAAGTCAAGGGATAAATCTTAAAACGTGTTTGAGAATTCAAGCTATAAACAATATATTTACGCGATATTGCAAGAAGACTTGTGATATGCAGGAGGAGGAATCTATATGATACGTAAAATTATAAAAATAAATGAGGAGAAATGCACGGGCTGCGGTATTTGTGCCGATGCCTGCCACGAAGGTGCTATCGGGATTGTAAAGGGCAAAGCTGTACTTCTGAGAGAAGATTATTGCGATGGTCTTGGCGACTGTCTGCCGGCTTGTCCCGAGGATGCTATTTCCTTTGAAGAAAGAGAGGCACCTGCTTACGATAAAGAAGCCGTTTTGGCGAACATGGCAGCAAAACGCAAATCACTGGCGCAGCCGGATACTTCTATGCAGCACCATGGGCACCACGGCGGATGTCCGGGAAGCAGATCCCACACAATCAGCCACGAAAGACACACACCCGTAAATACGGACAGCCCTGTCGTAAGCGAGCTCTCCCAATGGCCGGTACAGATCAAACTGGTTCCTGTACAGGCACCTTATTTTGACCAGGCGGATTTGTTAGTCGCAGCCGATTGTACTGCATTTTCCTATGGCAGTTTTCATCAGGACTTTATAAAGAATCATATCACACTGATTGGCTGCCCGAAGCTGGATGATGGGGATTATTCCGAAAAGCTCTCAGAAATCATCCGTTTAAATGATTTAAAAAGCATTACCATAGTACGCATGGAAGTTCCCTGCTGCGGAGGTATGGAACATGCAGTCAAAACTGCCCTGGCGCAAAGTGGTAAAAATTTAACCTGCCGGGTGGTAATTATTTCAATCGACGGTAAAATTCTGAAATCGGAATATGTATCTGTTTAGTTCAGACTTGCCGTTTCATTTATATGTAATTCAAGGTTACCATGAGCACTTTAGAGCGTGTCTTAAAACTGCTATAGCTAAATGGTTGATCCGCTTTGCGGGAGATCGCTCTTTAAATTATAAATTAAAAAATATGGAGGAATTAATTATGAACAAAATGTTTTGCTTTCAATGTGAACAAACAGCCGGATGTACCGGTTGTACAGGAAAATCCGGGGTCTGCGGCAAAAAGGAAAGTACAGCCAGACTTCAGGACCAGTTAACAGGAGCACTGATTGGTCTTGCAAGAGCCACAGACGGCAATACCCCCTCTGCCTCCACCCACCGTATTATGATTGAAGGATTATTTGCCACACTCACAAATGTAAGCTTTGATGATGAAGCAATTGAAAAGCTGATCAGCCGGGTACATCAGGAAAAGGATGCTTTAATTCCAAAATGCGGCTCCTGCGGATCTCCCTGTTCCAGAAATGATGACTATGATTGTGACATGCTCTGGAATGCCCAGGAGGACATACGAAGCTTAAAATCCCTGATCCTCTTCGGTCTGCGCGGTATGGCAGCTTATGCATACCATGCAATGGTACTGGGCTACCAGGATACGCAAGTAAATGAGTTCTTTTACAAGGGCCTTTTCGCTGTTGGATATGATTACACCATGGAAGAGCTTCTGCCCTTCGTAATGGAAACAGGTCAGGTCAACCTGAAATGTATGGAGCTTTTAGATACTGCAAATACAAAAACCTACGGAACACCATCCCCAAAAACAGTTTCCCTTACTATTGAAAAAGGACCGTTTATTGTTATCTCCGGTCATGATCTCCACGATCTTGCACTGCTGCTGGAACAGACAAAGGACACGGGCATTCAGATCTATACCCATGGGGAAATGCTGCCTGCACATGCTTATCCAAAATTAAATGCTTATCCCCACTTAAAAGGACACTTCGGTACAGCATGGCAGAACCAGCAAAAAGAATTTGCTGACATTCCGGCTCCGGTACTGTTTACCACAAACTGCCTGATGCCGCCCAAAGAAAGTTACCAGGACCGTGTATTTACAACGGCTGAAGTTGCCTACCCTGGCATGGCCCATATTGATGAAGCGGGCGGCACAAAAGATTTCTCTCCTGTTATTAAAAAAGCCCTGGAACTGGGCGGTTATGACGAAGCAGTTACTATTCCCGGAATCAATGGCGGTACACAGGTAACTACCGGATTCGGACACGATACCGTTCTTGCCGCAGCAGATACCGTAATCAATGCTGTGAACTCCGGTGATTTGAAGCATATCTTCCTTGTTGGAGGATGTGACGGGGCAAAACCGGGCAGAAACTACTATACCGACTTCGTGAAACAAACACCGGCAGATTCCCTGATCCTCACTCTTGCCTGTGGAAAATTCCGTTTTAACGATTTAGACCTGGGAACACTGGGCGGACTGCCGCGTATCCTGGATATGGGACAGTGCAACGATGCATTCAGCGCCATTAAAGTAGCTGTTGCACTTGCAAATGCCTTCTCCTGTGATGTAAATGAACTGCCTCTGACCCTGGTGCTTTCCTGGTATGAACAAAAGGCTGTCTGCATCCTGCTGACACTCTTATCTCTTGGAATTAAGAATATTTACCTTGGTCCTACACTGCCGGCATTTATATCTCCAAACGTACTGGAATATCTGGTAGCTAATTTCAATATTCATCCGACAGGGGATGCGGGAGAAGATTTGAAGGAGATTCTTGGAAAATAATTAGAAGTCTTGCTTATCTTAAATAGGGGCATTTTCTACCCTTGCCGGAGCACTTTTTGGCGGCACACGGGTATTCATTGAAGTACATTTAAAAGGAGGAGGAAGCGGACAATTGCCCGCTTCCTCCTCCTTTCGTACACAGCCTATATCTAAACAGCGTCTACTTTTCAGTCAACACCATCTTAACGGCATTTATCCAACCCTCATACTTGGCTTTTTGCATCGCTTTAGCCATTTGAGGTGTGAACTTAGTCCGCTTCATTCCGTCGAAGATCTGATTTTTGTCATACATTCCTACGGCGATTCCTGCGGCGTATGCTGCGCCGATTCCTGACAGTTCCTCCTGGTCAGGTACCTGTACTCCGATTCCCAGCATATCGCTTTGGAACTGCATTAAATAGCCATTTTTTGTGGGACCTCCGTCTACCCTGAGTTCGCCAATCTCAATTCCGGATTCATCACCCATGGCACGGACCACGTCCGTAATCTGGTATGCGATACATTCCAGTCCTGCACGCACAATTTCAGCCTGGCCTGTCGTTCTGGTAATACCGCTGATCATTGCAGCTGCCTTTCCGTCCCAGTAAGGTGCGGATAATCCTGAAAATGCAGGTACCAGATAAGTATGATCCTCCGGATTTGCCATTCTGGCCAGTTCTTCTGTATCCTTTGCAGACTGAATCAGCTTTAAATCTTCCTTCAGCCAGGTGATCACTGCACCGGTATAGTTTATATTTCCTTCCAGTACATAGTTCACTTTACCATCCATACTCCATGCCAGAGAAGTTACTACTTTTTTACTCAGTACCGGCTCTTCTCCGATATTCATCATCACCGAAGATCCGGTACCGTATGTGGTTTTTATCATGCCTTTTTCCAGACATCCCTGTCCAAATAACGCACCATGGGAATCTCCCATAACACCACGTATCGCTACCGGGTGATCAAAATATCCTTCGAAATCCGTTTCTCCGTAATAGCCATTAGAATCAGTCACTTCAGCCAGACATTTCACTGGTATACCAAATAAACCGCACACTTCTTCGTCCCAGGTCAATGTACTGATATTAAACATCTGGGTTCTGCTGGCATTGGAATAATCCGTACGGAATATTTTATGTCCGGTCAGTTTATAGACCAGCCAGCTGTCGATTGTACCGCAGCAAAGTTCACCACGATCAGCCTTTTCTCGGGCTCCCGGAATATTCTGTAATACCCATGCTATCTTTCCCGCTGAAAAATAGGGAGACAGCTGCAATCCCGTATGTAAACGGATCATTTCACCGCAGCCTTTCTCTTCTATCTGATTACAGATAGCTTCCCCTCTTGCACACTGCCAGACAACGGCATCTGCAACCGGTTGACCGCTTTCTTTTTCCCAAACCAGTGCTGTTTCCCTCTGGTTACTGATGCCGATAACTTCAATTTTATTCTTATCAATCTTATTCTCTTCCAGCAGGTTCTTAACTGCCTGGACTGTATTCCGATAGATTTCCATCGGATTATGAGATACCCAGCCTTTTTCATTTATAATCTGCTCATGAGGCAGGTCACTCCGGTAAAGGAGCGCTCCTTCCTCATCAAAAAGCAATGCTTTCGTTCCCTGGGTACTCTGATCTATTCCTAAAACATACTTTTTCGCCATAGTTACACCCTCTGAATAGCACAAGCTGGCTTGCACTATTCCTGAATTAGTAGTTTGAAAGTGATTTTCTTTCACACTTATCTCCATGAATAGCGCAAGCCAGCTTGTGCTATTCTAAATCAGCAGTGTGAAAGCGATTTTCTTTCACACTTATCTCCATGAATAGCGCAAGCCAGCTTGTGCTATTCCAAATCAGCAGTGTGAAAGTGCTTTTCTTTCACACTTATCTCCATGAATAGCGCAAGCCAGCTTGCGCTATTCCAAATCAGCAGTGTGAAAGTGCTTTTCTTTCACACTTTCCTCACATGCCCCATTTACTGCAAAACATCCCAGCATACGGGAATACAGTTTTTTATAACATTCTATTTCTTCATTGCCAATATACAAATTACTGCAGAATTTCCAGGGCTTTCTTTACAATCCCCTCTGCATTCAAGCCATAGTAATCAAATACTTCTTTTGACGTACCGGTGATAACAGGAGCGTCCGGGAGGGTCATATTGATGACTTTTTTCGGGCATTCGCTGGCAACTGCCTGGCTGACCATTGATCCCAGACCTCCAAAGGGTGCATGCTCTTCGATTGTGATCACTGCCTTCGCATTTCCGGCAGCCTTCACTACTGCTTCTTTATCCAGTGGTTTCACACAGTACATATCCAGAACTGTTGCCCCAATCCCTTTTTCTTTTAACATAGCAGCTGCATCTACAGCCGGTTTTACCATTTCACCGCAGGCAACAATTGCAAGATCACTGCCTTGTGTAACAACGGTTGCTTTATCCATTTCAAATGGAACATTTCCTTCTTCATAGATATCTTCTACTGCATTTCTGCCGACACGGATGTATGCCGGTTTTTCATCCTGCAGCAAAGCTTCTACCAGACACTTTGTCTGATGTCTGTCACTTGGAAGGTAAACTCTCATGTTGGGAACACTGGCAAGCGCCGCAATATCCTGTGCAGAATGATGACTCATTCCAAGGGCACCATAACTGATCCCGCCGCTGATACCGATTAATTTCACATTCGTATTAGAGTATGCCACATCTACTTTAGCCTGTTCAAAGCTTCTTGTTGATAAGAAGCAGGCAGGAGAAGCCGCAAATGGTTTCTTGCCGCACTTTGCAAGTCCTGCTGAAATACTTACCAGGTTCTGCTCTGCGATTCCCACTTCAACAAACTGATCCGGATGAGCTTTCGTAAATGGAGCCAGGGATGCGGAACCTCTGGAGTCACTGCATAATACCACAATATCTTTATCGGTGTTTGCTTTTTCAATTAATACATCACATATAGCCTGACGATTTGGAATCTTATTCATGAAGAGCCGCCTCCTTTTTCTCTGCTAATTCAATAGTTGCTTTTTCGTATTCATCTGCAGTTGGTACTTTGTGGTGCCATGCTGCCTGATTTTCCATAAAGGAAACGCCACAGCCCTTTGTAGTGTCTGCAATGACTACCGTTGGTTTTCCTTTGACCGTTTTAGCTTCTTCGAATGCTGCATTTAAAGCATCAATATTATTTCCGTCTGCATGAACTACATGCCATCCAAAGCTGCCAAATCTGGCATCCAGATCATCATGTGCCATAACCTCTTCCGTACCTCCGGAAATCTGAAGACGGTTTCTGTCGACCACTGCAACAAGGTTATCTAATTTATAATGTCCTGCTGCCATAGCACCTTCCCATACGGAGCCTTCCGCAAGTTCACCATCGCCCATAACCGTATAAACGCGGTAATCCTTTTGATTCATCTTACCTGCCAGCGCCATGCCGACACAGACAGGAAGTCCATGTCCCAGGGAACCGGAGTTCATCTCAATACCTGGAAGTTTATTATTGGGATGTCCGATATATTTGCTCCCAAAGGTAGAAAACTGCTCAATTACTTCATCAATGGGAAAGAATCCTTTTGCAGCAAGTACGCTGTAATATGCTTCTACTGAATGACCTTTACTGAGAACAAAACGGTCTCTGTTTTCATCATCCTGGTTATCAGGAGAAATATTCATCTGCTTAAAATAAAGGGTAACCAAAACGTCCATCACACTAAAATCACCGCCGATATGACCGGTCTTTGCTTTATAGATCATATCCAGGACATTTTTTCGCAGTTCAAATGACAATGCTTTTAAATTCTTCATAGATTCATTCTCCTCTTAAATATGCTTTCACATCTTCTTCAATCGGATCATATAAATCCGGTTTCACATTGATGTATTTACATGCTTCATATAATACAGGTACAACATTTTTATGAATACCTACGCAGTGATGGATGTAAGGTCCGCAGACGATTTTATCCTCCAGGCGCTTAATATTATCCACTTCTACCCAGAGATAGGTTCCCATACCCTTTGGTCCGTCCACGCCTTTTGCATTTCCAAGAAGCATCGAATATTCTCCATTGTCTCCATCAAATCTGACAAGCGTAACTTCTCCGTGTCTGGCTTCTGCCGTAATGCTTCCCGGATGATCAAATGCCAGCGGATAAGTCAGCTTCGGTGTTTCTCTTGCAACGGAAATCGGCCATGGACCGCAGTGCTGCAGCAATTCTCCATTTTCAATATCCGGATGGCGGATGGTCCAGTCAGCAAAGAAACTTCTTGTCTCGTCCATGCCTGCTGCTTCTACCAATAAGGAAGTAATCGCTCCGTGGATGTCTGTTTCACATACAACCGGGATACCTTCATCATTTAATAACGCATTGGCGGCACAAGGCATAATTCCAATTTCTGACTGCAGGCAGTTCCAGCACTGAATCGCAATCGCATTACAGCCGTACTTTGTCGCCAGACTCTTCATAGCTACTTTCAATGCAGCCACATTTTCCACTTCATCCTCTTTGATCTGGATTTCCATATTTTCTTTTATGTAAGCAATTACCTTCTCTACTTCAGTTTTCTCTGCTTTTACTTTCTTCATCTCCTGCGTCAGTTCCGGCATCGGAATCGGGGAAAGCTGAATATTAAACTTCTCCAGAAGTTCGCCTTCATTACACATCGTCGTCCAGAAATCAAAAGGTCTTGTGGAAATCTGTAAGATACGGATTTTCTTAAATGTTTTTACTACATTACAGACAGCCATGAAATCCTTTAAGCCACGCTCAAAAACCGGATCATTTAATCTGCAGTTGGTCATATAGGTAAATGGAATCTGGAATCTTCTTAAAACCTTGCCGGTTGCAAATAATCCGCACTGGGTATCACGCAGACGAACACCATTTTCATCTGGTCTTTCATCCAGCGGTCCCCATAATAAAACAGGTACGTTTAACTCTTTAGCCAGTCTTGCACATTCATATTCCGTACCGAAATTGCAATGCGGAAGGAATAAACCGTCAATCTTCTCTTTTTTGAATTTCTCAGCAATTTTCAGCATATCTTCATCATTATAAAGAAGTCCTTCTTCGTTGATATCTGTAATATCCACAAAGTCTACGCCCAGTTCCTTCAACCGGTCAGCTGTAAGACCTCTGTATTTGATTGCGTCCGGAGCACTGAAAATACTCCTTCTGGTAGGTGCATAACCTAATTTGATATGTGCCATAATCCTTACCTCCAATTTGATTTTTCATGTTTCATTTATTTACTTTGTATTTATCTTTTTCTATACTTATATTATAAACGTTTATGTAAATAATTCAAGTATTTTTATATAAAATTTTATTCTTATATTTAATTTTTGTTGTTTTCCTCTAATTTTGCAGTACTTAATTTGTGAAAAACATCTTTTATATTAGTAGTAATACGCTTTTTACATCAAATATGTCGAATCGCTATAAATATTCATATAAATTTTACTATAATTTTTTATATAAACGAACTGAATTATTATTTATATAAAATTCCGTAACTCTTATATTTAGCTTTTATCCACAGCAAAAAGGGCACGACTCCCGTCATGCCCAATCTTACCTATATCATTTATAAAAATTTCTGCTTTTCTATTTTCATACACGCCGAAGCCGCACTGCCATGTATTCCTTCCCTGGCAGTTCCACTTTAAACTTCCCGGATGCCACGCCTTTCTTTTCTATTGTCATTTCCCAGGTATCGATCACTTCCACTTCAAATCTGCTCTCTTCATCAAAATAAAACTCCCGAAAAGCAGGACGATTGAATCCATAATAGCACAAATAATAATCCTGTACCGGTTTGCCTGCTGCTGTGGTGGATTCAGCCGTTGCACATATTTCATCCCATCCTCTTTGTATTGGCATCAGCCCCATACCTGGTGTTTCACTTAATATACGATAGAGGAATTTGAACCTTTCCGGGCTGTCTCCGTGAAGTTCACCGCCGTGGGACCACCAGAGAATATCCTGGGGATGCATATAAGTTTCTCCATGTCCTGCATAGCCGCCGCGAAGGGATGCCTCCCAAAATCTCCTGGTAAGTTCCCTTCCACTGATATTTCCCCATCCATGCTGAATATTCCCTTCATAGGCGATTTCATCCAGCACAATCGGTTTCTTATACCGCTCTCTCCACTCTGTTACCAGTTCAGCAGATTTATAGACATCCTGCCGCTGGATACTGCAATGGGTAATCCATGGTCTGGAGTGGTCGTAAAAAGGTTTGCAGTTATGGATGGAACGCAGATGGGCATATGGGTCAAAATCACAGATGATCTTCGCATAACGCTCCCAGTCCGCTATGGATTTTTGAGGCATCAGATCGTATTCATTTGCCAGGGACCACCACACATTTCGATAAGCCGCAAAGCGGGCAATTACATATTTCCAATACAGATCATCACATTTTTCATTCATCATGCTAAATCCCCATCGGTCATATGGGTGCATCACAATGAGATCCGCTTCAATTCCCAGATCACGAAGCTGCCCGATGCACTTTTCAATATGCTGGAAATGCTCTGTGTTAAACCGTTCAAAATCCCAGTCATTGCCCTCTGCCGCCCCATTGTATTCCATAAAGTTTTCCTTGGTGAGCACCGAGCTGTCACAAGGGGTTCCCACATACGGATAAGATCTTGGTTCTGTCAGGTTATAGTCATAATGCTTTGGAAAAATGCAAAACCGGATTTTATTAAATGCACTGTTCTTCAAGGTCTCCAGTGTTTTGTCCTGTAACTCTTCAGACTGCAGTTCCCATACATAACAGGTAGTTCCGATGGAATAATATGGGGTTCCGTCTTCATAAGCAAAATGATATGTATTAGCCACATGCACCGGTCCATGGTTATCCCTGGATGGAGCCGTTACAATAAAATCCCCTTTTACTGTCTCATCGCTAAAATTTCCTGTAATCTCAAATGTATAATTCTCCTCAAAAGATGGCATAAACCGTATTTTGTAAATCCCATTTCCGTCATAGAACCCATCTATGCTTTTTACTTCATTCTTACTTTCAAATACACCCCGGATCTTATAATCCACAAAAGGATTTCCATCATCCGGTCCTTCGCAGGCAATCTCCAGTATATCCCACTTTTCAATTTGTTTCTCATAGCCGCGTAATTTCATGTCTATATCCTCGCTTTCCCGGCAGACAGTTCTGTCTGACTGCCATTTCCTATCCCTTTTTATGAAACATCACGATTTCACAGCTCCTGCCATACCTTCTACAAAATAGCGCTGGAAAATCAGATAGACTGCCAATACCGGTATCACCGATAAGAGTACACCGGCACAGAGATAACCATAATCCGTACCATGTTCCCCAACAAAAGTCATAATACCTACCGGAACCGTCTTCTTCATATTATCATTTATAATAACGCTTGCTAAAAGGTATTCATTCCAGGTTGCCAGAAAATCCGTTATAATAAGCGTTGCCACTGCCGGTTTTGCAATGGGAAGTAATATCCGCCAGAACATCTGCCACCTGGTACAGCCATCAATATAAGCCGCCTCATCGATATCCTTTGGTATTCCTTTAAAAAATCCTCTGAGTATCAAAATGCCGTAAGAAATTCCAAAACCAACATATACATAAAATAAACCGAAATAAGAATTTAAAAGATTTAATTTACTGTAGATAATATTGATCGGAACCAGTGCTGTCTGCATGGGAAGCATCATTCCCACCAGGAAAAACACAAACCATCCGGTTTTATGTTTGATATTCAGCCTGGTTAGTGCAAAAGCAGCCAGAGCTTCAATAACAATTCCAATGGGCACCTTCAGACCGGAAACAATCAGGTCGTTTTTCATGTAAGTAAGCAGTCTTCCTTTGGTAATTGCATTGGTAAAGTTATCCCAGGCAATCTCTGCCGGAACGCTGAACAGGCTGAGCCCGCTGTAGAAATCTTTTTTTCCTTTGATCGCTGTCAGAAGCAGGGTGAGCATAGGAACAATCCAGATCAGCGCCAGTACCGCCAATATGACATACAGGATCACTTTTTTTGAAATTTTCATCTGTTTTCCATCCATAACAGCCTCCTAATCTTCTTTCGCCGTAAATACAACATACGGCACAATTACTACCAGCATGATGATAACCATAATACACGCTACTGTCGTTCCCATACCTACATTATTGTACTGGAAAGTCTGAGAATACATATAGGTAGACAGCATCTGTGTGGAGTTATTTGGCCCACCGCCGGTAAGTCCCTGCACCACATCAAATACTTTCATGGCTGCCACTACCAGAGTCGCTATGACGATTACAAATGTCTCTTTCAGAAGCGGTACGGTAATAAAGAAAAATTTCTTAATACCGGATGCCCCATCAATCGTTGCTGCCTCCAGTACATCAATTGATACTGCCTGAAGTCCCGCGAGAAACAGAATCATAGGCTGACCGATTGCCTGCCATAAAGATGCCGCAAAAATTGCATATAAACTAACATTCGGATCTGATATCCAGCTCTGGGAAAAATTAATTCCAAGTGCCTGGCAGAATTGATTAATAAATCCGATATTAGGGTTATAAATCCATCTCCAGATAATCGATACAGCGATTGGAGCGATTACACATGGAAAATAAAAGAATCCACGAAAAAATGTGCGCCCCTTAAATTTCTTATTCAATATTACTGCAAAGGCAAGTGCTACCGTCATCGTAACAAAAACAGTCAGCACAATCCAAATCAGATTATTTTTAATGGCGGTTATAAAAATCGGGTCATTGGTAAATAACTGTATGTAATTTTTTGCCCCTACAAATTCCATATCGCCGATTCCATTCCATTTGAACAGGCTTATAAAAAAGGAATAACACACCGGCGCAACAATTACGGAGAGATAGATAATCCCTGCCGGAATCATAAATGCATATGCACCCCAGTCTATTTTAGTTTTTTTCTTCATGGTTTCACTCCAATCTATTGTTATCCGGCAGGCAAAGCAATTCACCCGCCGGTACAGAATCATGGGAACTTACTTATTATTGTAAGCGTCAATCGCTTCCTGGATCTTCTTTGCTCCATCCTCCGGTGAGGTCTGCCCGTTTGCTATTCCGTCCTGCACATCAAACAGGGCATCTGCGATTTCTGTCGGGAAAGCCTGATCGGTAATCGTAAAGGTACCATTCTTTTCCGCTGTTTCCAGCATAATCGGAACATTGGGCTGCCCTTCCGGCATTTCTGCATCTGCTTTTGGAAGCGGCAGATTATAATATTCTGCATACTTGTCTGTATTTTCTTTGCTGTAATAATAATCCATAAATTCCACACAAGCATTTAACTGAGCATCCGTATTGTCTGCATTAAACTGTGTCATCTCCACAAATGCCGATAATCTGTTTGTTCCGCCTGAAGGGAACGGGAATGTTCCGTACAGATTAATATCCTGTTCTTCCTGTACGATTTTTCCATCGTACCACTGTCCCTGAATATCCATTGCGGCTGTTCCTGAAAATACTGCCATCTGGGTATCATTGGGGTCTGCTGTAACAAATCCTTCCGGAAAATAACCCTTATCACAGAATTCTTTATATTTTGTCAGTGCCTGTACCGTAGCATCATTATCATAACTGGTTTCAAAGGTATTCATCTTATCATGTTCCTCAGCCCCGGCATAGTGTTCAATTAAAAGTTCAACAAAACGCATTACATGCCATCCGTTTAGTCCCGCTGTGGAAATGGGTGTAATACCATTTTCCTTTAATACCGCACATGCCTGCTCAAACTCTTCAAAGGTAGAAGGTACTGCAATATTGTATTTTTGAAAAATATCTTTTCGATAATAAACGTCAAGTACATTGTAGCTGGTTGGATAACCGGAAAGCTGTCCGCCAAGTTCGCACAGCGTCAACGCTCCTTCACTGAATGTTTCGTTCCATTTATGTTCCCCTGCATATTCCGTCATATCATATGTAAGTCCGTTTTCCGCATAGAATCCGCCCAGGCTTCCGCCCCAGTTGAACCACATATTCGGAAGTGTTTTAGAAGAGGCCGCAACCTTACATGCATCTTTAATACCATCGGTATCATAATAAGCAACGGTAACTTTCATATCGTCATGTGCTGCATTAAATTCTTCCACAATTGGGTCTACTGCATTCTGCCTGGTATTTAATGTCCAGAATGTCACTTCTGTGGAATCTCCCGAAGACGCACCGTTTTGCTTTGCTTCACTTCCTTTTGCAGTTCCAGCTTCCGTCCCGGCATTTGTCCCAGCCCCTGAACCGCCGCCGGAACATCCACTCAGAACCGTTGCAGCCAGCATAGCTGATACCAATAATAATGATGTAATCTTTTTACTCTTCATAATGAAATCCTCCTGAATAAAATATTTTTTGAATAATTTAAATCATTCTTTAAATATTCAAGTCTTTTCTTGTCATTTCTTAAATTTATTTAAATTTGATTTAAATCAATAGTACCATAATATTTAAATTTATTCAAGCAAATTATCGTTATTCTGTATATTTTAACAATGTTACTTGTTGTATTTTGTGCATTTCTTACATTAATATTGATTAGAATATAAAGATTATATATATTCACATAAATATTTATATGAAACTACATTTTCAACTCTTGAATTTATTTTTACAAACATTTAAATTTTTGCAATTTGATTTGTTTTGTTACATTGCAATTACCAAATAATGACGCGGCATAAAATAAAATTACTCCGACCCTTTATGAGTTGGAGTAATTTATATGTGACAGCTTTATCCTTCCGGGTTGACTTCCGTTGATCGATCCATGACCAAAAAGCCTCCAGAGCCTGCTCTACAAGATTAAAAAAGCCAGGTGCGCCCGGCTTTTTGCCGGCACCCGAAAGGTGCTGCGGCGAATGCCAAACAGTGACTATCTGCTGAAACGGGAACTAATCGCCATATGTGGGCAGATGCTTTTACACTCGCCGCAGCGGATGCACTCTTTACTATTGATATCTTTTGTAACTTCCACATTCATTTTGCAGTTTTTCACGCACAGCTTACAGTTAGTGCACTTTGCCTTATCAATGGCAAGCTGATAAAAACTGAATTTATTGAATAAGGCATACAGTGCTCCCAATGGACAAAGGTACTTGCAAAAGGGGCGATAAACAAAAATGCAAGATAGCAAAATCCCAATCAATATGCCTAATTTCCAATAAAACAATAACCCTATAGTGTTTTTTAATTCTTCATTAATTGCCATCAGGGGGATACCGCCGCCTAATGTTCCGGCGGGGCAAATCAGTTTGCAAAAAAATGGATTTCCCATTCCATATTGATTTGTAATAATAATCGGCAGAGCAATAACGAAAACGAGTAAAATAATATATTTTAGATACCGCAGGAGTTTATCGACCTTGCCTGGTATTTTTAGCTTCGGGGTTTTAATTTTGTAAAGCAAGTCTTGTATAAACCCAAAAGGGCATAAAAATCCACAGATAAAGCGCCCGAGTAAAACACCAAACAGCATAATAAACCCGAAAACATAAAAGGAAAAATTATAGTTGTGATCTCCCAATACCGCCTGCAGTGCCCCTATTGGACAAGAACCCAGTGCGCCTGGGCAGGAATAACAATTAAGTACCGGCACACAAAACAGCTTTGTGTTTCCCGTGAATATTTTTCCCTTGGTGTATCCGGCCAAATACCCATTTGTAAAAATGGCAGAGACCAGCTGAATGATATGTCTTTTGTTTTTCATTTGTTTCATTTGTTTCATCAGCCTATCCCTATGCACTCAAGACAAATGTTGACTGCTTTTTTTAGAACCGTGAATTGTTCCTCCCGCATAAAACCAATTCCTATCATCACCAGTGATGCTACCAGAATATAAAATTTAAAGTAAATAAGACGTGTGAGTTTCATATTAACACCTTTCATTTCTGCTCTGTTTTATTCGAAACAAGAGCAATTCTATCTAGAATCGCTTCTCTGTAATCATCTTCTGATGTACCTCCAAAATGAGGCTCTCCGACCACCTTGCCCTTACTGTCTACAAAAATAGTTGTCGGAAAAATATTCGTCCGGTCTGTTAGCTTCTCTTGAAGCACATGGTCAGGAATAAGTGTCATAAAATTCACACCTGCATCACTCATAATTCGGGTCGCGAATTTAACTGCTTTTTTGTCTATATCTTTTTTAAGATCCACAGTATCGACACAAATTGAAATAATATTGCTGCCTTTTGGTTTTGCATTATACAGCTTTGCAATATCGGGCATTTCAGCAATACAGGGGCTGCAATCCGTTGTCCACAGGTTTATCAATGTAATTTCATAATCTTTAAAAATGTCGGAGGATACGGTTTCACCGGTTAGCGTTGCCGTGTTAAAACCGGATATATCTATGTTCGAAAATAATTCAATTTGCTCGGAATTCTGCGCATTCAATTCTTCTTCCGTTAAAACAATAACATCACTTGGACCCTTGATCAGCAGGAGAACAGCCAGTATTATAACAATGCTGATTATTACGGCAACTATAATTCCAATTACTTTAAAAGCTTTTTTCATTTCTTTATCTCCCTCTTCTTTTTATTGTGCTTCACAAGATAAGTGACAGCTAAGCCGATTGCAGACAGTATCGCAGTAAATGCAAAAAAATATGCAATTGGAATTAATGCAAAGGGTTCCACTAATACACCCTCTGCCGTAACATAGCTTCCTATTGCCATAAATGCTGCTGCACAGCCGATGCTTGCCAGAATCGAAAGCATTAAGGTACCCAGTAAAAAAGCAGATAATATGTCTCGCTTCCATTTTTTCGAAATATTACTTATCAGGCTTATATCCTCCGTATGACTTACTGTCAAAATTTCTTCATTTATTTGCTTTAGCTCTTCTGTGCACTTTAAGCAGGTGGATAAGTGCTCCTCAATTAACTTACGGCTGTCTTCACTGCATACATTATCGTGATACAGCGGCAGTAAATCTTTGACAACTTCACAATTTATACTCATATTATAGTCTCTCCTTTAATTTTGTTTTGGCTCGATGGTAAGTGACTCTGGCCCAACTTTCCGTTTTCTCAAACAAGATGCCTATTTGTTTAAAAGATAATTCTCCAAAAACTCTCAGTGTAAAAACCTCCTTATAAGGCTCTTCTAAGCTGTGCAGGGCTTTATGGATTTCCAAGGCACTCTCCTTTGTCAATAAACTCTGTTCAATGTTTACTTCATTGGCAGTTTCCTGTGTTTCATTTAACATTGTTGATTTCTGTTCATTTTTAACAGAAGTAAAATAACAGTTTTTGGCAATTTGACATAGCCAAACATAAAGTTTGCACTTCCCCTCAAATTTGTCGATATTTCTTAGTGCTTTAAAAAAAGTTTCTTGGGTTATTTCTTCAGCAATTGCTTCATTTCTGCTTAAGGATAAAACATATTTATATACATCCCTGAAATAGAGCTTGTATATTTCGTTAAAATCTGTCACTTTCTCACCTCGCTTTCGTATATAAGACTCTCAAGTATAAAATTCGTTACAAACTTTTTTAAATAATTATTGTGGGGGCAAATCTTATTTTAGAGTATAACCCTTTAAAGTAAATTGCTAATCAAATTTTATTTGAAAGTTAACAGAGCGCGCTGTGATAATTACTGATAGGATAATACAACTATACAAAAAGACAAAAAAATGGGAAGTAAACTATCAGGATATCCTTTTATTACGGCGGATTCCTGTTTTACTTCCCATTAATCTAAGCTTCCCATTACGCCGGATATGCGCCCGGCAGGAACACATTTTTATTCCCGGTAAATTCAAATGGAGTTGATCTATATGCAGTCTGAGCCGGGGTTTCCCCCGGCTGTTTTCAAACAAGCGTGCTTTACGACCGTTCGCAAACACTATCACGTTCAATAAATTTCGTACACACCTGAATTTTTGTATTGACCTGGTCATCATCTTTTTTAATCATGTCAATTACCCGGCGCACTGCAAGTTTCCCCATCTCCTGCTTTGGTACGCGAAGGGTGGTAAGCGCCGGGGATGATATCTCACTGAAAGGGAGATCATCAAAACCAACCAGCGAAACGTCTTCGGGTACCCGGTATCCCATTTCCTGAAGCGCTTTCATTGCACCAAGGGCAATCATATCATTATCCGCAAAATACGCCGTAGGTAATTTTGATTTCTTCTGCAGGTACTTCAGCATTTCCTGGTATGCCCCATTTAATGTAGTGGGAAGGGTTACCGTATTCTCATTTTTTACCGGAAGATTTGCTTTTTGCATTGCAGTACCATAGCCTACCGCTCTGGAACGAAACGCCTTAATACGAAAACTCCCTCTCAGATAACCGATTTCCTTATGGCCTTTTTGAATCAGATACTCCACCGCTTTCCTGGAAGAATCCGCATTATTAATCAATACTCCGTTAAAAGACATATCTCCAGCCCAATAATCCAGCATTAAAAACGGACATCCTGCGCTTTTAAAGATCTTCACATCCTCTTCCATAAGCTCCGTGCCAAGCAATACAATAGCAGACGCACTGTCATTAATCATCCAGTGCACCTGTTCTTCATAGTCTTCATCTTTCTGGTTCAAATGACATATAACCATCTCAAACCCTGACTCCCGGCATTCCTTCTCGAATCCATCAATCAGCAGCGAGAAAAATGGCGTATCATCGATAATCAAACCATTCTTTTTAAAGATGACAAATTTGATCTTACGAATACTGGATTCACTGATATATCCCATCTCCTTAGCCACACGAAAAATTTCTGCTGATGTCTGCGCATTCACACCTTTTTTATGATTTAGCGCATTGGAAATAGTAGCCGGCGAGAAACCGGTCTTCTCGCTAATACTTTTTATACTCACCTTCATAACCGAATATACCCTTCCTTTCACACGATTTTATCGCATATAAACGTCCAATTAAATTATTTATATATTATTTTATCAAAATTTATATATAATTGCAATGGATTAATTCTAATCTTTTACATAATTTTTCTAATATCCCATACACTAAGTTAAAATCCCCTTTTGGAGGTACGTTTGAAACTTCCTATCAAACTATTTATTAATGCAGTATCGCAGGCGGAGCCCGCGGTATGCAGGAGGTATAACTATGAAATCAATTAAAAAACAATACTTTTACTATGAGCTTACCTTTGCCCTGCTGGCTATCGTTTTTGGGACTCTTTTCCACTTTATATATAAATGGAGCGGCTACCATTACCTTATTGCCTTTATTTCCCCGATTAATGAATCCACCTGGGAACACCTGAAAATGTTATTCTTTCCTTTTCTGTTTCTCACATTTATTGAATACTTTTTGATTGGGAAGAACTTTTCCTCCTTTGTCACCGCCAAAACAATCGGATGCTTCGCAGGATTGTTGTTTATCGTTGCATTCTTTTATACTTACACCGGTATAATCGGAACAAACTACCTGGCCATGGATATTCTGACATTTGTCCTGGGCGTTCTGATCTGTTACTTTTGCAGTTGGTACTTGAGTGCATGCAAAAAAACGGGAAATCACACTTCGAATATATTGTGCCTGTGCCTTCTGCTTCTGTTAGCATTTTTCTTCGCCGCATTTACCAACCATACACCCAATATTAATTTATTTAAATCGATTCCATCGGAAGTATTAAAAAATTAAACCCTGTCATTATTTCCGGAAACGACATTATTTTCATCCAATATCAAGATACGAAACAGGATTCCAGTAACAACAGAAAATGCCTGTACCATACGGTAACTTCACAGTTGCGGATACAACCAAAAAGCACCTTCCGGTACAGGCATTTTTCATACCTGATAATATATTTTATTTTCTTCCAGCACTTCTGCCTTTTTATCATGGCATTCCAGAATTGCCACACAGCAATTTTTCGGAACTCCGCCATTCCAGAAATCAGACATTTCAAACGTACGCACGCTGTTGAGTAATCCCCGCATTGCACCGCCGTGAGTTGTAATCAGGATTGTTTTATCCTGATACTCCTCACGATTTAAAATATCGTCCATAAATGCTTTTGTCCTCTCCCCCAGGGATCGGATATCCTCTCCATCTGAAGGAGGAACATACTTATCCGGTGCCCGAAAGAAGTTAGAAAACTCGGGATCCGGAATCTCGTAGTTTTCCCTGCCGCTTATCATCCCTTCAAAAACACCAAAGCTGATCTCTATAATCCGCTCATCAGTTAATATAGGAGCATTGCGTTCTCCCATTACAATTCTGGCTGTTTCCAGAGCCCGTTCCAGCGGACTGCTGATAGCCAGATCAAATGGTATCTCTTTTAAAGCTTCTGCCGTAATCTTTGCCAATTTTCTCCCATTTTCATTTAACGGGATATCCGTGCGGCCCTGGAGACGTTTCTGGGTATTCCAGTCTGTCTCCCCATGCCTCATTATATAAATTTTCATAACTACTGTCTCAGCTCGATTCCCATGGATTCTAAGCCATTCAAAATTTTCTTCATTGCTGCAGAAACTTCAGTTTCTTCCAACGTTTTATCTTTAGCCCTGAATGTAATAGAGTAAGCAATGGATTTAAATCCTTCTTTAATCTGAGAGCCTTCATAAATATCAAATAACTGGTAGCTTTCTAATATTTTGCCGCCTCTCTGTGCAATCATAGCTTCAATCTGACCCGCCAGAATTTCTTTTGGCACAACCATACTAAGGTCACGGTTAACTGCAGGGAACTTGGCAATTCCTTCAAACTTACGGTCAAAGGTAGACATTTCCACTACCAGAGGCATATCCAGCACTGCAACATAAACACGATCGCCAATATCATAATTATCCGCTACTTCCGGATGCACTTCGCCCAAATATCCCACAACTTTTCCATTGTAAATGATATTTGCCTGACGTCCCGGATGCAAAAACAGTTTGCCAGACCTGGGATCATAGGTTTCCTTCTCATGCAGTCCTATTTTCTCAAAGAACTCTTCAATTACACCTTTCATTGTATAGAAATCACCTTCTCCATACATTCCAAGCGTAAACTGCATTCTCTCATCAGGAAGATCCTTAAGCGGAAGTTCTGTTGGCAGATATACATTTCCAAGTTCATACAAACGAACATTTTTATTTCTGTGATTGTAATTAAATGCCAGGGAGGTCAGCATCCCATTCAGAGAAATGGTTCTCATGATACTGAAATCTTCCCCCAAAGGATTAGAGATCTGGATTGCCTTTCTATATTCCGAATCTTCCGGCAAGAGCAGTTTGTCAAACACCTTAGGACTTTCGAAAGAATACGTCATACCCTGAGAAAAACCGCAGAATTCTGCAATATCCCTTGCCACTTCTTCGATTCTCAACTTAAAGGTCAGCTTCCCGGTGGTTGCTTCTCCTCTTGGAAGTGTCGTCGGTATATTGTCATAACCATAAAATCTTGCTACTTCTTCAGCCAGATCAGCCATGCGGAACAAATCATGACGGAAAGTAGGTGCTATAATCTCGTTTGCCTCTGCATCGTATACCAATCCAATTTTCTCAAAATATCCCAGCATTTCTTCTTTTGAAATATCAGTTCCTAACAGCGTATTAATCTTATCCGCATCAAAACCAATACGAACCGGGTTTTTCTTCTTACCATACACGTCAGCCATACCGCCAACAACTTCTCCTGCTCCCAGCTCTTCTACCAGCTGGCATGCACGGTCTATCGCTGCCTGGGCATTATTTGGATCCAGCCCTTTTTCAAATTTACCGGAAGCATCCGTACGAAGTCCTACTTTCTTACTGGAAAGTCTGATATTCGTTCCATCAAAGCATGCCGCTTCAAAGAGCATTGTTTTAACATCATCCGTAATCATAGAATTTTCTCCACCCATGATTCCGGCAATACCAACTGCTTTTTCCCCATCACAGATCATCAGAACAGACTCATCCATCGTTCTTTCCTGACCGTCCAGGGTAACAAATTTCTCATCTGCATTTGCACGTCTCACAATGATTTCATGATTTGCAATGGTATCATAGTCATAAGCATGCATAGGCTGACCGTACTCTTCCATAACATAATTGGTAATATCGACAATGTTATTAATTGGACGGATACCGTTTGCTGCGAGGCGTCTCTGCATCCATTTCGGTGATGGAGCTATTTTAATATTCTTAACTACTCTTGCACAGTAGCGGGGGCACAGCTCCGTATCCTGTACTGTCACTTTGATATAATCATTTACATCTTCGTTATTTCCGGTTTTAGCAACAACCGGAGGTACAAACTTTTTATTAAATGTCGCAGCCGCTTCTCTGGCAATACCGATTACGCTATAGCAGTCCACACGGTTGGATGTAATCTCATATTCGAATACAACATCGTCTAAATCCAGCGCATGTATGGCACTTTCTCCTACCTTTGCATCCTCCGGGAAAATATAAATACCATACTCTGGTGCTTCCGGATACATCTCTCTTGTAGAACCCAGTTCTTCAATAGAGCACATCATACCGCAGGATTCAATTCCTCGCAGTTTTCCGTTTTTGATCTTTACTCCGCCTTTTGTCTTCTTGCCGTCATGTCCGCCCGCTACGCGTCCACCGTCCAGAACAACCGGAATCTTATCTCCTTCTTTTACATTTGGAGCGCCTGTTACGATCTGTACCGTTTCCGTACCCACATTTACCTGGCAGATAATCAGCTTATCTGCATCCGGATGTCTCTCTATAGATTCTATCTGTCCGATTATAATTTTTTCCAGATCTTCATCCAGCCTCTCAAATCCTTCTACCTTGGTGCCTGACAATGTCATTGCATCCGTATATTCCTGTGCATCCGCTTCCAGGTCCGGAACGTATGCTTTAATCCATGATAATGATGTATTCATTCTGTTTTCCTCTCTTTACTTAATTTCCATTAAAATTGTTTTAAGAAACGAATATCGTTTTCATACAGTAATCTCATATCGTCAATTTCATATTTCAAAAGAGCAATACGTTCCAGTCCCACACCAAATGCAAAACCACTGTAGACCTCAGGGTCAATGCCGCACATTTCTAAAACATGAGGATGTACCATTCCACAGCCCAGAATTTCAATCCATCCGGAACCTTTACAGAAACGGCATCCTTCTCCGCCGCATTTAAAGCAAGTCACATCTACTTCTGCACTTGGCTCTGTAAACGGGAAATGATGAGGGCGGAATTTTGTCTTCGTCTCAGGCCCGAACAATTCTTTTGCAAACTCTTCCAGCGTTCCTTTTAAATCTGCAAATGTAATATTCTTATCAATTACCAATCCTTCGATCTGATGGAAAGACGGTGAATGTGTAGCATCTACTTCATCGGAGCGGAATACTCTTCCAGGTGCAATCATACGGATAGGAAGTTTGCCCTGTTCCATTACACGCGCCTGTACCGGTGAAGTCTGTGTCCTTAAAACAATGTCTTTATTTACATAAAAAGTATCCTGCTCATCCTTAGCCGGATGATTCGCCGGAATATTTAATTTTTCAAAATTGTAAAGATCGTACTCTACCTCCGGTCCTTCCACCACTTCATATCCCATGCCAACAAAGATACGTTCCACTTCTTCTAAAGCAATGGTATTTGGATGACGATGACCTACATTATTCTTCTTCGCCGGAAGTGTAACGTCAATCACTTCACTTTTTAATTTTTCTTCCCGAACCTTAGCTTCTAACTTCTTTTTTGTTTCTTCCAAAAAGTTTTCAATAGCAGCTCTGGTGTCATTCACCATCTGTCCTACCAGTGGACGTTCTTCCGGTGTTACATCTTTCATTCCTTTTAAAACTGCTGTCAGCTGCCCCTTTTTACCCAGGAATGACACACGAACGTCATTTAATTTGTCCAGTGCATCGGAATTTTGGATCTGACTCAATGCTTCTTCTTTGATAGCTTGCAATTTGTCTTTCATTTTAATTCTCCTTTTCAATTGATCTGGTTCTTGTGGATCCTTGCGCAAATCGCTCTGCAAGCAGGCTATTTACTCGCATCCCTTCACTTGCTGGCAGCCGTTCATCCGGCATGCCACCTCGCCTGACGGCTCGGTCGCGGGCTATCGCCCTTTGCCTCTTTGCTTTCGCGCAAAAAAAGCCTCATCCCCCTGGTGTAAGGGACGAAGCTTGGAGTTCCGTGGTACCACCCTAATTCCTGCTGCTGCAGGCTCTTAATTAAGTATGCTTAACGCGCATGGTCGGCATTTCCTACTGTGATTTCAAAAATGCAGCTCCGGTGGGAAATTCGAATTTATCATCTGAACTTAAGGATGCTTCCAGCCGACGGCTTCCTCTCTCTGTAAGAAAATGATCTTCTACTGACACCTTCATCGCTTTTTATTATTAATAAATTTTATATTGCTCACTTACTATTACTATGACCTATTTTATCATATTTACTTAATCTGTCAAGTCAAAACTCGAACTATCTTCTAAATAGCAGTTAATTTCAGCACCAATGAATATAAACCACATGCAGAAATACAGCCACAGCATTACCATAACAGCAGATGTCAGACTTCCGTAAATGGATGACATTCTTTTTGCCATTTCAAAATAAATGGAAAATCCATAAGAAAAAATGGACCAGGCAAGTGCCGTAAATAATCCTCCGGGTAGAAGGTTGGCAAATCTGTCCTTACGGTTGGGCAGCAGTTTATACATCGCCATAAATAGCAGTGTGAGCAGCGTAATTGTTGCAATGGTTCTGACGCTGATTATAAATCCGGAGAATTCTTTTAGAAGAGGAACATATCTGATGATCAGATCATGTACCTGATTTCCAAATACCAGCAACAGCATTGCTGCTACAATAGAAACCAGAAAGAGCACTGTATAGAATGCGGAACGCAGACGCATATAAATATAATTTCTAGTCTCACGAATTCCCTGAACGGAGTTTAACCCGTTTGTAACTGCCATAACTCCTCTTCCCGCAGCCCACACGGCAGCAATAGCCGTTCCTGACAGCAATGCGGTAGATCCGGTATAGACACCGCCCACCAGTCCATCCAGAACCTCGCGAAAAGAAGCAGGCAAAACACCCATTACCATATCCACCACATCGTCCGGAGTAAGCGGGGTATACTTGAGCAGAGTCAGCAGGAGCATGATAAAGGGTATAAAACTCATGATAACATAAAAAGCAGACTGTGCAGAATAAGCATCCACACGGTCCCGCTTAGCTTTCCTCAAAAAATTCAAAATAAATCTGATGATAGTGCAAATAGCTTTCATAATACCCCTCTAACTTTTTTATGTGAACCAATCATAGCACGTTTTTGGTCTCACTGCAAGCCCGCATGTTTGACCCACGCACGTTCTCCACACGTTTGAACGGCTCTGCATTTTTAAAGGGACATATTAATCTTTTATCCAATCTGTATATCACCATAAAAATATTTTAATATTTCTTCATATCCCATACCTGCGTCCGCCATATGCCTTGCTCCGTTTTGGCTCATTCCTTTTCCATGCCCGTATCCACCGCCTGTAAGCGTATAGCTTACCAATGCATCGTTTTCATAATTGGGAGTCAGATAAAAAAATGCACTTGGCAGCAGTGACATACCGGTGGCTTCGCTTCCATCCTGTTCCACTACCGCAATATTGGCAGGGGACAGCAATTTACGAACCGTGTACTCTCCCTCTACCGAAATATTCTGATTCTCTCCCTGAACGGTAAATTTCGCAATTGCCCCGTTTGTTTCTCTGGAATCGATACTTAGAGACGTTACATTCCCAGTGCCCGGCTGCCACGCATTTGCCAGCCGCGTAAGCTCATCGACTGTAAAAACAGCCTTCCAGCGGTACCAGGGTTCAGTTGCTTCATACGCCGTATGATTATCAGTTGTCATAAATGAGGCAAAAACTGTTTCCTGAGACAGATCCTGACTCAGATTCACACCGCAGGATGTAGAATAATAAAGCGCATCTACAATTTCTCCATTGGAACGCATCACCTCTCCGGCGGTAGCATTTACGGCCTCTGTAGCACGCTCATCCCGCTTCTGGTTATTATAAACCTGATAGGAGACACTATCGTCAACGTCTACATCAAATTCAGCTCCCCGCCCGTTCTGCATCTGTTTAAGCGCATAGCTTCTGGCGCAGATCGCCTGCACTTTGAGAGATTCAAGCGGATATGCAGCCGGCATTTCACTGGGCACAACGGAACAGAGATAAGTTTCCAGGGGCAGCTCATTTATAACAAGAAGCCCTGCATCCCTTTTTACAATTTCAAAGTTCCCCAGGTACGATGGATTTTCATAACCCCTTTTCAACCCCGGCAAAGTAATCTCACCGTCTTCTCCCTTTGGCTGGATTCTCAATACACCGTTACTCAAATAAGGGCTGTCGGCAGTTATCGTCAGCGGTTCAGAAGACGGATGTTCTTCTGTTGCTTCTCCATATTGCAGCACATAATCCGAACTGCACTGAAGAGTAACACTACTATGATACTCACCTGCATAATCATCTGTCTTAATCAAAACACGTATGAGGGGATTTTCCGGTGCTGCAGTCTGTGTATCCCCGGGTGCCGCCTGTCCATCCTGCGTTTCCTCTTCCTTCGACTGCTTCTGCTCGTCTGCTGCCTGCTGATTACTTTCTTTTTCTTTTCCATCGGACTTCTTTTTAGCCGTCTTTGTCTCATTTGTTTCCGGGGCTTCTTTTTGCTTTGCCAAATCTGTCTGAATTGTCTCCTGTAATTTATTCAGGACATCATCACCCTTTTTTTTATAAGTGTCATAAAAACACAGCAGTAAAAAAGCCATGATACAGCCGCTTAATATAAGAATTTTTCCAAAGGTATTGTCATCCTTCATTCCTTGCTCCTGTTTTCTCTTCATTTATTTACTAGTATATCCAAAAACAGGAGAAAAAGAACGTGAAATAAGGACATAGTGTTATTTTTTTGAAATAGTAAAAGATCCGGCATTTTATACTCTTTTGACAATACAATTAAATTGTACTGCCAAAAGAGTTAAAATGCCGGACCTGCTCAAATTCAATCTTTACAATCCTATACAAATTTATAGATTGTTGTTGTATCATAAACTTCCCCTGCCTTCAAAATGGAAGAAGGAAAATGCTCATGATTAGGCGCATCCGGGAAAAATTGTGTTTCCAGACACAATCCGCTTCTCTTCTGATATGCGATGCCGCCTTTTCCTATCTGTGTTTTTTCAATAAAGTTTCCGGTATAGAATTGTACACCTACACAATCCGTGTAAACTTCCATTGTTCTTTTGGTTAACGGATCTGTTACCTTAGCTATTTTACGCAGTTTTTCTTCACCATTTTGATTCAATACAAAGTTATGGTCATAGCCGTGAGCCAGCTGTATCTGTTCATATGTATCATCAATATCATCACCAATACGTCTTGTTTTCCGGAAATCCATAGGAGTTCCTTCCACACTTCTCAACTCTCCTGTCGGAATAGATTCTTCATCGATTACGGTAAAGGCATCTGCATCCATCCATAAGGTGTGATCCAGTATCGTCCCTTTATCATGGCCCGCCAGATTAAAGTAGCTGTGATTTGTCATATTTGCAATCGTATCTGCATCAGACACCCCTGTATAATGAATCCTGATTTCATTTTCATCTGTCAGTGTATAAGATACCGTAACATCAAAATTTCCGGGCAGTCCTTCATCTCCATCCGGACTATGATGGGTAAATTTTACTGTTGCCTCTTCTTCCAGAAGCTCCATATCCCAGATTACCTTATCAAATCCTCTGGTTCCGCTGTGAAGACTATTGCCATTTTCATTCTGTTCCATCTGATAATCCACACCATTAATCGTTACTTTTGCTTTACCGATACGATTGCCATTCCTTCCGATCACAGCTCCAAAGAAACCGCCGTTGGCAGCATAATCCGTAACATCTTCATATCCTAATATCACATCTTCAATATGGCCTTTTTCATCCGGCACTGTTGCAGACACCAGGGTAGCTCCATAATTTGTCACTTCAATCCCCATGCCCTTTTTATTCATAATCGTAACAATTTTGGCCTCCTGGCCATTTCCGGTTTTCCCAAACAAACTCGTCTTCATCCCCATATCTCTGTCTGCTCCTTTTAGTTTTATGTACTTATATCGATCTTTATACGATGTCACTATTATACACCCAGTCTAAAAAGCTTACAACTTGTTTTTCCACATTTTTCAAACAACATAATAACGCAAAAAAAGAACATCTGCTAAGCAAATGCTCTTTTTTGTAAGCCCCAAAGTGCCGTTTCCTATCTTTTGACTCCTAGCAAAGCTAGGTGGGTAACCGCAACTGCGACATCTGTCTTCCACTGCAATCGGTGGCCTGACATCCTTCACAGCAATGTAGGAATCCCATAAAAGTACATGTAGGTTCAAAATGATAGGATTGTCGAACACCCCAGGTAACTTACTATTTATGTTATTATATAAATATTATACTCTAGTATTCATTCAATTTCAATATATAATTCAATAAAGAATGATTTACCAGAAATTATGTACTATTGCATAAATATACCGGGCGGTGTTATCCACCCGGATCTCACTGTTCAAAATTTGTTTTTATTATCGCATCATTAATTTTAAATGTCAAGCAATTAACAATCTATTTTTCTTATTTTATACATATTTTACAATTAAAAAATTTTACTATTTTTCTTTTCCAATTTATGATATGATAAAGAATGGATTTTAATCCTTTAGCACACTAAAACAGAACAGGAGGAAACAACTATGAGTACGTATTCAGAAATTACACCTGATATTCTCGCTCTATCTAAGCTGGCAACTGATACCAGCCAGATCAACACGGAGCTGTACACAAAATACGAGGTAAAAAGAGGTCTTCGTGACATTAGTGGTAAGGGCGTTCTTGCAGGCCTGACCGACATTGCAGAGATCCGCTCTTATACCGTTGTAGACAGCGAAATGATTCCCTGTGAAGGTAAACTCTTCTACCGCGGTATCGATGTAGAAGACATCGTCCAGGGGTTCATCCATGATGACCGTTATGGCTTCGAAGAAGTAACTTATCTGCTTCTTTTCGGTACACTTCCAACGGAAGAGCAGTTACGTGACTTTTCCAACCTGCTTGCTACATACCGTACACTGCCTACCAGCTTTGTCCGGGATATCATTATGAAAGCGCCAAGCCAGGATATGATGAACACCCTTGCACGAAGCGTCCTGACACTTTATTCCTATGATGACAGGGCAGATGACGTTTCCATTCCAAATGTCCTTAGACAATGCCTGCAGTTAATCAGCCTTTTCCCTATGCTTTCTGTATATGGCTACCAGGCATACAGCCACTATCACGACGGCAACAGCCTTTTTATCCACTCACCCCAGCCAGAACTATCTACCGCTGAAAACATACTTCACATATTACGTCCAAACAGCAAATTCACGAAACTGGAAGCCAAGATTTTAGATGTTGCACTGATTCTGCATATGGAACATGGCGGCGGTAATAACTCTACCTTTACAACCCATGTAGTCTCTTCATCCGGAACTGACACCTACTCTTCTATGGCTGCTTCTCTTGGTTCTTTAAAAGGACCGAAACATGGCGGAGCCAATATCAAAGTAGTTAAGATGTTTGAAGACATGAAAAAATCAGTAAAAGACTGGTCCGATGAAGGTGAAATCAAAAATTACCTGAAACGCTTGTTAAACAAAGAAGCATTTGACCATGCCGGATTGATCTATGGTATGGGACATGCGGTTTACTCCTTATCCGATCCAAGAGCAAATATTTTTAAATCTTTTGTAGAAAGCCTGTCTAAAGAAAAAGGCCGGGAAGAAGAATTTAAGCTCTACTCCATGATTGAGCGCCTGGCTCCCCAGGTTATCGGCGAAGAACGTAAAATCTATAAAGGTGTAAGCGCTAACGTGGACTTCTACAGCGGATTTGTTTATAGCATGCTGGATCTTCCGACTGAGTTATTTACCCCGATCTTTGCAATCGCCCGTGTTGTCGGATGGAGCGCTCACCGTATCGAAGAATTGGCAAATAACGGAAAAATTATCCGTCCTGCTTACAAGAGTGTTGCCAAGCATAAAGAGTACACACCACTCCATGAACGCGGATCGGCTGAATAGGCTTATCTTATTATCTATAAAAAGAGTTTCAACCACCATGACACAGCGGTTGAAACTCTTTTTAATATTTACCAGTATATTTTCATTGACTTTCTGGTAATCATTACAAACCATACCATCACAATCAGTCCGATTGCCAGAATGATTAATGACCCCATTCCCAAAATTTTAAAATAGTCACCTATAAGACTGACGATTCCAATGATCAGCAATACAATACCAAAGACTAAAAGCCTTGGTGTCATATATTTGATGTAACCTGCTTTATCCTTACATTTTGAAACCGAGATATCTCTGGATAACAAAACATTTTCTTTTATCTCACCTTTTGTTTTCATAAGATAAAAAGCATATAAAACATATACGCCGCAGCCTACGAAAAGTAAATCCATGAGCATGTACATACTATCCATAACAAAACCCTGCCTTTCCAAGACCCGCTTATATATTTAAGAACTTTTTCACGATGTCTTTCATCTCATTTACTTCTACAACAGTATCGTGAAGTACCGGAGCTGTTCTGATTTCTTCAATTGCACCCGGAACTTTCACTTTAGAAATCTTGCAAAGCTCATCTACCAATTCAAAATCAGTCATAGCATCATACTTCATATCAATAGCATCCATAACACTCCTTGTAAATTTATAAGGACTTGCGGTAGATGCAATTACAGACTTGTTATTATCTTTTTTCTCTGCTTCATATTTTTTAAATACACAGGAAGCTACTGCTGTATGGGTGTCCATGATATATCCGGTTTTTTGGTAAACCGAAGCAATTTCCTGTGCAGTTTCTTCTTCCGTGGCATAATTACCACAGAAATCAGAAAGCTGTGCCTTCATCTCTTCCGTAATGTGGTACTTACCTTCTTTGCCAAGGGCAGCCATCATTTCAAGATTCTTATCCGCATCTTCTCCGGCAATCTTATAAATAAGGCGTTCCAGATTACTGGATATCAAAATATCCATAGATGGAGATGTGGTAAGAATAAATTCACGGTTTCTGTCATATGTACCGGTTGTAAAGAAATCATACAATACTTTGTTATCATTAGACGCGCAGATCAGCTTATCAATCGGCACACCCATATTCTTAGCATAATATGCAGCCAGAATATTCCCGAAGTTACCGGTCGGTACAACTACGTTGATTTTCTCAGATTTGTCTATCTCTTTTGACGCATATAATTTTGCATAAGCATATACATAATAAACCACCTGTGGCACCAGACGTCCGATATTGATGGAGTTGGCAGAAGAAAATTGGAATCCGGCATCTGCCATCTGTGCTTCCAGTTCCTTATCCCCGAATATATTCTTTACACCTGTCTGTGCATCATCAAAGTTTCCATTAATCCCCACAACAAACGTATTATCACCCTTCTGGGTAACCATCTGTTTTTCCTGTATCGGACTAACACCGTCTTTGGGATAGAAAACTACAATTCTGGTACCGGGAACATCTGCAAAACCGGCTAAAGCAGCTTTTCCGGTATCTCCTGAAGTAGCTGTCAGAATTACGATTTCATTCTTTACATTATTTTTTTTCGCTGAAGTTGTAAGTAAATGAGGCAGAATTGAAAGTGCCATATCTTTAAATGCAATTGTAGCGCCATGAAACAGCTCCAGATAGTAAGCGCCATCTTCTTTCTTAATCGGTGCTATCTCAGTAGTATCAAACTTTTCATCGTATGCTTTGGCAATACAGGATTTTAATTCTTCCTCTGTAAAATCCGTAAAAAACAGCTTCATAACCTCATATGCTGTTTCCTGGTAGCTCATACCTGCCAAAGTCTCCATGTCTACATCTAATGCAGGAATGCCGGATGGAACAAATAGCCCACCGTCTGCGGATAATCCCTTTAAAATTGCCTGGGAAGCTGTTACTGCAGTTTCATTACTTCTCGTACTTTTGTATAACAAATCCATCATCTTCATCCTTTACATTTGGTTTAAATTATATTCTTTAAGTACAGATTATAGCATACCTTTCCAAAGTACACAAGACGAAAAAAGGCAGCCGCACAAAAACGCAGCCGCCTATTTATCAATAACCTTCGTATGTAAAAAATTCATGTCCGCCATACACGAACAATTTCTGCAATTTGGTATCAAACCAGTTCACATTAATCTGGTCTGCACTGGATCTTGCAATAAAGTACAATGCCCCTTCGGAATAGTCTTCCCCATTTAAAGCACGGTCAACTGCTTCAATTGTTTCATCTGAAATCGTAACACTGTCAATTCTTCCGTCTGCCGTGGGCGAAAACTGCGGATCACCATTCACCCGCTCCCATACAACATCATAAATACTATCCGGGAAATGGCTGTTATTCACTCTGTTCAGCACTACATTTGCCACCAGAATCTTACTTTTCATATCCCCGCCGGTTGCTTCCGCTTCCACTATGCGAAGAAGTGCATCGTAATCTTCCACCGGCATATGGTTGTCCTTCACAATCTGCGAAGCACTGTAACCAACTGCACCGGCCTGTTCCATTCCCTTTTCAATTGTCATCCTGTTTACTTCTCTCCTGCTGGCTTTGGATGCACCTACCAGTATTTCCTCTCCTGCTCCTGATACTTCCTGTGCTTTTGAAGACATGGACAGTTCTTCCATACTGGATATACAATTCATGATACCCATAAGGCCTGCCTGGAATTTTTTATCTTTCGCCTTTTGCGGTGTTTCGTCTGAAACCGCATTCTGTTGTGTAACGGCATATACCTTGTTTTTACCGCCATCACTGAAGCCGACTGCACAAAGCAGGACTGCAGTACATATAACTGCAACAAAAGTAGCAGCTACGCAATTAATACGGCATCCGCGGTATCTTCGTCTGAACAAATATTTTTTTAATTTGTACAACTTCCTAACTAGCGATTTTAACAGCCACATACGGCGTTCCTCATCTTTCCTAAAATAATTGCTCCCCTTTATTTTTATATTTTTAAATATTTAAAAACAAATATTATGTACACAAAGCCCCCTCGCTTGTCTGTGTATTGCAATTATATTGAAAAGAAAAGAATGTGTCAAGCACGAATTCATATTTTTGTAATATCTTACATGTACATTTTTTTATCACATTGTTGATATGTGCACTTATTATATATTTTAATGATTTTATATGCATATTTTTATATAATATTACTAGTTCTTTTTTCCAAGTTTTTACTATTTTTATGGATTATTTTTCTACATTTTACAACATTTTTCTCTAAACCCCTTTGTTTTTGGGCATTTTAATGTTGATTTAATCTCTCAGTAATATTTTTGCAACAATTTAATTATTTTGAAATATTTTATATAATTTTGTAATTTACTGGGTTTGTCTGTCGGTTCTTCTGTGGATAACATTTAAAATTTAGCATTAGATTTTCGTTCTAAATATTTTTTTTTGTGCTTCAGCAGGTATATAATTTTCATTTTTGTGCAAACTATTTAGTACCATTATCAAGGAGGTGAAAAATATGAAAAACGAATCCATCAAATGTTCCGTAAACAATTGCACTCATCATGCAGAAACAGAAAACTATTGTACACTTAATGCTATCAAAGTTGGAACACATGAATCTAACCCAACTAAGATCGAATGTACAGACTGCGAATCTTTCGTAAACAAAAGCAAATAAGATTTTTTATCAGAGAGGGGCCTGATGCTCCTCTCTATATATCTCTTAACTTGCAATTTTTACTTTTTATTGATAAAATAGTCTCACTAAACATAAGGAGGACTATTTAATGGGCTGTTCTAACAAAAGACCATGTACCTGTACATACGACTGCCCCCGTCACGGTAAATGCTGTGAATGTGTGGCTCATCACCGTGACAATAACGAAGGGGTACCCGGCTGCTTCTTTTCAGCAGAAGCGGAAGCCACATATGACCGCAGTATCGAAGCGCTGTGTAAAGATAACGGACTTATCTGATAATTATTATATTCCGCAGCACATCAAATAATACGGCAATGATTACACCATTGCATTGCATTGGAAAAGCCTTGATATTTATGATAAACACATAAATATTAAGGCTTTTTATATAATTTTATTTTATTCTGCAACCATATTATTAATTGCTGTAACTAATGCATGAATAGATGCCTGGATAATATCCTGATCTACGCCTGCACCCCAGAAGAGTTCGCCGTCTTTATTGCGGATTCCCACATAAGCGATCGCTTTGGAGCTGGAACTCTGTTCTAATGCATGTTCCTGGTAAGTAATTAAATCGTATTCCAGACGGAACTGTTTCTTAAGCGCATTGCTTACGGCATTCAAACGTCCATTACCGGCTGCAATAGCAGTGCGGCTTTCTCCATTTACATCTACTACAACTTCTGCTATGATGCCATTATGCTGTTTGAAATGTACTTCTGTAATATCGTATGGAGTTGTAATATCTTCGTATTTGTCTTTGAACAGCTGGAAGATTTCTTCCGGCATAAGTTCTTTGTGCTGTTCGTCCGATACGGATTTCGCTGCGTACCCCATTGCTTCTCTCATCTTTGCAGGTAAATTCAGGCCGAAATTTTGTTCCAGAATATATCCGATACCGCCTTTTCCGGACTGGCTGTTGATACGGATAACATCTGCTTCGTACAGTCTTCCCACATCGGTAGGGTCGATAGGCAGATATGGAACTGTCCACTGGTCACAGTCATGCTCTTCTCTGTATTTCATGCCCTTTGCAATTGCATCCTGGTGGGAACCTGAGAAGGCCGCAAACACTAACGCACCGCTGTATGGGCTTCTCATATCAATCTTCATTCCGGTAAACTCTTCGTATGCGTCGCAGATTGCAGGCATGTTACTGAAGTCAAGTTCCGGATCCACCCCCTGGGAATACATATTCATTGCCAAAGTCACAATGTCTACATTACCGGTACGCTCTCCGTTGCCGAACAAAGTTCCTTCAATTCTGTCAGCACCTGCCAAGATACCCATTTCTGCATCGGATACACCGCATCCTCTGTCATTGTGCGGATGCAGGGAAACGATAACATTTTCCCGGTATTTCATATGATCACACATATATTCAATCTGGCTGGCATATACGTGAGGCATTGAGTGCTGAACCGTACTTGGCAAATTGATGATAACCTTATTGTCAGGAGTCGGCTGCCATACATCTAATACTGCGTTACATACTTCCAGGGAATATTCCACTTCTGTTCCTGTAAAACTCTCCGGGCTGTATTCAAATGAGAAGTTTCCTTCTGTTTCTGCTGCCAGTTTCTTTAATAACGATGCACCCTCTACTGCAATATTCAGAATTTCTTCTTTTGATTTCTTAAATACCTGTTCTCTCTGTGCCTGGGAAGTGGAGTTATATACATGAACAACTGCTTTTTTTGCTCCCTTCAATGCTTCAAAGGTTTTACGGATAATGTGTTCTCTCGCCTGTGTCAGCACCTGAATGGTAACATCATCAGGAATTAAATCTTTTTCAATCAATGCTCTCAAAAACTGATATTCCGTATCCGACGCAGCCGGAAATCCAACTTCAATTTCTTTAAATCCAACTTTTACTAATAATTTAAAAAATTCTATCTTCTGCTCTAATGACATAGGAACAATTAAAGCCTGATTTCCATCCCTCAGGTCTACACTGCACCAGATTGGTGCTTTTTCAATATGATCCTTCTTTGCCCAGTTCATTGCATTTACTGGCGGCATAAAATACTGCCTTGTGTACTTATTCACATTTTTCATATTCTTAATCTCCTTTTCTTGTTTTGCCATGTCCGCCTGTTCCATGTATATGTTGATAATCGTCTGCAATTCTTAAATGTCAGATAACATGTATCTGCATCCTGCCACACCTGTTCAGCAGGCAAATCTCGATAACAACTTATTTTAGGAAACAAAAAAAGTCCTTCGTCTCCTGACAATCCCGTTGTCATTTAGAGACGAAAGACTAAAATATACTTGTCTTGCGCGGTACCACTCTATTTTATGAATTTCTTCATACACTCATCAGATACGGATTCAATAGAATCTTATATCCTACCCAGATAACGGTTGGGGTTCCGTCTGCGTCTACTTTTCTCTATCCAGCATTTAAACTATATTAAGAATTTGGGGCAGCCGCTCCAAGGTGAGTTCCAATTTCTTCCTCAACTGTCTCGCATCAACCGACAGCTTTCTGTAATCAGAAATAATTGTACTATTCCTCTTCATTGCATTTACTCTTATCAACTATAGTACTAACAATATCACTTCTTTCAGAAATTGTCAATTAGTTTTTAAGGAAAAATATTGCGTGGTCAGTTCCGCGTCTGCGCTTGTGATTGGCGGTGCCAGGAATATTTCCCCAGTCATATCATCATCTATTACATACATCAGGGTATAGCTTAACGTTTCACCCGGCTGAATCGTACGGAAGAAAAATTGATGAATTCTGTCATTGCCTTCTACATTCTGCGGTTTATCAAAGTATACCGGCATCTCAAGTATCGGCCAATTCTCCATAGGGACAGGCATATATTCCCATTTGCTGTCCTGGTCATATGTCCCATCTGCACGCTGCTGCAGCCTTGCAATATTCAGATATAACGGAGCATCCACTGCTTTTTCAGCATAGTTCTTCACCTGGACATCCACTACCAGGAACTTACTTCCCACAGACTCTTCCGTACTTTCGTCAACATTCAACTTGCCGTCTTCACTCATCTTCTGGCGAAGATGATCGCGCAGGCTTCCGTCTTCGTTCAGGCAGGATGCTATCTCCTCATCATAATTATAGAAATTTTCCTTTGGATATTCTGATATGGTATCCACATATTGTGCGCTTTCTATGGTATATCCAAATTTGTTGAACCCACCACCTTCTGCAGCAAGCTCATCATCATCGAAATCCTGAGCCTTAATTTCCTGTCCTATGGGCACAATCCTGTCTTCTCCAACTCCTGCTTCTTTTGCTTTCTGGTACTGTTCAACCCGTTTCTGGTCTTCCAGCTGCATTTCCTTTTCTTTTTCCAACTCTTCAGCTGTAGGGAGTGCCACCGTTTCATCCTGGGATTTTTCTATTATAAGCTGGTCTGCCACTTTCTTTAATTCATCAACCGGAACGTCATAGAACCCCCATACCTCTATGACATAACCATCCTCAGGATTAAATAAGAGCACACAGTTCCCCCTCCTGTATTTTTCCGCTTCCTTTACGGTAATTACATGGGCTTCCATCCCATTTAAAGTAGTCTTTTCCACATTTTCAATCTTGTCCACAGAAAATTCGTTGTTGATCCGGTCAATATCCACTGTAGTCATAGGAATGATGGATATTCCGTTTCCCCAGCTATCTTCTTTACAGAATTTATTCTCGGCAAATTCAGTTGTATACCCTTCCGGCAGATACCCAGGCTTCACATCAATTTTATTTGCACTTAATTCATAATCAACCGTAAACTTATACGATACCGAATCATTGCTTTCCACTACTTCTTTTTGGAAGAATCCATTTGCCGCCAGAGCCACTAAGGAAGTGGTTGCGATAAGTGCCGCCGCCGCTGCTGCCACAACTACTTTCTTATAAGCACGACGCTTTCCTCTTCCGGTTTTTTTACTTCGAATTTCCTGATATGCCTGATTCATTTTCTGGTCAACCACATTTGAAGTTGTAATTTCTTCTTTTAAAATTTTCTTAGCTTCTTCTTCCGAATATAATTTTCCCATTTTTTCACCCATTGCATATTACATATTACAGTATAATATGTAATATGGCCACGATAAAGCAGATTGAAAGAATAAAATTGTGGCATCCTTTCTATTTTATTATTTTCTTCCAACTTACTACCTGCCTGCACAGGCTATGTCCTTTTGATACTCTCTTGCAAAGTTCTGTCTTGCACGAAGCAAGCGGCTTTTCACCGTATGCTCATTCATTTCCAGAAGTTCTGCAATCTCTCTTGTATTAAAACCTTCTACATAATATAAGATCAGGATTGTACGGTACTTCTCATTCAGAGCATTCAAAAGTTCTGTAAATTCCAGGTTATCCTGGGGCAGGTCGGGATCAGCCAATTCCGGGAACTCATCCATCAGGCATAATGACTTATTTTGTTTTAAAATGTCTTTGCAATTATTAATCAGAATACGAACCAGCCACGTTTTGAAATATCTTGGCTCTTTCAATGTTTCTAATTTTTCATAACACTTTAAAACCGTTTCCTGCATGGCATCAGCAATATCTTCCTCGTGGTGCAGATAAGATTTCGCGATCTTGTACATACTCTGCTTATTTAATTCCATAAGCTTGATGAAAGCCTCTTCATCATTTTTCTGTGCCTTGATTACCAGATGCTTCAATGGAACACCTCCTTTTTCAAAGTGCATTTTCTCCACATTTTTTCCGCACTTTTATGTGTTTACAATCATTAGACAGATACGATTGGAAAAAGGATGCATTATGTGAAAATATTTTATTTTGGAAAATATACTGCGTCTGGGTTCTAGATCCTCTCGGCGTATTTATGCCGGAAGACACTAGTTTCTTCCATATATAATAATACCTTATATCTCGTCGCCATTCAGCAGCCGGTCTAAAATTACTTTTCGATGATTGATAAACATTTCCATTACCTGATAGCATTCTGAATCTTCATATGCTATGGGTAATACACTGTCAGCATCAAAAGAGTATATCCCGGCATCCGGCATACCAAGTAAAACAGGCGAATGCGTGGCTATGATAAATTGTGATCCTTCTTTTGCAAGCTGTGAGATATATAACAAAAGCGTCAACTGTCTCTGGGGCGACAGTGCCGCTTCCGGCTCATCTAAAATATAAACCCCGTCTCCCCGGAAACGATTCTGTACAATCGCCAGAAAACTCTCCCCATGCGACTGGTGATGAAGCGATTTTCCTCCATAACCGCTCAAGAATGCCGGATCCATCATGATTCCTCCGCCGGTGGTTTTCGCCAGTTCCTCCATCTTAGTTGCCACATTGTAGAAACTCTCTGCCCTTAAGAAAAACCCGTCTTTTGCTTTTCGAATGCCTTTTACGATACGAAGATGCTTCCACAAATCCGTATGCGTGTCATTGGAGGAAAAATTGTAATGAACGCTGCCGCCCTCCGGGTTAAAGCCATATGCTACCGCAATTGCCTCCAGCAGTGTAGATTTTCCGGAACCATTTTCCCCAACGAAAAAAGTAATATTTTGGTGAAAATCCAGTTCTTTTATGGAAGCCAGTGCTTTAATATCACGATAGTAAGCATCCGGATCTGTTTTTTCCCACTCTATTTTTATTGACCGTATATATTTATGATCCATAATTACTCTCCCTCTTTTATAAATCAAACAAGCTCAATTGGGTAATCTGATAGTTCTTCTGATAACCGTAAATAATATCCTGCATTTTATAACGTATTCCAAACTTTTCGCATTCATTTGCAAATATTCCCCATAATTTTTTCGCCCTGGGACTTCTGCATTCATAATAATTACCAAATCGCCTGATATATTTTTCCACCAGTTTTTCACCAGGAAATAATTCATCTAACTTTTCAAAATACCATTCTCTTTGATTCAGGCGCAGAGTCACACCAAAGGCAGGATAGATAAATTTACCGCCCATTTCTGCTGTCAGCTGCACGATACGCAGTATATTTTCTTCACTGTCCTCTAAAAAAGGCAGCACCGGCATCAGCAAAATACCCGCAAAGATACCATGTGAGGACAATTCTCTCAGGGCTTCAAAACGGCTGGATGAAGGCGCCACCCCAGGTTCTATTTTCTTACATAATTCATCATCTGCCGTAGTTACGGTAATCTTGCACAAAACCGGTGAATGTTCCTTTATTTCTTCCAGAATATCTATGTCTCTTGTGATAAGGGGGCTTTTTGTCGCAATTGCAGCACCAAAACCAAAAGCGTCAACAAGTTCTAAAGCATGTCGGGTAAGCATCAGATTTTTTTCAAAAGGATTGTAGGGATCACTCATGGCACCTGTTCCTACTACTCCTGTTTTTACTTTTCTTCGCAAATCATCCCGGATAATCTGCAAAGCATTTTCTTTCGCCCTCACCCGGTCGAAATCATCAATGCGGTAACACTCGGAGCGGCTGTCGCAGTAAATGCACCCGTGACAGCATCCTTTATAAATATTCATATTATAATCGATTCCAAACCAGGAATCTGCGCTCTTTGTTCTGGTAACAATAGTCTTTGCCGGTATGTATTCCATATGAACTCCAATCCGCATGCAAATCGTATAATCTGCAGGCTTTTTTCTGTATTTGATTATTATACTGCCTTTCAAAAAACAGAACAATTGTTTTTTTAGAATTCCTTTCATTTTCCAATTGCTTTTTTCCAAATATCACTTATAATGAGATTATCAATACAGAACAGGAGTGATTATCATCGAAGCGTTAAAAGACGGCTATCTGAATATTCATGATGCCGAAATCTACTACCGCATTTATGGCGATAGTGAAAATGAGAATACTATATTGTTCATTCACGGGAATGGCGAAGACTGGACCTGCTTTCAGCGTCAGTTAGAAGTATTTTCCAAAGACTACAGAGTAATTACGATGGACAGCCGGGGACACGGCCGGTCTATGGTATCTAATACAGCTATTACTCTGAAGCAAATTGCCAAAGACGCAGTTATGCTGCTCCAGAAACTGGGAGTTACCCATGCAGCACTGATTGGATTCAGCGATGGCGCAAATGCAGCACTTGAAATTGCCTTAAACTCTACATTTAAAATAGACTTTCTGGTTCTTGCCGGAGCCAATCTGTCCCCCTCCGGCGTAAAATTTACCTATCAGTTTCCAATTATGATTGGCTATTATCTGTGTTCTTTTATTGCTAAATTTGACAAAAAAGCATTACATAATGCTTCCATATTAGGGCTTATGGTGAAGGAACCCCGTATACACCCGGAAATGCTTGCAAAGATCACTGTTCCCGCCCTGGTAATTGCCGGACAGCACGATATGATCAAAGAGAGCCACACGAAGCTGATCGCACATTCTCTGCCAAAAGCGCAGCTGAAAATCATACCTGGAGCCAATCATTTTGTATTTGGTAAATGGGCAGATGAAACAAACCATTTTATTTTATCATGTTTAAAAACCCCGCCAAAGCATTAACGCTTCGGCGGGGTTTTTTTATGCAATTATGCAGTTTTTATAAACTGGCTGTTGTACAGATCCGCATAGAATCCGTTCTTACTCATTAACTCATCGTGGTTACCCTGTTCTACAATATTACCGTCTTTCATAAACAGTATCAGGTCTGCATCACGAATCGTAGATAATCTGTGGGCAATTACAAAACTGGTACGTCCCTTCATCAGATAATCCATCGCTTTCTGGATACGGACTTCCGTTCTTGTATCAACGGAACTGGTTGCCTCATCCAGGATTAAGATCTTGGGATCAGCAAGAATCGCTCTGGCAATTGTCAGCAGCTGCTTCTGCCCCTGAGATATATTACTGGTCTCTTCATTTAACACCATGTTATACCCACCGGGCAGAGTCTTAATAAAGTTATGGGCATGTGCCGCTTTGGAAGCAGCAATAACTTCCTCGTCGGTAGCTCCCAGACGTCCGTAACGGATATTTTCCATGATCGTTCCATTGTACAGCCAGGTATCCTGTAATACCATACCGAACATTTCACGGAGTTCACTTCTATTGAAATTCCGAAGATCATGGCCATCTACCTTAATGGATCCTGTATTGACATCATAAAAACGCATCAGAAGCTTGATCATTGTGGTCTTTCCTGCGCCTGTCGGTCCAACAATTGCGATTTTCTGACCCTCATTAATATGCGCTGAGAAGTCATGAATTGTTATATGCTCCGGATTATAGCCGAAGCTTACATGTTCAAATTCTACATTTCCCTGTAAGTGATCAATATGAACCGGATTTTCAACCTTCTGGTCTTCTTCCTCTTCCTCCAGGAATTCAAATACTCGTTCTGAAGCTGCTGCCGTAGCCTGCAGCATATTAGTTACCTGGGCGATCTGCTGGATCGGCTGGGTGAAGTTACGAATATACTGGAAGAAGGACTGTATCTGGCCTACTTCAATACTTCCCTTGATTACCAAAAATCCGCCGAGAAGTGCAACCATAACATACCCCAGATTTCCTACAAACTGCATAATAGGCATCATCATTCCGGAAAAGAACTGGGATTTCCATGCAGATTCATATAATTTCTGATTTGTTTCTTTAAACTCTGTTACTACCGCATGTTCTTTGTTAAATACTTTTACAATATTATGACCGCTGTATACTTCTTCCACCTGTCCGTTTACATCTCCCAGGTATTTCTGCTGCTGCTGGAAGAATTTCTGTGAAAACTTCATAACTCTGCTGATAATCAGCATCGAGATCGGGAGTATTAAAAGTGCACAAACCGTCATAATGATGTTGATACGAAGCATCATGATGAATACACCAATCAACATGGTCACCGAAGTAATCAGCTGCGTAACACTCTGATTTAAGCTCTGTCCCAAAGTGTCCACATCATTGGTAATTCTGGAAAGAATCTCTCCTGTAGTTCTGCTTTCGAAATACTTCATTGGCATACGGTTAATCTTATGGGATATATCTTTTCTTAAATTATAAGATACATCATTTGATATTCCGGACATAATGAATCCCTGTATAAAGGAGAGGCAGGCACTCATCACATATAATCCCAGCAGTGTCAGGAGAATCTCACCGATTTTATCAAAATTAATACCGCCGGTACCATTGATTTTTCCCATTAAGCCATTAAAAATTTCTGTCGTTGCATTACCTAAAATAGTCGGTCCGATGATTGCAAATGTTGTACTGGCAATTGCGAATACCATCATAATCAAAAACCGGAATTTATATCGTCCCATATAACCTATGAGCTTTTTCATCGTACCTTTAAAGTCTTTTGCTTTCTCACCCGGAACCATATGTCCGCCCGGCCCCATAGGTCTGCCAGGCCTGCCATGTTTCTCATTACTCATTGGACAATTCCTCCTTTGACAATTGTGATGCTGCAATCTGATAATATACATCGCAGTTTTTCAGTAATTCCTGATGTGTTCCTATTCCTGCTACTTTTCCTTCATCCAAAACAATAATCTGCTCTGCATGGAGTATGGTGCTGATACGCTGGGCTACAATAATCGTTGTGGCATCCTTCGTTTCATTTTTCAGCGCACCTCTAAGGGCAACATCCGTTTTATAATCCAGCGCGGAGAAACTATCGTCAAAGATATAAATCTCAGGTTCTTTTGCGATTGCTCTGGCGATAGAAAGCCTCTGCTTCTGTCCACCGGATACATTCGTTCCGCCCTGGGCAATCGGCGAATCAAACTTCTCATCTTTTTCCTGAATAAAGTCATATGCCTGTGCTATTTGAGCCGCTTTTGCCACTTCTTCATCTGTTGCATCCTCTTTACCGTAGCGCAGGTTCGTAGCAATAGTTCCCGAGAACAGAACACCCTTTTGAGGTACATATCCGATTTTATCATGCAACTCACGCTGGCTCAGTTCACGGACATCCACACCATCTACCAGAATCTGTCCCTGTGTCACATCAAAGAATCTTGGAATCAGATTCACCAGGGTAGATTTACCGCATCCGGTACTTCCGATAATCGCTGTGGTTTCACCCGGTTTTGCCGTAAAGTTCAGATTAGAAAGTACACTTTCCTCCGCTTCCGGATAGGTAAATGATACATTTTTAAATTCTACGATACCCTTTTTGCTTCTGTCTGCACTTTTCGGGTCTTTTGGATCATGAAGGATCACTTCTGTCTCCAGCACTTCATTAATACGTGTTGCGGATACACTTGCCCTTGGCAGCATAATGGAAAGCATGGTAAGCATCAGGAAGGACATAATAATCATCATGGTATATTGTATAAATGCCATCAGATCTCCAACCTGCATATTTCCATTGTCAATTCCGGCCGCACCTTTCCACACAATCAATACGGTAATCCCGTTCATGATAAACATCATAAGAGGCATCATGAATGTCATACACCGGTTTACAAAAAGATTCGTTTTCATCAGTTCATGATTGGCTGTTTCAAAACGCTGTTCCTCATGCTTCTCTGTACTGAATGCACGAATAACCGGAACACCCTGGAGTATTTCCCTGGATACCAGGTTCAGGCGGTCAATTAATTTCTGCAGCGCCTGGAATTTCGGCATGGCAACGCTGAAAAGAATGGATACTACAACCAGAATCGCTCCTACAGCCACGGCAATAATCCATGCCATTGATTTATTCGTACCCAGTGCGTGAATTACGCCTCCAATACCCAGGATCGGAGCATAGAGGACAATACGGAAAAGCATTGTCATCAGCATCTGTACCTGCTGAATATCATTGGTACTTCTTGTAATCAGGGAAGCCGTGGAAAACTTATCGAATTCCGCATTGGAAAAGGAAATCACTTTCTCAAACACTTTTTCACGCAGATCCCGGCTTAAGGACGCTGCTACCCGGCATGACAGGAATGTAACCAGAACGGCTGCAATCATAATTGTCAGTGCAAACGCCAGCATCACCAGACCAGACTTTAAAATATAATTTGTCTGCATTCCGTCCATGTCAATCCCCTGGGCCTGATACTCACTTTTTACAAAATTAATAGACGACTGGGTGATTATGGATTCCGGCATCTTATCCAGCTTTTCACTCATGCCTTCCATCACTTTATCCATCTGCTCTTTTGGCATCTGGGCAAATACGGTAAATGGATCTGTGCCCTCCGGCAGTTTCATTTGTGCCAGAATCGCTTTTGTCTGATCCGAATCAGAAGTCAGACCATATACCATCAGCATGGGCTTTCCAAATTCCGTGTTTAACTTATCTCTGGTTTCTTTATCTACTTTCTTCAGGGACCACATATTATTTTCCAGTGTATAATTCTCTTTCACCAGATTCTGGGTATCCTCATCCATAAAGATAAACAGTTTATCCATGGTTTCCCCGCGGATTGTTTCTGCTACGGCATCCTCAATACCATTTTGCTGAATGCCTACATTTACAATCTTCGAAGTATAATCAGGCAATGACAAATCACAATAAGCCTGAAGGAACAGCAACAGGACAATTACCAGTATTATCCCGGCTGATTTCTTTAGATACTTAAAAATTTTAAACATAATATCTCCTCTCATTACTACTTAAGCATTTCATTTTAACGCGGTAATTCAAAATCGAAGGCTTCTTTTGGAATACTGTCCGTCAATTTCACAAGATTTTTTTGTATTTTTTCCATAATACGTAAATATTCAGCCAATTCCAGTTCCGTCAAGCCATCATAAATTTCTTCAATCGCTTTTTTAAAAACATCCCTGGTACGTGTAGCAGTCTCTTTTCCACGTTGGGTTATGTAAACCCTCTGGGTTCTCATATCCTTATCATCTGATTTCCGGCTGATCAGCCCTGCCGCTTCCATTCTCTTAATCATCACAGTCAGCGTAGCCGGTTTTATGCAAAGGTTCTTAGCTATCTGAGTCTGGCTGCATCCCTCTGTCTGGGAAATAAACATCAGGAGCCTGGGATCCCCTTTATAAAGCTTTTCATTGTCCAGTTCATGGCGAAGATATCGAAACTCATATCTTTGTATCGCCCATTCACTGAATTTAACCTTTGCACACAAATCCATGTCCATCTTATTCACCCCTATCTGTGCATCGTTTGAAGTCTCGTTTTTTAGTTAGACATCTAACGAATATATTATCACCCGTTATTTTCTAATTCAACAAAAAAATTCTAAACTTTTTATAAAGTTTGACATCTAACTAATTTATATTTCACTTGCCAAATGATAAAAATTATTATATACTATTCAAAACAAACGTTAACGCCAGCATAAGGGAGTAGTTAGCACGCATGTGTAGCAGGGTCAACATACTGATAAGTAATTATCTGGTTCTGCTTTAAATAACGAGACTTATCTGCAGAGATTCCATCTGCGGATAGGTCTTTTCTTTTGTCCCAGAGCGTGTTTTAAAATTACTATTATAAGTAGTACAGCAACTGGCATCGTTTTTAAGATACATAAACATACCGCAGGAGGAAAGATATGAATTTAGCAGAATTATTGATTTTAGCAGTAGGGCTTTCTATGGATGCATTTGCTGTATCCATCTGTAAGGGGTTATCCATGCCCAAAAGTACATTTAAGAAATGTTGTATTGTAGGGCTCTACTTTGGAATATTCCAGGCAGGTATGCCGCTGATTGGGTATTTCCTGGGTGTGCAGTTCAAAGAATACATAACCAGTATAGACCATTGGATTGCTTTTATACTACTGGGAATCATCGGGATTAATATGATACGGGAAGCTTTGAGCAAAGAGCAGGAGTGCTGTAATGACTCCCTGGATATGAAATCTATGCTGGTACTTGCCGTTGCTACCAGCATTGATGCTCTTGCCATAGGAGTTACCTTTGCTTTCTTAAGTGTAGATATCATTCCTGCTGTCTCCTTTATCGGTATCGTAACATTTGCATGTTCCTTTATCGGTGTTAAAATCGGAAATATCTTTGGCGCACGATATAAATCAAAAGCAGAACTCGCCGGAGGAATAATACTAATTCTCATGGGAACGAAGATTCTTTTAGAGCACTTAGGGGTTTTTTAAATGACTATTTAAAGTATTGTGATTATATTAAAATTGTTCTAAAAAATATGCACAATAAAACTTGCTTTTTTCTTGTTTTATTGCTATAATATGCATCAACGGAGTGTGGCGTAGCTTGGTAGCGCGCTCGGCTGGGGGCCGAGAGGTCGCAAGTTCAAATCTTGTCACTCCGATGATGAAAACCCGTACAAACACTGACTTTCTGGGATATGAGAGTTAGTGTTTTTTGTTTTTTGAAGGACTGTTCTAACACTGTTCCTGTTCTAATGTAAGTGCAAAATATCCTACGTTAATGATAAATATCGCTTGAACAAAAGATCGATGCAAGCAAATTTTATTTAGCTTAACTATTAAAATAGATTTTGTAAATTAATATTGTAACACAGAGGAGGCAACAGGATGGGGTGTCTGAAGCCTCATAGAAATTCGGATTATTTAATTCTTATTGGATTCTCCTTATATTACAAATCATCTTCTTTTTCATAAGTGCTGGCTTGGCAAAGAGATTTTCCACTCAGCCGTATATTGGAAATATGTTATATTCATTATTTGTTATCGTTGTAACAATATTAAAAAGAAAAGAATTTTGTAACCGCATAGATGTGATCTGGGTTAGAGAATAGCTGTAAATCTGAGTTGTGGACATTTTTGTCCGTTACCTTTGTTATTTGTGGACAATAAACTTCTTCACTTTTAGGATATACCGCTCATCATACACTTGATCCACTACATATGATTCTAATGACAATGTTTTTCCTGCATACTTTTTTAAATCGAGATTTTTAAATGAAAACTGCCCATTAATATCTGATTTAACTGTTTGTATTCTTTTTTTTGTTGAATCTCTAAGCACAATAGTCGACTTTTTATTTGCCTTTCCTATAATTTTTTTAGTATTCTTATTAATACTATTAAATGAATTTGGTTTAACTAGGTTGATTGATTTAACAAGATTTTGAAGTTTAACATGACTTTTAAACCAATTATCATTTCTCAGCCAATTATCTGGCAACTTTTTAGTCAATTCTTTTTTGCTAATTTTATTATATTTAAAATTAGCATCCATTAATTTCGTATATTTTTTAAGATTTGGTAATTCTTTTACTCTATTTAATTGTGCATAAATTGATTCTAAATTTGTTAAATTTTCAATGTCTTTAAGGCTTATTATTTTATTACCATCTAAAGTAAGATGCTTTAAGCTATACAAATTTTTAATTGCTTTTATATTTTTCACTTGATTAAAACTAAAATCTAACACATTTAGTTTATTTAATTTTTCTATCCCAGATAAAGAAAATATTTTATTGTAAGAAACATCTAAAAAAACAAGATTTTTAAGCTTCCCTATTCCTTTTAGGCTTTTTATTTTTTTAGTATTATTATAATTACTTGCATCCAGCTTTTTTATTTTCAATGCTTCTTTTTCAGTAAATGTATCAAACCCGTATTTGTTAAGTTTACGCAAAATAATTTGATATAAAACTTTATCTGGTATACCAGTATTGTCATTACGAATTACTTTGCTATTGGAAGCCATTGTATTATTTACTGGAAGCATTGCCATAACCAGCACTAGGATGATTGAAGTTATTAATATTTTTAGTTTTTTGTTCATAATTTTACCCCCTATTTATTTTAATTAATATGATGCTTTGTTTAGAAGATTTATATCAAATAATTCCTGAAATCTTCATCCTTCTCTTCATAGATATTCTCCCTTTTCTCTTTGGAAGTTTCATTGAACATACTACTTACTAATATGAATCTGGAATTGCCAAATATTAGATTCTTACGCTTCTCCTTCCTATATTTTTATAAATAATTCACATTATATTATTAGAATTAAACATTATAATATCATATTTCCATCAAATTTTCATCCCCTATTGACTAACTGGCAGCTATTCTCGTCTAGTCGGTAATATTATCCACTTTTACCGTAGATAAATCTTTTCAATAAAATAGAGACATACAAATGTACGCCTCTATCCATAAATCTTATTCAACTCTTATATTACAATATGCGCTTTTTCCACTGCTTGTCTTAAGCGTGAAATTACTATTGAATTGCAGCTTAAAGATACTTTTTCAAAACGCTATAAAGCGTTACAAGTTCCACAGGTTTGGTGATATAACTATCCATTCCACAGGCATAGCCTTTATTAATTTCTTCTATAAAAGCATTTGCAGACATCGCAACAATCGGCAGATGAGTGTCACCTTGCTCCTTTTCAAATTTTCGGATTTCCTGGGTGGCTTCATAACCATCCATATGCGGCATCTGGATATCCATAAACACAAGGTCATAATAATCCGGCGCAACCGCTTTAATTCGTTCCACCGCCTCTAATCCATTCCAGACTTTTTCTATATCAACTCCAAAGTATCTAATAAACTCTTCCGCTATTTCCATATTAATCTCATTATCCTCTACCAGAAGAACACGACCTGAAAAGTGTTGCATACTTTCTAAATTTTCAGCATCGATCGATAAATCTTTCTTTTCCTCTTTTGTCAGATCGCTCATAACATGGTACAGCCTGGATTTGAATACCGGTTTTGATAAAAATGCATTCACACCAGCAGATTGAGCCTCTTCAGCAATATCAGCCCAGTCATACGCCGTCAGAACAATTATCGGCAGTTCCTCACCAACAATTTCGCGTATCTGGCGAGTGGTTTGTACACCATCCATACCTGGCATCTGCCAGTCTACAATAACTACGTGATAATCCTGGACGGATTCATGCGCTATTTTTACCTTTTTCACAGCCTCGCTTCCCGTGAGCACCCATTCACTGCGCATGCCGATTTCCTCTATCATTCTAGCAGTACTCTCACAGGCGATGGGATCATCATCAACAACTAGAGAACGCAAATCATATAATTGACTGAAATCACAAAGTTCTTCCTCACAGTTTTGCAGCTTTATTGGAAGAGTTACCGTAAATGTTGTACCTTTGTTTACCTCACTTTCAACCTTGATTTGCCCACTCATCATATCCACGATATTTTTTGTAATAGCCATTCCCAGACCAGTTCCTTCCACCTTGCTTTTGGTGGATGTTTCAGCTCGTTCAAAAGGCAGAAACAGTTTTTTTATAAAATCTTCCGTCATGCCAATACCAGTATCACGCATAATAAACTGATAAGTTCCATATCCTTTTGTCGTGGGTGGCAGCTCACGTATGGTTAACCAGATTTCTCCTCCAGCGGGTGTAAACTTCAGGGCATTGCCAAAGATATTCGACAATATACGCCTGATTTGTACTGCATCACCTGTTACTCGTTCATGGGTCAGATCACTGACATTGATCTCCATTTTTAATCCTTTGTCAGCTGTTTGCAGTTGTGTAATGCTGATGAAGTCATCAATTAGTTCCGGCAGCACAAAATCTTCATCATTCAATGAAACCTTTCCGCTCTCGATCCGGCTCATATCTAAAACATCATTGATGAGACCCAGCAGCTGTTTTGAAGAAGTAGTTATTTTAGTAAGACATGCCTTTACTTTGTCCTGCTTATTAATATCCATAGCAGCTATGGCAGTAAGACCGATGATGGCATTCATAGGGGTGCGAATATCATGTGACATATTAAATAAAAATTGTGATTTTGCAGAATTGGCACGTTGTTCTACTTCAAGTTCTGCCCTAATGTCACGCATTTCTTCCTCGGCTTTGTATTTTAGCCGTAAAATGTACATATAAAAAATAATTGCTATCAGCATAGCACTACTGAGAATACTAGCCATTACCAACATGGTATTCTTGGAACGGGTTACCAGAGAAGAATATTCTTTTAGTTTATTTCCAGCACCTTTCGTGATGGTTTCAGACAGCTCATCCAGCTTGTCCAGTTTGGGTATTATTTCCTTCGTATAATATGCCGAAATATCTTCTGCATTACTATCCTCGCCTTCTGCTATTGATAAGAGCTTTGTCTGGGCTTCAATTAGCTGAAGATAGGTAGATTGCATGGCAGGGACACTTTCTTTATCGGCAAGGTAACGTTCAAGCAATAAGTCTATCTTCTCCGTCATAGACTGGTTGATGGTGTCATAATATGCTCTTATCCCCTCAACGATCTCCTGAGACTGGGAGTATGTCAATCTCTCCGGCAATGCACGCAATAACATCAAGTTTGCTTTGACATCACCTATTGCAACGACAACTGTATACGGATGTTCACTAACAGTGACCATTTGTTTATTCATAATATTGGAGTTGTAAATTGTTATTGTGTAGTAAACTATTATAATCAATATAATAATGACAGTTATTGCCTTTGAAATTATATTTGCATTTACTTTTATCATTTTATGTAGCATTTCATCCCGTTCCTTATCTGAAAGTATTTTTCTGTAAATTTTATATTTTCCCATACAGTTGTGCGTATAACAGTGGTCTGTTTGTTGAACCATTAATCCTGTCTATAATATATAAAAAAATTCAGATATATTAGATTTCATTATAGTCGATCCGGGATATATTTTCAACGTTTATTCTTTAGGATTTCTTATAAAATGCACCTTTATCATACCCTTTTTTAATCTGATAAAACCAGACAATAATATTGGTAGTATATTTTTCCATTTTTATATGATATATTTAAATCAGAATTTTTAAGGAGGTGTGGTCCTATATGAAATCAACAGAGAAAGTTACTCCTAAAAATATTTTCAAAACAGTATTAGCTTTTGCATTATTAGTGATATTTGTATATTTTGCAGGTTATGTAATTGGTCAGGCAGTCGGTTATTTATAATCCTGAAACCAGTTTTATTTGAGATGCTGCCGAACGAATCAGAAAATATGCTGCAACATTTTTTTGATAGAAAGAAAAGACAAAATTGATGATAATGCTGGTAAGATAATTATTATTTGATGCGCAAAAGGTAATAAATAACAGGGGCATGCAATTGCACGCCCCTTCCGAATATCATCGCTGTCTTATTTATTATTTATATAATTAATCAGTCCGCCAGCCTCGATCAATTTTTGCATAAACTCTGGAAACGCCTGTCCTTTAAACTCTGTTCCCTTTGTTTTGTTATAGATCATCCCGCTGTCAAAATCTACTTCCACTTCATCTCCGCTTTCAATCCCCTGGGAAGCCTCCGGACATTCAATAATCGGCAAACCGATATTAATTGCATTCCGGTAAAAAATCCTTGCAAATGTTTCTGCAATAACGCAGCTTACACCGGCTGCTTTGATTGCAATAGGTGCATGTTCTCTGGATGAGCCGCAGCCGAAGTTTTTCTCTGCAACGATAATATCTCCTTTTTTCACCTGATTCACAAAATCTTTATCGATATCTTCCATACAATGTGTTGCCAGTTCCGCCGGATCAGAAGAATTCAGGTATCTTGCCGGAATGATGACATCTGTATCTACGTTGTCTCCATATTTAAATACTGTTCCATTTGCTTTCATCGATGCTTCCTCCTATAATCCTAATTCTGCCGGAGCTGAAATTTTACCGGTTATTGCACTTGCAGCAGCTACTGCAGGACTTGTGAGATATACTTCTGATTCCACATGACCCATACGTCCTACAAAGTTTCTGTTGGTTGTAGATACACAGCGCTCTCCCGCTGCCAGGATTCCCATATAGCCGCCCAGACAAGGACCGCATGTAGGTGTACTCACCACTGCACCTGCTTTAATAAAGGTCTGGATCAGCCCTTCTTCGATCGCCTGGAGATATATCTTCTGAGTTGCAGGAATTACGATACAGCGGATTCCTTTTTTCACATGACGGTCTTTTAAAATTCCGGCTGCACATCTCAAATCATCAATACGTCCATTAGTACAGGATCCGATAACAACCTGATCAATCACAACATCTTCCTGGATCTCATCAATAGTCTTCGTATTTTCAGGCAGATGTGGAAATGCGATCGTAGGCTTTAATTCACTTAAATTAATTGTGTACTCTTCTTCATATTCGGCATCTTCATCTGCTTCATAAACGGTATAAGGCCTCTTGGTATGGGATTCAAAATATGCAGCAGTTAATTCATCTACCGGGAAAATACCATTTTTACCGCCAGCCTCAATTGCCATATTTGCAATTGTAAAACGGTCATCCATTGTAAGATTCTTGACACCCTCTCCTACAAATTCCATAGATTTATAGAGAGCACCATCCACCCCAATCATACCGATGATATGTAAAATCACATCTTTCCCGCTCACCCATTTTGAAGGTGTTCCAACCAGGTTAAATTTAATGGCGGAAGGTACTTTAAACCATGCTTTACCTGTTGCCATGCCAGCTGCCATATCCGTACTTCCCACGCCGGTTGAAAATGCTCCTAAAGCTCCATACGTACAAGTATGGGAATCTGCACCGATGATTACATCTCCTGCTACTGTCAGTCCTTTTTCCGGGAGAAGCGCATGTTCAATTCCCATATCTCCTACATCAAAGTAATTGGTAATATCATGCTTACAGGCAAATTCACGCACGCATTTGCAATGCTCTGCTGACTTGATATCTTTATTCGGAATAAAGTGGTCCATTACAAGGGCAATTTTATCCTTATGGAATACCCCTCCTGTTTTCATTTTATCCATTTCATGAATCGCTACCGGAGAAGTGATATCATTTCCCAGTACCAGATCCAGATCTGCTTCTATCAGCTGTCCTGCTTCTACAGTCTGCAGTCCGGCATGAGCAGCTAAAATTTTCTGTGTCATTGTCATTCCCATGTTATTTGTCCTCCTGATTTTCGTTGAATCAAAATCCCTAAAAACGAATGGATCTTAACTATTGTTTGAATTATATCACAAATATTGATATAATAGAAATACATATTATGAATATTTGTTATAACTTGACGTTATATTATTGCAGTTTACTTCCAATGTCATTTTGTTAACGTTATTTTCGGACTCGCAAAGAAATGAGGATATCTATGAATCAGAACCTGTCACTCTATAAAATATTTTTTACCGTAGCAAATGCCGGCAATATCTCCAGAGCCGCCGGGGAACTTTACATCAGCCAGCCAGCAATCAGCAAGTCGATTCAAAGGCTGGAACAGTCTCTGGATACGGTTCTTTTTACCAGAACCTCCCGTGGTGTACGGCTTACTGACGAAGGCAAATTGCTCTATGACCATGTCAAAACGGCTTTTGACGCCATTGAGACCGGGGAAGAGCAGCTGCGCATGGCCGCTGATCTGGGCATTGGCCACCTGCGTATAGGCGTTAGCACAACCCTTTGCAAATACCTGCTGCTCCCTTATCTGCAGGAGTTTATTAAGCTGTACCCTCACATCCGCATAACGATTGAATGCCAGTCCAGTAATCGTACCCTGCAGTTATTAGAAGAACAGAAAATTGACATCGGGCTGATTAGTAAACCGGAGCACAACACTCATATCCAATTCCATCCCATAGAAGAAATTGAAGACATTTTCGTAGCATCAAAAAATTACCTGGATAACCTTTTCTTACGGACAAAAGAAGAAAAATATGATATATTAAGTACAGCCACTCTTATGCTTTTAGACAAAGATAATATGACCCGCCAGTATATCGATGATTATCTGGCTGAGCAGAAGCTGGAACCCAACACCCTGTTAGAAGTAACGACGATGGATCTTTTGATTGATTTCGCAAAAATAGGGCTTGGCGTTGCATGCGTCATAAAAAAATTTGTTCAGAAAGAGTTAGACAACCAGACTTTGCAGGAGATTCCTCTTGAATTTCCAATTCATAAGCGCCAGGTCGGATTTGCATATCTTAAATCGTCATATCCCTCCCACGCGTTACAGGAATTCATCAGCTTCTGCAGTAAAACCAAAAGGGGGAATATTGATTTATGAAGAAGTTTCGATCTTTACTACTGTTACTGCTGATTCTAATGGCAACCACATTACCTGTTACCACCCATGCCGCCGGTGCAAAGCCCGCAAAAACCGGGTGGGTACAGATGAAATACCGGTATTATTACGATAAAAACGGGGAAAAAATCTGTAATACCACTTATAAAATTGATGGCAAACGCTACTATTTTAATGTCAAAGGCCGTATGATCCAAAACCGCTTCGTTACTTTTAAAGGGAAGAAATTATATCTTACTTCCAACGGGACAGCAGCCACGGGACTGAAAAAAGTAAAAGGTAATACATATTTATTTGATAAAAACGGTTATCTCCGTACGAATGGATTCAAAACATACAATAACAAAAAATACTATGCCAATAAAAAAGGAATCATCCAAAAAGGATTTCATACTATAAAAGGTAAGAAATACTATTTTAACAGCAAAGGTATCATGCAGACCGGCTGGCTGAAAAAAGGCAAATCCACTTATTACTTTAATAAAAAGGGTGTGATGCAAACCGGATGGCAGAAAATCAAAAAAGGGAAAAAGACTTATGACTATTATTTTAACTCCAATGGCAAAATGGCAGTTAATACCTGGGTACAAGGCTATTATGTAGATAAAAATGGAAAATGGATCAAAAATAAAAAGCAGTCCATTACCGCCCTGAACGATGAGCTGACGGCTTACATCAATAACTCCTGTACACCGGGCAGGTGGTCTGTTTACGTAAAAAATTTAAATGATGATCAAATCTGTTTAATTGGTAATAATTATTATTATGCAGCCAGTGTCATAAAGGTATTTACCATGGGCGCCGTATATGAATCCATTCAAAACGGTCGAATTTCAGAAACCGCATCCATCAACCAGCTGCTCCACTCTATGATCACTTACAGCAGCAACGAATCTTTTAACACGCTGGTCCGTACCATTGGTAAAAATGCAACCAACGATTTCTGTAAAAAATATGGATATACGGATACTAATCAGGGACAGGCTATTTCCTGCTCTAACAGCGGGGAAGACATTAACAACGGTACCACCTGGAATCAGACATCCGTCCAGAACTGCGGAAAAATTCTAGAAGACATTTACAATGGAAAATGCGTATCAAAAACCTATTCGAACAAAATGCTGGATCTGCTAAAGCAGCAGACTTTCCGCATTAAAATACCGTCCGGTCTTCCAGCCGGAACAGTTGTTGCCAATAAAACCGGAGAAACGGATGAATATCAGCACGATATGGCAATTGTCTATTCTCCCAAAGCAGATTATATTCTCTGTGTAATGTCAAATATCTCTAATGCAGGTGCGGCACAGGCTAATATTCGCGCCATATCACAAATCGTATATCGGCATTTCAATTCCTGATCACAAAAAATCCGGCAGCGTTATGAAAAATCATAACCCTGCCGGATTTTTTGACTATATAATCACTGGGAGCTCCCCAACAATTTTACCTGCATAGAAATGCTGAATCTGGAATTAGTTGTCCAGTAATTTGTTTCCGTCATTCCAGCTATATAATTTACGAAGTTCTTTACCAACTTCTTCTAACTGATGACCTGCTTCCTGTTTTCTCTTAGCCATGAAGTTCGGGCATCCTACCTGATTCTCTAATAACCAGTTACGTGCAAAAACACCTTCCTGGATGTCTGTTAAGATCTGTTTCATTGCTTTCTTTGTTTCATCTGTAACGATCTTAGGACCTGTGATGTAATCTCCGTACTCAGCTGTGTTAGAAATAGAATATCTCATTCCTTCAAATCCGCTTTCGAAGATCAGGTCAACGATCAGTTTCATTTCGTGAATACATTCAAAATATGCACTTTCCGGTTCATAACCAGCCTCTACTAATGTTTCGAAACCAGCTTTCATAAGAGCTGTAACACCACCGCAAAGAACTGCCTGCTCGCCGAAGAGGTCTGTTTCTGTTTCCTGACGGAAAGTTGTTTCCAGAACACCAGCTCTTGCTCCGCCGATTGCTAAAGCGTAAGCCAATCCTTTGTCATGAGCTTTTCCTGTAGAATCCTGATGTACTGCGATCAGACAAGGAACTCCTTTTCCTTCCTGATACTGGCTTCTTACGGTATGTCCAGGTCCCTTAGGAGCGATCATTACAACATCTACATTCTTAGGTGCTACGATCTGTCCGAAGTGAATTGCAAAACCGTGAGCAAACATCAGCATGTTTCCTTCTTCTAAGTTTGGCTCAATAGATTCTTTATACATTTGAGCCTGCTTTTCATCATTAATCAGAATCATGATGATATCCGCTTTTTTTGCTGCTTCTGCAGCTGTATAAACTTCAAATCCCTGTGCTTCCGCTTTCGCCCATGATTTGCTTCCTTCATAAAGACCAATGATAACGTTGCATCCGGACTCTTTTGCGTTTAACGCATGTGCATGCCCCTGGCTGCCATAACCAATAATAGCAATGGTTTTACCTTCTAATAATGCAAGATTACAATCTTCCTGATAATAAATTTTTGCTGCCATTTTCATTTCCTCCAAATGTTTTATATTTGTTAAAGGTTTAAAAGCCTCTAGCGTACTCTTTCCATATGTATCTGACGTACTATAAATATCTTACGTCTTCCGCACCACGGGATAATCCGGTAATACCGGTTCGTGCCAGTTCCAGAATCTCATATCCTTCCAGAAGGTTAATAAAAGCATCCAGTTTTGACTGGTTTCCTGTTAGTTCGATGATAAGTGAATCCACTGCCACATCTACGATCTTAGCCCTGAATATATCAGCTACTGCAATAATAGCCTGACGATTGCCTGCATCTGCCCGTACCTTCACAAGGATTAGCTCACGGCTGACGCTCTCTTCCGGACATAACGACTTAATATCCACCACATCTACCAGTTTCGCTACCTGCTTGGTAATCTGATCCAGGATCAATTCATCTCCACATACAACAACTGTCATTCTGGAATATCTAGGATCAGCGGTTACACCAACAGTCAAACTGTCAATATTATAGCCACGTCTGCTAAATAAACCTGCCACACGGCTTAATACACCGGATGTGTTGTCAACTAACATAGATAATATACGTTTTTTCATAGTAAAACCACCTTTTATACAGACTAAAAGTATTCTACCAATTATTACATTCTTTGTCAATGTCAAATTTGGCAAAGTGGTTTTGTAACACATTGAATTGTTAAAGTGAATATTCCTAAAATATCCGGGTAATTTTCCGTTACCCGGTGCAATTTTCTGAAAATACAACAAAATATGCAAGTACAACTCCATATAAGAGAAATTTAATCTGTTCTACCAAACATTACTAATTTTAACTTATTTTTTCAGGCTTCCCTTATAGCAGTTATAACAGTACTGAATGATATCCTTCCTTTTAATGATACCGATAAAAATCTGATTATCATCGATTACGGGTACGAAATTCTGATTCATCGATGTCATTACCAGATCCTCAATCTCACAGTTAACATTGATGGGATCATTGTACCACCTTCTTTTTATCTGTGCCAGCGGGATATCTTCTGCTTTATGTAAATCTAATAGGTATTTGTCTTTCACATTCCATAACATGTCCCCTTCTGTGATCGTACCAACATAATTGCCTTTTCGGTTAATAATCGGTACTGCACTGTATCTGTGATGCTCCATCTTCTCCAGCGCCTGCCGCAGCGAATAGTCATCATACAAATACGCAACCTCACTTTTCGGGGTCAAAAAGAATAAAATATTCATCTGTAGTCTCCCTGTTTTTTTCTTACTTCCATACAAAAATATTATAAGACAATCTACAATGTTCGTCAATGCAAAGTACGTAATTCATAAATAGTTTATAAGTATTTTATAAAGTTAAGCTTTCCTGTTTTTTTATAATTCTTTTAATTATTTTAGAATATATTAAGTCTGACGCCATATTTCATTCATATCTGCATAGTATAGTATTATTTATAAATAAAGCGAATAAGCTTTTTTTATACATTTCTCTTTCCTTTTAGGACCAGGCAACTGGTCCCCTTTTTTTGCTCTTTTCCCATCCTGATTTCTACATTGCAACGATCCCATTTACTATGCCGGGAGCCAGAAAAGGCAGAATTTCTGCCCCCGCAACATCATCCGGACACCTTGGTCCTGCAAATCAGGACTTCTTTATAATAAAAGATTCAAAACCGGCATCTTTTAACTTTTGTACCATCTTAGCTGCATTTTCCCTGTCTCTAAAAGCACCCGCCTGAATCTTATAGAGTTTATTCACTTTCTTTACAAATGCCTGAAAACCCTTTTTATTTAAAACTGCTGACAGGCTGTTCGCCATCTTCTCATCTTTAAAGGATCCTGCCTGAACATAATATTGTACATTTTCTTCCGGTTTCGGATCTTCCGGCTTTGGATTCTCCGGCTTTGACTCATTGCCCATTGCTGCTTTGACATCTGCCCGGAAAGTATCCATGCTTTTGCCGTGTTTTGGAAACCAATGGGTTACATCCACATGTTCTGTTGCCACACCTTTTAAAAATCCTTCATAATGGCACAGAACATGCTCTTTGTCCGGCTTCCATCCGTATTTTTTACAAAAATAAGCGCTGAGCCAGACTGCTTTTTCATATACATTCCGAAAATAACGGATATTTTCCGGAAGGGAAGGATCATAATTTCCCATTGACTGCCATTGGCCATTATAAGAAAACGTTCCAGGTTCACAGATTTCATAACTAATATACATATCATTTGCCGGTGAGCCGGCATGCCACGATCTGTGGGTCTCCGGGAGCAGCTGATAGATACCGGTATCATCAATGATATAATTTGTGCAGGCGTCAATATCTCCATTCCAATAACTGATAAAATCCTTTGCAGTCCCTCCAGGAGTTGCTGTGGAATGTGTCATTATCCCCTGAGGCGTTATGGTTCTGCCTGTTTTATAACAACTTGAATTGGTTAAAATACTTTTTTTTATTTCCATGTCACATACCTCGCTTTGTTTATCCATATATCTAGCATATGCAATCCGGCAAAAAAGGAATCAGATGAATAAAACTGCCTTTTTCTGAACATATTATATGTGAGGTGATGATAAATGGCTTCTTATATAGCTCCGGAAGTAAAGGAGAAATTCGAAACACTTTCCATCGATCTGAAAAATCTGATCCTGGAAAAAAATGTACAACTGAATAATATTCATGACTTAATACGCGTACTGGAAGAAATAGTAGCGGAAGGTGAAGGCAACCAATAGCCTGCGATTCCAGGCATTCATGCGAAAGAGAGGAACAACACATGATAAATGTTAACGACGGCAACACGAAAACAAATGTTTACGATGATGGCAACATTCCTGAAATCGACACACCAAAACCGGATAATGCAACAAATACATTTCCTCCTGAGTTTGGCAATGGAAATATTATTCCAAAAGATGAAAGTACGAGACCCCGCAAAGACGGTCCCGGTGGTAATTAATTTTAATATTCCTAAAAACAGCAGAGAAAAATCCATGTTATTATGTCTCTCACAGGAGACTGCAATAACATGGATTTAATTTTTGTTACATAAATTTCACGGCAGTTCCATAAGCAATTACTTCCGCTGCCCCCTGCATGATAGCGGAGGATGCATAACGGATATTTACTACTGCATCAGCGCCCATGCCCTCTGCCTCTTCCACCATTCTTTTTGTTGCCAGCGCTCTGGCTTCATTCATCATCTCATTATAAGCCTTTAATTCCCCGCCGACAATGGTTTTGAACCCCTGGGTAATATCTCTGCCGATATTCTTGGATTGTATGGTACTTCCCTTTACCAAGCCCAGCATTTCAAATGTCTTTCCAGTAATATAATCAGTATTTACTAAGATCATCTTCTTCTCCGCTCCTTATCTCTTTTAATCGTTCTGCCAGTACAAAAAAGGAAACACCAATCAACGCTAAAATAATAATTCCAAATAAAACCTTTACAACTATGGGAATTGGCACAACGGTAATCATTGTGAGATACACCATTAAAAAAAGAACCAGTAATGCCGTAATTACTATAGGCGCTATCATTTTTTGATATTTCATATTGATTTCCTCCCTGACTGTTATCATAGCTTTATTTTAACATCTTTTTCGGTATGATACAACTGCATTTGAGAAGTACTGATTATTCTCCTGTTATTCTTGCTTCAAAAGAGTTTCCATTTATTTTATAAAATGCACACAAATTCTTCAATTCTACGTCACATATTTTTCACAGAATAATATTATAGTATTATTTGTACAGAGAGATCAGTACAAACAACACATTATTAAAAAATCTTTTTCATAACCCGCCAGTACCTAAAGGTACTGGCTCTCCCTCTTTTATGGGACTTTACATCTGTTTACGGACTACTTTATATTCGTCATTAAACTGAAAATAAGGACAATTAGTAAATGTATTTCTCATAAACTGGCCCATCTCATCCTCATCCAGATTTACCTCACAGATATAACATTCATAATCATCATCATATGCATAATTCAAGCAGCAGTCACAATTAGATTTTCCAGTCATTTTACTCCTCCTTTTTGTAAAAACGTCTTAATCAATTATACACCGGATTTGATTCATTTTCCATCCATTAATTTTGGACATGATAAAAGCCGTTCTCAGGAGCCTGTCGGAATATCACTCTAAGAAACGGCCTTTGCTTACTTTTTTATCTTTCGTATTTTGTAATTTTTTGTAATTTTTATCTGTTCATTTCTGATTATGCTTTTGGGCCTGCATCTGCAATATTTTTTGGCATATTCGGATATTTTTTTGCAAAGTTTTCCTGGAACATCTTTGCAAGTTTTTTAGCTGACTCATCATAAGCTGTTTTATCTTCCCATGTATCACGTGGATTCATAATTTCATCCGGCACATTCGGGCAGCTCTGAGGAACATCTAAGTTGAATACCTCATCATGTTTATATTCTGCCTTATCAATATCGCCATTCAGTGCAGCAGTAACCATAGCACGTGTATATTTCAGTTTCATACGGCTTCCGACTCCGTACGGTCCGCCTGCCCATCCGGTGTTAATCAGATATACCTTTGTATCATGTTTTTCAATCCGCTCTCCTAACATCTCTGCATAAATGGATGGATCCATTGGCATAAATGGTTCACCAAAACAGGTGGAGAATGTGGGCTGCGGTTCCTGAACCCCTCTCTCTGTTCCTGCCAGCTTAGATGTAAATCCGGTCACGAAGTGATACATTGCTGCATTCTGGTCAAGTCTGCTGATTGGAGGAAGTACGCCAAATGCATCTGCGGTTAAGAAGATTACCACTTTCGGCACACCTCCTACTCCTGGGATTGCAGCATTGGATATATAATCTACCGGATAACCCACACGGGTATTATCGGTCAGGCTTCCATCATCAAAATCAGGTTCACGGCTCTCAGAGTCGATCACCACATTTTCAACCAGACTTCCGAACCTGATTGCTCCATAGATTTCAGGTTCGCCTTCGGGATCCAGATTAATACATTTTGCATAGCAGCCGCCTTCGAAGTTAAAGATTCCTTCTTCTGACCAGCCGTGTTCATCATCACCGATTAACTTACGTCCCGGATCTGCTGAAAGCGTTGTCTTTCCTGTTCCTGATAATCCAAAGAAAATCGCTGTTTCTCCGGTTACCGGATCCATGTTTGCAGAACAATGCATTGGCAGTACATTTTTCTCTTTCGGCATCAGATAATTCATAACGGAGAATACGCTTTTTTTCATTTCTCCGGAATATTGTGACCCTGCGATTACAATCAGTTTTGCTTCGTAATCGATCATAATTGCTGCCTCACTGTGCACACCGTCTGTTTCCGGGATACATTTAAATCCCGGAGCTGCAATTATGGTAAAGTCCGGATCTCCATAGTCAGCAAGTTCATCTGCTGTAGGACGGATCAGAAGCTGATGTATAAACAGGTTCTGGCTTGCCAATTCATTTACCACCCGGAATTTTTTTGTACATGCCGGATCTGCTCCCGCCATGCCATCAAAAATATAGAGTTCACGATTCTGGAGATAAGCCGTTAATTTCTCTTTAATCCCATTGAATTTTTCCTGGCTGATCGGACGGTTTACTTTTCCCCACGCAATATCATCATGGATTCCTTTTGAATCTACTACAAATTTGTCCTCCGGAGAACGTCCCGTATATTTTCCGGTAGTAACTACTAAAGCACCTGTGCTGCTTAATTTTCCTTCTCCATTGCAAAGTGCCTTTTCTACCAGCTGCGCCGGGCTTAAATTGCGGTAAACAGCTTTGGGATTAATAATACCTAATTTTTCAAGACCATATGTATTCATATTTTCCTCCTATTTCCTTTGCCGTCATTTCTACTGATTTCAGAACTGCCGCTTATTACTATATTGCATTGGCAATGCTGGCGCCTACAGTTGATATGTCAACAAAAGCTTGTTGTTTTATACAAATCGTATTATACTATTAAGTAAGCATAAAATAAAATAATATTATTGTATAGTGTCCATAACAATTTTCTATGGATCAATTACGATGGAGGAATCAATACCATGTCGGCAAATTTTGAATACTACAAAATATTCTATTTCGTGGCAAAATACAAAAGCATTACCCAGGCTGCCAATCTGCTGATGTCCAGCCAGCCATCTATTTCCCGTACCATTAAACTTCTGGAAGAAGAACTGCGCTGCAAACTGTTTGTCCGCTCACAAAAAGGCGTTTCCCTGACACATGAGGGAGAAGAATTATTTGCCCATGTCCGCAGAGCCTGCGAAGAAATCTTTATCGGCGAAAAATCTTTAAAAGACATTTCCACTCTCCAGGATGGATTGATCCGTATTGGAGCCAGTGAAACAGCACTGCATGGTTTCCTGCTGGTAAAACTGAAGAGTTTTCACTCCATGTACCCCAATATTAAGCTGCTGATTCAAAATGTTACCACACCAGAAGCAATTGATCACCTGAAATACGACAAAATTGATTTTGCCATCGTCACCACACCTACGGATGCCTATGCCCCCCTCGAAGAAACAAAACTCCTTCCCTTTCGGGAAATTTTAATTGCAGGTCCTCATTTTAAACATTTAAAAGATCAGGTTCTCCATTTAGAAGATTTAAAACAATATCCTCTGATTTCCTTATCCAAGGGTACGACGACCTATACCTTTTACGAAAAAATATTTTCCTCCCATAAGCTGTACCTGGAGCCTGACATCGAGGTGGCTACCACCGACCTGATACTGCCAATGGTTACCCATGATCTCGGTATCGGTTTTATTCCAGAGGAATTTGCAGCACGTGCAGTAAACGCACAGGAAGTGTTTGAAATCCGGGTTGCAGAAGAAATTCCTTTCCGAAATATCTGTCTCGTTGAGAACACAAAGTATCCGCTCAGTGCTGCCGCATTCCAGCTAAAAAAAATTATTTGTGAAAAGTGACAAAAAGCCGTATCACAGCATCTGCCTTGCTCTGTCGATGATCATACTCGGAAAGCCAATAGCCTCCAGCAGAGCAATCGCGTTCTTCGTATTGCTGACCCCTTCCCGGATCTTATAATCAAATGCAATATCCCTGCCCTGCATCTGTTCACAAAAAAAATAATATCCATAGGCATCTTCCAGTTTCCGTGTCAACTCAATATCATGGGATGCCACAATCGCTAGGCAATTTTGATTTTCCAGATATTCTAATATTGCCGCCGAAGCCGCAATTCGCTCCTGTGTATTCGTTCCTCTTAAAATCTCATCAATAACGCAGATGACCATCCGTTTATCTTTTACACTTTTTACAATGCGGTTCAGATATTTAATTTCTTTCATATAATAACTTTCACCGCCCATAAGATCGTCCCGCACCGCCATGGAGGTAATCACCATGGCATCCGGCAGCTGCATCTGTCTTGCCATACAGGTATGAATGCTTTCCGCAAGGATCACATTTGCCGCCACGGCTTTGATAAACGTAGACTTTCCGGAAGCATTTGATCCCGTTATGATACAGTTACGGTCCAGGGATACCGTATTGCAGACCGGATGTTCGATCAGCGGATGATAGATTTCCGTCATTTTCAGCACCGGCTTATTTATAAATTCAGGTATACAGTATAACTCCAGGCTTTTCCTGAATGAAGCTACAGAAACAGATGCTTCCAACTCGCCTATGAACTCAAACAGCTCCATAAATTCCTTTTGTTTTCCCCTCAGGTAGCGGATGATTTTATCATAGACAATAAAATCCCAAAGGGTTGCTCCTATCAGGTAATCATGGACAACCCCTAATAGATCTCCAGACATTCCTTCCCGCTTCTTCCGCTGAAGGCTGACAAGCATTTTCGTTATTTTATCGAATAATTTTACATTTTCTTTGATGCATTCCGGTATATGAATCGTGTATTTCTCCGGTTTTTTCACAATTTCTTTTACACTCTTTGCCACTCCTATAATCCCGGTAAGGGTATCCATATAGACTTCATGCCTGACTTTATTCAGTGCATAAATTACTGCATTGATCATAAATACCAATGCTGTAATCAACAGAAGGCTTGACTGTCCTCTGACAAGAGCCGGAATCACAGACAAGAACAGCAATATCTGCATAATCCTGTAAAACCTTACATGAATTGAACCAAGAGCATCCAGATTACTCATAAACACAGGCAGATAATAATTCACTTCTTCTTTCCCAAGTCTGCTAAGCAAATACTGCACTTCTTCCCTGATTTTATCATTCTTGAAATAAAAGCAAATTTGTTCTTCCAGAATTAAAAGCCCGGCTTTATCTGCCGGCAGCTTGTGAAGCCTGGCATACAGCACCTGTTCCCCCGCAAATGATGTACAGACATTTATTCTGGAAAAAATCTTATCCATCTCCAGGTCATTCCAGGTAACATCATCTACGCTTTCGTTCTCGGGAATGTCCATTTTAAATTCTTCCCAGAAAATTTGAATCTGTTCAAAGGGAAGCTTTCTGTCTGCCGGTATCTTACCATAGGAATCATGAATCCACTTACGAACTTTCCGCTCACCGCATTTACGTTCATAAAAAACAGCCCCCATAAATAATGCCAGCATAATCACAAAGATCATTGCCAGTTCCATGTTATCGCTCCTCCTTTTTCTTTTTATAGGCAATTACTAACAAAATAAATAAAAATATGAGTGTTTCCACGATAACGCTGCTTTCAATTGGCCAGCTTATCCAGTTGTGATAGAAAATCGCATATAGCTGACTTGTCAGCAAAAGAATGGACAAATAGAGGCACACGATTGTGGTAATGGCATCCACTTTCAGCATATAGTAAGGCATATTGCGATAGAGAAAATTCCAGACCCAGGATCTGGCTGTGAAGACAAGCATGGATGCAATGACAGGAAAAATAAAGACAAGCAGTTTATCTCCATAAACGATTTTACCAATATCGTTCCACCAGACTACAATTCCTTCCGGCAGCAGCGGATAAGAGATAAACGCTAATATAAATGAAAAGATAATGATTGACCATATTGCAATCTTTCCTTTCATTGCTGCAAGATTACTAATCGTATCCCGAAAAATCATATAACCGGATTTGTCTACAGCATCCTCATACCGTTCTACCGTTAAATTGGCATAATCAAAATCTTGATTCTTAACCAGCTCTAAACAAATCCACCTGGATTGTTCTAATTGTTTTATCTCTGCCTCCAATGAGTCTGCCTGTTTATGAAGCATTTCTTCCATCGAGAGCTTTTCCAACTGCACCAGCTTAATCTCTTCAATAGGTACATTAAGCTTTCTTAGAAAGATAATCTTTTTTAAAGTCTCAATATTTTCCCTGGAGTAATCCCGGTAACCATTAATCGGATTTCGCCTGGCAGTCAGCAGCCCCTCCTTTTCATAAAAGCGAACATTTGCTCTGGTGACATTTAATTCCTCTTCAACCTCTTTTATTGTCAAGTTTTCACCTCCTTTTATTGGTATATAAGGTATAAACCAGGTTTACAGTCAAGATGTTTTTAGAAATTTCTGCATTTTTTTCTTAATTACGAAAAATACTCCTGAAAAATTCAGAAGTATTTGTGCGAACTGCAATATTAATAAATTATTTTATTCATCGAACAAGCTTTAATCCATAATTATCAGTGCCATGAAAACAAGATCCGTATTTCCCGTATTAATTAGTCCATGCCCGGAACCATCCGGGGTAAATGTAACATCTCCTGCTTTTACCGGGCGAACATTTCCATTATCATCATAATCACCTGTTCCGGATAAGATATAATAAGTTTCACTCTCTCCGTGATGTTCATGATACCCCAGAGAACATTCCGGTTCAATAGTTACTTCCGCATATAGACCGCATTTGCCGTTTAATTCTTTTTCGCCCAGGATATGTTTGATCACAACATGTCCTTTTCCACCACACATATTTTCCACTGTTTCTGTTTTCATCTCAAATCCTCCATTTCTGATTTGCAATTTTTTATGTATCTTAGCTCTGCCTGCAGTCTGAAATTCCCTGACTCAATAGAAAAGAGTCCCCGGTAACTGCTGCAACCAGAAACTCTTCCTCATCGAAGACCATATTTTATTCTACTTGGAATGCTGATTTCATTTAGAATTTATGCTTCCCGGTAAATTTCAACTGCTGACATTATTATATCTCACCACATGTATAAATACAAGATATTTTATTACTGTGATGCATAGTATAATGAATAGTTATACACTTTTGACATTCATACGTATCTGTTTTATAATAAAAGAAAAAAGGAGCTGTACATACTATGAAAATTGATGGACATGCAAAAGAGAAAGAAGCCATGAAGGAATTTCATAAGGGCAACCGGCAAGAGGGTATAAAAATCCAGGATGAATTCGTAGCGGAACTTCGCGAAGCACTGAAATCACAAGACCATTGTTCCTGCAAAAAACCCTGCAAATATCATGGAAAATGTGTGGAATGTGTAGCGATTCACAGAGCCCACCAAGAACATCTCCCCAATTGCTTTCGCAGTATGGTTAACGAAAAAATAGCTGTACTTTCCGGTCTCACCGAAGATACCATTGTGGAAGATTTATCCAGATAACCCCTGCCTATACATATTTGCAGCAAGTTGATTTGTCGTTTTATGAAATATTTTGTCGAACGATTTTGTTTGAATGCACATACAGAATATGATAGATTTAACATATATTAGCAAGAAGCTAATATATTTCATAACTCACACCCGGTCCGCACAACCGGGTACCATTTTACTGGCTCCGGCGTAACAACCGGAGCCATCTTTTATTCCATATCCCGCAGCTGTTCCACAATATTATCCTTATGCAAAAATTGATAAACCACCAATGGAACAAAAATACAGGTGATTAAAATACTGCCAAATACAAGAAGAGTTGATCTGACCGGTATCTGGAAAGGAATCCTGTAACGGTTCATTGCATGGTATATGACATAATCAATTGGAATTCCCAGGATAATTACAAAAAAGAATGAAACAATTCCATAGCACGTTCCTTCTATCAGCAGTAACTTCCTGATCTGTACCGTAGTCATGCCAATACTTTGCAGCGCTGCAAATTCTTTTATCCGGTTCTGTATCCCTGCAGCAGTCATATTGCTATAGTTCAAAATGGCTAATAAGGTAAGGATTATTCCAAGACCCCCGCCAAGAATTTTTAACTGAGTCTCCGACTGCTTCATTTCATCATAGCTGTCAAATTTCGACTCCATCGATATGTTTTTCTCACCCTTAAATAATTCTTTTATTTTTTTATCCAGTTCGGCATTAAATGGTTCTTCATAAACGATCTTTATAATTTCGGTTATAGGCTCGCCTAAGATTTCTTTTGCTAATCCATCACTGATTATTATGCTTGGTAAGTATCCGCTGGCAATAAAGCTAACACCAGGAATTTCCGCCTCTATTTTTATCTTATATTGTTTTCGTTCATTATTCTGTTTTAATTGGTAAACAAGTTCTTTACCCAATGTTTCTTTAACCGAAATTCCCGTAAGGAAAGGGCTTATCAAACCGATTTCACCAGACATAAACGCTTCTTTATTTAAAATGCCGTCCATTTCTTTATTAATGGAATCAAATTCCGCTTCATCAATGCCCACGAGCCTGCCGGTAAACAAATCTGTTTCTTTTCCTTCTTTATAAAGTACCATCTGCTCCTCATAATCGCCTCTGGCAATTGGCTTCTTCTCAAGCCCTATAAAATATTCCTTCCAAATATCTTCATCATAAGGAATCAGCAGTTCAGCTGAACTTACTGTCCGGACATCCTCAACTCCATCCATGGATTTTATCTGCTCGATTACGGATGGCTGTATTCTTTGAATAGGATTATTATACGCTGTGGAAAGATTAATAATGCGTAAATCGGAATCTTGCAGTGTATTCAGGACATGCTTTGTACTGCTTCCATTAACCAGGGTTGTGATGACCAGTAAAGCCGTAAGCGTTACAAAAAAAGAAGTTAGTATAATAACCGCCTGCTTCTTCTCCCGGAACATATTGCGCCATGCCATGTAGCTAAGCCTTCCCCCATTCACACTGTTTCTATCCCGGTGCGGGGATACCATACCAAAATATTTTGCTGCTTCAACCGGTGAAATATCACCCGCTATCATTGCAGGTTTCCTGCTGCTGAAATAAATGGTCAGCCCGGAAAACAGTGCAGCTCCGATAAAAATTAACGGATGAAATACTACTGCTTCTTTTAGCTGGAGTGTAGGATTCGCTAATTCCAATGCAGATGGTACAATCAAAAACGACACCAATGCTCCGAGTATCATCCCTGAGGGTATGCCTAACGACGAATTCCACAGCACCTGCTTAAGTACAAACCTCCTGATCTGTTTAGATGTAGTACCAATTGTTTTTAACTGTCCAAAAAAACGGACTTCTTTGGCAATCGAAATATGAAGAACATTATAAATAAAAAAATATCCGCTCAAAACAATCAGAAAAAACAAACCCATAAGCCCTGCTGCAAATTTTACGAAGTCTTCCATCAGATAGTAATCTGCAAATAACATTTGTCTTCCTTCAATCGATAGTTCATCTTCCAGCATTTTAATATCCTTTACGGAATACAGATGATTTTTCAGTGTTATTTTTAAAGAACCCTGGGTCATAACCGTTTGTTCTGCTCCTGAATTTTCATAAAAATCCCTGGATATAAAACCCTGTGACATTCCAGAATAATCCCTGTAAAATCCGGATAACACAAACGACTTCTCATGAGAAGTATCTTTTTCTGACAATAAAAAATAGGACACCGGAAGATGCATCCCAATTTTAGGCGTATCTATCCCTATTCTTTTTAAGGTCTGGGTAGATAACAAAAGTTCATTTTCTTTGTCCGGATACTTTCCTTCTAAGAATTCGTAAGCCGGAACACACTGCTTTTCCCAGTTCGTTGTATCACTCCAGGATAAGGGGATATTCACATCATTTTCCTGATATTTATCGATAACTGCACTCTCTACGGTGATGCCGGCATACAATATTTCGTCCATAGAATTTGCTTTTTTTACCTGCTCTTTAGTAGGTGCCGGCAGGCTCACATCAAATATCATTCCATTCATCATTACATGCCTTAGAGAAATTGCGTTCCAATAGCTCAGACCGACGCTGCAGACCGCTGTTATCATAAATGTAGTTAATATGATTGCTGCAATTATTAAAATATTCTTTTTCCAATTCTGAATATAATTTTTCTTCGCCAGTCCTGCAATCACCTTTTTATTTTCAACCCGGATCATAGCTGTTCCCTGACATAGATTTTACCATCTTCTAAATGAATAATCCGCCCTGCCATCTGGGCAATTTCACTATTATGCGTAATCATTACAATGGTCTGGCAAAAACGCTCACTGGTGATCTTAATCAACCCCAGCACATCCTGGCTGGATTTACTGTCCAGATTCCCGGTCGGCTCGTCTGCAAGCACAATCGCAGGCTTCGTCGCCAATGCCCTTGCCATTGCCACTCTCTGCTGCTGTCCTCCCGACAGCTGCCCGGGCATTGCATATTTCTTAGACTGAAGTCCCAAGATGTCCAAAATTTCATTGATATAATTTTTATCCGGCTTAACTCCATCCAGCTGGATTGGCAAAACAATGTTTTCATAAACATTTAACAGAGGCAGCAGATTATAATTCTGGAATACAAAACCAATCTTGCGCCGCCTAAATATGGTCTGCTCATCTTTCGTCATACTGGAAAGATTGATCCGGTCTACCATCACGGTTCCGGAAGTCGGAATATCCAGACCTCCAAGCATATGCAGAAGGGTGGATTTTCCACTGCCCGAACTTCCCACAATCGATACAAATTCACCTTTCCCAATAGAAAGATCCACTCCATCCAGTGCTTTTACCACATTTTCACCGGCTCCGTAATATTTTTTTAAGTCTTTCGTTTCTATAATACACATCATAAATCCTCCTTACGTCAGAGCGCGTTTGAAAATCCATTCCCGCCATCTGCACAACAGAATCATAGCAAATAATTCTTACCTGATCCTTTCTTAAATATGACAGTTTTGTAAGATTCTGTCATTTTAAACAGACCATCAATATATCATATTGACAGCCCACGCAACAACTTTATTTGTGACTTAAAAATATAGAGAATAGCGCCCCGCTGCCCGGCTCTGACTTCACCTTAATATATCCACCCTGCCTTATAATAATCTCCCGTGCAAGATAAAGCCCTATCCCAAGCCCTTTCTCCTTTTGTACCTTAGGTGAACGGTAAAATCGTTGAAATATCAGTCCTTGTTCTTCTTCTGAAATCCCCATACCGGAGTCCTGTATGTCTATTCGGTAAAACATCTCGTAAGCCTGCACTTTTATGACAACCTTTGATTGTGCCGGAGAATATTTAACTGCATTTTCTAATATATTGCTAACTGCTTCTAATGTCCACTTTAAATCAAAACTACAGGATAATCCACATTCTTCATATTCAATTACCATCTCTTTCTGCAATGCCTGCATCTCTACTTCCTGACATGATAAAAGCACTAACTTATCTATTCGTTCCGGTACAGCAGCAATGGAAATCAGTTCATTTTCCAGATATGACGATTTTACCAATGCTTTAATCAGGAAATCCAGCTTATCAGCCTGGTTCTGAATCTGGTTCACTATCCCTGATATATCTTCCGGTAAGTTTTGTTTTTCCTCAAGCAGTTGTGAATACAGCAGAATATTGGACAAGGGTATCCTCGTTTGATGGGAAATATCAGATACCAGGGATTTTATAGTATCCCGCTCTTTCGTGGTGATCTGCTTTGTCTCCTGTGAAATCGTAAGAAACTGATTCAATCTCTCTTCTATTGCAGACATCATCGACTCATCATATTTTGTTTCACTGTAATTTCCCGCTATCGCTTCGTTAATCCGGTTTAACACTATCTGCATCGTTTTCTTCACCGACTGACGATACCACAAGACTACCATTATCGCCGCTGCCAAAACTATGAAAACAATGGTAATGCAGACGATCATTTGTATATCCATGTTTTCCTCCATTTTCAATTTCATGACTTCTGCATATGCCGGAGCCTTTTAGCTCACCCATACGTAACCCAACCCGTATACCGTCTTTATATATTCCGGTTTGGATGGGTTGTCTTCCAATTTATCCCGCAGTCTTCGAATGGTCACAGATAAGGCATTGTCTTCCACATACTCTGTTCCATCGGGCCAGATTCGCTCCAGCATCATATTGCGGGATAGCGTAATATTCCGGTTCATTACAAATAAATACAGCAGCTTCTGCTCTGTTTTACTCAATTCCACCTGCACATTATTTTTATAAAATTCCATCTTTGTAAAATTAAATACAAAAGAATCAATTACATATTCTCCCGGACTTTCACCAGGTTCAAAACGCCTGAATAACGCATTTACCCTTGCCCTCAAAACCATAAGGCTGAATGGCTTAGTAATATAATCATCTGCACCGGATTCCAATCCTGCGACAATATCCAGTTCCATATCCCTCGCAGTAAGAAGAATGATGGGAACCTTGCTGTTTTTGCGTATCTCACGGCATAAATCAAAACCACTGCCATCGGGCAGGTTGATATCCAGTACCAGCAAATCAAATGTCTGTCTGCTAATTGCTTCCTTAGCCGCCGCTATTGTAAAACATTGGGTAAACCGATAATTTTCTCTATTCAATGCCATTAAAATTCCGGAACTTAATACTTCATCATCTTCTAACAGTAAAATTTCTTTCATTATATATAAGTCTCCTTGTATATCCAGTACCATCCAACATGTTCATATTTTCACTTAAATCCTTTACAAATCATTTAACTGACAGACATAAATTATTCATATCTAAGCTTTATAGTAATACTTGTAAAACCAAATACTTAGTTAATAATCTTTTTCATAACTCGCCAGTATCTATAGATACTGGCCCTCCCTCTTTTATGGGGTAATTTCTCTGTTTTCTATATTGTCAGTCAGATATTCCATCCCTAAAATTGCTTCTTATATCAAACTCCATTGTATTATACTATAATTTTCATCATTGGCACAGTATAACTGTATATTAATTTTTTTATATTATTATACGTAAAAAGTCGATTCATAGCAAAAAAACTGCTATTCAGTACAACGCTGATCATCAATTGTTTTCTTATGCTATACTTTTAAAAATTAAAGTTGATGCAATATGGAAAGCAAATGAGAAATGAGGCGTGAAACTTCTATGAATCAGAAAAATAATCGAAATTACACCCGTCTTTCCTGGGACGAGTGGTATCTATTAGCAAAAGAATATTACACAGCCAACAAAACATTAAAAATTCCAACTAAATACAAAACTGATAGCGGATATCTTCTGGGGCGCTGGATTGAAAGACAACGGGCGGCCTATCGCCAAAAAGGAACGTATCGGATTGATGCCAGGAAAATATATCTGTTAAACCAGATTGGCATGATCTGGACTCTGGAAATCCGAACGGAATGGGAAACCTGGTATAACTACTGCAAAGACTATTATGCAGAAAATGGAAATATTGACATACCCAGAAATATAGTTTACCGGCAATTGCCTATTGGAGAATGGATCAGTTATCAAAGAAAACGATACTGGCAAAACAAAATGGATTGCCGCCAGCGTTTCAAATTGGAAGAACTGGGTATAAGCTGGAAACTCAGAAACCGCCGCGGATGGATGGAATGGTATCAGGATGCCAAACTGTATTATGAAACCTACGGTCATTTAAATATTCCCTTAGACTACGTCACAAAAGACGGCTTCCGGCTGGGATCCTGGATTAATTCACAACGGGAACGGCAGCGCGGTACCAGATTCTATCTTCTGGAAAGTGAAAAAGTCGAAAAATTAAATCAGATCGGCATGCTGTGGGGCCTTCGCGGAATGCGGTATAAAGAGCAGGATGTGTATGAAATATCGTGAGAGGTAGATCAACACGTCATTTATTATAAATCAGAACATCATTTTGAGACATTTTTATCATCATCGAAACATAAATCAGATCCTTTGACAATTATACTTTAATAACTTATAATTAATAAAGAAGTATATAAAATACGAGGGAGGAAAGTTTATGACAGTTGTACCAATTTTGTTTTTGATTTATGCCTGTATATTTGTAGGTGGAGCTTTTTTACTATACTGGATCATTAAGACTGCCGTTAAAAAGGGAATTTTGGAAGCACATGATGAAATTAACAGAAAAAATTAACTCTTAACATTAATAGCGATTAAATCTTCTTAATAAAGCTCTGGCTTATAATGCCGGAGCTTATTCTATTATCCAGGCTCACATTTCAGCAAAATTTGCATATACTGCTATAAAATAATTATTGGTGGCATTACATGAATAATGATCCTCCTGGAACTATGTTTCAACAGGGAAACATTATGCGAATAAACAATGCTTTCGTAGAAGATGTTTCTTGTTTTAATAACTCTAATGGCAGTATACTAGTTTCCTACGCTGTACCAGATATAAATAATATGATATCTATACAGAATATCAGATTAAATCTCAGCAATCAGACAATCGTAATAAATTCATTTGGACAAAGCATATGTTTATGCTGTATTCAAAGGGGTTCACTGGTAAATGTTGCTTTTTCACCAATTATGACTGCGAGCATACCTCCTCAATCAAATGCTTTTTGGGTAGCTGTTCAAAGAAGTGCTCCGATTCCGATACCGCCATGGCCACCGGTACCAGTACCACCGAGACCTCCTGTGCCTCCCAGACCTCCGCAGCCTCCCAGGCCACCTAGACCTCCGCAGCCTCCCAGGCCTCCGCAACCTCCCAGGCCTCCGCAACCTCCGAGACCTCCTAGGCCTCCGCAGCCTCCCAGGCCTCCGCAACCTCCGAGACCTCCACAGCCTCCGGGACCTCCTAGGCCTCCGCAACCTCCGAGACCTCCTAGGCCTCCGCAGCCTCCCAGGCCTCCGCAACCTCCTAGACCTCCGCAGCCTCCCAGGCCTCCTAGGCCTCCGCAGCCTCCCAGGCCCCCGCAACCTCCAAGGCCTCCGCAGCCTCCCAGGCCCCCTCAGCCTCCCAGGCCTCCTAGGCCTCCGCAACCTCCCAGGTCTCCTGAGAGACCCAGGTCTTCGAATAGGTGATAGCAACTAATAATGGATTTCAATTTTAATAAAATTTTATAATAGAATTATTATTAAACTTTTCACCCCTGAATAGTGACTCTTTGCATGAATTTTATATATTTATTTATAAAATTCATGCAAAGTTAATCTTATTGCTCATTATTAGCCTTTTTTCACATAAACTTAGTAAAATGCCCACTAGCATAACGCGTGCCTGTTCCTGCTCTACTTCAACTGACATAATACAAATCTTTATGGGTTCAGAAATAAATTCACCATTCTCTGCTCTACTGTAGCTAATTTTTAGACTTTGCTCCCATTACTCCTGTAATAATATTGTTATCCAGTATCCCCCGCTCCTCCGCCTTAATGGGGAGATTCCCAATTTTTAGAGAGGGCTTGTGAGTTGCATGTGTGCTGCTGACCACATCTGACAGCAACAAGAACATTGTCAATCAATTTTACTCAAAACTGATACCTTATCAATAAATTTTTTCATATCTATATTCTTCCTAATGTGGGACATGCAATCACGATATTACTGAAAAAGTATATACTCACCATACTATGGAGCAATTATATAAATATAGAATCCTCACTTTTAAATCTCCAACCAATCAGATTTTCTTGTATCAATATATCCATGTAACCTGCGCGATATTTACTTATATCGTCAAGTATTGTTTCCAAAGGTGTTTTGCTTAATGATATTTGCTTTAAACTTCTACCTAATGAAGATGTATAGGACAATTAGTCCAATATATCTTTCGAAATAAAATCATGATATTTTCCCTTATTCACTCTGATAATAGGTAAGCGCAAAATAATTCCACGGATTGTTTTGTCCTAAAACCCAGTCCATAATTATAGTTAGAGAATGCAAGCATTTTACTTCATTTTTCTATTGATAGAAATGATAGATGCGAGCATTTTACTCTACTTACATTTATGGAGGATTGCTCATGAGAAGTACCAGAATACCAGCACACGAACAATATCGCTTAATTATGGAATGCCGCAGCAGTGGTCTCACTGATCACCAATGGTGTGTGGAACATGATATTAAACCAGGGACATTTTACAACTGGGTGAAAAGACTTCGCCAAAAAGGCTGCTCTGATCTTCCACCAGCTACCGGACGCAGCTGTAACGCTCCTGAAAAACAGGAAGTAGTAAAAGTCGATTTTAAAAATCAAGCTTCATGTAGCCAGAATGATCTTATGCTTGATACTTCATGCACCCGCGTATCAGTTCCAGATATACCATCCATGAATCTTTCGATAGGCAGATGCACTTTATCCATCCCCAATGGAACCGATCCGCTTCTTCTCGCACAGGTATTCAACGTACTGAAGGAGTTTGAATGCTAGGGGATATCACAGCTGCCGATGAAATCTTTATTGTTACCGGCCGTACGGACATGAGAAAATCCATCGATGGTCTGTGTGCAATCGTGGAACAACAGCTGCATATGGATCCCAGACGGAGTGCACTTTATCTTTTCTGTGGCAAACGCTGTGATAGAATCAAAGCATTACTGTGGGAAACTGACGGTTTTGTACTTCTTTACAAAAGAATGGAAGTACAGGGCAGGTTCCGCTGGCCAAGAAATCAGCTTGAAGTAAGACAGCTTACCTGGCAGCAATTCGACTGGCTCATGTCTGGTCTTGAAATCGAACAGCCCAAAGCATTCAAACCTACTGACTAACGGTGGAAAATATCCACACTTTTTTGTCGGGAAGTGGATCATTTTCCACTACTCGGGATAGGCTTCAAACCCTTGTAAATACTGGATTTTCCGCTTCTTTTTCTATGCTTTTTATGGTAAAATAAAAGCATAGAAAAAGGAGCAGAAAACCTATGGCTGGCAATTCAAAAGATTCAAAAATCCTTGCATATAAGGATACCATCAGTCAATTGAATACAACTCTTGCTGCACAGACAGAACTCATCAAGTCTTTGCAAAAGACCTTAGAGGCAGACCGTCTTGAGAAAGAAAATCTTCGTCAGCAGATTGAATATCTAACGAAGAAACTCTTTGGCACTTCCAGTGAAAAACGCAAGGATGTGGAGGGTCAGCTGAATCTTTTTGATGAAGCTGAGCAGGAAGCTGACAATAACTGGAATCCCGAACTGCCAGATGATATCACTGTTCCAACGCATAAACGTAAAGCAAAACGCACGCATGCAGAGCTCTTTAAAAATATCCCATCCTGTGATGAGATTATCCCTCTGCCAGAGGAAGAGAAAAACTGTCCTTCCTGCGGTGCACAGATGGAATATATCGGCAAAGAATTCGTTCGTCACGAATTTCGTTTTTCACCTGCAAAGGGTAAAGTTGTAAATATTTACCGGGAGACCTACAAATGTCCAGAGTGTGTTATATCAGAGGAAAATCCGGATGAACAGGTCTTTGTGAAAGCGCCTGTCGCAGATGCATTGATTCCTGGAAGCTATGCATCGGAATCTGTAGTTGCCTGGGTAATGAACCAGAAATACCAGAATGGTATGCCGCTGAAAAGGCAGGAGCAGGACTGGGCGCAGCTTGGGGTTGCCTTAAATCGTACAACACTTGCGAACTGGGTCATTTACTGTGCGGAGCACTATTTTAGCCCTGTATATGATTACTTTCATCGCCAGTTGCTTAAGAGACAGTATCTTATGGCAGATGAAACTCGGGTGCAGGTATTAAGAGAGCCGGAACGGAATCCAGAAACAGACTCCTGGATGTGGCTGTTCCGCAGCGGGGAAGATGAACTGCCGCCGATTGTGCTCTATCATTATACAGAAACAAGAGCCAAGTATAATGCTGAGAGATTCCTGAATGGTTTTGCCGGGTATCTGGAAACGGATGGATATCAGGGATATAATAATCTTCCCGGTATCAAGCGATGCTCCTGTTGGTCTCATACGAGACGCTACTTTATAGATGCTGTACCAAAAGGCAAGGAATATGATTACAGCAATCCTGCAGTACAGGGCGTCCAATTCTGCTCGAAACTTTTTGAATGCGAACGGTATTCAAAAGCCAAAAACCATTCAGCTGAGCAGCGAAAAGAATTCCGGCTCGCAAAAGAAAAGCCAGTACTGGAAGCATTCTGGAAATGGCTGGATCAGCAGAAACCAAACAAGGGTACCCGCCTTGATAGAGCGGTGAACTATGCCCAAAACCGGAAAGATACGCTTATTACCTATCTTGAAGATGGACACTGCAGTCTTTCTAATAATCTCAGCGAAAATGCCATCCGCCCATTCACAGTGGGGCGCCGGAACTGGCTGTTCAGTACCAGTCCCAAAGGTGCAGCCGCCAGTTCTATGGTATATACCATGGTTGAGATGGCGAAAGCGAATGATCTGAACATCTATAAATATCTGACTTATCTATTGGCCGGGCGGCCAACTGAAACCATGTCAGATGAGCAGTTAGAGCAACTTGCTCCATGGAGCGAAGCTGCCAAAGCTAGCTGTCAAAACTAAAATAGAGTAAAATGCTTGCATCTATCTTTGGTGCAAGCGATATTTATTAATAGCGTAAGACTATTTTGCGCTTACGATAATAGTTTCCAATTTGTATAAGAGATATTATAACATTATTGTTCCAATTCTCAAAAGAGTTTTATATAACAAAAACTGCACCAACCATGAAAAGTCAGTGCAGTCACTATAAATCTTGATTCTATGCAGTTTCTTAGAACTTCCCAGCCTTAGCAGCTTCCTCAATCGAAACGGTGAAGGTTGGATTTTCAAGGGTTTTAGGGGTGTTTGTGCGCTATGAGTGTGCTACTCTGCACTACTGTATAACTCTTATTATACTTTAAGCTAACTTTAGAACAACACAAATTATTTAACACATAAATAAATTCCCTCTCCAACTTTTAAAATAAAATTTCTTATATCAACCACATCACTACTATATATTTCTTGACGTTGCGATAAAGTATCTGCATAATCACCTTCATGGACAATTTGATTCCTTCTTGATACAATGTTTTTTAGTTTTATCAAACAAGCATTTTTATCTATCCCTACTTTATTTGCAATCTTTAACCACTTATCATTTTCATTCCATATATAGGATAACGCATCAGCAACTTTACTAGGATCTTGAAATGCTAGGTAACTATGTTTTAGAATTATCTTTTGCTCAAAAATCTGTACTCTTTGTATTGGATTATTTAACATTTCATTATATGATAAATAATCCAAAGAAAAAGCATTAAATTTTGCCGTTGCTATTCTTTGACCTTGAAATACTTCAATCATTCCAATTCGTACTAAATCATGAATAAGCTTATCAAAAGCTGATACACATTGTATCCATTGCCATCTTAATAAGTCACTATAATCAAATGGAGCTTTCATTACATTTTCTATATATTCATATAAAGTATGTACATTTTTAGTATCTTCCACAAGTTTCTCAAATTTTTCATATGCAAATAACATTTATAGTAGCTCCATTATCACATTAGCAATTCTGCTAAATTCATCATCGAAGAGTTTTCTTTTTGCTTCCATGCTATCATATACATTCCCTACTGCACCCATATCTTTTTTAGTAAGCGCAAAAACAGGAACACCAGCTTCATTTGCTTTTTGTAGTAATGAGCCAAACTCCGCTATTTCCGCTAAACATCTATTATTTAATATACCCTTAGTAATAATTGGTGTTATATCAAAAGACATATTATATTTTTCTAGCTCATTCACCAAATCATTGTCAATATAATCTTTTATTTCATCAATCTTACCTGTATATGGTTTTGCTGCCTTTTTATTTCTAACATTAAATCTTTGAATAATTTCGCCAATAAATTTCATATCACATTCTGGCAACGGATATGCTGCTTCAGCAAACAATTCTCGCCCTTGTATAGCCCACTTTTTCCATCTAGGTAATACTGTTTTTAACGTTTTTAGAGCCATAACTGAAAAAGGGTCTGGATTTGTTGGAATAAGAAATGCATCAGTATACATAAAAAACGTTTGATTTATAGCACTAAGCCCCGGATTCATATCAATAAAAACATAATCAATATCATATTTTTCACTGCATAGCCTTATCAGCTCATAAAAAGCACCTGGAAGATTCTGTAATGTTACAATGGCATTGTTACTATTTAATGCTAAGCTTAACGAAGATTCATACTCTGATAAATCCATATGTCCTGGAATAAGAAATAAATCTGCATTTTTCACATTTTCCACACACTCTATGGCTTCTATTGGTCGGGGTCTCCCCTTAAAAGCCATACTAACAGCATCTTTTAAATTAAATTTTGATGTATTCTCATTCTCATAATATTCATCAAATTGTTCACCTAAAAACATACCTGTCAAATTACATTGAGGATCACCGTCTACAATTAACACACGTTTTCCTAATTGTGTTAATTTCCAAGCAATATTAAATGTTGTAGTCGTTTTGCTCACACCACCCTTATGGTTAAAAAGTACTATAATTTTTGCTTTCATAATTATATCCTCTTTTCAGAATTTTCTATTCGCAATTAAAAGTATCGCTTTATTAACAGATTATATCGTGATGTTAACATCACGTTTTAAAGATTCGATAATGAAAACATCCTTTTCATTTCATCACTATATAATTTTCCCCGTATCTTTCATAGTAAAGGTAGCGTCAAAGTCACAATCCAACAGTTCTGCTATCTTTCTCAATTCTTTTTCTGAAAAATTATCATCTCTCAATTTATTACTCAAATTATTACCGCTATATCCAAGCATTTCTGCCAAGTCCTTTATCTTCATGTTTCTTTCAATCAGAAGAATACGGATTTTAGAAGCCATAGCCATACAATCACCTCATTGCACTTTTCTTATGATTATACATGAATAAATGTGAAAAATCAAAGTTCTATGTGATTTCCAACCTATTTCTTACAACTTAGTATTGACTTTTCACATCATGCTATGTATAATCACAATTATAAATGTGATAATTAATATATTTTTGTGATTCAAGTGAGGTGATGTCTAATTATTAAATTTTTATAAACTCGACTATAAAAATACAAAGGCGGTGGTTCCTATATTGGAAATTGAAAAAAATCTTTCCCACTACATAACACGGGAATATGAGAAATTAGAATCAAAAGACAAACAACGGATTTTCATTGAAAATTTTCGCTTTCTTATGATGTCAAATGACATTGACTTTCAGAATTTTTACTCAAAGAAAATCTTAACTGACCGAGAGTTTTATTCTATTGTGGATACGCTCTATCAACTGAATAATCTCTGTATGTTAGCCGAATTTGTAACCTGTAATAAACCATATCTGATATATGAAGTCCAAAAAATGGGGAATTGGCAAGGCAATCCTGATTTTACTGAACCTTGCAGATTGGGACATGATACTATGCTGGCAAGAATGTTCTTGATTTTACAGCATTATAATTTAAGTACGAATATCTCATATGAATTACAAAACAATCCAACACATAATTTAAAAGTCCGTGAAGCGTCAGGTTATCAAACTTCTATACCTCAAATCTCTTTACAAGGAAAATGGGTAGAAGAATATGGTTTTCCTATTGGTGCTCATATCTCCGTTGAATGTTTCCAAAACAAGCTGGTCATTCTTAACAACTCAAATCCAAAATAAATAATATCTGTCACAAAATCACCAGAACAGAAATCTATATCCCCCTGTTCCGGTGATTTTTATTCTTATGATTTTCCCCTAACGTTCCAGATCCTTTTCAATCTTGAACAGCTTTCCTTTTAAATCCTGTTGTTTCTCATATAATTCGTTTCGCTTTTTACATATCTCCTGATTTGCTTTTAAGGCTTCCCGAACCCCACTATATACCTCTGTCTGCACATTTTTATAGTCAGCAGTTATCTTGCGGATTTCATTATTGTTCTCTTTCAGATTGTTATTCATAATAACCCATTGAATCAGATTTTCCGCTTCTTTATCTTCTGTAAGATTGACATATTGAAGTATCTTTGCACATAAACGAACCATGATTTTCTTTTCCATCTCTGTCATAATGAAGCACCTACCTTTCCATTCCGTTCCGGCTTTTACGCTTGTTATCAGGGATTTCTGCCGCTTTTTGATGTTCAATGATAGAAATAACCTTTTCCTCTCCTAAAACCATTTTAAGCCGCTTTAAATCGCTGTTTTGCTCTCTTAACACATCATTCTCCTGCTGTACAGATTCCAAACGGTTTTCTAACCTATTTAACTGTTTTCGTATCTGCTCCAGACGCTTTCCTGTTGATTCTAATTTACGGTTTAAATCTAAATTATTTATCATTACTGTCTGTAGCACTTCTTTTAATCTTGCAACAAGTGGTTCCGCTTTCTTTTCTTTATATGCTTTTGCACTCATTAGAGTTGTTGGCTCTGGCAACTGCCACTCTTTGTCATTTTGTATTATCTGGATATTCTTTTCTACTTTCGCCCGATTGGAAACCATCTGGGTCAACTCTTTTTCAGCCTGTAATACTTCCTCTTTTTTAGACTTAACTTGTCTTTCGGTAGCGGCTACCTTGCATGACGCTTCCTCTAGCTGTTTATCTAATTGCAGGACTTCTTTCTCTCGTTCTTGTTTCTCAAAATTTAGTACACTTAAATGCTTGTGGTGTGTTCCCAACTTCAACCATTGGATTCCATGCCGTTCCATGACAGAAGATAGCTGTTGTTTCTCTGAAGCTATCCATAGATTCCATTCTGTTTCCTGTCTGTTGCTTCCCTCAAAACCTTGCATTTTTAATGCCTGTTTTAAGGATACTCTGGTATCTAATCCCCGTTTGCTCCCTGTCGTATATGGTACAAAATCTATATGTAAATGAGGTGTTTCTTCGTCAAGATGCAAGTGAGCAGAGAACACATATAAATTAGGATTCCTCTTTTGGAAATCCTGCATAAATTCATCTAATATCTGTTTTGCAAGCTCTCCATGTTCCCCTCTTACATTCATATCATCTTTGTTTCCAATCTGGAATACTGCTTCATAGAAAAGTTTTTCTTGTTTACCTGTTCTAATTTTATCATAGTAATTTTCAATCATACGGTCTTTACGTGTCTGCTTTGCATTATATCGGTTGACTGCTTCATCAAACAAAGTATGATATACTTGTTTTAAACTTTCATTGCAATACTCAATATTATTTTTTGTCCGTTCAGCGTCAACATTCTCTGCTGTAAATGCTCTCCTGTTATGGGTAAGTGAACCTTTTCCCATCATGCCGCTGATTGTGCGTTCCATGAATCTCCTCCTTTCAGTCGGGCAATACGGGCGGCGTTTAAGCCGCCATGGCTTTGTTACTTTCGTCGAAAGTGCCAAAGCACTTTTGACAGGTTCCCTATCAAAAATGCAGACCTGCAAGCAGGTTTTGCGCCCTGCCGGGGGCTTTCCGGCTAACGCCGCCCACGGCTTCACAGCCGTTTTTTCTGTCCGCCCTGTCATGACAAGCCCTACATAATCAAGGTGGCAAGATTCCCTTTTCCTATAGACATGGCAATCTTGCCATCTTCTTTTTTACAATGTCCAGTACCACTGATTTCCTATTTTTATGGAATCAACATTTAATTCCTTTTTAGCGTTCCACAATGTCTTTTTTCGGATTCCACGGACTTTTGCTTCTTCCTCAATATCCTTGCAAGCCATTTGTCCATCTGCCAAAATTTCTTTTAAAAACTCCTTTGCACCTTTTGATTTCTGACCTCTGCAATCACCAGAGAGTAAATCATCTACATTGATGTCATATTCTCCTGTCCATTCAAATCCATTCTGCTTATCCAATCGAAAAGCTATCGGTTTTGCTTCTGGTGCCAGCGAACTTTTCACCTGACAAACTACCCTGATTTCCGGGTCATCTTTTATCCTGCCAACAATTAAAACGCTTCTAGCCGCCGCTTGAAAATCAATGGAGCCAAGACCACGATAAGACGATTTTCCTCCGCTGGCTTTATTCATATGACCGATTAGCACAATAGCACAGCAATACTTTTCAGCTAATGTAGAAATTCGTTTCATTACGGGTCTGATTTCATTCGCCCGGTGCATATCAACATCAGCACCTAAATAACCTTGTATTGGGTCAAGCACCACCAATCTGGCACCCGTTTCAATGATTGCTTCTTCCAGACGGGAATCCATCATAGTCAGTGCTTTTTCTTTATCATCAATCACCAATACTCTTGAACAATCTGCTCCTGCCGCATTTAAACGCGGCTTAATGGTATCTCCCAGACCGTCCTCCGCTTGTCTGGTACAGAACATTCATAGGTTGTCTATCTGATTCTGCTTCTTCCTTACTTTCAATCCCAGCCCCCGGTTCGTCAAAAGGAAGTACCGCTTCCCCACGGGTCAGCTTTGCAATAACCTGTAGGGCAAGTGTTGTTTTACCCTCGCCGGGGTCTCCCTGAATAATCGTGACCTTACCAAAAGGAATCAGTGGATAAAGAAGCCATTCCACTTCTTCCTCTTGTACATCAGCCATACTTATAATCTTTAACTCTGTTCTCTTCTTTTCTTCCATATTGGCACCCCTTTTCAAATTTTCAGTTGATTTTTGGAGAAGCCGCCTGTATACTTATATTGTGAGATATGGTATCGGCGGCTTGCCCGTTTACCATTAAAAACTCTTGCCTGCTAAGCAAGGGTTTTTTCGTTATCTTTGGTTTCTTCTTCCGGCTTAAAATATCCGGTTTCTTCCCATACCTTGCGGTCTGGACAGTAGTAATTGTACTCTGATGAATTTTCCAGCTTAACAGCATAACCGAATGTAAATATCCCTTTTTGCAATCCATATCGTATGTATTGAGCGTCTTTTCCGATTGCTTTTGCGATTTCTGCTATTGGTACATTCCGACCTTTAAACTCTGGTAATTCTACATAGTACCGGATTCTCTCCATAAAATCCCTCCCTACTGATTCAAAATTTCTTCCATGCTCATTCCAAGAGCTTCCGCTAATTTGTACGCTACCACCGGAGAACAGCTCTTTCCTGCCTTGATACAAGAAATCGTCTGTCTGGATACCCCACTCTTTTCCGCTAACATTCGGATATTCATTTCCTGTTCGCCCATCTTAATCTGCATTTTGGTTTCGTTTAATCGCATTGTTTTCCTCCTTTAATTTCAAAATATGCACTTTAAATACATATTTTATTATACGTATCTATTTTTCATATGTCAAGTTATTTTTGCAAATATATGTACTTGTAATTCGTATTTTTATATGATATGATAAGGGTGGAGGTGAACAAATGATAGACAATCAAAACAATATCGGACAGAGAATCCGGGCAGCCAGAAAACAGAAAGGTATCAATCAGACCGAATTAGCGAACCTTTTAGGGAAATCGCTCCGCACTATACAAAAATATGAAAGCGGAGAAATTGAAGTTTCCATTGCCATGATTAACGAGTTGGCAAAGGTGCTTGATACCACATCTACTTTTCTAATTGGCTACGAACATGACAAAAAGAATATCCATAGTCTTTCAGATATTATGGACTTCCTTTTCAAATTGGACAGAGTAAAGGGCTTGAATTTTAATATTGATGTGAAACGCCCTCCCCATCATGACGAATGGGAGTGCTCTATTACATTCAATGGTAAAGACAAGTCAGCAGATTTCAATGCAGATATGTGCCTGTTTCTGGAAGAATTTGCAGAGTACCGGAAAGAATTTCAGCATGACCGTATCAGCGCCACAAAGTACAAGGAATTACAGGATAAAGACCTTGCCTATTATTCCGCTACCACACTGGAAGAAAAACCAGAAGAATAACTTTAACAAATGTTCCTTGAAAACAAAATACAGAAAGGATGATTGTATGGCTAAAACATTACAAAGAGCAAACGGAACAGGAAGTGTCTACAAACTATCAGGCAAACGCCGCAATCCGTGGCGTGCAGTTATTACAAACGGTTGGGCATACAATGAGGAAAAAGGGAAGCTGGTTCAAAACCGGGTGACAATCGGCTATTATCACACCAGAGATGAAGCGATACAAGCCATTGCAAACTATAATTCCAGCCCCTATGATATTCAGACCAACTCTGTTACCTTTGAAGATGTATACGAATTGTGGAGTAAAGACTATTTTCCCACACTCTCCACAATGTCTAGTGTACGCACTGTCCAAGCCGCCTATAAATACTGTACACCTCTTTACAAAATGTGAATGAAAGATATTCGCGTGGAGCATTTAGAGGGAACCATACGTGACGCAGATGTAGGAAGTGCCACAAAAGGCAGAATAAAATCATTATTTAATATGATGTACCGCTACGCAATGAAACATGAGATTGTCCAAAAGGACTATGCACAACTTTGTAACGCAGTCAAACGGGAAGCGCCGGAAAAAGAAGTCATTCCCTTTACACTAGAAGAAATTAATCTGCTCTGGGATAACGTAAATGAGGTTCCTTTTGTGGATATGATTCTAGTAGGCATTTACAGCGGCTGGCGCCCACAGGAATTAGCTACCTTAAAGACTGCAGATATTGACCTTGAAGCTAACACCATGAAAGGCGGCATGAAAACAGACGCAGGCAAAAACCGTGTTGTACCAATTCACCCTCTTATCCACCCTCTCATTGAAAAACGTTTCTCACCAGAAAATGAATTTCTGTTCAATGACGATAGCGGACAACAGGGAACCTACATGACCTATGACAAATACCGGGGCAGATTCGTAAAAGCCATGAAACGCTTGAAGCTGACCCACCGACCGCATGAAACCAGACATACTTTCATCACAAAAGCAAAAGAATGTCATGTAGACGAATACATATTAAAACTCATTGTCGGTCACGCCATAACAGACATCACAGAAAAAACCTATACCCACAGGACAATGGAGCAACTCCATAAAGAGATATGCAAGATAACAAAATAAGAGATGTTTCACAAGGCGTTCACCCTGAAAAACATCTCTTATACACTAACATTTTAATTCTAATCTTTGTGCGCTACGCTTGTGTGCTACGTGTGCGCTACCCGTGTTCTACACACTCATTTTCAACACTTTTCAGCACAACTCACAACTTCTCAAACCCTTATAAAATAAGGATTTCTTAGAACTTCCCAGCCTTAGCAGCTTCCTCAATGGCAACTGCAACTGCAACAGTCATACCAACCATCGGGTTGTTACCAGCACCGATCAGACCCATCATTTCAACATGAGCAGGTACGGAAGATGAACCAGCGAACTGAGCATCAGAGTGCATACGTCCCATAGTATCTGTCATACCGTAGGAAGCAGGACCTGCTGCCATGTTATCCGGGTGAAGTGTACGTCCTGTACCACCGCCTGATGCTACGGAGAAGTATTTCTTACCCTGATCAACACATTCTTTTTTGTAAGTACCAGCTACCGGATGCTGGAAACGAGTTGGGTTTGTGGAGTTTCCTGTGATGGAAACGTCAACAGCTTCTTTGTGCATGATAGCAACACCTTCTGTTACATCGTTTGCACCGTAGCAGTTAACTTTTGCACGAAGTCCTTCAGAGTATGCTTTACGGAATACTTCTTTTACTTCGCCTTTGTGGTAGTCCATCTCTGTTTCAACATATGTAAATCCGTTGATACGAGCGATGATCTGAGCTGCATCTTTTCCAAGTCCGTTTAAAATAACGCGTAATGGTTTTTTACGAACCTTGTTTGCTTTTTCTGCAATACCGATAGCGCCTTCAGCTGCTGCAAAAGACTCATGGCCTGCTAAGAATGCAAAACATTCTGTGTCTTCTTCCAGTAACATTTTACCAAGGTTACCATGTCCCAGACCTACTTTACGCTGGTCAGCAACGGATCCCGGGATACAGAAAGACTGAAGTCCTTCACCGATAGCTGCTGCTGCATCTGCTGCTCTTCTGCAGTCTTTTTTGATTGCAATTGCTGCGCCTACAGTGTAAGCCCATTTTGCATTTTCAAAACAGATTGGCTGAATACCTTCAACCTGATTATATACATCTAAGCCTGCTGCTTTTGTAACTTCTGCTGCTTCTTCGATAGAGTTAATACCATACTCTTTTAAAACAGCCAGAATTTGTTTTTCTCTTCTTTCATATGATTCAAATAAAGCCATTCTTTTCCCCTCCTCTATTATTCATGTCTTGGGTCGATGATTTTCACTGCGTCTGCAACTCTACCATACTGACCTTTAGCTTTTTCAAATGCTGTGTTAGCATCATCACCTGCTTTGATGAAATCCATCATTTTACCAAAACTTACGAACTGGTAACCGATGATTTCGTCATCTGCATCTAAAGCAACACCTGTAACATAGCCATCTGTCATTTCAAGATAACGAGGACCTTTTGCAAGAGTTCCATACATTGTACCAACCTGAGATCTGAGGCCTTTACCTAAATCTTCAAGTCCGGCACCGATTGGAAGTCCGTCTTCTGAGAAAGCACTCTGTGTTCTGCCATAAACAATCTGTAAAAATAATTCTCTCATTGCTGTATTGATAGCGTCACATACTAAGTCTGTATTTAAAGCTTCAAGGATTGTTCTTCCTGGTAAAATTTCGGAAGCCATTGCTGCGGAATGAGTCATACCTGAACATCCGATTGTCTCTACTAATGCTTCCTGGATAACGCCCTCTTTAACATTTAATGTTAATTTACAGGTACCCTGCTGAGGTGCACACCAGCCTACACCATGTGTTAAACCGGAAATGTCTTTAATTTCTTTTGCTTTTACCCATTTTGCTTCTTCTGGGATCGGAGCAGCACCATGAGCCACGCCTTGCGCTACTTTACACATCGTTTCTACTTCATGTGAATAAATCATTTTAAGACTCCTTTCAAAAATGAATTCTTTGGATATGTACGTGTTCATATCGTTAGATATTTAACACCATACTTGATATCATTTTCTCATAAAACGTCAAAATAGTCTAGTGTTTTTTGTAAAAAAGTGTTGCCTAAAACAGGGAAAACAGGAGAATACCCCTTTTAAGCCCGACAAACACCACAGCAGTAAGAAAGAGAATGGAATTTTCCACTCTCTTTCTTTCCCTTAACTGGCAGCATTCTTCAATCGTACAACGCATTGATCATCACATTCTACATATTTAATCTGTTTAAGGGGTGCCTCGGAGCCCAGCCTGCATGCCGCATTATAATATTCTACTTTAAAATTAATGTGGTCCAGATTGCTTTCCAGTTCTTCTATATGCTTTTCCACTACGCGCTTATGCGCGATAACCATCTGACGGCGTTCTTTCAGAGTTACATCTCCCTTTGCGCACAGTGCTACAAATCTGCGAATGTCGGCTATTGGCATATCCGTTGCTTTCAGGCAGGATATAATCGATATCCAGTCAAGATCTTTGTCATTGTAAATCCGAACACCTGCTTCATTTCTCTTTACAGTTGGCAGCAACTGTTCTTTTTCATAATAGCGCAGTGTTGATGCCGGTAATCCCGTTATTTCAGAAACCTGCTTTATTTTATATTCCATAATGTGACCCCCTTATCATACATTAAAGTAACTTTAACATTTGTCTTTTATTATAATATGAATCAGGGATAATTTCAATCAATAAAAAATACAAGTCATGATTCCCCTCATAACTGCACAGTTTCAGGGATTATTTCCTTTATTTTATGTATCCGATTTCACCACACCACCTCTCAAATGAGGTTCTGAGATATATTTCATTTTCGGAAAGTACTTTTTCATTACATGGTCGGGTCTTCGACACTTTCCATATCTCTAAAGTACCTTAAAGCCTTGATACAGGCTTATTTAGTACCATAAAAGTGTAGTTGTTAGAGAGTAATTAACTCTGACACCTGCACTTATTTTATTTATAATAAGGGGAGTAATTGGTCTGACGTGGGCTTTTTTGGGTCGTAGCATCCGTCAAAAAAACCGTTAACCAACCCCTTGTTATAAGCATTCGATTAAGCAGGTTGGGATTTGCTCCCGCGTAACCAACTAAACTGGATGGTAATGAGTGCGGCTGGAACAATTACGAATAACAGTTATAGGAGGTTCGAGATGATAAGCGTAGGAATTGATGTATCAAAAGGGAAAAGCACTATCTGTATACTTAAGCCATACGGGGAAATTATATGTAGCCCTTTTGATATGCAACATGTGGAAAAGGAGTTGGAAGACTTTCACAATCTGCTTCAAAAGTTAGATGGTGAAATACGTATCGTGATGGAAGCTACGGGTATTTATCATTTGCCTGTTTTGACATTCCTTCATGACAAGGGGTATTTTGTATCTGTTGTAAATCCATTTGCAATGAAGAAATATGCGAAGGATAGCAGCATCAGAGGAGCAAAGACTGATAAACTTGATTCGATGATGATTGCTAATTACGGAATCGAGAAATGGTTCAAATTACAAAAATATGAAGGTGAGGAAGAAGTTTATGCGGAGCTTAAGCTTCTGGGACGCAGATACCGGTACTATATGGAACTTCATGTGAAAGCTTTGCAGGAACTGACACATATCCTGGATTATGTGATGCCGGGTATCAAGAAGATGTTTAACAGCTGGAATGAAACGAATGGCAAGGATAAGCTCAGCGACTTTGTGGAGAGATTTTGGCACTTTGATTTAATCACAACCATGAGCCTTGAAAAATTCACAGAGGCGTATCTTGTCTGGGCAAAAGAAAAGAAATACCACCAAAGCAGATCCAAGGCTGAGACAGTCTATGAATTAGCTTCAAGTGGCATTCCCACACTGTCTTCCAGTACCCCATCAACCAAAATGTTAGTACAGGAAGCGGTATCGGTATTGAGAACTGTGGATAGTTCTCTGTCTCTTATTTTAACACGAATGCAAGAACTTGCGAAGTCCCTTCCTGAATATTCAACGGTCAGGGAAATGGGTGGGGTTGGTGATGTCCTTGCGGTTAAGCTGATTGCAGAGATTGGTGATGTGAGAAGACTGCATAACGCAAAGGCACTCATAGCATGGGCTGGAATTGACCCACCTCCATATGAATCAGGGCAGTTTATTGGTTCGAAACGCAAAATAACGAAACGAGGTTCTTCAACGCTTAGGAAGGTGGGATATGAGGTGATGAGAGTGCTTAAGAGCCATCCTGCTCCAAAAGATGATGCTGTATACAACTATATCTTAAAAAAGGAAAGTGAAGGAAAAAGCAAGAAACATGCAAAAATCGCTGGTTTGAATAAATTTCTACGAATTTACTATGCAAGAGTAACTGCTGTTTATCAATAGATTGTGAAAACATGAGTCTGTGCAGGCTGGAGCACAATGCCAGCCTTTTTAGCATGCCAAAAAATAGACTGATAAAATAATTTAAAAATCTGCTAAAAGTCCTTGACTTTTGTTAGCAGGTTTTTTTGTCAAATTTTTACTATTTTTATGTTGTATGTGTTGTATTTATATGGTATAATAATTACAGGGGTGATGCATTTATGAAAATATACTTTGATAAACGACTAAAGGATCCCACTTATTATGCACAGCAGGGAATCCGTAATGGAAAGAAAACAACCACCAGAAATATTAAAAACTTTGGAAAACACTCCGAGTTATTGAAGGTCACAGATGATCCTGAACTCTATGTGAGAGAACAAATCAAAAAGATGAATGAGGAATACCGCGTTGGCAAAGTCTCTTTCAATCTGACTGCCGATTTTAACGAAAGGGTCAGACCTTCCGCTGATGAAGCATCGGCTTCCAACTGGTTGAATATTGGGTATTTCTTTCTTCAGGACATCATGAAAGAATTGAATCTCAAGGAGTTCTTTCATGAGATAACAAATGACCGCAAAAATACTTTTGATTGTTTTACAATCGCTCGTTTCCTTACTTATGCAAGGATTTTAGATCCCAAATCCAAACACGCTACCTGGAATCGTCTCGCTTCCTACTTTGAACAGCCGGAGTTCGATTACCAGCATATTCTTAGATTCATGGATATCTTGGAAGCGAATTACGACACTTATCTGACATGGCTTTACAAAAACAGCAATTCTGTCATTAAGCGAGATTCATCTGTCCTATACTATGATTGCACAAACTTTTACTTTGAATGTGAACAGCCTGACGAAGACATCGTCGATGAAGTGACTGGTGAGATTATCAATGGTCTGAGAAAATATGGCTTAAGTAAAGAACACCGTTCAAATCCCATTGTGGAAATGGGACTTTTCATGGATAGCAGGGGAATCCCAGTCAGCATGTGCCTGCATTGTGGAAATACAAGCGAACAGATTACCGCTGTCCCATTAGAAAAAGAAGTTATGAAAATGCTGGATAATGCCCAATTCATTTATTGTGCAGATGCGGGGCTTGGTTCCTATAACATCCGCAAATTCAACAGTATGGGCGGCAGAGCCTTTATTGTCACTCAATCTATAAAAAAACTGAGTGACACACTCAAAAAGGCCGTGTTCAACGACTATGATTATCATCTTCTCTCAGATGACTCCGCTGTCGCAATCAGCGATATGAAAACTTTTGACAGATATGAGATAGAAAACCGCGAACTGTACAATGATTCTGCCTATAAAGTGATTATTGCAGACAAAGCTATTGATCTTGGACTGTATGAAGAAAAAACATTAAAAAATGGCAAAACAAAACGTGTAAAAACAACAGGACAGCTGAAACAGAGACTGATTATCACTTTCTCGCGAAAGATGATGGAATACCAGAGGGCTGTGCGAAACCGTCAGATTGAACGTGCCAGGAAACTCTTAGGTATGAAAGATCCCGAAGAAATCAAGAAAGGAGCGAATGATGTGAAGCGATTTCTGAAACGCATAGCCAGCACAAACTCAGTAGAAAAAGCAACGGTCGCATATATACTTGACGAAACAAAGATTGCTGAAGAAGAAAAATATGATGGTTATTATGCGGTCGCCACAAATCTTCTGGATCCAGCTAAAGATATATTGGCTGTATCCCACAAAAGATATCAGATTGAAGACTGTTTTCGAATCATGAAAACAAATTTTACCGGAAGACCTGTAAACCACCGTCTGCCAAATCGCATTAGAGCTCACTTCATGATCTGCTATACTGCGCTGCTTGTGTACCGTTTACTGGAAGCCAAACTTGATGACCAGCATACACATGTGACGACAGAAAACTTAATTAATACCTTGAAAAATATGAATGTGACGAATATTCACGACGTCGAATATATGGCTCTCTATAATGGTAGCAAGGCACTAGATGCCCTAACCCAACTAACATCGCTAAACTTGGACAGGCTGCATTATAAACCAAAGGAACTGAATGGAACAATTAAAAAAATTTTAAAGTAACGTTTACATACAACAATTTCATAATCAGTATAAGCCGATAACCTCAGTATTTATAAGGTGTATCGGCTTTTCGTCTTCTTGCAAGTGTCGAAAACGGGATTATAATATGAATCAGGGATAATTTCAATCAATAAAAAATACAAGTCATGATTCCCCTCATAACTGCACAGTTTCAGGGATTATTTCCTTTATTTTATGTATCCGATTTCACCACACCACCTCTCAAATGAGGTTCTGAGATATATTTCATTTTCGGAAAGTACTTTTTCATTACATGGTCGGGAAAATATTTATCCAACCTCATTTCCACCACATTTTTAGCAGGTCTGTTTAACTGTCTCTCTGACATACGAAGCAGCGCCACACCAGATATGGTTGCAGTCACTACCATAAAACATACCGCTATTTTTGTTACTAATATCCCTGCTTTTCTCGGCGCCCGTTCAATTAATCCGGAAAGAAGCGGATAAACCCATTTTGCCCAGGCGATCGCTACCACTCCCCAGAAAATACAGAATATTAAATTCACATAATGTCCCAGGGTAAAGGGCAATCCGGAATAGTCCCAAAATGTAACCCCCAGCATCACCTGGCAGACATAACCGCAGATAAATTCAAATATGCCCCCTAAAACATATCCTTTAATGAATATATTAAAAGTTTTCATTTCTTTCGTGCTATGTAAAAAAACAGTAAATAAGGCGCATCCAAGACCCCATACGGAACTGAATGGCAGGAATAGGTTACTGGTTCTGCTGGAAATTTCCCCAAATGCAAAATAGCACCAGATTGTCTCCAGGATGCATCCCATTATCCCTCCCATCATAAAAATCCAAAATATTTTATATTTATTATATCCTACTGCAAATCTTTCTCTTTTCAAACTTCCCTTTGTGTTCATAGTTATACCTCCCGCATATCGCAGTCCTGCCTGCGATACTGCCTTAATAAATAGTTTGAAAGCACTTTTCTTTCAAACTTTGCCTCCTTCATTTATAATGTGCTTCCCAGTCTGTGGCAGGAATATGCCACAATCCCCGGGATACATTCCATTAATTAAATCCATAAAGTCTTTGAAGTAAATGATAACAGCCAAGTACTGTGCGCCTTCCTAATCTACCCGGAAGATTTACACCAATACCAATGCAGCTATATCTCACTTTTCGATACATGCGGCTGTCAAGATTTTTTAAATATCTCCAAATCTGTTTCAGTTCTTTACCACTGTCCGGTGTATCTTTCAGCATTGCCAGGATCGTGGCAATTGCCATTGCCAGTTTCAGATTTGTATACATCGTCTTACGCAAAGAACGTTCTTTGATCATAAACTGTTTCTTATGCATATAGTCAATTAAGTTACGGGTTACCCGGTAATGCTGATCCATTCGTCCAATCATTACGGATTCCTGAACCGACTGATCTTCTCTTCCTATAAAATACCGGTAGAAATTTAAATCCAGGTACCGAATTGTCCGAACATAAGGCAGGGGTTGAAAGACATAAATATTATCTACATAAAAAGTATGTTCAGGCAATACCAGCCCACTGTTTCTCACCAATTCTGTGCGGTAAATAAGGGAATGCATCATCAGATAATTGGTTACCGGAAGTCCTCTGGTATCTTTCCAGGTAAATGTTTCTCCGGTTTTCATATACCGCCGGTAATTAATTACCTTCTTCCGCTTTGCACCCTGTTTTTCATATACAAAATTAGATACTACCAGATCCGGCATTTCATCTGAAGCAATTAGTTCTTTCAGTTCTTCCAGAATCTTTTTGTATGCCTCCTGATTAACCCAGTCGTCACTGTCTACAACTTTCAGGTAGAGTCCTTTTGCATTGGCAATTCCTGTGTTCAGAGCTCCGCCATGCCCCTTATTCTCCTGATGTATAGCACGCACTATGTTTGGATATTTTGATTCATATTTCTGTGCAATAGATAGTGTATGGTCTTTTGAACCGTCGTCAATTACAAGTATTTCCACATCATCCTGACCGGTCAGTAAGGTCTTGATACAATGTTCCATATAATCCTGTGACTGATAACAAGGTACTATGACAGATAAAATTTTCATAGGCTTCTTCCCTTCGTATAAATTCTGCTTTCGTTTTTCTATCACTCTAACAGACAAATATCAAGAATTTATCAACTTATTGTAAACTACTCTTCTGCGCTGATAGAGATTCTGGCGTTATATTCAACGCTTACTCTGATCTGTTTATCTTTTCCGTTATCCCTGGTATAATCGTCTCCGTAATGCTCACCGTTAATGCTGACTTCTCCATCATCCGTATCCAGATAAAAATCATATTCTTTTTCTGATTTTGCCAGAGTCAGGTCAACATCACCGTATTCGTTCTTGATATTAGTATCTGACGTGTTCAGGTTATCTATACTGCATTTTCCGTTTTCCTGACGAATATTATTTTTTACAGCCGTAATATCTGTTCCTTTGACTGTTCCATAATCACTTTCTATGTTCAGACTATTAGTCTTAACGTTTCTAAGACCGATAGCTCCGTATTCACCGTTTACTGTAAGCAGATTCATTCTTTTATTTTTCGTGTTTCCTTCCATATTACGCAGGTCCACAGAGCCGTTGTTATTCATAATCTCTACCTGATCGGCTTTCATCTGATCAACTGTAACATTACCGTAGTCTGTGCTTATTTTCACATTTTTTGCAGTAATATTTTTCAATTCCAAATCACCGGAACTGGTATCATTATCAATCTTCAGTTCTGGAACAACACAATTTTCCATTTCTAATTTACCATAATCCAGATTCAGACTGAGTTCATCCATATTTACATTCGTAATATTGATATTTCCGCTGTCGCCTTCTAATATCAGATTCTTAATATCCGCCTGATTCAGACTCAGCTCACCATAATCTGAGCGCACTTTCAGTTGATCCAATTCAATGCCTTTTGGCAGAATCAGTTTTATATAATCTTCTTTTTTCTGATTAGCGAAATTACCAATGCCAATGAGACTAATCCCGTTTTGATGGACACTTTTCAGGTTGAAACTAACCTTCCCATTATCAGCTTTATATTCCGGTTTGGCGAACATATCATCGTAGCCATATTCCAGCCGGAATGAATCCCCCTGTTCTATATAGATATTGCCATAACCCGCACTTATTTCTAAATTTTTTATATCTTTTAAACTTTTTGTTTCTTCTAAATATTTTCCCTGATCATTTCCAGTATAAATTCCTTCTGAAGTCAGTCTCAATCCCAGGCTGCCACCCAGTGCAAGACCGGTTACCATAACAATGCCTCCTGCAAGTGTCAGGCATCCTGCGGTGATCAGCAAAACTTTCTGATACTTTTTCATGACTTTTTCCTCCTCTTTAAAATGTTTCTGAACATTTTACCAATCCCTTTTACCATACGTCTGCCGATTCCGATAATTCCAAATCCTACAAAGATTCCAATTCCAACAGCTGCCATTCCAAGTCCGAGCAATGCAATGCCGGTCGCTGGTTGGGTAAATAAAAGGTAAATTCCACAAAATGCCGTAACAATCCCTCCGGCCAATGCACACAGGTCAACCAGAATTGCAGACCCCACAAACGCAACTACCACCAGGAGCATAGAAGCAAACAGGGCTACCATCGCAAATGCCATTGGAAGTGCCACAGGAGCTGCACAGATCCCTAATATTATGATCCAAAGAGTGCTGAATCCTTTTTTTACATCTACCTGTTCTTCCATCCGCTTAATTGCAGCATCCGTAATAATCTGATATGCTACTTCACGGGGAGTTCCAAGTTCCTGAATGATCTCCTGTTCCTTTTCCGGTCCGGCATCTTCAAAATATTCCGTATAATAATCCATCGCTGTATTGAACTCTTCCTTTGGCAGCTTTCGAAGTTCACGCGCCAGAGTCCGCAAATATTCATTCTTGCCCATTTTTAGTTCCTCCCAAAATTATTTCTTCTATTCCTGCTCGATAAGTAATCCATTCATCTACAAAATGCTGATATTGTTTCTTTCCTTCGGGAGTCAGATAATAATATTTTCGATTCCTCCCCTGAAATGGCTGGTCATAAGTTCCCAGATAGCCATGATTCTGTAATCTTCTCAATACCGGGTAAAGCGTAGACTCCTTTAAATCCGTTACCTTTTTCATTTCCTGGGAAATAGAGTATCCATACGTATCTCCCTTTGCAATAATCGCCAAGACAATTGCATCTGTAAGTGCCGCTCCCAATTGATAAGTCATCTTACCGCCTCCTCTCGTTTTGTTCAAAAAGTAAATCTAATACCTTTTGTTTGACTATATTATATGTCGTATAATATACTTTGTCAACATATATAATTATTTTTTTTATATAATACATTCCGCTATATAGAATTATAGAATATATTATATTTCTCACTGCATTTTCAAGAACAGGAACAGCAAAAAGGCTCCGCCAAAAGCAGCAGACTCATACTGCTTCTTCTGACGAAACCGTTAACCTGTTATGATCCAGAGGTATGTCTAAACTCTTGTTTTTTTAATCAGTACTAAAGTAAGAGCAAAAATTGCTGCTGCAAATCCTACCTGCACCAAAATCCCCATCCATACATCCGTTCTCATCTGGTGGGTAATGCCGATTGCTCCTCCCAGCATATCATTCACTTTTACATACCAAAAGGACGGTACAAACTTACAGAATGCCAATACTTTTTCACTCATGACTTCCTGGGGAACAAAGACCCCGCCCATAAAGCAGAAGCCGAGACTGATAATATTTACCAGCGCCGTAAGGGCATTATCACTTTTTACCAGCATGCCCACCATAAATGCTATTGATGCTGCGAGCAATAAAAACGCTATTGTATTTAATATACCGTATTTTATGTTCCCATCTAATAACTGTCCCCTGTAAAGCACGACTGCCATGATCATAAATACACCCCATACGATGGCAGAAAATGCCACGCAGGCAGTCATAATCTGTTTATTCCTCTGATTCATTGTCATGGCACCGCACTCATTCCTTTTTTTCAGATCCCTGTTTTGAAAAGCACGCAGTGCCGGACTGATTCCATATATCAGCACCGCCATCAGCGCATATGGAATATACCTCAGATAATAGTAAACAGATGGCATACTCGCCTTTACTGTATCCCCCTGCAGCGTAACCTGGCCTCTTAATTCCAGATCCTCAGATACATTTTTTGCTGCATCTGTCACCGAATAACCCGCCGCTAAATATGTTTTCAAAGATTTTAAATATTGGCTTACCTGACTGTCTGCAAAATATCCGGTATAGGAGCCGGGAACCTTAATATTTTCGGTATAAACCTCTTCCCCATTCTTTATTTTCTCTTCAAATCCAGCAGGGATGATCAGAATATATTCTACTTTTCTGGCAAATAAATTGTCCTGCATCTTTTCCTTATCATCTTCTATCTCAACCAGATTCTGTCTGGATCCCATATATTCCTTAAGTGCCCTGCTAAGTTCACTGCCGTCACGGTCAATGACTGCTATCTGTATCTTAGTATCCTGAAAACTCTGCATCTCTGTACCGGAAGTAACATTAGACATTAATATTGCAAGGCCGATAAAAATCCCAAAATAAAGTAATAATCCTCCTATGTTTTTTTTAATAATTTTGTAAAAACAATTAAAGACTTGCATATTTCTTCCTCCTTGCCAGCAAAAATCCCCCTATGCAGAATATTGCGGTAAAAATCAATAATATAATAATATTCTTAAAATAGCGGTCGTAAGTATCATAAATATCAAGTGCGTAAAATGCATCTGACAGCACCACTGCAGGATTGATACGGTTTATAATAGGGCAGACCTGTTCCACGTCATTTTTAATTGTATTTATGAATAAACCGCTGAAAAAGCATAAAAACATATTGAGTGCAATCATGATACCCGTTTTTACACTCAGGGATGTTCTTCCGATACAGCCTGCAAAAAATCCCATGGATACGCCAAGTAAAGTGCCGACGAATGCCAATAACAGAATTGCCGGTATTTTATTTCCAAAGTCTACCCCAAGTATAAACCGCAGATATCCCATCAATATCAGCAGGGAACAAAATTGCACAGAGACTGCTGCCGCAAATTCACCCATTATCATAGTCATACGGTGGACAGGCGAAGTCATCTTTCTGGCAGCCAGTGTGGTAAGGTTTGCCTGAATATATCCTGCATTGTATAATCCCAGAAAACACCCGTACAGACATGCCATCGCAAGAAGGGCATAGAAATACTGCATCATTGCATCCTGATTTCCGCTGCTCAGGGTTATTTCTTTATTTACGGTCACATCTTCATTCAGATTTTTCATTATAATCTCCGCAGAAGCCGGATTTAATTTTATTGCTTTTTTAATCATATTTTCCGCCTGGAGATAACTGTCCAGTAAGGAACTTAAAATACTTTGATTGATTCCAGTCTTTTTAACCATTAATTGTACTGTATCCGACACATAAAACACACCATCTACGTCACCGTCACTCAGGAGTTTCCCTGCGGCATCCTCATTCGTATATTGAATGTTCAGTATCTGGTCTGCCCCCGGTTTGGATAATTCATCCAGCAGTTCTTTAAAATAGCTGTCCTGGTTTTCCATCACTGCTGCCACCGGAATCGCCTGTAATTTTTCTTCCCGATTCATAAAGTTTCCAAAGGTCACGAAGAAAAGAGTACCCAGAATCATGGGAAAAGCCAATGTCCAAAATAATCCCTGCCAATTTCGTACCAGCCCTTTCAGGCGGTATTTATAAATATGAAAAAACATAACGCCCTCCTAATCTCTCAGCTCTCTGCCTGTAATCTCTAAAAACACATCGTTTAAAGTTGGCATTTCTGAGAAAACCCTGCCAAAAGAAATTCCCTGATCCTGAAGATAATTCAATATTCTTATAAGATTATGATTCGCACTGCTGCACTTTATTTTTAATACGTTCTCTTCATATGCCACTGAATAGACATGTGGAAGTTCTTTGATTTTCAACAGAATGCTGCTTTCCAGACCCAGTATTTCGATCCGGATGGTTTCACCAACTTTGATCATGTTCTTAAGTTCTTCCGTTGTCCCAATTGCCAGATTCTGCCCATTATCCATAATGGCAACCCGGGTACAGATCTGTTCCACTTCCTCCATGTAATGGGAAGTATAGATGATTGTTGCCCCCTCTTGATTCAGTTTCTGTATTCCTTTTAGTATGTGGTTTCTGCTCTGGGGATCCACTGCTACGGTAGGTTCATCCATGATAATCAGTTCTGGTTTGTGGGCAATCCCGCATCCGATATTTAATCTTCTAAGAAGTCCACCGGATAACTTTCTGGGATAAAATTTTTTAAATTCCTGAAGTCCTACAAAGTCAATTGCCTCTTCCACCAGGTTCTTCCTTTCCTGTTTATCATTCACATACAGTCCACAAAAATAATCCAGATTTTCATGGACTGTCAGTTCCTCAAAAACGGCTACATTCTGCATAATAACCCCGATCTTCCGCTTGCTGTCATAGCTGTCCGGATGCATCGTTTTACCAAATACCTCTATCTTTCCCTTATCATAAGAAAGCAGGGATAAGAGACAGCTGATTGCCGTTGTCTTTCCCGATCCATTTGGGCCCAGCAGCCCAAAGATCTCTCCCCTTTTAATATCCAGATTGAAATGATCTAATGCTACCAGTTCTTTGTATCGTTTTACAAGATTTTCTATTTTAACAATTGTTTCACTCATCCTTAGCACCCTCCATTTATTTGATACTGCCATTATAAACCAATCGGCAGACCCAGAGAAGTGCCGTATGTCAGGATGTTAGATGACATTTGTCATAACATCCTGTTTTGATGAATCTGTTATTGAGATTTCAATCGCTAATAGGTATAATAAAGAAGTAAACTACAGCAGAGCATGTCTGTAAATTCAACACTTTCGACTGTTACATGCAAGGAGGAACCCCCCATGGATACATTAATTGATAAATGCATTATATTGATTTGCTGCTGTATATTTTTAATCGACAGTTCCCTATCTATCCTGCCCGTATTTGTATTTGTCACTGCATTTGGCATCAGCTGTCTAAATACTTATTTCGATCAGCTCAAAGTCACGGTTCTCACAGGCTGTCTGTATCTTTTCCTGTGTTTTCTGATCCCGCCATTCTGCCTGCTGCTTCCTCTGATTATTTACGACTTTTGCACCTGGAAACTAAGGATCCTGACTATTATCGGCGCAGCAGCATGCTTTCGATATCTGGCAATCGATTTCCATCCGTTAAACCTGTCTGTTTTCGTCTTTTTTATATTGAGTTACCTGCTCTGCTACCGGACAGAAACCTTTCAAAAACTGTCCCAACAGCTGAAGATATCCCGGGACAGCAGCCGTGAACTCAATCTTTTATTGGAAAACAAAAACAAAGACCTGTTAGAAAAGCAAGACTATGAAATACACCTTGCCACGCTGAAAGAACGAAACCGCATTGCAAGAGAAATACATGATAATGTGGGACATATGCTGTCCCGCTCTATATTACAGACCGGTGCACTTTTGGCGGTTAATAAAGACAATAGCCTGAAAGCACCTCTGCTTTCCGTAAAAGATACGCTTTCCAGTGCTATGGACAGCATTCGGGAAAGCGTCCACGATCTCCATGATGACTCCATTGACCTTTATGATACCATCCGCACTATTTTGAAAGATTATAAAACTTACGAAACAACGTTAGAATACGATATGAGTGATACCATTCCAAGAAATGTAAAGTATTGTTTTATCATGCTGATCAAGGAAGGACTTTCAAATATAGTAAAACACAGTGATGCCAGCAATATTGTTATCATCGTCAGAGAACATCCTTCCTTTTATCAGATTCATATCAGCGACAATGGCAATCCTGTTCCCGGGAACATTTCTTCCCACGGAATCGGGCTTGAAAATATGCAGGAACGGGTTCAGGCTTTACATGGTACTTTCCGTACCGGCATTGATCACGGTTTTAAGATATTTGCGTCAGTTCCAAAAACGTACTGACTCTTATCAGAAAGGAAAATATATGAATATAATAATTGTAGATGACGACCAGCTGGTTGCCCTGTCACTGAAAACAATCTTAGAAAGTGATCCGGAGATAAAGGTCACTGCCGTTGGAAGCAGCGGCAATGAAGCAATTGAACTTTTTGAAGCACATCAGAAAGAAACGGACATCCTTTTAATGGATATCCGTATGGTACATATGAGCGGCCTGGAAGCCGGAGAGAAAATTTTAAAAAAAGATCCATTGGCAAAAATCCTTTACTTAACTACTTTTTCGGATGATGAATATATTATCCGGGCATTACATATCGGTGCAAAAGGTTATCTTCTGAAACAGAACTACGAAAGCATTGTACCTGCCCTAAAAGCTGTCTATTCCGGTCAAAGTGTGTTCGGAAGTGAAATTGTAAGGAAAATACCTGAGTTAATGCAGAACACGGAACAATACAATTATAGTTCCCATGGTGTTCTGCCAAAAGAACTGGAAATTATCAAACTGGTTGCAGATGGACTTAGTAATAAAGAAATTTCTGAGACTTTGTATCTAAGCGAAGGAACCGTAAGGAATTACCTTAGCACCATCTTAGATAAATTAGACCTGAGAGACCGGACACAACTGGCAATATTTTTCTACCAGCATCGCGGATAATTTGCGGCAGGTCTCCTTTGGTGCTATAATAAGGCTGACATAAAATATCTTACACATAATACGAAAGGATCGGCTCTGCTATGAAAACTATTTATAAACTGCTTACTTTTTGCATGCTTGCCTGTTGTCTGTTGCTTTCAGCGTGCAGTTCTTCCAGGGAACCAATCAGTAAGCAGGGCTTTTTACTGGATACGGTTATTCAGATTACCCTTTATGATACTGGAAATGAATCTCTTTTAGATGAATCCTTTGCTGTCTGCGAGAAATATGAACAACTTTTAAGTAAAACCGTTGCAACCAGCGATGTTTCCCGTATAAATCAAGCAGAAGGAAAACCCGTCACGGTATCTGATGAAACCATTGCATTAATTCAGAAATCCCTTACATACAGCGAGTTATCTGATGGTGCATTTGATATCACGATAGCACCTTTAAGTTCACTCTGGGATTTCAAGGATAAGAAAACAATACCCGACAGTCAGGATATTGAAAAAGCAAAGAATCTTGTGGATTATCATACCATTTCGATCAGTGGCAATACCGTAACCCTTTTAAATCCCAAAGCCTCAATTGATCTTGGAGCCATTGCCAAAGGTTATATCGCTGATAAAATTAAAGACTATCTCGTTTCAAAAAATGTAAAAAGCGGATTAATTAATCTGGGCGGCAATGTACTTACTATCGGTACAAAGCCAGACGGTTCTGCCTGGAATATCGGTATTCAAAAACCTTTTGATGAACAAAATGCTGCGATTACTTCTGTACATTTAAGCGATGAGTCTGTCGTTACCTCCGGCGTTTACGAACGGTATTTTAAACAGGACGGTGTAATCTATCACCATATTCTGGATGCCAAAACAGGTTACCCCTTTCAAAACGGGCTGCTTGGTGTCACCATAATTTCCGAACAATCCGTAGATGGTGACGCCCTCAGCACAACCTGCTTCGCCCTGGGGCTTCAAAAGGGCATGGAACTGATCCGGTCTCTTCCTGATATAGATGCTATTTTCATAACCGATGATTATCAGCTTCATGACTCCAGAGACACTGATTACAATTCCTGATTTAGAAAAATCTTCAGGCTGATACGATAAGAGATATACATAATCAGAATGCATAAAAACGGCAGAGAGGCGATTATTAATATTATAAAAGTCTCTCCCAATGGCGGCAGTCCTGCGCTTTGCATCACATTTGCAGCGAAGTACACAACCGCTGTGGGAATCAGGAAACATACCATCATTAACAATCTGGCTTTCTCAGCTCCAAATTTATAGAGAAGCGGTAATATAACACTTCCAAACACCAAAGCAATTCCGATACAGCCGACTGCCGTTGCCAAAATATTAACCATATCAAATTCTTTTAAAAGAATGCCGCCAACACTGCATATAACGATTCCCACTATGCTTCCTACCAGGGAGAAAATAATCAAAACTATGTATTTGCTTTTTACTACATCTCTTCGTGAAAGTGGCATAATCATTGCATACCGGTTCCATTTTGATATATCATCAAAACTGATCGTCGTTATTAACATCATACTGCATATAATAACACAGACTCCCATAAAGCTGATAATTCCATTGGTAGGTACCAGTATCACAGCCATAACCACCAGCATCAACCCCATTAATTTTGCATTATGTGCTATATTGTACAAATCTTTTAATATTAATCCTCTCATACCGTTTCTCCTTTCACATACAGAAGCATAATATCATCAATGGAAACATCATTCATAAGACAGTTTTTATATTTTCGTTCCATTTTTGCTTTATCCGATACCAGAACTTCATATTCATAATCTTTTTTCCGGTAAGTAATGATGTCATTTCTGTCTATTTTTACAAACTGTTCCTTACCGCACTTGATAATTCCATAGTTATAAATTAGTTCATCCTTTGCCAAAGAAAATATCAGTTTACCTTCGTGAATGAAGGTAATATAATCCGCTATCTTTTCCAGATCACTGGTGATGTGGGAAGAAACTAAAACCGCATGTGTCTCATCCTGCACAAAATCAAGGAAAATATCCAGCACTTCATCTCTGACAATAGGATCCAGTCCACTGGTTGCCTCATCTAAGATCAATAATCTTGGATTATGAGACAATGCCACTGCTATTGTAAACTTCATCTTCATGCCTTTTGAGTATTCCTTTATCTCCTTATTTTCAGAAAGCTGAAATTTTTTCAAGTATCCCTGAAAACAGTCTGTATCCCAATTAGAATAAATTTTCTTCATTATATTTCCGATTTTTCTGGGGGTCAGAGTCTCATAAAAGTTATCTCCGTCAAATACAACTCCGATGTCATTACGCATTCCCGTGTCGTTATCCGTCATCTCTTTCCCTAGAATCTTAATTTCTCCGCCATCTTTTTTAATAAGATTTAAAATAGAATTAATTGTAGTACTCTTTCCTGCTCCATTTTCACCGATTAAACCTACAATTGTACCCGACGGAATAGAAAAACTTATTTTGTCCAATGTAAAATCCTTATATTTTTTCTCCAGATCCCTTACTTCTAAAATATAATCCATCATGAATCCTCCTCGTCCTCATAAAATATGGTCAAAAGCTCTATCAGCTTCTTTAGGCTGATCCCACTGCTTCTGCCAATCTCTGCTGCCTCCTGAAGCTTTTCTTCTGCATTTCGCAGTTTTTCTTCCTGAAAAAATTCTTTATTAGTGCTAGCCACAAAAGTTCCCCTGCCGGTTACCGTTTCTATAAATCCATCGCGCTGCAGGTCTTCATAAGCCTTCTGTGCCGTAATCACACTGATATGTAAAGATTTAGCCAGCGCCCGCATAGAAGGAAGCATTTCCCCGGGCTGCATCTCCCCGCTCATTATGGCAGCTTTAATCTGTGATGTGATCTGCTCATAAATAGGTTTACTCTTATTGTTACTAATGATTATTTCCACATTCTAACCTCCAAGTATCATCCGGTGTACTTAAGTGTACTTATTGTACAAGTACAATATAGTACACTTTATAAAAAATGTCAAGAGGTAAATTGAATATAAAACTTCTTCTTATCAGCCACCTCTTTCCACAAAAAAAGAGCTGCACACTTCACAAGTGTAACAGCCCTTCCATTATTCATTATCTCTTTAACAATACATCACTCTCATACTGTTTCACATCTTTTAACCACTCTAATCCGGTTCCTGCATTTTTCTTTGCACAGTAATAATCCCAAACCATTGCAAATGGAGCTGCTTTGAATTCTTCTTTGTATGCAAGTCTTGCACTTACATCACCGTCTGCCTCCATTTTCTTCATCTGGTCTACTGGCTGTAATAAAGCTGCCAACATTGCTTTTCTGGTATTTCTAAGACCGATTACCCATGCAGCAACACGATTAATGGATGCATCAAAGAAATCAGTTGCAACATATGTATCTTTTAATTTATCCATACGAACCAGTTCTTCAAAAATAGCTCTGGTTTCATCATCAAATCCTACTACGTGATCGGAATCCCAGCGTACCGGACGTGTTACATGCAGTAATACGGAATTATCAAAGGTATAAATACTGGACAATTTTCCGGAAACTGTTTCTGTCGGATGATAATGTCCAGCATCTAAAGTCATAATGATGTGATCTTTATTTGCATTCATTACATAACCCATACAGAATTCATGAGATCCTACCGTATAGCTTTCTGCTCCGATACCGAATACTTTTGATTCAATACCATCAACAACGCCTTCTACGTCCTTGGTTGCTTCAAAGATTTCATCATAGCTCTTTTTCAGGCGCTGTCTCGGTCCTAAGGTATCAACCGGAACTTCTTTATCTCCATCCGGTGTCCAGTGATTGATGACACAAGGTTTTCCTGTTTTCTTATAGAAATATTCACCGATCTGACGACATTTAATACCATGTTCTACCCAGAATTTACGAATATCTTCATCTGCACAGGAAAGTGTTCCTTTTTCTGTGCTCTTTGGATGAGCAAAATAAGTTGGGTTAAAATCCAGTCCCAATCCTTTTTCTACAGCCCAGTCAGCCCATTTTGCGAAATGTTCAGGCTGGATTTCATTACGGTCTACGAAACGGTCTGCTTCCTGGTAATTTGCGTGTACATTTACTTTTAATTCACCTGGGATGAATTTCATGGCTTCTTCGATATCAGCCCTTAATTCTTCTCCGTTTGTAGCTTTTCCGGGATAGTTACCGGTAGCCTGAATTCCTCCTGTAAGAGACTTGTCTTCTTTTACTTCTGTTCCAGCTACATCATCTCCCTGCCAGCAATGCATGGAAATTGGCGTTTTGTCTGCAATTTCAATTGCTTTATCTACATCAATACCATATTGTGCATAAAATTCTTTTGCTGCTTCATACCCTTTTTCAACATTATACATAAGTGTTTCCGCCTTTCATTTGTTATTTTTCTTCATTATAGTTTTTTCAGGGCAAAAAAACAAGGACGCAATTTTTCTAATTTACGTCCTTATTTTCCAATTATGAAGTTGTGCAATGCTACCAATACAACTGTCAGCTAACCTTCACACAAACACCATTATTATCAAATGTATAATATTTTTTATCACTTGCCAGAAGAGTCTGGTTTCTAGCCATCTTACCTGTTGGGAAGAAATAATAAAGCTTGCCGTCTATTTTCATCCATCCCTTTACTGCCGCTCCGATATTACCGGACTTCGAGGTGCTCATAAAATACATGGAACTGCCGCGTTTCAGCCATCCGATTCGCATATAGCCATCATTTTCAAAATAGTAATATTTTCCACCGATCAGGTTCCAGCCCCTCAGTTTCCTTCCATTTTTAAAGTATCTCCAGTTAACGACTGCAGCATTATTTTTTTTGAAGCGAACCGTACTGTTATCTCCTGTCCAGCCGTCTTTTCCTTTGTTGCTGGCAGACTGATATTTTTTAATCCAGTAGCCGTCTGCACCTACATACTTTTTACCCACCCATTTACAGGTGGCCATGGTACCATCACTCTGTACGTAAAACTTACGTCCATTGGTGGTAATCCACTTATTTGCATGCATAGCCCCATCTGTACCCATGTAATAATACTTGCTGTTTATCTCCTGCCACCCGGTAATTACATATCCGTTTCTGTCGAAATAGTACCGTTTCCCACCTATCGTCATCCAGGTGAATTTGGGGTATGTACCATCGCCATTATCGTACCATTTCCCTTTACTGTTGGTTCTCCACTGAGGGTTTTTCAGCTTTCGGACCAATTCTCCGGATACGGCAAACTGGTATCTGTTTTTTCCGATCTTCCGTTTGCCGGTGTACATCACACCTTTTTTTCCAAGGTAATACTTCTTTCCACCAACATTCAACCATCCTGTGCGCATTGCACCCACCGGTGATTTAGTCGGTTCAAAATAATACCACTTGCTTCCTATCTTGCACCAGCCGGTAGCCATCCGGCCATTCTTATCTTTCTGTAAATAGAACTTTTTCCCCTGGTACTTCTTCCATCCGGTTTCATTTTTCCCATTTTTCGCATAGTACCATTTACTGCCCTTCTGATACCATCCATTTTTCTTCGATGCTGCCGAAGCCGTCATCGGAATCAACAGACAGATCAACAGAACCAGTAAGCAGATAATCCCTGATTTTTTCTTATTCATATGCCCTCCTGTCTTTTGCTGAACAACTACTCTTCTATTCTATAAAGAATTACTGCCGTTGTCAACGATAGCTTTTCGATAACATTTCGGGCTCATATGATAGTTTTCCTTGAAAATACGGTGAAAATAGCTTGTATTGTCATATCCTACCAGATAAATAATGTCAGTTATTGGAATTGTGGTATCCCGTATCAGATGTTCCGCCTGGGAAAGCCGCTTCTCCTGAAGAAGTTCTTTAAATGTTCTTCCTGTGGCATGTTTAATCTGCTTGCTCATATTGGAAACAGACTGGTTCATATCACCTGCAATTTCACTCAGCGTTGCCGCTTTATAGTTTTCTTCAATGTATTTTAACACCTGCATAATAAATAAATCCTGATGCTGTTCCTGATTACCCGCTTCGATGCAGTCTGTTGCATTCACCAGCTGCATAAACAGCAGTCCCATAGTGGTCTGGTTAATCTGGCGGTAATTCGGCTGATGGTTAAGCAAGGACCATACCAGATTTTCGATCAGATTTTGAATCGGAAGCACCTGGGCTACCCGGTAATGCAGATATCCTGCCGTATTGGTATTCCTGCGAAGAGTACTGACCAGAAAATTACTCAGTACATTTCCCTTGGTAAGCATGGGCAGTACTTCATCAAAAAACTCCGGGAGTATAATAAAGTTAATCCCAATATCCTCTTCCTTTGCCGCTAAAATCTCATGAGCGGAAAACTGGTTCATAAAAAGCAGATCCCCCTCTTTCAGCGTCACTTTGGTGCTGCCGTTTATAATATGGGAAGTCTGGCCTGCACACATATACATAATCTCAATATAATTGTGCTTATGGGAAGGAAAAGCAATGAACCTGGTATGAGTACGAATATCTATCAGTCTTCCCTTCTCAAGCATCTTTGCACTGTCCACCGTGAATTCCCTGCCGGTAGTATAAATCTCCTTCTGGATATGCCTGTCTCCGGTTAAAATCCTCTGTTCCTCTTCTGTGATGGGTTTCAGACGCTTAATCAATGATTGCTGCAATTATAGTCCTCCTTTTGTTCACTACTTTTTATAAATCAAAAACCCCGCCTCAAACGGCGGGATTTTTGACCCTCACGGCAGTCTCCATGCCATTAAGCTGGTTTTCCTGTTATTATCTTAACCGGACATTTTTCAGCACAGATTCCGCAGCCGGTACATTTCTCATAATCAATATGGGCTACATTGTCTGTTACGGAAATCGCTCCGGCAGGACATTCTTTTTCACACTTTTTACATCCGATACATCCTGCTTTACAGGACTGCATCGTAATCTTGCCTTTATCCCTGGAAGAACACTTTACAAGATGTTTTGCCTCGTAAGGAACCATTTCAATCAGATGTTTCGGACAGTGGGCAATACATTTGCCGCAGGCTTTACAGCTCTCTTTATCCACTACTGCAATCCCGTCAATGATATGAATGGCATCAAAAGGACAAACCTTAACGCAGGTTCCAAATCCCAGGCATCCGTGGTTACAGCTCTTTGGACCGCCGCCTGGTACAAATGCCAGCATTTCGCAGTCCTGTGCGCCGCTGTAATCATAATCATTAGTAACCTTTTCACAGGTTCCCGCGCATTTTACAAAAGCCGTCATACGTTTACTGTCACTGGCTGCTTTACCCATGATTTCACCGATTTTTGCTGCTACCGCCGCTCCGCCAACGGGACAAGCCCCTACTTCTGCTTCACCTAAAGCGATTGCTTTTGCCAAAGCATCACAGCCTGCATATCCGCAGCCGCCGCAGTTATTTCCCGGCAGTTCATCACGGATCATAAGTTCTCTTTCATCTACTTCTACATTAAATTTCTTGCCGGCAAATCCCAGGAAAAGTCCCAATAATAAACCGGTACCTCCTACAATCGCTGCCGCTAGTAATATTCCTGTTAACATACTTATCATCCCCCCTTATTTCAATCCTGCGAAACCAAAGAAGGCAATCGCCATCAGGCACGCTGTGAGCAATACAATCGGGGAACCCTGAAATGCAGGTGAAACGTCATTATGCTCTGTCTTTTCCCGAATACCGGCCATAAGCACGATCGCTACGAAGAATCCCACTGCCGTAGCAAATCCGTTTACAACACCTTCTAACAGGTTATATGATTTCTGTACATTCAGTAATGCTACACCAAGTACTGCACAGTTTGTTGTAATTAAAGGCAGGTAAACACCCAGTGCATTGTAGAGACCGGGGCTTGACTTTTTCAAAAACATTTCCACAAACTGTACCAGCGCAGCAATTACCAGAATGAATACGATGGTCTGCAAATACGTCAAATTCAGTGGCGTCAGTATAAACTGGTATACCAGTCCCGTTATAAAGGATGATATGGTGATAACAAATATAACCGCTGCACCCATCCCGGCTGCCGTCCCGATCTTTTTAGATACGCCCAGGAACGGACATAATCCCAGGAACTGGCTTAATACTACGTTATTGATAAAAGCGGAGCCTATGCCAATCATGATTAATTCTTTCATTATGCTTCTCCTCCTTTACAGCTGCTCCCGCAAGAATCACAGGAACCGGTACATCCGGAACCAATCTTTGTTGCTTTGCCCTTCTTTTCTGCATTGATTTTCACTTTGTTCTGTATTGCAGTCAGCATAGCCAGTACCAGGAATGCTCCAGGTGCCAGGATAAAGATCGTAACCGGCTCATAGGCGGACGGCATGATCTGAAATCCAAACAGCTGTCCTGCGCCGATTAATTCCCTTACAGCGCCAATACAGGTCAAACCTACGGTAAATCCAAGTCCCATACCGATTCCGTCGAATAAGGACGGCATAACCGGATTTTTAGAAGCATAAGACTCCGCACGACCAAGGATAATACAGTTTACAACGATAAGCGGAATATAGATTCCAAGGCTGTCATACAGGGATGGAATATACGCCTCCAGTAAGAACTGAACAATCGTTACAAAGGAAGCTACAATTACAATAAAAGCCGGCACACGCACACCACCCGGTATTACTTTACGGAGTGCTGAAATAATCAGATTTGACATTGCCAGAATAACCAACGTTGTCAGCCCCATACCTACGCCGTTAATGGCAGAAGTGGTTACCGCCAGCGTGGGACACATACCAAGCATCAGCACAAAGGTAGGATTTTCTTTAATCAAACCATTATAAAGACGTTCTGTCATTTTATTCATCTAAAAGACCTCCTTCACTTAAAGACTTGAAGAAAGCAAGACCGGCATTCACACCATTTGTCATAGCATTTGTTGTAATCGTTGCCCCGCTCAAGGCATCAATCTGGTCATCGGACTGTGCCCCTCCTTTTGTATAAGAAAACTTTTCCACATTCTTATCTTTAAACTGGGACTTAAAAGCATCTTCATCTGCTTTCATTCCAAGACCTGCTGTTTCATTGATGGTTAATATTTCTATACCGTTTAAGGTTCCGTCATTTCGGACTCCCATGGTAAATATAATATCACCGCCGTAACCTTCACCGGTTGTCACGTTCATAACAACACCCAGCGATTTGCCGGAAGCATCCAGAACTCGCAGCACTTCATTAATTTTTTCAGCCGAAAAACCATTTTCACTTAATACCGCTGCGGCAGAATCAAGAGAAGCTTTTTGATCTTCAATTGCTTCCAGTTTGTCTGCACCGGGGAATACCGCTTTGTAGGCTTCTGCTTTCGCAGTTTCCTGCTGCTGTTTAATCGGATTTTTTGTAATCTCATATACGCCGCCAAGCAATATACCTGCCACAAGTGTAATCGCCATGAGAATCAATGCATTTTTTATTATATTATTCAAAACTTTTCGCCTCCTTTTCCAAAAGGCTTCGGATAGGTTACTTTCTCAATCAGCGGTACTAACATGTTTGAGATAATAATTGCATAAGAAACACCTTCCGCAGAATTTCCAAACATACGGAACAGTCCGGTAAATATACCCAGGACAATACCAAAAATTAGCTGTCCATTCTTCGTGATCGGTGAAGTCACATAATCCGTTGCCATGAAAAATGCCCCCAGCATCAGACCACCGCCGCAAAGCTGCGCTGCCAGATAGCTTCCATCCAGACCATGTCCCCCAAAAATTACGATAAATAACGCAAAGGTGATAATATATGTTGCAGGGATACGAAGATTGATAATCCCCGTTGCAAGGAGAAAAATTGCTCCAATAAGGATAGCAATTACGGATGTCTCACCGATGGTTCCTGCAGTTGTTCCAAAAAACATATCCTTCAGGCTCACTGCCTCTCCTGCTTTCAATGCAGCCAGAGGTGTTGCTCCGGAAATACCGTCATATGTAAAGTCTGTCATTCTTCCGGTAAAAGAAATTAACAGGAAGCATCTTGCTCCTAAAGCCGGGTTCATAAAATTTTGTCCCAGGCCTCCAAATAATTGTTTTACAATCAAGACTGCGAATACACTTCCAATAATGGGCAGCCACCAGGGCACCGTCGCCGGCAGGTTCAATGCCAGTAAAAGACCTGTTACAGCAGCACTGTAATCGTTAATCGTGATTTTTTTATGCATCAGCCTTTCGTAGATATACTCAGTTGCTACACTGGATGCAACAGATATGATAATAATAATAAAAGCATTTAATCCAAAATTCCAAACGCCAAACGCACTTGCCGGAAGCAGTGCCGCCAGTACCATAAGCATAATCTGGCTGCTCTTATATGGCGAGCGGATATGAGGATTTGAGGATACTTTTAATAAATCGCTCATTTTTGTTCACTCTCCCTTCTACTTCTTTTTTCTATTTGCAAGAACAATTTTACGCATAGATTTAATATACTGGGTTAACGGGCGCTTTGCAGGACAAATAAAGCTACAGCAGCCGCATTCGCAGCATTCCATACCTTCATATTTAACAAAGGACTCCTCGTCATGGCGCATGGAATAATCCGCCAGTTTGGACGGTATAATACGTCCCGGACAGACACTCACACAGCGGCCGCAGTTGATACATGCGGTAGGCTCATACTGGGAAACTTCATCCTTTGTCAGGCATAAAAGAGCAGAAGATGTCTTCGTTGTAGGAACATCCAGATTATATAACCCAAATCCCATCATCGGACCTCCGGATACAATTTTCTCCGGCTGTGTCTTAAATCCCCCTGCTTCTTCAATCAGTTCATGATAATTTGTTCCGGTACACACACTGAAGTTCTGGGGATTAGCAATTGCATCTCCCGTTACCGTAACAATACGGTGCATCAGCGGTCTTCCTTCATAAACAGCCCGGTAAACGGCAGTAACCGTATCACAGTTATTTACAATGCATCCAACGTCTGCCGGAAGCATAGATGAATTAATCGCTCTCCCTGTAGTTGCATATATAAGCTGACGCTCTGCACCCTGGGGATATTTTGTTTTCAATTCCATGACTTCAATATTGGAATCATCCTTTGCTGCTTCTTTTAAAATGGCAATTGCATCTTTCTTATTGTCTTCCACCGCAATAATACCTTTTGCTTTTGGGAATATCCTAAGAATTGCCCGTACTCCGCCAATGATTTTTTCCGGGGATTCTAACATCCTCCTGTAATCGCTTGTCAGATATGGCTCACATTCTGCACAGTTTGCAATAATGTAGTCAATCTTATCGGGTTCCTTCGGAGATAATTTTACATGAGTTGGAAAACCAGCTCCACCCATACCGACAATGCCGGCCTCCTTTACCATCTCCAGAATTTCAGGCCCTGTGAGGTCTTTCAATGGCTTTCTTTTTGGCCACTGCAGTTCTTCATACTTACCGTCATTTTCGATGACGATGGCATCTGCCATTACTCCTGTAACTGTCAGCCTTGGCTCAATTGTCTTAACCGTACCAGATACGGAAGCATGAATCGGAGCGGATACAAATCCACCGGCTTCAGCAATTTTCTGTCCGATTACTACATGGTCACCCTTTGCTACAATCGGTTTGGCTGGCGCACCGATATGCTGAGAAAGCGGATACACCAGATCGCCTTTTGGCAACACAGTCCGAATCGGTTTGTCTTTAGACAGGTCTTTTCCATCGTTTGGATGGATCCCGCCCTTAAACGTGAATCGTGCCATTTTTTTTACCTTCCTTCTTTTTAAATATATCATAAAGATTATCAGCAGTTACCCACGGATAATTTTATAGCGTAAATTATTTCATCCTCATTAAAAATCTAATTTTGATCTATCGTTTTTTTATCTATCGTTTTTTTATCTATCATTCTTTTTTTGATCTATCCTTCATTTTTGATTTATCATTTACACATTTTTTTGCATTCCTTTTTTTACTTTTCTTTTTCATCCATCTCTTTGTTCCGGTTGCTTTACTCAGATTCGGATATGCGCGGAACAGACGCCTGTCATTCCAGTTAATACCGGAAGCCATTTTAACATACTGATCCCTGACTGCAGACAGTTTATTTTTGATTTCACCCAGACTCTCTTCTTTCCCTTCCAGATTCAGGAATTTTAAGATACCTGCCTGGTACTGATCCATTTTTTCTTTCACATTTTGTTTGTTAAAGGACTGACGATAAGGTTCAAGCCGTTCTACCAGCTCTCCCGCCGAACTATAGATCCTGGTATTCTGAACATACTCTACCAATTCTCCCATAGCCCGTTCCAATCCACCAAGCTTCTGTCCCAGTTTCATAGCAGTAAGTGTAGAAAATGAAAAATCAACCACATACAAAACAGTAATAATGATAATCATGGCATGCCCCGTTGGTACAGAAAAGAGATTCACTACCCATTCTGCAAAAGGCTGGAACACTTTAAACATGATAACGGTAAAAAATCCCCAGGCAATAGAACTGCCCAGACATATTCTGCCTTGAAAATTATATGGTTTGCTGCTGTAGTCCCACCAGCTTGTATGAAAAAGAGTTTCCATCAGCAGCGCGGTAACATATTCCAAAACCGTAGCGACAAGAACTCCGCCCAGATACAGGATGATGAGTCTGTCTTCAAGAGGCCTTAGAATCAGGTAGACACCCACAGCCCCCACTCCGTAAATCGTACACAGTGGTCCGGTAACGAATCCTCTGTTAATGATCTTTTTCTCCTTTACAGAGACATAACAGCTCTCCCAGAGCCATCCCAAAAAACTATATAAGTACAGCCAACTCAATATATGATACAAGTCGACACCCAAAATCTGAAAATCCCACATATTACCTGATCTCCTCTTTCCTGCAATAAATCACCTATGACAATTGCTTGAAATGTGATATAATTCTGCTGAACAGTTACTTATGAAAAATTTGGAGGCGATCCTATGATTACTAAAACAACTGATATATCTATTCCTAACGTTCATCTGATAGCCAGACATTACAATCCTGCAGATGTACTGTTTTTTGATATCGAAACCACCGGCTTTTCACCTCGCAGCTCCAGCCTGTACCTCATTGGAGTAATGTATTATGAACATGATTCCTGGAAACTTCGTCAATGGCTGGCTGAAACAGAGTCAGACGAACCGCTGCTGCTCCACAGCTTCATCCAGTTTGCCGCCAACTATGTATACCTGATCCATTTTAATGGGGATCGCTTTGACCTTCCTTATGTGAAAGCAAAATGTGAAACCCATAACCAGACCTTTCTGCCAGAACAGCTTAACAGCATTGACATATATCTGAAAGTAAAACCACTGAAGAAATACTTAAAGCTTACTCATTTAAACCAGCGATCGTTAGAGGAATATTTGGAAACAGACCGCACAGACACAGCCAATGGCGGGGAACTGATTCCAATTTGCCGGGAATACCAGAAAAACCATGATCCGCGGCTTTGTGAACAACTGCTCTGGCATAATCACGATGATTTAAGGGGATTAGCCGGATTATTCCCACTGTTATCCTATCTGGACCTTATAAATGGGAGATTTGCGATTACCCACACCGAAATATCAGAAGAATCTGATCATGCCTTTTCCCTTTTGATTACAGCTTCTCTTTCCTGTAATCTGCCAAAACCCATCTCATGCAAACTGGATTTCGGGTATATAACAGCCCATGACAAAACCTGTAAAATCCAAATACCGGGATTCACTGGTACCTTAAAGTATTTTTTCCGTGATTATAAAAATTACTACTATTTACCGGCTGAAGATACCGCCATGCACAAAAGCGTGGCATCTTTCATAGATAAAGCCTACCGGGTTCCCGCAAAAGCTGCTACCTGCTTTCAAAAAAAATCCGGCAGCTTTCTTCCGCAGGCCGCGGAACTTTATGTCCCTGCCTTTAAAGAAAATTATTCTGACCCTGTCGCGTACTTTGAATGTACTCCGGAGTTCCTGGAAAACACGGAAAATCTCCTGACTTATATTCAAAATTTGTTTTAAACTCCAGAGACAGTATAGCACATATTTCAGAAAAAAAACAGAAAAAAAGCCCAATTTCGGAAAGTTGTTTATTTAACGAGCTAGTTGTATAATTAACAGGCTAGTTGTTTATTTAACAATTTTCGATGTGGGCCTCTGTCCTCTAAATCCAACAAAAACGGCATTTCCAGATAACTGGAAATGCCTGTATCAATTATTCTGTAATTGACTCTTCAACCATATCCTCTGCAGCATCTTCTGCTACATCTTCATACATTTCCTGGGATACCGCATCTTCTGCATTTTCCAAAGCTTTCATGCTCAGGCTGATTTTCTTATCATCTTCATTGAAATCCACTACCTTTGCTGTAATTTCCTGTCCAACGGATAATACATCAGATGGTTTCTCTACGTGGTCATGAGAGATCTGAGATACATGAAGTAAAGCATCAACTCCTGGCTCTAATTCTACAAATGCACCAAAGTCAGTCATTCTTGCAACTTTTCCATCAACTACATTTCCTACTGCATACTTTTCAGCTGCTGTAAGCCATGGATTCTGGTTTTCAAATTTTAAGCTTAATGCGATCTTTGTTCCGCTGATTTCTTTAATCAATACGGAAATTGTTTCACCAACTTTGAATACTTTCTTTGGATTCTCTACTCTGCCCCAGGACATTTCGGAAATATGAAGTAAACCGTCAGCTCCGCCAAGATCAATAAATGCTCCAAAGTCTGTAACATTCTTAATAACGCCTTCTACAACGTCACCTTCATGGATTCTTTCAAAGAGTTCTTTTTGCATTACTTCTTTTTTAGCAACTAATAACTGCTTACGGTCACCAATGATTCTTCTTCTGCGTGGATTAAATTCGCTGATTACGAATTCAATTTCCTGTCCTTCATATTTACCCAGATTTTTCTCATAGGTATCAGAAACCAGGCTTGCAGGAATGAATACTCTGGACTCATCTACTACAACGCTTAATCCGCCGCCAAGTACCTGAGCTACCTGTGCTTTTAATACTTCATGGTTATTGAAAGCTTCTTCCAGTTTCTTGTTGCCTTTTTCTGCTGCTAATCTCTTATAAGTAAGTAATACCTGACCTTCGCCATCATTCACTTTTAATACTTTTGCTTCCATTTTGTCATTGACATTAACAAGTGTACGAAGGTCTACGTTCGGTTCGTTTGTATATTCACTTCTTGTGATGATACCGTCAGCTTTATAGCCTATATTTAAGATGATCTCATCTTCTTTGACGTCGATGATTGTACCTTCGACTACCTCTCCATTATGAATTGTTTTAAATGATTCTTCCAGCATTTGTTCAAAACTCATTTCTGACATTCTTTTGAACCTCCTCAATAATATTATTTGGGGTCGATGCCCCTGCGGTAATACCTACGCAACCCATGGATGGTAAAGAATGTACATCCAAATCAACGAGTGTCTGTATATAGTAAGTATTTTCACATTCATTTTTGCATATTTCAAATAGCTTCTGCGTATTGGAACTATGCCTGCCCCCGATGACAATCATGCCATCTACGCGCTTTGCAATCGCCCTCGCTTCGGTCTGCCTCTCTTCAGTCGCGTTGCAAATCGTATTTAAAACAATTATATCATAACCCTTTTTAGAAAGAATTTCAACTAATTTATTAAATTTATTGTAATTAAATGTCGTTTGGGACACAATGCAGAGCCTTTTTCCACTTTCCTGTACGAAATTCTCCGCTTCAGCAGCCGATTCTATCACCGTAACAGGTCCCGAACACCAACCTTTGATTCCTTCTACTTCCGGATGCTGATCATTTCCGATTATGATAATTTCTGATCCACTGGCGCTTTCCTTTTTTACAATATTGTGTATTTTTAAAACAAAAGGACAGGTTGCGTCAACCAGATGAAGCCCTTTTGATTCTATTATATCGTAAATTTCTTTTGCTACGCCATGAGAACGGATTACAACCGTGCCTTCCTTAAGCGCTTTTAATTCAGAGACAGAGTTAATCACGGAAACACCTTTACGCTCCAGATCTTTTACTACTTCTTCGTTATGAATAATCGGCCCATAAGTGCAGATAGGTTCTGTTCCTTTTTCTACCTGCTCATATACCTTATCAACAGCACGTTTTACTCCAAAGCAAAATCCAGCCGTCTTTGCCACAATTACTTCCATGTCCTACCTGCCTTTTCTTTCTTCATAGAGGGACAATATACACTCAACCACCTGGTCTATTCCCATGTTGGAGGAGTCTACAAGAACTGCATCTTCTGCCTGTTTTAAAGGCGCAATATCACGGTTCATGTCACGCTGGTCGCGTTCGATGATATCCCGTTCGATTTCTTCCAATTGACAGTTCTCTCCCTTTTCCTGCAATTCCAGATAACGCCGCTCTGCCCTGGTAGCAGAACTAGCTGTCAGGTAAATCTTAAGCTGGGCATTTGGAAGTACATTTGTCCCTATATCCCTGCCATCCATCAGTACATCCGAATTCCGGGCAAGATTTCTTTGAAGGTCTAACAGCTTTTCCCGTACCGGTGGATTAGCGGATGCGGCTGAAGCCATATTCCCCACTTCTTCGGTTCTGATTAATCCTGTCACATTCTCTCCATTCAGGATGACCTGCTGTTCTCCATTTTCATAGGAAATCGTAATTTCTATATTCTCACAGGCTTTCTTCAGCGCTTCCTGGTCTGCAGGAGACACCTTACTGCGAATCAGATAAAGTGCAATCGCCCGATACATCGCTCCGGTATCCACATAAATAAAAGAAAGCTCTTTTGCCACTCTTTTTGCTATAGTACTTTTTCCTGCTCCTGCAGGTCCGTCAATTGCAATATTAAAACTCATTGAAAACCTCCATTACTTATTTAATTACGGCATCTGCCGCATTTGTTCACATCATTTCCTCCCTAAAATGCCGGGCAGTCCATAAATTTTGAACCCTCAGCTACTCAATAGCCTGCCCTGCAGCATAAGCGGTTGACCAGGCAATCTGCAGGTTAAATCCACCTGTCACTGCATCCAGATCCAAAACCTCCCCTGCAAAATACAGGCGGGATACCAGTTTTGACTCCATTGTAGACGGATTGACCTCTTTCACCGCCACACCGCCTCTGGTAATAATGGCTTCATTATAATCCCGCAGTCCCGTTACCGTAAGGGGCAGATGCTTAATCAGAGATACTAAATTCTGCCGTTCTTCCCTGGAAATTTCATTCACTTTCTTTTCCGGAGAAATTTCCGACAGATCTATCATAACAGGAATCAGCTTAGCCGGAAACAGGGTGTTTATGACATTTTTAAATTGCCTGTTCTTTCCCTCTTCAAATTCACGGAGTATACGATGATCCAGCTGCTCTTCGGAAAGTGCCGGTTTCAGATCTATATAAAGCTGCAGATCCTTTCCGCGATATTTTTTCGTCACCGTAGTACTGGCCGTAAGAATTAATGGTCCGGTGATGCCAAAATGAGTGAACATCATTTCTCCAAAATCCTCATACAGGCATTTTTTTCCATCACACAGAGTAATTCTTACATTACGCAGGGAAAGTCCCTGTAAGCGCTTCACAAATTCTTCTTTGGTATTCATAGGGACAAGGGAAGGAAGCAAATCTGTTACTTTATGTCCCGCATCTTTTGCAAAGCGGTATCCATCCCCGGTAGATCCTGTACTTTGATAAGAAAAACCTCCTGTAGTAACTATCACAGCATCTCCGTACAGCTTAGTTTTATCTTCCAGAATAATTCCTTTACATGACTCTTCTTCAATAATAATTCCTTTTACCGTTGTATTAAAATACGTCTTTACTCCAAGAGATTTCATTTTCCTGGTCAGAGCGGCAATCACATCAGAAGAATGATCTGAAACCGGAAATACCCGGCTGCCTCTCTCAATTTTCGTTTTCATGCCAGCTTCTTCAAAGAAATCAATTACGTCCTGATTGGTATATCCATAAAAAGCACTGTATAAAAACTTCTTATTTGTGCAGACACTATCAAATAATTCTTCCATATCGCAGGCATTGGTCAGATTACATCTTCCCTTACCGGTGATAAACAGCTTCTTGCCAAGCTTTTCGTTTTTTTCAAACACATGTACTTCATGGCCATTCGAAGCTGCTGCACATGCTGCAAACATTCCGGCTGCTCCACCGCCAATAATTAAAACCTTACTCATTTTTATATCCACACCTGTTCTTCCTTCTTAATTTTCATCGGTTCTGCCGGGAAATTTCACTTCTATATGATTATCAATATAATTAATCTCATCATTGTTATATACCTGATACTCCTCCCAGACCTGTTCCAGCGTTTTTAAGGACTCTGCCATCTCAGCCTGGCGTCTCATGCAAAGAGACACTACAAGGGCGTTAATGAGGCTCATAGGCGCTGTCAGAGAGTCTGCAATCGAAGCCATGTCGCTTTTAGCCGTCAAATTACAGGTCGCATACAGTTTCATGGGCGAATAGATGCTGTCCGTAATGGATATCACTTTCGCACTCCGGTTGTTCGCCAGCTCCATCGCCTTTAAGGTACGCATGGAATAGCGTGGAAAACTGATACCGATAATCACATCCTCGGCACCAATCCGAAACAGCTGTTCAAACAACTCACTGGCACTGTTGGTACTGATTACCTTTACATTTTTAAACATCAGATTTAAATAAAATCCCAGGAAATTAGCCAGTGGTTCACAGCTTCTGACACCAATCACATATATATCCCTGGCATTTAAAATCATTTCCACTGCCACTTCGAAAGAAGTCTCATCAGCTTCATCAAGTGTCATTTGAAGATTTCGAATATCAGACTTCAGAATCGTCTTCAGAATATCTTCCTGAGGCATATCACTGAATACCGCATCCATTTTCATGGCCCGGTGCACACGGTTGGGACCGTTGGGGTTTATATTTATCTTTTTTCCTTTTCGGTTTCTCTGACTTAACAATTCATTGGTCGTTGGCATAACATTTATATTCCTTCGTATTCTCTATAATTTTCATTCTAATTCCCCTGAATAGCGCAAGCAGGCTTGTACTATTCCTTAATTAGTAATTTGAAAGCGATTTTCTTTCAAATATTAATATTAACATGAAACCAGGGAAATTTCAATTTTTATCTGGTTTTTTCAGCATTGTGTAAAAACAAGCAAAAAGAGGTCTGAGGAATTTTAATTCCCCAAACCTCTTATTATAAATTTCTAAACCGGATAAGCCCCATTCTTCGTATCAGCCGTTTTCGGATCTACTTTCGTTTTCTGAGCTTCTCTGTATTTAAAGAAATCGGTAGCAACCTGTGGGAACAGTGCGTAGGTCAGGACATCTTCATCCTGTTCTTTCCACTGTGACATTTCAGCTTCGATTGTCTTTAATTCTGGTTTCAGCAAGTCAGCCGGACGGCAGGTAATCGGTGTCTTGTCACCAATACATTTCTTCTGGATTTCCTTGTTGAATGGTTTAACAGTTGCGCCGTATTCTCCGGACAGAACTGCCTTTGTTTCTTTGGTAACCATTTTGTAACGCTCTCCCATGATTACGTTAAATACAGCCTGTGTACCAACGATCTGTGAAGAAGGTGTTACAAGCGGCGGCTCACCAAGATCTTTACGCACTCTTGGAACTTCTGCAAGCACATCGTAATATTTGTCTTCTGCGTGCTGTTCTTTCAGCTGAGAAGTCAGGTTAGAAAGCATACCGCCAGGTACCTGATATAACAATGTCTTAATATCAACACCAAGGTTTTTCGGATTTAATAAACCGGAACTTAAAGCTTCATCTCTGATTGGTCTGAAGTAATCAGCGATTTCTGCTAATAATTTCTGATCGAATCCAGTATCATACTGTGTTCCTTTGAAAGTCTCAACCATAACTTCTGTTGCCGGCTGGGATGTTCCAAGAGCGAATGGTGACATTGCCGTATCAATTACGTCAACTCCAGCTTCTACTGCTTTTAAGTAAGTCATAGAAGCAACACCTGATGTATAATGGGTATGCAGCTGAATCGGTATTTTAACTGCTTTTTTCAGTTTGCCGATCAGTTCTGTAGCTTCATAAGGAAGTAAAAGGCCTGCCATATCCTTCAGACAGATTGAGTTTGCACCCATTTCTTCTACATTTTTAGCCATTTTGATCCAGTAATCATGTGTGTATGCATCTCCCAAAGTGTAAGAGAGCGCTACCTGTGCATGGCCTTTTTCCTTATTTGCAGCATCAACAGCTGCTTTTAGGTTACGTAAATCATTCATACAGTCAAATATACGAATTATATCAATACCATTTGAAAGGGATTTCTGAACAAAATATTCTACCACATCATCTGCGTATGGACGGTATCCAAGGATATTCTGTCCACGGAATAACATCTGTAACTTTGTATTTTTAAATCCGTCACGGAATTTACGAAGTCTTTCCCATGGATCTTCTTTCAAGAAACGAAGAGATGCATCAAAGGTTGCTCCACCCCAGCACTCTACGGAATGATATCCCACTTTATCCAGTTTCTCTACGATTGGCAGCATCTGTTCTGTTGTCATTCTGGTTGCAATCAGGGACTGATGTGCATCACGCAGTATTGTCTCGGTAATTTTAATTGGTTTTTTTACTACTTCTGACATTTTCTGACCTCCTTATATTTTGTCACTAGAGCGTGCTTAGGCGCTCAGACGGATTGTCATAATCCGTCCGGTTTCTACTTTATAACCTGTCTCTTAATTCAGGCTAAATCCCAAATATAGCCATGAAGGTACCGGCGGCAACTGCCGTACCGATAACACCCGCTACGTTTGGTCCCATCGCATGCATCAGAAGGAAGTTTGTAGGATCTGCTTCCGCACCTACCTTCTGTGATACACGAGCCGCCATAGGAACGGCAGATACTCCTGCTGAACCGATTAACGGATTAATCTTGCCATGTGTCAGTTTACACATCAGCTTGCCAAGCAGAACACCGCCGGCAGTACCGAATGCGAAGGCTACAAGACCTAAAACAACGATTTTAATAGTATTCAGATTCAGGAATGCTTCTGCACTGGTAGATGCACCTACAGAGGTTCCAAGTAAAATAACTACGATGTACATAAGCGCATTTGATGCAGTTTCCGTGAGCTGTTTTACAACACCGGATTCTCTGAATAAGTTACCAAGCATTAACATACCAACAAGTGGCGCGGTTGTAGGCAGGATTAAGCATACAACGATACTGATAATGATGGGGAATAAGATTTTCTCTAATTTGGAAACAGGTCTTAACTGCTCCATTTTGATCTTTCTTTCTTTTTCTGTTGTTAACAGCTTCATAATCGGCGGCTGAATAATCGGTACGAGAGACATATATGAATATGCCGCCACCGCAATTGGCCCCATTAGGGTTGCCTGCCCCAGTTTACCGGCAAGGAAGATTGAGGTAGGACCATCAGCACCACCAATGATGGAGATTGCTGCTGCCGCTTTTCCATTAAATCCTAAGAGGATTGCCAGGAAATATGCAACATAAATACCAAGCTGAGCTGCAGCGCCAAGCAGGAAGCTTCGCGGATTCGCAATCAGCGGACCGAAGTCAGTCATAGCACCAACACCCATAAAAATAAGTGATGGTAAAATACTCCACTCATCCAGAATATAGAAGTAGTGAAGAAGTCCACCTACTCCATTGGCAGAATCTTCCGGTCTCATCATGATATCCGGATAGATATTTACCAAAAGCATACCAAACGCAATCGGTACCAGCAACAGAGGCTCAAACCCATGTTTAATAGCCAGGTACAAGAATATACATGCAACTGCAATCATAACATAGTTACCTACTGTCAGATTAAAGAACGCTGTCTGGTGAAGTAAGTTCGACAAAGTATCAAGAATATAAGACATGTTTTTACCTCCCATTTTAGTATTTCAGCAGATTTTTCTACTGGTGGGAATTTACATTATTTATGCAAATTCTAATTCATAGATGCTAAAGCATCTCCGTTTTCAACGGTATCACCAACAGCTACATCAATACTTGCAATGGTTCCATCCTGAGGTGCAACAACTGGAATTTCCATTTTCATTGCTTCCAGGATCATGATATTATCACCGGTTTTCACAGCCTGTCCAACACTGGCTTCAATCTTACATACTTTTCCAGGTACGGATGCAGCTACTTTTACAGCTCCTGCGGATCCACCTGCCGGTGCTGCAGCCTTTGGAGCTGCTTTTGGTGCTGCCTTCGGTGCTGCTTTTGGAGCTGCAGCCTGTGCTGCACCTGTGGTACCCTCTTCAACAGTTACATCATATGCTGTTCCGTTAACGGTAATTGTATAATTTTTCATTACGATTTCCTCCTATACTTAAGCATTCTGCCATTTTCTTTTATTTGCTTTTCTGATTGAACGAACTACAAAACTATCTGTAGATGTATTTTCGCTTGCTGCAATTGCAGCTGCTATTACTGCAACTAATTCTCCATCATCTGCTAATTCCTCTTCCTGGACCGGAGCCACCGGAACCGGAATTGCTTTTGCTGCAACATCTAATTCATTTTCATTCTTTTTACCACGGTTTTCCAGTTTGCCAAAATGCTTAAACTGGGAAATTAAAAAGCTTAAGAAAACCAGCATTACAAATACAATTACAAGTCCCATAAGGGTATTTAATGCCGCTTTTTCCATCTTTGCAGCCATGGATGAATCCGCGCCTGTATCAAAAGTCATGCTTGATGGCGCAAGATCTTCACGTCCTATTGTCAGTACAACTGCACCATCCGCTTTTTCAAAGGTTACGTTGGTTGTAACTACAATATTATCCTCGGATACTTCGATATCATGTCCGGTAGTCGCTTTAAATGCTCCAAGCTCATCTCTGACATCCTGCCACGCCTGAACAGCTTCAACAAAAAATTTGTTTGGTGCTGTTAATATGGAAGACGGTTTCATAATTTCATCCATCTGCTCATCTGTCATGGAAGTAATCTGCTCTACTGTCTGCTGCGCAAAACTTTCAATAGTCGCACGGTCTGAATCAGAAACAGCCGCTTCTTCTGCATAAACACACATTGGCATTGCAAGGGTGATTACCGCCATGCACATAGCCAATAAGATTCCTTTAAGTTTTCGTTTCATATCATTCACCCCGCTTAAACCGTGCCATGTTTTTTGTTCGGACGATCTTCTCTTTTTGTGAATAACATTTCAAAAGCTCCGATAACATATTTTCTGGTATCTTCTGCTTCAATCAACGTATCAACATACCCTCTTCTAGCTGCTGACATAGCGCTTGACTGTAAAGCTGCATATTCTGCTGCCTTTTCACTGATTGTCGCCGCATCAGCATCCGCATACATAATCCTGGCAGCCGATTTTGCATCCATCATACCGATCTGGGCATCTGTCCATGCAAATGTCATGTCTGCACCGATTGATTTACTGTTCATTGCTACATAAGCTGTTCCGTAAGCTGCACCGATAATAACGTTAACTTTAGGAACAGTAGCGTTTGCAAACGCATAAGTAAGTTGTGCAACAGCTTTTGCGATACATCTTTCAGAATGAGTATCTGCTTTAAATCCTTTGACATTTGTCAAGGATAATACCGGAATATTAAAAGCATCACAGAACTGAATAAATTCAGCTGCTTTTTTTGCACCTCTGTTAGTTAATACTGCTTCATATGTTTCTGCAACGTTGCCTTCTTCATCACAAACTTCTGTACGGTTGGCAACTGCACCTACGGTAATTCCGTTTAATTTAATAAAACCGGTTACCATTTCTTTTGCATAAGCTGCTTTTGTTTCAAAGAAAAGATTGTCATCAGAAATATCAGATAAAAGAATGGATGTATCACCTGCGGCATTTGCAAGATCTTTACATACGCGGTTCAAATCATCTGTACACTCTTCATAAGACATATCGTCTTCGTTGTTAGCCGGGAGCATACATACAAGAGATCTGATCTGGGACAGTACGTCAGCTTCGCTGCCTGTATAGTCTACCGTTCCTGCTTCTTCACTCTGGAATTTTGCGGAAGCTGTATCACATTTAGATACATCATTTCCATCCAGTGCATTTGGAGAATTCACAAATAATTTTGCTTTCTTTTCTTCCATAAATGTAAAGTCGGTAAGTTCGGAAGCGATCGCAAGTCCTCCGCCGCAATTACCAAATACGGCTGTGATCTGGGGAATTATACCGCTTGCCACTGACTGCTTCATGTAGATTTCACCAAATCCGTTTAAAGCATCGGTTGCTTCCTGAAGTCTCATACCTGCGCAGTCAACTAAACCGATCACTGGTGCACCCATTTTAAGCGCCAGATCATAAAGACCAGCAATTTTCTTTGCATGCATTTCTCCAATGGTACCTCCAAGTACGGATGCATCCTGGCTATATACATATACCAGGTTGCCGTCGATCACACCATAACCGGTAATGACGCCGTCTGCAGGGGTTTCCTTTTGCTGCATGTTGAAATCAGTATTTCTGGCAGTTACATATCCGCCGATTTCAACAAAACTGTTCTCATCAAGTAAAGAAGCGATTCTAGTACTTGCCAAGCTTTGTGCTGTATTACTCATTTTTCAGCCCTCCATTTTCTATATTATTAAAGTAAAACCAAATTTCTGCCAATTATATTTTATCTTGTTTACATAAAAAACGCAAGTGTTTTGTCTATATTTTAACAATTTTTTACCATAGACGCCAGCTCATGTCTGATAATGCATTTATTTTATTTATTCTTTTATATCCAATTTAGCAAATGCTGCAGCAAATGCATTATTGATTGGTTCTTTGGCTTCCTGCTTCTGTTTGCTCAGGTAGTTCTGGACATCTTTCTTGCTGACACCCGCACCTTCCTTCTGCCTTCTCGCCTGAAAAGCTGACAATTTTTCCTTATGTCCACAGACGCAGACAAAAGTTTCTTCACTCCCTTTCATCACCATTTCCATTTTCTTATGGCAGTTTGGACATCTGGCATTTGTCACTCTGGCAATTGTTTCACGATGTCCGCATTCCCTGTCCTGGCATACCAGCATACGGCTGTTCTTTCCATTAACCGCAAGCATACGTTTTCCGCAGACGGGGCATTTTGAATTGGTCAGATTATCATGCCTGAAATTTCCTTCACCCTGTTTGATTTCTGTTATAATTTCATGGGTATAACTGCGGATGTCATTTAAAAAAGATACTCTTTTTAACTTCCCCTTTGCAATTTTAGACAGCTTCATCTCCCAGTCCGCTGTCAGTTCCGGCTTTTTCAGATCTTCCGGCACCAGTTCCAGAAGCTGTTTTGCTTTGGAAGTAACGAAGATATCCTTTCCACGTTTTTCCATCAGGAAGGTATTAAACAGCTTTTCTATAATATCCGCACGGGTTGCCACAGTACCAAGTCCTCCGGTCTCTCCAAGTGTTTTGGCTGCCTGGGCATCTTTGCTCTCCATATATTTCACGGGATTCTCCATAGCGGATAAAAGTGTAGCCTCGTTAAAGGGTGCAGGAGGCTTCGTCTTTCCTTCCGTCATGGTGACTTTCTCAATCTCCAGAACCTGTCCTTTATTTAATGCCGGAAGGCTTCCTGCAGAATCCTTTTCATCGTCTTCCTCATCATCCATAGCCATGTCTTCATACACAGCTTTCCATCCCAGGCTTTTGACAACTTTCCCTTTTGCAGTGAATAATTCCTCTCCTGCTTTTGCTTTCATTGTCGTCTGCTCATATTCAAAAGCCGGATATAAAACAGCCAGAAAACGCCTTACTACCAAATCATAGATCTTACGTTCATCCACGGACATATGATCCATCTGAACAAACTGCTCCGTTGGAATAATCGCATGATGGTCACTGACTTTCGCATTATCCACAAATGACTTGTTTGCCCGTATGGGTTTCATAATCAGGGTTCCAGCCAGCTTTTTGTAGGGACCGACTGCACATGCTTTCAGCCTTTCCTTTAATGTATCTACCACATCTGTACTGATATATCTGGAATCCGTTCGGGGATAGGTCAGTACTTTGTGATTCTCATATAAACGCTGCATCGTATTTAATGTATCTTTTGCTGAAAATCCGAACCTTTTATTTGCCTCACGCTGAAGCTCCGTCAGATCGTACAGGCCCGGAGCCTGTGACTGCTTCGCTTTCTTTTCAACGGATACTACCGTTAATTTTGCATTTTTAAGTTTCTCTGCTATCTTATCTGTCTTATCTTTCTGGAACGTCCGGCTGCTTCCACTTTTTTCATCCTGCCAGTTCCAGACCATGCCTTTCGTACGAAGGGTAAGTCCATAGTAAGCCTCAGGCTTAAATTTCCTTATTTCCTCCTCCCTTGCTGCAATCATTGCCAGGGTTGGAGTCTGTACCCTGCCACAGGACAACTGGGCATTATATTTACAGGTCAATGCCCTGGTAGCATTGATTCCCACCAGCCAGTCTGCTTCCGCCCTTGCCACTGCCGCATCATACAGCGGAATATATTCTCTTCCATCCTTTAAGTGACCAAAACCTTCCCGGATTGCTTTATCCGTTACCGAAGAAATCCACAGACGCTTTACCGGCTTGTGACTGCCGGCTTTTTCCAAAATCCATCTGGCTACCAGCTCGCCTTCCCTTCCTGCATCTGTGGCGATAATGATCTCTCCCACATCTTTGCGGTGTATCTGCGTTTTTACAGCTGCATACTGTTTCGCGCTCTGTTTAATTACAACCAGCTGCATTTTTTCAGGAATCATAGGAAGACTTTCCATTTTCCATTCCTTATATTTAACATCATATCCTTCCGGATCAGCCAGCGTAACCAGGTGCCCCAGCGCCCAGGTCACAACATATTGCCCGCCTTCCATAGCACCCGGAAGCTTTTTCTGGCATTTCAAAACCCTTGCGATATCCCTTGCAACAGATGGTTTCTCTGCGATTACTAGTGATTTCATATATTAATTCATCCTCTGCTTTTCTATGTCGTATTTGCGAAAAATCCGCTTCCTGTTATTATAGCATTGCACAGAGGTTTTTCAAAGTAGAAATTTTATACTTCAGGCTCACATTACAACTTAGGCAGCAAACCATCCCCATATCTTATCCAGGCACCAGGAAAAATCCAGTTTTTCAATATTCTGGGTGGTAATAATCGGATATTCTCTCAGTGGCTTTCCATTCAGGTAATAAGTAACCTTCCCAATCTCAGTATTACTTTTTACCGGTGCCGTAAGTTGTTCTTTCATCTGGTAATCGGCTGTTATTTTCTCATTTTCAGATAAGAGCATTTTGATAGTATCATCTTTGGAACACTTCAGGCTGGTATTTACGAAAGCAGTATCCTGCAGGTTCTGGCTTTCCGGAATTCCAGATTCTACTTTCAGGGGTTTTATAACATCGGATGCTACAAATACGCCAGGTTCATTTCCAATATGTATTTCCTTGAAATCATAATGCCGAAGCCCATAATTCATCAGCTTTCTGGTATCACTCCACTTATAGCTCTTGTTATTTGGCCAACCGCATGCCAGCAAAGCGACAATGAAGGTCTTGCCGTCTTTTTTAAGTGCCCCTACATAACAGTACCCTGCATTGTTGGTGAACCCTGTCTTTCCGGAAAGTGCCCCTTCCATCATGCTTAAAAATGCATTGTGGTTTACACAGGAAAAATTTCTCGTCTGATCCGCATTAGCAAAACTATGGTTCGCAGCTCTTGTAATTTTTAAGAACATATCTTTTTGTGGTGATTCTGTGATACAGTACTTCATAATACGTGCCAGATTCGCTGCAGTAGTCGAATGGGTTCCTTTTTCATCGGTTGCGTCTAATCCATTGGGTGATATAAAATATGTATCCGTGCATCCTATCTCTTTTGCTTTTGCATTCATCATATCTGCAAATCCCTGCACGCTTCCACCCAGATGCTCGGCTATGGCAACAGCGGCATCATTAAAAGACTCCAGCATAAGTGCATAGAGCAGGTCTTTGAGATAAAACCGTTCTCCTGTATTCATACCCAGCCTAACCTTTGGCTGAGACGCAGCAAGGGAAGATGCGGTAACTACAGAATCCAGATCTCCTTTTTCCAGTGTGAGTATACAGGTCATGATCTTTGTAGTACTTGCCATTGGCATTACATCATTTTCATTCTTTCCATAAAGAATACGCCCTGTATCACCATCCATTAAAACGGCACTACGGGCGTATAAATTATTCAGCTCTTCCGGCGTCTGATCCTCTGCCGCCAGAGCAGCCAGGCGATTTCCGGAAATACTGAGCAGCAGTATTAAAAGAATTGCTGTTATTTTCTTCATCCACTTCACTTCCTATGGCTTTTCTACTAGTATATGTTGGATGTGAAAGAATATTATAAAGTATTTCAGAGTATCTCTATTTATTTGTAGTTTCTTTCAAAACGGTAATTGAGGTAGTCCATATCCGTAATGGTATTATAAAAATCTTCCATTACCGTAACCGTCTCCGGTACCGCCAGCCTAAACAAATGCAAAAGCATCTGGTTACTTTCCTCACAGCGTTTGCTTTTCTTCTTTTTTATAATTCTACCCTGAATTGCATCAGATGCTTTCGTAAAATGAGCCAGATTAAGAAAAAGATTTCTCTTAAAACAGTTGGAGCAAACCGTTATATTCGTATAGAACTTCATTGCTTTTAAACAATGGCGCACCTGGCATTCGCTGATATCTGACAGCGCATTGGCAATTTCCCTGATTGTTTCTTTTTCCAGGTGAATTGAATCGGAGGGATGGAAACGGAAAGGATTGCGGTTATTGCGTTCCATCAATTCACGGTCGAACTCTGTTTCGATTTCGTCGTGGGATACCCCTGTCTTCTCGATATATTCATTTATATATGGATGACAGGTACTGTCCAGCATATAATGACATACAAATCCAAACATATACGCAAGGAGTATCTCACTTTCTTCCTGCATATATTTTTTCTTGCATTCCGCAAAGAAGACAGATGCAATCTCGTCATGCATCTCGTGTCCCTTCTGGCTGATTGGGTTATTACAAAAGGGTCTGTTATAGAAAAGTATATCAGGTCCATGCAGTCCGATCAAATATGCGGTTCTTTCATTTCCTATTATCTGTTTCATTTCTTCCGGAAGCTTTTGATAAACAATTTTTCCAAAAGCATCATGTGCATAAGTTGTAGGCATAAAAACTCTCCCATCTGTATTCCAGAGCCTGTAAACCACTCTAGATATTCAGTTTTAATTGAATTTCTTCTTCAGCCTCTGCCTTAAAATCCTCTAATTGCACGGGATTTACAGTTGGCAGATCCTCTAAAGAGTGTACCCCGAAATTCCTTAAGAATTCTTCTGTTGTTCCAAATAAAAGCGGACGTCCCGGTGCATCCAGCCGCCCCAGTTCTTTTACAAGATTATATTCAATCAGCTTATTCACTGCATGGTCGCTCTTAACACCACGGATTTTTTCAATCTCCATTTTTGTGATTGGCTGTTTATATGCTATAATGGAAAGAGTCTCCAGTGCAACATCCGTTAAAACCATTTTTTTCGGCTGCTTTGCAATTCGAATCAGATACTCATACATATCCTTCTTTGTACACATTTGAAAGGCATTTTCCAATTCTATGATCTGAATGCCACGCTCTTCCGTCTGATAACGGTCCATCATATTATGTATTATTTTTTTAGTTGTTTCTGAATCCTGTTCTACTGCTTTTGCAATTTTATCCACTTCCACGGATTCTCCCATAGTAAAGAGAATCGCCTCAATTGCAGCTTCTGTCTTCTTTAAATCCACTCGTATTCCTCGCTTTTCCTTTACACTTCATCGTATGCATATCATAAGCCTGCTTATAACATCCCCCAAATACGTATCAGAAATAATTTTCTGTCTTACAATTTACACTTAATTGGCCGTTATGTAGATATCATCAAAGATATCCTGCTGCATGATATTGATTTTACCCACTTTCATTAGTTCCAGAATGGCTAAAAAAGCAACAATTACATGTATTTTACTGGTCTGTAATACCAACAGATCACGAAATCTGCAGGATTTCCTGGTCAGTACATACTGTTCCACGAACTCCATTTTATCATCCAGACTGACTTCTTCTTTTTCCAGATTTCCAAAGGTACTTCGAATAGGGTCAATTCTGTTCTCCTGCCGTTTCATTACCGCTTTAAATATCGCATTCAGTTTTGCCAGCGTCACTCCCGAAAGCAGTTCTTCTAAATGGATCGGCTCGCGATACTCTTCTACCTCATCCGGTACGGTTGGAGGCTTATATAAAAATAATTGGGCATCTTCCTGGCGGTCACGCAATTCATATGACATGTATTTAAACAATTTATACTGCAGCAGCTGTTCTACCAGCTCCTGCCGGGGATCTTCTTCTTCCCCCTCTTCATTTACTTCTTTGGGAAGGAGCATCCGGGACTTGATATCGATTAAGGTTGCCGCCATAACCAAAAACTCACTCATTACGCCTAAGTCCTGCCGTTCCATTTCCTGTATATATTCCAGATACTGTCTGGTGATTTCCACAATGGGAATATCATAGATACTAACTTTATTTTTATCAATCAAATGCAAGAGCAGATCCAGCGGACCTTCAAATGCCTCCAGCTTGACGGGAATTCCCATAATATTTCCTGCCTTCTTTTACTAATCTAAATCTCTTCTCCACTTTATGTGGAAAACGCATATTCTTTATTGTACTAAGTTTTCTTAAGATTTGCAAGCAAATTACTGCAATTCCACAACAACCAGCTCGGTAGGGTTATGAAACCGCAGTTTGATGGAATGGCTGCCCAGCCCTGCGCTTACTACTAATTGATGTCTTCCTATATGAAACAGCCCCTTATCATACTTTGGAAATATTTGTACCTGTGGACTGATAACACCGCCCAGCAGCGGAAGGCGTATCATTCCTCCATGCAAATGCCCCGATAAGGTTAAATCTGCCCCCCAGCCGGCATAAGTTTTAAAAAATACCGGATTATGAGCCAGCAGAATATGATATCCTTTTTCATCCGGTCTTCCAAGAGCCTGGTTCATTTCCTCCACGCCCAGCCTTTCCCTGGAAAAACGTTTAAAAAACCGCTTATCCAGTTCATATCCGTGAATAATCATTTTCATTCCTGCCGCCTTGCAGAGACATCTTTCATTTTCCAACAGGACAACGCCTATGGAACGGATCTCCTTTTGAAACCGTTCATAAACATCTCCGTAAATCTGCGGATATATTTTCATCCGGTATTCATGGTTCCCATTGCTGTAATAAACCGGATACTTCTTTACCAGGGCTTTTAGCAGAAACACTGTGGAATCCATATCCGTAGGCTTATCCGGTTTGGATACCAGCATATCACCTACTACCATAACTATATCGGGATTAATTTTATATACTGCCTGTATCAGCCGGATATTATTTTCCCCGTAAACCGTGCAGTGCAAATCCGCAAGTACCACTATTCTCACCGGACGGCTGGGGGAATTATTTTTTTGCATTGTCTTTATTTTATATGTTGCTATTTTAAATTTTCTCATTTATTCTCCATATAATTTCATCTTTAAAAAACCCGTTTGGGTTTTCAAAAGTATATCATAGTTTTACAAAAATGAAAAGAGCCCCTTTCGAGGCCCTCATTCCAATACCCTTTAGAAACAATATTCTTCCCAGGCTTCTTTCAGACAATCCAAAAATCCTGCTTCTTCAATATCCCGGTCAAACAGAATATTTACACTTCCGATCTCTTTTCCATTAATGAGATATACTGCTTTTCCTGCTACATCACCTTTTTTTACCGGTGCTGTAATCTCTTCACTCATTTTAATCTCTTTTTTTATCTGTGATAAATCCTGTCCTTTTGTATCCAGATATCGGAATTCGCCTTCGTAGTTACAGCCTGCCTGATCTTCTACCCCCTTTTTCACTGTGAGCATCGGCAGTTTATCATCATTCTTGTCTATGTACAGGGCACACTTTCCGAATCCATAGTTTAAAAGTGTTGCAGCATTGTTAAACCGGGTTTTCGTATCCGGAGCCTTTAAAATCACGCTGATTAACTCAATATCGTTACGGATCGCCGTAGCCGAAAGACAATACTTTGCCGTACTGGTACTTCCGGTTTTAAGTCCCATGCATCCATCATAGCTGCGCAGAAGTTTGTTCGTATTAGTCAGTCCAAATTCTGAAGAACCTTTATTCGTTACATGGGTGATATTTTCCATCCATATAGTAGAGTATTCATAGATCTTAGGGTAATTTGTAACCAGTTCTCTGGACATCACTGCAACATCGTATGCCGATGTATAATGATCCGGTGAATCGGTAAGACCGCAGCAGTCAATAAAATTGGTATCATTCATTCCCAGTTGTTTTGCTCTTTGGTTCATTTGACGGACAAATTCCTCTTCACTGCCTGAAATTCTTTCTGCCATTGTTACCGCAGCATCATTTCCGGAAGCGATAACGATACATTTTATCAAGGTCTCAACTGTCTGTTTCTCTCCTTCTTCCAGGTAAACCTGTGATCCGCCCATAGACTTTGCATGAGCACTGGTAACCACTTCCTCGTCCATTTTAATCTTACCTGCATCTAATGCCTCAAATATCAGCAGCAGTGTCATAATCTTTGTGACACTGGCAGGGTTTAATTTCTGATGTGCATCTTTTTCATAAAGTATTGTTCCCGTTGAAGCTTCCATTAACACTGCGGAGGGCGCTTCAATCGTCACCGCAGCATCCGATGCTGTCTCTTCTTCTGCTTTTACAATTGCAACATTTTGAAAAAGCAGAATGACAGCCATAAATAATGCTAACCATCTCTTCATAAAAATAACCGCTCCCAAATCATTCTATACCTAAATATAAGCGATTTGAGAGCGGTTTATGCTTCTTTTATTCAGTTTTCTGAAAATCATCCCCGATAAAAGTTCACAAGGCTGTCCCGAAACTTTCTGGCACGTTTTGGCACAGACGGGAATTTGGCTTTACAAAGGTGAATGGTAAAATCGATCATGTAATAAACCATTAAGATACCGGCTGCCACACAGCCTACCTTATAACTGTAGCTGTCGGCCATCATCATGACTCCCTTTTGCAGGAAAGTAAATAATATAATGGTGTAAAAACCCCATGCAATCGAACTTTCCAGACATAAAATTCCTTTATAGTTAAAAGGTTTGTTAGAGTAATCCCACCATACTTCCCCAAAAATATGTAACATTACTTTTGCTACGAACCATTCCCAGCCAGTGGCCAGAAGGCTTCCCGCAATAAACAGTACCACATAATTTCCTGCTAACGGCTCTAATATAAAATAAGCAGCCACAGCTCCAAAACCATAGATCGGGCAGATTGGACCAAAGATAAATCCGCGGTTCACCCATCTCTTTTCACAAAATGACATATAAATGGATTCTACAACCCAGCCTAAAATACTATATATAAAAAACCACTGTACGATATGATAAATGTCCGTTCCTATAACCGGATAATTCCAAGGCATATATTCACTCCCCTTTGCTCATCTTTTTCAAATATTTCAGTAACTTGTCCTGATTTGCAATTATCTTATCATACTTTTTCTAAATATACTATACACTTTAGGAAAACTTAGAGAAACTTAAAAAAAAATTAATAATATAAAATTTTTATAATAAAGGAGCAAATAAGCGTAGTAAATTTTGCAGGCCGCGGATTAAAATATTACGGTCTCTGCAGAATTCCTCCGTTATTCTGGTACTTACTTCTATGGTTTCAAAAACATCTTTCTTAAGCTGCATCACCGCTTTCGTTCTGTACATCCAGACGGCACATTCAAAATGCAGATACAGGCTTCTATAATCCATATTAATAGTGCCTACAATTGCCAGTTCATCATCACAGACAAAGGATTTGGCATGTATAAATCCAGGCTGATATTCATAGATCTTCACTCCTGCTTCCAGGAGCTGTGCATAGTAAGACTGGGTCAGTAAGAAGACCATCTTCTTATCCGGTATCCCTGGTGTAACAATTCTTACATCCACTCCATTTTTTGCAGCCAGGCACAGCGCTGTCATCATCTCATTATCGATAATCAGATAAGGAGTGAAAATATAGACATACCGCTTAGCCTTTGTAATTGCATTTATGTAAACATTTTCTCCCACGATTTCATCATCCAATGGGGTATCTGCGTAAGGCTGAACAAAGCCTTCCCCTCTAAATGGTTCTTTATGATATACGTGAGGCATATAATTTTCTAATTTATCTTCCATACCGGTAATTACATTCCACATCTGAATGAACATAACCGTAAAATTCCGTACCGCTTCTCCTTTTAACATAACCCCGGTATCTTTCCAGTGGCCAAAACGCTTCTTACGGTTTATATACTCGTCGGCGAGGTTAATTCCCCCGGTGAAGCTGGTGTGCCCATCAATAACAGTTATCTTCCTGTGGTCACGATTATTCATGATTACGGATACAATGGGGCGGAAGGGATTAAAAGCTGCGCATTTGATTCCTTTTGCCTGAAGCTGTTTGTAAAACTGCGCAGGCAGGGTATTAACGCATCCCATATCATCATAAATCAGCCGGACATCTACTCCTTCGGCTACTTTTCTCACCAGAATCTCCAATACAGACTCCCACATCATCCCCTTATCTATGATGAAGTATTCCATAAAGATAAAATGTTCTGCCCTCTCCAACTCCTGTATCAGGCTTTTATACAGCTCTTCCCCAATTCTGAAGTATTCCGTCTCTGTATTTTGATATACCGGAAATCCGGCATAATCACGGATATATTTAGACTGGTTATCCATATGATAATCCAGTTCATTTAAATTCTCCCTGACATCTTTCTTTTCTTTCAGAACAACATCTGTTTTTTTTACTTCATTATCAAATTTTTTCTGGGTTTCGCTTGCCAGTCTGGATTTTCCAAAAATCAGGTAAATCACTGCTCCAAAAACAGGAACCGACAAAATCAGCATGGTCCATGCCAGCTTATAAGACGGATTCATACGTTTATTGACAATCCATAGAACTGCAGCTATACAAGCTACCGTTATAAATACAGATAACACCGGAAACATTCGTTCCAATCGATATGCCATAAGTACAATCCAGAAGACTTGAAAACAAATAGCAACTCCAACATAAAACAGCCTGCTGAAAACAAGCTTTAGTATTTTTTTCATAATTTTACCCCTGAACAGCGCAAGCTGGCTTATGCTATTCCTTAATTAGTAGTTTGAAAGCAATTTTCTTTCAAATTTTTCCTTTAAAAAATCCTTGACCATAATCTAAACTATGGCCAAGGATTTTAACTGCACAAATTAATTAAATTTACGTTTACGAGCAGCTTCAGATTTTTTCTTACGTCTTACGCTTGGTTTTTCGTAATGTTCTCTTTTACGAATTTCCTGCTGGATACCAGCTTTAGCGCAGTTTCTTTTAAAACGACGTAAAGCGCTATCTAAAGTCTCATTCTCTTTTACGATTACATTCGACATAGTCTCACACCTAACCTCCCTCCAGTTGTAGATTGTGCATAATACAACTGTACGGGTATTTTTATTGCACTAATAGTTATTATATCATATTTTTTACATACGTCAACTAATTTTGCAATTTTTTTTACTGAAGCTGACTTTCCAGTAAATTTCGAAGTACCATTAAATTCGTTCTAGTAGTTGATAAGGCTTAAATTTGGGTTTAGCTGATTAAGGACGCTTTGTAGATGGATGTAGTGTACGGAAAGAGAAGGGGGCGGACCAGGACATTGGTTTGGAAGGCTTACCGCAGAACTGGCATTTTCTAACCTTCCCGGAGCACTTTTTGGCGGCCCGCGGGCATTCGCTCCGAAATCCTGATGCATTTCGCAGCTCACTGCCCGCTTACAATCCGATGGGAGCCAGTCGAATTGTATCCGCCAAAAAGCACTCCGGGAAGGTAAGTAAATGCTCAGCTCTGCTATACGCCTTCCAAACCAATGTCCTGGTCCGCCCCCTTCTCTTTCCGAGATAGCATTCGTTGATACAAAGCTGGTTTTCTCAGCATGATGGGACCCTGGGGTTGTGGCATGCTGAACACTATTGGCGTTAAGCTAATGATGTCAAGCAATTGATCTTGAGAACGGGATTTGTTTTACATTCTGCAGTCAGAGAAAGGAGTAGACTTTCATCTTCTATTATGCATAAACTGTCAAAATACACAGCTCTACGTCCAATAAAGAACATCCATCTACACCCAGGGGATCTGTCATGCTGAAAAAGAGCACCATGAAGCAACTGAATTAATCACAGTGATTTGTTTCTTCATTTCAGAAAAAATAGCAAACTTTCATCTTTTACGCATAAACAGCCGAAACATACTACGCTGCATCCAATAAAGAACAGCCTGCCACAGCCCAAGGGTTCCAAAATTCTGAGAAAACCAGCTTTGTTGCGATAAACTGAATCTCGGAAAGATGGGGGTGGGAAACTGATATGGGCGGAGGAAGCGTAGAGCAGAGCTGAGTATTTACTTAGCTTTGCGGAGTGCTTTTTGGCGGATAGTATTCGACTGGCTCCCATCGGATACTAAGCGGGCACTGAGCTGCGAAATGCATCAGGATTTCGGAGCGAATGCCCGCGTGCCGCCAAAAAGTGCTTCGGAAAGGTTAGAAAATACCAGTTCTGCGGCAAGCTGACGGAGTCCATATCAGTTTCCCACCCCCATCTTTCCGCACACTACCTATATTACACAAAGCGTCCCTTCCTCAGCTAAACCCAAATTTAATTAACTAGCAGTCCCTCTCTATTTCAAGTTCTGTCCCATAAGATTGTCTGTAATAGTGAACTATAAGCCACTGCTGTAGACTGAACGAGCAATTTTATGTTTTCCACCAATATAGGTGTTAAACCATTTCCCCATTCCAGAGGAAAAAATTACAAACATGTTTTGTTTTTCATAGATTAACAAAACATAAAATGTTATACTTTGTTTGAAGATGATTAAAATAACATTAAAACCAAAAACTGTCATCTTAAATGTACTAAAGCGTGTTTGAAATTTCATTCCCACAAACTGTGACGCGCAGCTGGCAAAAAGCAAGTTTAAAACACGCTCTAAGAATAGGGAGAAAGTTATGATAAGAATTTTATTAGTGGAAGATTATGAAGAATTGAGAACTGAATTAACTGAAGTTCTGACGGATGAAAGCTATAAGGTCTTTCCAGCCAATACGTTTGTATCTGCTCTGCATATTTTTAGAAAAGAACAAATTGATTTATGTATTCTTGATATACGCTTACCGGATGGAAACGGTTATAGCCTATGTAAAAAAATCAGAACAATATCTGATGTCCCAATTATTTTTTTGACCGCTCTCAATAAAGAAGAGCAAATCATCCATGGCCTTGAAATAGGTGCGGATGATTATCTTAGTAAACCTTTTCGCCTTGGTGAATTTCTGGCAAGAATTAGGGTTCAGTTAAAAAAACATAACATTCAAGAGCTAAAAAGTATTATCCACAGTGGCACTCTGACATTTAATATACAAAATTATACAGTTGAACGCAACGATCAAGAATTGAACCTATCTCCGATCGAATTCCTGCTTTGTATAGAATTACTCAATGCCAAAGGTGCATTGGTTAACAGAAGCCAGTTATTACAGCTGATCAGTGATAAAACAGGCAGTTTTCCAGAAGATAATACCCTCACGGTATATTTCAGCCGAATAAAAAAGAAAATCGGTACTTTCAAAAATTGTGAATATATAGAAACCGTCAGAGGCTATGGCTATCGCTGGTCAATTGCAATTTATGCCAAAGAAAGGCGTTACTATGAAGTGGAAAGATGAACTTTATTTCAGAAACATAATCCTGGCAGCTGCCATAACAGCAATTCTTTTCTTCTGTCTGCTGCTCTACTCCTTCTATAATATGGAGAAAAGGTATGAAAAGTACGAAAATGCAGCATTAGGCCTTATTATACAGGAGTACGGAAATCCGGATAATCAATTTATCAATCGCCTGATTTCTATAAAAGACATTGGTGCCGAATCAGAAGGCAAAAAATATTTTAATAATCACGGCTATGAAATTACTCGTTTCCTTATAATGCTGAATAGAATGAAAAAAAATGTTTTGTTTCCATGTCTTGGTATATTAATTTGTACTATACTTTTTCTTTTTATTACCAGAAAAGAAATATGCAATCTTTATAACGACCTTCATAATGTCAGCGTTAAAATCAGAACAATAATTCACTTTTCCCAAAATACAAACCCTATTCTACCGGCATCTGGTATATGGAAAGAAATATCCCAAAATATAAAATGGGTTTCAGATAAAATAGAATGGCAGGAAGCTTTTCAATATTTTGAAAAACAGAACATGGAAAAAGAATTTGAGAATATGGTACACCAGCTTAAAACCCCTCTGTCTGCATGTTGCTTATATATCGAAAATCTTCAACAGAAAGAAATTGATATGAGGAAAAGTAAAAAACTGCAATTGTGCCTTAATCAATTAAACAAAATAAATATTATGATCCAAGAATTATTAACTCATCAAAAGAGTGTGAATGAAACATCTGTCTTTCACTATTGCCATAATAATATAAAGCATACTATAAATAATGCCTGGATTAGACTGACTCCGTTAGCCCGCCGTAAGAATGTTGCAGTTAAATACGGTAGTTTCGAAAATATTGAATTTGACTATGATGATAGATGGATGACGGAAGCTTTTGAAAACCTGCTTAAAAATAGCATTCAAGCAGCCCGCCTAAATAGTGTCATCAGCATTATTTTAGAACGTAATCCGGGAAATCTGAAAATAGAAATAAGAAATACCGGGGAACTGCTGAAAGGAAAAGATCATAACAAAATATTTGAAAGGTACTATTCAAAACTCCCCCAGGCTCAGTCCGGACATACAGGTATTGGTCTGCACATGGCTAAAACAATCATTTCAGGTCATCACGGAACAATAAAAGCAGAAAACAAAAGAGATGGCGTAAGTATCATCATATCTCTTCCTGTATTAACGGGTCCTGATACATATGAAACTAAAACCTGATACATGCCGCTGTGTATGGCTGTTTGTCACTGATTTGTAAGGTTTATGCGTTATAATTAAAATAATAGCAAAACAATTTTTCAAATAATTTCTAATTAATAGTGAGGTCGATATATGGAGATTATGTACATAGAAAATGTAACAAAAATTTATCAAAATGGCACCATATCCATACCTGCTTTACAGGAGATAAATTTGTCTATCGAAAAGGGTACGTTCAATGCCATCATCGGTAGAAGCGGGTCTGGTAAATCAACCCTTTTAAATATCATGGGAGGCTTAGAATCTCCCAGTACCGGCAGGGTAATGTTAAATGATACTGATTTAGCAAAGCTAAATGATTCTTCGCTGGCAGCTGTACGGAGAAAAAAACTGGGATTTGTTTTTCAGGCCTTTTATCTTCTTCCTGAATTTACGCTTTATGAAAATGTCCTTATACCTTCATTTTTAGATGAACAGGAAATAGATACTGACTTCATTGAATATCTACTGGAAAAGCTAAATATACAGTCTAAAAAAAATAATTATCCTGCGCAATTATCTGGGGGAGAGCAACAGCGGGCAGCAATTGCAAGAGCTGTCAGTATATGCCCAGATTTATTGTTAGCAGACGAACCTACGGGAAATCTTGATAATAAAAGTGGTGGGGAAGTCATGGATCTTTTGAAGTCGCTCCAAAAAGAAATTGGACAGACAACTATTATAGTCACGCATGATCTGGATTTAGCCCGTCAGGCAGACAGGATTATTATGCTTGAAGATGGCAAAATAAAAGATAATTTTCCAAAAGACTGACTTAAGATACATTTACCACAAGTATTTTAAAGACATGCTCTGGCTTAATTAAGGAAAGGTATGAAAAAGATGAAGATGAATAATTATTCCCTTGCTTGTCTGGGTATCAGAAGAAGAAAAAAAGATAGCTTCACAATGATTATTGTATCTGCATGTGCCATAATTTTAATATTGGTTGTTTTAATCCTTCAGGATAGTATGCGCAAAACAGAGTTAGAACAGAGGAAAAATCTCTATGGAGCCTGGTGTGCATCTGCCTCTATGGCAACTGATTCCATGTTAAACGACCTTAAAGGGCATAAAATAGTAAAAAACGTTGCAAGTATTGAAACATACGGCTATATTGTACAAAACGATAAAGCAAAAGGATGGATAGGATCTGTTGATAAAAATACCGTTGATACTGGCCGATTAACTCTTTTAGACGGTAGATTTCCAGAATATGCCGAGGATATAGCAATCGAAATGAGTGCTTTAAGCAATATGGGCTATTCCTATGATTTAGGACAGAAAATAAACTTTACCATTGTATATCAAGATAGCATGGATCACATAGAAAAATCTACCGTTAAATCTTTTCGCTTATGTGGAGTACTACAGGATTACTCTAATTATTGGAAAACAGATGCTTACGCACTGCCTTCTGCAATCGGTATCCCTTCTACCTTTGAGGATCTTCCATCTCAAAAAAAGCTGCTTATAGATGTGGAAGAAGAATATTTTCCAGCTTTGCAGGATTTGAAAAAAATAACAAACAGAACCTTTCTTGTTAATGATTATACCTATTATAATTTACCCGGTGGAGCAAAAAAAGAGATAGATCTGCTGTCAAGCCCAAACTTATTTGTTGCTATTATAAGTACCCTGACTATATTTTTTTTATGCCAGATTTTCTCGTACTCCTTACAACGCCGGGATCGGGGTTTTCGCTTAATGTCTGTACTTGGTGCCGATAAAAAAAAGATAAAAAAACTAATTATTTGGGAAGCATTCAATATTTGGGCTTTGTCAATTCCTTTTGGTTGTATCACAGGGCTGGGAATTACTGTTACGATACTGGAATTACTAAATCGGACAAAAGTAATGATCATTTATCCTGACTTTGTTACTGCTCACATAGCGTTGGGTATTTTTATTGTCTCACTATCTATGTGGAGTGGAATGTGTATCCCCCTTTTTCATAACTTTAAACCGAAAAAGCAGAATTCATTTAATGTCCTAAAAGCAGGTAAAAGAATTTTTTCGAAAAATGAAATATTCCGCCGGGAACGGGTTTTAGATAAAAAGAATTCCATGCTCTCTCTGATTACCTCTACTTTGTGCATGGGAATTATATTTTTATTCATATTCCTTTCACTAACAAGATATCGAACATATCAACAATGGAACCATGAGTGGAAACCAGATTATATTTATGGTTCTACATTAGCAATAAAAAGTAATCCTCTATATCATTTTTCGAAAGATATGCCATCACAAATCAGTTTGGTTTATGGAATTGAGAGCGTATGTTCTTTGCGTGCAAGTGGATATCTTCCTCTATCATGGGATAAAAAATATTCTAGTAATTATGCAAAACAAATAATAAGGCAATATTATCCAGAACGCGCTCATACGGAAACGGACAACTCCCTGGACTATTTAACAAAAGCAAACGATGTTTTTACTTATGTATTCGGAATTAACCCAGATGAACTTTTTTATAATTATTTTGAAAATGAGATTGATGAAGGAGGGATAGATAAAGAAAACTTCACAAAAGGAAATGAAGTTATTTTAATACTGCCAAACTATGAAGATATTTCCAGTACAACTGTTAAACAAGGTCTTAACAACGCATCCATGTTGAAGGAAAAAACGCTTTCACCACAAGATACGCTTCGTATCAAAGGTGAAAACGGATGGATAAACGTAAAAATCGGTGGTATTATACGAGAAATAAATGACAAGTATGAATCAACGATAGGTTACTTAACAGAATTCCCTTATAGCATAATCGGTTCTAATAATTTTTATAAAAAGTTAGAAAGGCCCGAAAAAGTAACTACATATGAGGCTTTATTTGCCTACGCCAGCAAAGATGCCAACTACGAATTAACTGATAGGCAGATGTCTTCTCTCCAAAATAACATCCCCGATTTTCAGAACTGGAGAATAGAGAAAGAACTTAAACAAAAAAGTATGTTTTCAAATTTAAGCCTGTCAGTCATCCTGATACTTTCTACGATACTTTTAGCAGCTATCATACATTGGAATATTATGCTAGCCAGGGCAGAAAGCATAAAAAAACGATGTGGTATTTTCCGGGCTCTTGGAATGTGTAAGAAAGATTTATTATATATGTATCTCAGTTCTTTTTTACGAACCCAAAGTATTGCGGTGATTTTAGTTCTTTTTACAGGTCTCAGTACCTGGTTTTGTAAATATTTTTTGGATACTTCTATTTTTCTTAATGTGGCTGAAATGACAGTAGCTGATAAAATATCATACGTAATATCAAATTTTAATTTTCTGTCACCATGGGCCACACTTACAGTAGTACTACTTATATATAATATTGGAATGTTTATCATTTGTCTGTTTCCTGTTAAAAAATTATTAGGAGAAAGTATTGGGGAGAATATTAAAAAATTAAAGTAACTGGGTTTTAATTGAATTGTGAAAAGGAAAAACACCGACATTTTTGCCGATGTTTTTCTTTATAATTGTCTTTATTTTATCTGACTTTCCAGTACTTCTCTTACCTTAGCAATTGCATCATCCACACCCGCAGGGTTCTTTCCGCCTGCCTGAGCCATGTTCGAACGGCCGCCGCCGCCACCGCCAACAAGAGCTGCAATTCCTTTAATCAGATTACCTGCATGTGCGCCCTGTTTGCAAGCTTGATCGGTTGCCATTGCAAGAAGGCTTACTTTTCCATCGGTAACGGATGTCAGAACGATTACGCCTTCTCCCAGTTTTTCTTTCAACTGGTCTCCAAGATCGCGAAGTCCGTTCATATCTACATCTGCAAGTTTTGCTGCCAATAGTTTAATACCCTTTACTTCTACTACCTGATCCATAACGTCTCCAAGTGCATCTTTTGCCAGCTTGCTCTTCAGAGAATCAATTTCACTCTGCATCGCTTTTGCTTCCGCTGTCATGTGGTTCAGTTTGTCTAACAAAGTTGCGGGAGTTGCTTTTACCAGTTTGGCAGCTTCCAGCAGCTCTTCTTCCATCTCTTTATAATATGCAAATACACCATCGCCAGTCAGTGCCTCGATACGGCGGACACCTGCTGCAATCCCTGCTTCCGAAACAATCTTGAACGTTGTAATAACACCGGTATTTGCAACATGGGTACCACCACATAATTCTTTTGAGAAATCACCCATGGAAACCACGCGCACATCATCGGCATATTTTTCACCAAACAGTGCCATCGCACCGCTCTTTTTGGCTTCTTCCACATTCATTACTTGTGTCACCACCGGAAGCGCTGCCTGAATTTCTTCATTTACAAGAGCTTCTGTCTTTGCAATCTCTTCTTCTGTCATAGCGGCAAAATGCGCAAAATCAAAACGAAGACGGTCCGGAGTTACAAGAGAACCTTTCTGTTCAACATGAGCACCTAATACTGTCTTTAATGCTTTTTGCAGTAAGTGGGTGGCACTGTGGTTTTTGCAGGTATTTGTTCTGTTCTTTGCACTCACTTCCAGCGTAACGGTATCATTTACTTTGAACATACCTTTTATTACTTTACCTACATGACCTACTTTGCCTCCCAGCAGCTTAATAGTATCTTCCACTGCAAATTCTGCATCAGCAGTCTTAATAATACCTTTATCGCCTTCCTGACCACCCATGGTAGCATAGAAAGGAGTCTGCTCTACGAAAATCGTTCCTACTTCCCCATCCGCAATTGCTTCCACAATTTCTTTATCTGTTGTGAGAACTGTAATCTTAGAAGACACGCTCAAGCTGTCATATCCTACAAATTCCGTAGTCACAGATGGATCAATTTCATCATAAACCGTAGCATCCGCCCCCATATAGTTTGTTACTTCACGGGCAGCGCGGGCTTTTTTCCTCTGTTCTTCCATCTCTGCTTTAAATCCCTCTTCATCGATGGTATAGCCCTTTTCTTCCAGAATCTCTTTTGTCAGATCCAGCGGGAAGCCATATGTGTCATACAGGGTAAATGCATTTACACCAGACAATGTCTTCTCTCCTGCTTTTTCCATATCTTCCTGCATTCCTGCAAGAATCGTGAGACCCTGATCAATTGTTTTATTAAATTTATCTTCTTCCTGTGTCAATACTTTGAAGATAAAGTCTTTCTTTTCATCCAGTTCCGGATATCCGTCTTTGGATTCTGCAATAACTGTAGCACTTAAATCAGCCAGGAATTTACCTTTGATTCCAAGTAAACGTCCATGACGGGCCCCACGGCGGATCAGACGGCGAAGAACATATCCTCTGCCTTCATTTGTCGGCATAATTCCGTCGGAAATCATGAATGTTGCAGAACGGATATGATCTGTAATCAAACGGATCGATACATCTGATTCATCATTTTCTTTGTATTTAACATTTGCAAGTTCACAGACTTTGTTACGCAGAGTTGCTATGGTGTCTACATCAAAAATAGAATCTACTCCCTGAACTACAACAGCCAGTCTTTCCAATCCCATACCGGTATCGATATTCTTCTGCTGCAGTTCTGCATAGTTGCCTTCTCCATCGCTTTCAAATTGAGTGAATACGTTGTTCCATACTTCCATATAGCGGTCGCATTCACATCCAACGGTACAATCAGGGCTTCCGCAGCCGTACTCTTCACCGCGGTCATAATAAATCTCGGAACATGGACCACAAGGTCCGGCACCGTGCTCCCAATAGTTATCAGCCTTACCAAAGCGGAAAATACGTTCGGGTGCAATACCGATTTCTTTATTCCAGATCTCAAATGCTTCTTCGTCATCCTGATAAATTGACGGATACAATCTGTTCTCATCCAGACCGACTACTTTTGTCAAAAACTCCCAAGACCATGCAATAGCTTCACTTTTAAAATAATCCCCAAAAGAGAAATTACCAAGCATTTCAAAAAATGTACCATGCCTTGCTGTTTTGCCTACATTTTCAATATCGCCTGTACGGATACATTTCTGACAGGTAGTTACTCTCTTTCTCGGCGGAATCTCCGCACCTGTAAAATATGGCTTTAATGGAGCCATTCCCGAATTGATCAATAATAAGCTTTTATCATTATGCGGAACCAGAGAAAAGCTCTTCATTGCTAAATGTCCCTTACTTTCAAAATATTCCAAGAACATTTTACGCAGTTCATTTACACCGTATTTCTTCACAAATCTATCCTCCTGATTATCCTTCGTTGTTTATATTTAGACCGCTGGATCGTGTCTTACCTGTATCGGAACACACTTTATTTCTGCATAGACGTACTCACCTGCTCTGCAGCAACTTTTGCATCCTTGCGGTCACGCAGAAACTTGCCAAATCTTATTCCCCCGAATGCCACTGCTGCTACCAGAATCATCTTCACTACTGTTTGTATAAACACTACCCAAAATTCCATTTAGCTACCTCCATAAATTGTGGTTAAGAGCGTGCAGACTGGTACAATGATTATTCAAACACGCTCTGGCCGGCAGCAACGTTTAACGCTGCCTGCCGGCTGATGTGATATTAGTCCACCTTAATTTGATGATACCCCTTTTTCCCTTTTTTAATCATTAAAACACCGTCTGCATCCAAGTCAGCAGAAGTAAACTTACGGTCAATTTCCGTTACTTTTACATCATTTACGCTGACACCGCCCTGGAGTATAATTCTTCGTCCTTCGGAACGTGATGCTGCCAGTTTGGTCTCAACCAGAAGTGTAATCAGGTCTTTTCCTTCATCCAGTTCTGCTTTGCTGTAAACCGTGGTGGGCATGTCCTTTGATTTGCCTCCGTCTGCAAATAATGCACGTGCTGCATCCTGTGCTTTTTTCGCTTCTTCTTCCCCGTGGACAATCTTGGTTATTTCAAATGCCAGGACATCTTTCGCATGGTTGATTTCTGCACCTTCCAGCGCTCCCAGCCTGCGGACTTCATCCATCGGAAGGAAGGTTAACAGTCCAAGACATTCTTCTACTTTTACATCCTCAATGTTTCTCCAGTACTGGTAGAATTCGTAAGGAGAAGTCTTTTCCGGATCAAGCCATACGGCTCCCTTCATGGTTTTACCCATTTTAATCCCCTCACTGGTTGTCAGAAGTTTGAAGGTAAGTCCAAATGCCGGCTTCTGTTCTTTTCTACGGATCAGTTCCACACCTCCGATAATGTTGGACCACTGATCATTGCCGCCTAATTCCATTTTACAATCATACATTTTGTTTAATTTCCAGAAATCGTAGGACTGCATTAACATGTAGTTAAATTCAAAGAAAGTAAGTCCTTTCTCCATTCTCTGCTTGTAGCAGTCCGCAGTGAGCATTTTATTTACAGAAAAATGAACGCCGACCTCTCTTAAGAATTCTACATAATTTAAATCCAAAAGCCAGTCTGCATTATTGGCAATGATTGCTTTATCATTGTCAAAATCAATAAATCTGGATAACTGCTCTTGGAATCTCTTAGCATTGTGTTGAATTGTTTCCATTGTCATCATGGAACGCATGTCAGATTTTCCGGATGGGTCTCCGATCATAGTGGTACCGCCGCCTAAAAGAGCAATTGGCCTGTGTCCGGCCTGCTGCATATGCATCATAGCCATAACGGTGAGGAAATGTCCTGCGGTAAGGCTGTCTGCCGTCGCATCAAAACCAATATAAAATGTTACGGACTCCTTACCTAATAATTCGCGTATTTCTTCCTCGTGTGTTGTTTGTTCGATAAATCCTCTTTCTTTTAAAATATCGAATACATTTGCTGCCATCATCATTCCTCCTAATTCACTGTTTTTAATATAACATATGGGTTTGTGTATTTCAAGTAGGACGAGCATCTGTTTTTACCCACAAAAAAACTCCCGCCCTTTAAATTGAAAAGGACGAGAGTAAAAACTCACGTGTTACCACCTTTTTTCACAGCCAGCTCGCACTGTCTGCCTCTCTAAGTACAGAAATTCTATACTTTGTCACTATAACGTGTGCACAATCCGTCGCAGCCTACTTTTTCAATATATATTAAAAGTTCGGTACGCAGCTCAAAGAGGTATTCACAACAAGTCTCTCATGCGCCTCTCATCAACCGGCTGCTTTCTGTATGATACCTCTTATTGCTACTTATTCTTATCATCGCCTTATCTAATGCATTCATTATAAGAGCCGTTTTCGGTTTTGTCAACGGGTATTTTTATTTTACCTGCAATGACCTGGTAATCATATCTTGCCCGATCATCGCTTTGATGGTCACCATGCCCTTTTTCTTTGCTTTTACCAAGCCTTTTTTATTAATTGTGGCAATAGATGGCTTACTGCTTACCCATGTTACTTTTTGAGAAACTCCTTTTACTTTCAACTGCATCTTTTTACCAACTTGAAGGCTGGATTTAAATCCGGATATATAAACAGAGCTGATCCTGGATGCCTGTTTCAGATTTGCAATTGTAATTTTACCATTCGTCTTCCAGGAAACTCCTCTTGCCGGTTTCACCCAGACTTGAATCTTCGATACCTTCTGTCTGTATTTCCACTTTGATAAGTCTGCTGAGAACTGTTGCTTTCTGCCGGTTAAAATGGATGAGGCAGCTTCAAATATATGCTTTCCGTTGAAAAAGCGGACCCTTACATCTGCTTCCTTTGCCCTGGTTCCACTGACCATGATATCGAAGATAAAACGGCTTCTCGACTTAAAGCTCAGCGGCTTTTTAAATTTTTGTCCCACACCGCGGTATAAATTATTATTTGCATTACTGTCCACATTAAGTGTAGTTTCATTTCCGGAGGAATCCGTACCTCCGTTATATGTATAATTCCAGAGATTAGCAAGGTTCTTCTGCCCCTTACTCTTCTTAACCAGATAAAGGTTTCCGTTATTATAGGTGGTCATCTTTTTAAATCTGCTCCAGTTAAACCCTGAAATCTTGCTGCTCCAGCTTGAAATACCGATTTCTTTTAATGCAAATTTACTAATAGTTTCTGATGCCGTTGTATCAATGTATTTAAATACATCCCAGATTCTTTTTTGCTTATATGCGTTTTCAGTCTGACCCGGGCGATTACTCCAGATTCCGGCAAAAATCCCCTGATTTTCTTCTTCCACATGATCAACATGCCTGGTAATAATCAGGGAATCAATCTGGCTGTTGAACTCCGTGATGTAATAAGCATAGGCATAGGCTGCCGCCTGCAATTTTTCATCTTTTCCACGACCGCCTGTATAAGAGGAAAATCCCTGTTCTGACAAAATTACTCTGCAATTTTTATTCTTCTTTTTTACATAATCAGTCAATACTTTGATATTATTCATGGTAATATATTGGGAGCTGCTGCTGCCCCAGCCGATATCATCCCAGAAAACAGGGTCAGTCAGTGGCTGCGGGTAAGCATGATATGCCACATTCCATGGTATATTCCCCTCTTTTTTCAAAGCACTTACAAAGCCGTCCAGGGTACTTTTTGCTGTATAGGATCCTCCGTTTGGCTGTAATTGGTTCCAGCAGTTTGTCAAAGGAATATATACCCGTGCATTGCTGTAGATACTTCTCAGAGCTGTTGATATCACCCGGAAACTTCTGGCATAGCTTTTCGTATATTTGGACCTTGACATTCCGCCCATATAATTGTACCGGATATAATAATCTACTTCATTGCCTACTATCCAGTTAGATATCCTGCCATTTGCTTTGGACGAGCCCATATAACGCTCTCCCAGGAATGAAACCAGCGCCGACAGATTCTTAACCCCTTCTTCATTCATGGTATTCAGCCCATAATAAGCTTCTGCTCCACCCTGGGCACCCGGAGGAACCAGCACAGATGCCTGTGGCTCACCACGCAGAAGCAGGATTCCCGAGACAACCACATTGCTTTGTGTCAGGCTTCTCACCTGTGAATCCACACCACTGCAGCCTGACTTGGAAAACCAGTAAGTCTTTCCTTCAAAATTATAACGATATGCATTACTGTCATTTTTCTGCCATTCATCTACCATAAATTCATCCATCAGAATGTTAACTGCTGCGTGCTTAATCCCCAGATCTTCTGCATCTGCCAGCATTTGCGGACTAACCTGCAGCCCTTTTTTAGATGTTGCTTTTGGAAAAGCATAGCGGTATTTTGCTGCCGCATCCGGATTGGTAATATAAGACGGATCGCTGACAATCTCATATCCTCCGGACTTTCTCTTCACTGCAATGACAAACTTATTGTAAAGTACACTGTCGGGCTTATCCTTATTCAATGCAGCCTTAAGCCCAATGGATTTACTACGCCTACAGGATGCCAATGGCTTGGTGCTTCCCTTTATTCTGGAGGCATAAGGCCTTAATGCAAACAAGTAATACTTTCCATCCGTACCCGATGCAGACACAGAGCCTTTCGCACGAATCACCACCTGATTCCTGTTCGCCGTATTAATCATACAGCTTTGGATCTCCATCCCTTTTTTCGCCGCCTGCACCGATACCGGAACAAATAGTAATACAAGTGCAAATAGAAAGATCCCTCCCTTAAATAACTTTTTCATAACACACATATATCTTTCTCCTTAACCCAGGTAACTTTTACTGCATTAATCCTTCGTCTACGATCAGATTTCTGCCATCTGCTGCTGTAGTAGCTAATTCATCACATCTCTCGTTTTGTGCATGGCCATCATGCCCCTTCACCCAGATGAATTTCACTTCATGCGGCTCTTTTGCAGCAAGAAGCCTTTTCCACAGATCTATATTCTTAACCGGTTCATTTTTTCCCCGTTTCCAGTTCTTCTTAAGCCAGCCGTCAATCCATTTTTGGTTAAATGCATCTACCACATATTTAGAGTCAGAATACAGCTCTACCTGGCAGGGACGGTTCAGGGCTTCCAGCCCCACAATTGCAGCCATCAGCTCCATACGGTTATTGGTAGTCTTCACATATCCCTGGCTGTATTCCCTTTTATGTTCCTGCCCCTGAGCATCCACACAGATCAGAATCGTTCCATAGCCCCCTGGTCCGTCGGGATTTCCTCTTGCCGCACCGTCGGTATAAATTTTTACCAGCATTTTACTCCTCCTTTAAATCCTTTGAATCTTTTCAATTACAGAGACCATTCTCCGGTCTCAATAAACCTCTTCGCTGTATTTTCGGCATTATTAATAATCTCTTTTTCATATCCGATAATGCTCAGCAGCTTGATCGCATTTCTGGATGTTGCCCTTCCTGAATACAGCTTATAATCAAATAAAATATCATTTTTATAGACTTCTTCCTGGAAATGGTAATTGTCATAATCCTGTTCCAGAATATGTGTCAGCTCGATATCGTGGGTTGCCGCAAAGCTTAAAATATAACTTTGTGCCATACTTTTCAGTATCTGGGAAGAAGCCGCAATACGTTCTACAGTATTCGTTCCCCTGAGTACCTCATCCACAAAGCACATAATCGGTTTTCCCTCTTCCATCTTATCCAGAATACGTTTTAAGGATTTAATCTCTACAATGTAATAGCTCTCCTGGCTCATCAGGTCATCTCTTAATGCCATGGAAGAATACACTTCGTAAAAATTCGATTTAAAAGTTGTTGCCATACAAGTATAAATGGTCTGTGCCAGAATTCCATTAATGGCTACAGTTTTCAAAAATGTAGATTTACCCGAAGCATTGGATCCGGTCAATAGTACACCTTTATTCGCAGTAATGGAATTTTTCACAGGGTTATCAATCATTGGGTGATAAAGGTCATGTGCTTCCAGAAATGCATCTTTGGAATCTGAAAGTTCGGGAATGGCATAATCCTCCATCATGGTTCGAAAAGATGCGATGGCAATTGCAACTTCCAGCATTCCCATATTGTCCACCATGACTTTAAAGCTTTCCAGGTTATCTTTTAGTTCTTTAATTACGGTACGAAACTGAATCATATCGATATGAAATGTGTAATTTACATAATCCACTATAATATTCCCTACACCGCCGCCACGGTCACTGCTGGCACTTCCCGCCAGTAAAAAGAATGTATTACGTTTAAACTTATTGAACTTCTTCCTTGCCTCAATCGCCTGCTCCACATATTTTTTCACTTCCACACTGTCAGTGCTTGTTATGTGATCGGCCATTTTTATCAGCTGCACCATTACTTTACAGGAAAGCGTATAGGGAGATACCTTCCTTGCCTCTGTAAAATAGGATGTCCAGCTATAAGCAAGTACGCAGATCATTCCCACGACACCCGACGGCGGGTTGACAAAAATCAACGCTGCCATAGCTATTGTTATCAGAATCGTAATGTAATGCTTCGCATTGGTCTGGGGTTCCAGATCTGCCAGATTATAGACATAATCAAACATGGAACGGCGTCCTGATTTTCCCATTTCCCCAAAACTCACCTGCAGCTTTTCCCGTTCCTCCTTATGAGTCATAAAATACTCAACTAAACGGTTCCGCTCTTCTAACTCCTCTTTCGAAAATGATGGTCTGCGCAGCACATCATACAGACAGCTTTCTCCAATACTGGAACCTGTATTATTTAAAAGCATGAAAATTGTATCCATGTCCAAATCATTCCAGGTAATATCATCAATTGCATATCCTTTTTTTCCGTTTAACTCAAAATAATGGCTGATAGCCTCAAATTCCGCATATTCATATTCCCTTTCCGGCCTTTGCCCCCATGCCAGACGTGCCTTTCGCAATATGCTCTTCTTCCGTCTGTTATTATCAAACACGCAATATGCGCCAAAGCATACCAGCACGAGTATTACCACGGCTAACACAACTAGTCCCTGTTCCATCTTGCTCCTCTCCAGCTATAAGATCTGCCTCACTTTTTCCACCACATCTTTTGCTTTCCTGTGGTCTGTTCCTGTTGCTGTAACTCCTACTACAATCTGCTCTTTCCTGGCTATACCCGGAAAGTAAAAATCGCACTTATTTTTGTCGCTGCATACATTTACTGTAATCCCCATGCATTTACAGACACTGTAGATATCATCATTTGTTTTGTGATCATTTGTGGCAGCGATCACAATATCTGCCCCATAAATATCTTCACGCTCATAATTTTTCCTGAGGATTCCAATCACGCCGCTGCTTTCCAGCTCCTGCAGTTCCGGATTTACTTCCGGTGCGATTACTACCAAATGGTTTGTGAATTCAATAAGGGAACGGATTCTCCTTTTGGCTATGGTACCTGCACCTACAACTACCACCTTTTTTTCGGACAAATCCACAAACATTGGAAAATAGGGTTTTTTCTTTTCTGCCATCTTCCTCACTCCCTTGCCATGTATTCCTATTTTCTTACGCTTACCATCATATCACATGCGAAAATAAAGTTAAACCTGATTTTACAAGAAATATCTAGAATTTTTATTATAGATGTATTATAATGGAACTGTTTTAGACCGTTCTGGGCCGGCGGAGCATTCAAATCCGCCCAATTTTACATATCCAGACTGTTTTGGAGCCTGGGAAAGAGGAGGAAATTATGAGCTTTGATTTTATCAAAAAACTTCCGACACCGGAAGAAATCCGTACAGAATATCCAGTATCTGATTATGTTGCCAATGTGAAACAGAAAAGAGACGCCATGATCCGAGACGTATTTACAGGTGCATCCGACAAATTTCTCGTAATCATCGGACCCTGTTCTGCTGATAATGAAGATGCTGTCTGCGACTATATTAACCGCCTGGCAAAAGTTCAGGAGAAAGTATCCGACAAGATTATTTTAATACCCCGTATCTATACAAATAAGCCAAGAACAACGGGAGAAGGCTATAAAGGAATGGTACATCAGCCGGATCCTGAAAAAAAACCGGATTTATTAGCAGGACTAATCGCTATTCGTAAATTACATATCCGCGCTATTGAAGAAACCGGACTGACAGCCGCTGATGAAATGCTGTATCCGGAAAACTACCGGTATCTCTCCGATTTACTCTCCTACGTTGCTATTGGCGCACGTTCCGTAGAGGATCAGCAGCATCGTCTGACAGTAAGCGGCATGGATGTGCCTGCAGGTATGAAAAACCCTACCAGCGGCGATTTTTCCGTAATGCTAAATTCTGTAGTTGCTGCCCAGTGTTCACACAGCTTCAGCTATCGCGGCTGGGAAGTAAAAACTACCGGCAATGACCTGGCTCACGTCATTCTTCGCGGTGCCGTAAATAAGCATGGCAACAACCTGCCAAATTATCACTATGAGGATTTGAATCTTCTGTTAGAAATGTATGACGCAAGGGATTTAAAAAATCCGGCAGCAATCATTGATGCAAACCATTCCAATTCAGGGAAACAATATGCAGAGCAGGTGCGTATTGTAAAAGAAGTATTGCACAGCCGCAGTGTAAATCCACGTATCAACGAAATGATCAAGGGTGTAATGGTAGAAAGTTATATAGAACCGGGATGCCAGAAGATCGGTACGGCTAATCATGTTTATGGAAAATCTATCACTGATCCTTGTCTTGGCTGGCCGGAATCAGAAGATCTGATTTACCAGATTCATGATATGTGTTAAAAGAAATAATTCTGACATAATAAATCCGGATACACAGAGATATTTTTCTGAGTATCCGGATTTTTTTATCTTAAATAGTAATTTCATTTTTGTTTATATCTTAAATAGTGACATCATTTTTGTTTATCCTCTCGGATGCGCTTTGGCATATACCTCTTTCACCCTGTTTGCATTCATATTCACATACATCTGTGTTGTAGAAATATCCGAGTGTCCAAGCATTTCCTGTACCGCCCTTAAATCTGCACCATTTTGTACCAGATGAAGTGCGAATGAATGGCGCAGTGTATGAGGAGTAATGTCCTTTGTAATGTTCGCTTTGGTGGTATACTGCTTAATCAATTTCCAAAATCCCTGTCTGCTCATGGGTTTTCCGGAGCAATTCACAAATAAACATTCATTTTCACTGTCTTTTAATAATACAGCCCTGCTTTCGGACAAATATTTTTTAAGTGCAGTCTCAGCTGCCTTTCCAAAAGGAATAAAACGCTCCTTATCTCCTTCTTTGCAAAGCACATAGTCCATATTCAGATTAATGTCCTGAACCCGCAGAGATATCAATTCGGATACTCGCATACCGGTTGCATACAGCAGTTCCAGCATAGCCTTGTCCCTGATTTCTTTTGGCGTTGCCCTGCCTGGCTGTTCTAAAAGAAGAACCACCTCTTCCATGGTAAGTACTTCCGGCGCTTTTTTGTCTATATGGGGAGCCTTTATCACATCCGTAGGATCTTTTTCGACCTTATGTAATCCGAACATGTAATGAAAAAATGCTTTCATCGATGCAATATTCCTGGACACTGTTGCAGTGGATAGTCCCTGCTTCTCCAAATGCAGTACGTAAGAATTTAAATTGGTAGACGTAACCTGCTCCGGTTCATTTACTCCCTTTTCATCCAAAAAAGCAAAAAGCTTTTTTAAGTCCCTTTGATAAGACATTACAGTACTGTTCGATGCATTTTTAATTTGTATTAAATAAGTAAGAAATTGTGGTATATCTTGTGTCATGTCAACAGCTCCTAACGGAATTATTCTAAAAAGATAAGAAAAATCAAGGTTACGCGTGTCCCTTGATCTCCCCGCAGCTAATATTATGTTAACATTATAATAATATTCCTGCATAAAATCAAATAGTTTTTTTACACAAAAATACCTAAATTTACAGCAATAGACCTGAAGATACCAGATATCGCCTCGACTCTATTGCTATGTACCACATATGGTAAAAATTCGCCATTATATTTCCTTTTATTTTCAATAAATCTTCAAAATCTGTCTTACGATCCAGGGATTGATATAACTTTCCGTGAATATGCCCAATAACATAACCCCTAATGTTCCCACTAAAAGCAGAACATAGTTCCATTCGAAGGTTACATTTCGATTATGGTTCTTATTTTGAAACCTTTTGATTGCTTTTTCATAAACCGATTTCAAAAATACTAAAAGTGCAGGAATATAAAACAAACAGTGTGGCAGGATTGACGCAATGAAAAACAAAATCCCAAACATGCCGATTTTCAATACGGATAATGTAATTACTACTCCTGCAGAATATCCTAGCCATACCAGAAAAATAAATATACATGGCAGTCCGGCTACAGTATACCCCAATAACCATAGCAGAAGAATCCACTTTAACCTTCTTTCAAGCACAAAGAAGAAGAAACTGTTCAAATCCAGCTCCATATACTTATACTGTCTGATAAAATAATTGCTTAGTATTCCTGTCTGATTAATATAAACATCCCCCGCAAAATTTGTCCAGAGGATCCCCCCCAGAAAACCCAGAAAGAAAACTCCGGCAAATATCCAAAAATGTTTCCCTATCCAATCTATTTTTTTCATCTTTAAACACTCCCGGCCCTTTACTATTATTCTATGCCGGGAATGTCCATATCATAACAAGAAAAGCCAAATCAACACATTACGATAATCTTATCCGGTGTTGTCTGGGGCGGAATACTCCTGGTCGTAGCGCCATAAAATACAATAAGCAAACGATTTCGTAAATTACATGTAAACCGCTGTCCATTTGGAGTCACCACATCTGTTCCACGTCCAACGTTCAGTTTTAAGGAATTGTTCACTGCTTCCAGGCGATTGTTAAAATAATCTACCATTACATTTTCCTGGGGTCTTTTCTCCGTAATTATCACAGCCTGATACTGTGGAGGGTAAATTAACGGAACCGGTAGGTTCGCATCATAAAAAGCAGCCACATTCATGCCCCTGCGCAGTCTCTTTTCATTCACCACATAGGTATTTGGCGAAATTATAAAATTAACCACCCCGTTGTCTGTCAAAATCGACACGATCTGCTGACAGCATTCATTTCCAAACATCCGTATATCCTGGATTACTCCGTATACAGCAACGTAATTAGAATTTTCCATCTAAAACAACCTCACTTTCTGCTTTCATTTATTATATGCCGTGGAAAATAACCTGTGAAGAACAAAATTCGGCAAACATATCTCCTTTTCCCCACTATAAATTTCAATTTTCTGCAAAATTCCCGTAATTTCCTCTTGATTCTTTTCTCTTTTTGTTTTATTATAAAGATGTACAAAACATACGAGGCATACATGTCACGAATGATAAATTTATAAAACACAAAAGACCGCTTATCTTAATAGATATGCAAAGTACAAATGATAAAAACACAAAAGACGAAAAGATTCGGTAAAGTACAAAAGATTTTAAAAAAGTACAGAAGATAACATCAGAATATCTGATAAATTATACAGGATAACTTACAAAAGATTGAGAAATACATAGGAAAACCTACAGATGATTTATTGAGGTACACCGGATAACTTACTAATGATTAATTGAATTACACCAGACAACTTACTAATGATTGATTAAGATACATAAGATAACTTACTAATGATTGATTAAGATACATAAGACAACTTACTAATGATTGATTAAGATACATAAGATAACTTGCTAATGATTGATTAACATACACCAGATAACTTTGCTAATGATTGATTAAATACACCAGATAACTTACTAATGATTGATTAAGATACACCAGATAACTTACTAATGATTGATTAAATACACCAGATAACTTACTAATGATTGATTAAATACACAAGATAACTTACTAATGATTGATTGAGATACACCAGACAACTTACTAATGATTGATTAAGATACATAAGATAACTTGCTAATGATTGATTGAGATACACAAGATGACTTACTAATGATTGGTTAAGATACACCAGATGACTTACTAATGATTGATTAAATACACAAGATGATCTACATAAGAGAAACAAAGACAGCTGATTTAGCTGTCTTTTTATTTGCTATACTTTATGCAATTTCCTGAGATTCTGTTGAAGCTAAGATAATCTGTTCTATCTCTTCCAGGGTTTTCCCGTTTTCTACCATAAGATTATATAGTCTGCCAACTTCTTCTTCTCGCTTTTGCTGTTCCAATGTCTCTTTTAATGCCAACAACTCGTCCAGTTTTCTACTGGCCTTTGCTACCTGCTCGTCTACATTTCTGATCTGTTCATCCAACTTTCTTCTGGGTCCTCTTGCCATTTTACACCTCCTATGGTTATTTATGGTATTATTATATGCCCGCCATATTCATTTTATGCGTAAAATTCCAACTGATGACATCATCTTTTATGGATCAGAATCGTAACCACAGTCCCCTTACCCAATTCACTTTTAATGGTAAGATCACCTTTACACTGTGCCTGCAGCCTGTTTTTCACATTTTCAATTCCAATGTGGGAACGTCCATCTTCTTTTCTATGATACATATCGAATCCTGCCCCGTCATCAGACACAGTAATGATTATTGTATCTTCCCCATTCTTTGTTGAAATCGTAATCGTTCCACCCTCTGCCTTTTTTGTCACACCGTAACGAACTGCATTTTCTACTATCGGCTGTATCGTCAAAGAAGGTAATTCAAAATCATATGTTTGAATATTGTAATGAACCTTTAGCCGACTGCCGAACCGCAGCTGTTCCAATGCCAGATAGTTTTTAATGTGATTCAGCTCCTTATGAAATGAAATGAGAGAGGAACTGGTCAGCGAATCCAGATTCTCCCGCAGAAAACCGGCAAACTCTCCCACCGCCTGCTCTGCCCTGACCGGATCAATCACACACAGTTGTTTGATAGCCGTTAAGGAATTATAAAGGAAATGGGGCTGGATCTGACTAATAGCAATAGCAATACGATTTTGTGCAAGCTCCACTTCCAGTATTCTGGCATTTTTAATATCATTTATATTTATCTGTATGCAGCGCAGCATATAAAAAAATTGAATCAGCATAAACAAACCATACGAAATTTTTGTCATAAAATAAGTTGGTGTATAATTGGTGAAGTAATTTACCACATCAAAACCACATAATAGTAATACACTGCTTACCAGCAGCAAAAATTTAGCCTCTGAATTTTTATAAAAAACGGTTTCATATACAAGGCATCCAAAAACAATCACAATGCTGATTCCCATTATTACTAACAGTGGACTAAGCAAATCATATCCATCATATATCCCCAATCCCTGACAAATCAGATAACAAACCGCAAAACCGATTTGTATATAGACACTGATTATCAATGGAATTCTCGTCTTACCACTCAAAAATTCCAGAATATACATACAAAAAAGTGGCATGACCATAGACAGGCAAATCATACTTAATATATTATTAAAAATATTGTAAGGAATGATCAGCGATATAATTTTAAAGTCGAAGAAAAACCACAAGCCGCTTATGATAGCTAAAAATGCAAAATAAAAAGGTCTTCTGGAAAAAGGCGTTTTCATAACCCGGAGGAAAATTAAGATAATCAGCAAAAGACACCCTAAAAGGAAAATGCCCCCACCCAGGAACACCGATAATCCTACTCTGGGAAAAATCGCATGAAATAAAACTCCGGAATCTCCGGACAATATTTGTTCTATGAAAAGGTTATATACAGTCTTCACATTGTTTGGATAAATATTTTCAAGCACAATTCTTATCTCATCACTCGTTTTGATACCAGGAGAATTGAATATATCCCATGTATTTCCAGGAGATTTAGAAAATCCAGGATAAGTTCCCGGTTCACCAAAAGAATAGATTTGATTTTCATCTTTAAATATTTTCACTTTGATATTAGGAATCCGAAACAGCAGGCTTTGACTTTCTTTAATCTCCTGGTCAAAACGTCCTGTCAATGTAACTTTACTGCTCTGATTCGCATCTATAACAGTGCCTTCTCTGAATTCTTTCGGTGTCAGATCAGAATTACTTTGATAAGTACCGGTAAAGTAAACCCGTTTCAGGTCATTCTCAAGATGTTTAAATTGCTTTTCTTCATGTAAGGTATATGTTAAAAAACACATTGCGTAAATCAGCAAAACACCTATTAGGATTGCCAATGACTTTTTTGTCCGAGTTTCCAAGTATATCCCTCCCTCTGTTCAGAAAGCATTTCATATAACATAACATTCTTTACGACCATTTTTATCTTTAAAGATAAAAAAGTGCATCATCGATAATAAAATTATCGTGACACACTTTATATAATAACTACATAGATTAATAAGTAATCGTACTTCTTTTATATCTGGAATACGCTGTATTTTAAGCTGCTATTGCAGCTGCACAGGATTCCTATTTCGCATAATCAACTACACGACTTTCACGTATAACGCTGACTTTAATCTGTCCAGGATATTCCAGTTCAGCTTCTATCTGCTTTGAAATATCTCTCGCCAACAGCACCATGTCGTTATCACTGATTACATCCGGAACTACCATTACGCGAATCTCTCTACCCGCCTGAATTGCAAAAGACTTGTCTACCCCTTTGAAGGTATTTGTAATATCCTCTAACTGTTTTAATCTGTTTGTATATGTTTCCAGAGTCTCTCTTCTTGCACCCGGACGCGCTGCAGAAATAGTATCTGCTGCTTGTACAATACATGCAATTAAGGATTCTGGTTCTACATCGCCATGATGTGATTCTACTGCATTGATGACTGTAGCGGACTCTTTATATTTCTTACATAAGTCTGCACCAATCTGAATGTGTGAGCCTTCAATTTCATGGTCAATGGATTTACCAATGTCATGCAATAAACCTGCGCGTTTTGCCATTCTGACATCCACGCCGATTTCTCCTGCTAATAGACCTGACAATTGTGCCACTTCTATGGAGTGCTTCAAAGCATTCTGGCCATAGCTGGTTCTAAATTTCATTCTTCCAAGTAAACGTACTAACTCAGGATGGATGCCATGTACACCAACTTCCAGAGTTGCCGATTCACCTTCTTCGCGAATCATCGCTTCTACTTCTTTTTGTGCTTTTTCTACCATTTCTTCAATTCTAGCCGGATGAATTCTTCCGTCTACAATTAACTTTTCAAGTGCTATTCTTGCAACTTCTCTTCTAATTGGATCAAAGCCTGATAAAATTACTGCTTCTGGTGTATCATCGATAATCAAATCTACACCGGTCAAAGTTTCTAAGGTACGAATATTTCTACCTTCTCTACCAATGATTCTTCCTTTCATTTCATCATTCGGAAGCTGTACCACAGAGATTGTTGTCTCTGCTACGTGGTCTGCAGCGCATTTTTGAATGGCTGTGACAATGTACTCTTTTGCTTTTTTGTTCGCTTCTTCTTTTGCTCTACATTCCATTTCTTTAATCATACGGGCTGTATCGCTTTTTACTTCATCTTCAACAGTTTTTAAAAGATAATCTTTTGCTTGTTCGGAGGTTAGGCCTGAAATTCTCTCCAGTTCCTGTACTCTCTTTTCACTAATCTTTTCAATTTCAACACTCTTTTTCTTTAACTCTTCTTCTTTTGCTGTTAATCCTGATTCTCTGCGTTCAATTGCATCCGCTTTCTTGTCAATGGATTCTTCCTTTGACAGTACTCTTTTCTCATAACGCTGTAACTCTGCTCTTCGCTCTTTTGTTTCTTTGTCGAGTTCATTTTTCGTCTTTAATGACTCTTCTTTGGCCTCAAGTAAAGCTTCCCGTTTCTTCGTCTCCGCAACTTTTAATGCATCATCTATTATTCTTCTTGCTTTGTCTTCTGCACTGCCGATCTTTTCTTCGACAATTTTCTTTCTATATGAAATAGCAGCAAACCAAGTAATAATAGTTATAATCACAATGATTACAACAGCAATGACAAACCACATTGCACTCGGCACAGGAGCACCTCCTTATTAAATTTTCATTGTACAAATACAACATACTAATTTTATACTATTTTCACAAAGAAGTCAACATAAAACATAGAAACCTTATAACATTGACCAAATTTCCTTTTTTGATTTAAAAACAAACATTTTGACAAGAATTCTTAGCAATTTTTTCCGGTAAAGTGCGGCACAAAACAAAAAAAGCGCCTGTAAATCAGGCACTTTTACAAGCAGATAAGGGGAGTCGAACCCCCCTCTTCGGCTTGGGAAGCCAACGTTCTACCGATGAACCATATCTGCATATTATTAGTATAGCACGAATTATTTAAAAATCAAGAAAAATTTCAATAAAAAGCACTCCATTAAAATGACTATAAAGTCTCAATTGGAGACCGCTGGCTGGCGGTCCCTAATCATATTCTCTTCCACGGATAACTTTGCTGATATCACTGGCCTGAAATCCTTTTCTCATTAAGAATCCATAAAGCCTGTTGATCTCTTTGGGGTCTGCCGTTTCTAAATCCACTCTCTTCTTAGCCACCCATTTACGGATCTGTTCTGTCTCGTCTTCCGGTTCCTTTTGTTCATAAATACTCTGGATCTGTTCTTTGGATATCCCTCTTCGCAGCAAGTCCTGAACGATTTGCTGTTTACTCTTGCTTCCTGTTCTTCCATCAATATAATATTGTGCGTAACGGTTGTCATCAATATAATGAAGATTCTTTACATAATCGATTGCCCTATTAATTGCTTCTTCCGGATAACCGCCCTGCTTTAATTTTGTTCGAAGCTGATATTCAGTCCGGTCCATGGATTTCAGCAAATAAATACACCTGATCTTCGCTCTTTTTGTCAGCACTTCATCTATAATTTCACGATAGGTTTCATCGCTGATTTCTTCATCTTTTTTTATCTTATAACGATACAGCTCGCCTTTGTATAACACAAATGCAAGCTGTTCATCGATATATACACGGCTTTTCGCTTTCGTAACCGCTTCTATATTCGTAATAATCATCCTTAATCCTCAGTAACTTCTTCCTTCACAGGAGCTTCCGGCTCAGAGCCTTCTGTCAATCCGTAATTCACTCTTACTTTTTCTTCAATCTCTGCAAGAATCTCCTGATTTTCCTTCAAATATGTCTTGGCATTCTCACGGCCCTGTCCAATTTTGGCATCATTATATGCATACCATGCACCGCTCTTATTGACAATTCCCAGATTTGCTGCTAAATCAAGAACATCTCCTTCTTTTGAAATCCCTTGTCCAAACATGATATCAAACTCTGCTTCCTTGAAAGGAGGTGCAATCTTATTCTTTACAACTTTAATACGTGTTCTATTTCCCACTACTTCGCCGCTTTGCTTTAATGCTTCAATTCTTCTTACATCTAAACGAATGGAAGAATAAAACTTTAATGCTCGTCCACCGGTAGTTGTCTCAGGACTTCCAAACATAACACCGACTTTTTCACGGAGCTGATTGATGAAGATTACAATACAATTTGATTTGCTGATTACCGCAGTCAATTTACGCAGTGCCTGTGACATCAGACGAGCCTGCAGACCTACGTGGCTGTCTCCCATGTCTCCATCAATTTCTGCCTTAGGTACTAATGCAGCTACGGAATCCACAATAATAATGTCAACTGCCCCGGAACGTACCATGGTCTCAGTGATTTCCAAAGCCTGTTCTCCATTATCCGGCTGTGATATATATAAATTGTCAATATCTACACCTATATTTTTAGCATAAGCAGGGTCTAACGCATGTTCTGCATCAATAAAACCTGCAATTCCGCCTATTTTCTGAACTTCTGCAACCATATGTAAAGCAACTGTGGTTTTACCACTGGACTCAGGTCCATATACCTCTACGATTCTTCCCTTGGGAATACCGCCTAAGCCAAGAGCAATATCCAGGCTTAGAGAACCGGTTGGAATCGTCTCTACATTCATATTTACGCCGGACTCTCCCAGCTTCATAATAGCCCCTTTACCAAAATCTTTCTCAATCTTACCAATTGCCGCATCCAGGGCTTTTAATCTATCTTCCTGCTGTCCCATAACATTTATCTCCTTTAATTTGCAAACTTATGTTCGTTTTCTATACCCATACTATTATATTTCGGTCAAAATGTCAACCATTATTTGAAACAATCTAAGCCATTTTCAAAACAATTCAAACCATAAGCGCCACCCCATTTACTTTTATTTTTCTGCATTGTGAAAATCGGCGAAAGTGCCATTGATAATAAGAATTTGTGATAGCTATATGCATCACGAAATGAATATTCTCATATCATATATTAATCTGCGCATATTGTCAATTGTTTTTTTGCATTTTAAATTAAATGTTATCGGTTTGGGAAGCTTTCTGTTCAGTTTATCTGTCCCAGCTGATTATAGACAAAGCGGGCATCTTCCACATGAAAGGGATCTGTCTCATGGCTGCCTTCGGCTCCCGCGGTAACAAGAACATATTCTCTCCCATTTACTTTAGCCAGACTTGCAAGGCATAGACCTGCCTCATCTGTAAAACCCGTCTTTCCTCCCTCTATCTCTCCTCCGCTGATTTCTCCGGAATCCACATATGGCGACAATGTGCTGTAGAAGGTAATTCCTTCCGGATGCAGATTCGTTGCCGGTACAGAATGCATAAAAGAAGTAAATACCGTGCGGAAATTTTCATTTTGCAATGCGTGTTCCAGTAAAATAGCCATATCTTTCACAGTGGTATAGTGATTGACGTCATGGAGTCCGGTTGTATTGCTGAAATGGGTTCCTGTCATCCCGTAATCAGATGCTTTCTGATTCATGATTTCAATAAAAGATGATTCACTCCCTGCAGCGTAGTCAGCCAGTCCGATACTGCATTCCGCACCGGAGGGCAGCAGTGCCCCGTAGATCAGGTCTATGGCAGAAACTTCTTCCCCCGGTGAAAATCCTGCCATAGATGCCCCTTCTTCATATAATGAATCAAATTTGTCTGGCTGAAGTGTAACTGTCTGCTGCAGATCTCCTATGGTTTCTATTGCCGCAATTGCTGTCATAATCTTTGTCAGGGACGCAGGATAGATTTTCTTATCACTTTCTTTTTCAAATAATATTTTCCTGCTCTGCAAGTCAATCAGAAGCGCTGAGGCACTATAAAGCCTGTCTCCGTCAATATCTAATCCGCTATCTTCTTGGTTGCTTATTAACTGCATCGTCTCATCTGAATCCACTGTTTTACTGCTGTCTGCCTCCTCCCCCAAATAGCTGTCTGCCAATTTTTTCATTCCAAATGCACTTACCATTAAAAGTATTGCTATACAAATGATCTGCAGACCATAATGCCTTCTTCTCTTTCGTCTTCTCATGAATACACACCTCCGTTTTCTTCTTGCTTTTATAGTAACAGCAAGCATAGAAAAGTGTGTAAAACCAGACTTAGGACTCCATTAACATTTTCCTGATACTTCCTTTGCATCTTTATCAGTACTTCAGGAATCCTAAATAGTATCATAATAAAAAATTAAGGGTTTACTTCTCCATCTGACCGCTTACATAAAAACAAGAACATTTCACCAAAGCTGTTTCCCGGTTACTCCGGTTACTTCGTTTAAATGTTCTCATTTTTAATATTCCCGTACTATATTACCATTAATGGCAGTTCTACCGAAAAAGTGGTAAAAATTTCATCGCTCTGTCCATAAATTTTACCTCCGTGTGCCAATACAATTTCTTTTGCAATGGCAAGCCCCAGTCCGGCTCCTCCCGTATTGCTGGATCTAGCCGAATCCATACGGTAAAACTGTTCAAATATTTTCATGAGCATGTCATAAGGGATCTGGTCACCCCGGTTGCGAAACGTGATCAGTACATTGTTTTCTAATTTTTCTGCTTTAATTTCAATAATTGTATTTTCATAACTGTAGGCAATTGCATTTTTAAGGATATTATTAAAAACCCTTGCCAGTTTATTTGGATCCCCTTGTATCAACAGGGATTCATCTGCGTCCACCCGGGCACGCTTATTCTGTTCCATCAAGACCGGATAAAACTCCTCTGCCATCTGCATCAGCATATAGGCAAGATGGATCTCTTCTTTTTCCAGTTCAATGGACTGCATGTTAAAGCGGGTTACATCAAACAATTCATTAATCAGCTGTTCCAGCCGGTATGCCTTTTCCAGCGTTATCTCCATATACTTGGCGCGCTGTTCCGGCGGCATATCCGGTAATTCCAGCATCAGGTTCATATAACCAATTACTGAAGTAAGCGGCGTTTTGATATCATGCGCCAAATATACCACAAGGGAGTTTTTCCGCTGCTCTGCCTCAAATACATCTGCCGCGCGTTTTTTTAAAGTTCCTTTGACCTGATTCATTTCTGCTTCCATGAAATCCAGCTCGGGTGACAACCGGATTGGTTCTTCGGATTCCTGCAGCAGTTTTTTCATGCCCTGGCGGATTTCATCAAAATAGCGTGTGAACTTCAGCAGTGCGATATAAAATAAAATCAGAATTAATATAATAAATCCAGCCATCATCAGATAATCTTTGATATTGCGAAACACTTTCTGATAGACATTCACAGCCTCCATATAATCCAGATCAAATTTATTCTGGCACCAGGCAACAAAGCCTTCCGCAAAAGGTTCCTGTAAGATGCCGTCGATCACCATATACTGCAGGCAGGCACCTATTAAGATTGCAAATAATGCAACAATAAAAACCTGCTTTACAATCTTTCGTTTCAGCCTTGCAAACTCATTTTTCAATTCGATATCCAACTCCCCACACCGTTTTAATATATCTTGGATTTTCAGCGGAATCTTGCATCTTTTCCCTTAGATGCCTGATATGCACCATTATTGTATTGTTACTGTTGGAAAAATATTTATCGCCCCAGACCTCCTGGAACAGTTTATCTGCGCTGACTACCTTCCCCTTATTTTCGCATAGAATCCAGAGGATTGAAAATTCAGTAGGGGTCAGTGATATTGGTTTTTCATTCAAAATACATTCCCTGGTGCTCTTATTAAGCTCCAGACCCGAAACAATAAGCACATTATCCTGACTTTCATAGCTCCCCTGATTATAGCGTGTAAACCTGCGCAGCTGGGCTTTTACCCTGGCTACCAGTTCCAATGGCCGGAAGGGTTTTGTCATATAATCATCTGCCCCTAGAGTCAGACCCGTAATTTTGTCAATCTCATCTTCTTTTGCAGTTAACATGATTACCGGATAGTTATGCTTTTCCCTGATCTTTCTGCAAATTTCAAAACCATCTCCATCAGGCAGCATCACATCCAGTATTGCCAGATCAATATCTCCTGATCCAATACATTCAAGTGCCTCTTTCGCTGAGTAAAATTTGTAAACATTGAAATTTTCATTTTTTAAGTAGACCTCGACCAGATCCGCTATTTCTTTTTCATCATCTACAACTAAAATATTCTCTGACATATCCCCATCATCCTTCTGCTTAGAATCGAATAGCCTGGACAATTAAGTCTAGGCTATCATTATTTTAGCAAAGAATCCGTTGGAATGTCTTAATATTCCCACACGATAATTCTTAAAATAAATTAAGAAAAACCCCGGTTTATCCGAGGTTCATCACATAACGGGCAATTTTTACTGACTCATTCTGAGTATCCCGCTAAAATACATTAAAACTTCTCTGCAACTTCCCCACGTTTCTTATAAATACTTCCTCCATGCACAACCCCGCGCACAGAAGACAGGGGATAAATATTAGTATTGCTTCCCACTACCGTACCAGGATTTAAGATAGAGCCGCATCCAACCTCTACATTATCACCCAGCATTGCTCCGAATTTTTTCAGGCCGGTGGAAATCTTTTGCTCTCCATCTTTTACAACAACCAGTGTTTTATCTGATTTTACATTTGAGGTAATGGAACCTGCGCCCATGTGAGATTTGTAACCCAGGATGGAATCACCCACGTAATTATAGTGAGGCACCTGAACTTTGTTGAATAATACAACATTTTTCAGTTCGGTAGAGTTCCCTACAACGGCACCTTCGCCAACGATAGCATTGCCTCTGATAAATGCGCAGTGGCGCACTTCAGCATCTTTACCGATGATTGCCGGTCCGTTAATGAACGCTGTAGGAGCAACTTTTGCTGATTTTGCAATCCAGACATTTTCTCCACGTTTCTCATACTCTTCTTCACTCAGGGAATTTCCCAGTTCCAGGATAAAGCTGCTGATCTTAGGAAGAACTTCCCATGGATATTCTGCTCCCTTAAATAATTCTTTTGCAATTGTTTCCTCCAGGTTATAAAGGTTTTTAATCTTACATGTTTCCATTATTTTTGACTTCCTTTCTTATAATATTGTGCTGCCGCATCAAAATACTGACGCAGTGCATATTGATAGTTGGTTTTTAATACCCCTTCTGTTCTGGATCGTATGAAGTTATCCAGTTTTGTCATATATTCATCCGGTGTGATCTCCCCATCCGCCACATAATTCAGACCCTTTTCCCAACTGGCGGTTAATTCCGGATTCAGCAGTGAACGGATTGACGCATTTACTACATCAAATATCATCTCACCCAGTAATGAGGGCGTCAGTATCTGCGTTTTTTTATTTAATGCTATATATTTATTCCCTATGAGTTTTTTCAGTATCTCTGCCCTGGTAGCACTGGTTCCGATTCCACTGCCCTTGATCTGGGAGCGGAGTTCTTCATCTTCGATCAGCTGCCCTGCATTTTCCATTGCCAGAATGATGGAACCGGAGTTGTATCGTTTTGGCGGTGAGGTTTCTCCTTCTTTAATCTGCAGCTTATCTACATTTAACTGGGCGCCTTTTTTCAGATCCTTTAATGCTTCCAGCATGGCTGTATCACATTTCGTGTCATCCTCCTGCCCTCCTGAGTTCTCCTCGGGCTTTTTCTTGCTGAAGGAATTCTCAATTACTTTCAGATATCCCTCTGAAATCAGTACTTTAAAACTGGAAAAGAACTTTTCTCCCTGCATCTTTGTAGTCAGGTTGATTTTCTGATAGACTGCAGGGGGATAAAAAATACTTAAAAATCTTCTGACGATTGTCTCGTAAACATTTACCGCATTACTATTCAGGGAGCGAAGTGCACTGATCCCCTGCCCTGTTGGAACGATTGCATAATGGTCTGTAATCTGCTTATCATTTACATATCTTGTCTTTGCGATATTTTTATAACTGCTACCGCCTAGAATCTCTTCGGCAAACTCTTTCACCATAGGTATGTTACGCAGTCCTCCGATATTTTTATGAATTTCTTTGGCAACTGCCGTTGACAATACTCTGGCATCCGTTCTCGGATAAGTTACCAGCTTTTTTTCATATAATTCCTGAACTACACGCAGCGTTTCATCCGGACTTATTTTAAATAGTTTTGAACATTCATTCTGTAGTTCCGCCAGGTTGAATAACAGCGGTGGATTTTTATTTTCCTTTTTCTTCTCAACGGCATCTGCCACTGCGGTTAATGGCTGTTCCACACTAAGTTCGTCAATTAATACCTGGGCCTCTTTTTTTTCTTTAAATCCATTTTCTTTATATAATTTAGGGGACAGATAATATTTAGAGCCTTCTACTGCACGGAATTCGCCGTCAAATACTTTTCCATTATAATTTATGGTATTAAGAACACGGTAGAACGGCGTTTTCACAAATTCCCTGATTTCCCGTTCCCGTCTTACAATCATTCCAAGTACACAGGTCATTACCCTGCCCACCGATACAACCGTATATTTTGTATGTAAATAATTTGAAATGGCATTCCCATATTTTAAGGAAAGCAGCCTGGAAAAATTAATTCCCATCAAATAGTCTTCTTTTGCCCTCAGATAGGCTGCCTCTGACAAATTATCATATGCAGATAAATCTTTTGCTGTTTCAATACCCCGCAGTATTTCTTCTTCTGTCTGGGAATCGATCCAGACCCTTTTTCTGGCTTTCCCTTTTACATTTGCCATCTGCTCTACCAGACGATAGATATATTCTCCTTCCCGCCCGGAGTCAGTACAGACATAAATGGTATCGATATCTTCCCGGTTTAACAGACCGCTTACAATTTTAAATTGTTTTGTTACAGAAGGAATGACCTCGTACAGGAATTCATCCGGGAGAAATGGCAGAGTGTCCAGACTCCACCTTTTAAATTTTACATCATATACTTCCGGATAACTCATAGTCACCAAATGGCCAACACACCAGGTCACCACCGCCGTGTCAGCCTCCAGATATCCATCATGCCTGGATGTTTTTATCTTCAGTGCCCTGGCAAACTCCTGAGCTACACTGGGTTTTTCTGCAATATATAAAGCTTTTGACATCTATAAATCCTCATTCCCCATTACAGGGGCAAATCTCTCTTTTCAAATATTTTTATTCCTATAAAATACATAGCCCAGCCGCCAACAATTAAGGCCGGAAGCATCCATAGGATATTGACATTGATCCTCAGAATATATTCGGTATGGAATAGTGAAAAAAAGGTACCGTATTTCAGAACCTCCATACGATCATCCATATCTGATACGATATGAACTATATAAAAAAACGCTATGATAATACCGGAAAAAAGCCATGCTCTCCCGGCTGACCGACACGTACAGGACATTAAAAAACAAATTCCACTGACAAAGATATGAAGGCAGAATGCCCCCAGATTCAACAACAGAAAAGATGTAATATCACAATTTTCCACGAATTGATACAAACCGCCCGCTACCCCAAGAACCGAAGTAAAAATAAACATAACTGCCAGATATGACACCAATGTGACTGCCTGGGTACATAAAAGCCTCGATCTGCTGTTGGGCGTTGCCAGATAATATGCCATTGTTCCCCGATCCACTAAATGAGCTGTCAAACGTCCCGCCATAATAATGCTGTATACGGAAGGAACAATGAAAAAGGTAAATTCACTAAAATAGGATGCTAAAAATCCTGCTGATGTATGCCCTTCGGTATGAAGCCCTAGGGCTGCCAGCATTCCCGACAAAAGTATTGCAAGGAATGCAAGGAAAATTACATAATTTGATTTTATATTCTGTTTTAATAATGGAAAACTAAGCATGCAGCTGACCTCCGTAAAAATGTGGAAATATCTCTTCCAGGCTTTGGACTGTCATTTCCAGATTCGTCACTTTGTAGTCATTGAGTGTATGAATCAGAGACATCATCTCACCTTTTACATTGACAATGATCTGTTTTTCCTTAATCTGAATTACCTCAAATGGCTCTTTCATAAATCGAAACACTTCCTGCTGGTCGGCAAATTTAATAATATAATTCTTCCGCTGGTCTGCCCTCAGGCTTTCAATATCACTGATATTTACCAGGTTTCCATCTCTGATCATCCCTACACGGTCACAAACTCTGTCTACTTCGTCAAATACCTGGGAGGTCATAAAAATTGTCTTTCCTTTTTCCTTTTCCTCCAGCATCAGCTCAATAAACCGTTCCTGCATCAGCGGCTCCAGACCCACAGCCGGCTCGTCCAGAATCAGCATTTTCGGATCATGCATAAACGCACTGATAATCTGAACCTTTTTCCGGTCTTCCTTTGACATGAATCGTATCTTCTCCTCCATGTCCAGTTCAAACCGGTCTACAAGTTCAAATGCCCGCTCCAGGTTCTTCATTCCCCGCATGGCACCCATCAGCCGTATGAATTTGTTGCCTGTCATTTCCTTAGGAAGCCCCGCATTTCCCGGCAGATAGCCGATAAATCCCTGAATATTGTCGGACCATTTACAGGTATCTTTCCCATTTATCACACATTTCCCTTTCATAGGAGCCATAAATCCCATCAAAAGACGGATAGCTGTAGTTTTGCCGGCACCTGCCGGCCCCATCAGGGCAAAAACTTCTTCATCTTCTACTTCCAGTGATAAATCAAATACTCCTTTTGTTTTCCCGAATTCTTTTGTTACATTCTTTATCCTAATCATTTATATCCCACTCTTTAACCCTTTCGCTTTGTCCGCAGACAAAACTCTGTTATTAATTGTAAGATATAATGCGGCAAAAAACAAGTTAATTTTCTCGAAACAGGAGGATTACTTATTGCCAAAACCATCAGGACACAAAAAAACAGCATTTAGAAGTATACTCTTTTAAATGCTGTTTTCTACTGTTTCATACTGCTTATTTTGCCTGTATATATCCCTGAGCTTTTAATAGTTCAGCGCAAAGTACTGCACCGCCTGCTGCTCCACGCACTGTGTTGTGGGACAATCCTACGAATTTATAATCATATACGGTGTCTTCCCTCAGTCTTCCAACTGAGACACCCATTCCGTTCTCAAAATCTACATCTGCTGTTACCTGTGGGCGGTTATCCTCTTCCAGATACTGGATGAACTGCTTTGGTGCACTCGGAAGTTCCAGTTCCTGAGGCAAGCCCTTGAAATTCACTAATTTTTCAATTAACTGTTCTTTTGTCGGCTGTTTTTTGAATTTTACAAATACAGCTGCTGTATGTCCGTTTAATACCGGAACACGGATACACTGGCAGGTAATCACTGGTGAAGCTGCTTTTTTGATTACACCGTCTTCAATATTTCCCCAGAGTCTTAATGGTTCCTGCTCACTTTTTTCTTCTTCTCCGCCAATATACGGAATAATATTTTCTACCATCTCCGGCCAGTCTTTGAAAGTCTTTCCGGCACCTGAAATAGCCTGATAAGTAGTAGCTACCACTTCATATGGCTCAAACTCTTTCCATGCGGTAAGTACCGGTGCATAACTCTGGATAGAACAGTTTGGTTTAACTGCTACAAATCCTCTGGTTGTACCAAGACGTTCTTTCTGGAATTTAATTACTTCAAAATGCTCCGGATTAATTTCCGGCACTACCATCGGTACATCCGGTGTCCATCTGTGTGCACTGTTGTTGGATACAACCGGAGTTTCTGTCTTTGCATAAGCTTCTTCGATGGCTTTGATCTCATCTTTGCTCATATCTACAGCCGAAAATACAAAGTCTACGCCAGATGCCACTTTTTCAACTTCATTTACGTTCATTACAACGATATTCTTAACTGCTTCCGGCATCGGTGTGGTCATTTTCCATCTTCCGCCTACTGCTTCTTCATATGTTTTCCCAGCACTTCTCGGGCTTGCCGCAAGGGTTACTACTTCAAACCATGGGTGATTTTCCAATAATGAAATAAATCTCTGTCCTACCATACCGGTAGCGCCTAATACGCCTACTTTTAATTTCTGACTCATTTTAACATTCTCCTCACACAAATTATTCTTACAAAAAACGTGCTTCCGGCATTTTTCCGGCAGAAAGTTTTTCATAAATTCAAGGGCCAAATGGACATTACAGCAGGTTGTGTTTTTCTACCACGTACATTTGTCTTTCCTTTGAACAATAGTATACCATTTTTCCCGAAAATGCAAGTACTTTTTTAATTTTTCAGCAAATATTCTTTTTCCAGGGCGATGACTTTCTTCATTGCTTCTTCAGAAGGAGCACCGATCGTTATTCTCTTTTCCACGCAGGTCTTCATGCTGATTGCTTCATAGATATCCTCTTCAAAAACAGGGCTGATCTCTTTGTATTCCGAAAGGCTCATATCATCCAGCGCTATATTTTTTTCAATACAGTAGAGTACCAGACGTCCCACGATCCCATGGGCATCACGGAAAGGTACGCCATGATTTACCAGATAGTCTGCTGCATCCGTAGCATTGGTAAACCCATTTTTCGCACTATTTTCCATAACTGCTTTATTGAACCGCATGGTAGCTGCCATACCGGTAAATAATGCAATACAGCCCTTGACGGTATCGATTGCATCAAAGGTAAGCTCTTTATCCTCCTGCATATCTTTATTATATGCAAGGGGTATTCCTTTCATTGTGGTCAGAATCGACATTAGCGCACCGTAAACACGGCCAGTCTTTCCCCGTACAAGTTCTGCAATATCCGGATTTTTCTTCTGGGGCATAATACTGCTTCCGGTACTGTAAGCGTCATCCAGCTCCACAAACTGATATTCATTAGAATTCCAGATGATAATTTCCTCTGAAAAACGGCTCAGATGCATCATGATTGTAGACATGGCAGACAATAATTCAATTACATAATCTCTGTCAGCCACTGAATCCATACTATTTAAAGTAGGTCCGTCAAATTCCAGCAGTTCAGCCGTGTAATCACGATCCAGCGGATAAGTAGTACCAGCCAGTGCACCGGAACCCAGTGGGCAATAATTCATTCTCTTATATATATCAAATAACCTTAACCGGTCTCTTTTGAACATTTCAAAATAAGCACCTACATGATGAGCCAGGGTAATGGGCTGTGCTTTTTGTAAATGAGTAAATCCCGGCATATAAGTCCTGGTATTCTCTTCCATGATTTTAAGCAGCGTATTTAAGAGGTTCTTCAGTAATGCATCCATCTCTAAAATCTCGTCTCTGGTATAGAGTTTCATATCCAGGGCAACCTGGTCATTACGGCTTCGCCCCGTATGAAGTTTCTTACCTGCATCTCCAATACGGTCAATCAGGTTTGCTTCAACAAAACTGTGAATGTCTTCATACTGATCCGTAATTTCCAGGGTTCCGTTTTCCACATCTGCCAGGATACCATTTAAGCCCCCGATGATTTCTTCCTTTTCTTCCGGTGTAAGAATTCCCTGTTTTGCCAGCATTGTCACATGTGCTTTGCTTCCTTCGATATCCTGTTTGTAAAATTTCCGGTCAAAGGAAATTGATGCATTAAAGTTATACACTAACTGATCTGTTTCTTTGGTGAAGCGTCCGCCCCATAACTGTGCCATAATATTTTCCTCATTTCTTTTTCTTTTATCTGTATGTCCGCATAAATCTGCCGGATTTGCCTATAAGTCTACCATAAATTCTATATTTATACAATATTTTTGATTGTATATTCACTGATTATCTCTTTCTTTTTTAGAAAAAATACAGCCGCAATAATCCTGCCGGTAAAGTCCGTACTGGCCGGAAAGTGTGATGGATCTTTTATATCCGTTTTTCTTCTTAAAATCAGATACCAGATACGGAACCTGTATTTCAGCCGCCAGGCGTTCTCCGATTTCGTTTAGCTTCACTGCATTTTTTAAAGGACTGATGGACAATGTAGTGGTGAAATAATCATATCCCTGTTCTTTTGCAATCCGTGCTGTTTCACGAAGCCGCAACTCATAACAGGCATAACAGCGCTCCCCGCCCTCTCTGATTTTTTCAAGCCCGTGAATACCGCTGTAAAATTCCTCCTGCTCATAGCGTCCCCCGCAGAATTCTACCGGATACTTCGCCGGAAGGCTCTGAATAAAATGCTGTTGTTCCAGCACTCTTTTCTCATACTCCTGCTGTGGATAAATGTTAGGATTATAGTAGAATACGGTAATTTTAAAATAATTTGAAAGATATTCCAGAACATAGCTGCTGCAAGGGGCACAACAGCTGTGAAGCAGCAAAGTTGGAACTTTATCGTCTCTCTTGATCTTCTCTATTTCCTGATCCAGTTCTTTCTGGTAATTTCGTTTCTTCTCTTCTCTTGCAAATTCCGTGATATTTTTTACAAATTCTGACTTTGCAAAGGTATATCCATCCCTGTCATGTTCATATTCTTTTTTCAGTCTATCCTTGAGATCTGCATACTTTGCCGCAGCGTCTGAATGAATCCGAAGATAATCCCGAAAATAGATTTCATCCCAATCTCCCTGGTAGCGTATGTGCAAATGATACACTTCCCTTTCAAATCCCAAGGGCGTATAGCCTTTTTGGAACATCATATGGGGTGCAGGTTTATGGGGCTGGGGTGAATACATATATCCGGCCTCTTTCAGATTCGAAATGAGTAAATTCAAATCGCATTCTTTTTTTATTTCCAACAAGATATCAACGGTTGGTTTGGCACGCAAACCGTAGACCGAAGTACTTCCTATATGATGAATTCTGGCTGCGTTATTTTTCCCTGCAGCATTAATGATGATTTCCTGTTCTTTCTGGTACCAGTCCTTCCATTCAGGATTATAATCCTCCAGTACAATGGGGAATATTTCCCATAACTCTTCATTTGACATTTCCTGCAGATTTTTCATAAACTCTCCTTATCTCCGGACTATTTCTGATAATCTCCGGCTTCTCTTAATCACTTTCTGATGTTGGTAGTCCATAAAGTTTCTATTCCCAATAAAGACGCAGGTAACTATTTTAACTTTACCGTTCTCCTTGAAGAACCATAGGTTATAATCCTGCTTCCCTGCTTTTTCAAAACGGATATATTATGTTTCACAGCCGGGAATTTACGGAGCCAGGAGGGCGCATCTATAAATGTTACCCGGGGCCTCACCGCCTTGAAGAACCGTTCTCTCTTATTATTATTTCCATGATGGGGAGCCTGTAAATAGTTAGACCTAAGTTTCTTCCCGTACTTTTTCACCAGCATATTTGCACGCCTGGAATTAATATCCCCGGTAAAAATCATACTTTTTCCATTGTAGGCAGCTTTAAATACAAGGGAAGAATCATTGCAGATATCCTTGCTGGTTTTCTCTAATCTGCCATCATAGGAACTGAAGAACTGGAGGCTGAGTCCGGAGATATCTATCGTATCCCCTCCTTTTATGTACTGAAGATTTCCGGCACCGGACATGATGCCGTTAAACTCTTCAAATATGCTGTATTCATCCCACTCCTGGGCATATTTCTGATAAACTGCCGGATTAATCTTAGGGGCTAAAACCTTCCGGATACGAATCCCCTGAGGATTGGATACGATTGCATTAAAAGCTCCCACATGATCCGGATGGGGATGGGTGATAATCCAAAGATCCACATTGTTACCAAGCCTTTGAATGGCACTGCGTACCCGGGATTCGTTTTGTTTCCATCCACCGTCTATGACGATTAATTTTCCTTTACGATTGCTTATGGTATAGAACATAGACTGACTTCCATCACTGTCACTGCCGTACTGCTGAACAGTCCACGCATTTTTACTGGCGGCTCTTCTGTCCGCTCTGCGCCCTCCCCTGCCGGCTGCTGCTGCGGTTATGGAAAAGGAGCATAGGATTACCAGGAATAGTGTAATAAAGATTTGTTTTTTATATTTCATAAATCAACTCTGCTTTCCAGAGTCTGTTTAAAATCCCGGATATTACTTGTTCCAAAATACCCGTTCTGGTTTAGTGATATTTTAAACAGGCTCTAATATGGTTTTGGTAGTATGAGGAACACCAATTATCATTTTCTGGTTTATTGATTTGGCAATTATATCATTAAATGGGATAAAGGGCAAGAAATGTGGGGAGGTTTTGGGGAGAACTTATCGTAACTTTATCCTGATTTGGATGTAAAAGTCTATACACGTATCTCTTCTTATGCTAAACTAAAATACAAGAATACTACCTTTTTACCTACATTAAATATTTAATTAAGGAGAACTATTTATGGAAATAAAACAAAAAAATACTGACAACTATGAACTGGTCTTTGAACATGACCGTCAGATTTTCCTGCACATGGATTTTAAGAAACTTGCACTTAGAACCGGGCTTGCATTTTCCGGGGATGGACAATACCTGCTGCTGCCGGTTCTGGATAAATGCTATATGGTCAGTATCTCGGACGGAAGCATCTTTGACCAGGCTTGTCCGGATCTGGAAATTCCGGTGCATACCCGTTTGCTGCTGATCCACTATCTGATTTATGCCAAAGATACTGCTGCAGTTACCGGAGAGGAAATTCCCTTTCATTCCATCCGCGGTGTCAGCCACTTTGAGGCTGCTTTTATTCGCGAGACAATTCCGCCCCTGAAGAAAGCATTTGAAGGGCATACAGACCGGTTTATACAGGCCGGGAAAGCACTTCACGGTACTATCTGCACTTATGGGGATGCGTCGGTACGCCTGCAGCTGTTTCCCCTGATTGCCATTACCTATATTCTCTGGGAGGGTGATGATGAGTTCCCCATGAATATCAATGTGCTTTTTGATAAAGGCATTACAGACTGTACCCATCCAGAAGATGTTCCTGTCCTGGGTTCTTATGGTGCAAAACAATTGATTGAAGCTTCTCTTACTCTGAATTCTTGAACATTTCGGCGTCATTTTCATACACTATGATATAACAATATAGGAGGTACGAAATGCAGACCTTATTAGAACTAAAAGACGTGAACTTTTCCTATCATAGTGTAAGCGGAGAAACTTATGCTTTATCTGATATCTCCTTTCAGGTGAATGACGGCGAATTCATCGCTATTGTCGGTCCCAGCGGTTGCGGCAAATCTACTCTGCTTTCCTTAATCAGCGGACTCTTAAAGCCTGAATCCGGTTCCATTCTCCTAAATGGGAAAGATGTAAAAGAAGCTCATACGAATATAGGCTATATGCTCCAAAAAGACCATTTGTTTGAATGGCGTACAATTTACCGCAATGTTCTCCTGGGTCTGGAGATTCAGAAAAAAATTACAGATGAAAGTAAAGCAATGGTTGACCAGATGCTGAAAGATTATGGATTATACAAATTTAAGGATAAAAAGCCTTCCGAACTATCCGGCGGAATGCGTCAGCGTGCAGCACTGATTCGTACACTGGCACTGCAGCCGGAACTTCTGCTTTTAGATGAACCTTTTTCTGCTCTTGATTATCAGACACGCCTATCCGTATGTGATGATATTTCTTCTATTCTAAAGAAAGCCCACAAAACCGCTATTCTGGTTACCCACGACCTGTCGGAAGCAATCAGCGTTGCAGACCGCATTATCGTTCTTACCAAACGGCCGGCAAAAATCAAAAGCATTATACCGGTTCATATGAGTATCGAAGACCGTACTCCAATGAAATCCCGAAACGCTCCTGAATTCAAAGATTATTTCAATCAAATCTGGAAGGAGCTGAATGTAAATGAATAACGCTTCTGTCAATCAAAAAGAATATTTAAAACAGCGGCTTCACCATAAACGCATGGTAACAATCATGCGGATTCTTATTTTAGTACTGTTTATTGCGCTTTGGGAAATCACTGCAAGACTTGGCATCATCGACAGCTTTATTTTCAGCAGCCCCTCACGGGTATTAAATACCTTTATTTCCATGGTTCAGGATAAATCCATCTTCCTCCATGTTGGCGTTACGCTAGCAGAAACACTGATCAGCTTCGCTTTAGTAGTTCTGCTGGGAATCGCAACTGCCGTACTGTTATGGCTCAGCAAAAAACTTTCTGAAATATTAGAACCCTACCTGGTCGTTTTAAACAGCCTTCCAAAATCAGCGCTGGCTCCACTTTTAATCGTATGGCTGGGTGCAAATATGAAAACAATTATTGTAGCCGGAATTTCGGTAGCGATCTTCGGTACAATATTAAATCTATATACCGGATTTAAAGAAGTATCTCCGGATAAAATAAAATTGATTTACACTCTGCAGGGCACGAAAAAAGACGTCCTGCTGCGTGTCGTTCTTCCAAGCACCATTCCTACCATTATCAGTGTCATGAAGGTAAATATCGGTCTTGCCCTGGTTGGTGTGGTAATCGGCGAATTTATAGGTTCCAAGCAGGGACTTGGCTACCTGATTATATATGGCAGTCAGGTTTTTAAGTTGGATTGGGTTATTATGAGCATTGTTATACTTTGCATTATCGCCATGGGACTTTATAAGATTATTAACTTTGTAGAGAAGTCTTACCTGAAAAACTTATAGAAAATATATAACCCCCCTCGGATATGAGGAGGGATACATACATTTATTTATCACCAAAAACCTTCTTAATGGCATCCAGATAAGCCATTCCATTTACCGTATCCGGTTCCAGGTAGCTTCCTTCCGTCCACTCATTCCATGCATTTATCGTACAAATATTGAAGCTTTTTTCTGATTTATCCAGGAATTCTTTCGCATCATACAGCGCTTTTTCAAATTCCATAGGGGTATTATCCATATACACCGGATAATATGGATAGCCGATACTGTCGAACCGGTCTGTCTGCACGGTTCTCGGTGTGGAATCCCAGCCTACGGTCACATTTGGAATATAGGGAAGGGGATACTGATTTTGCAGTCTGGCATGCTCATCTTTGCATATTTCCCTCATTTTTCTATAGGAAGTGTCCGGAAAATGTTCGAATTCGATATGGTGAACCCATACATAGCTGGTGACACTGTCTATTCCCAAATATTCGATGATTTCATTGGGATTGGTCAGCGTATTTTCCGTAGGAAGGGTTTCGATTCCCCATACTACAGCGTTTAAGTGCAGTTCGCCAAGCCCTCTCTCCCTCACTCTTGACCGAAGTTCTTCTAATACCCTCTTTGTGTTCTCAAGTCCTCCCAGACCTTTTACGAGGCTCATCATTTCATAGATCGAAAAATATAACCTGCCGTCTACTTTCCAATAGGATGGATGTACAAAATAGGTATCGATTATGTGGTCTGTTGCCTGGATAAATACTTCTTCAGAGACTTCGCCTTTCATTCTCACCGGATAAGGCTGAAATCTGGTCGCCGGATGTATTTCCAGCCAGTCATGATTTGCCCACATAATTGCAAATTTTAAATCTTTGTTATTTTCTGCCTGCAGATATCCTTCTTCCAGGCATCTGTCCAGGAATGGCCCTTCTTTATGCCAGTACCAGTCAAATATGAATGCACTTAATCCATGGCTTGCCGCCGCTTCAATCTTTTTCTCCATCACTCTGGGATCTGCCTCGTTTTCGTATCCCCAGAGAGGTATCTTGGGCTGCACATGTCCTTCAAATCTGGGCTTTGCATTTTTTACCAGCTCCCATTCATTCCATCCTTCCCCGTGCCATTCCTGCACTCTGTCATCATAGTGATAATTTGGGAAATAATATGCTGCTACTTCGTATTGTTTATTCATATGTAATTCCTTTCTGTATTAAATATTAATTGTTTCAACTAATCTAATGTATCGTGAATGCCTGGATTTACCAGACAACACCCAATTCTCGGAAACGGCTGACCGCAGCGCCTTACGCATTGCCCCGGGAGATTCCTACTGTATGTCCACCCATTCCATCAGATGTTCTTTCTCTGACTCTCTTAGCCCTTGACTGCTCCTGCTGCCCCTCCCTGATAAAACTGTTTCTGTAGCAGGATGAAAAGAAGGATCGGCGGCACTACTGCAACAACCAGCATTGCGTAGATTGCACCGAAATTCGTCTGATGTTCATTTACAAAAGAGTAAACAGCCAGGGTAATTGGTTTTTTCTTCTCGGATGATATGACCATAAGAGGCATTAAGAAATCGTTCCATACATATACCAAAGTGGTCAGCGCATAAGTGACCATAACCGGTTTCATAAGTGGAAACAGAACTTTGAAAAACCGCTGTAAATATCCGCATCCGTCAATAATTGCCGCTTCATCCAGTTCTCTGGGAATCCCCTTAATGAATCCTGTGAATAAAAGAATTCCCATGGGGATCTGGGTGGCTGCATAAATCAGCACTAATGCCGTCTTGGTATCTTTTAAGCCAAATTTCAGGATAATACTGTAAATGGAAGGCAGATTGGCTACTACCGGAATCATCATGGCGCTTAAGAATAATAAGTAAAGAAAGGAAAAATATTTTTCTTTTCTCCTTGCCATCGCATAGGATGCCAAAGCGCATAGAAGAATATCAATGGCTATGGTAAAGATCGATATAATACCGGAATTGGCAAAACTTCTCACCGCCGTATCATTTTGAAATACCGCTTTGTAATTCTCCAGGTAGAATCCGGAGGGGAGGGAAACCATTTTGTTCACCTCTCCCGGGTTCTTGAAGGAGGATAAAAACATGTATAAGATCGGCAGAATAATCAATAATGCAATCATATAGATGAAAATATATTTTAAAACCGTTAATATTGTTTTTTTTCGAACCATCTTAATATTCCACCTCCCTGCTTCTGGTTATTTTCAATTGGATCACCGTAACCGTAGCTATAATCAGGAAGAAAATAACGCCGATCGCACTTGAATATCCAAATCTTTCATATAGAAAAGCATTATCATAAATTGTCATACTGATTGTCTTGCTGGCATTAATCGGTCCGCCTCCTGTCATAACAAAAGGCAGGTCGAACAGTCTCAGCGCTCCTGTGATGGAAATAAATACGTTAACGGTTACTGATGGCATTAACAGAGGCAGTGTGATATACCTGAATTTTTTAAATCCACAGGCACCGTCTAACATGCCGGCTTCGTACACATCCTTGGAAATACTGCTTAAGCCCGTCATGAAGATTATCATACCGTATCCTGCCCACTGCCAGGTATTGATGAATATCAATACATTTTTCACGATGCTGACATCTCCCAGCCAATCCACCCGCAGCCCCTCTAATCCAAGCTTAGACAGCACTTCATTAATGATTCCGGCGTACTGGAAAAAGTTTACCCAGGTAAGGGATACAATGACCGGGCTGATAATACAGGGGGCATAAATAATTGCTCTCAGTACATTCCTGCCCTTCAGTTTTTCAAATAAAAATATTGCCAGCATCAGCTGTAAGGCAAGGCCGATTACTACTACCAATACGGTAAAATACATTGTATTGCCAAATGTCTGAAGCACTTCGGTATCTTTGAATACCTGAACGAAATTATCAATCCCTACAAAATTAAAATTCTTACTGAATCCATTCCAGTCTGTCACGGAATATCCCAAAGTCATCAGCAATGGAATATACGTAAATATTAAAAAGAGTATCAATGCCGGTATTGTTGCAAATACTCCATATATCTTTTCTCTTTTACTGTTCACATTTTCACCTTCTTATCAAACATTTTTTATTCGGATACAACCACCGTTATCCGGGTTTTCTTCCATGAATTTCCCAATGAATGCCTTATTTGTAACTGCTTCTTTACCACAAGCTGCAACGCTGGTGACCATAATTGCGGCTAAAATGATTGATGTGATTTTCTTTTTCATCTGACTACCTCCTGTTTATATTTTTTGTTGTTTGTTGATCTGCTTATATTATAGCGAATAACAGGCATTCGCCGAAATAGGTCATTTTTAATAAAAGGTGGGTTATTTTATCACAGCAGGAAGCGGCATGGCTTCAAGTACATAAGAAATGCGACCAGCTAAGTGGCCGCATCAACTTATACATTTTTCATAAAATAATATGTCTGCCTGACAGCTGCCGGTTCAATCTGCCCGGTGCCTGATGTAAATATAGATTTATCTTACGTTCACTTTCACTTTATAGATCTTGCCATTGGCTGTCTTTACTGTAATTCTCGCTTCTCCCTTCCTTTTAGCCGTGATTTTGCCACTCTTATTAACATTTGCTACTCTTCTGTCAGAAGTCTCAAAAGTAATTTTTTCTGTTGCCGTAACTGGATTTCTTGTCACGTTCAGTTTTCGGGATCTGCCTTTTGCCAAGGTCAGTTTTGATACATCTGCCTTGATACTCTTAGTTGTAACTTTGCTCTTTACCACATTAACGGTAAGCTTTGCGGATGCACCCTTACGGGTTGTGACCGTGATGGTTGCTTTTCCCGTTTTCTTTGCTGTAATCTTTCCTTTTTTATCTACGGCTGCCACTGACTTTTTGGAGCTGGTCCAGCTCTTAATTTTATCGCCTTTTTGTAAACCGGACGCTTTAATCGCCTTCGTTGATTTTTTCAATTGCAGCGGAATGGATTTTGCATTGAGTTTTACCGCCGCCTTTACTACCGTTATATTGCAGCTTGCACTTTTACCGCTTCCATCCATTGCTCTGGCTGTAATGACAGTTGTTCCCTTTTTCTTTGCTGTCACATTTCCTGATGCATCTACCGCTGCTACTGAGGAATTGCTGCTGGACCATGTAACTGTGCGGTCTTTGGCATCTGCCGGACTTACGGAAGCGCTCAGCTTCATTCTGTCTTTGACAAACAGCCTGTCACTGACCTTATTAAGCTTGATACTGCCCACTTTCACCGGTTCTGCCGGAGGATTTGGCTCGACAGTAACACGTACAAGTGCCTGATCCGCCTGGTATAAGGAGACGTATGCCTTGTCAACGGTTTGCTTTCCGGCATCATAAACAGCCAGTACACTCCTGGCATTTTCAAGCGCCTGGGCGAATACTTTCCAGCTTTCGGGTGTATAATCTTTTGCCTGTTTTCCCTCTGCGGTACGTACTAATGCCTGCAGATCTATTTTGTCACTCTTTTCCTCTAATCCGTTTACAGCTGCCGTTAGCGCATTCGTGACACCATCCACATCTGCGGAAGCGGCATACGGGTCCATCAGCAGTCTGCCTGCTGCCTGAAGCTGTACCTGTAATTCTTCCCAGCTGGCATTTGTATATATTTGTCTGCTGTTATTCTTTGTTTTCCAGTCACTATACAGAGTCTGCATTTCATCCGTCTGTGTTGGCTGTGGATGATCCGGAGTTGCCAGATCAGCATACAGTTCAATTTCAGCAATCTGTTTGTTCGTGGAATTGTTTGGTGCATTCAGCCACAACAGCTTCACATACCGGTATTGACCTGCAAGTGTTTCATAAACAGCCTGTCCGCCATCCTTTTGGAAGACCTGAGGATCACGTAATGTTGCATCTGCCAGTATCGTCCAGTCTGTTTTGTTATTTGATCCTTCGATCCGGTATTTCGGCAGATACGCACCATTTCCAAGTTTAACCACGATGCCGTGCAGCCCGTTTTCCTGCAGCAGATCCATTAATATGGTCTGTGAACCAATAGGAGCGTATGGTACCCATTCCATATGGGGATCACCATCAAATAAACCAGAATCTGTATTTGAATAAATGCCGTCTTCCGTGTAAATGCCACTGCCGACACTTTTTACCAGCGAAGTCTGCACAACTCCTTCATACTGCGGAACTTCATCATCTTCCGGAGGCGCAATTGCTTCACTATATACCTCAAACTCAGACATTGTAGCCCAATTTCCCTGAACATCATTGAATGTCAGCTTAAGGTACTGGTAATTACAGTCTGTTAGTATCTCCACAAGGGAGAGACCACCTTTATTTATGGTTTCTTTGTCTGTTTCTTCTGTTATGAGACTCCAGTTGTTTCCATCCTCTGACCCTTCCAGCCGATAGCTGACAACAGACGTTCCTCCAACCATATACATATTGATAAAAACAATTTTTCTGCTTTTACCCAAATCATACTCAATCCACTGGGGCATATTACCGCTGCCTGCACACCAATAGGTAGTATTGTCCCCATCTGCCGATTTGGGCGGTGCGCTCACTGGGGCAGAAGCTGAACTTGCTGTTACCTGTGCATCCGCCGCATGATTGACATTTGAAAATGCAGGATCGTTATAAACCTCTAATTCTACAATCGTTGCCCAGTTTCCTTCTACCTTGTTAAACTCTGCCTTCAGATACCTATAGGTACCTGCTGCGGGTATATCCAAAACAACAGACTGTGAGTTTGCTGCCTGTTCCGGTTTCTCATCCACTCCTTTATAAAGCGGCTGCCAGTCTTCTTTATCATTGGAACCAAGAATTGTATAGTCTACAGAAGACGTGCCTCCATACATATACATTTTGATATTATTAAATGTCTGTTCTTCCTTTAAATCTACGCTCAGCCATTGAGGCATATTCCCGCTGTCAGCACACCACCAGGTTGATGAGTTGCCATCCACTGCCTTATCTGCCGTGGAATCACTGGATGCTGAACCTGACTCTGCAATGCTAAAACTTGCCAGATTTTCCAGTTCGTCTGTTTCCTCTTCCGGTGACTTGTCTGCAAATACCTCAACTTCATACACGGCTGCCCAGTTTGATGTAATGTCTGTATATTCCAGTCTGAGGTAACGGTAGGTACCCTCCTTGGTGATGCGTAAACGATCCATATTTTTAACTACCGTCGGTTTTTGATCGGTTGCTGCAAAGACCTCCTCCCAGTTTTCTCCATCCAGAGAACCTTTGAGATTATAAGAAACCTTTTCCGTTCTTGTACTCATTCCTCTGTGCATCAGGATATTTATTTCCTGGAATGATTTCGGATCACCCATATCGATTTCCAGCCATTGGGGCATGTCTCCGCTGTCTGCACACCAATAGGTAGCATAATCTCCATCAACTGCACAATCCGGGGCAAAGCTTATAAGATCGCTATTATCTGAGCTTGCAGTAGCTGAAGCTCCAACCGCCAGATTTTCCCGATGGGAAATATACGGATCATCATATATTGCTTCTGTTTCATATGCTCCCAGATCATCGCTGGTCAGTAAAAATACCCAATCCCCGGTAGTTGGCTTCTTTGGAATCTCATACGTTCCATCTGCCGCCGTGATACCATCTCCCGCATCTGTAAACTTTCCGGTTAATGGATTATACCAGCGTGCTGTATACACTTCATCCGTATTCAGGGCTGACAAGAGACCGGTAGATAAATCCTTATTATAAAAATATGCCACATAGGTTTTCCCATCTTCGGTAGATGCCACTACTTTATTTTCCGCTGTGCAATTTGAATACGCTGTATCATTGAACCGGGGAATCAGTTCATAAAACCTTACATATTCAAAAAATTTGCGCAGATATGTCATTTCAAATGATCCTGGTTTATCCAGCCCCATATACCAAGGTTCAAAGCTAAAACTCCCATACCACCCCATATTTCCGGCTGTGGAGTAGCTATTTGCCCAGACACCTGTAGTTCCATAGGTAAATCCATAGCTGCCCATAAGATTCGTGCGCCATGCTGAGATACGTGACGCATCATATCCATTGAAACCACCGCAGGTTATATCTTCATAGTTTGCCTCTAATTCCAGGAAAGGCTTTACCTTCTCATTATCCCAGTAGCTCTTATAGAAATCCTTGCCCTGCTGTGTGGGGCCATGTCCATTTTGCAACCCCCACCATTCATGCCAGGGCTGTTTATCCAAATCTCTGGGATAGGCATTATTGTTGTCCATGGGAAACATGTGCGCTCCCTGGGGATGATTGTACCCGTCACCTTTATCTACGATTTCAGCTGAGGCTTTCCATACATTATAATGGGGTTCTCCGGTAATCTCCTGAGCGGTAATCCAAACCACCGGATAGCTGGCATATCGCGCAGTCAGATAACGTGAAATCTGCTCAACTGCTTCCTGTCCCATGCCATTCACCGTATGGCTGTGCACACCGTAACCAAGTGCAATCACCATACCGTTATCTGCCAGATAATCAAACATGCCGTCTATCTTGTCCGTAAATGTATCCGGATTAATGGTGTTGTATTTATCCAGCCATAAGCTTGGCTCACTTGTTGTAGCAAGCTGACCGCCCCCATCATTTTCACCGCTGTCAAAGTAAGTCTGGTATACGGTAAACCCTTTATCCAGTCTGTCATCTACTTCATGCTGAAACTGGTTTTGGCATTTACAGTCCGGATAGTTGCACTGGGTTGTGGAAACATAGTTCGGTGCCTGCCAGTTGGTATCCCCCAGCCAGTAAAAAGGTGTTCCGTCATCGTATGTAAAATATCTTCCATTGTCGCTGATGCGTACAAAACCGTGTCGGTCAAGATCTGTGTTTCCTGTGTTTGGCACAGCCTCTACCTTGCCGGATACATTATGCAGCCCTGTATTGGCTGCGTCCGAACTGGTAATGGTATAGCTCCAGGTTCCTGTCTTAGTAGGTGAAAAACGCACGCGCCACTCATCTTCTCCATTCCAGAAGCCATATAAATGAATTTTTGTTCCGTCTGTATGTTCAAACACTGCATCAATCTCAACATCCAGGTATGGATTAGTATATTCCTTATCACTGGTCAGGATAATATCCGTCCGCTTCCATACTTCTGCCTGAGTTGTGGGCAGCGTTTTCCCGGTCTTAGCCTGGCCCGCCAGAACCGTCACATTTTCCGTCAAACCAACAGATAATACTACACAGATGCTTAATAACACTGCTATTAATCTACGAAATGTTTTTTTCATTCTTTTCCCCCTTGCACATGTTTCATAAAGGCTAGTACAGCGTTACGTGTTTCGTGCGCCTTTAAAACTATGCGAACCTATTCATCGTTTTCTTTTCACCTTCTTAAGAACAATCACCTATTCAGACACAACTACCGATGATTTTATTTTTTCAAATTCTGTATTTAACTTCTGCAGTTCTGTCTCCGCAGGCGATCCAGCCAGTATAGACTGCAGTCCGTTTTCCATCATGGTCATAAATCCTGCCGGCATGGTCGCTTTCTGGCTCATGATGATTTCATATTTATCACTGGATAATGCTGCTACGTAGCTTTCCAGTACCGGATCCACTTTATAATCGATTGGCAGGAAATTGGTTAAGGACTGGGAGGTCAGATATTCACTTAAATTTTCTTCCTTCGTAAACCAGTCATACAGTTTTCCGGCTGCTTCTGCATTTTTGGTGTTGGCCGAAATTACAATACTTCTGTCTGAGGAGCCGGTCATATATATTTTGCCGTCTGTTTCGTCAACCGGAGTGATAAAGCATCCCAGTTCAAATTTTTCCGGGTCCGCATTTTTAATCTCATCCAGTCCTGGCACCCAGGTTCCCTGTGGCAGCATTGCGGCCTTTCCCTCTACAAAGTAGGTAACGGACTGTGGGTAAGTCATGGTCAGGGAAGACTTTCCTATATATCCTTCCTGGCACATTTTTTCCGCCAGTTCGAATTCTTTTTTGAACAGCTCGGATGCCTGTTTGTCCCCGTTGTAAAGTGCAAGTCCCCATTCCGGTGTGTCTTTTAAGTAATCACCAAATTGTCTGCTTCTGAAAAACATTTCAAAAGTCCATGCATCTTTATCCCCAAATACAAATGGTTCCACACCGTCTGCTTTTATTTTATCAGACGCTGCCCACAGGTCCTCCATGGTTTTTGGCTCTTCCAGATTTAATTTTTCAAAATACTTTTTATTATAGAAGATGGGGTCTGGTCCTCCCTGGGTGCAGACAGGAAAGCCGTACTGTTTGCCGTCGATTGTATACAAATCTTCCAGAGATTTGGATTTTGCCAGGGTTTCCTTTGACGGGCGGTCGCTTACATCCATCAGATATCCTTCTTTGACGAACTTTTCATACTGTGCCGGCTGAATTAAAAAGACATCCGGAGCATCATCGGAAATCAGTCTGGTCTTTAACAGCTTATCGTAATTAGTGCCGTCCACTGCCTCAACCTCTACTTTGATATCCGGGTTCTCTTCCATGAATTTCTCAATGAATGCCTTGTCTTCCCCACCGGTCATCCATGACACAAACCGGATTGTGGTCTGCTCTGTGGTACTGCCGGTTTCCTTTGCTCCTTCAGCTGACTGACTCTCTGCTCCTTTTGCATCTGTTCCCTTCGTCTCTGCTCCTTTTGAGCAGCCTGCTGCACTTACCGCCATGATCCCAGCTAAAGCCAGTAATAAGATTCTCTTTCTCATACTTTAATACCTCCCAATGTTTTCGTTTTTTGGATCTAACCATATTATATCGAATTAAGTGTATTTCCTGAAATAGGTCATTTTTAATAAACAGTGGGTTATTTTATCCCAATATGAAATATATCCACAAAAGAGAGGAATCCCACTGCTTACGGCGTTGGATTCCTCTCTTTTATGGTCTTTTTATATTACCCTTTCTTATATTGTCCGGGTGTAATTCCCTCCCATTTTTTAAATGTCTTATAAAAATGCTTCACATCCGCAAATCCAATTTTATCACAGATATCCGCTGTTTTCGCATTTTGGTCTAACAGACGCTTAGCTTCTTCGATCCGAACCTTATTCACGTAGTCTATAAAGTTCAGCCCTTCTTCATTTTTAAAAAACTTACTAAAATACGCCGGGCTGAAATTAACATGTTCCGCCACACTTTCCAGCGTAAGATGAAATCCCAAATTCTGTTCGATGTATTCTTTTGCCCGGATTATAATTTTTTCATTTCCAAGCCCGGACTGTTGTTCCAATGCCTTCATACACAATAAAATTTTTTCAAGCAGGAAGGCCTTCATCTCTTCTATCGTGTCGAACGTCTGTATCTTATTATAGAGGGAAAACTCATTATCCAATACCCTGGAACTGTCAATCTCCTTTTTTTCCAGTTCTTTATGCAGCAGCACAAAAAGGTTCAGATGCATTTTATTTAATTTTTTTACATCCGCCAGCATTAAATTAAGAAACGGCGCATACAAATCATCCACATATTTTTTAATCTGCCCGATATCACCCTGATATAAACTTTTTATAATTGCTTCTTCCAGTATCTGACCCGCATCACTGTTTTTCCTGGCACTGGTCTGTTCCTCGGATGCGAAATATATCACACCGCCTCCCAGTATAAGCCTCTTATTCACCGTATCTTTTGCGGAAGTATACGCCTCTTGTATTCTTTGTAATCCGGATACTTCCCTGCCAACTCCAAAGGTCAGCTCTGCTTGTTTAAAATAGCTGATATACCGGCGGATATTATCAAACAGCTGTTGGTATATCAGTTTATCATCTTTATTTGCAGAATCATAATTCATGAGGATTCCGTTTATATTTTTATCGGAAAAGAAACAGGCATTCATAACATTCATTTTTGCAATTTCATTTGTTATATTCTCAATGCCAAATTGAATAATCTCCTGATCTTCCCTGGTAATTTCCTGATCAGAACAATCTTTGATGGTATAGCAGCAGATTTGAAACAACGTTTTCTCAAGTCGTACCGGTTCCTCACGAAATGCATTGCCGTATTTTTCCGAATTACTGTTGTTGCCGGATATGATATCGTAGATATACTGCTTTTTTAATAATTCCCTGGCTCTTGCCCTGCTTTTATTCAGTTCCGCATACTGTTCCTTTTTAAATTGAATAATGGAAAGCTTCTCCTCTACTGCATCCATTGCTTCTTTTAACTTTTTATCGTCTATGGGTTTCAGCAGATAATTATATGCTCCAAGCTCCATGGTACGCTGGGCATATTCAAATTTATTATGACCGCTTAGAATAATATAGATAATATCCTTTTGTAAAGCATCTGCCTTCTCCATAAACTCTATTCCAGACATCTCCGGCATGCAGATATCCAGAAAAACCACATCGGGCAATTCCCTTTCCAGGGTCCTTAATGCGTCCTGTCCATTGTCCTCCATTAAAATATCCCAGTATTGAAATTTATTCAATTGACTTTTTAAAATGTCCCTTGCAAGGCTTTCATCATCAATAACCAGTATCTTCATTTCATTCTTCCCCCTTTGTCACTTTCACCTTTGGATATCTGATTCTGACCGTGGTCTCATTATCATGACTGCTGATAAACTTCAGGCCGTATTGTTCCCCATAATAATAACGGATTCTTGCATTCACATTAAATATCCCGACTTTATCTTTATTTTTCATCACATATTGATCTTCTTTTACTGCTAGCTGTTCATTTATTTCTTTTAACTTTTCTTCTTCAATCGTCTTGCCGGTATTTGAGATGTAGATATTAAATTCATCCCTTACATTCAGCGCCACAATTTTTATTTGTCCCTCCTGTATGGATTTTTCCAAACCATGTTTAAAAGCATTTTCAATGATGGGCTGCAAGATCATCCTTGGAATCTCATTATCCAGAACATCGTCATCAATTTCTTTTATAATCGTATATTTATCATTGAACCGGATTTTCTGCAAATAGATGTACTTATCTATGTACTCCAGCTCTTCTAAGAAAGAAACGATATATACTCCCCGGTTCAGGGAATATCGGAAATTATCGGAAAGGTACTGGATCATATCCGCCGTCTTACCGCTGTCCCCCTGCAGTGCCTCGGCCTTGATGGAATTCAGGGTATTAAATAAAAAGTGCGGGTTGATCTGGCTCTGATAATTTTCAAATTCCGCCTGCTTTTTTAACAATTCTAATTTATATTCTTTGTTAATCAAATTTCGGATGTTGGCAATCATATTATTAAATGCATTCGCGATTGACCCAAATTCATCTTTTCTTTTAATGTCCACCTGCTCATACATATTTCCATTCTGAAATGATTTAATGGAAGAAATCAGCTTTCGAATGGGAGTATTAATGGTAACGGACACGATGATTGACAGGGCTGTGCATACGAAAAACAGAATTATGGTGAGGACGGTATTGTTCCTTTTGATAAATTCAGCCTTCGCCGCTATATTTTCAGAATCCAGGATAGATACCATTTTCCAGTAGTTGTCTGTTGATTCCCCCCAGGTAATGATTTTTTTACTTCCCAGGTCATTAAATCCTTTATTATTAAAAATATCCTTCATTTCATTCTCATCCAGATCGGAATTTGAATAAAAGACATTTCCCTGGTGATCGTATACAATATTTATTTCCCCTTCTTCTCTCTCTACATTGGAAAAAATCTGTTCAAAGGTCTTCATTTTCTGATCAATTTTTAATACGCCTACTGTTTTATCATTGTATGGATTTACAATGGTACGGCAGACGGAAACCACCGGATCACGGGAGTTGGTGTAAGTATTTTCATGGGGAGCCACGATGACAGCTCGTCCATTTGCATCGATAGCATCCTGGAACCAGCTTTCGTCTGCCACCGTCTTCAGATTCTGTGATGCCATATTCCGGTCATAAAAGAACTTTACTTCACCGCCCAGATCAATCATGCTGATACAGTCCAGTTTGAAATTCCCCTGTATGATGCTCACCAGGCTCCCGTAAACGGAATTATAATTATTGATGTATTCCTCGGTAAGGTTCTCCGTGTCCGTGTCCAGCACATAGGAGATGTTCTCAAAGTTATACAGGGCAATGGACTGGCTCTTCAACACATTAAAGTTTTCTTTTATATTTTGGGCAATCTGATTATTTAAGTTTCCCTTACTGTCCATATAGCTGTCATAAATGCTTCTGTATGACATGTAATAGGAAATTGCCGAAAATATAATGATTGGAATACATATACTGACAAATAACATGAAGAATAATTTAAATACTATTTTCTCTCTGAGTAAATTTTTCATACCTCTCCTCTTTCCCATAGATAACTGACATACATGGTATGCATGATCACAGTTACTTTCATCTAAACTACATTATATCTGACATTTACAGTTTTAGAAAGAACTTTTATAAATATAATTAGTATAAAAATATGATCTTCTATTTTCATAAAAAAGTAGATTGCTTTTTCTCCTGATATCTTTTATGATGATATATAGCAAACAAATAAAGGATAAGAGGGATTTTGAGATGAAAACAAATAAAATACTAAAAGAATATTCGGCAATCACATTTGGCACCCTGCTGATTGCCATTTCTGTATACTTCTTTATGATTCCAAGCAAGGTAATCGTAGGAAGCCTGTCCGGACTTGTCATTGTACTTTCTAATTTCCTGCCGTTTTCCATATCAGTTATGACGTTTTGTTTAAATGCGGTACTCCTGGTCATTGGATTTATATTTATCGGAAAAGAATTCGGTGCAAAGACGGTCTATACTTCCGCACTGCTGCCGGTATTTTTATTCTTATTTGAATTGTTCTTCCCCAATGTAAAATCCTTAACCGGAGATATCCTCATCGATACGCTCTGTTACATTTTGCTTGTCAGTGTAGGACTTGCCATGTTGTTTCATGTAAACGCCTCCTCCGGAGGACTGGATATTGCTGCCAAACTGCTGAATAAAATTACACATATTGAGATGGGTAAGGCAATGACTCTTACCGGCATGTGTGTAGCTGTGAGTTCCATCTTTGTCTACGACACCAAATCCGTTGTTATGAGTATTTTAGCTACCTATGCCAATGGCATTGTAATTGACTACTTTATAGACGGCTTTAACCGGAAAAAGAGAGTCTGTATCCTTTCTGATAAATACCTGGAAATCCAGGAGTTCATCGTAAAAGAGATCAAACGGGGCGTTACTCTTTATCCTGCTTACGGTGGGTTTAACAAAGAAGAAAAAATGGAACTGCAGACCATACTTTCCAGAAATGAATATGCTAAGTTATTAGAATATCTCAGTGAAATTGATGTAAAAGCATTTGTTACTGTGGGAACCATTAACGAAGTGATCGGGGAATGGAATCCGAAACATAAATAGAGCCACAAACCACCAAAGACGGGATATGTTTTCACATACCCCGTCTTTTAAACATGTTGCCTGTCAGTTTCGTCCTTATTATCTCACTTTAATTACTTTTGACGCACTATAATTTCCATATACCTTCTTACCCCTGGAATCCAATTTATAAGCTCTTACCTTAACGTAATAAGTCTTTTTAGATTTCAATTTTGTAACAGACTTTGTCGTTTTTCCAGTAGTTATATACTTGACACCTTTTTTAAACATCTTGTCCGTGCTATAGGCAATCTGGTATCCTTTTGCTCCGCTGATTTTCTTCTTCAGCTTCACGGTAAATGCTTTTTTCTTCGCTGACAAGGTCTTGACAGCCGGCTTGCTTACTTTCACTTTTTCCCATTTTGCATACAGGGTATAGTCACCGCTGCTGATGTATTTCACTTTTGTCTTGAACCTGCGGTCTTTATACCATCCCTTAAATGCATATCTGGCTTTTTGCGGTGCCTTTAAGGTTATTTTTGATCCATCATAACTCGCCAGGTTTTGTTTTGCATTTTTTCCGCCATTTAAGTAATACTTCACTTCGTAATTTACCGTTACCGTACAGCTTGCCTCGCATTTTGATCCGTCTGCCGCAATAGCTTTGATTACAGCCGTTCCGCCGCTTACTGCGGTTACCTGCCCATTGCTGTTAACTACAGCCGCTTTTGGATTGCTGGAGCTCCAGACCACATTTTTATTGGAAGCATTCACAGGCAGCACACTGACTGTCAAAGCAGCCGTACTTCCCTTTTTCATGCCAAGCTTTGTATGATTAAACCGCAGCTGGCTGACCATTACTTTTTCCGGTACAGGGACTTTTTTAATCAGTTTTGATGCCGCTGTTTCTAATGCTGTTTTTGCTGCATCCACCTGTTCCTGGGTTGCTTCTTTATTGCCTAATATTTCTTTGGCTTTATTTAATTCCTGTACAAATGCTACCCATCCGGTTTCCTGATAATCTGACTGCTTCTTATCTTTATTTACATCATATATACCTTGCAGTTTTGATTTATCAACAATTACTGGCGGGATCTTCTCACTGATCAATTCAACATCCAGATAATCAAGCTCTACCCCTTCCAGACTTTTGGTTTTGCCGATATAAACGGTATTGGTACCTGCATGTAATTCTGCATTGAATTCATAACCGGTCCAGTTATCCGGACATATTCCTTCTGCGTCTGCCGCATTAAATGGAATTGCTTTACAAGTAGACGCCTCTCCATTATTTACTTTTACTTCCATTCCAGCCTTATCACTTTTGGTAGCAGCGCCAACATAAAGTCTGTAATCGCCGGCTTTTTCTGCCTGAACCTGAATTGTGGTACCGCTGTTTTCTTTTGTTAAATTGGCGATCTTCTGTCCGCCTGAAGAATTATAGGTATCACAGATCACTGCTCCGCCGCTTAATGCGCCCTCTTCTGCTTCATAACGGTCACGCCGGATAACCGGTGTTCCGGAAGGACGGTTTACTTTTCCATCGTAGGCGATTGCTTTTCCAAAATCAGGTGTTCCATCTTCATTCCAGGTGAATTTTTGTGTGCGGACACCGCGTCCGTTCCAGTTCTGTCCGGAACCTTTTGTCGCATGATATACCATATAATTTTCTGTTCCGTCCGGTGATACGGTAAAGCAGGCATGTCCGGTAGAATAAGTACTTGGTGCATTTTTTTGAAAGACTGCTTCTGTTCCTTTTTCCCAGTCTTTTGCATTCATCGGGTCGCCGCCTTTTTTCAGGGTCAGTCTTCCCAGGCAGTAATTATCCGTCCAGCTACCGCTTGCCGAGAAAATAATACTGGTAATACCATCCGGTGAAACGAGTACCTGCGGTCCTTCATTAATCCTTGGGAATCCATCCAGCTCCCAATTGTATTCCGGCTTGGAAAGCATTACCCTTTCCCCGGAAATGGTGCAGGGATCTGTCATTTCGGCAATATAAATCCGCTGTTCTTCATTTACCATTCCTTCCCAGCCGGACCATACTGCGTATAGTTTGCCATTGTACTCTAAAACAGTCTGGTCAATAGCCCATCTGTCTGTATCCGGGGATAGCTTTCCTTTAAATTCATATGCGCCCATTGCATTATCTGTTTTGCTTTCCAGCACATACATTCTGTGGTCAGCATCTTTTCCGGCAGTATAATAGATGTACCATTTTCCATTGATAAAATGAATTTCCGGAGCCCATAAATCACTCGATGGTTCTGTTCCTGTGGGATGATAAACTTCCACCGGCTGTGTGGCTGCAATGCGGTTTAATTCCGGTGCTCTGGAAACATAGATTGCTTTGTCCTGACTTACCCTAACGTAGTAATAATAACCGTCCTGATAGGTAACATATGGATCTGCCCCATAGTTTACGATTGGATTTGTAAATGCATCCTGATCATAAAAATGCAGAGTATAGGTCAAAGGATAAGTTTTATCTGTCTTTCCCGTAAGGGTAATCTCACTTACCGGGTTTTTTCTGGTAGGCTGAGTAATCGTCAGATCAAATGTTTCACTCACTTTCTCACCTAATACGGCTGTTACTTCCGGAAGATTGTCCAGGCTTTCCACATCCACATCATACTCCAGTGTATCTTTTTGGTAATTCTCTAAATCTTTACCATCTAGTTTGATCTGCTCAATGGAAGGATTGCTTGTATAGAAAAGGATATAATCCAATTCGCTAAAACTGTTTGTTTCCCCGGAATGCGTGAACGTTATGGTATTTTTTCCTGCATTCAGTTCTGCTTCGATTGCATAGAGTCTCCAGTTATCCCATCCGTACGGCTGATATTTAACAATTCCTGCATTTTCCTGATCCCCGTTAATGTAATACTTATGGGACGCGTTTAGCTGATCCGTACCGCTGCCCGCAGCTACATCAATCCGGTAGGTTCCGGCTGTCTTTGCATTTACCTCAAAGGTTACTGTTGCATTGCCATTATCGATCATACCTACTTTCTTCTTGCCGGAAGCATCTCCTCTTTCCGTTATTTTTGCAGGTGCTGTAATGACCGCATTTTCAGCTTCCATTTTTACGACTTCTTTTTCTGCCACCGGCTGGAAAGTGAACTTCACCACAGCTTCCAGATCCAGATTCAGATTTCCCAGGTTTTCAATTCCTTCGGGCAGCAGAATATGCCCCTGTATAACTGACTGGCTCCCATTGTTTTCTGATTCATAGGAAGGTTCCTCCCACTGGATCTCAGCTGTATAGGTAACGCCCGGCTCACTTTTTGATGTCACTAAGCCTTTCACGCTGTCCGGCAGCTGCCATGTATCCGGGGCACTGCCCTCTTCAACAGTAATATTCAGGTTATCCGGTTTTGTAAAGGAAATGAGGTTATTCACGTTTACCGCACCGGAAGGAACGTGTTGTTTGGTTACGGTAGGGCCTTTCACTTCTAAGATTGTTTCACCTGCCTGATCCCGGGTAAATTGTATTCTGTCGATACAGAATTTTCTCGGATCTGCCGCTTCCAGGCTGTTATGGCAATGGTACACCATAAATAACTCTTTGCCATCCGGTGACTCTACTATCCCATGATGTCCCGTACCATGTGCAAGGCTGTTTGACTGCATAATTGGATTATTTTCGTACTTTGTATAATCTCCCAGCGGATTACTGCTGACAGCATATCCGGATCCATAGCCCGGGCTTTGGAAATGGGCACCGGAGTAGGTAAGATAGTAAATGCCATCCTTTTTCAGCATAAACGGACCTTCGTTTATTCTTCCCATGGATGTTTCCCAGCCGTCTTCGGGAACCAGGATACATTTTAATGTGGATTCATCAATGGTCTTCATATCATCATTTAATTTTGCACCATATATGAGGTTCCCATTGTCAAAACGTACAAAATACAAGTAATACTGTCCGTCATCGTCCATATAAGCATGGGCGTCAATTTCCTTAATATCGGTATGCATCGGTACCTGGTTCTCCTGGGTAAATGGTCCCAGGGGAGACTTGCTGGTTGCTACACCAAGGTGTTCCTCTGCGGTATAGTACATATAGAAAGTGCCGTCCCGCTCAATGACATCCGGTGCCCAGAAATGTGTATTTCCCCAGACATTATCCTTCTCCAGCGCCCAGCCCTTATCGGTCCAGTTCACTAAATCCGTAGAAGTATAAACTTTAATCCCGTTTTCATCCGCCCCTGCGTTTGTTGGATAGAGATAATAGGTTCCATTATAATATAACACATCCGGATCCGCACAATTATCCAGCAGTGGATTCTGGTAAGTCTCTCCTGCTAATTCCGGTTCCGTATATTCAGAAATCTTTACATTCTCAAAAGATGCACTGGAAAGCCAGTTACGAAATCCTATGGTACCTTCCCCATGGTCGCTGTCCGTAACATCCAGTTTTGCATAGTGTTCTCCGTCATAATCGATATAACATACAATATGGTTTCCGGAAACGGCAACCGTTACATGATAGGTTTTTCCATATTCAATGGTGGTCTCTTTCGCTGCTATTTCCGTCCATTTCGTCCCGGATACTTTACCAAGCATTACTCTTCCGTTATGGGCATCGATGCAAAAATAATAACCATTGTATCCGTCCCCATGATTATCGATTGGGTTTGTTACGCGAAACAGCACACCTGCCTGGGCACTGCTCTTGTCGTCCAGATTTGTCTGCTGGTTATTCACGGTTACATCGGCTTCGTAAACAAAATCGCTGAAGTTCTGATCCTTCACCAGCGCCTTGTCTCCCCTGCCTTCTGTAACGGTGTAGGTATGGTCATTTACTGACCATGTGCCAGAATCCCATCCACTGTAAGTACTCCAGTTGTCTGCATTGGTAAAATCCTCTTCGAAGATTACCTCTCCCGTGCCTTCTAAAACCGGACGCTCTGCTTCTACCCCCTGCATGTCCGGCGCTGCCAGTACCGTATAGCTGCCCATATTGGACATCACTAACGCGGACACCATTACCGCTGCAATCACTTGATTCATCTTTCTCATTCGACTCTTCATTCCTGTACTCCTTCCTTCATTTACGCGGGTTTACTTATAAATAGACTTTACTATATGTCTTTATTTATGTCTTTATAAAAAAGGGAGGTGAATGTATAATTTTTTAGCATCGGATGAAATTCCGCAAAAAAAGACTGTCCCTTTGATAAACAATTGTTATCTGAGGTTCCAGTCTTATATTTTCTTTCCGCGCACCAGGGAATACTACATATACTATTACAAAATTTTATCGCTAAACTTTATTTTCGATAACTAATCTGCGGTTTGAACACAAACCCAAATACGCAACCCAATATGCCTCCTAAAATATGCGTTAAATTAGCGATATTATTTTTAATAAACAGTCCTTCATACAACTGACCTCCGAAGTAAAAAATTGCTACAATTAAAAAAGTTAATGGAATACCCTCACCCCTCATGCTGCTCAAAGAGGTAAGCATAATCAGCGCAAATACAATCCCGCTGGCTCCCAGTAATGCCGTACCTGGGAAAAACAGAATATTAACAATCCCCGTCAGAACAGCCGTAACGATAAGAAGAATACTGATATTCATACTGCCATATTTTTCTTCCAGCAAAGGACCGATTAACAACAGGGTAATTATATTTCCACTAAAATGTTCCCATCCGCTATGGCCAAATACATGCCCAATCAGCCTGATATAGTACATAGGACTTGCCATGGAAGACCGATATACCGAAAAGAACATGCGGTTCGTCCAGCCTCCGGTAATATAATTGAGTAATAACGCGGCAAATGAAATAATCGTGAATGTTAAAATAACAGGCGAATTATATTTTATCTTCTTTAGACTGTTCAATTGTTACTCTCCTTTCTGGATATGGGGATAAATTGGGGTTTTGCTGATTAAGGACGCTTTGTAGATAGATGTAGTGCGCGGAAAGAGAAGGGGGCGGACCATGGCAGGCGTTTGGAAGGCTTACCGCAGAACTGGCATTTTCTAACCTTCCCGGAGCGTTTTTTGGCGGCACGCGGGCATTCGCTCCGAAATCCTGATGCATTTCGCAGCTCACTGCCCGCTTAGTATCCGATGGGAGCCAGTCGAATACTATCCGCCAAAAAGCACTCCGGGAAGGTAAGTAAATGCTCAGCTCTGCTATACGCCTTCCAAACGCCTGCCATGATCCGCCCCCTTCTCTTTCCGAGATCCAGGTTGTCGCCACAAAGCTGGTTTTCTCAGCACGGCGGGACCCCGGGGTTGTGGCATGCTGAACGCTATTGGCATAGAACATATAAAATCCATAAAGCAGCTGATCTTCTCACTACAGCTTGTTTCTTCATTCTACTACATATATTTTTGGTTACAGCACTAAAGCCAGTTAGGTCTATGAACAGGAACACAAGTATACTCTAATCTTATTTCACACATTTCACACTGCACTGCAGAAACACACTATGCTGCATCCAAAAACAAACAGCCCGTCACAGCCCCAGGGTCTCCACCAGGCTGAGAAAACCAGCTTTGTATCAACGAATGCTATCTCGGAAAGATGGGTGTGGGAAACTGGTATGGGCGGAGGAAGCGTAGAGCAGAGCTGAGTATTTACTTACCTTTCCGGAGTGTTTTTTGGCGGATGGTATTCGACTGGCTCCCATCGGATACTAAGCGGGCACTGAGCTGCGAAATGCATCAGGATTTCGGAGCGAATGCCCGCGTGCCGCCAAAAAGCGCTTCGGAAAGGTTAGAAAATACCAGTTCTGCGGCCAGCTGACGGAGCCCATGCCAGTTTCCCACACCCATCTTTCCGTACACTACCTCCATCTACAAAGCGTCATTAATCAGCGAAACCCATATTTAAGCTGAATTTATTCGCTCTAGCGATAATGAATCCCGCTCCAGTAAACATGCTCTTTTACAATCGTTTCCGGCAGCAGCTCTACGCCTTCTAATGCCCACTTTTTAAACTCCGTAAATCCCACGCGGTCAATGATATATCCCACATGTTCTTTACCGCCCGGTGCATTGCGGTCAATGTATTTTTCCACAAATTTATAGGTGTTTAAAATAACCTTGATAATTGTATCTTCATCCACCCAGACCATAAAGTCTTCTCCCAGTCTGGGATTTCTCTTTCCGGTACGGCCCATGATTGTCAGACGGTAATACTTTTGTTTACTCCTGGTAAATGCACGGGTTGGACATTTTGTAACACAGACGCCGCATCCTACGCATTTTTCTTCATTTCTTACGACCTTTTCATTTTCTTTTGAAAGTGCCTTTACCGAAAGCTTATCACATCCTTTGACACATGCTCCGCAGGTAACACATCTGGTTGGATCATACTGCGGAAGTGTCATCCCGATAATTCCGAAATCATGCATTCTTGCTTTGATGCAGTCGTTGGCACATCCGGTGAGGGCAATTTTAAAGTGCAGGTCATTCGGAAAAATTGCATCCTCTATTCTTCTGGCAAATTCAGCTGTATTATAATTACCGAAAGGACAGACACGGTTTCCGATACATGCAGATACATTTCTCGTCCCGGAAGATGGGTATCCGGTATTGGGATTGATCTGGTTGGTTCCAAGGTTTTCGATAATCGGCTGGAGCATTTCATTTACTTTATCAATATCATCTAATGAAATTCCTTCTATTTCAAAACCCTGTCTGGTTGTCAAATGCACATTTCCATTGCCGTATTTATCAGCAATCTCCTTTACCATGCCTAAGACTTCTGCATTGCATTTTCCGCCCGGAACTCGCACTCTGGATGCGGTGATGCCCCGTTCCTTAGAGATACGGTAAGCATTTTTCTTTATCTTTTTTGTATTAATATCCATTCTGACACCTCCTTAGTCAAATAAATTTTTGCCTTTGGTATAGTTAAATACCGGACCATCCAGACAGATATAGGTATCGTCCATTTTGCAGTGACCGCATTTGCCAATTCCGCAGCACATTTTACGTTCCTGGGAAATCCAGATCTGTTCTTCTTTTATACCGCGCTTCTGCAATTCCATTACGGTAAATTTCATCATAATAGGAGGACCTACTACAATTGCAGCAGCCTGATCCAAATCACGGATTTCAAGATCCGGAATATAGGCGGTAACCATCCCCTCTTTATAACCGGGCTCATCTGCTTTATCTACCGTGATCGTAAGATTCATCTGATTTTCCCATCGTTTGATACTGTCCTTAAACAGAATATCCTTTGGTCCCTTAAAACCGGCAATCACGCTCATACCTTTCGTTTCACCAATATGATCTCCAAAGTAATCAATGACACCTTTTACCGGGGATACTCCGGTTCCTCCGGCAACAATAATCAATTCTTTCCCCTTGTAATCTTCCAGTTCAAAACCGTTTCCATAGGGACCGCGCATAAACAGACTCTGCCCAACCTGATTTTCAAAAATCTCATTGGTAACTTTCCCTACTTTACGAATTGTCAGATCTACATAGTCCTCTCCGATGCCGCTGACGGAAATCGGCGCTTCTCCGAATTTAGGGATGGACACTTCAAAAAACTGACCCGGTTTTACATCTCCCACATAAGCCATCCGAAAGGTATATTCTATTTCTGTATGCTTCTTTACCTCTTTAATTTCTGATAAAAAAGGGATATATTCATTACACATTTTCATTTCCCCCTTCCTTTTCCTTTGCTAATTTGCGGATACATGCAATATAAGAAATGTATTCCGGACACACATCCTCACAGCGTCCACAGCCTACGCACATATGATAGCCAAAACGTTTCTTATAATCGTATACCTTATGTAACACCTTGAAACGCATCCTTTGGCCCTGGTCTTTGCGGAAGCTGATGTTTCCAGCCATGTCCGTAAATCCATCCACCTGACAGGAACCCCAGACTCTTCGCCTCTCGCCTGCTTTCGGATTGTCCTTATAGAACACATCCTGCATGGTAAAACAGGTACAGGTCGGACAGACGAAATTACAGCGCCCGCAGCCGATACATCTTCCCGCATACTCTTTCCAAAACTCTGCATCCTGGATTCCGGCTGGCAAAGTTTCCGGGATTTCTATTTTTTCTTCATTTTCTGTTACAAAATCAATTGTACGCTCTTCTTGTTTACTTTCAAAACCCTCTAGCTGAGACTGCAGTTCCTCATTCCTGCAATCCAGATATACGTGTCCTTCATCCATTTTCAGATACGCATCATATCCTTCCGAATGATTCGTTCCCATACTTACGCAAAAACAGGAGTCAAAAGAAGTGGTACATCCCATCAAAACAAACCGGGTATTTTCCCGAATCCGTTTGTAATAATAATCCTCAACTCCGTTTTTCAGATAAATTTCATCCAGACGTTTTAATGCATGCAGATCACAGCTACGTAACAGAATGATTTTTTTCTTCTCATCCTGATCCGGGACCTTCATTTCTTTCTCCGTAAAATAAAGAATGGTATCTGAAACAGGCAGCAATACCTCCTTAAAGCTGTACTCCGATTTCTTATCCCATACGATATCGCTAAAGGATTTGATCTTACCATAGCGGATTACATCCGTATCTGAAAAGCAGCCTTCTCCTTCGAATACCATGGGTGCATAAACATCGTACGATTCTGACAATCTGATCAAAAACTGATCTGCTTCTTCTCTTTTTAAAAGATTTCCCATAGTCTTTTTCCTTTCTTATATATTTATTTCCCTTTTTTATTTTAAAGTGTGCCTGAGCGCAATTAAAAAGTTTGGGTTATTTTCCAGTCGCTCTATGCCTTATAAAATGCCGCCAGTTCATCCGGCATAGGTAGAATAAAATGCCGGTTCTTATAGATCAGCAGCTCTCTGCTGCTCAGATTCTTACATGCCCGGGATACATTTTCCCGAGGAGCTCCCAACAGATCAGCCAGCAGGTTCATGGTCAGCTCCACATCAATTTTAATTCCATCCTCTGTTTCCACGCCGAAGTCACGTCCCAGCTTCCAGAGCTTTGCAGCTATCTTGCGTTCCAGGTACATATTGCCTGTGGTATTTTTCAATTGATGGCTCATTCTCCACAGATAGCGCTCGTAGGATCTCATTACCGCATGCATCAAAGCCGGCTCCTGGTCCATCCATTTTAAAAAGTCCTTTTTTCTGATCTGAAGCAGCTTTAACGGACAGACCGCTTCACAAAATACTGATACCGGCTTTTCACTTAAAATATTATGATTGATCAGATTCCCTTTTCCCAGTATGAAAATAATCTTGCGATTTCCATGTTTCGTTATATTGTAAATAGATGCTTTTCCACTGATAATAATATACACAAAGTTCACATTATCCTTAGCATGAAAAATGACCTCTGGCTTTTCATAAGATACCACCATGGACTGGTTTAAGATCGTCTGAATCATGCTGCAGGGGATTTCCTGGAAAAAATCTAATTTTTTCATTTCATTTATGGATATCTCTTTCATACAGGTGCTCCTTATCTCTGATTATTTTTTTCTCTGCTTTGCTATCACGCAGTAAGGAACAGCTACGAAAAAGATTCCTCCAATCATATTGCCCAGTGTAACCACTAAGAGGTTGTACACAAATCCTCCCAGGCTGACTGCAAAAGTATATGGATCAAAAAGTCCCACGGTTAAAAGAGTCATATTTGCGATGCTGTGCTCAAATCCAACCGTAATAAACACAAACAGACACCAGAAGATCATGATTAACTTACCTGCTTCGGATTTACATTTAAATCCGCACCATACTGCTATACATACCAGTATATTACATAATATCCCTCTTGTCAGCAATGGTAAGAAAGAAACTGCCATCTTGGCTTCTGCTGTCTTTGCTATGAACTCTCCAACCGGACCATTTGCAAGTCCCGTAACATGATATAACGCACCTATTATAACAGAACCCAGCAGATTCCCGACCCAGCAGACTACCCATAAAGCCAGGGTATCTTTCAATGTCACTTCTTTTCTTAATAGCCCAACGGTCATAACGAAATTATTGCCGGTAAACAACTCTGCTCCTGCAATCACAACAAGGCTCAGAGCAACGCCAAAACATGCTCCCATAACAATCTTAGTCGCCGGTGAGCCTGCAGCATTTAAAAGCCCTCCTGCAGTAAATATCAGCAATATACCAAATCCTATGTACATCCCTCCAAATATAGACGCCAGAAAATAGCCCAACGGATTATTTTTTAGCAGACTTACCTTCGCTTTTGATGCATTTCCTACAAGTCCTACTTCCTCTTGAAACATATAAATCTCCTTCCTTTTCCTCTTGTGTATCATTTTTATTGCTTTTCTTAATTATTATATCCCAGGAGGATTCATCAGTCGGTGATGATCGTCACAGTTTGACAAAAATTAATAAGCATAAATTGTTCTGCAGTTCAAGGAAGGATGTAATGTTCTCTTGAAGCATTCCCCCATCTGTGTTATCTTTATCAGTAGTATTTCATTAATTATGGCAAACCCAGAAAGGAATTATTATGATCGACTTTAAAAAGGCAAAAGAAGAATTTGAGAAATACTTAGATGGCTATGACCGCAATAACGATAAGATCAATCTGAAAATCATACATACCTATGGCGTCATGGACTATAGTCAGGAGGTGGCAGACCGAATGAAGCTTTCACCGGAAGATGTCGGCCTGGCAAAAATTATCGCTCTGCTGCATGATATCGGAAGATTTGAACAATTAAAACGCTATGACAGCTTTCAACCGGATACCATGGACCATGCCTCCTATGGAGTGCAGATTCTGTTTGAAGATGGAATGATCCGCCGTTTCGTAGAAGACAGTCAGTGGGATGGAATCATTAAAACTGCAATTGCACATCACAGTGATTTTACCCTGCCGGTTATAGACGATTCCCGCACTTTACTTCATTCCCGACTGATTCGGGATGCCGATAAGTTAGATAACTGCCGGGTGAAACTGGAAGAATCCATTGAAGTTCTTCTGGGCGCATCCCCGGCTGAAGTAGGACTATCTTCTGTCAGCCCGGCTGTTGCCGACAGTTTCTTTCGAAACGAATCTGTCCTTTCCTCTGACCGAAAAACACTAATCGATTATTGGATATCCTATCTGGCTTATTTCTTTGACATTAATTTCCGGGAAAGCCTGCAGATTATAGAGGAACATCAATTTATCAGCCGTATCATAAAACGCATTCCCTATGAAAATCCTGACACCTGCAAAATCATGGATGAAATGCAACATACATTGAAAGAATATGTCGGCAAAGCCTAAAAAAGATACCATCAGCCCCGCTTGTGATAAAACAAGACGGATTCTGATGGTACCCTGTAACATTTCAAGTTCTGTTTATTTCTTATCTCTTATTTCCACCCATCTCTCAAAAACAGCATCCTCAAACATGCAGTGGTAAATTCTGCTTAATTCCTCATAGACATTTACTTCGTCTCCCCCGTTAAATGGCAGTATCATGGTTCGGTATTCTACACCGAACAGCTTACTTGTGATCTCCGTCTGATGCAGTCCGTTTTTCTCATAGAACGCTATTCTGCGCAGCATGATCCCCAGATCTACTTCTTTTTCTGCAAAATCAGGATTTTCTACCTCCAGGATAATTCCTTTCACATGAGTCATATTGTTTGCAAGCAGTTCTAAGAACAGGCTGCCGTATCCACCACACCTTTTATCTCTGCATATTGCAAAATAATCCAACAGAACATAATGTTCTTCTCCTGGTGTTACAAAAAGTGCATAGCCTGTCAGCTCTTCTTCCTTAAATAAACCATAGGCTGAATAAACTCCTTCATTCCACATACCCTCGATACGTGAAAATGGTTTTACCTCTGCTTCAGGAAAATCAAAAACCAGGTGTTCTGCATAAATTTCCCTGACTTGTTCCAGTGTTAATTTTCTTAAATTCATTTCAATTACCTGCCGCTTGTTTGAACATACCAATCTGTGCATAGATTCTTCAGACAAGCTCAATCTTTCTAAATATTTGCTTCCGAATTAAAGCTTTGTATTCGCTATTATACCTTAAAAAACTTTAAAAAACAATATAGTTTTACTGATTAAGACGCTTTGTGACGATAACTTCCATCCCCGCAAAGCGTCTTATTCAGCAAAACCCAAATAGATCCGTAACGAAATACTTGTATCTTTCCATCTTTTACTGTAATATGTTTTTTAGAAAAGAACACCTATAATTTGCTCTAAAGAAAGGATCTGACATAGATGAAAAATTCAAATGATCTGCAGCGTCTGCTTCAAACAATTGATCACAAAAGCTATCCCGCATACAAAGATACCCGGGGCAGCTATGATTTTAGCACTTACACCTTAAATATCGACCATGTTCAGGGCGATCCTTTTGCATCACCCTCCAAACTCAGCGTGACTGTAGACGGCAAAAAAGCGGGATTTCCTTCCGTTTTATTTGACTGCCCGCATAAACGCATTGCTTTACAGGATTATCTGCTTCGTTTATTTAGTCAGAAAATCAGCCAGTATAATTTCAAGGCAAAAGGTTCCGGCAAAAGCGGATTGATCACCGTCAGCCATTGCGGACAGGAAATATTGGAACGGACTGCCTGTGAAATAGATCCATCCACGGGTAAGGTACTCGTCAGATTTGAAGCCGGTTTTCCGGCAAACGGAAGAACCATCAACGCCTCCCAACTGATTCGTATTCTCTTTGATTTCCTACCGGATTGCGTAAACAGTACGCTGTTCTATGGCAAATTAAATCCCGGGAAAGTACAAGCAGTGATCTCACTCGCAGAAGACCAGAAGTATATCCGGGAACAGCTTCCCCTGCTGGGACTTACTGCTTTTGTTGCAGATGGGTCTATTCTGCCAAGAGAATCCGGTGTTTCAGCCAGACCCATGAAGGATGGAATTGCTTTTGTTTCTCCGGAATCCTTAAAGGTTACGCTTACGCTCCCCCACCGCGGAAGTATCAGCGGAATGGGTATAAAAAAAGGAATCACCTTAATCGTCGGCGGTGGCTACCATGGTAAATCCACTCTTTTAAAGGCCCTGGAACTAGGCGTTTACAACCACATTTCCGGTGACGGACGAGAATATGTCATAACGGAGAATTCGGCATTAAAGATACGCGCCGAAGACGGCAGAAGCATTAAAAGCACAGACATTTCAATGTTTGTCAACAATCTGCCAAACAAAAAAGATACCACCTCATTTTGTACGGAAGATGCCAGTGGCAGTACTTCCCAGGCGGCAAATGTCATAGAGGGAATGGAAAGCGGCACTTCGCTCTTTCTGATTGATGAAGATACCTGTGCTACCAATTTTATGATTCGGGATGAACTGATGCAGCGTGTTGTACACCGGAATCAGGAACCGATTACTCCTTTTATTGAAAGAGCTCGTTATCTGTTTGAAGAAAAAGGAATCTCCTCCATTATAGTTGCCGGCAGTTCCGGATCCTATTTTCATATCGCAGACTGTATTTTGCAGATGGACCGATACGAACCTAAAGAGATTACAGCATTTGCCAAAGAGGAAGCTCAGGCATTTCCCGCAGTAACACAGCCGGAATCAGTACCACCTATGCCTTCCTACAAACGTGCCGCCAGTACCAACCCCGATGTCAAAAACAACAACCGGCTGAAAATGAAGACTATGGGTAAAGATTCTTTACTGATTAATCATGAAGCAATAGATTTACGCTTCGTAGAGCAGCTTGTAGATTCCGAACAGACAGCCGCACTTGGCTACATTTTGGCATATGCCGAGAACCACCTGCTGGATGGCAGAAATGACCTGCGCAGTATTGTCTCAACCATACGCAGTATGGTTGAACGCAAAGGGCTGTCAGGCATTGTATCCGGCAGTTACCTCCCCGTGAATCTGGCTATGCCAAGGGATCAGGAAATTTTTGCCTGCTTTAACCGTTACCGGTCTTTCCATTTATAAGTTATCTAATATTTCCACGGATACCTCAGGCTATAGACACATAACTGTAAAGAAAATGGGTGTTTACAAAAAAATGGTTTCAGGAAAACCTCCTGAAACCATTTGTATCCGGCCTGACCCCAGCGGCTTGTGTTACAGCCATCTTCCATTCTGATTAATTCAAATCTGCAGGAAATTTTATTCCAAGCTGCCTGCGCGCTTCATCAATCATCCACATAGTATTAAGACTGGCTTCATGGTAAATCTTAATTTCTTTTTCTTCTTTATGATTCATAAAACCCATAAACCTATTTAATTCATACTGCATATCATCCTGCAGTCCTTCTGCAAATAAGCACTCTTCTTCCCCTGTATAATAACGGATTTTTACTTCTTCCGGAATGTTAATATGCGGAATGATCATACATCCCTTTTCCCCTTGAATTTCACTGACCTGATAACTGTTAGTTATCTTAGAATAAACAAGTTCCGCCAGAAAGTCGCCATAATCTGCGAGCACAGAACCCGTACCATCAATGCTGCCCTCCAGCTGCACACCAACAGCTTTAATTTCTTTTGGTTTCCCAAACAAATAAGACGCAGCATAAATACAATAGGTTCCTATATCCATAATCGCCCCATTTGACAACTCCGGCTTAAATGCATTTTCAACAATCCCCTCTTTGAATTTGTCATATCTGGAAGAATACTGGCAATAGGTAAAATGAACCCTGCGCACTGTTCCAATTTTCTTCATTCCCTCTTCCACCGCCTTCATACCGGGAGTAAAAACAGGACGCATAGCTTCCAATAACACTTTATTGTTTTTTTGTGCCGCTTCCAGCATTTTCTTTAATTCAGATGTATTAGAAGCAATCGGTTTTTCACATAGGACATGTTTTCCTGCATTTAACATCTGAAGAGACTGGGAAGCATGTAAAAAAGTAGGACTTGCGATATAAACTGCATCTACATTTTCATCTGCCGCCAGTTCTTCCAACGTTGTATACGTTTTGGGAGCTCCATACCGGGCTGCATATTCTTTTGCCCTCTGGGCTGTTCTCGAATATACCCCATACAGCTGAAAACCGGCACAATATTCTGCGGCTTTTAATAACCGGTCTGTTATAAAATTTGTTCCAATAACTGCGAAATTTATCATTTGTTTCTTCCTCCTCTTATTTGTTTATTCGATATGTTTTATAAGGTAAGAAAATACCAGTTCTGCGCCCAGCTGACGGAGCCCATGCCAGTTTCCCACACCCATCTTTCCGTACACTACCTACATCTACAAAGCGTCCTTAATCAGCTAAACCCAAATTTAAGATAAAATTATTCACTGCTTATTCTTTATAATTTATTATTTCATCAAAAACATTTCCGGCTGCCCTGATATTCGACTCATTTCCCACCGTCACCACAGCTCCCCTTTTCAAAGCATCCCCTATGGTGTTTGCAGCAGCTTCCCGATCCTGCAGCGATGCGTTTTTAATATCTTCTATCATATGATTCACCACAGCCGGATCTGCGCCGCTTATGGCCAGACGCATATCCCACATTCTTCTGTCAAGAATACCCAAAGGCTTTGTCACAAGACCATATGCATTTAAAATATAACCATCCAGTTCTTCTTTCGTAATCTCCATCCTCTTTAGAAAATCTGCCGTACCCGCAAAAATATCCAGAGTAGATTTTACATTGGGATCCCCATAACTGTAAAGACAGAATGTTCCGTCTGTAGGATCTCCTACCGTGACGCCTGCACTATAGGCATCTGAACGGAAACGGATCTGAGGTATGATATACTTGTCTTTAGCCGCCATTAAATATGGCAGATATCTCCCTTTAAAATTTTTATCGCCCCTGAAGTCTCCCACTGCAGCACTGTATTGATTTGAAGACTCCACGCAGATTCCCTTCTTTCTCTTAGCATCCATAAAATCACCGTAGTTCAGCATCTTCTTTTTCAGTACCGGCAGCTGGCTGAGTTTATCGACCGCCGTTTTCTCTATCTTTGACAGTGCTTTGGAAGCTGCCGCAGATGCTATGATAATCTTCTCTCTATGCATCACACTCTTCTTTATTTCTTCTAATTTAACTACTACACTGCTAAGATAGTCTGCATCCTGCTCCAGTTTTTGAAGAATCTTTTTCAGGAAACGATATAAATCCTGTCCGTTTACCGCATTATAAAACCGGGCACTGTTCCTGATATACCCCAGTGCCAGATCTTCCGCCAATGTCATGGGGTCATCGGTTCTGGACAAATCATAATCCGGAAGGGATTTATTCAATACCCGGATCATTTCTTCTCTTTGATGAAACTTAATATTACCCATCACTTCCAGGAGAAAATCTAGTGCGGTTCCATAATCCTCTGTCAGCCCCTCCCAGCTCACCACTAACATGGGCCTGCTGTTTTCCCCAGCTTCTGCACCGGGATACAGTTCATGAACCGATAAATCATATAAGTATTCTTCTGCAATATTTTTCTGCTTGTCTGCCGTGTACTTTTCAGTATCCAGTTCTGTAAGCAGCAATTCATAAAGTGCCAAGTAGAAGAAATCCTCTTCCGGCACGGAACTGATATCAAAATAAATCCGAAAACTGCCCGCATGTTCAATCGGTGCCGCACAAGTATAGCTTACCATATCCCCAAATTTTTTCTTTCTATAAGAAGTTGCCTTTTCCAGATCCGGCAGTTCCTTTGGTTGAATCATAAAACTGCTGTTACTTTGTTCCGTTTCATTCCATTCCCGAAACTTCCTGGTATCTTCTACCAGTTGCTGTCGCTGCCCCACTGACATAGACTCTTTCATCTTCTTCAGATAATCATCCCGTTCCTGCTCCATCTGTTCCGCCAGCCCCGGCTTGGGTATCGTCACAACAAAAGCACTCCGTTTGGGCACTAAAGCTTCTTTTACCAGCCGTTTTAAAATCAACTGCTCCTTATCCCGGGAAATTCTGCAAAAGCAGTCCTGATATCTGCTATGATAATCGATTCTGCCTGTACTGGTCCAATAGGTGGCAATTTCCTCCGAAACATCAACTGCCACAGCAGTTGCCTCCCGCATCAGTGATTCTGCAAGTTCTCTGCTCTTCATACATGCCCGGTATATTTCCGGACTGAATCCATTTTCGGACAAATCTTTTAACGCCCTGTTTATCGAATCTTTAAACGACTCCTTCTGCATTACATCCGCATCCAACAGGCGGAATACCAGATAGGGAAAAGAAGTATCTACATTAATAAAAGCGGTCATAGAATTATGAAGACCTGCCTTTTTTGCATAATCATGCCATACAAAACTTTCATTATTCATCATATCGGTAATAAAGCCCCAATATATTAAATCATCCCAGGAACACCCGGACAAATCCACGGCATAATCCACAATAGAAGCATGGTCTGCGTTATCTTCTTCATATGCCGGGCTATCCACTATCTGTTCCACATAGCCGGGCCGGACCTGCTCGTTGGTATATTGGCTTAAATCGATCTGTTTCCTTTCCGATTTGGAAAGATATTCTTTTTCTATGAAGTCCATTACTTTTTTAAAGTCCATATCTCCATAAAGAATGATCAGACTATTGCTGAAAGAGTAAAAACGTTCATAAGTCTGCAAAGTATGCTCATAAGTAAGTCCCTTATAATTCAGGTGGGCTTTCCCAATACAGTTTGAGGCATATAAGCCGGGATACAATGCATGAATCAGATTATCATCTGCATTACTCTCAACATCTGTCAAATAACCAAAGTCTTCACTCAGAACCGTTCCCTTCATGAGAATAGGACTATCCACATCTTCCAGTTCATACCGCAATGCTTCTCTTTTAAAGAAATTATCATTCTTTAATATATCGGGACTGACCATACAGCTTAAGTAAACATCCATCATTTTCATCAGCTGGTCTTCACTCTTACTGCACACCGGATAAATCGTGAACGTTGGATAGGTAAAGGCATTAAAAAAAGTATTATAACTCTTATTACCCATATCAAAGAAGATATCCTTGCTGGGATATTTTTCGGAAGATGCCAGAATTGCATGTTCAAATACGTGATTGGTATCTGTTTCATCCACATATGGAGTCCTATAGATGATACTAAATCCCAATTCCGGATCATCGTTTTTTATACATGCTGCCTGGGCACCACTCTTTTCATGTTCAAATAATGTAATATCAGCTCCTAATTGTCCGATCACGCTTTTCTCTTTTACCCGAAATCCGGATACCGGATCTGTCATTTCTAAAATATTGCTATTTTTCTCTGTCACTATTGTTTTCCTTTATACATATTAAAATTTATAACTATTTATAATATAGTCGATAAATTCAGAATACGCAACCATTTACTCCTATCTTGCAGTACCTCAAGGGATTTCCAGAACCATATCCCCCCGTATTCACACCTTAATTTAGAAAACCTGTGCATTAACGAACAAATCCTGATTCCTGAATGAAATCATAATTCACGACATTAAATTTACACTTCAATACATTTATGATCTTTAATAAACACAAAGATAGTATTATATATCTGCATTTAAACAAACCTTACATTTTTAATTATGAAAATAACATTTTATCTAAGTTTCTTTAATATTTACGACTTCATCGCAATTATATGTCTGGTACCGTGTCTATATATTTTAAAACATAATAGTTTAAAGTTGGAATTCATTCTAGTCATGGTAGTTTTTACCACTGGCGGATTATTGTCCTTTCAGCCCAGCTTTTATGTAAATAGCCGGATCCTTGATACGGCATTGAGAAATCAATGTTATATGTGGCTGCAGATTACTATATTAATTGCATTTATTTTCATTCTCATACTTTGGATCTATATGAGAATATTCTTCAGATATTCTTTAAACGGTATTACGCTTTTAAACAACGGACAAATAATATTGTTGGGAATTTCATTTGTCATCATGTTTAGCCTGTTAGCTTCACTGATTCCCATATTCATCAAAAACTTTTGAGTAATTTCCACTTTTTTGTCAAATACTACAGATATAATGCTGCAAATACAATTCTGCCAGGTTTAAAAAATATTTTTCCCTTGACATTTTCTCAATTTTGTCTTATCTTTATTAAAGAAGTAAAAGGGAGTAGCTAACACGCAAGTGTTTACGATGTCGTCAGTACGATGGTTTCCATCCGTATCGTAACTAAGTAGCGAGACTTTTATTGCAGCGTGAATTGTATGCAATAGGAGGATCGTTTTTTTTATGCATACAAGGAACCATATAAAGGAGGCATTCATATGAAGAATTATTACACCCTTTCCAAAGAAGAAGTTATGGAACAGGTAAATGGCAGCAGTGAATATCTGACCACTGATGCAGCCATTGCAAATCAGAACAAATACGGTAAAAATGTACTGGTTGAGGGAAAAAAGAAAAGCACTTTACAGATTTTTCTGGAACAATTCAAAGATTTCTTAGTTATTATCTTAATCGTTGCCGCTGTCGTATCCGGATTTTTAGGAGATATTGAGAGCACAATTGTAATTCTTGTTGTTATCACCATAAACGCAATATTGGGTACTGTCCAGACGCTGAAAGCAGAACAGTCACTGGATAGTTTAAAGACACTGTCTGCTCCATCCGCCAAGGTTATGAGAGACGGTATTGTACATGAAATTCCATCCGCCGAGGTAACCATTGGTGACCTGGTTGTTCTGGAAGCCGGGAATTATATTCCAGCAGATGGACGTATTATTGAAAATGCAAGCCTTAAAATAAATGAAAGCGCTCTTACCGGTGAAAGTGTCAGCGTAGAGAAGACGGATCAGGTACTTTCAGGAGAAAAGCCTCTGGGTGACCAGACTAATATGCTGTTTTCCGGCAGTTTTGTAACCTATGGAAGAGGATCTTTCCTGGTTACCGCAATCGGTATGGAAACGGAAGTGGGCAAAATTGCCAGTCTTTTAAAATCCACTTCTGAGAAAAAGACCCCACTGCAGGTTAATCTGGATAACTTTGGGCAAAAGCTGTCCATACTTATTTTAGTAGTCTGTGCTCTGGTATTTGGCATTAACATTTTCCGTGGAAATCCAATCGGAGACTCCTTCTTATTTGCTATTGCATTAGCTGTAGCCGCCATACCGGAAGCCTTAAGCTCGATTGTAACCATTGTGCTTTCTTTCGGAACACAGAAAATGGCAGCGGAACATGCGATTGTCAGAAAGCTGCAGGCAGTGGAAGGACTGGGAAGCGTTTCTATTATCTGTTCGGATAAAACAGGTACACTGACCCAGAATAAGATGACAGTAGAACATTACTATATTGACGGAAAAAACATTGCAGCCAAAGACATTGATTCTGGAGACTCTTACCAAAAACAACTATTATATTCCAGTATTCTCTGCAATGATTCTACGAATCTGGACGGAAAAGAAATCGGTGATCCTACGGAAACTGCACTGATTAACCTTGGTGACAAGGTAGGCGTGGCAGCACTTCCTACACGTGCAAAATTCCCGCGTATCAGTGAAATACCTTTTGACAGTGACCGTAAGCTTATGTCCACCTTACACAACATTGACGGACGAATCATCATGATTACAAAAGGTGCCGTAGATGTATTAAGCAACCGCCTTACCTCCATTCAGAAAAAAGGGGAAGCCTGTCCGTTTACTCCGGAGGATGCTGAAGATCTTGCCGTAATGAATGAACACTACTCCATGAATGGACTTCGAGTCCTGGCATTTGCATACAAAGTCCTGCCTGCACCTGCATCACTTTCCGTGGATTTTGAAGATGACCTTACTTTCCTGGGATTGATTGCCATGATGGATCCGCCGCGAGAAGAATCCGCTGAAGCGGTTTCAAAATGTATTCAAGCCGGTATTAAACCGATTATGATTACCGGTGACCACAAAATAACTGCTGCTGCGATCGCAAAAAGAATCGGTATTTTAAAAGATATCTCGGAAGCCTGTGAAGGTGCAGATATTGAAAATCTCTTGGATGCAGAGCTTGAAAATTTCGTAGAGCACATCAGTGTATATGCCAGAGTTTCACCGGAACATAAGATCCGTATAGTCCGGGCATGGCAGAACAAAGGCAACATTGTATCCATGACCGGCGATGGTGTTAATGACGCACCTGCACTGAAGCAAGCGGATATTGGTGTTGCTATGGGAATTACCGGAAGTGAAGTTGCAAAAGATGCTGCCTCTATGGTATTAACCGATGATAACTTCGCTACTATCGTAAAAGCAGTAGAAAATGGACGTAATGTCTATGCTAACATTAAAAATTCCATCAAATTCCTCTTATCCGGAAACTTTGGTGCGATTTTAGCTGTACTTTACGCTTCTATCATGGCACTGCCGGTACCTTTTGCCCCGGTACACCTGCTGTTCATCAACCTGCTGACAGACAGTCTCCCGGCAATCGCCCTGGGTCTTGAGCCTCATACCGGCGATGTAATGAAAGAAAAGCCCCGCCCAAAAAATGAATCTATCCTTACGAAAGATTTTCTGGTTGGAATTGGCGTGGAAGGGCTCTCTATCGGCGCTACTACAATGATTGCCTTTTTACTTGGCAACAGTGCAGGCGGTGCAGCCGTTGGAAGCACAATGGCATTCGGAACACTTTGTATGGCAAGACTGGTTCATGGATTCAACAGTAAATCCGACCATCCTGTAATCTTTACGAGAAAGTTCTTTAATAACAAGTTTTTGATCGGCGCTTTCTTAATTGGTTTTGTCTTAATCAACGCAGTACTCCTGACACCAGGCTTACACAGCGTATTTAAGGTTGCTGACCTGAGTATGCAGCAGCTGTTTACCGTTTATGGTCTGGCTCTTGTCAATCTTCCGGTTATTCAGGTATTAAAGGCAATCAGAAGCCGTAGAAAATAGAACATTGCATTGAAACAAAACAAGCGCTTCCGGGAGAACAAATATTTGTTCCCGGAGCGCTTGTTTTGTATTTCACTTGATTTGATTTCAATTGTTTTATATTTCCCTTATTTTGCAGTTAAAATCTCACATAAAGCCCCAAACACCATCTCATCCAGCCCCAGTGCCTGCAAAGCTGACACAGCTTGGAGCGCATTCTTTGCATCTCTTACAATGAAATAAATCTCTTCCTTCAGATTATATTCTAACTGTGTCTTTTCCAGGTAAGCAAATGTCTCGGACACCACATCATTTTCTGCCAGCTCCACTCCATCTTCAAAGGAAACGATGACTTCCTCTGTAACAGCCCTTTTCGGGATTCTGACCGTTAATGTATGCTTACTTTCATCATAGCTTACATCTGCCCCGGCCTGCCTGCCATTTGCAAGAACAGTTACCGGACTTTCTGTAACTCCTGTGATTTCCAGGGTATAGGATCTCTCCTGAGGGATAACCAAAGTATTCCCTTTTGCCGCGCCAATAGTAAATACTGCTTTTTCAGCCCATCTGATTGTCATCTCTGTATCAGCCCAATTTTCATCTAAATCCTCCGGACAATTTCCATCATCCTCATAAAGGTGGAACTCTCCGTCCGCCCCTGCATAAATGGCAATCTTCAATTTTTCAGGATTCGTGGTTGAATTTGTATACTCATCCAGATCCGCCATGGGTACAATTGCACCAGCCCGGGCAAATACCGGAATATCCTCGATTCCTCTGTACAAGGATAATCTCCTGCCGCCCTCATAAACCCGTCCATTAAAAATATCATACCAGATTCCCTTTGGCAGCCAGGCTGTAAATGAAGCTGCCGCTGCTTTTTTGTCAACCGGTTTTGTAATCGGGCAGGCAATCAGCTCTGTTCCAAAATAATATTCATTTGATACCTCATAAGCTTCCTTCTGCTCCGGCTCCAGGTAATACATTGGGCGTACCAGCGGCTGCCCGTCACGGCTGGCATAGCGATTCATGGTATAGAGATAAGGAATCAGTTCATGCCGCAGCTTCAGGTATTTTTTCATAATGCTTTCTGCAATTTTATTGTACTTCCAGGGCTCCTTTCCGGAAAAGAGATTTGCCGTACTATGCAGTCTTAAAAGGGGAGAGAATACACCATATTGTACCCACCTGGCTGACAATTCATCATCCCGGTAACCAAACATGTGACCGCCAATATCATGGCTCCACCATCCGTATCCTGCATTACTTGCATTTGCGGTGAAATAAGGCTGAAAATCCAGGGATTCCCAGGATATAACCGTATCCCCGGAAAAGCCAACCGGATACCTGTGACTTCCAAGCCCTGCATATCTGGAGAAAGTCAGAGCCCTTTTCCCGTTACGCCTGCTGTCCAGATAGTGATAGTGGTTCAGCATCCAAAGCGGATCCAGTCCCTCGATCGCCGTATTCTTCCCTTGCTGCCAGTCCAGCCACCAGAAATCCACACCATCCTCTTCGTTTGGATGATGCAGGTATTTAAAATACGCATTTAAAAATTCCTGACTGGTTACGTCGAAGTTGATCGTCTCTTCTTTCTCCCAGTCAGCCCCAAGTTCTTTCGCCATAGCAAGATAAGGTTCTTCAAATGCCCTGACTCCATCTGCAGGATGTACATTCAATGTTATCTTCAAATGATGGTCATGAAGCCATGCCATAAATGCTTTGGGATCCGGGAAGAAATCCTTATTCCAGGTATATCCCGTCCAGCCGCTTCCATATTTGGGGTCCACATCAACCAAATGCCAATCCATGTCAACTACTGCGACCGAAAAAGGAATTTTCTCTCTTTCAAAACGCAGGATCAATTCTTTATACTCTTCTTCCGTGTATTTATGGTATCGGCTCCACCAGTTGCCAAACACAAATCTGGGGAGCAAGGGCGTCTTGCCGCAGAGATGGTAAAAATCCTTCAGGCATTTCTCATATTCGTGTCCGTATCCAAAGAAATAGAAATCCATGACTTCACCTTTACGCGGCTCTACCCAGTTTTCTTCCGTGAGTAACAGGGATCTGCTGTCATCCATAACTGCATAGCCATTTCTTGAAATCAGACCATGTTCCAGGGGTATTGCGCCGTCTGCTTCATCCAGCGTTCTTGCCGTACCTCTAAGATCCGTTGATTCTTCCCCAAAGTGCCAGATATTATGCGTCGTACATCCTTTGCCGCTGACCTGAAGGGACAGCCCATTGGAGGAAAATCTCTCCTTATTATAAATCATATGTATAAATTCAGTTACAATTTCCAGATTCCCACCCTTATCAAATACCTGAAACTCCGGGACTGGAAAATTACGGTTCCAGACACTCTGTGTAGGCCGGTCTTCAAACCTTCCTTCTTCGCTGAATTCTAATCGGATTAACTGGGCTGTCAAAACGGTAATACGGTAATGCTCACCCTGAACTGCAGCACCCTCACTGCATAAAGGACTGGCATCAATTTTATAAATGGGATCCATCATTTTCAATTCCTTTCTTTACTGTCAATTTTTTATTTCCCCCCGGCAGCCGCCAGGCGGACATGCGATTACGTCCGTATGGCGGCTGCCGGGAGGGTCAGATACCCCGTTTCCTGCAGATATCCGACTTGTTATCCGGACCTTAGGTTAGCGCTAACCTAACCATGATATAAATATACCATTCACGATTAACAATGTCAATATCCTTTTTAAACTTTGTACAATATCTTGATTTTCCTCTATAATATTTGTATAATATGTCTATTCACATAAAGGTTGAAATTCCACAGCCACATCACGCAAAGTGGAATAACCAGCCGGGTTCAGGCATTTTAAACATGTTCAGGGTTAAGGAAAGAGGTAGCATATGATCACACTAAAAGATATTGCCGAAGAAGCAGGCGTCAGCATCATGACTGTGTCCCGCGTTATGAATGGAAATACAACGAAAGTTTCGGAAAAAACAGCTGTTAAAATAAAAGAAATTGCAGCAAAGCGGGGTTATGTTCCTAATTCATCCGCCCGGGCTCTGGCAGCGAAATCTTCCAGGCTGATTGCTCTTCTCATGCTTACCCATGGAGGCGGTAACCCCCTGGAAGATTCTTACCATGCTATTTTTCTGGGAGAAGTTACCCGCTATGTACAGGAAAAAGGGTATTTTCTGATTCTGCGCTATGTCAGTGACTATAAAGATGTTACATACAGCCTGCGCTCCTGGAATGTGGAAGGTGCCATTTTCGTAGGCGCTTTTGATTCAGTCATGAGTGAAATCCTCACAGCCAATAAAATCCCGCTGGTATTCACAGACAGCTACAGTCCCATCACCCAGATCACAAATGTAGGAATTGACGATTATAAAGGCGGAGTACTTGCGGCAGAATATTTTATCAAAAACGGTCATACTGACCTGGCATTTATCAGCCCTGAGATCACTCAGAAAAATGGGGTTGTGGAACAGCGTTTAAAGGGTTTTCAGGATACATTGTCTAAACACGGCTGCCCATTAAGAAAAGAATATATTTTCCCTTTTCACGATCCGGTAAATGATCCTACCCTTGCCCGGAAATTAAAGCCTCTTTTGTCAAAAGTTACCGGGCTTTTCGTTACCGCAGACCAGATCGCCTTTTCACTGATCGAAGGTTTTAAAAAATATGATATTCATGTGCCCCAGGACGTATCGGTAATTGGTTTTGATGATTTTCCACTGAGCCGCCAGATCACACCTCCACTTACCACCATCCGCCAGGACATCATACAAAAAGCAAAAACTGTTACAAGCCAGCTCTTTTTACAGTTAGAAAACAAGGATGCCCGCACACTGAAAATTACACTGGATGTAGCGCTGGTAGAACGTGCTTCCGTTAAGGATCTGAATTTCACTGATTAGTTTTAAAGGGCCAGTGTAATTATTTTGGCAAATCCTTTTACTCCTCAATATCCGTAGAGACCAGACAGTAAGTCTGTCGATACTCTTTGGGTGTCATGCCCCGGTACTTTTTGAAGTTTTTCCGAAAATAATCGGCATCCGGATACCCGCACAGGTCTGCAATTTCATTTACATTGGCAGACGTTTCGATCAGAAGCCGGCTGGCTTTATTCAACCGATATGTATGAATCGCCTCCGTCAGTGTCTTATTATATATCTCATGATAAATGCGCCCCAGATAGTCGGGATTACAGGATAATGCCTCTGCAATCAGATTAGATGACAGGGTCTCGTTCAAATGCAGGCGGATATACTGATCTGCCTGGTTTGCCAATACCACTTTGGTCGTGCTGATTTCCAGGGGATATGCCGAGTCAGATAATTCACATAAAATTTCCAGTAATATCAAATTTAATACCGTTCTGTCTTCACTATACCGTTCCTGCCGTTTTATGAAACGCCGGAAAAGCTCCACAAATTGTTCGGGTTTCGCAAGGCGCACCAATTGAGGCAGTGACATCATATCATCCCCGGCTTCCGCCTTCTTGTCTATCTGAAAATGAATCCAGTAAAATGTAAGGTCTTTTTCAAACTGTCTGCTTCCCCAATGATGTCTTCCCGGGAACAATATCAAAGCATGCCCTTTTGGAACTTCAAATTTTTTCCCTTCTTCATAAATCCCAAGTGTTCCTGAATTCACATAAATAATTTCAAATGAATCAATTGTTCGGTCTGCATGGGTTCCAAGTCCCCTGCTTTTAAAATATCCGGCATTCCATGCTGTAACCGGAAGAATTCCTTTCAAGTGTAAAAAGCTTTCCATCATTTCCTCCCATGTATTTGAAAAGTCGGAATTTTCATGTTTTTATCGCCATTTCTCTTCTTGTAGAAAACGCCTGTTAATGACAAAATAGAGTTAATTTGATGGCGCCTCAAATTACATACAGAATATCAAATATTGCGAAAAAAAGAAAGGGTATTTTTATCATGTATGCTATAACTCACATGAGAACATTTATTTCTGATACCTATTACAGCCGTCAGCCAATGAATGAAGCCGATTTTAAGAGAAGCCGCAGCCTGTTCGTCCTGGAAGGAAGCATGGCAAACGGGGTTCTCGCCCTGACCAGCGGAGCCTTCCTCTCCGGATACGCAAGTATGATGGGGGCCGATGACTCCCTGAATGGAATTATCGGCGCAATCCCCACATTGCTTTGCGTGGTACAGCTTTTTTCCACGGTAGTTCTGGAAAACCTCCGTGAGAAAAAATTTATCATCGCATTTCTTGCCCTGATGCACCGCCTGCTGCTGACCCTGATTTTCTTTGTGCCTCTGTTTGTCAGAGAACCTGCCTTCCGGCTTGCCGCCGTGGTAGGCATTTTCGCAGCAGCACATGGATGCGGAGCATTTATCGGAACCGGAGCGGGAAACTGGCTGAGAAAACTGGTACCCGGAAGAGAACTTGGTTCTTACCTTGGCAAACGGGATGCAAAGGCACTGGCTTTTACCACCATCGTTTCTCTTTCCATGGGAAAACTGCTGGATTGGTTCCGCTATCAGAATGCCGAACAGGCAGGCTTTTTAACAATCGGTTTGGCAGTCCTTGCCATGACATTTGTTAATTTCTATTGTTTTTCCTCCGCCAAAGAGCCGATCCAGGAGGAATACAAAGAACGGACCCGCCTGAAACACGTTTTTACGGAACCATTAAAAAATAAAGGATTTCGTAAAATCATCGGATTTTATGGATTCTGGAATCTGGGTCTCCAGATTGCTGCTCCATTTTTCAGTGTTTATATGGTAACCGGGCTGAACCTGGATTACACCTATATGACATTTTTGGGGCTGATCGCATCTTTATCAAGAGTATTTGCATCCGGCATCTGGGGAAGGCTGGCGGATCGCAAATCCTGGCTCTGGGTTACCAAGACCTCCATGCTGCTTCTTGGTTGTGTACATATCAGCTGGTTCTTTATGACAAAAGAAACCTGCCTGGTCCTGCAGCCAATTCTCCAGTCACTGTCCGGAATCGCCTGGGGTGGAATTGCCATTTCGGTATTTAACGTGCAATACCAGTATGCACCGGATAACAAGCAAATGCTTTTTGTAGGAGCCAACAGTGCCTATGCCGGTATGATCGGATTTGCATCCAGTCTGCTGGGCGCTGCACTCTTAACCATATTGCCTGCAGGGAATCTCCTTGGCATGGCTGTCAGCGGAATGCAGTTCCTGTTCGTGCTGTCAGGTGGACTGATCATTGGATGTTCCTGTTATGTGCATTTTGTACTTAAGAAGATATAAAGATATACAATTCAAAAAAGTCTTTTTTCCACAACTCTCTGGAAAAAAGACTTTTATTTCTTCACCATATTCATTTTCAAAACATCTCTTTTACAATGTTTTTGCTCTCTCCTGAATATTTCTCTTGAAGTTGATGACCTGATGATTATACTCACTGTCCATGAATTTGGAAGTGATCATAAAGTCTGCCGTAGCCTTGTTATTTGCGATGGGGATGTCATAAACCTGGGCAATTCTAAGAAGTGCCTTAACATCCGGATCATGAGGCTGTGCTTCCAGAGGATCAGAAAAGAAAATTACAAAGTTAATATTGCCTTCCACAATTTTAGCACCGATCTGCTGATCTCCGCCTAATGGACCGCTGTTGTAGCCTTTTACAGGAAGTCCTGTCTTATCGGTAATCATTCTTGCTGTCGTTCCTGTTCCACATAGAAAATGATTTTTCAGGATTTCTTTATTCGCTTCACACCAGTCAATTAATTCCTGTTTTTTTCCATCATGGGCAATCAGGGCAATACTCTTCTGCTTACCGATGGTGAATTCAATGTATTCATCTTTCATAATACAATGCTCCTCTCATAATTCAAATATAGTATTCATCCGCAACCTGAAAATGATCTGAATCCGGATGTGCATCTTTACCTCTTATCCGGATTTATTGAATTTTCAGATATGCTCAGATTTATTATAATATATATTTTCATTATTTACCATCCTGAAAATATTTTTCTACTATTTGCCCTGTCTGCCCCTTAATTCAGCACCATTCTTGAGGATCATCCCCAAATAAAACTTCCTGCCTGCGCTGCTCATACATCCGGTTCACGGTGCATATGATAGATAGAATGCAAAATGCCCATAACAACAAATGAGAAACTTTCGTATCCACCAGATTCATCGCCGGATTGCAAAAATCAAGCACCAGAAATGCACTGAAAACACATGACAGTATCAGTACTATTACAGGAAATACGTGATTCAGCCGCTTCATATAATCGCCCCCTTTTACCTTTGCCCCTGCAAATAAAATTCTCCTGTATTATATATATTCGGCGCTGCTGAGTTATATTCCCGATTTTGGCACATTAATTATACAAAGAGTCCTTTATTGAAAATCCATATCTTCTAATTCTCTTCCATCCGTAATCTCACAATACACTGCCTCCTGCTTATGCCTGTTCAAGACTTTTTTCCCTCCCGTATCACCTTCCAGACCCAGCAGTTCATCTTTGTATTTCCAGTGGAAGATAACCGGATTACCGGTATGTTCCTTATATTTCAGGCAGGCAATACCTTTTTGGCCCGTCGTCCAGGTCTGAATCAGTGCCGTTATGGTTTGCGCTGTTAAAAAGGGCTGATCACAAACAGCAAAGCAGATTCCATCCACAATATTATTTTCGCTGCAAAGCGCTGTTATGCCTAACTTAATGGAATGAGAAATCCCCCATTCACTGTGGGCATTCCGAATCGTGCGGTATCCTCTCTTTTTCATTTCCTGCTCTATTTGGGGATATTGCGTAACAATGATTTTTGATACAAATGTATCCCCGGGTAATTTTTCAATTTCTTTCACAATATGGAGATACATAGGACTTTCATCTATTTCATATAACAGTTTGTTGCTTTTAAAACGGCGGCTGTTTCCAGCCGCCAGCAGAATTAATGCCAGGTTCATGAATCTTTCTCCTGCATATGAAAATATATTTTTTCAGAAGTGATTGGGAGTGTCCGTATCTGCACCCCGACTGCATTATATACTGCATGTGCAATTGCCGGTGAAGGTGTATTTATTACGATCTCTCCAATGGATTTTGCTCCAAATGGTCCTGTGGGCTCGTAGCTGCTTTCGAATTCCACCCTGACATTTCCTACATCCTGTCTGCCTGGCAGCTTATACTGCATAAATGAATTCTGATACATCTGTCCTTTTTCGGAATAGGTAATATCTTCGAATAACGCCATGCCGATTCCCTGGGCAATGCCGCCCTCCACCTGAATTCTGGCGAGATTAGTATTCACCACTGTTCCACAGTCCACAACCGCCACATAATCAATCAATTCAATATGTCCGGTTTCTTTATCAATCTCTACTTCCGCCAATCCAACCATAAACGGCGGAGGTGATACAGGAGAAGAATGCGCTTCGGAAGCCATAAGCGCCTCTTCATTATTACACATTACATGATTACCGATATCTTTTAAGGAGATGGATTTATCCCCTTCTGTCTCATATACTTTTTCACCGTCAAAATCCACCTGTTCTGTCTTAAGACCCAGATAACATGCACCCTTTTCACAGATCTTGCGGATCAGACTTTCACATGTTTTCACTACTGCCATCCCGGTAAGGTAAGTGGTACTGGATGCATAGGAACCGGAATCATAAGGCGAGATGTCCGTATCAACTCCATGCACCACAATGTCTTCCATGCGGCAGTTCAGACAGTCTGCCGCCATTTGTGCCAGTATGGTGTCACATCCCGTTCCCATATCGGAAGCTCCGATCATCAGGCTGTAGAATCCGTCATCATTGACTTTGATGGCAACCGATGCAGTATCTACATTAGAAATAGCGGATCCCTGCATAGCCATTGCTACCCCTACACCCCTGACTTTTCCATTTCCCATATCCCTGCAGGGAAACTTCTCATCCCAGCCTATCATCTCTTTGCCCCGTGCCATGCACCGGTCCAGGGCACAGCTGTTGGCTGTTTCTCCATAGTACGCAGGCATAACCTGGCCTTCCTGCACCATATTTTTTTGTCTCAATACGATCGGATCCATTTTCATCTGTGCCGCCAGTTCGTTCACTGCAGATTCCACTGCAAATATCCCCTGTGTTGCCCCATATCCGCGATATGCACCGGCAGACATTACATTGGTATACACAACATCATAGGCAAACTTAAATGCATCCACCTTTCCATAGAGGGGAATGGATTTATGTCCGGAAAGCCCAACTGTAGTCGGTCCGTGTTCCCCGTAAGCGCCTGTATTAGAAAGGGTATAGACATCAATTGCCCTGATGATTCCTTCTTCATCCGCACCCAGCCTTACTTTGATCTCCATTTCATGCCGTGGAGAAGAGGCAATCTGTGACTCATACCGGGAATAAATGATCTTCGCCGCTCTTCCTGTCTGCATGGTGACAAATGCCGGATAAACCTCCGCTACAACAGTCTGCTTAGCTCCAAACCCACCGCCGATTCGGGGTTTTATGACACGAATCTTCGATTTGGGAATATCCAGTGCATGTGACAGGATCCTTCTTACATGGAACGTCACCTGGGTTGAGGATACAATATTCAGCCTTCCATAGACGTCCATATAAGTGAACGTACGGAAAGTTTCCATCATCGCCTGCTGGTTCGCCTTGGTGTGGTATGTCTGTTCCACACGGTATCTGCATTTTTCAAGAACGCCTTCCACATCACCGTGTTCATCACTGGCCCGGGCACAGAGGTTCTGCTTATTATCAGCCCCAACCGGACACAGACTTTTCCAGTTTTCTTCCGGATGAACTAAAATATCATTTCCTTTTGCTTTGTGAAAATCAAGCACAGGTTCGCAGACCTGGTATTTCACCTTGATCAGGCGCATCGCCCTGTCCACGGCCTTTTCTGTTTCTCCTGCAACAATTGCAACTGCATCTCCCACAAACCGTACTCTCTGATCCAGAATCAGACGGTCATAAGGGCTGGGCTCCGGATAGGTCTGCCCCGCCATTGTAAATCTTTTCTCCGGTACATCCTCATAGGTATAAATACCGGTTATATCCGGAACTTTAAGTGCTGCCGCAGTGTTTATTTCTTCAATAATAGCATGGGCATGAGGGCTTCTGAGTACTTTTACAATCAGGCAGTCTTTGGGAGCCAGATCTTCTGTATATACGGGCTGTCCTGTTACCAGCGCCATGGCATCTTTTTTCATCACAGGTGTATTTACTAATCGTTGTTTCATCTCCATACGTTCCTCCTGTCTCCGTACCTTCAAACTATTTCTCCTCCCTGTTCAAATATTTATGGATCGCCCGAAGCTGCCCCATATATCCCGTGCATCTGCAAAGATTGCCGGCCAGGTATTCTTTTATTTCCTCTTCGGTAGGTTTTACCAATTCCTTTTCCATGGCCAACACATTCATAATAAAACCGGGACTGCAAAACCCGCACTGTTCCGCTCCTTCGTTAGCGAGGAATGTCCCAAATGCCTTTGCTTCTTCCTGCATTCCCTCCAGTGTCATGACCTGTTTCCCGTTAACCCGCGCCGCCAGTGTGGAACAGGACAATACCGGAGTTTGATCAACCAGAACGGTGCACAGTCCGCAGTTCGCTGTCTCACATCCCCGCTTGACGCTGTAACAGCCTTTTTCACGTACTACATCTAACAAAACAGCATCTGCTTCAATACTTGCAGTTACCGGTTTTCCGTTTAAAAGAAATTTAATCTCCATACTTATGCCTCACCTCCTGTAATTTTACAGGCACAGCGCCTGATACAGACTTTTGCCAGATGTTCCCGGTACTCTGCACTTCCTCTTAAATTGCTGCCATAAGAAAATCTGACGGATGCTTCTTTTGCCAGATCCTCCAAAGTCTTTGTCTCATCTGCAGTCAGCGTAACCTGCATAGCACGGTAAGGTCTGGCACCCACTGCCACATACCATCTGTCGTTATCTTTTGCCACACAACAGGCTATGACCGGAAAATCTGTCTTAGTCTGTCTCTCTGACATATAAGCCGCCTTACGGCCATCCTTTTTGATTATCACACGTACCAGTATGTCTGAATCCTTTGGCAAATTTACAAATTCCTTCAGAGGAATTATTCCTCCCTTATATAATTCCACATAAGTATCCAGCGCCATCATACAGGTAAGGATATCCGAAAATCCAAATCTCCCGAAAATACTCCCTCCCACTGTTGCACAATTACGAAATTGTACACCTACAATATGGCGGGTACATTCTTTAAAAATATCCCCAAAAGCTTTTTTCAGCCCCTCATGGGTTTCCAGCATCCGTAGCGAACACATCGCTCCAATGGAAAATTCTAAATCATTCTCCTCAATGGTATCCAACCCCAGTCCAGACAGATCAATCGCTGTCTGCTTATTCCTGTCGCCCATCTTCAGCCAGACGAATCCTCCCAGAACAATGCTGCTTCTCTTCTGGTTTAATTCATAAGCTTCTTTCAGACTCTCTGCTTTCACAAATTCCTTTGCACGAAACATGTGTTTCCTCCTTCCAGTAATAAAAATGATAATCTTCTTTTTCTATTAATTGTAAATGACCATCGTATGACTTGTTCAATATCCCGGTCAGCTTATTTTCAAATTCATTTTCCCTGCGGCTTACTATGCCCTCTATCTTACCATATCCCATTACAATAACCCTGTCTGCATAACGCAGTGCAAAATTCGGATCATGGACACTCATGAGAATTCCCTGCCCGTACCGCTTCTCGTACTCTACCAGACGGTGCATAAATTCATGCTGGCGGCTATAATCCAGAGAAGCCATCGGCTCATCTAAAATCAGCCAGGGCGTATTCTGCATTCTGGCTCTGGCAAAGTTCACCATCTGCTGCTCACCGCCGCTTAAGGTACCCATTCTGCGGTTTTTAAATTCGCTAAGTCCCAGTTCTGCCAATACCTGCTCAGCCTGCTCCTTCTCTTCCTTTCCCGGAAGGGAAAAATAATTCAGATAAGGAGTAACCCCTAACAGTACATAATCAAATACTTCATCATCTTCCTGTCTGCGGGGATTTTGCGGCATATAAGCCATTTTTCTGCTTTTTTCCAGAACGGTATGGTCTTGAAGCGAAATATCATTATAAAACACCATGCCGCTCTGTGGTTTCTGAAATCCCATCAGCAGGCGCAGAAACGTTGTTTTCCCGCAGCCATTCGGTCCAATGACCATAACCAGTTCTTTTTCCGGCAGGGATATACTAATTCCTTGTAATATCTCTTTTTTTCCAAATGAAACCGATGCGTTTTCTACCCTAATTTTCATGTCTGTTTTTCCCTCTGCATAAGAATATCACCAATACTGCTGCTCCAAAGAAAGAGGTGAAAATGCTGATTGGTATCTCCGACTGTGCCAGGCTCCTGGAACAGATGTCAGCTAACAGCAGCAGGATACTGCCCAATAAAATACTTTGGAAAAAATTCTTAACATAATCGTCTCCGTTGAACATCCGGATCAGGTGCGGTGCAATCAGACCAATCCAGGATACCACGCCTGCCTCGCTTACTACGACCGCTACCAGTATTGTAGCACATATCAAAGAAATATTCCTTACAAAATGCGGCGAAATGCCCAGGCCGTCCGCTTCTTCATCTCCAAGAATTAAAACTTTCATTTTCCAGCGGAATAAAAAAAGTAAAAGTCCTGCCCCGGCCATAAACGGCAGCACTCTGATGATGGAATCCCATCCTGCATTTTGAAAACTCCCCATCAGCCAGTATTCGATTGCAGCCAGTTCCCGGTTGGGATCTGCCGTATACTTCAGAAATATAATAACTGAATCCGCTAAAGATCCTACTATAATTCCGGCAATAATCATCAGATAACGTTTGTTTCCCCGCATCCAGGAAACAAGCAGCATAGCCAGTGCTACGGTACCCATTCCAAATGCAAAAGTCACTCCCTGTGCAATCAGAGCCGAATGTCCCAGAAACAGAATTCCCAGAATCCCTCCCACAGAACATCCGCTGCTCACACCCAGAACATCCGGTGATACTAAAGGATTCTGGAAAACTGCCTGATATACCGTACCGGCCAGCGCTAATGCCCCTCCGGATAAGACGACGAAAAAGGTTCTGGGCAGACGAATCTGGTAAAATAGTTTCCTGTCCATTACACTTTTACCCTGCCCTGTTATAATGGCGAAGATATCCGACAGGGATAACTCGTACCGCCCTACACAGCAAGACAAAAATATGACACAAACTAATATGATCGTCAAAATCCAAAACCTTTTTCTCGTATTCATATAACTCCTTTTTAAATCTTAGTCAGCATCCTGCGGCAATTACTTTTCAATCACAGCCCCAGATCAGATGCCTCTACCTGAAAGCCAAAGAAATTCTGGTAGAAATCCTGGGCTTCCTGTATATATTCCTCTTCTGAATATAGATCCGGATGAAGTACATGCGTCAGCCAGAGAATTCCAAGCACCGATGACGGCGTCGGATAATCCCAAGGCTCTATGTTAGATGGGAACATTTTTACATTTTCATCTTTTACTGCCTGCACTTCAGATAATTTCGCATCTGAGGTAATATCGGTAAGATTATATTCTGCATAACTTACTGCAAAGATATACCCGGGATTCCATTCTAACAGCTGTTCTGGTGAGACTTCCGCCCAGTATCCATCTTCCAGCCCCTGTGACACATTTGTGCCGCCAGCCATTGCTATCAGATCGTTCTGGTACATTTTTGAGGTACAGGTACTTAAATAACTGCTTCCTGCTGCAAGATAAACGGTAGGTTTATCCGTCAGATCTCTGGTCATCTCTTCTACTTCATCCATCTTCAGCTGATAGTAATCATTTAATTCGGATGCTTTATCCGATACACCGGCAATTGTGCCCATGAGTGACACACAATCCATGTAGTTATCCAAAGTTTCCGGATCCACTACCATTACCGGAATATCCAGTTTTTCAAACTGCTCCACAGAGTCTTTTAACTTCTTAGGCAGAATTACTACATCCGGTTCTAAATTTGCCGTTTCCTCAACGTTGATTCCTTTACCGGAACCAACAGCCGGAAGTTCTAATAATTCAGGAGCCGCTTTCTTATACAGTTCACGGGTATCTGCCTTCATTTCAATTCCAACCAGATCATCCTGAAGACCAAGAGCAATGGCAATGGCAGTTGATATATAATAAGAAGAAACAATTTTCTTAGCCGGCGCTTTCAGGGTAACCTCTCTGCCGATTTGATCCGTTACGGTAATTTCCCCTTCTGCTGCCGCTGTGCCTTCGGAATCAGAAGCTGTCTGCGTATCCGCATCTTCCGCTGTTTCCGTCTGATGACCTGTCTCTGTCTGTTTCCCCTTTTCTGTCTGTTTCCCGTTTTCTGTTTGTTCTGTATTTGCTGTCTCTGCAGCCGTTTCTGACTGGGCTGATGTTGCCGCCTGTGTTTCCGTTTTTTGATCCGCTGCTGCACCGCAGCCGGCTAACGAACCGATTACCAGTGTTGCCGCCAACATCATACCGGTAATTTTATTTACAAATTTGTTTTTCATATGCTTCTCTCCATCCAATTTTCAGTAACACAGCCTGAAACCGGACATTATAATATCCCTGTAACAGACCCTTTTCTTACTGTTCTGCTGCTTCTGTCTTTGATTTTGGAAGTACCAGATTCAAAACAGTAGCAATTACAAATGTCATAATGATACCGTTTTGTGCAAAAATGTTACCAACCCATGCCGGCATCTGCGCCAGTACTTCCGGAACATTTCCGATTCCTACGCCAAGACCGATTGCCATCGCAATGATCAGACCATTTCTGTCATCAATTTTTTCACGAAGCAGTGACTGCAGTCCGCTTACCAGAATCATTGCGAACATAATTACAGCCGCTCCTCCCAGTACAGACTGAGGCATTACGGAAAACAATGCGCTGAGTTTCGGGCAGAAACCGCAAAGGATTAAAAATACCGCACCGGTCATAATAACAAAACGGTTTACCACCTTAGTAACTGCAACAAGACCGACATTCTGGCTAAAGGAAGTATTTGGAAGGACACCAAACAATGCTCCTAGAAAACTCCCAAAACCATCTGCAATGACACCGCCCTGAAGTTCTTCATGAGTAGGTTCTCTGTCCAGACCTCCGTTTGTAATACCGGAAATATCACCTACAGTCTCCACAGTTGTTGCAATAAACATAATTCCCATTGCAATAATTGCCTGAAGGTTAAATTCCATTTTCACGGGCATAAAAGTTGGAAGGCTGAACCAGGCTGCATCCTGTACCTGAGTAAAATTAACCATTCCCAAACAGATTGCCAATATGTAACCCACAATGATTCCAATTAAAATAGATGCTGTACTTAAAAAGCTTTTCTTAAACTGTTTCAGAACTATGATTACAAGAATAACCACCGTTCCTACCAGTAAATGCTGCCAGCTTCCAAAATCCTCGCTCCCGGCACCACCGCCAAAATATTTAATTCCAACCGGAAGTAAGGATAATCCGATCGATATAATTACCAGGCTTGTAACAACCGGTGGGAATAATTTCCGCAAAGGTTTGATAAAAAAACCAAGTATAATCTCAAAAATACCACCCACAAGGGATGCTCCCATAAGTGCCCCGTATCCAAAGCTTGCTCCTACTGCCTTCGCCGTTCCGATAAAACCGGAACTGGTTCCCATTACAATGGGAAGCTTACTTCCGACTTTCCAAATCGGATACAGCTGAATTAACGTTGCCACACCTGCAATAAACATTGCATTCTGAATGAGACTGGTCTTTAAATCCAGAGCCATATCCAGCATACCGCATACAATGATCAGAGGGGAAATATTTCCCAGGAACATTGCCAGGACATGCTGAATCCCCAGAGGAATTGCCTTTCGCAGGGGAACTACTCCGTTCAGTTCATAGATACTGCCGTTTTTGTTTTCCTTCATCTTTTCTCTCCTGTAACTTCATTTTTCTCAGTTTTGTACTCCTTACAAAACTGTACTGTAGCATTCTAACATATTGTTACTTTTCTGACAACCGACACTTTCATAAAAAAAGATTTTTCCACATAAAAACAGATTTTTCTACAAGAAATGATTGTAATACCGTTTAGAATATTGTATGATAAAATAACATCAACCCAGTGGAGGAATTAAAGAAATGCAGTTATTAAAAGATCGTATTTTAAAAGATGGCGTAGTAAAGCCCGGTCATGTATTAAAAGTGGACAGCTTTTTGAATCATCAGATGGACATCCAGTTAATTAATGAAATCGGAAAAGAGTTCCGAAGACGCTTTCCCAGCGATAAGATTACTAAGATCTTAACCATAGAAGCATCCGGCATCGGCATTGCCTGTATTGCAGCTCAATATTTTAACGTTCCGGTAATTTTTGCAAAAAAAGCACAGAGTATTAATATTGATGGAGATGTATACCAGTCAAAGGTAGAATCTTTTACCCACAAACGTACATACGATGTCATTTTGTCAAAACGTTTCTTAAACGCAGATGACCATGTATTAATTATCGATGACTTCCTGGCAAACGGATGCGCGCTCAGAGGACTGATAGAAATTGTGAAACAGGCCGGTGCAACTATTGAAGGCGCCGGAATCGTCATTGAAAAAGGATTTCAGGAAGGCGGCTCCATGATACGGGAACAGGGCGTTCATCTGGAATCTCTTGCCATTGTAGAATCTATGACTGATGACGGATTAACATTCCGCGGATAAATATTCTCTATCATTTCCTATTAAAAAGGATTATATAAAAAGGATGACATGCCATAACAAAATTTCTTTATGGCATACCATCCTTTTAAATTGTCTGAAACTTCTGACCGTCAGATTTACTTCGCTCAGCCTGATACAGATGGCAGATTACTCAGGTTATTATTTTCTGTATCGTCAGGTAGTGACTTCAGGTATTCCGAACCATTGCGGTGTGCAATACCCACACCCCGGATACCCCCTTCTTTTGCAAGGAATACTCCTTCTTCTTTAGAAACGGTTGAACCGTCCGATAATTGATAACCGGTAACACGTCCCCCATTCTTAACAAGGCCTATAATTGTTTGTGCATCACTTTGAGGATTGGGAATTTGATCTAAGGCATTACGTGCCAGGGCAATACCCAATGTATTATTATCTTCCATTGTATGACACCTCCTGTCAGAAATAGTGTCTGCAAATCCCCGCAGGTTATACATAGATCTTTCCTTTACACCCGCTAAAATTTATTATAATTCATTTCCGTTTTTAACCCCGTTTATGAATGCCATAGCATTATCAACCGTTGTCTCACTGATTGCATTTAATGCCTCTTTTGTAAAAAATCCCTGGTGGGATGTAACCATTACATTCGGAAAAGATAATAGCCTTGCCATTGTAGAATGACCCAGTATTCTCTCAGAGAGATCTTCATACACACTGCCATTTTCTTCTTCATACACATCCAGACCCACGGCAAAGAACTTTCCTTCTCTGATTCCCTTTATGAGATCTTCTGTTTTGATAAGTCCGCCTCTGGATGTATTGACCAGTATAACACCATCTTTCATTTTATTAATCGTTTCCGTATTAATTAAATGATAGGTATTTTCAAACATAGGACAATGAAGGGAAATCAAATCCGATTCCTTTAACAGTGTATCCAGATCCACATATTCCAAAAAGTCCAGCGTATTGTTAGGATAAAGGTCGTATCCGATCACCCGCATGCCAAATCCTCTGCAGATTCGTGCCATTGCTATTCCGATTTTACCGGTGCCTATGATACCGGCAGTTTTACCATAGAGATTAACTCCCATTAGACCGCTTAAGCTGAAATCATTTTCACGGCCTTTAATATAAGCCTTATGAGTATGACGGTTTGCGGTCAGAACCAGCGCCATTGCATGTTCTGCCACCGCTTCCGGTGAATACCCGGGTACATGCATAACCGTAATGCCATATTTTTTTGCCTGGTCCAGATCTACATTATTATATCCTGCAGAGCGCATCAGAATTAATTTCACACCGCATTTATTCAGCATATCTATAGCGGGTGCGCTCAAATCCATATTTACAAATGCGCAGACTGCATCATATCCCCATGCCAGACTGGCCGTTTCCGGTGTCAGATTTGGCTCTATATATGTGATGTCAAGATCTTCATATGTTTTATCCTGCAGTATTTTCGAAAAAAATTCTTCATCGTAATTCTTTGTTCCAAAAAATAAAATCTTCATGTGATACCTCCTCTTCTTATTTAAAAGGTAATAGAGCATCCTGCAGCAAAAGTCACAGGATGCTCTATTATTATAACACGCTTTTTAATTGGATGATAGGCTCTGATTTTTCATCAATCACCAAATCTGTCCTTGATACACTGGGGGATGTTATCATTATACAAGTACATATAGCTTGTTATGGTATCACCCTTTTCATTTTTATAAGTTACGTTCACATCGTAAGCGGAAGACTGGGGAAACAGGAAGTAGTCATTTCCACCTGAATTTACCAGATTTTCCGCAATTTCCTTGAAATCTTCCTTCGAGCTAAAGACTTCTTCCCGGCTGCCCTTTTCTTCATACTTCAAAACTCTCATTGAAATCACCTTATCCGGGTCAAGTTTTGCGTCTACACTGTAACCATATTCCTTCAACAGTGCCAGGGTTTTTTCAAAGCAGGGATATAAGGTATACGTTCCACTTGGAACCTTTTTATTGATTCCCTCTAACCGGATGCTGACCAGGCTGGATGCTTTCATGTCTTCGTATTTCATATTTGCAAGTTCTTCCCGGAAGGTATCAACCAGAGAAATAAGCTGCTTGCTGTTCAGATTCAGCTGAATGGATTCATCCGTTTTCACCAGCTCTATCTTGCCGACCTCATCTCCAGTCAGATTAATTGCCGGATATAATCCTTCTTTAAACTCCTGTGTCTGATAAAGATCTGCTAATGCTTTTTCAAGTACACTATGCTCTGCCTGATAGGAACGAATCTTTTCTTTTCCGTTTTTCAGACGGTATTTCACAATCACATAATTCGTTGATACATCTTCCGGTTTATTGATAGCAGACTCTACGATTTCATAAATGCTGTCCATCTTTGTCACCTGCATATGATCCAGTACATATGATTTCGTATCGGTACCGGAAATGTAAATTCCATTGTCACTCCACTTCTCGTATACATTGGTTGCCAGGCCGTCAATCCAGATAGCTGCACTTTCCACATTTTCTTCTTTAGGTATATTGCGGTCATAACCAAATACATCGAACCGGAATATTCCAATAATCGCAAATGATACGATCAGCGATGCCAGCATCAGTTTCTTTCTAGCCAATACTTTTGTAAAATCAATATGATAAATAAACTCAATAATCGCACTGCTTATTACTCCGCCAAAAATCACACCAAATGCCAGCCAAAGGTCCTTACCTTCAATTGCCATCATATGGGCTATAAATCCGCACCCGATTGATATGGGAACTACCAACAGGAATTTAATAACCGATTCTGATTTTGGAAATGCTATTGCACGCTCAGATGCTTCAGAAGAGCGTATACGGTACAGATAAAGCACGATTACAAGCATTGCTGCGAATGCCGCTATTGCAATCAGCAGTTCTTTCAGGAACATTGATCCCTCACTGGCAGCTCCAACCGTTAGTCCATAAAGGAAAAGAGGTGAAAAATATTCCGCCAGCTGCATCCAGAAACTTTCATTCTGATAAAATGTTTTAAAGAAGATACTAAATAGTCCTGTCGCCAGGAAAATAACTCCGGGCAGATACAACAAAAATACGGTTACAGCAAGTATACCCACCACAATTTTACCTGTGAGCATCATGGCAAGAATTACCGTTATATAAAGCAGCAGGTAGAATAAAATATGAATAAATCCTCCCAGCAGCACCTGACCCACTACTCCGCCGGTAGTTACTCCTCTAAGTGCCCCGATGAACAGAACAATCAGCATATTTACAAGAAAAGGTACCACAAACTGCAAAATTCCACTTAAAAACTGCACCCAGAAGAAGCGGTCTCTCTTAATGGGAAGACTGTGGTAAAAATCCAGTTTTGTAGAAGAATGCAGATAGCAAAATCTGGATACACCGCACAAAACTGCACTGGATACTGTGAGAAAAATAATGACACCGTTATAACTCAGAAGATCGGCAAACTGTGCCGTTACTTCTTTCATGGTCCAGCCTCCATTTTTAAGGCTTGCCAGCATCTGGTCTAAGGTAAATATCCCCCGTACCGTAAATAGCAGGAAAAATACCAGAGAGATAATCGCTATAATGCCGCCGCTTCGTTTCAAATCCTGCTTCAATAACTTAGAGAATGAGATTTTTGATGTCATATCCTGCCACCTCCGTTTCACTAATAAATATTTCCTCAAGCGACAGTGGAAGTATTTCATAAAATAAAGGTTTCTTGCTTCCAACCAATGCCAGAATTGCTTCCTTCTTACCGCGTACGGTGAGGGATACAAGAGAACCTCTCTTTTCATACTGCATTACATCCAGCTCTTTTAGAATTTCCTCTTCCGCCGTAGGGTTCTGAATTACATACTGCAGCTTATGGATTTCAAATCTCATATCTTCCAGATCTCTTGACAACAGGATACCGCCTTCATGCAGCAGACCCACGTGGTCGCAGATATCTTCCAACTCTCTTAAGTTATGGGACGCAATAATCGGCGTAAACTCCCTGTTTAAAATTTCACTAGCAAAGATACTCTTTACCGCCTGTCTCATAACCGGGTCAAGCCCGTCAAACGTTTCATCACACAGCAGATATTTCGTGTTAGTGCAAATTCCAAGCAATACAGATACCTGTTTTTTCATACCTTTTGAAAATGTATTGATTTTGCGTTTCATATCCAGTCCAAATTTTTCTATCAGTTCTATAAATCGAAATTCACTGAACTCCGGATAGATAATTTTATAATACTCCATCATTTCCTTTACCGTAGCATTGTTAAAATAATACGGTGTGTCGGGGATAAAGCAAATTAACTTTTTTGCCTGAATATTTTCAAAAACTTCCATATTATCAATCTTGACAGATCCTTTGTCTGCCTTTAATATCCCACTCAGAATTCTCATGAAGGTACTTTTCCCGGCTCCGTTGGTTCCAACCAAGCCAAATACGGAACCCTCCCGAATCGTAGTGCTGATATCCGTAATTGCTTTAATGTCGCCAAATGACTTACTAATGGACATTACTTCTATCATACTTTACCTCCCCATACACCTCATCAACTTTAATGTAAAATTCATCCCTCGTGATTCCTAATTCCTTTCCCTGTGATACAACCGTCTGAAAATCATCAAAAACAACTTTCTTCTTTTGTATCAGCAGATTTCTGTCTCCTGTGACAAAATTCCCCTTTCCTTTTACAGGGTAGATAAATCCCTGCTGCTCCAGTTGCGTATAAGCTTTCTGGATTGTATTGGGGTTGATTGATAAATCCATTGCCAGCTTGCGTACAGAAGGCATCTGACTGTCAGGCTCCATTACACCCTTCACAATCAGCATTTGAAACTTTTCCACAATTTGCTCATAAATGGGCCGCCTGTCTTTGTAGTCAACAATAATCATGAGACTCTCCTTTCTGAAATACTGCCATATTATCTGTACTATCTATATTAGTACACATACATTGTTTTTGTCAACGCTATATTTCTTAGGAAAATCTAAAGATTTAAAACATCAATTCTACTTAGCCTGAAGACCGCACTTTACATTCGGTAGTTCAGAAATCTTACTTTATCAAATGGGAATCTTTAAGATTCCGCACAAAAAAAGCCGGGCTATTCTCACCTATGCGTGAAAACTACCCGGATTGCTGCACAATTCGTACCATTTCTTTGAATTTTTTCCATACTGACTCTTACCGCCCACATACTCAATACAAAAGCTCTTTTACTCCCTGATATGTATGAATGTATATATTATATTTATGTGCACCTACGCTCCTAAGCTTTTTAACAAATAATCTCTGGCTTCTTCGGAATTCTGATAGTCTGCATCTTCTTCTAACATATAGTTTATGGTTACATTCCATTCACTTGCCGGGAATTGCAATGCCGGGATACCTTTGATGGCTGCACATATCTTTGTCTTATTGTATTTTGTATTTACCTGGCGCAAGTCTGAAACATAACAGTCAAGCTCCTGCGCTAAAATATCCAGTACAGACTTATTAAAGTTCTCCATAATTTGTGCTTCCTTTCCGAACAATATGATAACATCCGTCTAGAAAAGTAGACTTTTTTTGACAGATTAGAAAGTGGTAAATAATAGCATTTAACCCTACATTTAGTATTATACATAGTATGTCAAAAAAAGTCTACTTTAACTGGCAAAAAAAGTCTACAATTTTTGATAAAAATTTAATTATTTTCCATTTTTAACCAATTAAGAAATGTCTGATGGGAAATTCCCATTTTCTTTGCCGCCTTGCGGCTGGATATTTCTCCATTCAGCCAAACCTTTCTCCATTTCGGGAAATCCGGATGAATCGGTTTCCGCGGCCTTCCAAAGCGAACCCCTTTCAAACGCGCTGCTGCAATCCCCTCCGCCTGCCTGGTTCTTATATTCTGTCTTTCGTTTTCCGCTACAAAGCTTAATAGCTGCAGCACTAAATCAGCAATAAAAGTACCCATCAGATCCTTACCCTGCCTGGTATCCAGCAATGGCATATCCAGCACATAGATATCTATTTTTTTCTCTTTTGTCAATACTCTCCACTGATAAATAATTTCTTCATAATTTCTCCCCAGCCGGTCAATGCTCTTAATCACCAGCAAATCCCCCTCTTTCATCCTTCGTACCAGCTTTTTATATGCGGGCCGGTTAAAATCCTTTCCACTGAGCTTATCCATATAGATATTCTCCATTAAAACAGGCAGTGCCTGTAGTGCAAGCAGCTGCCTATCCTCGTTCTGGTCCTTGGATGACACTCTGATATAACCGTATGTTTTCATAATCTCATCATATCCTTTCTTCTTTCGTATGAAATTATGATAACGGAAAATGAGCAGAAAATTATTACCAATTTATGGTAATTACCATTATTACAAGAAAAAACAGTACTTTCTGCCTCTATTTCGTTAGAAATAAAGAAAAAGTACTGTTTTTATAGATGTTACTTTTTAAATATCAGCCAACTATTTTATAATATGTCTTAGCCGTCATTGTAAATACAAAACTATATATGATGGCAAAAATGATAATGGTACCGATTGTGCATATTACAAATAGATCCGTATTGAATAAACCAAACATAAATAAAAGTTTGCTCATCATGTTAAATGCTGCTGCTACATGCAGGATCGCAACTACCAATGGGAGGAAAAAGACCGTGAGAATCTGACTCCTGATACTCTTTTTTACTTCCCCTTTACTCATCCCCACCTTCTGCATAATAGAAAATCGTTCTTTATCTTCATATCCTTCAGAAATCTGCTTATAATAAATAATCAAAACAGTTGCCATCAGGAATAAGACTCCTATAAATACACCAATAAATAAGAAACTGCTAATTGATGCCCTGAGCATAGCTGCTCCACTGTCTCTGTCGCTGAGGTTAATAAAAAGATCTTCACTTGCTTCCAGCATTGTCCTCAATTTCTTATGAAGTACATTAGTAAAATGATCCAGCGTTTTCTGGTCTCCGTCTGCATTAAATCCAATAAAAGTATCCGGTTCCTCACTTCCCGAATTTATGTCTGTACCTGCGGCTATACAAATATTATTGATAATCTCCTGATTTGCAAAAACGACTCCATACCCATCCAGCATATTAATTGTAAGGTTTGCTATCATATCATTATCTTTGATTTCTTCAGATACTTTATATTCACTGCTCCCTATTCTTAAGGTTGGATAGGCAAAGCTTTTCTTAAAGTCAATGATCAGCACCTCATCTTCTGCCAGTTTCTTATCCGTACCCATTACCTCATTATAATTGTCAACGGTCATTAACATACAGGCGCTGAGATTTCCCTGATCCACTCCCACTAACTGTAATTCATTATCTATCTGAGAAACTCCCAGTGAATTATAGCGGTATTGAAAATAATCCTTTACCTTGATATTATTTTTTTCAGCTTCTTGATATACAATATTCTTCATCTGCTCCACTTCCTCTTCTGTTGCATGGTAGGAAGTCATAGAATATTGCTCCGGATACATATTATGAATCAATTCTTCAATTCCGATATTTAGAGAAATCGTTGTTGCGATACTGAGCAGAACCCCTGTACTGAGAATACAGATATTTGCAAGTCCTACTGCATTCTGCTTCATGCGGTAGATCATACCGGAAACAGATGTGAAATGCTTTTGCCGGTAATAAAACGCCTTGTTTTTCTTCAGTATTTTAAGAAGCGCTATGCTTCCGGTAATAAACAAGAGGTAGGTGCCTACAATGACAAGCAAAACTGCAATGAAAAACTGAATCAATGCATCAATCGGAGATTTCACTGTAATTGCCATAAAATAGCCGACAGCCGTACATATTAATCCAATAAGAGCTGTGATCCATCTTGCCTTGGGCTCTTTTTCCCCCTTATTCCCTCCGTAGAGAAGCTCAATCGGTTTACTTTTTCCAGTCATAAAAAGATTTGAAAGCAGCGTACAGGCAAATATAATCCCAAAAAGAATCAGCGTACTGCAAATCGCATCCCTACTCATGATAAATTCAAAATCAACATTTGTCTGAATCAGCTTAAGCAGGATAAGGAACATCAGTTTACTAATTAAAATTCCCCCCAATAATCCAATCCCAAGGGATACGGCAGAGGTAAAAATACATTCATAGAGCAATATTCTGCCTATATGGCGCTTTTCCAGGCCCAGGATACTGTATAGCCCCAGTTCTTTTTTCCGGCGCTTCATTAAGAAGCTATTCGTATAGAACAGAAAAATCACTGAAAAAATTGCTATGATTGACTGCCCAAATTGCAATACCATTCTTAACGATTCACTCCCACGCATCTCATCGATTCCCGGATTGCCCGAAATAGCACTCATAACCAGATACATGATAATCGTACATATGCAGGTCAGCATATAAGGCACATACATTCCGGCATTTTTACGAATGTTCGTTACTGCCATTTTAGGGTAAAAAGAATTACGCATTCTCTTCACCTCCTGACGCTAATACCGTCAAGGTCTCCGTTATTTTCTGGAACATGGCATCATTATTCATAGATCCCCTGTATAACTGATGGAATACCTCACCGTCTTTTATAAACAATACGCGCTGCGCATGGCTTGCAGCCCTGGTACTGTGGGTTACCATTAGAATTGTCTGCCCTTCCTTATTAATACGGGAAAACAACTTTAACATCTGATCCGATGATTTTGAATCCAGCGCACCGGTAGGCTCATCTGCCAATACAATCTGGGGATTTGTAATCAAAGCTCTTGCCGCCGCTGCTCTCTGTTTCTGACCTCCGGAAACTTCATATGGATATTTCTTCAAAATATCCTGAATGTGCAGTTTCTCTGCCAGAGGTTCCAGTCTCTGACGCATCTCTTTATAATTTTTACCTGATAAAACCAGCGGCAGATAAATATTATCTTCTAATGAAAAAGTATCCAGCAAATTGAAATCCTGAAAAACAAAACCCAGGTTCTCTCTGCGAAATGCCGCAAGACCTTTGTCTTTTACCGACAACATACTATTTCCATTTAACAAAACATCTCCGCTGGTTGGTTTGTCCAAAGATGCAAGTATATTCAATAACGTGGTTTTACCGGATCCGGACTCCCCCATAATTGCGACATACTCGCCTTCTTCAACAGAGAAATTCACATCGGTTAATGCCTGTACCTGATTCCCTCCAAAACGGGTGGTATATATTTTTTTTAAATTTTTAACTTCTAAAAGTGCCATAGTCTTCTTCCTCTCTAACTTTTTCTGATCTTATTGTAATAAAAAAAGAAATGGAATGCCATAATATTAGCTTACATTTTCTATTCGATAGCTTACATTTCTGTAAGGTTGAATATCATCTTATAGTTCTAATAAAATAGTATTACTATATTTTTTTATATTATAGACTCTATCCAATGTCTAGACTGATCAATATCTGCGCCAGCCTTCGGGTGAAACTCGTATTTTGTTATTATAAAGCAAAATCATCCCAGGTAAAAGCATAATCATTTTTTTCATTCCAGGCATTCATAAAATAATACGTTAAATAAGCCCATAACTGCGGTTAAGCAGTTAAAGGCTTATTGGCTGTATCACCAAATTTAACCTGCAGTCTGATATCAGTCAGGCAATACTCTTCACTGCCCCCTCTAATTATCCTATTTTAGCACTTTTTTTGTATTTTTAGTAATTTCTTTCGCGGGTATTCAGGTAATAATTTTGTATTTAAGATGCAATTGCAAAATTTTTACCATTTTCATTTTCACATAATGATCTTTAAACATCAATTTCCCTTTTATCTTACTATTATTGTACCCTAAAATATTTCTACTGCCTGCCTCATATGCCTGATATAAGTTTTTGATCCTCAATAAATATTCCTGAACTTCAAAAGTATTTCAGGTAAATCCTATCTGTTTTTTGCTATTCTTAGCCTATAAAATAAATTCAGGAGGAATAAATATATGCAGAAAAATATGAGACTTTGGTTAGAAGAAATGAAGAAATCAACCGTAAAAAAAGGGCTCCCCGTATTGTCTTTCCCCGCCATTCAGCTGATGGGAATAACGGTAAATGAATTAATTTCAGACAGCAGCCTGCAAGCGAAGGGCATGAAGTTAATTGCAGACAGAGTAGATGCGGCTGCATCAGTCAGTTTAATGGATTTATCATTAGAAGCAGAATGTTTCGGTTCTACAATCCGATATTCTGATGATGAAGTTCCTACCGTGATCGGGAGCATTATTTCCACTGAGGAAGAAGCAGAAGCTCTTAAAATACCCGAAATCGGCGCCGGAAGAACCCGTATTTATATTGAAGCAATTGAAAAAGCATGTAAGTTAATTACGGACCGACCTGTATTTGCTGGTATTATTGGACCTTTCTCACTGGCTGGACGTCTGCTGGATGTTACGGAAGCTATGATTTACTGTTATGAAGAGCCTGATATGGTACATACTCTTTTAGAAAAAGTGACAGAATTCTTGATAAAATATGCAAATGCATATAAAGCAGTTGGGGCTCATGGTATTGTAATGGCTGAACCTTTAGCAGGGCTTTTGTCTCCTTCTTTAGCCGAAGAGTTTTCAAGTGAGTATGTTAAAAAAATAGTAGATTCTGTCCAGGATGATCATTTTCTTGTCATTTACCACAACTGTGGAAATAGTACCATCCAGACTATTGATTCCATCTTAAGTACTGGTTCCGCAGCTTACCATTTTGGAAATGCAATCAGTATGGCTGATATGATGACTCATATACCGGAAGATACCATAGCAATGGGCAATGTGGATCCGGCAGCAGAATTTCGTAATGGCTCACCGGAATCCATACGTGAAGCTACACTTAAGGTGATGAACGATTGCTGTAAGTATCCTAATTTTGTTATTTCTTCCGGTTGTGATATCCCACCGCTTTCAAAATGGGAAAATATAGATGCTTTTTTTGCAGCAGTGAATGAATTTTACAACTAATTATGTATAGGGCTGCCACTCCATGCATCCCTCAAGTTTTTTTATAGAAATAGGTTTGATAAGATATCCATCTGCACAAATGGCGGTTGCTTCCCGAATATATCGGTCGTTTTCCGTTACAAAAATGACATTGGCCTGCGGATTACATTTACGCACCCTGGATACCAGCATAAATCCATCTATTCTACGCATTAAAACCTCTGTAAATAATTGATCTACACGACTGTTATGTGCGTATTTAACTGCCAGCAAAGGATCTGTAAAAGAAACTACTGTATCATTTGAAAACACCATCTGTATTTTAGCTACAAGATCATCCAGATGCTGTTGATTACTGTCAACCACCATTATATTCATTCTGCACCACTCCTCTCTACTCACTTTCACTCCATTTTCAGCGCTTTTCAAGTACTTTTCATACTTTAATGTGCCTTTAGTATATTTTATCAATGACATCAAAACTACACCATCAAGTATGATCCTGAAAATGAAATCTTTACCAAAAACAGCGGCTCCCACTGGAGCCGCTCCTTAATTTAAATCATATATTACTATCTATTTATTCCGTTTCCAGATGTTCTCTGTACAGATCAATTGCAATCCGGGTGCCCTGTCCAACCTTTGAAGAAACTTTTATGGAATGTCCAAGCCTATCTAATATCTTCTTGCAAAGATATAACCCAATTCCGGTAGACTTCTTTCCCATTCGTCCATTATATCCGGTAAATCCATTTTCAAATATACGGGGAAGATCCTCTTCCTGAATCCCGATACCGGTATCTTCGATAATTAAGGTCTCACGTTCATCTGGATCCATGTAAACCGATATTTTTCCTTCATTGGTATATTTAAGTGAGTTAGATAAAATCTGTTCGATCACAAAAACCATCCATTTTTCATCAGTTATCACTGTATTATCCATTTCTTTTAATTCGAAAGGAATCTTACGGTAAATGAACACAGAACTATCCTGCTTTACCGCTTTTCGAACCAAATCCAGTACTTTATATTCCTGAAGCTTTAAATCTGCCGACATATTCTCCATACGCAGATATTGCAATACCATATCAACATACCGCTCAATTTTAAGCAGCTGCTGTAAAAGCCCCTGATTTCTGGCATTGTCCTCTACTTGAATCAGAAGGCGCATTGCGGTAATCGGAGTTTTGATCTGATGTGCCCACAATGTGTAATAATCCATCATATCTTTTTTGCTGCGCTCTTCCTGTTCTTTTTCCTGAGCACTGTAACGAAAAAGTTTTAATAATATTTCCTGGTAATCTTTCTCCAGTAAATTTCCTGCATTTGGAAAATCATTACATTCTACGGTAATCCTGCCAAAAAGCCCATAAAGTGCTAAATGCTTGCTACGATATTTCCAATAACTAATCGTACACATAACAGCTCCAACAGCAAAGCACAGTAAAAATGCATAACTATAGATCTTAGCCGGAATGCCATATAAATAAAAAATCAGCAGGAAGATGAAGGAAAATATGAAGATTGCCAATATCTGCATCAGATGGTCTATTATATATCTGCCGATTATCTTATATTCCTTGATTTTTTCCATTCAGACCACCATATATCCTATTCCCTTTTTTGTTACAATAAATCCGGCAAGGCCTATATCTTCTAACTTTTTACGCAGCCTGGTGATATTAACAGTCAGCGTATTATCATCAATAAAGCTGTCACTTTCCCATAGACGCTCCATAATAGCTTCACGGGATACCACCTTCCCTGCATTCTCCAATAAGATCTGAAGGATTTTAAAATCATTTTTTGTCAGATCTGTTTTTTGTTCCTGATATAATAAAGTGGTATCACTCAAATTTAGTATAGCACCATTATGTTCTAATACATTAGTCTGACCCTGAAATGCATATGTTCTTCGAAGCATTGCCTGAACTTTCGCCGCAAGTACCGTTAAATCAAATGGCTTGGTTATAAAGTCATCTCCACCCATATTTATCGCCATAACAATATTCATGTTATCACTCATAGAAGAAAGAAAAACAATCGGAACCTTAGAGATCTTCCTGATTTCCTGACACCAGTGATATCCATTGAAAAACGGCAGTGTAATATCCATCAATACCAGCTGCGGATCAAATGCAATAAAATTTTCCATGACTTTCTCAAAATCTGTGACAACACTGGTTTCCATCCCCCATGTCCGCAAATAATCCTTCACAGACGAAGCGATTACCATATCATCTTCCACAATCAATATTTTATACATTCTGTCATCCTTTCACTATCATGCGCTTGTTATCAGTATAATCTTTCCCACTTTTTAATATACTGTACCTCCATCATAGTATTTAACCTCTCATCTGTCAAGCAGACCAGCCACTCTCCCTGATCATTTACCGACCTGTTAATGGCACAAAAAAAGAAGGATTCCCACCTTCTCTTTCTATATCAGCATGGTCTGCAGCAACAGCCGCACAACATATTCATACAGCAAAGCTGTGTACAACAGCTTGTATCAAAATTCTGGGGCATTCCGCCATATCCGCTGCCCATGGTCTGATACCATTGCCCACCGGACTCCAACTGTCTCTTAAGCTGTTGATACTGGAAATTATTCGGTTCCAAAGCAGCGGCTCTCGATGCAAAATCCTTTGCATTGAGATTATTGCCGATACCAGCATTGGCAAGAGCACTCAGGTAATACCATTTGGCATTACGCTGTGAAATATTATTTAAAACATTCAGAGCTTCCTGGAAATGGCCGGCATTAATATAATTTGCCGCTGCCTGATATTCAATTGGCTCGCCGCTTTCATACTGGCGCTGACCAAAACCGCCGCCATAGCCGCCAAATCCCTGCCCCTGTCCATAGCCCTGACTGCTCTGTCCGCTATATCCGCCGGTACGTTCCTTCATAATCTGGTCGTAAGCCTGCTGCACCTCTTTAAATTTCTCTTCGGCCTGATCCTTGTTGGGATTATTCAGGTTTGCATCGGGATGATATCTCCTGCTCAATTTCCTGTATGCTTTTTTTACCTCATCATCAGATGCTGAAGACGGAATTCCCAACACCTTATATGGATCCATTATCATTCTTATTTCCTGCTCTTTCCTTCGTTACTTTTTCGTATTTCACCCAAACTCCGGAATACAATATATTTCTTAGTATATCAACATTTTCTAAAATTGGCAACCTCTCAAATGCTCTGGAGCATTCTGCCATCATCAACATCATAATGTCTTTACATTTACCGGCATAATCAGCATCATTCATCATTGGTATCAAAGGGTTATAATTTCCTGCCTTTTTGTCCTTTTCCACATCTTCATAAGCATCCATAAGATAGATGAATTTACCCAGGTAAAAGCCCATCTGACCCAAAGGTTCCTTCCACTCATCTTTTTTATACATAAACAACTCTTTTAATACGGTTCCGGTAAGCCCCGCTGCCACATCCAGATCTTTTTCTTTTCGTACCTCGCACTCGCGCATCTTTTTCATATATCTTTGTATTGCCCTGCGCTGTCTGGGATATCTTTCTGCCGTTTCTTTATACTTCTTATGTATCATTTTAGCAAGAGTAAGTTTGGCTGCATTATGGTCATCAAACCAGTCATCCATAAAATTATGGTAAGCAAGAAGTACATTCATATCCGCCGCATAATCCAGCATTTCATTTTCTGCTATCAATTCTTTTTTTGTAGGATGTAACGCACACCTTTGCATTTTAAGCTCACCCTGAGATTCATAAAGGCTTGATAACAGAAGACCCAGAAAAGTCATGTCAAAAGTCAGCAGCACCTTCCCCCTGACTCCATACTGCTTTCCTAACCGCTTACACAGTCCGCAATAGTATGCCCGGTAGGTCTTATAATCCTTTATTTTAATTTCATCCTGATTAATCGTCACATATCCGAACATCGCTCTATCCTCTGCTTTTCTATCAACTCTTCTTTACAAACTGATCCCCGCATTTAGGGCAGGTAATTGAAATTTTTCCTTTTCCCCGGGGGATACGAATTTTCTGTCTGCACTTTGGACATTTGTAAATATGGAAATCTTTACTCTGTTCCAGACGCTTTTTCTGTCCGTGAAATAATCCTGTCACCCTGTCTTTTAACTCCATAAACTTCTGATTTTCCGCATAGCGTTTCTGAACATTCTTCGAAAACATACGCACATAAATCAAAACCAGTAAAATCAACGGAACCCAGGAAAACAATCCGCTTCTTATAAAAATTGATAAAATCACCAGGACAAAAGCAACAATTATCATAAATCTCGATAATTCATCAGCTCCATACCGCCCCATCATAAACCTCTGAAACTTTTCCTTCACTTCCAAATCCTCCTAAATATTATTTCCATCATTAATAGTATTATAGGTTGTATGAAAATTTAAATCAATAAAGGATTCATAAAATTTTTGTAAACAGTTTTCTTTGTCGATTTATGTAAGAATTTAGCAAAATATTTTTCTTGTCACAATTTGCAGAATATGGTAGAATTTTTACGTATTGGTAAAAATCTAGTACGTTTCACAACTCGCGCTCCGCAGACTTCCCCAAGAACTGCGGGGTACTCCCAAAAATTTATTGTTATTTACATCCCCGGCACAGTGCCGGGGATTTTATATTTATTTTACTCATACAGGAACAAAATAAAGACCGCTATTCCTGTTTATTAATCTGTTTGATAATCTGATTGACATATGTGCTCAAACCTGCAACCAATATACCCTGTACAATTGCGGTGAATAAGCCCAAAGCTATATCCTGTCCTGTTATAAAGGTGGACGTAGCAACCACCCAGATGCCGCAAATAACGATTCCAATGAAACCAACCACCAGTGGTATGAATTTATCCGGAAGCAAAGTACTTTGCTTCAGCCATATACCAATAAAATACAATATTATTGCAACTACAATCAGACCCGGCTTTATATAATCCATAATATCCATGCTGCTCTCCCTCTCTCTATGATGATTTATTTATATGCTTCTACTGTTCCTCATGTGCCGCATTCACTTTTGCATATTTACGCTGCGGATGAAAATGAAAATATACCATATATAATTTAAAACCGTCTCATTGCATGGTGTTGCAAAATAGATTATACTTGTAGCAGGAGGTGGTAGATATGCCAAACGAAGACAAAAAAGATTTTAATGCAATGTTAAATGATGCGAAGGATATGCCCAAATTTCAGACAATCACTGACCAGAAGAGTATAGAAAAATATGGCGGTAACAGAATGTATTTCGCTCCGCCTGTCGCATACGACAATGTGATGAAAGCTGTCCCCTACGGGAAAGTTCTAACGATTGGTGAAATACGGGCATACTTTGCAAAAGCAAATGGAGCCAATTTCACCGAGCCAATCACCGCAGGAATCTTTGTGTCCATTGCAGCATGGGCCAGTTACCAGAGAAAAGATGATAAAACCCCATATTGGAGGACTCTAAAAGCAAACGGGGAATTAAATGCAAAATACCCGGGCGGGGTTGAAGCACAAAAAGAAAAACTGGAAGAAGAGGGCCATACCATTATTGAAAAAGGAAGAACCAACATAAAATATTATGTTAAGAACTATGAAAACTCACTTTTTGATTTAACGGATATTCTGACTGTTTGATCCGATATTATGATTACTGCGTATTAAATACATATCTCCGTCATACTATATAATAAGAAATTCTAAATTGGTTGCATCATGATAACAGAAAAGTATATTGTAACATTTTATGGCCTTAACACTAAATATTATACAAATGAATTTGTTGCTCATTTATGGGAAGAAAGTGCAAATAAAGAATATTTCAGCTCCGGCGTATTTGTAACCAGTCTCATAAACGTGAATAGCCTGGTGTGTGGAACAGTAAGAGGGTGTAATCTAGGCGAAACGGCATATATTGTATCTACAACAAGAAATCCTTCAGAAGTTAAAGATAGTGACATTTTTAGAGAATCCTTCATAAATGTTGCAAAAGAAGTTAGAAAAAACTTTGGCAATCCTTTTATGACAATTACTGTGCAAAATGTAGATATTCACTATTTTATTGAAATCAAATAAAATGCATGTAACTAAATCTCTTGTTTGCCTGCAGTATTAGCCCCTGGACGCAATCCCCAGGGGTATTTTATTATAGAAAATTTCATTACATCAAACGTACTCTTTAATACATCATAGAACTTTACAGATAAAAAATAAGTTATAATATTCTGCAATAGAAATGCTGGTAAAGTGTATTATTCTTGTAATTTGTTATTGGTATAACTATCAATACACTATGGCAATGAATATTAAAAATAGTGCTAAGGAGAATGAGAGATATGATAAATCCGTGGAAATTGAAAAAGCAGCTCATTAATTCAGAGATATGCAGAAACTGTTTCAATAATAAATATAGAACTAATTTACAAAAAGAATACTTCTTATATACCTATTATGCATCAGAATGCAGCGTATGTAATGAGTTTAAACATACCGTGAAAGGCTTTACAGCAAAAGGAAAAATAAAAATATTGGGTTGTAAGAAAGTATCCGTTTAGAGAATTGTCTGAATCATCTATAATAATTGTAAATGAGATTATATCCTCCCAACAGGGATCCTTTCATTATAACATCGTAGCCCTTTATTGATATATAACAGAGTTTGTATTTTAAATAATATCCATAGCAAACATTTTATTAATCAAATTGTCTTTCAGTTCTTTTGCTTCCTTCAAATGATAAGCAATATTCTTATATTTAGCTGATAATAAACTATTCGATATGTTATCTATACAATCAGTAAGTTTTAATATTTCCTTATAAATATCATTATCGAAACTTACAATTTCAAGTAAATTATCCTTAATGCACATAATATGACAGATAGCCTGTTTGGTAATCGTCATATTATCACATGCATTTCTCACATGGCTCAAATATAAAATCATACAGACCTGTTTAGACCGTTCATAGAAATACGATATCAGGCTAGGTAATACTTGATATGGATTTGCATTTTCTTTTAGAGTCGGTTCATCTTTCATGTCATGCACCTTTCTTTATTAATTCTTCTGCTTTATTATACTAAAAATATTTGTTTTAATCAAGGTTAGTCTTCTATTCATGACACATAATCGACTTTTCGGTACATTTTAATAAAACATATTTAAATTTGTGATATAATATTCAGTTTAATTTTCAGTCCTGTTTTTTTGTTCTAAACTCAGGTAAATGCAGGGATATAATCCCAAGGGCTCATTAATTCCAATATTTATTCTTAAAACAACAAAAAACCCTTGAAATTCAAGGGTTTTTCCAAGCTCCTGGCCGGATTTGAACCGGCGACCTACGCATTACGAATGCGGCGCTCTACCAGCTGAGCCACAGAAGCATGTGGTTGAAATTTCAACCACCGACCTAAATTATTATATACAAATTTTTGGAATTTTGCAAGCTTTTTTTACTATTTCTTCAAAAATTCTTCTATCTCTTTTTCTATTTCACTGGAATTATAATCCAACAGCCGGTACTCTCTGTTTTCTATTGAATTCCCTTCTTCGGAACCACCGGATACCTTCTGGGACAGTATCCACTTCTCCAGAATATTGGACTTATTTATCCAATAAACATCTTTTTGGGGCTCTATTTCCACATCTCCAAAATTTAATGTTACTGCATTATCTTTGTACAAAACTGTATATACCATATAATCCCCATCCATTTTCACTGATATATTTTTTATGTCTCTCCCTTGCAAATCAAGCAAACCATTTTTGAGATACAATTCCATCCCATCTTTTAATAGTTCATTATCTTCCGGCAAGTCAGAAAATTCCACCCAGCCCTGCCCCTGAATATAAATCTTCATTTCTTCTTTCTCATCGTTATATATATCAGATACAATCTGTGGATGGTCTTTTGTATATACTTCATTGTCCCAGAGGCTGGAAACGCTCTTAGTTCCATCTGATGTGATGCTGCTCCAAACTGTGCCTTCCAAAGTCTCAATTTTTCCATTATCATATTGGATATTCTCAAATCCCTTAATCTTAAATTTATTCAAATTATTATAGCTTTCTATTCCCCGGTTAATTTGATCAACTTCAGTCTGATAAGTATGGTCCTCCAGTTCTACTGACAGGAGAGGATACAAAAAAAGTGCTAAAAAGAGAACCACTAAAACACCTGTACAAATACTGAAAATCACCTTGGTTACAAGGATCTGTTTGTCGGTTACACCTATCCTGATCCTCTTTAAATACTGATGATAAATGATTGCCATATCAGCATATACAAACAACGCTGCTGCCGTACCTGCAGTTATACCGGCTAAAAAGCTTAGCCTGGTTCCATTTGGTCCTTCAAATATTTTTAAAGTATATAACAGCAGCCAAAAAACCATTATGCCTATAAAATAACAGAATACTAATCCGATCAGATTTCTTGTTCCTACATCTGATTTATCGGGAAATCCGCTATAACAGTTATAAGCCGCATCACAAATACAGACTATTATAGAAGGAAGGAGTATTATTACTAACCATTTTGTTGATTTACTTGGTGTCTCACGAAATATATATGTAAGTATCTCAAACACAACATAAGAACTAAAAAGCATTATATACTCATAGCGTCTTCTATATCTCCAAGCCTTTAAATTAGCATCCGCGACTGAATCCGGTATGTGAAGTTTTTCTATCCTGTCTGGATGAACCAATGCATTCCATAGATTTTCTTTCATCTCATCTCTCCCTATCCCAGCTTAACAGCGAGGTAAACTGAACTGGTATCTTTTACCATGAGTATAACGCATTTTGGCTCTGACCGCAATGATATCGTTACAAACACCAAATAAAAATGCAGCTTACCGTGGGTACAGTAATCTGCATTTAAATAGTTTATTACGTAGAGGCTATTGTATATTTATGGGTCAGATTTAATATAAAAACCGTTCTTATTCTGTTTCTTATTCTGTTTCTGACTCTGATTCTGACTCTGATTCTGACTCTGTCTCAGCAGTGGTCCCTTTTATCGATGATTTTCCCGAACCTTTACTAACCGATTCTTTTGTAGTCTTTTCACTGGAATCTTCCGTTGTATCTCCGGATGATGTTTCTGATGAATTTTCAGATGATTTCTCTGTAGTTTTCTCTGTAGATTCTTCTTTTGGGCCTACTCCGGTGAGTTTCTGAATCTTTTCACTCAGATCTTTGACTCTGGCTGAAGGATTATAATCCTTTGTACCAAACAGAAATTCGTGAAGTTTTACTACATTGCTTTCCAGTGTCTGAGGAATTTCATCATCTCCTGATCCACCCTTACCGCCGGTCTTATGATCGTATGGGAATCCAATTGTTTCTGATATATTATAGGACAGCATTCCCATTCCCATAGATATCATCTCAGACTGGGACATACTGGTGCGAATCATTGGAAATACTCCATCCATGATTTTATTCAATGTCCCTACATCAGCCTTTTTCACCTTTTCAACGATTTTCTCAATTACTTCCCGCTGCCGTTCTGTTCTCTTGAAATCATTTCCTGCGGTATAACGGATTCTGGAATAGGAAGTTGCCTGAACACCATTCATATTATAAGTACCTGCACCCGGAAGTTTTTCGTAGCTCTTGCCTGTTACTTCTGAAGTTTCCACACAATAATTATTCAGATGCACGCTCTCCGCTTCATCTACTGTCAGCTCTATACCGCCCAATAAATCCACGATCTCTGCCAATGCATTAAAATCAACGGATATATAATCCTGAATTTTCAAATCAAAGTTTTCATTTAAGGTAGATACAGCCCTTTCCGCTCCGCCATTTGCATAAGCAGCATTTGCTTTTCTGTATAAATCTCCACCAATGTATAAGTACGTATCACGGTAAATAGATACCAGTTTTACTTCTTTTGTGTCGTTATTAATACTGGCAATTATAATTGCATCACTGTTTGCCCTGGAGAGATCTTCATCTCTGGTATCCAGCCCAAAGAGTGCTATATTCGTATATCCTTTTATAACTTTATTCGTTTCCAGTTCTTCATTTACAACTACTTCATCCATATTCATCTCGCTGGACTGTATTTTCCCCAACTTACTTTGTACATAAGAATATGCAATTGCCACTGCCGCTGCAATCAAAAGTAGAATTACTCCTACGATAATCAGAATCTTTCTTTTCTTGCGTTTCTTATAACCTGGATCTTCTTTATCCACTTTTTCTTTGTCCATTGGATTAATGCTCCTTTATAATCCCGTATTTTATTTTCTGTCACAGTTGAATCATATCCACTACATTTGGAAAAAATGTCTGCACATTGTCATGATACACCATATCTGCTACATTGTCAGCATAATGTTCCTGGGAATTTATTAAAATTAACCTTTGACCCTGAAAATATTGTATGCACTCTCTGCATAATTCTGTTTTCAGATGTAATCCAAGTACCAGCAGTACATCTGCTTTTGCCACTTCTTCAGCTGCCTTACTCATTACATGGTTATCCACCATTTCTCCTACCAGACGGACCCCCGGATGAAGCGGAATATTACATTCATCGCAAAAAGGAACACCATCTGCTTTTTTAATATAATCCAGTGTAAATTGTTTTAAACATCGCGGGCAATGATTATTTTCATATATGTTTCCATGAAGGTTAATGACTTTTTTGCATCCTGCCCGCTGTGGAAGGTTATATATTTCTCTTGTGATAATATATTTTAATCGCCCCATAGCCTCCAGTTTTGCCAGTGCATAGTATGCAGGTCCTGGTTCTTCTTCATTTGTGGCCAGAATGTCATCTTTATAGTAATTATAAAATTTTTCCGGATTGGTTGCAAAGCAACGGGCAGAAAATAATTCTTCCGGAGAGTACCCATACTTTCTTTCAATTCGATAGGCCTCATCTTTGTCGTGATAATGAGAAATCCCTACCTCTCGCATCATATTCAAGCCGCCAAGGGCCACCAGATATTCAGATTGCTGTATTGCTTTGATTAAATAGTCTATCTTCATAAACTCATCCCTTTCCTAAAAGCAATCTGCACATTGCAAGATATTTTATTTTATAAAACGGTCTATAGCTTTATTCAATTCTTCAATCGCCTGTGTATCGCCCGACTCAACTGCATCAATCAGGCAATGCTGAATGTGGTCGTGCAGAATGACCTTTCCTGTATTGTTAATTGCTGCTTTTACCGCTGATAACTGGATGAGGACTTCACTACAGTCCCTTCCGCTTTCTACCATCCTCTTAATGGATTCCAGATGCCCGATTGCCCGTGATAAACGGTTAATAACCGCTTTTGTACTCTCATGGGAATGTACATGGCCATGAGAATGGGGAACGGATTCATTTTCATGAACATGCATATGCATATGTTCATACACAGTCCCATCCTCCCTTACATGTGTATGGGCTCCGGACAGATGTTCCTGTGCTTCGCTATTCCTTTCTTCATCCGTTTCTCTTGATACTGCCATTACAGTTACCTCCTGTTTATCTCGTTTTGTACCTCTGCATTTTTTATTGTAACGTCTAATTGGTTATAGGGAATGTTAATATCTTCCTGGTCAAACGCATATTTTACACGCTCCATGATTCTCCATCTTGCCGGCCAGTAATCCTCCGGTTTAACCCAGGAGCGGAAACCTAATTCCACGCTGCTGGCAGCCAGATTATCCACAAAGATCTCTATCGGTTCTTCCTTTAATATTGCAATATCGTTATTCAGGATTTCCTCCAGTATCTCTTTCGCCTTTCTGATATCAGCTTTATAAGATATGCCGATCACCAGTCTCAGCTGCCTTTTGCTTTGCCTTGATAAATTCGTCAGGCTTGTATTGGATAATGAACCATTCGGTATGCTGATTGTCCGGTTGTCCGGTGTCAGTAAGGTGGTATAGAATAAATCTATCTTACTGACCGTACCTTCATTGTCATTCACATCTTCTTTGATATAATCACCTATACTGAACGGCTTCATCAGCAGGAGAATAAATCCTCCTGCCAGATTACCCAGCGATTCCTTAAGTGCCAGGACAATACCCACACCCATAGAACCTAATAATGCCGCTATGGAAGCTTCTTTTACTCCCAGATAAGTTGCAATTCCCGATACTAACAATATATAGAGAATTGCCTTTACCAGTGAATTAAGGAAATGTACGGAACCTTCCTCCAAACCTGCACGCAGGAATGGTTTTTTCAGAAGCTTTAACATCCACTTTATCATCTTACTTCCAATAAAAAATACAAGCAGGGCAATTAAGATTTTTATTCCAAAGTCGGCGATACCCGGAAGTTTCTGCTCAAAATATTTTACAACAGCATTCGCCTTCTCTACCTGATCCGCAATTGTGTCTTCCATTTTAATTACCCTTTCATCTCTTTTAATTCTGATCTATTATTTGTGATCTATTATTTCTGATCTTTATCTGCACCCTGTTTCTTTTTTGCTCTGGCAGTGCCAGCCGTTTTCTTTACAGCAGTTTTCTTTACAGCCGTTTTCTTTACAACAGTTTTCTTTGCTGCTTTTGATAACTTTTTTGTCTCCACCGGCTCTAATTTTTCTATTTTCACTTCAACCGGCTTCAATATCTCAGACTTAACAGACACTGCCGGTTCCACAGCCTGTACTGCGCTCTGACTTTCTGCTTCTTCGATTTTCTTCTGAAGTTCTTCCTTTAAATTACTTTTCTTTGCCTTGGTTTTTACAGGCTTTTGTTCAGCCTTTTTCTCCACCGCTCTGGTGTAAGAGAAAATTGAAATCCCCATTGGCGGAACTTTTATGGAAATGGAATTTGGACGGTCATCGCATTCCTCTTTTTTAGAAGGCTTCACACGTGGATTCACCATTCCGGTACCGCCGAATTCTTTTCTGTCACTGTTAAATATCTCTTTGTACTTACCAGGGTAAGGAACCCCGATTTTATGATTTTCATAAACAAGCGGTGAAAAATTACAAACGATTAACAGCATTTCATCCTTCTTGCGTGTATTTCTGGTAAATACCAGCATGTTTTCATTTGCAGATATATTATTAATCCATTCAAACCCTTTCGGATCATAATCCAGCTGATAAAGTGCCGGGTTCTTCGCATAAAATGCATTTAATGCTTTTACATAATCCTGCATCTGTTTATGCTGTTTGACATCCAGCATGTCCCACTCCAGCTCTTTTTCCTCCGACCATTCAGAATACTGTGCAAATTCCTGGCCCATGAATAAAAGTTTTTTACCGGGATGTGCCATCATATATCCGTAAGCGGCTCTCAGATTGGCGAACTGGCTTTCTGGTTCCCCTGGCATTTTGCCGATCATAGAAGCTTTGCCATGGACCACTTCATCATGGGAAAGTGTTAAAACGAAGTCTTCGCTGTAAGCATATACCATACTGAAAGTCAATTCCCCATGATGTCCGCCCCGAAACAGCGGATCAAGGGACATGTAGTGGATAAAATCATTCATCCAGCCCATATTCCATTTATAATCAAATCCCAGTCCGTCATCTTCCAGCGGAGAAGTAATCTTCGGCCATGCCGTTGATTCTTCCGCGATGAGAATCGCTCCGCCTTCTTTTTTCTTAAAAGCCCCATTGAGCTGTTTGAAAAATTCTACAGCTTCCAGATTCTCATTGCCGCCATACATATTGGCAACCCATTCGCCATCGTTTTTGCCATAGTCCAGATAGAGCATGGAGGCTACCGCATCCATGCGTATTCCGTCAACGTGATATTTTTCTGCCCAGAACATCGCATTGGCAATCAGGAAATTCCTTACTTCCGGGCGCCCGTAGTTGTAAATCAGCGTGCCCCAGTGAGGATGTGATCCCTGTCTTGGATCCAGATGTTCATATAGGCACGTTCCATCGAAAGTACAAAGTCCAAAAGTATCTCTTGGAAAATGTGCCGGAACCCAGTCCAGAATTACACCAATTCCCTGTTGATGCATATAATCCATGAAGAACATAAAATCTTCGGGTGTTCCATAACGGCTGGTTGGTGCATAATAACCGGTTACCTGATAGCCCCAGGAACCATCAAAAGGATGTTCCATAATCGGCATCAGCTCAATATGGGTATATCCCATTTCTTTGATATATTCTGCGATCTGAGGTGCCAGTTCCCTGTAGTTAAAGAAATCCCTTCCTTCTTCCTCAGGGCGTCTCCAGGAACCCAAATGCATTTCATAAACAGCCATGGGTTCTTTTTTGGTATCTGTTTTCTTTCTTTTCGCAAGCCAGGCATCGTCTGTCCATTTAAAACCACGAAGATCAGCCACTACAGATGCATTGTTTGGCCTTAGCTCCGCAGCATTGGCATAAGGATCGGCTTTCAAATAAGTAAGCCCGCCTTTTGCTTTTACTTCGTATTTATAGATGTCCCCTGCTTTTACACCTGGGATAAAAAGTTCGAAAATTCCGCTGTCCCACAATCTTCTCATAGGAAAACGCCTGCCATCCCATGAGTTGAAATCGCCTACGACACTGACTCTGGCTGCATTAGGTGCCCATACTGCAAAGTACACGCCTTCAGTCCCTCCAAGTGTCATGGGATGGGCTCCCAGCTTTTCATAAATATCATAGCAGATTCCTGCATTGAACTTTTTCGTTTCCTTTTCCGTAATCTGTGGTGCAAACGCATACGGATCTTTTATCTCTGCCGTTTCTCCGGTATCATAGGTAATTTTAAACGTATAATCAGGAATGCTCTTTCTTGGTATCAAGACTGCAAAGTACCCCGCCTCATCTTCCAGTTCCATCCCGTACTCTTTTTTCACCCCATCTATGCTCACGGCAACCTGAACTGCCTGTGGAATAAATGCCTGTATTAATACGCCTTCTTCTGTAAGATGTGCTCCCAATAATGAATGGGGATTGTCCTCTTCTGAATAAACAATTGCCTCAATTGCTGCCCAATCCATTAATTCGTATAATTTTTCATTCATAGCATACCCTCCTTGTCCCATTTCTATATGGCTATTTTACCACATTTATCTTATGAATGGAACTAAAACTGTACCCGCGGTTTTACGTAAGGCTGTGGATAAACAATCCGCTTCTGAGTTTGGGTTCAAACCAGGTAGATTTTGGAGGCATCAGGAGCCCGGCATCTGCCACTGCAAACAGTTCCCCAATGGATGTAGGATACATGGAAAATGCCACACCGCCACACTCTTTCACTCTCATTTCCAGCTCTGCAAGCCCGCGGATTCCGCCAACAAAATCAATTCTTTTATCCGTTTTGGGATCTCCGATTCCAAGCACCGGATGTAATAGCTCATCCTGCAGAACAGATACATCCAGGCCTTTTACCGGATCTTCCGTGCGGTATTCCGGTTTCACCTGCAGGCGGTACCATCCGTCTGTTAAATACATACCTAAAATTCCCTTTGCTTCCGGCTTTACCGGTACTTCAGATTTTTGGATGTCAAATTTCTCTGCCGCCTTTTTCCTGAACTCTTCTACGGTCATTCCATTTAAATCCATTACAACCCGGTTGTAATCCAGAATCATAAGTTCTTCTTCTGAAAATAAAACCGATAGGAAATAATTGAATTCTTCTGAACCGTCATAGTCCGGATAAGCTTCTCTGCGCTTTAAACCAACTTTTACAGCTGATGCTGCACGGTGATGCCCGTCCGCTATGTATATATGCCCAACCTTTCCAAATGCTTCCTCAATCTCCCGGATCAGTTTTGCATCCCCTATTTTCCATCCTCTGTGGATAATCCCATCCGGTGATTCAAAATCGAAAACAGGTTCTTCTGTTTTCCCCTGTAAGACCAGCTTTTTCAACACCTCATTTTTACGGTAAGCCAGGAAGATCGGCCCCGTCTGGGCATCACAGCTGTCTACATGGCGGATACGGTCCTGTTCTTTATCTGCTCTGGTATTCTCATGCTTTTTAATCACCCCGCTCATATAATCATCGATGGAAGCGCAGGCAACAATACCTGTCTGTGACCTGCCATCCATGACCAGCTCATAGAGATAATAACAGCATGACTCATCCTGCACAAATTCCCCGTCCTCTTTCATCTGCCACAAAATATCATGGGCTTTCTGATATACACACGGATCATAGGTATCCACCTCATCCGGAAACTGTGTTTCTGCACGGTCAATTTTCAGAAAACTATAGGGCTCCTTTTCAACTTCCTCTTTTGCTTCCTTCCTGTTATAAACATCATACGGAAGTGCCGCAATTTTCGATGCCAGGTCTTCTCTTGGCCGGATTGCCCGAAATGCCTTTACTTCTGCCATAAATTTTTCCTGCCTTTCATTATTTTCTGTAATTCTTTCTGTAATTTATCCCACAATATCCCATATTCCCTGCGGTTTTTTCTTACCGCTCTGGCAACTGTTTTCGCTGCCCTCACAGGCTTTAAAACCTTTTTCACCTGATACAACATAAAATACCTCCTGTCTCAGATTTATCACTATTTTACTGATACAAAAATTGCCGCAAAACCTCACATTTTGCGACAATTATGTTAATCATTATTTAATCACTCGAACCTTCAGCACGCCTTCGATATTCTTCAGAGTATCCCTTACGGCCTCCGGAAGATGGGTATCTAAATCAAATAACGAATATGCATAATCACCCTTACTTGTATTCGTCATATTGGCAATGTTCAGATCTGCGGAACCAAGAACGGATGCAAACTGTCCGATCATATTCTTGGTATTTCTGTGATTAATTGCAATACGGCATACATGGGAACATTCACCCATATTACAGTTTGGATAATTTACGGCGTTTTTGATGTTACCGTTTTCCAGATAATCCTTTAACTGTTTGACTGCCATGATTGCACAATTTTCTTCTGATTCTTCAGTGGATGCACCAAGGTGAGGAATTACCAGGCATCCCTTTTCTCCTGCTGTAGTCGGATTTGGGAAATCCGTTACATATTTCTTTACCTTACCTGTACGCAGAGAAGTTACCATAGCATCTTCATCTACCAGCAGATCTCTGGCAAAGTTCAAAATTACAACGCCATCTTTCATTAATGCAATTGCATCCTGATTGATCATCTTCTTTGTGGCATCCATCAGCGGAACATGAATGGTAATATAATCACATTCTTTGTAAATATCATCTACCTGCTGGATATGCTTAATGCTTCTGGAGAGGTTCCATGCTGCATCTACCGAAATGTACGGATCATATCCGTAAACTTCCATTCCAAGATGTGTTGCTGCATTTGCAACAGCTACACCAATTGCTCCAAGACCGATAATACCCAGTTTTTTTCCCTGTATTTCCGATCCGGCAAAGTTTTTCTTTTCCTTTTCCGTCGCTTTTGCAATTAACTCGTTCTGTCTTTCAGACTGAACCCAGTTTACACCGCCTACAATGTCACGGGCAGCTAATAGCATACCGGCAATTACCAGTTCCTTAACACCATTTGCATTTGCTCCCGGTGTATTAAATACTACAATACCCTGATCTGCGCATTTGTCAAGGGGGATATTATTTACTCCGGCTCCGGCTCTTGCAATCGCTTCAATGGTTTCCGGAAATTCCATATCATGCATTGCCGCACTTCTTACCAATATAGCATCTGCATCCTGATAATTATCCACTTTTTCATAGTTCTCTGTAAACAGGCAGGTCCCCGCTTCAGCGATGGGATTTAAACAATTATATTTCAACATATTACAGGTTCTCCTCTTCGAATTTCTTCATAAATTCCACTAATTTTTCAACACCTTCTATTGGCATTGCATTATAGATGCTGGCTCTCATACCACCCACGGATCTGTGACCTTTCAGGTTCTCAAATCCTGCTGCTTTTGCTGCTTTTACAAACTTCGCATCTAACTCGTCATTTCCGGTAACAAATGGAACGTTCATAAGAGAACGGTCCTCTTTCACTACCGTTCCTTTGAATAATCTGCTGTTATCCAGGAAATCATAGAGGATTGCTGCTTTCTTTTCATTATGTAATTTCATTGCATCCAAACCGCCCATTTTCTTCAGCCATTTGAAGACTTTGCCGCACATATAAATGCAGTAGCTGTTTGGTGTATTGTACAGAGATTTTGCATCTGCATGTGTCTTATACTGCAGCATGGTTGGTGTTCCTGGAAGAGTATCTTCCGTAATCAGATCTTCCCGGATGATAACGATTACCATACCTGCAGGACCGATATTTTTCTGAACGCCGCCATAAATAATTCCATATTTTGTCACATCTACCGGTTCTGATAAGAAACAGGAAGAAACATCTGCTACCAGAGTCTTACCCTTTGTATTTGGCAAGGTCTTAAACTTCGTCCCGTAAATTGTGTTATTTTCACAGATATATACATAATCTGCGTCTTCACTGATTGGTAAATCAGAGCAGTCAGGAATATAGGAAAATGTTTTATCCTCAGAAGTAGCAATTTTATTCGCTTTGCCGTACTTCTGTGCTTCCTGGTAAGCTTTCTTTGCCCACTGGCCGGTAACAATGTAATCTGCAACTTTATTCTTCATAAGATTCATTGGTATCATGGCAAACTGCTGTGACGCACCGCCCTGCAAAAACAGTACCTTATAATTGTCCGGTATCTTCATCAGATCACGTAAATCCTGTTCTGCTTCGCAGATAATTTCATCAAAAACCTGAGATCGGTGACTCATTTCCATTACGGACATTCCGGACCCCTTATAGTCCAGCATTTCTGCTGCTGCTTCCTTAAGTACTTCTTCCGGTAATACTGCCGGACCCGCTGAAAAATTGTACACTCTGCTCACTTTTGTTTCCTCCTCATAATTAAACACTTTTTTACTTTACCATCCTAAATCGGACTCATAAGCACTATTTTATCGCTATGCTAAAAAATAGTCAATAGGTTATTTTAAATCATCCTGGTCAAATGCCTCTTCTATCGCAGCACCTGCCGGTACCATCGGGAATACTTTATCATCACAATCGATCTGACAATCGATTACAACCGGTTTTCCAAGGCCAATTGCCTTTTCCAGAGCGGGGGCTACTTCCTCTTTTTTCGTAACACGAATACCAATGGCTCCCATGGCTTCTGCCAGCTTTACAAAATCAACGGCGTCATTTAATATGGTATGTGAATAACGCTTCTCATAGAACAATGTCTGCCACTGGCGTACCATTCCAAGAACATGATTGTTGATAACAACCTGAACGACCGGAATATTGTATCTTGCTGCGGTAGCAATTTCATTCATATTCATACGGAAACAGCCATCTCCTGCAATATTTATAACCGTTTTATCCGGGCATCCCAGTTTTGCTCCAAGACTGGCACCCAGACCATATCCCATGGTTCCAAGCCCGCCTGAAGTAATAAACGTGCGGGGCGCTTTGTATTTGTAATACTGTGCCGCCCACATCTGATGCTGTCCAACTTCTGTGGTAATCACCGCATCCCCTTTGGTTACACGGTAGATTTCTTCTACAATATAAGGGCCGGTTAAGCCTTCTTCATTATATTTTAATGGAAATCTCTGCTTCAGATCTGCAATCTGAGCCAGCCATTCGTCATGACGATGTTCTTCAATTCTGGCATTCAACCTCTTTAGTACTTCTTTTACATCGCCGATAATGCTTTCATTTACTATGATATTTTTATTTATTTCAGCCGGGTCTACATCGATTTGTACAATCTTTGCATTTCTTGCAAATCGTTCAGCCTTCCCCACAACACGGTCGCTGAATCTTGCACCGATGGTAATGAGAAGGTCGCACTGGGTAACCCCAAAGTTGGATGTCTTTGTCCCGTGCATTCCCAGCATACCGCAGTACAGTTCGCTGGTTCCGTCAAATGCACCTTTTCCCATCAGGGTATCTGCAACCGGTGCATGCACTTTCTCCACAAATTCATTTAATTCTTCCGATGCTTCTGCAATTACTGCTCCTCCGCCTACGAATACAAATGGTTTTTTGCATTTATTAATTAAGGCGATTACTGCCTCCAGATCGTCTTCTTTGATATAGTCTGTTTTACGTTCAATGGGTTCCGGTCTTACCATTTCAAACTCTGTTTCATTTGCCGTAACATCTTTGGTAATATCAATCAGAACCGGTCCCGGCCTTCCTTCTTTTGCAATGATAAATGCACGGCGGATGGTCTCAGCCAGTTTTTCTACATCTTTTACAATAAAATTATGTTTGGTAATCGGCATTGTCACACCTGCAATGTCAATTTCCTGGAAGCTGTCCCTTCCAAGAAGGGGTACCGCAACATTTGCCGTAATTGCCACCAGGGGAACAGAATCCATATATGCTGTCGCAATGCCGGTTACCAGATTCGTAGCACCCGGTCCGGAAGTTGCCATACAGACACCGACTTTTCCGGTTGCACGGGCATATCCGTCTGCAGCGTGGGCTGCTCCCTGCTCGTGTGAGGTGAGGACATGACGGATTTCTCCGTCATGCTTATATAATGCATCATAAATATTGAGGATGGTACCGCCCGGATATCCGAATACGGTATCTACTCCCTGCTCTTTTAAACATTCTATTACGATTTCAGAACCTGTTAATCTCATCTGCTTACCTCTTTTCTATTTCTTTGGTATTTCCAGGATTGCGCCGCGGTTGCCGGAAGTAACCATTGCTGCATAGCGTGCCAGATAGCCTGTAGTAATCTTTGGTGTTCTCGGCTGCCATTTTGCCCTTCTTGCTTCCAGTTCTTCCTCAGAAATTACGAAGTCCAGTTTATTTTCCGGGATATTGATCCGGATCGTATCTCCTTCTTCCACCAGGGCAATCGGTCCACCTACTGCCGCTTCCGGTGATATATGTCCTATTGCCGCTCCTCTGGAGGCACCGCTGAAACGTCCGTCTGTTATCAGTGCTACGCTGGAACCCAGGCCCATTCCCATGATTGCAGAAGTCGGGTTCAACATTTCACGCATACCCGGTCCCCCTTTTGGTCCCTCATATCGGATGACTACCACATCTCCTGCATTAATTTTACCGTTCTTAATTGCGTCAATGGCATCTTCTTCACAGTCAAATACTCTAGCCGGACCTTCATGTACCATCATTTCAGGAGCTACTGCAGAACGTTTTACAACACCGGAATCCGGTGCCAGATTACCTTTTAATACTGCAATACCACCGGTTTCACTATAAGGATTTTCAATTGGACGGATTACTTCCGGATTGAGATTCTTACAATTTTCAATATTTTCTTTTACTGTCTTGCCGGTAACGGTAATGAGATCTGTATGGAGGAGGTTTTTCTTATCCAGTTCATTCATAACCGCATAAACCCCTCCGGCTTCATTCAATTCTTCAATATAGGTATGTCCGGCTGGTGCCAGATGGCACAGATTTGGTGTAATTGCACTGATTTCATTTGCAATATCTAAATTCAATTCCACTCCCGCTTCATGGGCAATTGCCGGAAGATGCAGCATACTGTTGGTGGAACATCCCAGTGCCATATCTACCGTCAGCGCATTCATAAATGAATCTTTTGTCATGATATCCCGTGGGCGGATATTTTTCTCTAACATTTCCATTACTTTCATTCCGGCGTGTTTTGCAAGACGGATACGATCGGAATAGACTGCCGGAATCGTTCCGTTTCCTCCAAGCCCCATGCCCAGTACTTCTGTTAGACAGTTCATACTGTTAGCTGTATACATTCCGGAGCAGGAACCGCAGGTAGGGCAGGCCTTGCATTCAAATTCGTCGATTTCTTCATCCGTCATGTTTCCGGCAGCGTAAGTACCTACTGCTTCAAACATGCTGGAGAGGCTTGTTTTCTGTCCGTGTACATGCCCAGCCAGCATTGGTCCGCCACTGACAAACACTGTGGGTATGTTGACGCGCGCAGCGGCCATTAAAAGCCCTGGTACATTCTTGTCACAGTTTGGTACGCATACCAGTGCGTCAAACTGATGGGCAATCGCCATAGCCTCTGTTGAATCTGCTATTAAATCTCTGGTTACCAGGGAATATTTCATTCCAATATGTCCCATTGCAATTCCGTCGCATACTGCGATTGCCGGGAATACTCTTGGCGTACCGCCTGCCATTGCAACACCCAGTTTTACCGCTTCAACAATTTTATCCAGATTCATATGTCCCGGAACAATTTCGTTAAAAGAACTGACAATACCAATCAGCGGTCTGTCCATCTCTTCTTTTGTCATGCCCAGGGCATTAAATAATGACCGGTGGGGTGCCTGCTGCATCCCTTTTTTTACTGCATCACTCTTCATGTCTGATCTCCTTATCTGTTTGTTATATCAGATCCGGCTGACTGCCGGACCCGTAATTTTAATTTATCTAAATTCTTTCAGCAATCAAGTCTCCCATCTGCCTGCATCCAACCTTAGTGCATCCCGCTGACATAATGTCTCCGGTACGGAATCCATCTTTTAATACCTGTCTGACTGCTTCTTCAATGGCATCTGCCGCTTCATCCAGATCCAGTGAATAACGAAGCATCATCGCTGCTGATAAAATAGTGGCGATTGGATTGGCAATGTCCATACCGGCAATATCCGGTGCAGAACCATGGCTTGGTTCATAAAGTCCGAATTTTGTTTCATTTAAACTTGCAGATGACAACATTCCGATGGAACCGGTTACCATGCTTGCTTCATCGGATAAGATATCACCAAACATATTTTCTGTGAGAATCACGTCAAACTGTCCCGGATCCTTCACCAGCTGCATTGCACAGTTATCTACCAGCATGTGCTCTAAAACAACGTCCGGATAATCCTTAGCCACTTCCTCCACTACTGCTCTCCACAGCCTGGAAGAATCAAGCACGTTAGCCTTATCAACGCTGGTCACTTTCTTTCTTCTCTTTCTGGCAATATCAAATCCCCTTTTGGCAATTCTGCGGATTTCATTTTCGTCATATGTAAGGGTATCCATTGCTTTTCTAATGCCGTTTTCTTCAACTGTCTTTCTCTCTCCGAAATACAGTCCTCCGGTCAGTTCCCGCATAATCATCATGTCAAAGCCTTCTCCGATAATTTCATCACGAAGGGGGCATGCTGCCTTTAACTCTTCATAGAGGTATGCCGGGCGCAGATTGGCAAACAGATTTAATTCTTTACGGATTTTTAAAAGTCCGGCTTCCGGTCTTCTGTCCGGCGGTAACTGGTACCAGGAAGACACAGCTGCATCTCCTCCAATGGAACCCATTAATACGGCGTCACTTGACTTCGCTGTCTGTACAGCTTCATCAGTCAGCGGAATACCATGGACATCGATGGATGCTCCGCCTAATAGTACATCTGTATAATTTAACGCGAAATTATATTTTTTGCCTGCCGCGTCCAGTACCTTTTTTGCTTCCCCCACAATCTCAGGTCCGATTCCATCTCCCGGAATCAATGCAATTTGAAAATTCATAGTGATATCTTCCCTTCTGTTTCTATTTATCCTAGAGCGTGTTTTAAAATTGCTTTCTGGCAGCTGTGCGTCACAGTTTGTGGGAGATTTGTCCCGGATGAAGGGCGCGTAGCGGGCTACGTAACCTGAATTCGGGGCAAATCTGCCGCAAAGTGGGGCGTGCGGATGGCAGGAATGAATTTTCAATCACGCTCTAATCTTTATCCAATATCATAATGCATTTTTATGCACTTTTCAACTATAATCCCTATTTTTACCGATTTTTTCCTAAATCTACGATCTGCCTGCGTACTTTTTCCGGTATTCCGGGTGGAATAAATCCAGGTCTTGCCAGATAATACCCCTGCAGGTAATCAATCTTTTCCAGAATCAGAGCCTGCATTTCATCTGCCGTTTCCACACCCTCCGCAATGGTTTTAATCTGATGTTCCTGTGCATAAGTAACCAGGTGGCGCAGCAGCATCTGTTTATTTTTATCCTGGCAGATACCCTCTACAAGGGATTTGTCTATCTTAATATAATCGGGACGGATACTTAAGAGAACTCCTTCGGAGTTATATCCGGTTCCAAAATCGTCAATTGCAAGCTGTGCTCCCCAGGATTTTAATGCTTCCTTCTTCCGCTCCATAAGCGGTGCATCCAGTTTGTCTTCCTCGGTAATTTCTAAAACAATCCTGGATAAATATTTTCCGTACTGAGATTCAATGTCAGCGATTTCTTTTTCACTCATACACTGGTTGGCAATGGAATTTATGAACAGCCTGCCGTCTCCGGAAGATTCCTTTAGCTTAACAAATCCTTCCAGTGCTTTTGAAAAGGTCAGCCGTTCAATTTCATGCAGTTTCGACTGCGCCCTTGCCAATGTTAAAAGCTCAAACGGCGTTTTGATATTTGTTGTCCGGGGCCGCATCAGTGCTTCATAGGCAAATACCGCTCCGGTAGTTGTAGAGACAATCGGCTGATACATGTAATCCAGCAGTTCTTCTTCAATCAGCTTATTCAGTTCTTCTTTACACTGTAACAGATAAGATTCTTTATTATAGATATCCACGTTAAAAGCTTCCATCTGCCCTTTGTTGGTCTTTTTGACCAGATACATTGCAAAATCCGCATACCGGATAAGATCATGATAATTTACCGCATCCTTAGGATATGCTGCAATACCGGCGGAAGCCCTTACCTGAATGGAAGTCATATCCTGGAACGTAATCTTCGCGTCCTTGAATTTTGCAAACATTTCTGCAAATTTCTGCTGGATCTCTTCCTGATTCTGATAGCCATAAACAAAGATCATAAACTCATCTCCCGACAGTCTGGAAATAACTGACTGGGGATCCGGATATTTCTTTAATACATCTGCCGCCAGTCTGATGTATTCGTCACCATAATCATGACCGTAAGTATCATTTACATACTTCAGATTGTCCAGATCCAGCATTACCATCGCGCCCTGTTTCAACTTCTGGGGTTCTTCAAACAGCCGGTCCAGTCTGGCACAGAATGCCCTGCGGTTAAAGAGATTAGTCAGGATATCATAATCCCTTTCATGCTCTATCTTTATCTTTTCTTCCATATCCTTACTGATATCAGTAAGGACAACAAGGGTTCTGCCTTCTTTTGTGACTACCTTGGCTCTCAGCCAGTAAGGGTACTTTGCTTCATCTATATGCAGGATATATACCCCTTCATTCTTATCCCTGCTGACCAGATAAGGCAGCAATTTTCGAATAGCCGCTTTCACCTTACCCGATTCTACATAATTTTCATCCTTTTCAATTCCCAGGATTTCACAAAACTGCTCGGTGCAAAATACTCTTTCGGGCTTCTCATGATTATATTCACAGGCGCCCATTTTAATATCTGTCATTGCCAGGATTGTAGAAAGTTTATTGGCATTATTCGCCACTTCCACACTGAGATTTTCAATTGTATCTGACAGTTCATCTATTTCTGATACTTCCAGTCTTTCCAGATGAATGGGTTTATCCGGATTCAGTGTTTTCAACTTTCTGCTGAGCGCCGTAATGGGATTCGCTACCAGTTTCGACACTACAAAACTTGCTGCAACACCAATCAGCAGCGAAAGTATGATCATCACCATAATACTGGTACGGAAACTATAAAAAAAGGAAAGCAGATGATCATCGGAAACAACACCAATTAAAACCCATTGTTCATTCTCAAAGGGCGTATGTGTATTATACAGTTTTATCGTCTGCACGCATCCATAAGTTTTCTTACCGTCTGATTTAATTGGGTAAAAATAGTTATTGGTAAGGTTATCTTCCAGTTCCAGCTGCCCGCCGATTTCCGGGAACAGTTGTTTTGACATAATTCCGGTCTGGGTAATTAAGCGGTAGGTCAGAGGAACCTCTTCGACATCACTTTGCCCCATTGCCAGTATATAACTTCCATAGTTCTGGTTGTCCAATTCCTTAAAAGGCAGTTCTGTATTCAGGTAATCCAGAGACATTTCCACACCCATAACACCGATTGGTTCTCCCCCCAGTATAATGGGTACGGAATAGGTAATAATTGGAACGGAATCTCCTGCTTCACTTTTATTCAGGTAAAATGGGCTGCTCCAGTATCCAAGATCTTTACTTTCAATTTCCGGATGTTCTTTTGCCGCCTCAAACGGGCGGTAATAAAAGGCATCATCCGTATCACTCTCATCCATCTGAAAGCCCGGAGTCCAAAAACGGTCCAGAGCAATACGATATTTATTGGTGATATAGGAAGGACCCCGAAGTGCAAGCAGGTCTGAATAATCTCCTGTGGTGGTAGTCGGGTCGGAATCCCTGAAATAGATTCCACTTTTGTCATCGCTTCCATCTCCGTTAAAAATAACAAATGCACCGCTTACCACATTCCTTCTCATCATTTCCAACAGATAGTCTGAAATTTTATTTAAAATTTCTTTGCTGCATTCACTGTTCATCACAATATCCTGAGGTGTCTTCCCCTGTTTGCTTAAAATTGTCTGAACCGCTGATGTAATATCCTCCGAAGTACCTTTGACATTCCCCCACCTTGATATCATATCGTTTTGGAGAGAATTTCTACGGTTATTCACTTTTTCACTAAAGATATGAAAAGAATTATTCTTCAGCTTGTCCATCGTTCCGCTTTCAAAAACAACGCAGTAAAACAATCCTGCCTGAAATAGCATGACGATCAAAATTGGAATTAAAATTTTCTTCAATAATGATGTTTTTGATCTTTTCATCTTACTTCCCCATTAATTGGCCTGCGTTGTCTCCAACTTCTCTGTTAACTGGCTCAGCCATGCTTCAAAATTTTCCTGTGTATTATATTTGGCAATCGCTTCATCCCTGCCCGTACCATTTTTTATCAATGCATCAATAGCCTGTTTGTCTTCCTTTGCCTTATCCGACAAACTGTATTCCAGAATATCCCTGGCTGTTTCACTTCCTTCAAAAGCTTTGGCTGTATAAAATTTGTAAGTATCGGACATCTCAAATGCAATATTCAGAGTTTCTTTCATAACGGAATCAATTTTCCCATCCTCATAATTTGCCAGGGTTGATTTCAACTTTTCACTTGTCTTTGCTTCTTTTTTAACCGGAAGATATCCAGATTCAATGGAGAAAGCCATATTCTGCTCAGTATCTGTGAACCATTTCATAAATTCTACGGAAGCATACTCTTTTTCCGGAGTGGATTTGGTAACTGCCATGCCCGCTCCCTGCTGTACCGCATAGTTTTCTCCGCCTTCAAAAACCGGAGCTTTTAATGCCATTGCTTCAACCGGATAGCTGTTGCTGTCATCGATAAAGACTTCTTTCGGAAAATAAGTAGCGGATGTGGTAGATCCCACAAAAGCCAGAAGATCCCCTACTTTTGCATCATCGGAACGGAACTTGCCATAGGCTCCGAAATAACCTTTTATGTAAGGAACATAGTAGCCGTCCCAGATCTTTTTCATCACTTCTTTGTCTAGCTGAAACTCCACTTTTCCATTTTCCACTTTAAAAATTTCTGTCCCAAGCTGTTTTGCTCCAATGAGTAGATAATTCGCCATTGCATCCCTGCCAAAGAATGCCTTTCCGCCGGACCAGTCATAATATTGTTCCGAAACGTCAATCAATCCTTCTAATGTCCCTAGTTCATTTATATCTGCCCCTGTTTCCGCAGCGAACTTGTCCCAGTCTGTCTTATTGAGCATCATCATCTCTGTTGACTTCGCCGTTGGGAAAATTTTCAATTCATTCTTTTCTCCCATTCGTCCTTCTTCAATATAAGCCGGGTCATACTGTTCCAGTTCTTCTTTACTCAGATAATCATCTAAATTTGCAACCAGACCCTTTTTATCTATTTCATACACCGTATTGGTATAACCCAGAAAAATACTGGGCATATCGGAAGTTCCGACTTTCTTGTTCGCAGTATCCAGCACTTTTTCCGATAACTCCGGTATGCTCCCGCAGTTTAAAGCACTTACAACAATTCCTTCTTCCAGTCCAACCGTGCTGTTAAATTCTTTAATCATATTGTCCAGCGCATTCTGCTGGTTTCCGCTGTAATAATGCCAGATGTCAATATTCACCGGATTCTTTGGATCTAACTTTACTTTTCCTTTTGAACTACACCCACCTAATGCAACTGCAAATAACCCTGCTGCAATCCCAAAAGCCAACAATTTCTTTTTCATAATTTTCACTCTTTCCGTATTATAATCTCTTTTTATTTAAGGATGCATATAGAGGCTATTATATCATATTTTTACCAACTGAGATACCATTATATTTGGATGAAAGGATAATATTATTGCTCCCAATTCCAGAAAATTCACAACAAAAAAGATACCGGCATCCCGGTATCTTCAATAAACCTTATTCAGCTTCTGGCTTTTCAACTTCTGCAATTGCAGCTTTTCTCATTGGAATTCTGCAATTCTTATTGCTTCCAAATTCTACAATCACGTCTTCATCTGTAATATCAATTATAACACCGTAAAATCCTCCGGTAGTTACGATACTATCTCCTACAGCAAGATCAGACAGCATTGCATTTAATCTCTTCTGCTCCTTCTTCTGCGGTCTGATAGCAAAAAAGTACATTGCTGCACCAATTACTACTACGTAGAGAATTAAAAGACCCATTCCACCTGCAGCTCCGCCGGCACTCAAAACATTACTCATGTGTGACTTCCTCCATTTCTTTTTCACTCATAAATTACATAATACACAAATTCTGCCAAATCATCAAGTATTTTTTAATAATTTAGCGAATTTTAATGTTTCCCTGTTCAAAACCCTCTAATTTGGCTTTTTTGTACTCTGTGTACCGTCCCTGTTCTATCGCTTCCCGGATTTCTTCCATCATGTGATTGTAGAAATACAGATTATGAAGTACGCACAGCCGCATTCCCAGCATTTCCTTCGCCTTTAACAAATGGCGGATATATGCTCTGCTGTAATGCCGGCACGCCGGACACTGGCAGCCTTCTTCTATTGGCTTGCCATCCAGTTCGAATTTTGCATTAAACAGATTCAGCTTGCCCTGATTGGTATAGACATGCCCATGGCGTCCATTTCTGCTGGGGTATACACAGTCAAAGAAATCCACCCCCCGGTCTACTGCTTCTAAAATATTTGCCGGTGTTCCCACTCCCATGAGATAGGTTGGCTTTTCCAAAGGAAGGTGCGGCACCACCGCGTCCAGTATCCGGTACATTTCCTCATGTGTTTCTCCTACTGCCAGGCCGCCGATTGCATATCCGTCCAGATCCATCTGTGCAATCGTTTTCGCATGTTCAATACGGATATCTTCGTAAATCGCCCCCTGATTTATCGCAAATAATAATTGGTCTTTATTAATGGTATCTTCCAGGCTGTTCAGTCGTGCCATCTCTTCCTTACATCTTGCCAGCCATCTTGTGGTACGGTCAACAGAATTCTGTACATATTCTCTGCTTGCCACACTGGATGGACATTCATCAAATGCCATGGCAATGGTAGATGCCAGATTCGACTGTATCTGCATGCTCTCTTCCGGTCCCATAAATATCTTTCTGCCGTCAATATGGGAACTGAAATATACACCTTCTTCTTTTATCTTACGAAGTCCGGCCAGGGAGAACACCTGGAATCCGCCGGAATCGGTCAAAATAGGTTTGTCCCATACCATGAATTTATGCAGTCCGCCCATTTTCCTGACTACATCGTCGCCTGGACGTACATGCAGATGATAGGTATTGGAAAGTTCTACCTGCGTACCGATCTCCTGGAGGTCCGTTGTTGCCACAGCTCCCTTAATCGCCGCTGCAGTCCCCACATTCATGAATACCGGAGTCTGAATAACTCCATGTACCGTGTGCAGCTCGCCTCTTTTTGCTTTACCGTCTTGTTTTATAAGTTTGTACATTGATATTACCTGCTTTATGTTTATTTTAGTTTATGTTAAAAAACATTCCAGAGTATTTTAACATATCTTTCCTTAAAGTACAAGTTTTGCAATCCGACATCTTTTAATCATCTTTTAATAGGAAATCATTTCCGCAATTTAGGATTGTATTTTAATTTGATTTGTCGTATAATGTAGCGTGGTATTCAATGCCATACAAGATGTAGTATACCAGCCGGCCTCTTTGGCTATTCATGCTGTTCTGGCCTGCTGCACAGCAACTCTCACATAGATTGGAGGCACATAAATGCAAAACGATATAAATGAAACTGCCTTACATAGTCTGGGAATTGACATTGGTTCTACCACTGTTAAGATTGCAATTCTGGATCACAACCGGAATCTGTTGTTTTCAGACTATGAAAGACATTATGCCAATATTCAGGAGACCTTGTCTTCTTTATTAAAAAAAGCTTTTAACCAGCTGGGGGAACTTTCCCTGGCTCCTATGATTACCGGTTCCGGGGGACTTACCCTCGCCAAACACCTGGGTGTTCCATTTGTCCAGGAAGTAATCGCTGTGTCTACAGCGCTTCAGGATTATGCACCGCAGACCGATGTTGCCATTGAACTTGGCGGCGAAGACGCTAAGATTATATACTTTGAAGGCGGCAGCGTGGAACAGCGTATGAACGGTATTTGTGCCGGAGGTACCGGTTCTTTTATTGATCAGATGGCATCCCTCCTTCAGACAGATGCTACGGGACTAAATGAGTACGCGAAAAACTACAGCTCTCTTTATACGATTGCTGCCCGCTGCGGAGTTTTTGCGAAATCAGATATCCAGCCTCTGATCAATGAAGGGGCAACAAAAGAAGATTTATCCGCATCTATTTTCCAGGCTGTTGTAAACCAGACCATCAGTGGTCTCGCCTGCGGAAAACCGATTCGCGGCCACGTAGCATTTCTGGGAGGACCGCTTCACTTCCTTTCCGAGTTAAAACAGGCATTTATCCGTACTTTAAACCTGGATGACGAACATGCGATTACGCCAAACAATTCCCATTTGTTTGCAGCGATTGGTTCGGCACTGAATCATGATCCAAAGGTTTTAACTTCATTGGAAGCATTGACCGGGAAGCTCTCCTCTGCCATTAAGATGGAGTTTGAAGTGGCACGAATGGAACCACTGTTTGAATCGGAAGAAGATTATGCGAAGTTTAACGTAAGACAGAGTAACTATAACGTGGTAACAGATGACCTGAGTTCTTATGAAGGGCTCTGCTTCCTGGGCATTGATGCCGGCTCAACAACAACAAAGGCTGCTCTCGTAGGCGAAGACGGTTCTCTATTATATTCATTTTACAGCAGCAACAACGGTAGTCCATTGAACACTACGATTTCCGCAATCAAAGAAATCTATTCCCTGATGCCGGATTCTGCAGCTATCGCCTACTCCTGTTCTACGGGATATGGGGAAGCTCTGATAAAAGCGGCTCTCATGCTGGATGAAGGCGAGGTGGAAACGGTTTCCCACTATTATGCTGCAGCTTTCTTTGACCCGGAAGTTGACTGTATCCTGGACATTGGCGGCCAGGATATGAAGTGTATTAAAATCAAGAACCATACCGTTGACAGCGTGCAGTTAAATGAAGCCTGCTCCTCCGGATGCGGCTCCTTTATAGAAACCTTTGCCAAATCCCTGAATTACAGCGTACAGGATTTTGCAAAAGCCGCTCTTTTTGCGAAGCATCCCATTGACCTTGGTACCAGATGTACCGTATTCATGAACTCCAAGGTAAAGCAGGCACAAAAGGAAGGTGCAGATGTCTCCGATATCTCTGCCGGCCTTGCTTATTCTGTTATTAAAAATGCATTATATAAAGTTATTAAGGTCTCAGATGCTTCAGAACTGGGACGTCATATTGTGGTTCAGGGTGGTACTTTCTACAACGATGCTGTTCTGCGAAGCTTTGAAAAGATCGCAGACTGTGAAGCAATCCGACCGGATATTGCCGGTATCATGGGGGCATTTGGTGCCGCTCTGATCGCCAGAGAACGTTATGACGAAAATAAAGAAACTACCATGCTTTCTATCGACAAGATCAATAAGCTGCAGTTCACTACTACTATGGCGAAATGCAAAGGCTGTACCAACCACTGCCGCCTGACGGTAAACCGTTTTACCGGCGGACGCCAGTTCGTAAGCGGCAACCGCTGTGAACGCGGTCTTGGAAAAGAGAAAAATAAAGACAATATTCCAAACCTGTTTGACTTTAAAAATAAACTGATGTTTTCCTATACACCGCTGGAAGAGGACGAAGCAGTCCGCGGCACCGTAGGTATTCCAAGGGTTCTGAACATGTATGATAATTACCCGTTCTGGTTTACATTTTTTAACCAGTTGAAATACAAAGTTGTGCTCTCCCCTCCTTCCACCCATAAGATTTATGAACTTGGCATTGAATCCATACCAAGTGAATCGGAATGTTATCCGGCAAAATTAGCTCATGGTCATGTGACCTGGCTGATTCGTCAGGGAATTAACTTCATTTTTTACCCATGTATTCCTTATGAACGGAACGAATTCCCGGAAGCTAACAACCATTACAACTGTCCGATTGTAACCTCTTATGCAGAGAATATCAAAAATAATATTGAAGAAATTAAGACTGAAAAGATTAACTTCTCCAACCCGTTCCTGGCATTTACCAGTGTAGAAACCATCTGCTCACAGTTATACAAAACCTTTCCGCGTATTCCGGCAGCGGAGATCAAATCAGCTGTACAGGCAGGATGGGATGAATTGGAGCGTACAAGGCTTGAAATGTACCGCAAAGGGGAAGAAACCATTGCCTATTTAAAGGAAACCGGAAGACACGGAATTGTCCTTGCCGGCCGGCCATACCACATCGATTCTGAAATTAATCACGGTATTCCCGAACTGATCAACTCCTATGGAGTAGCAGTTCTGACCGAAGACAGTGTTTCCCACTTAAATCAGCCGGAACGTCCCTTAATTGTTATGGATCAGTGGATGTACCACAGCAGGCTCTATGCTGCTGCGAACTATGTTAAGACTACGGAAAATCTGGATCTTATCCAGTTAAACTCCTTCGGCTGCGGGCTGGATGCCGTTACCACCGACTCGGTGAATGACATTCTTGCCAACTCAGGTAAAATTTACACCTGCCTGAAAATCGATGAAGTAAACAATCTGGGAGCTGCCAGAATCCGTGTCCGCTCACTTCTCTCTGCTATCCGCGTAAGAGAAGAACGTAAAATATGCCGCTGTATTCAGCCGGCTAATATGAAACGCGTTGTTTTTACCGAGCAGATGAAGAAAGATTACACGATCCTCTGTCCCCAGATGTCACCGATTCACTTTGGTCTTCTGGAAGCCGCTTTCAACACTTCCGGCTATCGGTTAGAGGTATTAAATACAGATGATAAGGCCGCAATTGACATGGGTCTGAAATACGTGAATAACGATGCCTGCTTCCCTTCACTGATCGTAGTGGGACAGATTATGGATGCCGTACACTCCGGAAAATACAACCTGGATAAAACAGCAGTCCTGATTTCCCAGACTGGCGGCGGCTGCAGGGCAAGTAATTACATTGGTTTTATCCGCCGTGCCCTTGAAAAAGCAGGTTACCCGAATATCCCGGTTATTTCCATTAACTTAAGCGGACTTGAGAAAAACCCTGGATTTAAAATCAACTATTCCCTGATAACCAAAGGACTGTATGCCGTAGTATTCGGTGACCTTTTCATGCGATGCCTCTACCGTATGCGTCCTTATGAAAAAGTAAGAGGAAGTGCCAATGCGCTGCACCAGAAATGGGAAGAACGCTGCATGCGGTTTATCTCCCAGCGCCATCCGTCTTTCCTGGAATTTAAAAAGTTATGCCGCCAGTTAATCAGGGACTTTGATGCACTGCCTATCCTGGATATCAGAAAGCCGAAAGTCGGTGTCGTAGGTGAGATTCTGGTTAAATTCCTGCCCGCTGCCAACAACCATCTGGTTGAACTTTTAGAGGCGGAAGGTGCGGAAGCAGTTGTGCCGGATCTGATGGACTTCCTGCTCTACTGTTTCTATAACACCAATTTCAAAGCAGAAAACTTAGGGATGAAGAAATCCTCCGCCCAGTTTGCAAACGCAGGTATCAAGGCACTTGAATTTATAAGAAGTGCCGCTTCCAAAGAACTGGAAAAAAGCGTTCACTTCCATGCACCGGCAAAAATTGAGGATCTGGCTGAATTTGCTAATCCAATTGTCTCTATTGGAAACCAGACCGGAGAAGGTTGGTTCCTGACCGGAGAAATGCTGGAACTGATACACAGCGGTACCAATAATATTGTATGTACCCAGCCATTTGGATGCCTGCCAAACCATGTCGTAGGGAAAGGTGTTATCAAAGAACTGCGGCACAGATACCCGCTTTCCAATATCGTGGCAATTGATTATGATCCGGGAGCAAGTGAGGTTAACCAGCTGAACCGTATTAAACTGATGCTTTCCACGGCTCAGAAAAATCTAAAAAAAGAAATGGATGCATAAGTTTCGGAATCCATTTATAGTAAATGTAATAGAAGTTAAAAGAGAAAGAAATCCGCTAGTCGTGGGATTTCTTTCTCTTTTCTAATTTCATAATGCAATTTTATAATCCAAATCAAGGATTTTTTGTTTTAAGCATCGATCCCTGGGTACAGCAAACCATCAGATATTCTCAATCTGCCAGTCAATTGTTTCCATCCCATTACTTTTAAGAAATGCATTGGTCTTACTAAAAGGCTTACTGCCAAAAAAACCTCTGTAGGAAGACAGCGGACTTGGATGCGGCGCTTCCAGAATCAGATGTTTCGGATTATTAAGCATAGCCTTTTTCATTTGGGCAGGACGTCCCCAAAGGATATATACAATTGGTCTGTCCTGCTGATTTAATATGCGGATTGCCGCATCAGTAAACTCTTCCCAGCCGATTCCTCTGTGAGAATTTGCCTGATGCGCTCTTACGGTTAAAACTGTATTCAAAAGCAGAACACCCTGCTTTGCCCATTTCGTCAGATGTCCGTTATTTGGAACATAACAGCCCACATCATCCCTCAGTTCCTGATAGATATTCACAAGCGACGGCGGAATCTCCACATCAGGCTTTACGGAAAAACAAAGCCCATGTGCCTGACCGTCCCCATGATAGGGATCCTGTCCTAAAATCACGACCTTTACCTGTTCTAAAGGCGTAAATGCAAATGCATTGAAGATATCATCTGCTGCCGGGAAGATCAGTCTTGTCTGATACTCTTCCATTACTTTCTTATAAAGATTTGCATAATATGGTTTCTTAAATTCCGGTTTTAAAGGTACTAACCAGTCGTTACTGATTGGTGGCATACTCACTCCTCCTTACAATCTTACCGGCACATTTTTTCCTGCCAGGTATTTCTTTAGTTCTTTTATCTCGAGTTCTTTATAGTGAAACAGCGATGCCGCCAGAACTGCATCTGCCTTTCCTTCTGTTAATGCATCGTAAAAATGCTCCATGGTTCCGGCTCCACCCGATGCGATAACCGGAATGGAAACATTTTCTGCAATGGTTCTGGTAAGCTCTAAATCATATCCCGCTTTTGTCCCGTCACAGTCCATACTGGTCAGCAGGATTTCGCCCGCCCCCATTTTATCTGCTTTCATTGCCCACTCAACAGCATCCATTCCCACATCAATTCTGCCGCCGTTTTTATAAATATTCCAGCCTGAGCCATCTTCCCGCTTTCTGGCATCAATTGCCACCACAACGCACTGGCTGCCAAATTTGTCTGCCGCTTCACTGATCAGTCTGGGATTGTCAATTGCAGAGGAGTTGATTGAAATTTTATCGGCACCTTCCCGAAGAAGCGCCTTAAAATCATCTACCGAACGGATTCCACCACCCACTGTGAAGGGAATAAAGACATTTTCAGCCACTTTCCGGACCATGTCCACAACAGTCTCCCTTGCATCGGAAGAAGCCGTTATATCCAGAAATACGACCTCGTCAGCACCGGCCTTATCATATGCCGCCGCAATCTGAACCGGATCCCCTGCATCCTTCAGGTTGACAAAATTAACACCTTTTACCACACGTCCATTATGTACATCCAGACAGGGAATAATTCTTTTTGTAAACATCTTAAATATCCTCCTATAACCCTGCAAAATTTTTCAGTATCTGAAGTCCTGTATCACTGCTTTTCTCCGGATGGAACTGACAGGCAAACACATTTCCCTTTTCCACAGCTGCATGGATATCCGTTCCATACCAGGTAGTAGCAGCCACTGTTTCCGGTTCCTCTGCCTGCAGATAATAAGAGTGTACAAAGTAAACATACGCATCCTCTTCAAGTCCCGCAAAAAGCTTTCCCTCATTGGGATATTTCAAAGAATTCCATCCAATATGGGGAATTTTCAAATCATGATTATCCGGAATCCGCACAATCCTGCCTTTCAATATGCCAAGGCCATCTACGCCCGGGCTCTCTTCACTGCTCTCAAACAGCAGCTGCAAACCAAGGCAGATTCCAAGAAAAGGTTTCTGCATATCTGCCACTTCATGAATCACGTCAACTAATTTATATTCCTTTAATCTCTCCATTGCCTCCTTAAAGGAGCCAACACCGGGCAGAATAACCTTATCCGCCTTTAGAATTACCTCTCTGTCCCTTGATACTACCGGATTTTCTCCAAGGTGCATCAAAGCCTTTTCTACACTTTTCAAATTACCTGCATCATAATCAATAATCGCTATCATGTTGTCACTTCCTTATCCGGGTTATCATTATTATAAAATCCATTGAAAAAGGAATGCTGCCTCTATTTTGCAGCATTCCTTTACAGTTTATCATATTTATTTTCAAGATACAATTCCAAATCGACGAATTTCGCACTGTATCGCGGTAAAATAATTACTGTTCACAGGCAAGCCTATATACAGTAACTCCGCCTGCCCAGTTAAAGTCACCTTTGGCAAGGGACAGGCTCAAGTCCATGCACCTTTATATCTTCGAGTATCCATAACTGTTTACAATCGCATCCACAGGAACTTTCCTGGCACACATCGGACAGGCAGAAAAATCATAGGTCTGATAATCCGGAATGTCCTTCTCCGTAAAAATAGAGTTAATCTCCACATCTTTTGGATGGTACGCGCTGAAAACTGCAGAAATTCCCGCAATCTCTCCGCCGTAATACCGGATGCACTCCAGGCTTCTGCTAATGCTCTTACCGGTTGTAATGGAGGATAGTAAGAGAACCACATGCTTTCCGCGGATCATCATCTGCATGTTATCCCGGAAAATCAACTGACCGCCTGTATGCAGTTCCGGTGTAACGATATAAATTGTCTTATGCTGGTTCATAGACATAATGCCTGCCTGGCTAAGCTGCTGGGCCAGGTATGACCCGATTACTTCACAGCCATCCATACAGACAATCGTATCCACAAAAGTCGTCATCTCATACTTTCTCGCCAGAAGTTCTGCCGCAGCAGCCGCTTCACTCTGTCTTGCCTTTAAAGTGGTCATGTCAATATAATAATTGATATGAGAATGATTTGTTGCAAAATGTCCCTGGATGACCTTAATCGCTACCATTGAATTTGCTTTTGACTTAATTTTTACTGCACGTGTTTCCATACGCAATCCTCCTTATTTCAATACATGATCCGGTTCATCAACAAAAAGCTGTTTAGAAATTAATCATTGCTTTCATCAAGACTTTCAGATTGATGAGTACTTTTCCATGCTTATCTAAACAGGTTCCAGAAATATTTTACCATATTTATCCTTAATTAGAAAGATAATTTCACGTTTATCACATATATTTTCACAACAATGTGCAGTTTTCCTTTTATTAGATATGAATTCAAGATTTTACATAATCTTATTCTTCAATCAATAAGCTAACCGGATTCTGACTGACAGAAATACTTCTCTCCCGGATCTCCGGTGTCAGCTGCGCTAATTTGTCATGAACCCGTATAAAACTGGATTTCTGGTTAAAATATGCCGTTTTTTCAAAGGGCCAGCGGATAACAGAAGGATACTGGAATCCTACACCTAATTCCAGAATACAAAGCTTTCTGTTCAGCGTATTCTGAAGCCATTTTGTATACACCTCCCACTGGGGAAGATAGATCGATTCATCATAATTCTCATTGGTAACCACATTATTTACCGCATCACTCCCGCAGGGTGCCACAATCCGCTCCTTCTCCAGATCAGATTCATAAATGAAATCATCCGTATTCAATGTCACTACAAAATATGACTTACCTCCAACCAGCTCTTTTAATTTATCATAGGCCTTTTTTACATCCTCTTTTTTATGAGCTCCCTTAAAATCAGTTCCTATTCCTATTAAAATAAGGTCAGCTTCCTTTACTTTATCTAAAATTGTCTTTAACATGCCAAAAATCCTTTCTATTTATATCATCTTCACTCCCGTATTTGCTACGTTTGTAATTATAGCGTATCTTTACGAGAAAGACAACCGCAGATAGCTGTTAATGCAGAAGCTGTTAATTGTGGATTCCTCATTTATCCGGCCTATACACTTCTTATATGTGGTTTGCAACCTCAAATGCATCCCAAACCGCATACATAATATTACTTACTTTTTTCGCATCTCCAAGCAGGTATATTTCAGGCAGAAGTTCTTCTAACTCTTTATATAAGGAATTTTCTTCCTGATAACCTACTGATAAAATCACACTGTCGCAGGTCAATGATTTTGTACCCTCTTTTGTTTCATATGTTAAAATTCCATCCGCAAAAGAGCTTGCCCTGGCCCCGGTACAAATTTCAACATTGTAAAACGGCAGCAGTTTTTCCAGCATCTCCTTATTTGCCGAACAGATCGGACCATTGAGTTCCATGATCTTATCAAGGGCTTCCAGTATAGTCACTTTCTTTCCCTGTTTCGCAAGATGAAGGGCTGTCTCGCAGCCAACCAGGCCTCCTCCGATTACTGCACAGGTATTCACAACTTCTTTTTCCTGCAGTAGTACCTCAGATGCTGTATAGGTATGGTCATCATCCCCAAGTGAAAATACCTTCGGCTTTGATCCGGTTGCCACAATAACACAGTCCGCATTCTTTTCTAATACCATATCTCTTGTTAGTTCCGTCTCTAAATGTACCTCTACGTTTAATTCCTGAAGCTCTCCCGCATACCATTTCGCCAATGCAATATCATCTTCTTTAAAATCAGGTGCTCCACCTGCCAGCAGATTGCCGCCTAACGCTTTTCCTTTTTCATACAGCGCCACCTGATGTCCGCGGATTGCCAATACTCTGGCCGCTTCACAGCCAGCTGCCCCGCCTCCGGCTATCAGGATTTTTTTCGGACGAAATACCGGTGTAAAAGCATTTACACGTTCCCGCGCTGCCTGGGGATTCACCGCACAGTTTAATGCAGAATATTGCTGGATTCTTCCCATACATCCCTCCTGACAGGAAATACAGGGACGGATTCTCTTCTCCATTCCACTTCGCAGCTTCTGTACATAGTCCGGGTCTGCCAGCAGCGGTCTGCCAAGAGATACCATATCGCAGGTTCCGTCTTCAACTGCTTCCGATGCCATATCCGGGTTATCCATTCTTCCTGCACAGATAATGGGGATCTGTACGGTATCTTTCATAAGCTTTGCATATGGTCTGTAAAGTCCTTTTTCCTGATACATCGGCGGATGGCTCCAATACCAGGAATCGTAAGAACCAACATCTACATCCAGGGCATCGTAACCGTATCCTTCCAGCATTTTTGCCGCCTTTATTCCCTCTTCCAGATCACGTCCCTTTTCCTCAAATACTTCTCCCGGCAATGCACCATTCCGATAATCTTTTATAAAACTTTTCGGTGAATAGCGCAGTGTAACCGGAAAATCTGCTCCACAGGTCCGTTTGATCTCTTCCACAATTTCCTTTGCAAATCGAAGCCTGTTTTCCAGGGAGCCGCCATATTCATCTTCTCTATGATTAAAAAGTGCGATGGCAAACTGATCAATTAAATACCCTTCATGTACCGCATGAATCTGAACGCCGTCAAATCCTGCACGCTTTGCATTGTACGCACCTTTTCCCATTTGCTTCACTAAGGTATGTATTTCCTGGACAGTAATCTCCCTGCAAGTCTTATCCAGCCAGCGATGTTGGATCGGAGACGGTGCAACCGGAGGAAATTCTCCAAGATTTGTAGGTATCGTAACACGTCCAAAACCACCGGACATCTGTAAAAACACTTTAGCCTGGTAAGCATGAATCCGCTCCGTCATTTCTTTTGCAGTACGGATAAACTGAATCGGATTAAACGTGGACGACGGTGTATTGCCAACACCATGCTGCTCAATCTCTTCATCTACAAAGGTTACACCGGTAATGATCAGGCCCGTTCCTCCTTTGGCACGTTCTACATAATAATCAATACCTCGCTGATTAAATCCTCCCTGAAAATCTCCCAATCCCAGCGGTCCCATAGGCGCCATGGCAAACCTGTTTTTCAGCTGTACATTCCCGATTTTCACCGGTGTAAATAAATTCTTATATTTCTGATTCATATCTATTCTCCATTTCTTAAACATACTTTGTATTCTTCCTGGGTTTTGCTTAATATCTTATAACATACATTGTGTTCTTCCTGGGTTTTGCTTAATATCTTATAACATACTTTGTGTTCTTCCTAGGTTATGCTAAATATCTGGCAGCAAATGCTGTCAGCATTTCCCCTCCCTTTTAACCTCACTTCGAATAGTTTCTACCACCTTTAAAATACTATCCTTAACATACATCTTGCTCCACTCCTTTCATTTAAATTAGCTTCATTATAAAACTCCTTTTAAACTATGTCAATATTTACATGTTTATATTTATATATTTTTTTCATATGTCTATATTTTTAAAGAAAACTATGATAAAATAAGCAAGAAGGTATGATGGTATTGATCTGATACCTGAAATGATATTAATAATTAAAATTACTATATAACTTCATAAGGAGTCTTTCTAAATGAGAACACTAAAATATGCTTTACTGGGAATAATTAATCGCTCCCCATCCACCGGCTATGACATTATGAAATATTTTAATCAAACTCTTAATAACTTCTGGTATGCAAAACACAGCCAGATTTATCCTGAACTAAACAAATTATGTAACGAAGGATTGATTTCATGTGAAGTGGAAATAACCGGCACAATTCAGGAGAAAAAGCGCTATACCATAACAGAAGCCGGAAAAGCCGATCTGATGAACTGGCTCTCCAAAGATGAGCCCTTAGATCCTACCCCAAAAGATAAATTCAGGCTTCGCATTTATTTCTGTGAAAATTACACAACAGCGGAAATGAAAGACATGTTTCTCAGCGAACAGTCAAAACATTTCGAAAAACTAAAAAACCTGGAAAAAAATATGGCTGAATTTCAGGAACTTCCAAAACCAGGAACATCTGCATTTGGAGATTATCTAATTTTACGAAGTGCAATTATGCGGGAAAACATGACATTGGACTGGATAACAGAATCACTGGAATTATTAGAAGTATAGAGTATAGAAGAACATTACACATGTGGTGTCCTGCCCACGGGCGAACACAGGCATGGCGGAAGAAGAGTATATAAGAGCATTGCATATGTGGTACCGCCACTGCTGAAAAACAAAAAGGCGTAAAGTAAGTTAAGGTAACAATTGTAACCATAGCTTACTCTACACCGAACGTAAAACATCATATTTAAAAATATATTTCATTCCAAAACTTTTATATTACTCTTGATTCTTATTTTCCCTAACTACTCTGCAGGGACTTCCAAGTGCCACGGAATTTTCCCGGATGGATTTGGTTACCACACTGCCTGCTCCTATTACTACATTGTCACCAATTTCCACTTCCGGAAGAATAATAGCGCCCCCTCCAATCCAGACATTGTAATTCTTCATCTCCACAATCATAAAGCATTCCTGCCAGCATTTTTTCTCGTTCTGTCATAGGTCTCTCCCTGATATTGAATTTTGCATCATCTTTATAATTAAATTTTATACAAAAAAAGCAGCTATCCTTAGCTGCCTCACATGCATATACCTTCAAAATCACACATAGAAATTCATCAAATTATCATCCGTTCTTGCATTACCAACTTCGTTGATCATATCAACTTTATTGACATTATCCTAAACCTTATGGATAAGCCTTCGACCTATTAGTATTAGTCAGCTCCATACATTACTGCACTTCCACCTCTAACCTATCTACCTCGTCGTCTTCAAGGGGTCTTACCGCTTATGCGGGGGATATCTCATCTTGAGGGGGGCTTCACGCTTAGATGCCTTCAGCGTTTATCCCTTCCCGACTTGGCTACCCGGCCATGCTCTTGGTAGAACAACCGGTACACCAGAGGTCAGTCCAACCCGGTCCTCTCGTACTAAGGTCAGCTCCTCTCAAATATCCTGCGCCCACGCCGGATAGGGACCGAACTGTCTCACGACGTTCTGAACCCAGCTCGCGTACCGCTTTAATGGGCGAACAGCCCAACCCTTGGGACCTACTACAGCCCCAGGATGCGATGAGCCGACATCGAGGTGCCAAACCACTCCGTCGATGTGAACTCTTGGGAGTGATAAGCCTGTTATCCCCAGGGTAGCTTTTATCCGTTGAGCGATGGCAATCCCACTTTATACCACCGGATCACTAAGTCCTACTTTCGTACCTGCTCCACCCGTCGGTGTCACAGTCAAGCCTTCTTCTGCCTTTGCACTCTGCGAATGGTTTCCAACCATTCTGAGAAGACCTTTGAGCGCCTCCGATACCCTTTCGGAGGCGACCGCCCCAGTCAAACTCCCCGCCTGACATTGTCCCACCACCGGATCACGGTGGCTGGTTAGAAATCCAATACTGCAAGGGTGGTATCCCAACAATGACTCCTTCACAACTGGCGTTGTGAATTCTTAGTCTCCCACCTATCCTGTACATGCAATACCGAATCCCAGTATCAAGCTGGAGTAAAGCTCCATGGGGTCTTTCCGTCCTGGCGCAGGTAACCAGCATCTTCACTGGTATTTCAATTTCACCGGATGCATTGTCGAGACAGTGCTCAAATCATTACGCCTTTCGTGCGGGTCGGAACTTACCCGACAAGGAATTTCGCTACCTTAGGACCGTTATAGTTACGGCCGCCGTTTACTGGGGCTTAAATTCAATGCTTCGCTTGCGCTAACATCTCCTCTTAACCTTCCAGCACCGGGCAGGCGTCAGCCCATATACTTCACCTTGCGGTTTTGCATAGACCTGTGTTTTTGCTAAACAGTTGCTTGAGCCTATTCTCTGCGGCCTCTTTCGAGGCACCCCTTCTCCCGAAGTTACGGGGTCATTTTGCCGAGTTCCTTAACAATGCTTCTTCCGTCGGCCTTAGGATTCTCTCCTCATCCACCTGTGTCGGTTTACGGTACGGGTATAATATAAACAATAGCGGCTTTTCTTGACAGCTGGCTCACACACTTCGCTACTTTAGTTCGCTCCACGTCACGTCTTCGGATTGTAGTACGGATTTGCCTTTACTACTCCTGCCCCGCTTGTACCGGTTTTTCCATTCCCGGATTGTGCTTTCCATCTGTGTCCCCACAGTTCTGTTATACTATAGTACAGGAATCTCAACCTGTTGTCCATCGACTACGTCTTTCGACCTCGCCTTAGGCCCCGACTTACCCAGAGCAGATCAGCTTTACTCTGGAAACCTTGGATATTCGGCCGGAAGGATTCTCACCTTCCTCTCGCTACTCATTCCAGCATTCTCTCTTCTTAACAATCCACTGCTCCTTACGGTACAGCTTCGTCTCAGTTAAGAATGCTCCTCTACCAATGACTATGTCATTCCTCAGCTTCGGTGTTGTGTTTCAGCCCCGGACATTTTCGGCGCAGGACCTCTCGACTAGTGAGCTATTACGCACTCTTTTAATGTATGGCTGCTTCTGAGCCAACATCCTAGTTGTCTTCGAAATCCCACATCCTTTTCCACTTAACACACACTTTGGGACCTTAGCTGGAGGTCTGGGCTCTTTCCCTTTTGACTGCCCAACTTATCTCGTGCAGTCTGACTCCCATACATCATCTATACGGCATTCGGAGTTTGATATTCTTTGGTAAGCTTTGACGCCCCCTAGGAAATTCAGTGCTCTACCTCCGTTAGACTAATATGAGGCTAGCCCTAAAGCTATTTCGAGGAGAACCAGCTATCTCCGGGTTCGATTGGAATTTCTCCCCTATCCACACCTCATCGCCACCCTTTTCAACGGATGTGCGTTCGGTCCTCCATTACCTTTTACGGTAACTTCAACCTGGACATGGATAGATCACCCGGTTTCGGGTCTACTCTGACTGACTCTTTCGCCCTGTTAAGACTTGGTTTCCCTCCGGCTCCACACCTTGAGTGCTTAACCTTGCCAGCCAGCGTAACTCGCTGGACCGTTCTACAAAAAGTACGCGGTTCCACATATAAAGTGGTTCCACAGCTTGTAAACACAGGGTTTCAGGTTCTTTTTCACTCCCCTCCCGGGGTTCTTTTCACCTTTCCTTCACAGTACTATGCACTATCGGTCACTAAGTAGTATTTAGCCTTGGGGGGTGGTCCCCCGACTTCCCACAAGGTTTCTCGTGTCTCGTGGTACTTTGGATACTGCCTGCTCTCTTCTGGTTTCAAATACGGGGCTTTCACCCTCTCTGGCCGGATTTCCCAAAACCGTTCTTTTACCATTCAAGTCACGTTATGCAGTCCATAACCCCGGAATGCACGCATTCCGGTTTAGGCTCCTCCCATTTCGCTCGCCGCTACTTTGGGAATCGAGTTTTCTTTCTTTTCCTCCGGGTACTTAGATGTTTCAGTTCCCCGGGTTCCCTTCCATACGTTATTTATTGGCGTATGGATACTTGAGGTTTGCTCAAGTGGGTTTCCCCATTCAGATATCTCCGGATCGTAGGATATTTGCTCCTCCCCGAAGCTTTTCGCAGCTTATCACGTCTTTCATCGGCTCTTAGTGCCAAGGCATCCACCCTGCGCTCTTGTTCGCTTAACCATTTTCATGTGAAAGGGTTACTCTCACACTTTTCCACCTCACATAGCGTTGTTTGGTGTTGGTTTAGTTTTGTTGCTAGTTTAAAATAATTACCTTTTTAAAAGATAACTACCTCGGATGTCTTATCTAATTTAGATATTTTTGATTATTTCTATATGTGATTTTCAAGGTACATGTTCTTTTCGTGGTTTTTTAAATTTTAACAGTCAAATGCTGCCATTTCAAAAAACCGAATGGAGATGGAGAGATTCGAACTCTTGACCCCCTGCTTGCAAGGCAGGTGCTCTCCCAACTGAGCTACACCCCCATAAAAATCTGGCAGCCACCTGCTCTCCCACACCGTTACCAGTGCAGTACCATCGGCCGCTTAAGTCTTAACCATCGTGTTCGGGATGGGTACGGGTGTTTCCCCTAAGCGCATCGCCACCAGAAATTTTATATTATTAAGGTAGTTTATTGTATTTCTTTCTGCCGGCTTTCGCTCAGCTTCCCGAAATACTCATTTCATTACTTAATAATTGAACAGTAAAACAACCTCTACTCATTCTTTCCTTAGAAAGGAGGTGATCCAGCCGCACCTTCCGATACGGCTACCTTGTTACGACTTCACCCCAGTTACCGGCTCCACCTTCGGCAGCTCCCTCCTTACGGTTGGGTCACTGACTTCGGGCATTTCCGACTCCCATGGTGTGACGGGCGGTGTGTACAAGACCCGGGAACGTATTCACCGCGACATTCTGATTCGCGATTACTAGCGATTCCAGCTTCATGTAGTCGAGTTGCAGACTACAATCCGAACTGAGACGTTATTTTTGGGATTTGCTCACCTTCACAGGGCTGCTTCCCTTTGTTTACGCCATTGTAGCACGTGTGTAGCCCAAATCATAAGGGGCATGATGATTTGACGTCATCCCCACCTTCCTCCAGGTTATCCCTGGCAGTCTCTCCAGAGTGCCCAACCGAATTGCTGGCTACTGAAGATAAGGGTTGCGCTCGTTGCGGGACTTAACCCAACATCTCACGACACGAGCTGACGACAACCATGCACCACCTGTCACCTCTGTCCCGAAGGAAAGGACACGTTACTGTCCGGTCAGAGGGATGTCAAGACTTGGTAAGGTTCTTCGCGTTGCTTCGAATTAAACCACATGCTCCACCGCTTGTGCGGGTCCCCGTCAATTCCTTTGAGTTTCATTCTTGCGAACGTACTCCCCAGGTGGAATACTTACTGCGTTAGCTGCGGCACCAAAGAGCTTTGCTCCCTGACACCTAGTATTCATCGTTTACGGCGTGGACTACCAGGGTATCTAATCCTGTTTGCTCCCCACGCTTTCGAGCCTCAACGTCAGTTACAGTCCAGTAAGTCGCCTTCGCCACTGGTGTTCCTCCTAATATCTACGCATTTCACCGCTACACTAGGAATTCCACTTACCTCTCCTGCACTCCAGCCTGACAGTTTCCAATGCAGTCCAGGGGTTGAGCCCCTGCCTTTCACACCAGACTTGCCATGCCGTCTACGCTCCCTTTACACCCAGTAAATCCGGATAACGCTTGCCCCCTACGTATTACCGCGGCTGCTGGCACGTAGTTAGCCGGGGCTTCTTAGTCAGGTACCGTCATTTTCTTCCCTGCTGATAGAAGTTTACATACCGAAATACTTCTTCCTTCACGCGGCGTCGCTGCATCAGGGTTTCCCCCATTGTGCAATATTCCCCACTGCTGCCTCCCGTAGGAGTTTGGGCCGTGTCTCAGTCCCAATGTGGCCGTTCACCCTCTCAGGCCGGCTACTGATCGTCGCCTTGGTAAGCCGTTACCTTACCAACTAGCTAATCAGACGCGGGTCCATCTCATACCACCGGAGTTTTTCACACTGTGCCATGCAGCACTGTGCGCTTATGCGGTATTAGCAGACATTTCTGTCTGTTATCCCCCTGTATGAGGCAGGTCACCCACGCGTTACTCACCCGTCCGCCGCTCAGTCATTAAAACTTCATTCCGAAGAATTCCGTTTAAATGCTTCGCTCGACTTGCATGTGTTAAGCACGCCGCCAGCGTTCATCCTGAGCCAGGATCAAACTCTCAAATAAAGTTTTGATCTTAGTTCAAAAATCAACTACTAGCTAATTTTATCCCTTTATTACTGTTTTAAGGTTGACACACGAATGTGTCGGTTCTTAATTTTGAAATCTCTTTTAATAGAATCTTTCAAGGTTGTTTCACTGTTCAATTATCAAGGTTCTGCTTACTTTTCTTTGTTGTTGTACTCTTTAGCGCAACTTCTATATCCTATCACACTGCCAAATGCTTGTCAACAACTTTTTCAAAAAGTTTTATGTGTGTTATTCAGTTGAATTTCCTACACATTTTGGACTTTTTTTGTGTTTCTTGTCGTTTGTTTTAAGCGACTTTGATATAATACCATTTCATTCGTTAATTGTCAACAATAAAATTACCTTTTTTTACAAAAAATTCCGAAGAATTTTCTTCGGAATTTTTGATATATGCATACCCACAATATATTGTGTCTGATATTAATAAATACCACATATTATTGATTTGTATCAGTTCATGATTTCTGGCTAATCTGGCGAATCCTTGCGGGAACATGTTTAAAAATTGCCTTCTGACATTAATGTATCAAACTTTGCGGGAAATGCCTTTAGTCATCCAGTTCTTCTGCCAGACTTTCTATAATAAAGCCTGCCATCTCCTTGCATTTGATGCATTGCTTTCCTATATGAAGAAGTTCCTGTACATCTTCGTATGTTCTGGCACCTCCATAAACAGCATCTTCAATCTGACCTGCAGTCACTCCATTACAGGTGCAGATGATAAGATCACGCTTCATATTCTGCTCCTCTCGCTTCATCTCCATCCAGTTCAAACCAAAATTCTACACCATTATCATAGTTGATCGCACCACATTTCTGACGGAAAGAATCCATAATCGCTTTTACAATGGACAGACCAATACCACTACCGCCATACTCACGTGTTCTGGCTTTATCCACTTTATAAAATTTAATCCATATCTTATCCAGGTCTTCTTCCGGTATCGGAAGTCCTGTGTTAAATACAGAAACACGTATTTTTTGATTTACGCTGCAAATCTTAACTTCTACAATCATTTCATTTGCCACATGATTGAGTGCATTGCTGACATAATTGGTGATCACTTCTTCTATTTTAAATTCATCTGCCCATGCATAGACAGACTGTTCCTGTTCGAAAATTATTTTTGCCCCTTTTTGCTGTCCCAGGATGCCGGCGGACTGTACGACACCACGTACCAGCGCTGTTAAATCAAATCGCTCCATAATGACTTTTTCCTGACCACACTCAAGCTGATTCAAAGTCAGAAGTTTTTTGACCATCTGATTCATCTTCGAGGCTTCATCCATGATAACCTCACAATAGAAGTCCCGGCTCTCTTCATCATCATTAATGCATTCTCTAAGTCCTTCCGCATATCCCTGAATCAGGGCAATCGGCGTTTTTAATTCATGAGACACATTCGATAAGAAATCTTTGCGCATTTCATCTATTTGTATTTTTTGCTCGATATCTTTTTGCAGTTCATTATTAGCAGTCTTTAATTCTGAAATTGTTGTCTCCAGAGTTTCTGACATCTGGTTAAAATGTTCTCCCAGCTGACCGATTTCATTTTTGCCGCCGCTTTTGTATTTTACATTAAAATCCAGGCTTGCCATCCGTTTAGATAAATCGGTAAGTTCCAGAATCGGTGCTGTTATGTGATTCGACAACCACCAGATAATAATAATTGCCAGTAAAATGAAAACAATACTGATATACGTCAGAAATTCATTTGAAATTTTAACATTATCCCGGATACTATCCAGCGGAATTCGCATGATCACATAGTCATTGGAATCTAAAATGCCCCACATTTCCAGATATTCTGATTTTGATTTATCATCCCAGTTTTTCTGGACAAGAAAATTATCTTCCCGTCTCAATATACGGATATCTGAATTATCCGTTCCCATAACATATCCAAACACCCTGCCTACCATGTTTCTTACGTCCTGGCTGTCATTACTTGTATATAAAGGCAACAGATTTTGATTTAAGATAGCCATAATAATATTATTCTGGGCACAGTAACTATTTACATTTTCTAAAAATTCATTTGTGTAATAGTTGCTATTGATATCTTCTTTATTTATTTCCTGAAATACATTTACCAACACTTTCTCTTTCTTTACCACATAGTAACTTTCCAGGAAAAAGTTATTGATCAGCCAGTTTGCAATCAACATCAGCAATACCAGTCCGATAAAGATAAGCGCCATTTGTTTCCGAATTGAATGCTTCATCTATTCCACCTCGAACTTGTAGCCCATCCCCCAGATCGTTTTGATATAATCACCTTTTTCTCCCAATTTACTGCGGAGTTTTTTCACATGTGTATCAATCGTTCTGGCATCACCAAAGTAATCGTAGTTCCAAACGCTGTTCAGAATCTTCTCTCTGGAAAGTGCCAGTCCCTGGTTCTCCACAAAATAAGCCAACAGCTCAAATTCTTTATAGCTTAAATCTACCGGCTTTCCATCCACTTTTACAAGATGGGCCGCCTTATTAATCTCGATTGCACCTGCTATAATGATTTCATCCGGTGAAATAGAATTTGTTCTTCTAAGAATCGCTTCTACTCTTGCAACCAGAATCTTTGGACTAAAAGGTTTGGAAATATATTCGTCAACACCTAGCTCAAATCCAAGAAGCTCATCTCGTTCATCACTTTTTGCCGTTAACATAATAATGGGCACCTTGGAATAAGTACGGATTTCCCTGCACACCTGCCATCCATCCATTTTTGGCATCATTACATCCAGAATCACCAACGCTATATCTTTCACTTCAAAAAAAACGTCCAGAGCTTCCGCTCCGTTCTCCGCTTCTAATACGACAAAGTCTTTTTTTACAAGAAAATCTTTTACCAGCTTTCTCATTCTGCTTTCGTCATCTACAACTAAAACTTTTAATTTATCCATTATCTCCAACCTCCGAACCTGTATTCTGTATGAAGTATAACAACAAATTATGTCAGTTCTGTGAAAACCCCAATCCGTTCACGAATATTTTGCATTTTGCAATCGGTATCTGCAATAACCTCAGCACATTTCTTAAGTTCCAGACTGATGTCTTCGCTGTCTTTGATATCTTCTATATTCTTTTTATAACGAAGCTGGTGCTCCAGGCTTGCCCAGAAATCCATAGCGATGGTACGAATCTGTACCTCTACTCTCATGTTCTGTTTTGCCTTGGAAAAGAAGACCGGCACCTCCACGATCATATGCAGGCTTCGGTATCCATTTTCTTTGGGATTGCGGATGTAATCCTTTACTTCCAGAAGCTTCACATCATCCTGCCTTGCCAACATCTTAGCCACATCATAAATATCATCAATAAAATAGCAGATAACACGGATACCTGCTACGTCATTTAAATTATTCACAACCGAATCTATCGAAACTTCAAGCCCTCTGCTCTGGAGTTTGTTCGCAATACTAATGGGTTTTTTAATCCGGGATTTAATAAATTCAATGGGATTGCGATTATATCTTACAGACAACTCGTCATTTAACACTTCCAGTTTTGTTTTAATTTCACGTATTGCACAATTATACATCATCATCAATTCATCGAATTCTTTCGCCTGTCTGAACAACGGGCCTGCTGAATCCGGAATAATGCGTTTATTTATAAAACTCATTTCTTTTTCCAAAGTAATCTCCTCCTTTGTAATACCAAAACGCCAGCCCTGCATACTTTTGCAGCTGCAAGGGCGTCTCATAATACCTTCCTTATTCTAGCATAAGTGTTGCAGCCATACAAGGCAAAAGCAAAAGTTTATACTATTTTAACGTTTATTTTAAGGCTCTTTTGGCAATATTATGGTTATGTTGTCAAATATAAAGATACATACCAAACTATGAGAAAAAGAGGTGGCAGAGCAATGGAAAAATTTTCTTTGAAGTGTTTTCTTTTAATTGAGATATCTTTTTATTCTATGATATTTTTATCCGATTTTCTCGGATTATTTCCACATCTGCCCATTACCATGCTGAAATTCTGTACCGTACTGACCTGCCTCTTTTTCAGCATCTGGTATCAGCTGAGCTCAAAGTCTTCCAGCCACTATATTATTTTTATTACTGCATCTTTATTTTTCTCATTATTTGCAGATTATTTTCTTATATTCACAAAATTTTATTTCCTGGGAATCTGTATGTTTCTGATTGTGCAGATCTGCTACTGTAAAATTATTCAGAAGAACGTTTGGAATATGCTGTCATTTGGAGTTGGCGGAAGCTTTTTGTTCTGCCTGATCTGCTGGCTGGTTTCGATTGATATTAACATTACTGCTGCATTGGCGGCGGTTTACTTCTTCTGTCTTTTGTTTAATCTGGTAAATGCATGGAAGGGACAGATGGGACTGTTTGCTCTTGGGATCTGCCTGCTGCTGTTTTGCGATATACATGTGGGGATAGGAAATCTGACCTTATATGTAGAATTGAACAGAGGGGGATGGCTGGACAGCTGGTACCGGATTGCCCCCAGTATGGTATGGGTGTTTTATATACCGGGGCAGGTTATGGTGACGTTGTCCGGGTGGATGAGGATGGACGGGCGATTGGTGCGGATTGGGGAAAGTGAGGAGCCGGCTGCAGTCCATACCAGCAGAGAAATGGATATATAGGAAATGCAGACTCATAGGAAGTAACCTTTCTGAGTCTGCAAGTCCATTAAATGTTCTATATAAATCATTTTATATATTAATAAAGTTGTTTTAAAAGACTCATTGATACAATAACAATGTGATTATACTAAAATCTCACAGTCCCAAACATCTACCCCACTGTCCTGAAAAACGCCATACAATCTTTGACGAAGTTGATCTCTTTTGATTCCTTTTTTCAAAATCACCTGCAAAAATCCGCCACCGCCTGCACCTGAGATAAATCTTGCATCTATCAAGTCTTCACATGCCATGAAAATTTGATCGATACACGTATTTGTTGAACCGCTGTCTAATTTCTTTGATAATTCCCAATGTTCATTCAGCAACCTGCAAAATTCTTCAATATCGCCGCGTTCTAATTCAAATTTCATAAGGGCAGCCATGCGGGACATCTTATGAAGTGCCTCCACTGATTCCGGTCTGCCTCCCAGATATCCACCCACAACATCCCGAAGCAGATTACGCGCAAGCCTTCTCTGCCCTGTATAAATAAGCGCAAAACGATCCTGTAATTCCTGAAGAACTTCGGGCTTCAGCTTCATCGTATTCACATTAATTTCCTGACTGATACCAGGTTCGGTAGTTATATATTTAATTCCCGGAGTAATCCCTCCTACCTGATCCTGCCAACCGCCACCGGTACTCATGATCTGCTCCATGCAAAGTACGATCTCATAAAGCTCACCATCGCTGATATCCTGCCCCAGAAAATCAAAAATACCTTTTACACAAGCTCCAGATAATATACTGCTGGTTCCAAGTCCAGATCCTTTCGGCACACCTTTTACCTGGGTCGAAAGATATATTCCACCTCCCAGATTTTTCAGTATTTCTTTTAAATCATAATCTCCTTCTATGGGAATAATACCACATGCGATCAATGCTGCTTTATGAAGAGCAAAAGAATCGAACGGATCATGGCAATTTTGTATTTCCTGAACCGTTTCCACCGTACCAAATACCCCGATGTCTTCACTTTCAAATTCAACATGAAGTTCATCGAGACGTCTGACACATACCTGAACAGGCAAGATCCCCTTTAATTTAATTGCAGCATTTAGCACTACCCCCCCCTTTTCGTTACAATGAGGAGGTGTATCGGTCCAGCCGCCGCCCCAATTTACCCGAACAGGCAAAGCCACATTTACTTCATCCAATGCGATCTTAAACGAATTATCCTTTTTGATCATAGAAGCGCCATTTTCATAGATCACATCCTGTATAGTCTGAAAACATAAAGATTCTAATTTATCGTAGGAATTCCCCTCAAACACGCAATGCTCCCGCTTCATAAATCTGGAAAGATCATAATAAATACGTATTCTGGTAGAAAAATCACTATTCTTTGCCGCCTCCATTAGCAGATGATACTGGTCTGCATTTATACCGGCATCACCGAATACCTGCAGCGCATCCTGATAGTAGTCCCCCTTTTCAACCCTGGTAATAAATTTTTTCACCAATATCTGGTTCTCAAGCTCCCGTTTCCAAGGAACAATTGCCTGAACATCTGCTTCATTAAAACTGCTGTAAAGACTTGTCCTATCGCTATTTTTCCAATTATTGATTTCTTCCGCTGACGCTGTACCTTCAGCCATCTTTATCAATATACCAGCGTGCTTTAAGGCATCACTCATGGTATTACAAAGAGGGTATAGCTTAGCAAACCAAAGATAAGTATCATCCCCAACCCACAGATCTTCCTGACACAGATGATTCTTTTCCATAAATCCACTTAAAGTTGTTTTCAAAAAAACTGTATCTGCACTTAACATTCCTTTGGGATTGTCCTCCACCGCATAAGTACGAACGACACACTTTCCCTGAGGCATCAATAGTCCATGCATTACAACCGAAGAGGGTATCTGCATATTTTTTATACTAACGTTGGAAATGATGCAATGTTCTCCAATAACAGTTCCATCCAGCAAGTAACTGTCCTCAATATAAGATCCTTCTCCCACCTTTGCCAGGTCGGAAATAAAACTATTATGTGAAGCAAATTCTCTATTGTCACAGACATTAGTCACAACCTGACGTTTCCAGTCCAAAAATTCATAATCATCAATAGTACTGGTAACTAAATTCAGCAGTTCTCTGGTGGTCCCAAAATGAATAAACTCCGCTGGTGATACACAAAGTAATTTCATGCTGAAGTTGTGCAGGTTCTCCCATATTTTTGTACGGCAGTCCGTCAGTTCTTCGCAAAAACTTCCTTCTGGAGCCTCTTTGTAATATTCTTCTAAGGTTGACTCTTTTGCCAGGGGAAATAAGAAATCTCCGTAAAAACTGATGCGGGATTTTTCATTTACAAACTTGTGGAATTTAGTATCGTCTACTTTATTATCAGTACTGATCAAACGAAACAGCGCCTGGAGCATCTGACTGTCCATAATGACTGCACCCGTATCAAGGTCAACATATCCATGATCATTTACTGCCCCCATATGCTTTAACTGTTCTTCAGACTGTTTATGGAGAAAACGTCCTACATAATCAGTTCCGTCATTCAAAAATACTCCATGATTTTTTCCTGTTTCTACCGGCTCCTTAATGGAAATAGCTGCTGCCCCATTATATTGAAAATCGATTTGAAGCGGATTAAACAGTAAAAGAACATCTCCGGACAGCACTAACATTCCTTCTTTAAATCTGGATGGAATTCCTGACATTCCTATAATAAATTCATCAAACAGAGTGGACGGCCTGCCATTTGGAAGTTCCCTGGGAACCGGCGAAAACAGTTTTCCGCATGCTGAATATTGAGGTACCCTCTTACTGTCACCACCAGAGTGAATCACCAAAATACGTTTTCCTGCAAAATAATTTTCCCTGACTTCTCCATCAACCTGGGCAATATATCTGAGGACATTAAAAGTAGCCCCTCCGGATCCTACCCTTTTACCATCGGGATCCGGCAGAACAACGTATCTGGTTGTATCCGGCAGTAAATGATTTTCCAGACGAGCATTGATCTGCTGACGATATACCTCCGCTTGTTCTTCATTAGAGGCTGTTAAAATGATATAATCCCATTTAATAAAATTGCTTTTTCTAAGACTTCTTATATAGTCATCCCAGGAATCCAGATAGCTCTGACGTAAGAACAGATTCTTCATTTTTCTATATTTTGTATTCATTGGTTTTCTCCTTAGAGTATTTATTGCTTATGCTTAACTATTATATCATTCTCTATGAGTAATTCCAATGTATTTTTACAGTCAATTTTTACAGTTTACGTGATAATTATTACTTTACACCTGCGTCAGCAAAAATTCGCAATGGCCTGTTACCTGTACATTCTTTTTTCCTGCTGGTACAAAAAAACTCTCTCCTGGTTTAAAGGACTGCCTTGTATTTTCCACCTGTAGTTCCCCTGATCCGCTCAAAATCATGATAGAATAAAAAGATGACTCATCTCCTACTATTCTGACAAATGTTTTTACATGGTACTTCGTACAGGAAAAATATTTACACTCTCCTAGCAGCTTCGTAGTATATCCTTCTGTTAAGATTTCATCTTCTGTGATTGTCGGTTTTATTATAGTTCTTGTCTTTTGAATTACATCCAGTGCTTTTTCAATATGTAGTTCCCGCAATTCTCCATAACAGTCTCTTCTTCCATAATCGTAAAGACGATACGTAGCATTTGAATTTTGCTGAACTTCACAGACCAGAATACCAGGACCAATCGCATGAACAGTTCCCGCTTCAACAAATATAGATTCTCCTTTGTGAACTGGTACTTTATTCAGGATCTCCGTCAAAGTCTGCTCATCAATTCTTTTACGCACTTCTTCTTCGGCGACATCTTTATTGAAACCATAGTATATGTATGCATCTTCATCACAATCCATTATATACCACATTTCGTTCTTCCCGTATTCATCCTCAACCGGAAGAGCATAATCATCTCCTGGGTGAACTTGAATGGAAAGCATATCCCTGGCATCTATGAACTTAATCAATAATGGGAATTTCTCATAAGACTGGCATTTCCAACCCAAGTTTTCACGACCGATTCTTGCGATATATTCCCCAAAAAGCAGCCCTTTATATTTTCCTTCTGCTACTACACTTTGTCCCGCCCCATGAGTAGACAACTCCCAGCTTTCAGCAATACAGTCATAGTCACAATGTTTATGATAAATATCCCGAAGTTTACTTCCACCCCACAAATAATCTTTAAATGCCGGTTCCAGCTTAACAAGATCCGTATCTTCTATTTCCACTTCCAAACCGCTTGTTAACCCGTTTTTTACATAATCTGCTTCTTCCAATATTTTTCCAATGCTGGTTTCCACTACAATAATATTCTCCGAAGTGTAATTTGCAATCTGATGGAGTGTGCCCATCGGTATATACACACATTCCTTTTTGCCATACTCCCGGATTTCCTCATTTAAAGTAATCGTTGCAACTCCTCCTACAATTGCCCAATGTTCACTGCGGAACTGGTGTTTATGTCCAGGCAGAACTTTTCCCGGGAAAATAGTAATTCGCTTTACTTTATACTCCGGTGTACACGTCAAAATTTCTTTCATTCCCCAGGGCTGATAACAAATACTGCTTTCATCAAAAACTTTTTTCTCTTCCCTGTAATGTTTCCGCATTATGTCCTTAATGGCCTGAGTTTTCCCTTTTCTGGATACATAAACTGCATCGTTGGTATTCACAATCACCGTATCTTCCATTTCGTTAGCGATCACAATTTTCCCTTTTGCATAATTCAGAATAGATATGTCTCTGCAATTTTCTTCAATAACTCTGCCTTCCTGGCGAAATTCATGATATTCCGACAGGGATTCCAGATCCAGTATACGGCTCCAGTTCAAATCTGCTTTATATATCCTGACCTTTTCGGACTTCTGAGTAATAGCACTGGCAATGCTTTCCGCGGGGATATTCTCCATCCACTGCCTCTTTAACAAAATTATTTTTCCTGCAGTGTTTAAGCTGTTCACTCCAAAGCGGCATGGTTCATAAATATATGGACTGCATATTTTTAACTCATGAAGGTAATCTCCGGCTCTAAGCATTAATATTCCAGCATCCACTAAACCAATTTCATAACATGTACTCTCATTTAATTTAGCATTTGGCGTAAATAACTTCACTCCTCGTTTTCCACTTACACCAAGACTAACTAACCATCCTTCATTTACAAGATTTTTTGCATCCAGAATTGCTTTCCTGTAATCTCCTCCATCTATGATTGTATCTGTAGAAACAATTAATAGCAAATCAGAAGGATTGATACACATACAGATAATTGCTGCCGCTGGAGCTGTTTTTCTCCCTGCCTGCTCCAGAAAGCACCGATATTTTAATCCTTGAAATGCCTGCATTTGTCCTTCTACAATATACTGGTATTTCTCATTTGTCATAATATAAAACTCATCACAAAAGGGCATATTTCTTGCTATTGTCTCCTGAAACAGAGAGCGGTTTTCTTTCACATTCATAAACTGTTTCGGATAATTCCTTCTCGACGCAGGCCACAGGCGATCTCCTGTTCCCCCCGCTAATACCAGACATTTCATAAATTCCTCCAATGCTCCTTACAGATATTGATTCTTTCCTGTAGCCTTCAACTGATCAACCACCATTTTCACATCTTGGGCACGATCTTTGCTGCACACCAGAAGTGCATCCTCCGTTTCCACAATGATCAGATTTTCAACTCCTATAGTTGCTATCAACTTTTTATCCGAAAACTGGATACAATTTTTTGTATCAATCCGTACATGATTCCCCATGCCTATATTTCCATCCTGATCCGGATCGTAAAAGGTATTCAGCGTCTCCCAACTGCCCACGTCATTCCACCCAAAGTCTCCCAATACCATATAGACCTGTTGCGCCCGTTCCATAATGCCATAATCTATAGATATCGATGGTATCCTTGGATAAATATCTTCTATCAGCACCCTTTCTTCCGCCGTTCCCATACTTTCATAAATTTGCATCAGATACTGATAAATTTCTGGCAAATAATCTTTGAAATTATCCAGTATCACGGATACTTTCCAGGCAAACATTCCGCTGTTCCATGCATAAGTTCCACTCTCCAGATAAGTTTTCGCCATGTTTACAGACGGTTTTTCTTTAAATTCTTCTACTTTTCTCAGAACTTCATTACTATTGCCACCATATTTCATATATCCGTATCCAGTGGATGCAAATACAGGTGTTATCCCAATAGTAAGAAGCTTATCCCCCAAGCTTGCTTCCCGGATTACAACTTTTAATATTCTTTCGAACTCCTGTTGATCCTCAATATAATGATCTGCTGGAAATACGCACATGATACCGTCACCGAATTTGTTTAACAACTCACATGCTGCGTATCCAATGCATGCCGCTGTATTACGGGCATCCGGTTCCACCAGAATATGACCCTTATCCAGTTTCCCGGAAACTGCTGCCGCCATAGCATCCGCTTGTACCTGATTTGTTACAATAAACATATTCGCTTTGTCTATGATCCCTGCCAACCGTTCAATTGTTTCATTTATCATGAGCTCCTTACCGCTTAGATTCAACAACTGCTTTGGCTTTGCCTGCCGGCTAAGGGGCCAGAATCTTGTTCCCTGACCACCTGCCATAATCACACCATATACCTTCATTTACCTCTCCGCCCTCATTTCACTATGTAAGAAATCATCATATGCAATGCTTATTCCTTCAGAAAGTTCAGTTTTATATTTCCATCCCAGTTCTGTAAGTTTATGAACATCCAAAAGTTTACGCGGGGTTCCATCTGGTTTTAAAGTATCAAAACGAAGATTTCCTTTATAACCAACCCTTTGCTTCACAAGGCTTGCTAATTCTGATATCGTTACCTCTTTGCCAGTTCCCACATTCACTGTCTCATTTCCAGAATAGTGATTCATCAGGAATAAGCATGCATCTGCGAGATCATCTACATATAAAAATTCACGGAGTGGTGAACCAGTTCCCCAGATCACCACTTCCTCAGACTGATTTACTTTTGCTTCATGAAACCTGCGGATTAATGCAGGCAGGACATGGGAATGTTCCGGATGGTAATTATCATTGGGACCATATAGATTTGTAGGCATACAGCTGATGTAATCAGCACCATATTGTTGATTCAGGTATTCACAGTACTTTAAACCGGATATCTTAGCAAGTGCATATGCATCATTTGTCTGCTCCAATTCACTGGTCAGCAGACAACTCTCAGGCATTGGCTGCGGTGCCATTCTGGGATAAATACAGGAACTGCCTAAAAACATTAATTTTTTTACTCCAATATCAAATGCCGCTTTTATCACATTCATTTCTAAAATCATATTTTCATATAAAAAATCTGCCTTATGCAGGCTGTTTGCCATAATACCGCCTACTTTAGCCGCTGCCAGAAATACATATTCCGGTTTTTCATCAGCAAAAAAATCTTCTACCTGATTTTGTCTGCACAAATCCAGTTCTTTTGAAGAACGTCCAATAATATTTGTATATCCTTCTTTTTCTAATTTTCTAACAATCGCAGATCCAACCATTCCCCGGTGTCCTGCTACATATATTTTTGATGACTTTTCCATTATTCTGTCCTTTCGTGATTAGCATGCAACCTTCTCTGCATTTCTAAATTCTTCTGATCCGACTCCCGCGCATGTCTTCATATCTTCATCAACCATCATAGCTACCAGTTCCGGAAAATTCACTTTTCTCTTCCAGCCCAGTTCTTTCTCCGCTTTGCTGCTGTCTCCCCAAAGCAGTTCCACTTCTGCCGGGCGATAGAACTGAGGATCCACATCTACTAACAGACGCCCTGTTTCCATATCGTATCCTTTTTCCTCTACTCCGCTGCCTTTCCATTCAATGGTAATTCCAACTTCTTTAAAAGACATTTCCACAAACTCCCGAACGGTATGAGTCTCATTCGTCGCCAATACATAATCACCCGGTTTCTCCTGCTGCAGCATACGCCACATCCCCTCTACATAATCTCCTGCAAATCCCCAATCACGTTTTGCATCCATATTTCCAAGAGAAAGCTTTTCCTGTTTGCCGGCACAGATATTGGCCACTGCTAAAGTAACTTTTCTGGTAACAAAATTATCCCCTCTTCTTGGCGATTCATGGTTAAATAGAATTCCATTGCATGTAAACATATCATAGGATTCCCTGTAATTTACTGTAATCCAGTAAGAATACAGCTTTGCAGCCCCATAAGGGCTCTTGGGATAAAATGGTGTCTGCTCGCTTTGCGGTGCTGTTCCTGGCAGCCCTCCATAAAGTTCTGATGTGGATGCCTGATAATAACGGCAATTACATCCGCTCTGTCTGACTGCCTCCAAAAGTCTGATTGTCCCCACACCAGTGGCTTCCGCTGTATACTCCGGAACTTCAAATGAAACAGCCACATGAGACTGTGCAGCCAGATTATAGACTTCATCCGGCTTAATCTTCATCATTAGAAGACTTAAATTACTGGAATCTGTCAGATCTCCATAATGCAAGAAAAATCTTTTCTTATAATCTTTATTTTCTAATACATGATCAATCCTGTCCGTACACACGGTACTGTGCCGGCGAATGATTCCATGAACTTCATATCCTTTTTCTAATAATAATTCTGCCAGATAAGAACCATCCTGTCCGGTAATTCCTGTTATCAATGCAACTTTCACCATGATTTTTAGTCTCCTCTATTAAACTGTATAATTTTGTGATTATTTTTCTCTTGTTTATAATTGTCTTTTGCATTATATAGTGGTATACTAGGCAAAACAATGTTAAAAATTGCTCAGTTTATAGTATTAATAGTAAAATATTGTTATTCGCAATATTTTACTATTGTTATTTTGTGAAAACTGTTTTTTATATTTTATCATTTTGGAAAAATAGTAATTATGCTACACCAGTATCCAACTGCTAATTGCCAAATGATTAAATGTAATGAGTATTTGAAAATTTTATGAAAGGGTAAAAAGAAATGAATTCAATATTTGACTCCGAAATATCCGGTAAGAAAGGACAGCGGGAATCTGTTATTACAACACCAACAAATATAGCCAAGAAAAGTTTTTTCTATGTACAGGAAACAGGCTATTTAAAGAGTTTGAAACCTCATATCAGCCGGCGCGAAAATCTGGATTCCTACTTATTCATTTACGTACTTTCAGGTTCCGGGTATTTCACTTACCACGGCAAAAAAACGCAAGTAGAAAAAGGTGCCTGCTTTTTCCTGGACTGCATGGAACCTTATTCCCATGAGAGTATCGAAGAAAATCCCTGGGAACTGTTATGGGTACATTTTAATGGTGCAACTTCCAGGGAATACTATAAATATACAATGCGAAGCTCTTCTAATATTTTTTATCCGGTAGAAACTGCTGATATCATTGCTCTGATCTGGAACCTTATTCATACAAATCAAAAAAAGCCTCCGTATTGTGAAGCTCTCAGTTCCAGTATGATTGTACAACTGCTAACCCTAATCATTACTACACCCAGAAAAACCAAGCTGCAGTCTTCCTCGTCTGATTCTATGGACGAAAAGCTAAGCCTCGTACGACAATATTTGAGCAAGCACTTTACAGAAAAAATCAATCTCGAACAGCTTGCTAACACATTTTTTATCAGTAAATATTATCTCTGCAGGGAATTTAAAAAAAAATACGGAGAAAGCATTGTTACTTATCTGACCCTCAAGCGGATTAACAATGCAAAAGAATTGTTACGGTTTAGTGATAAGAGTATTTCAGAAATTGCCACTTTGTGTGGCATTTATGATGCAAATTATTTTATAAAGCAGTTTAAGTCTTCGGAAGGGATTACCCCGGCGGAATATCGTAGGAAGTGGTAAAAGATTTGGCAGCTGATATTTAATTTCATTTATTATTTTCTGATATACCTGTCTAAATATTATATGGAACATTATTCTTCATCATAAAAATCCAACATCACTTTTCTTCAGAGATGTTGGATTTTATAATTTATGAATATCTATTGGCTCCATCGAACTCATTTTTCTAATCATTAACCGATTTATATAATATTCATATTAAACTTTGAGCGAATTTTCAAAATACATAAATAGATCCAATAGCCAATCAAAGTTCCAAATACATTTGTAATTATATCATCTGTCTGGAAAAATCCCCGTTCAGATACAAACTGGAATATTTCTATAACCAAACTTGTAAAGAATCCAACGGCAAGGCATCTCCAGACCGTATGAATCCGTTTCCATAGTACAGGTACCAAGACTCCTAAAGGTATCATCATAATAATATTCTCGATAACATATGAAATTGCTCTTGGTGTATTTTGAAATGTAGCTCCGATCATTAAATCAGCTCTTGTACGTGATCCTGGTTCCCTTGAAAAATAGGCGATCTCCAGAACCAGATAACAATAAACAGAAAATATATAGATAACCGGTATTAGAGATGCTCTTATTTTCATCTGCGGATTATGAAATTTTTTAACACACCATAGGATTGCGATATAAATAAGTACAATTCCCATCCCCAGCAGGATACCTCTAAATCCGTATTCAATAATAAATTCTGTAAAATCTTCAATAATAAGTGCTTTCATAATGATAAACTTCCCTGCTAATGTTTTTCTTTTCTCAGATAAATTGAAATGACATAATTAAATTTTAATGATACCATACCATGTACGAATATTCTAATTGTTTTTATTAATATTTGCCATATATATTCTTAAAGAATTTTCACTGAATGAATTATGTTTTCTATCATTAAATTTTGTAAAATATACTCTCAGTCATTGTACTAAATCGCATAAATTCATTGACAAATTCTGCTAAACGAGATATCCTAAATCCAAATGAAAGGTGGTGTATTATTTATGTACAAAGAAAAAGGGTTTACTATATTTGAGAAATTAGCACTGATTTGTACCTGCATTCTTAGTATAACCTATATACTGTGCAGTACACAGTTTGTACATGCTGCGGATGCAAAAAATCAAGGCGAAACAAAAAAAGCCGAATCCAAGATTACATATAACAAGGAAACTTATACTCTGAAATCCAATATTGAGACAACATTGTTCATGGGTATTGACAACGTAAACAATGAACAGGAAGATGGCACTGTTGATTCCCTTGGGGATAGCGGAATGGCTGACTGTCTGTTCTTAGTTGTATCGGACAAAGATACCGGCAAGAGCCAAATTATTGGAATCAACCGGGATACCATGACAGATGTGGATATGCTGGATATCTATGGTGAATATTTTCGAACCGCAAATCTTCAGATCGCACTTTCCCATGGATATGGGGATGGCAAGGAACAAAGCTGTCTGAATACAGTAAAAGCGGTGTCAAACTTATTTGGCGGCATCAAAATTGACCATTATGTTGCTATGAAAATGGCCGCTATTCCTACGATTAACGACGCTATCGGAGGGGTATCCGTAGAAGTACTGGAAGACCTTACCAGCCAGGATCCTGCTTTGGCAAAAGGAAAAACAGTTGAATTAAAAGGAAAACAATCTTTACAATACGTAAAATACCGCGATACCGATAAATTGGATTCCAATCAGTTAAGAATTCAGCGCCAAAAACAATATATTACTGCATTTACGAAAAAGTTGGCGTCTGAAACATCGAAAGATCCATTTAGTATCCTTACGCTTTATAAACAGATTCAGAAATATGTTGTAACCGATTTAAACACTGCTCAAATGCAGACTTTATTTGACAAATTCGCAAAATCCGGTCTTGGAGATGAAAATTTCCATATGGTTCCCGGAAAGCTTACCGAGGGGAAAATTTATGCTGAATTCCATGCAGATGAAAAGGGACTGAAAGAACTGGTTCTGGATCTCTTCTACACAAAGCAAAAATAAAACTCTCCTCAAATTGGTGGACAGTATACACTTACATTTCTGTAGGGGTATTCACAATATAATTTAACGCAAAATGGAGGTAACAAACATGAAAAACATAAAAAGAATTGGCTCTCTTGTATTGGCATTTGCATTAATGCTTTCCTTTACAATGTCAGCATTCGCTGCTCCAAGTCCTACTGTTAACGTAAAAGCAACTAAAGTAATGGTAAATGGTAAGAGCATCGATATCAGCAAATTGAAAATCACAAAAACAAAAGTAACCGTAGATCCTGCAACAGTTGATCCTTCCCTGAAGAATATGGCAATTGCTTATGCAGTTGACGTAAGCCTGGATGGAGTTGATTTTGATGAAGTTTCTATTACTTTTGCTATCCCAAGCATCCAGAAAGATGAAAACGTAAAAGTTCTTCATTTACAGAAAGATGACAAGTGGGAAGTACTTACACCGGATAGTGTGGAGGATCAGGAAGTAACTGTGACATTTAAATCTCTGTCACCGGTACTGTTTTTAGTAGACAAGAAATAATACAGAAATGTTTGTGAATATTGGGTATACTGTTGGGTTATGAGCCTGCTGCCTTTTTGGGCGGCAGGTTTTTTGATGTTTCGACTGTATTGTATCATTTTACAAAGCTTATGAATTAGTAGATTTCTATTAATGTAAGGTAAGCGCTTAATAGGTTCTTTCCAAGCTTAGTTGATTAGTAAACGCAAAATAGCAAGTACCTTGACATTTTTAGGCGGCTGCTTTGCAGCCACCTATATTTAAGCTTTGCGGATTTCTGCCGGAAGTTTTTCTGACCATGGAAGAAGATCTTCCATGAATGAATAATCGGTGTCATCCATGTGTTGCGGAATCTCTTCTAAGAGATACTGTACATAATCAAAGGGCTTCAGATTGTTGGCTTTTGCTGTTTCTACAATACTGTAAATGATTGCGGAAGTCTTGGCTCCATTGATTGTATCTATCATCTGCCAATTTTTCTTCTCGATACAAAAGCCCCGGATTGCCCTTTCAGATGCATTATTATCTATTGGAACATCTCCATCTGTGAGAAATACCCGAAGATATTTTTCCTGGTTCAGAGCATAACCAACTGCATCTCCAAATTTATCCTTTCTGAATACCTTTATGTTTTTCAGGTACGCAAAAAACGCATCCACAAGTGGCTTTATAACCGCTTGCCGTTGCTTAAGCCGTTCATCAGAAGAAAGGTCTTTCAACTTCCCTTCTTCCCGGTAGATTACCTGAATCTGTTTCATCAGCAGAAACGCCCCGGATTCCTTTTGATGCGATATGTTGATTAGTTTCAAAGCTTCATCAAATCTGCGACGGCAATGAACCCAGCAGCCGGCAATAGTCAGTTCTTCCAACTCCTTTTCTAAAGTATGGCAGACCTGATATCCATCTGTCACACAGATGCCATCATACCCTTTCAGGAATTCCCGTTGATGAGATGCATTTCTCGTCTGTTGATATTCATATAAGACAATCTGGCGGTTGTGATATAGATGTCCAGAACGATATCCCCACATCCAGCTTTTGGAACCTGCTTTCCGTCCATCATGGTTTACAAGCACCGGTGTTTCATCTGCCTGTATCACATGATAGGAATACAATTCTTCATGAAGATGATCATAAAGAACCGACAAATATTCTTCTCCGAGACGGATGCACCAGTTTGCCATATGTTGCCTTGTGATCTGAAGACCATAGCGCCGGAATTCCTGTTCTAATCGATAGAGTGGTACTGCATTCATATACTTACCGTTGATGAATGCAGCTGCCAAAGAGGGGGATACCAGACTTCCATGTAGCAAAGACTTTGGATGGTCTGCTTTGAACATATGTTCATCTGTTTTGCTGGCATATACACCAATGTGATGTTCTTCCACTTCCACCTTTGCTGGCACGAAATGATATTTTCTGGAGATCGCATCCGGTAATTGTTTCCAGCCCTTCTCACCGAATTCTTCTTCTAATTCGGTCTCGGACAAATAGTGGTCGATCCGCTTGATCGGAAGTCCGGAAAGATCAGCTTCTTTCTTTCCTTTGCGTTTTGGCTGCTTTGGAAATTTGAGTTCCAGATCTTCCGGTTCTGATACACTAAGATCACATACCGCTTCGGCTTCGTTAAAAATTCGATGCTTCCATCCACTTCGCGAAAACTGATCTGATCGGTATCATCCATCTTTTCAGAAGATCTGCCAAAACGATTCTGTTTACCAAGGATTACCTGTTCCATCAGAAGCTGCATTTTTTCATTCGATGCATGAAGTTCCTTTGTTAAGGCTTCCAACTGTTCCTGCTGTTGTAAAAGCAGATGGATAAGAAACGACTTATCAACTGTATTTAATTGTTCTTCCGTATACTTAACTGCCATAACCGAACCTCACTTTCCTGAGTGGTATTATAGCAGAAACCGCAGATTTTAGCCATTTTTGATTTGTGTCATCTTCGTCATTTTGACGGTGGATAACAGTCATGAAAACCTGAAAAGAAACGCTGAAAATTCAGATATTTATGACTGTTATCCACAATCCGAAAAGTTTTTGAGTCATGTAAATATAAAAACTCACATGAAACTTTTATAATGTGAATAACTTCAAATTTTAATTGCACAGAATAAATCAACATGAATAAAAATGATTTTATTTTCGCTTTTTTGCACAAATTACATGGAAAACGCCGGATCCGGAACTTCCTCAATCGGACTTCTGGCAATGATTTCCAAGCCCTGCATCAACATTTGATACTGGTCTGCGGTAATCTCCAGTGCTTCGTCTTTTGTACGCGGCCATCGAAAGTTACCGTTTTCAATCCTCTTGTACAAAAGGAGAAATCCATCGCCTTCCCAGAGGAGTCCTTTTATCCGGTCAGTACGCTTGCCACAAAACAAGAATAATGTATTTTTATCATAAGGATCGAGATGGAACTGGAAACGTATGATTCTGGCAAGGCCATCAATTCCTCTGCGAAGATCCGTAAAACCAGTGGCAATGTATACTTTTTCGAATCCAGTACCATCATTGAGCATCCATCATCACTCCCAAAAGTGTATGAAGAAATGAAGCAGATGCCTGGTCTGTGATTTCCAATATGAGGTGGTTTCTACCTCTGATCATAGCAGCCGTTTTATGATTCGGTGCTATATTTTCTGACTGGATTGCAGAAGAAGGAACTTCTATAAAATCTGGTGTGTTGTCAGCAGCAGCCAGAAAAGCTTCCCGAACTTTTCGGAGTCTCCAGTAATAACTCGCTTTCGTAATGTCGTGCAGCTTACACCATTCATTGATTTTCATGCCCTGTGGGCGATTTTGACAATCTCTGACCAGTTCGGCCCATTCACTCAAACGAGTTTGCTGTGCAACTAAACTTGTATGAGATTTCATGACTCACCTCCTGTAGTCTGGTCAAAAAAGTTGATTACAAAACTTTTTTGACTTTATAGTGATATGTCTATTATCTCACATATGATGATTTTGAAAAGGTACTTACTACTATTTGGCGTTTACGTTGATTATGCAATTAAATAGTGGTATTATTGAATCATAAACCAGGAGGTGATTGTATGGAACAGCAACTTATAAAATTATTAGACAACAGTTTAGAATGCATCAATAGTAAAATAAAGGGAAACCAAGTGGTTATGGCAATTCAATCTGTCAAAGAAAAAGTCAGTTGTCCATATTGTGGATATTCGTCAAACAGAGTACATTCAACTTATGTACGTGAAATTCAGGATATCCCGTTTCTGGATAGATAGACCATTCTTTTGCTATCCACTAGAAAGATGTTCTGTGATAATCCCGAATGCAGCTTTAAAACCTTTTCTGAAAGATTTGATTTTGTAACTCCAAAAGGGAAGAAAACAAACAGGCTTATTGAAAAAATATTGGTTACGTCTACAAAATTGAGCTCAGTCAGTGCAGCATCTTTACTAAAAACGGGTTCTGTCAAGGTTTGCAAAAGCAGCATCTGCGATCTGCTTAAAAAAAATGCCAACGATTGTGGATAAATCTTCAGTAATCCATGTTTGTGTGGATGATTTCGCTTTCCGAAAACGTTATACATATGGTTCTGTCATGGTAGATTTGGACACCCATAGGATTATTGGTATTATAGATTCCCGTGAAACGAAAAAGGTGGAGGAATGGCTTAAATCTTACCCTCATCTAGAAGTAATATCCAGAGATGGGGCTCAAACCTATTCGTCTGCGGTGCAGAAATCCCATCCAAATGCAATACAGGTTAGTGACCGATTCCATTTGCTTAAAAATTTATCAGATGCTTTGAAAAATATATGTATCGTCTTTTTCCATCAAGGCTGGTAATCCCTGCAACGGTATCAAATCCAGAAATGCAGGTACTCTATGACACCCGGAACCGCCGGGAGCGGATCTTGTTTGCACAGAAAAAACGGGGTGAGGGTTATTCTATAAATGATATAGCGCTATTATTGCATTCTGCGTGGATATTCCGTTTAAATAGTGCACTCTTTTCGGAAATTCAGAGCACCTAAATCCGAAGTTTCAGAGCAGGTGTTTCCGCTCCAGAGTGCAATCCACTATAATGAATCCATGCACATAGATGTGTAAATTTATTATAGGAGGTCGATAACCATGACTGATTATCGAGAAATCATCAGACTAAAAAGTCTGGAGTTTAGCAATGCTGCGATTGCTAACAGCCTGTATTGTTCGCGCAACACGGTTTCTGAAACAATTAAACTTGCAGAAACACATTCTTTGGGATGGCCCATCCCCGAGGCACTGACGAACAGTGACATTGAACATCTGTTTTATCCTGACAGAGGCAATAATGAGGGAAGGAGACTCCCAGATTACGAGTATGTCTACAGCGAACTGGCTAAACCGGGTGTAACACTTTCTCTTTTTGGGCCGAATACTGTGCTAAATGCGAAGCAGAGCACACTATCCCGTATCAGCATACGCAGTTTAATGATAAGTATCATGCTTATGCTGTATCAAAGAAAGCGACACTAAGAATTAAGCGTAAGCCTGGCGAAACCATGGAAGTAGACTGGGTGGGCGACACCCTCAAGGTCTATGATGCCGCCAGCGGCAGTGATATACCGGCATATATATTTGTTGCCGTTCTTCCATGCAGTTTGTACGGATATGCAGAGGCTTTTCCGGATATGAAATCCAATCACTGGATAGAAGCACATATTTATGCGTATTCCTTCTTTGGTGGTGTAACCCGTATTCTCATACCGGATAATCTAAAAACCGGAGTGATTAAGAATACACGGACAGAGCTCGTGCTTAACCGTTCTTACCACGAAATGGCAGAGCATTACGGAACGGCTATCATTCCGGCCAGACCGGTAAAGCCCAAGGACAATCCTAATGCCGAGGGTACTGTAAAGGTGATTGAAACATGGATTCTTGCCGCACTCCGAAACCGGAAGTTTTTCACCTTCGATGAGCTTAATAAAGCCATCTGTGAAAAACTTGAGGAATTCAATGCAAAACCTTTCCAGAAAAAGAAAGGAAGCCGGTCGTCCGCATTTATCGAAGAAGAAAAAGACTTCCTCATGCCCTTACCTGCTTCCCCATATGAAACGGCTGTCTGGACAACTGCCACCATACAACTCGATTATCTCATAACTGTCGGGAATTCCAAGTATTCTGTTCCGTATGAATTTATTGGTAAAAAAGTAGACATTCGTACTACCGAAAACAGTATCGAAGTATTCTATCATAACAATCGTATCGCATCGCATGTGCATAGGTCTTATTCACCGGATCCGATTTATATGCCGGAACACATGCCTGAAAATCATAGAAAGTTTCTGGAATACAGCACAGAAAGCTTTCTGAATTGGAGTAAGAATGTCGGTCATTCCACTCTCATTGTGGTAAAACATTTCTTATATATGCACAAGGTAGAACAACAGGGGTATAAATCCTGCGTATCGCTGATGAAGCTTGCTGACCGCTATGGTACAGAACGTTTGGAAAACACCTGCGTCAAGGCACTTAGTTACACACCAAGTCCAAGCCTTAAAAATATCAGTACCATTCTGAAAAATGGTCAGGACAAAGTGGCATTAGAAAAAGATTCTTTCAGTGCCTCCAATAAAGAAAGCTCCAAGTATGGTATTACAAGAGGTGCCTCTTACTACGAAGGAGGTGACCGTTTATGATTCGCCAGTCAACCATAGATAAACTGCATGATATGCGATTATCTACCATGTCAGATGCCTTTGAAAGCCTAGTGTGCTGATCCTGATACCTATCAGGGATTATCCTTTGAAGACCGCGTTGGAATGCTGGTCCACAGGGAGTGGGATAAGCGAAAATGCACAAAGATAGAAAAGCTTATCCGTGGTGCAGAATTCCGTTATCCGAATGCGTGTGTGGAAGCCATTGAGTATCACCCTGACAGAAATCTGGACAAAGGGCAGATGCTGGTGATTTCCACCTGTCGGTATATTTCAGTTGACCATCATATCATTCTAAAAGGGGCATCCGGAAACGGGAAAACATATATCGCATGTGCACTTGGTATCGCAGCCTGCAGGAACTTTATAAAGGTACGTTATGTGCGTTTGCCGGATCTTTTAAATGAGCTGACTGTTTCACATGGTGATGGTACGCTGAAAAAAGTTATCAGGGCATATCAGAAAATCGACCTTTTGATTCTGGATGAATTCCTGTTAAGCCCAGTATCTACCGAGCAGACAAGGGGACTCCTTGAAATCATTGAAGCCCGCAGCATAAAAGGCTCTGTTATCTTTTGCACCCAGTTCGAACCCAAGGGCTGGTACAGCCGTATAGGTGGTGATTGTGATGCAACCATCTGTGAAGCAATCATTGACCGGATTATTCATAATTCCTACGAAGTAATGATAGATGGTCGTGTATCTATGAGGGAACGTCATGGCATCAAAGCCTCCCGGAAAGGAGCTGCCAATGACTAATTATTGTGCTTTCAGTAAAAACCATAAATGTATCAAGTGGACAGATTATGAATTAAACCGCCACGAATTAGAGGAAGCCGATGAACTGTGTCACGGAAACTGGATAGAAATCCAGCACCTGCAAGATTATATCGACCGATTACAGGCACTTCTGACAGAACACGGAATAGAGATTCCGTCAGAGTACTAATTGATAGTTGCACTCTCCCCCGGAAAGGTATGCACTGCTTTTCCGGAAAAGGGTGCTCTGGATTTCCGAAAAAGGTGTTCTATTGGAACGGAATACTCAAATGCCTGCATCTAGTTTTTATTACTTATAGTATACCACAAACCACTGTTAGATTCAGTAAATACAGAGATTATCAGCACTTTAAAGTGTGACCTTTGGATTGATTTTTTGAACAGCTTTGGGGTGATCAATTGCTACTCCTTCCAACTAACCAGCGAAACTCCTGATCAGAGATCATGCGAACCTCATCTTGGTTTCTGGGCCACTGATAACGAGAGTTTTCCAACCGTTTATATAAGAGAATAAATCCATCACCTTCCTAATAAAGTGCTTTCAGTCGGTTTGTCTTGCGTCCACAGAAAAGAAATAGACTGTTTGAAAAGGGATCAAGTTTAAAGTTCTGTTGTACGATTCCAGCCAAGCCATCAATAGCCTTTCTCATATCGGTGTGGCCTGTTTATTCGAATATTCGGATAAACAGGCCACACTAATATGAGACGCAGTATTGATGGTCTTATTAACTTATCTGGGATACTTATGAAATGGATCCTTATGCAAATGCTCTCTTTCTCTTCTGTAACCTACTATCTGCCGCCTATTGTATCTTTTCACCTAATAGTATCCATTTTGTTATTTGTTTTTTTCTCAATAATTTAATGAAAATTAAAGAAACTCCCAGCCACACAGCAGTGGTTATAGAGGCACTTAATAAAGTAGGCATTTTTCCTAGAATAATCTCATATACATTTAATCTCCATAACGGTGAAAAGAATATACACCAATGAATCGCATAAAGAGGTAATGTAATTGTTCCTAATTTAATCAACCAAGAAGACAAAAAAGTATCTGATAATCCTAATGCAAAACAATATAAAGCGCATATCATTAAAACACATAATACTCGATCTGGTAGTTTAACACAATAACAAATACACATTATAATTACACTTGCTATTAATAAAAACACCTTATAAGCTTTGTTTTTCTCTTTAGAAGCAATCTTATCAGCCAACAATAGATTAAATGCATATCCCATTACAAAACTTATGTAATACCACGTTCTCATAAGATAACTAAGAATCTTTACTTTAGATAGAATCGCAATAATAGGAATGCATACAAACAGAAAAACCAATAATAAGTATCTCTGTTTTTTTTCTTCACTTCTACTAACAACAACATTTCCGATTGCAACAACTAAAAAAAACACTAATAAATATCGCAAAAACCAGAAATCCGACTTTATAAACTCGTAGAACACCCCCCTAATACTCAAAATTCGATAATCAGTAGGAATCACACAAACAAGAAAGTAATGAGTATACGCCCAACACATATACGGGATACCTATCCTTTGTATTTTCTTTTTTATAAATCCTATTGTATTACTAGTAGGCATTGAAAAGGACACACTTATGCCGCTTACAAAAAATAGTAATGGCATTTGAAAAGACAAAATTATTTTCCAAATCACACTACTCTGTCCTTCTATTAAGTTGCACTGAATTGCATGGCCTACAAGAACCACCATTATTCCCAGACCGCGTAAAATATCAATTTCTTTTCTTCTTTTATTTTTTATGTCCACTTCTATCACCTTCCTCAATACAACCGTTTTTATTTCAAGATTTAACAATACTTTTCATGGAATCAGTCAATTCCGATTTAAAGTTATACTTTTATCCAACTATCAGGACAAATATCCTTATTAAATCCATCATTATTCACGTAGTATTGTTTTGGTGCTATTATAACCTTCGCATACTGATTCAGATATGCACCCCACCAAGAAAAAGAGCTATTTGCAACAATTACATAGTTGCACTCTGTCATTAACTGCATATCCCGAAAACTATTCCCCTTTGTGTTCCAATTTACATATTCCACACACTCATTCTGCAGAGGAAGATTCTCCTTGCACCAACCAATATCGTCAGAAAAAATATACCATTTTCGTTCTTTTGGAGCTACTTCTATTATTTTTGATATCGCACAATCATAATATCCTATATCCGCTAAGTTGACAAACATTTTATTATGTACATAATCTCCCCGCCGAACGTGCATAGCGATTGAATTGTTCTCTCTCATTTCTGCACTAACACGAATATTATCTACTTCAATATACATTGGAAATGTGAACGCCTTTAGAATTTGCTTTCTGTGTCCATTAAAATATTTCTCTGATTGCCAAAACCCGAACAGATAATCATCTGACTTAAAATGTTTGAGAAAACGAGGATCAAATCCTTCAGCTATATCACGCACAGTGTATTTGTAACCTGCATAATACATACCAATTTTTCGAAGAAGTCTGTATATTAGTCCATCTCTAACTTGGTAGCGTAAAGAAATCTCAGTACTGCATTTTGGGATGTCAATACCAAATACTTTCTGTAACTCATAGCCATTATGTACATTATTAGCATCAAAAAAACTCAAATCGGCTGTTATATCACCTTGAGGATATCTTTCCTTCTGGTTTCAATATATCCCATATTACTATTAATCCAACGTTTTTCCACCATTCTTTCTTCCCACTATACCTCAAAACCCCCATAAAATCAAGCTTTTTTACATTATTTACCAGCCATTTTATTTTTTTCTAATTTTATCACGTAATACCAATTTTCCCACGATTTTCAAGCAATCCAGCTCTTTTTCCAATTTTACGCCTGGTAAATTTACAAATAACTTTTTCTGTACCAATAATTTTATAATTAAAAGTAGACCTTTTATAAACCATTGATTAATACCTGTACCGTCAAATAATCCTTATCTCTAATATGATTTCTTAATGAAACCTCTTTTACAACACAATATCTTTATCATTCCTTTAACTCTAAAGCCTTTTACTGTATGTTTAAGAGCATTGCATTCACTACATTTCGCAGCATAATAGCTATAAAGAATGTCTTCTTTTTGCAAATTAAGTCCATATTTTTTATTGAAACAATTTCTGCATATATCTGTATTAATCAGTTGCTTTTTTAATTTCCATGGATTGATCATCTAACCTCTTCCCCTCTGCACAATTTTCTAATGCCATAGTCAACCAGTTGGTTAACCAATCAATTGATAGTTCTTGATTATAACATTAAAATAAAGTTTATGAAGTAAGATGTAATGAAATGCAGGTTTTTGTAATGAATTACTTTTTTATTTTAATAAAGCTCTTTCAGCTATTTGATTTATTTAACGATAAAATTCACTTTTAATATGGAATTTCGAAAAAATAAAAATCGGTACTAGATTATCAATAAATCTAATACCGATTTTTTCTTATTATTTAATACTCAATACCGTATTCGCCTTATCTCCCGGCGTATATTCCAGTGTAATCTGATCACCCTCATTATATTTAATAATATCCAGATAATCTACAACTGAGACATCAAAGATCTCCTTATTCCCCTCTAACATAATATAGTAATGGGAATTTCCATCCACAACGCCCTGGGCTATTTTCTGAATCTTGCCTTTGGCTTCATTTACTGATCTTGTTTCCTCCACGGCTATTCCATTCTGCTTTAGAAGGCTTCGATATGATTTTTCACACTCAGCCGCTGTATCTCCGATAGCAACGTTCTGGTATTTTTGAATATTAACCATAGCGTACATTTTGACAAGTCCTGCACTGTCCTTCAATGCCATAAAATAGGTCGGCTCTCCCGCTATATTCAAAAGGAGCGGGAAGGTTGATTTGTACCCAAGATGCTGTACCTGGCCCTCTGCAGAACCCATGGCTGAGTATTCCTCGGCTCCGTTGATCTCGTAAAATCTGGTTTCCATCGTTCGCTGGTTCATCAGCACGAATCCTACATTGGACTGATCACCACTGACAGAAGTAATACCGGTATAAACCCATACATCATCTTCTAATGCCAGATAGTTGTATCCTGTTGTGGTGCGCAGACAGCCTTTCTGTCCCAGAACGCTGTTAAAATAACCATTCTTTAAGGTTCCATAGTAATCATAGAGCTGAACCAAAAGATCAGCAGAATACACATGATCAACCCACTGCGGACAATCTTCTACTGCAAAATCCTGTGTTTCTCCTGTTATGGCATTGCAAAGTACCACTCTTCCGATAGTGACACCGCCAAATAACCCGATATTGTATTTTTTTACCGGGCATACCCAGTATGGGGTACCATTATCATCGATTTCAAAACTAAGTGTATCGAAAATATAAGTCGGATAGCGGAACCTGAGATGTCTGTCAATGTTCCGGTTTAAATGCTCTGATTGTGAATATTTGATCGGCTTATCCAGTTTTACAAGTTCTGTGTCCTGAGTTGCCATATCAATTTTGATATATGCCGGTATTCCTTCTGACTGGTTGGTAAACCACTTAATCAGATTGGCATATACAAGGGGTGTTACTCTAACCGGAGTATCCTGATAATTAATCTGTGTATACAGATCACTGACTTCAAACTGGGAAACCATGTCTACCATACTGCCCATTTTACGATTTCCTAAAAGTGTTGCAGAATCTCTGTCTAAAAGAGGTATTTTAGAATAATCCGCCTCTTTGATATCCTCATTAAAATCTCTTGTCTGCACAGTGATCAGCTTCTGGTACTTATTTGCATTGATAATCGGGGAAGAAAGAATACTTCCTCCTATATAAACGATAACTACCAATGCCAGTATGCCGATACCAAATTTCAGACCTTTGCTGTCTTTGGCATCCTCTACCGTCCTAATTCTCGGTAAGCCGTAAATAATAACTACGATGACCACAGCTGCCATTAAAAATGTCCAGAATCCGGATGCATGAATATTAATAGCAGGCAAAGTTACGTAGTAATAGATTCCCGCGATCAAAAGAGCTGCAATGACCGCCAGGACTTTCCAACCAAACTTTTTCATATAAATCTCCTCTCCAACTATGTGATAAATATTATCGTATAATCAACAATTATACGTTATACTGCTTTGAAATACAAATTAATTTTGTATAAACATTTCCCGGAGCATGGCAATTTCCTTCGCCCATCCTTCATCATCATTAGGAGTTTCCAGTACAAAGGGCAGACCACAGAGCGCCGGATGATTGATAATCCGGCCGAATGCCTCGATACCAATACTTCCTTCGCCTATTTTGGCATGTCTGTCTTTGTGGCTCTCGAATGGATTCTGGCTGTCATTCAGATGTATGGCACGAAGACGGTCCAGTCCGATTACGCTGTCAAAGTGTGTGATCACCCCATCCAGGTCATTTACAATATCATATCCTGCATCCCAGACATGGCAGGTATCCAGGCATACCCCCAGTTTATCCGATAATTCCACTTTATCAATAATTTCTTTTAATTCTTCAAAAGTGCGTCCAACTTCACTTCCTTTGCCAGCCATCGTCTCCAGCAAAACAATTGTATTCTGTTCCGGTTTTAAGATTTCATTTAGCATCTGTGCAATATAATCTATTCCAATCTCCACTCCCTGCTTTACATGGCTTCCCGGATGGAAATTATAGTAATTTCCGGGCGTATACTCCATACGGCGCAGATCGTCTGCCATTGTATCTTTGGCAAATTTGCGAAGTCCCTCATCTGCAGAACAGCCGTTTAAAGTATAGGGTGCATGTGCGACTATTTTTGCAAAATCCTGTTCTTGAGCAAGTTCCAGATATTTAGCAACATCTGCTTCATCTATTTCTTTCGCTTTTCCTCCTCTTGGATTACGCGTAAAAAATGCAAAGGTGTTGGCTCCCAGCTTCACTGCCTGCTTCCCCATCGCATAATATCCCTTTGAAGAAGAAATATGACTTCCTATATTTAACATTTCGTATCCTCCTTTTTAATTATAATTCTGTATAACGATCTGCATATTCCTCACATTTCGAAACACATTTACCTGCGGGTAGTACGTTGCCGAAATACTGATTGTATTTTCCCGGTTCTGGTACATTTTCTCTACTTCTGCAGTACCGAATTTTTCCGTAATATAAGTATTAAATTTTTCCACATCTCCAAAATACATGGCATCCATTACCATTCCCTGGGAATTTAAAACCTGCATTTTGATTACATTTTTATTCTGCCCAAGAATTCTGGCACTTAACACATTCAGATTTTTTTCTGCAAATACAGGCTTGGGATTAGCTTTTCCAAATGGCTCCAATACCTCCAGCTCTTCTATCAGTTCTTCTGAAATATAATCGATTGGCATGGCAACGTCAATGGAAACTCTTGGAATAAAATCATCCTCAGTCAATGTTGTAAGTTCATTTAAACGAATCCTTAACGTTTCCACATCTTCTTTTTTTATAGACAATCCTGCCGCCATTGGATGTCCGCCAAATTTTGTAAATAATTCCTGGCATTTCACCATTTCTTCAAACATATTATAGGCTTCAATAGATCGCCCGGAACCTTTCACTCCATCTTCTGCATCCGTCAGTACAAAAACCGGCTTATGAAAACGTTCACGGATACGCCCCGCAATAATACCAGCCAGACTTTCATGGCAGTCCGGAAGATAGACAACCAGCACCTTATCCTCTTTTAATTCTGTAGTCTCCACCAGTTCAACTGCCTGTTCAAATCCTTTCAGCGTCATAGCCTTACGTTCATCATTCAGACTTTTCAGTTCTTCCGCCATCCTAAGCGCATCTCCCTCTGATTCAGCAAGAAGCAGCGCAAGGGCACGTTTAGCCGTATCCAGACGCCCGCTGGCGTTAATGCATGGCCCAAGGACAAAACCAATGTGATAAGCGCATATATCAGACTCTTCCAGACCATTTACTTTTATCAGGGATTTCAAACCATTATTTTGCGTATTAGTCAGGCGCCTGAGCCCCTCTTTGACGATAATACGATTTTCTCCGATCAGGTCCATAACATCACCAACGGTAGCAATTGCTGCAAATTCAATAAACGCTTCTGCTTCTTCTTTGGGTATCTTATGATCTTCGAACATGCAGGATATCAGTTTGAATGCCACTGCCGCACCACAGAGATTGGGAAAAGGATAATTACATTCCGGCTGCTTGGGATTAATAATCACATCTGCATTTGGTCGGATACATATCTTTTCTCTTTCTTCCTCTTTAAATAACAGCTCATGATGATCCGTAATAATAACTGTCATTCCCAGATTTTTCGCATATGCAATCTGGTCTATTGCGGCTATGCCATTGTCACAGGTTACAATGGTATCCACACCTTCCTCATATGCATACTGTATCAGCTGTTCATTGATTCCGTATCCATCTTTCATTCTGTCAGGGATCTCGTAATCTACATTGGCATTGCACCGCAGAAGGCCCTTATATAGGATATAGGTCGCATTGACCCCGTCAATATCATAATCTCCAATAATACGGATTTTTTTGCCTTCATTGATCTTATTGTTCAAAAGAGCGACAGCTTCCCGGGCACCACGTAAAAGTTTAGGATCATGAAGATCCGCCAATCCGCCATTCAAGTATTCCTTAATCGCTTCATCCCCTACAATATCCCGGTTGCGAATAATCCTGGCGGTCACCTGATTAATTCCAAATTTGCTGGAAATTTCCTTGAAATCTGCTCTTTTTGCTGTTACAAACCATTTTTCCAAAATAAATTCTCCTTTGTATATAACCTGAAAATGAAAGATACCCCCGGTACTCGCATACCAGAGGTACTTTCATTTATTATTATTTTTTCTTAGTCTTAATCTTTGTTTTGAATACATACCAGAGTGCACCGGTAATGCATACAGAAGAATAAGCTCCACATACAATACCAACCATCAGCGGCAATGCAAATTCACGGATCGAAGATACACCCATGACAAACAGCACTGCGATCATAATAAAAGTGGTAAGGGATGTGTAGATACTTCTTGTGAGTGTCTGCGTAATACTCACATTTACAACCTCTGCAATATTGTCCTTATTCTTCATTGCTGCCATATTTTCACGGATTCTATCGAATATAACAATAGTCGCATTAATAGAATAACCAACAATTGTCAGCATACATGCAATAAATGTATTACCTACCGATACTCTTGCCAGTGCATAGAATGCCAGTACTACTAATACGTCATGAAGCAGTGCAACAACCGCACTTGTGGCAAAACGAAGATCTTTAAACCGGAACCAGATATAGATCAGCATACAGATTGTAGCTACCACAACCGCTACTATAGCATCGGTTCTCATCTCTGAACTTACAGTGGAAGAAATACTTTCTGCAGTAATCAGTGTGGTGTCTACATCAAAATCTTTCTTCAATGCATCGCTTAATTCCTGTCTCTCATCCAGATTCAGTTCTCTTGTTTTGATTATTACCTGATTTGTTCCGCTTACTTTTTGTGTCTGAATATTTGCATCCTTCGTTACACCCTGTACCACAGGTTTAACCTTAGAATCAATATCTGATATACTCAGATCTTCATTAAACGTTACATTTGTTGAAGTACCACCCATGAATTCAAGGCTGTAATTCAATGATTTATTTCCCTGCGTACTGTTAAATATCATAGATGCCGGTCCAACCACAATCAGAACAATTGATATAATAAAGAAAATATTTTTTTTGCTCAGGAAATTGATTGTTTTCCTTGCTTTCTGTTTTCCATATAACTTTTCACCCTTTAAGCCCAGCGTAAAGAAGGCATTGATGATCAGTCTTGAAATTACAAGTGCCGTAAACATGGATAATACAATACCAAGTGCCAGTGTCTGTGCAAATCCCTGTACACTGCCGGTACCCATTAACCCAAGTACTGCTGCTGCAATCAGGGTTGTGATATTACCATCAATAATTGCTGAGAATGCTTTCTGGAAACCTGACTTAATTGCAGACTTAACGCTTTTTCCTGCTGCAACTTCTTCACGGATTCTGGCATAGATAATAACGTTTGCATCCACCGCCATACCAATGGAAAGTATAATACCTGCAATACCCGGTAAGGTTAGTGTTAAATCAAATGCATTCAGGCATAAAAGCATAAGTCCTGTGTAAATCAGCAGTGAAATACCGGCAACAATACCCGGAAGCAGATATACCACGATCATGAATATAATTACGACTGCAAGACCAATAGCACCTGCAATTAAACTGCTTGAAATTGCTTCTTCACCAAGCTGTGCTCCTACCACGTTAGAACGAAGTTCTTCCAGTTCCAGTGAAAGGGAACCAATACGAATAGAGGACGCCAGTGTTTCTGCTTCTTCCTGATCAGCCATACCGGAGATATATGCTTTTCCGCCGGTAATTGCCTCATTTACTTTTGGTGCGCTGATTACATTGCCATCATAGACAATCTTAATCTGTTTTCCAACATTTGCTGCAGTAGCATCTGCAAATTTGGTGGTTCCTTCTTTTGTCAGAAGCAGTTCAACAACATATTCCTTATTTCCCATTTCATCGTTTTGAACTCTTGCTTCCGCACTGTCAACATCCGTACCATTTAACACAACAGAACCATCTGTTAATTCAAACTGCAGAGAACCTGGCTTGCCGAGTTCTTCCAGAATCTTGTTCGCATCTGTTACACCAGGGATTTCAATGTTGATACGGTCACTGCCTTCCTGATAAACCTGCGCTTCCGTGCTGTACTGAGATACACGCTGCTGTAATTTGTAGATGGTATCTTTCATATCTTCTTCAGACGGAGTCTCATCTCCCACTGCCTGATATGTAATACTTACACCGCCGGATAAATCCAGACCGGTCTTAATATTTCTGGCAGAACCAGTTCCTGTAGGACCAAATCCCACTGCTGTAGTAAATGCCAAAAGCCCCAATAAAATCGTCATGGCAACAACTACAATAATCGCTTTTTGCTTGTTCATGATGCTTCTCCTTCTCTCTCTTTTGTAATCTCTAATCCAAAGACGCCTGTGCCGCTTTAATCATAATTGCACATTCAACACGCTTGCGCTGCAATTCACATCCAATGTCATAGGCATCATTAATCTGCCCGTGGAATTTAAATGAATTTGCTGCACATCCACCGCTACAGTAAAATCTGGCAAAGCATTTCCTGCACTTATCCTTTGCATAGACGTTGCAGCATTTGAACTCATCGCGCATATCCGTCTTTGTTACACCTTCATCCACATTTCCCATCAGAAATTCTTCTTCCCCTACAAACTGATGGCATGGATACAGATCCCCCCATGGAGTGACTGCCAGATATTCCGTACCGGAACCACACCCTGACAACCTTTTGTACACGCAGGGACCCCCTGTTAAATCTATCATAAAATGGAAGAAGTTAAATCCTTTACCCTCTTTTTCACGTTTTACCATTTCTGCTGCCAGCTTATCATATTCTGCACAGACAGATGCAATATCTTCTTCACGGATTGCATACTCTTCTTCCGGAAGGGATACTACCGGTTCCACCGATATCTGCTCAAAGCCAAGATCAGCCAGGTGCAGTACATCTTTGGCAAAGTCCAGGTTGTTTCTGGTAAAGGTTCCTCTCACATAATATTTTTCCTGATTTCTGCTGTCTGCAAATTTCTGAAATTTGGGGACGATTAAATCATAACTGCCTTTTCCATTACGGAAAGGTCTCATAAGATCATTGACTTCCTGTCGTCCATCAATGCTAAGTACCACATTTGCCATTTCTTTATTGGCAAATTCCATGATCTCCTCATTAAGAAGAACACCATTGGTTGTCAATGTAAACCGGAAGTTCTTGCCATGGATCTTCTCCTGCTCTCTTCCGTATTTGACCAGATCTTTTACTACCTGCCAGTTCATCAGCGGTTCTCCGCCAAAGAAATCCACTTCCAGATTTTTTCTGGAACCTGAGTTGGCAATTAGAAAATCCAAAGCTTTCTTTCCAACTTCAAAACTCATAAGAGCCCGTCTTCCGTGGTATTCCCCTTCTTCTGCAAAGCAGTATTTACAGGCAAGATTGCAGTCATGTGCGATATGCAGGCAAAGTGCTTTTACAACTGTCTGCCTTTTCTTAAAATCGATAATTGCTTGTTCATAAATATCTTCGGTAAAAAGTACACCTGCTTCTTTTAATTCCTCACACTCAGCAATCGCTTCCATAATCTCTGTACTGCCATATGTATCCTTTAACCGGTCTGCGATTTCCTCATGCTTCAGTCCTTCTTCTATAAAAGGAACCACGTCATAAACGATGTCATCCACTACATGGATGGCTCCGCTGTTCACATCCAGAATGATGTTAAAGCCATTATTTTTATATTGATGGACCACTGTATATCCCCTTTCAAATCCACTCCATGAAAAAAATACCCGGCAAATACCTGACGGGTTTAAGAGCAGTATTCATTTCGTATAATAAGCAGCGACGCATGATCGCTGCTTATATTGTTTTCTTATTTATTATTTTCGCAGCTCTGATTTCCAACCGTACAGGATGTCTTACATGCTGACTGGCAGGAAGTCTGACATTCTCCACAGCCACCTTTTTTCATCGTATTCTGAAGTACCTGTGTATTTAATGTTTTAATATGTTTCATGGTCTTAGCCTCCTTATTTCATGAACTTGTGCTATTATAACATATATTTTTTTATTTTAAAAGTGTTTTTTTATACACTTTTTTCACATTTGTGTGTTATAGTAGTCAAATAAACTACATACCAAAGAAAGGATTTATCATTTATGAAGAAGAAATTCATTGTTTTTGCACTCACTTTGTGCATGACAGCAACTTTAGCCTTAAGCGGCTGCCAAAAAAAATACGTCACCCTGGGAGATTATAAGGGTCTTAAACTTGAAAAAGTAGTACCCGAAGTCACAGACGATGAAGTACAAGGCGAGATTGACACTGCTCTGGAAGACAATGCAACTTCAACTGAGATCACCGACAGGGCTGCCAAAGAAGGGGATACGGTTACCATGGACTTTGAAGGAAAAGTTAACGGTACCGCTTTTGATGGAGGTACTGCCACAGATTATGACCTGGAACTGGGAAGCGGTGAATTTATCGAAGGTTTTGAAGAACAGTTAGTCGGGGTAAAAAAAGATGAGAAAAAGGATGTTACGGTTACCTTCCCGGAAGATTACGGCGATGATAATTTAAATGGCAAAGAAGCTGTCTTCTCTGTAACGGTAAAGGCAATTAAAGAAATCATTCCTGCAACCTATAACGATGAATTCGTAAGCAGTATTTCTGATTTTAAGACCACCGCAGATTACGAAGAGAATCTGAAAAACGAACTTCTTGCAAGTAAGGAAGAAGATTCGGAATATACCTTAAAAGATGATGCCATTAATACAGTTATAGCAAATTCAACTTTTAACGGTTATCCGGATGATTTATATGAAAAATGTAAAAAGCAGGTAGATGAAAGTAATGCCTATTACGCAGAATTATTTGGTGTTACCATAGAAGACCTGGCCGGAAGTGAAGAAGATATCAAACAGACTGTAATCAGTACCGTAAATGAACAGCTTGCTATCGAAGCAATTGCGGAAAAAGAAAAAATAAGTGTTACTGATGAAGAATACAAATCTTATGTAAATGATAATCTTGAATATTATGAAGTAACTTCTGTAGAAGAATTTGAAAAAAATAACGACAAAGACAGTGTTATGAGTGAACTGCTTAAAGATAAAGTATGCCAGTTCCTGGTTGACAATGCTCAGGTTACAGAGGTTACGGAAGACGAAAAATATAGTGAAGACGGCGAAGGCGATGAATTCGGTGATGAAACTGAACCGCCAATGGACGATACCGAGGCCCTGGAAAGCGAGACAGAGACTGCAGCTTAACTTAGGTATAGCTCCGGATGCTCCCAAATGTCAAAAGTAAATCATTAAAAAAGGAGTGGACAGTTCCCGTACTTTTCGGGCCTGCCCACTCCTTTCTTTTCTTCTTACAAACTCCATGAAACAAATACTCAGATTAATTTTATAAAACTACTATCGTTTATTCCCCTGACTGCTGGAAAACTGCGCTCTGGCCAGCCAGCAGCATTTCATGCTCTTCACGGCTTCTGCTGATGAACTCGTAAGTCAGAAACAGCGGGCTGATCCGTTTCACCAGCCCGGGTACCTGCGGATCTGTGAAAGGCAGATGCAGATCTATCTGAAAAATATAAGTAAAGATCTGAGACCAGCGTTCATAATAACAGTCCTTCCAGGCAATCTCTGCTTTTTGCATCTCTTTTACAACCTCACCGGTCAGCGACTGATTCAAATGAATACCTTTGATCCAGCTGCATAATTCCCCATGCTCATCCAGCTGCTTTTGAATATAAGCAACTCCTTCCCCCAGGTCTTTTATATCCGGGTTTGTATGGAGCAGGTGTCCCGTATCCAGCATAATCCCTTTTTTCCCGTAGTGGATGCCGTCCATAAGCATCTGTGTCATCCTGGGGTTCGTAAATGTAAATCCAGGCCACCACAAATTTTCCATCAAAAAATAAAACGTATAATTCTTATCATCCAAAAGGGTATTCACCATTTGACATACAGCCTGGATAACTTCTTCATCTGTGTAATCGAACTGATACGTTAACGACTCCTGTATCTTAACCTCGCTGACATGAAATACAACATATTCTGCATTTACACTTTGTGCAAAATCCAGATTTTTCTGAATTTTCTGAAGCAATGCCTCCCTGGTTCTGCCGCCGAATACTTCTTCTACTGTATCCATATTGTCATACTCCCGAATCAAAGCCTCTTCATTCTCCATCCATAAATCCATCCAGGCATTAAAAGAAATCAAATGGACTCCTATCACCTGTTCAGCCGGGATCTTACAGGTATCATTTAACCCAATATTCATATACTCATATCCGTCACATTCAAATTTATGGCAAAATGCCAGTAAGTCCTGATCTCCGTGAAAACGCTTTAGGTCATCCGGGCTATCTGTCAGATTTATCATCCGTTTCATTCTTTTCCACCTCTTTATTATGTTTCTTCACCTTTTGAATACCGGTGCAATGATTTTTCAGCCATGCCCTTGCAAGCCATGACAAAATAAGCTATAATTCTTAAAACAATGAATAGCAAAGGATGACATTATGAAGCTGAACAAACAATTTTCTATTACAGGATACACATTAAAAATGATCGCTATTATCACCATGCTCATAGACCACATTGGAGCATTTACTCTTGGGGAAGGATTATTATATCAGGATTATGTTCAGAACAATCCTGTCCTTTTTCAGAATCTGAAAATCCTCTATATAGTGATGCGTCAGATCGGCCGTCTGGCATTCCCAATCTTCTGTTTTCTGTTAGTAGAAGGTTTCCTTCATACCAAAAATGTACGGAAATACGCTCTTAGGCTGCTTCTTTTTGCATTCATTTCAGAAGTTCCTTTTGATCTGTCAATAGGGGGAACATTCTTTGACTTCAGTCAGCAGAATATTTTCTTTACTTTATTTATTGGCCTGCTTGTCATGATAGCCGCTTCCCGCTTTGAAGGAAAAATCTTATTTCAGCTGATCATTTTTATCATCGGAATGCTGTCCGGTTACCTGCTAAACGTAGACTATAGCTATATGGGCATTTTCCTATTGGAAGTCCTGTATTTCTTCCGCTTTAACAGAAGAAACCAGGTGTGCAGCGGAGCAATTTCCGTTTTGTGGGAACCTGCAGCCGCCTTATCCTTTATTCCCATTTGGTTTTATAACGGGGAGCGGGGACGTTCCATGAAATATTTCTTCTACTGGTTTTATCCGGTGCACATATTGATTCTTGCCGCTGTTAACATGATTTTCTTTACGAATTAGACGTTCTATCCTTCAACGATCAGATAACGTCCATCTGGAAGATGGAATACTTCAGAAGCCTCTTTTAGTTCATCCCCGGACATATCCGAAGTGTCCATTCCGGCTTCTTCAAAATAATCTCTGACATCTTCCAGTGTATCAACTACCACCGCCATTACATCATCCAGAAACTCATCTGCTTCTTCAGGTGTTTCTGCAACTTTCTCATCAAATAATTGTAACTGGTTTTCTAAAAATGCATTCAGGCACATATCATCATATTTATACATTCATATTCCTCCTCTTAGTGTGTTTCGGTATGTTTACTTTAAAATGAAACATCCTTAGATTCCAACAATGTTTTCATAACTTTTAAAACACCGTCATTTACGTTTTCATCAGCAATGTGTTTTGCCGCTTCCAATACTTTTGGCTGTGCATTGGCAACAGCATAGCTCTCTTCTGCGCTGGCAATCATACCCAGATCATTATTATTGTCACCAAATACCATGGTTTCTTCTCTGGAAATACGAAGAGTCTGCTGGATAGTCTGCAGTGCTTTTCCCTTATCTGCATCAAAATCCATAAAGTCAATCCATGGTTCTCCTGCAATCGTCACATGGAACCTGTCTTTCCACTGTGCAATCACTTCCTCCGAAATATCCTGAACACCGGTACTTTTATAGATTGAAATTTTGATAATCTCAATATCTTCTTTCAGTACATCCGGGACAAGACGCATATCATTGTGGTATCCATCCGTCAGCAATTTCCAAAAATCCGCGTCATTATCTTCGATATACATTGGCCCCCTGGTAGATGCGGTCAAATAACATCCCGGTTGCCTGCGGATAAATCGGATCAGCTCTTCTGCATCCTTACGGTTTAGTACGGTAGATGACACTTCATAACCTCTGCAGACCACATTTGAGCCGTTTTCAGAAACAAATATCATCTCATTTTCGATTGGTGCAAACAATCTGCGGATACTTGCATACTGCCTTCCGCTTGCAGCCGCAAAAAGAGTGCCCCGGTCTTTTAATTTCAGGATCACATCGAAAATTTCTTCATTTATTTTATCGCTTCCTTCTACCAGCAATGTACCATCAATATCTGATGCAACTAATTTAATCATAGTTTTACCTCCTGCATATCGCAGGCCTGCCTGCGATACTGCCTTAATAAGTAGTTTGAAAACGCTATTCTTTCAAACTTTTCCTCCCGTGCTGCATTTTCTATGGCTCATATCCGTTCTATTTGCATGTAATTTATTATCATATTTTCCATCCAATACTTCTTCAAGGGTTTTTTCTACCTGATCTGTATGAAAATTGCAGATGTCCAGAATCCCCGGCTGGGCATTGTCCATAGCAAAACTATAGGAAACATTTTGAAGCATTTCCACATCATTATAATGATCCCCAAATGCCATTGTCTCCTGTGGTGTAACCTGAAGTTCACGGAACAGATCCTGCATCGCTGTTCCTTTATTGATACCTTTTGGAACGGTATCCAGCCAAAGATTGCCGGAGGTCACAACCGTAACTTCCTTTCCAAACCGTTCATTCCAATAATCCTCAGAATTATTAATCCCGTTTTTTTCATAAACTGAAATTTTCAGATAAGGTTCTTCTACTTTCAGAATGTCATCTACTACCGTTACTGTATTTTTAACCACATCACGGATGTGTATCATATATGCCTCATCCTTTGGCTGTATGTAACAGGTATTTACACCTGACAGCAGAGCTTCACATCCTTCCCGCTCCATCATCGCATTCAGAATCTCCTGACCGGTAGTTCTTGGAATGATATGCTTCGCTAATATCTTATCCTGGTATACCACAAGGGAGCCATTCTCACAAATAAAAGCAATCTCATCACTGACCGGAGCAAACAGCCTTTTCAGATTTGGATACTGTCTTCCGCTGGCCGCTACAAAAATGCGCCCCTGCTTTGTCAGTTCATGAATCAGCTGGACAGTTCCGGGATTTAACTCCTGCGCGCCATTCTGCAATAAAGTTCCGTCTAAATCGCTTGCAATTAACTTAATCATATTTATTCCCACTGCATATTGCAGGCTTGCCTGCAATACTGCCACAATCAAACAGGTTGAAAGAATCACATCGTGGCGTCCTTTCTGCATCGTAATTTTCTTTCAACCTTATCTCCTCCGTACATCGCAAGCAGACCTGAGATTTTCCTGTTCCAGAATTACTGAGATTTCCGAAGGACTGTTTACAATTCTTTTGGCGTGATTTTCTTCTAACTCTACTCTGTCACGGAATCCCCACAAAACACCCACCGTATCCATTCCTGCCGCATTTCCTGTCTGCATATCGGTATTCGTATCCCCTATATACAGGCATTCATCACACGAAACCTGAAAATATTCTGCAATCTTGATCGCTCCATCCGGGGCCGGCTTTCTTGGAATTCCTTCCTGCTGTCCCTGTATGTAATCAAAATAGCCTTTGCCAAATAGTGATTCTACTACATCTATCGCCTGTTCATGAGGCTTATTCGAAAAAACGCTGATTTTAATATTATGGCCTTTTAACCACTCCAACAATTCTACAATTCCCGGAAACGGCTTCACATGATACATACAATCCTTTGCAAAATAAGTACCGTACAAACGGCTAAGCTCATCAAAACCTTCGCATTGCAAGTCACCATTTTCCCTCAGGCACCTTCGTACCAGCTCTGCTGATCCGTCTCCCGCAAAATACCGGAACCGGTCAGTCGGAAAAGCGGATAGTCCCATGGCTTCAAGCGCGCGGTTTCCACAATAGGCCAATGATTCTACTGTATCAGCCAGTGTCCCATCTAGGTCAAAGATACATACTTTAATCATAATATCTCCTCTTTCTTTGCTCTGGTGAATATTGTTATTTCTTCAAAATACTAGAATATCACGAAAAATTCCCCGAGTCAATGACCCGGGGAACTTACTGTACTAGATGATCTCCTGAAACAAATCTTTTACTGTTGGATAAATCTTCACAAACTTTTTATACTTTTCTTCGTATTTTGCAGCAATTTCAGGTGTGGGGTCAATTGTATCCACTACACGCACAATACCGGCTGCCGCTTCTTCCACATTTTTGTATTCGCCGCAGGCAACTGCCGCCAGCATTGCTCCGCCAAGTCCCGGGCCTTCTTCACTGGCAATGACATCCACTTTAATGTTTAATACATTTGCAACAATCTTCTTCCAAAGGGGACTCTTGGCACCGCCTCCGCAGATCTTCGTTCTTTCGATATGAATCCCTAAGGATTTCGCTACTTCGAATGAATCCCGGATTGCAAATGCAACCCCTTCTAATACAGCCTGGGTCATATCTGCCCTAGTGGTATCCATGGTCATGCCGATAAAGGTTCCTCTTGCATCTGGATTGTTGTGAGGGGAACGCTCTCCCATTAGGTATGGCAGGAAAAACACATTATTCTGTCCCAATTTTGTGATTTCACTTTGCTCTTTTGCATAATCTTTGGTACCGATAATTTCATCCATCCACCATTTATTGCAGGATGCGGCACTTAACATGCATCCCATCAGGTGGTAATGTCCGTCTGCATGGGCAAAAGCATGAAGTGCATTGTGCTCATCTACGCCAAAATCTTTACTGGAAATAAAAATTGTTCCGGAGGTACCAAGAGAAATATTACACATCCCATCTCCCACGGTACCGGTTCCCACAGCTGCTGCCGCATTATCTCCTGCACCTGCAGCAACCTTCACAGTTTCCGGAAGACCCAGCTCTTTTGCGACCTCCGGTTTTAAGGTACCGACTATCTCATAACTTTCATAGATCTTTGCAACCTGTTCTTCTGTAATGCCGCAGATATCCAGCATTTCTTTGGACCAGCATTTATTCTTCACATCAAAAATCAGCATACCGGAAGCATCGGATACATCGGTACAGAACGCTCCGGATAATTTATATGCCAGATAATCCTTTGGCAGCATAATCTTTTTTATTCTTGCAAAATTTTCCGGCTCATTATTTTTAACCCAGAGAATTTTTGGTGCCGTGAAACCGGCAAATGCAATATTCGCCGTATATTCGGATAATTTATCCTTTCCGATAACTTCATTTAAATAGTCGGTTTCTTTTCCGGTTCTGCCGTCATTCCAGAGAATAGCCGGGCGGATTACCTCATCCTTATCATCCAGTATCACCAATCCATGCATCTGTCCGCCAAAGCTGATTCCGGCAACCTCCGCCTTATTACAATCTGCTGTCAGTTCCTGTATTCCCGCTACTACTGCACTCCACCAATCTTCCGGTTTCTGTTCAGACCATCCGGGATTCGGAAAATAAAGCGGATACTCTTTTGAAACTACATTTTTAATGGTACCATCTGCTTCCATTAACAAAAGCTTTACCGCAGACGTACCTAAATCTACTCCTATATATAACATCTGTCCGTTTCCTCTCTTCCTTTAAAAAATATCCCTGCCCATGTAACATCACCTGTGCATTGCTGACTGCCACAATATTCAGCCAAATTACAAAGCAATGCTTTCACATCAGCCGTATCATTTTGATTTCAATAACAGAAAGCCCGCACTGCGAGCTTCCTATTTTCTTAAATTACACTGCCGTTGTTATGCAAATGGATTTTCGGTCTTATATAACATTCCTTTTGGCTGGTTAAATCCGATTTCTTCTACATCTACACCGATGAACTTGAATACTTCATAAAGTGCTTTTCCGTAATGTCCAAACGCAACTGCTCCATGATGAGGATAATTTCCTTCTACTAATACATGACGATAAAATCTTCCCATTTCCGGTATTGCAAAGATACCAATCGCACCGAAGGAACGTGTTGCTACCGGGAGAACTTCACCATGTGCAATGTATGCACGCAGTTTGGAATCAGCCGTACTCTGCAGTCTGTAGAATGTAATGTCTCCAGGAACAATATCTCCTTCCAAAGTACCCTGTGTTACTTCTTCCGGAAGCGCTCTTGCCATAATCATCTGATATTTCATAGCACAGAAGGATAATTTTTTAGAACTGGTGTTACCACAATGGAAGCCCATGAAAGTATCTTTCTGAGTATAGTCAAATTTGCCTTTGATATCATCAGCATACATATCATTTGGAACAGTATTGTTAATATCCAGTAAAGTAACAACATCTTCGCTTACGCAGGTTCCGATAAATTCACTGAGTGCTCCATAAATATCCACTTCACAGGATACCGGGATTCCCATTCCGGTGAGACGGCTGTTCACATAGCATGGAACGAATCCAAACTGTGTCTGGAAAGCAGGCCAGCATTTTCCTGCAATTGCTACATATTCTCTATAGCCTTTATGCGCTTCTACCCAGTCTAAGAGTGTCAGTTCATATTGTGCAAGTTTAGCAAGAATTTCCGGTTTTTTATTACCTTCTCCAAGCTCAGATTCCATATCTTTCACTACATCTGCGATACGTGGGTCATCTGCATGCTTATTAAATGCTTCGTATAAATCCAGTTCTGAATTTTCTTCAATCTCTACCCCTAAGTTATAGAGCTGTTTAATTGGTGCATTACAAGCAAGGAAATTCAAAGGACGAGGACCAAAGCTTATGATTTTCAATTTAGAAAGTCCCACAACTGCTCTTGCAATCGGAACAAATTCTTCAATCATATCTGCGCATTCTTCTGCATTTCCAACCGGATATTCCGGAATGTATGCTTTAATATTACGAAGTTTTAAATTATAGCTGGCATTTAACATACCGCAATAAGCATCTCCGCGGCCCTGAACCAGATTGTCTCCGCTTTCTTCTGCTGCTGCAACAAACATGGATGGTCCATCAAAATGTTTTGCTAACAATGTTTCGGAAATTTCCGGTCCGAAGTTCCCCAGATATACAACCAGTGCATTACAGCCTGCTTTCTTTACGTCTTCTAATGCCTGCACCATATGAATTTCACTTTCAACGATGCAGATTGGACATTCATAAATGTTTTCTGCATTATATTTTTCTTTATACGCTTTTACCAGAGCTTCTCTTCTGGATACGGATAAAGATTCCGGGAAACAGTCCCTGCTTACAGCTACAATACCGATTTTAACTTTTGGCATGTTGTTCATTTTTTTCCTCCTGAATAAAATACTATGATTTATGGTTATTTTAATATTTTCTTTCTTACTATGTTTTAAGACCTGGTTTTCCTATAAAGAAAGGTTTTCCCCTTTGATTCCGTTAAATGCCCCATCGATTTTTGCATCCGGATGCGCAACCAGCCATTTATTCTTAGCTGTTAAAAGTTTATCTTCCTGATCTCCTCCATGGCACTGGTCCAAAGGAAGGTTTGTATCTCTTGGGAGAATTACCACACACTGGAATCCCTCTTCCCGGGTATTACAGGGTGCATAGTGAAGAGTTGTTGCATAGACTTCTATTACGGTTCCCGCCGGAACAAAAAATGCTTCAATTTTTGACGAATCATATGTATAGTCTGCTTCGATATCCTGCTGCATTCCCAGCATAAGTACTAAATCTGTCACTGCCACATTTACTTCTGATGAACGGTGATATTCTACTGCATTTAATAAATGATTATGTCCGTTGCAGTAACCAATCTGTATTGGTAATTCGCCGTATGCTATTGTCTGCATCCTCTCATATACCGGCAGCTCTTCCAGTTCTGAAACAGATGGAACATAGATTACATCTTCCGGAAGGGGTGTCGATTTCATCTTCTCAATTAATTCACCGCAGTCAATATCTTTTACAATGCGGCCATACTTTCTGAACTTTTCATCGGTTACTTTGTAAGTTTCAAGCACAGAATTCATCCTCCTTTATGCTTTCTGAAATAATTAGTTCATTTACTAAACTTTATATCCACAGTATACTTCTTGTTTGGTAATTTTGTCAACTGTTTTTTACAAATCCCATATACTTTTTCTCCTGCCTAATAATTTCATCTTAAATTGGGGTTTAGCTGAGTAAGGGGACGCTTTGTAGATGAAGATAGTGCAACGGAAAGATGGGTGTGGGAAACTGGCATGGGCTCCGTCAGCTGGCCGCAGAACTGGTATTTTCTAACCTTTCCGAAGCGCTTTTTGGCGGCACGCGGGTATTCACCGGGAAATCCTGATGCATTTCTCGGTTCAGTACCCGCTTAGTATCCGATGGGAGCCAGTCGAATACTATCCGCCAAAAAACACTTCGAAAAGGTAAGTAAATACTCAGCTCTGCTCTACGCTTCCTCCGCCCATGCCAGTTTCCCACACCCATCTTTCCGAGATCCAGGTTGCCGCCACAAAGCTGAATTTCTCAGCATGGTCGGACCCCTGGGCTGTGGCAGGCTGTTCTTTATTGGATGTAGCGTAGTATATTTCGGCTATTTAAGCGTAAAAGGAGATGAAAGTTTGCTGCTTTTTCTGGAATGAAGAAACAAATCACTGTGATAAGTTCAGTTGCCTTATGTTACTCGTTCTCAGCATGATAGATTCCCTGGGTGTAGATGGATGTTCTTTATTGGATGTAGAGCGGTATATTTTGACAGTTTATGCATAATAGAAGATGAAAGTCTATTCCTTTTTCTGATTGCAGAATATAAAACAAATCCCGTTCTCAAGATCAGTTGCTTAACGCCTATATTGTTCAGCATGCCACAACCCCAGGGTCCCATCACGCTGAGAAAACCAGCTTTGTATCAACGAATGCTATCTCGGAAAGAGGAGGGGGCGAGCCAGGACATTGATTTGGAAGGCATATAGCAGAGCTGAGTATTTACTTACCTTCCCAGAGTGCTTTTTGGCGGATAGTATTCGACTGGCTCCCATCGGATACTAAGCGGGCAGTGAGCTGCGAAATGCATCAGGATTTCGGAGCGAATGCCCGCGTGCCGCCAAAAAGGGCTCTGGGAAGGTTAGAAAATGCCAGTTCTGCGGTAAGCCTTCCAAATCAATGTCCTGGCTCGCCCCCTTCTCTTTCCGTACACTACCTATCATTTACAAAGCGTCATTACTCATCTAAACCCAAATATAACAATCCTGCAGGAAGTCTCTATTCCAAGTAATGACTCATACGATTATTTGGAATAGTGAGCCATAAGCCCCTTACAAACTGTTTGCTGTAGTATTAGTACAGCCTTACACAAAAAACAGGAACACCGAAACTGTTAATTCGATATTCCTGTCCTTCTATGTTTGTGTTAGTCTGTAAATTGCAGGTCCCCTGGCCCTTCCCTAAATTCGGAGGGATAAAATAAAATTATTTGTCAATCAAATCATGCATAATTTTATGGAACTGCCTGCCACAGCGCTCTACTTCTTCCAACACCTGATCAATCTTTTTTTCTTCCATAAACCAATTATTCCTGTTAATTCCCCGGGTTTCAGCAGGGCATACATAAAATACCGTTTCCGGAAACATAAGCTGATAATACATCAGACACCTTCTTGCATGATATGCCTGGCAGGAAATGATTGCTTTGTTTATCTGAAGCCCCAGCTTCTCTGCCAGCTTTCTACAGTAGATTGCATTCTCATAAGTAAAGGTTGCCTCTTCTTCCATATAAATTGACACTGCCGGCACGCCTGCATCCTGCAAAACTTTGCTTAGAAACTGGCTTTCCGTTTGAAAATCCATTCCACAGTAGTCTAGAGGTGAATCAACTCCTGCAAACTTTCCCTTTAAAACACTGAATTTCCCGGAAACCATAATACGGTCTGCATAACCCCCTTTATATAAATCAGCTGCATGTAACGCAATTTCTCCATAACTCCCGCCGGGAATAAAAATCATATCGGACGGAACAGGATCGTTTTCTACAAAAATGAACTCTGTAATATCATCATAAAAATGCTTCAAGCCATAATCCTCCTTATCTTTCTTATCTTTCTTATCTTTCTTATCTTAATTTTCTTTCTTTTCTTCCAATATTGTAGCACTAAGTTCTCCGGATGGGAAACATTTAAGTTTTGAGTTTAGCAGATTAAAGACGCTTTCTATATAAAGGTTGTGTACGATAAGATGTAGCGCTGCAAAAGCCATCCGTATTTCACAGCGAATGCCTGCCGGCCGCTAAAAAGCGCTGGAGAAGGTTAGAAAATGCCAGTTCTGCGGTAAGCCTTCCACGCTCCTGTCATTGCCCACCTCCTTCTCTTTCCTTACACTATCTCAGCTGCAAAGTGTCTCCTTCTTAATAGTAAACCCTTTCTAACCTGTGCACTCTTGAATATCGATTAGTAATCTTATTTTGACAATATAAACATTATTTTGACATTCGCACATTAACGTGCTATACTATCCCAGATAAAAAGCTGGAAGGAGATATACAAATGAGACGCAAAGCGCTGAAGGCAGCCTTTCCACTAACATTGCCTATTATGGCTGGCTACCTGTTTCTAGGTCTGGGATTTGGAATCCTTTTGGAAAGCAAAGGTTTTTCCTTTATCTGGGCTTTTTTTATGAGTATCATTATCTATGCCGGTTCTATGCAATATGTTGCTATTGAATTGCTTGCTGGTGGTGTTACTTTTCTTTATACGGCATTTATGACGGTAATGATTCAGATACGCCATCTGTTTTATGGACTGTCACTGATTGATAAGTATCGTTTTGTCGGACGTAAAAAACCGTTATTGATCCATGAACTTACAGATGAAACCTATTCTCTGATCTGTTCCGCCGTTCCCCCCAAAGGAGTCAATGCAGAATGGTTTTATTTATTCATCTCTGTATTAGATCACTGCTATTGGATTATCGGCTGTACTCTGGGCGCGGTTTTGGGCTCTATGATTGATTTTAATACAAAGGGCATAGACTTTGTCATGACTGCACTGTTTATCGTTATTTTTACGGAACAATGGCTCACAAGCAAAAATCATATTCCGGCACTGATTGGTCTGGTATGCTCTGTCATTTGCCTGATCCTGTTTGGAAGCGGTAATTTTATCATTCCATCCATGATATCCATATCTGTTCTTTTGACTGTATTTCGTAAACAATTGGAAAAGCGAGGTGACCTAAGCAATGAGAATTCCTGATTCACAGGCTTTTATAATGATTCTGATTATGGCTGGTGTTACCTTTTTCATCCGTGGGCTTCCTTTCCTTCTATTTCCCGGAAATAAGAAGACCCCTGCATATATCATGTATTTAGGTAAAGTTCTTCCTTTTGCAATTATCGGTATGCTGGTTGTATATTGTTTTAAAAATGTCTCCGTTATATCAGCTCCTTTTGGTATACCGGAATTGATTGCACTGGTTGTCATCGTCTTCTTACATGTTTGGAAAAGGAATACTCTGATCAGCATTGGAGGCGGTACGCTGCTTTATATGTTTCTTGTACAGGTACTCTTCCAGTAAACCAAATTGCTCCAGTAAATAGAAAACTGCCGGACAGTTGAGCCTCAACCGCCGACAGTTATTTTTATTTTATTTCTAATCCTCCTAAAATACAAGTTGCCCTGATATAAATGGTAGGTGCTCCCGGCACTGGCATCAATCTGGCCTTGTTAGACACCCCGCCAAGAATAGGCGTATCATCAACCTTTACATTGACATACTCAGGCACCTTAATTTCAATACCCCCAAACAGAGACATTACATCAATTCTGACATCCGTTTCAAAAATGGCATATCTCAAATCCAGTTCCACGCCTCCAAAAACCGCATTCACTAAAGCGCCATCGAATATATCACCATTATAGTTTATATTTCTAGAAGAAAATAAAGCTGTGAAGCTTGGCATATTCTGAACTGCACCGCTCTTCTCTACGCTGTGTATTTCTGATGGATCCTGTCTTTGTCCCTGATATGACTGCTGTCCCTGAAATCCACCGGCATAATTCTGATTCCTCTGATGATTTGGAGCCTCTTGGTAATTCTGTTGGTTATAACTCTGATATGTCTGCTGCCCACGATATTCCTGCTGTCCCTGATATTCATTTCTCTGGTCATTTCTTTCCCGGTATCCACTCTGTCCGCCGGGCGCCTGACGCCAGTTCTCATTTTGATTGTTCTGAGATCCTTGTCCACTGCTATTTCCAAAGCCCGAATTTCTTCCATCATTTTCAAATTTACGATAATTGCCGCTGTTATGACCGCCGTACCAGGCTGCTCCATCACAACCGCTGCCTACCCGCTTATGTTCCTGATAACCGATTCTCTGATGCTTTACCAGATATCCTGCACCGGCTACCACAAGAATCGTTGGCCAGATTAGACGCCCGGCCATGCCCCAGCTAAGCAGATTCCATGAACTTAGCAAAAAGAAGATGCCAATACACAGCCCTATCACATTTGATGACCTGGGTTTATGTTCAATCAAACTCAAAAAAGAAGGAATAATAATAAACATTGTCCACCACCCGTTAAAGAACAGAGAAAAATTCAAAATTCCCAACATATTTCCTGCTATCCCTAACCCCAGAACCAACCAGAAAATTCCCCACAATATACTCGATATACGTTTACGCACTATACATCACCTTAATTCCCCTCTGCCTTTTAATCTGGCTTATCATAAAAATGAAACATACTTCATTATACTTCATTTTACTTATATGAATACGACTACTTTATTTCTTACCTTATAGTATAAACGTTTCTCCTAAAAAACACCAGTGACTTTTGTCACATTTATTAATTTTTATGATATTAATAATTTTGTATTGACATTTTCCTAAAGATATGATTATATTAACATATGAATAGTTGTTCATGTGTTTCAAGTAAAAATCAAATCAGGAGGTACCTGTTATGAAAGATCATAAAACAGAACAAAGAAGCAATAAATCTTTAAACTCCAGTGCTGTGCAGGAACATCATCATGAAGAGCATTGCGGATGCGGTCATTCCCATGCGGATCATGCGCAACAGCACGAAGATCACTCACATATTCACAAGGAATGTTCCTGTGAATGCGGTCACGAGCATAATGACCAGAATCATGAGGAAAAACATCATTCTCACTCAGAATGTACCTGCGGCTGTGATCATGAGCATGACGATCACGTGCATGACAACCAGGATCATGAGGAACATCATCGTTCTCACCCAGAATGTGCCTGCGGCTGCGACCATAGTCATGAAGATGATGCAGCAAATGCAGAATCATTTTGCGGGTCCCATACGCATTTTGAATGCCTGCATATTCAGACTCCCGGTCATCCTGAAGACTGTACATGTGAGTTGTGCAATCCACATGTAGAATATTGTGATGTCTGCGGAGAAAGCCTTTCTAAATGTACTTGCAGAATGCCGGACGAAAATAATATTAAAAAGGTTTATCTGCTGGAAAATCTGGGCTGTGCAAATTGTGCCGCAAAGATGGAACGTAAAATCAAAGATCTCCCGGATGTGTCTTATGCAGCAATTGCTTTTGCAACAAAACAATTAAGGGTATCTGCACCAAACCCCGATGCTCTCCTTCCCAGGATGCAGGAAATCTGTGCTTCTATCGAACCGGACGTAAAAATCGTCCCAAGAGGCGGGAAAACTCCAGGTATCCAGGTGACAAATACTTATACCATCGAAGAATTGGACTGTGCCAACTGTGCAGCCAAAATTGAACGTATGATCAACAATCTTCCGGAGGTAACCAGCGCTACCGTTACTTATGCGACAAAGCAGCTTCGTATAACTGCAAAGGATCCGGATAAATTAATTCCGGAAATACAAAAAATAGCAAAATCCATTGAGCCGGACGTTGTAATTAAGGCAAGAGATACCTCACCGAAAGGCAGAGATATTCTTTCCAAAAAAGTAACTGATCTGCCTAAAAGAACTGTTTTCTTTCATGAGCACCGCTCCATAATCGAAATTATTGTTGGCGCACTTCTCTTAATTGCTGCTAAAGTAATGGAGTCCAAAAATATTGGACCAACACCCGTTTTTATCGTCTATGCCATTTCTTATCTTGTTCTGGGCTGGAAAATTGTGTGGACTGCGATAAAGAACATTACCAAAGGCCATGTATTTGATGAAAACTTCCTGATGAGTATTGCAACAATTGGCGCATTTGTTATCAGTGACTATGCGGAAGCGATTGGCGTTATGCTCTTCTACCGGGTAGGCGAATATTTTGAAGACCGGGCCGTAGAAAAAAGCCGCAGTCAGATCATGGATGCCGTAGATATGAGACCGGAAGTAGTAAATCTTGCTATCGGAGATGAAGTGCAGGTTATTCCTGCCGGTGATGCTCAGGTTGGCGACATTCTGGTTGTACGTCCCGGTGACCGTATCCCATTGGACGGGGTTATTATAGAAGGGGAAAGCCGTATTGATACTTCACCGGTAACCGGAGAACCTGTACCTGTAAAAGCAGGCTATGGAGATGAAGTAACATCCGGATGTATGAATACCTCAGGACTGATAAAAATCCGTGTTGAAAAAGTTCTGGAGGATTCCATGGTAACCAGAATTCTGGATTCCGTAGAAAATGCCGCTGCAAGCAAGCCTAAGATCGATCGCTTTATCACGCGTTTTGCCCGAATTTATACACCATTTGTTGTGGCTCTTGCTGTCTGCACTGCTATTATTCCATCCCTGATTACAGGTGACTGGAATCACTGGATCTACACAGCACTTACCTTCCTGGTAATCAGCTGCCCCTGTGCTCTTGTGCTCAGCGTACCATTGGCATTTTTCTCCGGTATTGGCGCAGGTTCCAAACGAGGTATCCTATTCAAAGGCGGCGTTTCACTGGAAGCATTAAAAGATGTTACTACCGTTATTATGGATAAAACTGGAACCATAACAGAAGGAAACTTCCAGGTACAGCATGCCGTTCCTGCCAATGGATTTACTTCACAGGAAATCCTGAAACTTGCTGCCATATGTGAACTGGATTCCACACATCCAATCGGAACAAGTATTGTAAGCGAAGCCAGAAATAAAAAAATGGAACTGAACCGCCCCGCATCTGTAGAAGAGTTAGCCGGTAAAGGAATCCACGCCGTAATCAATGGCAGAGATATCCTCTGCGGCAATCAGAAATTGATGGACGCTTATAAGGTTTCCCTGAAAAATTTCCAAAAAGACAGCTTTGGTACAGAAGTACTCATTGCCGTGAACGGAACCTATGCAGGCCATATCGTAATTTCTGATACGGTAAAAGCAGATGCCGCACCTGCAATTAAGAGATTAAAATCTCTGGGTATCACAACAGCCATGTTAACAGGTGATGCTTTAGACAGCGCTAATGCTGTTGCAAAAGAAACCGGTATCGATGAAGTCCATGCAAAACTTCTTCCTCAGGAAAAACTAACAGAGCTGCAGAAAATCAGAGATGCACACGGACGTGTCATGTTTGTCGGTGATGGCATTAACGATGCACCGGTACTGGCTGGTGCTGATGTTGGAGCGGCTATGGGAAGCGGCGCTGACGCTGCTATTGAAGCAGCGGATGTTGTATTTATGAATTCCAGCGTTACTGCTATCCCGGATGCTATTGCAATTGCACGTTCCACCGGTCTGATTTCCAGACAAAACGTTATTTTTGCCCTGGTAATTAAAATACTTGTTATGATCCTTGGGCTCATGGGATTTGCTTCTATGTGGATGGCTGTATTCGCAGACAGCGGTGTAGCTATGCTGTGTGTTCTGAACTCTGTAAGAATTCTTTATAAGAAGAAATAGCATCACGGAATAATAATGCATTCACCGGCAGCATGTCTCGACAAAGAATTACATTGACAAAAAACAGGATTTTCTTTAAACTATGTATTAGAGGAAATTCTGTTTTTATATTTTCAGAATTCAGATAACGTCATGTAATCTTTAATTGCATGAAATAAAATAAGTAATACGGGCATATTAAGAAGAGAATATCTTTTCTATCTGTCTGTGTGTGCGTATCCAGACGTACGAATGGAGGAAATTATGAACAACGAGGATATGATAGAAAACTGTTGTGATGGCAACCACATCCATCATGAAATTCAAAATACGGTTATTCCGGGAGAAGAAGATCTTTACCGGCTTGCTGACCTGTTTAAAATCTTTGGGGATCCTACCAGAATCCGGATTCTCTATGCACTGTCTGCTTCTGAACTGTGCGTTTGTGACATTGCAGACCTGCTTGGAATGAGCCAGAGTGCCATCTCCCATCAATTGCGGGTTCTAAAGCAAAGCCATCTGGTAAAATTCCGCAGAGATGGAAAAACGATCTATTATTCTCTGGCAGATACCCATGTATCTACGATTCTGAATCAGGGGCTGGAACATGTGGAAGAATAAATTTGTAATTACCCCTTTCCTTTTTCAGAAAAAAGTATTACAATAAACGTAATTATGTTGTCATAAATTATGAAAGGAGTCAGGATTATGGCTAAAAAAAATAGAAAATTCTTACTTGGTGCTGCTGTAATAGGTGTTGCTATCGCAGGAGGTATCTATTACTTAAATAAATGCAAACAACAAGATGATACATGGGAGGATGATTTCGAAGACTTCGAAGACGACTTTGAGGATGATCTGGATGAAGAAGATGATGTTACTCCGGTAGCAAGAGAATACGTCACAATTCCAAAAGAATCTCATACGCCTGAAAAAACTCCGGAAGACGCTTCTGCTGATGAAACAGATGGACAGACTGATGATGAAGGCGAAGTAAGCAAAACAGCGGAATAAATAATTGTGTTAAAATAACATTCAAAAAACACCAGCGGAATTCGTTGGTGTTTTTATAACATATACAAGATTTCTATACTATCCACGCATGAATCAGACGGTGCACCGCCTCGGCGATATCTGCTTCACAAAGATTTGCATATCCCAGAATTACTGTAGGCATCGTAGTCTTCCTGGGCGCTGCCACATAGTAAGCAGACAGCCCATAGACTTTAACGCCTTTCAGGCGCGCCTTCTCTATGGCATCATCTTCCGACATTCCATTTACAAAGCTCAATAATATATGAACACCTGCATTTTCTCCCGATATGGTACAGATACTTTCCAGTCCTTTGAGCTTTTCCAGCAATACATCATGCCTGCTTTTGTAAACTGCACGCATTTTATTTAAATGTCTCTCATAGTAACCCTCATTCAGAAATCTGGAAATAATCATCTGATCTACTCTGGACACCGTAGAAGAAAATATTTTACCGATTTCATCATATACCGCCAACAGCCTTTTTGGCAGAACCAGATAACTCACACGGATCGCAGGTGCAATTGACTTGGAAAACGTTCCGATATAAATCACCTTGTCATGGCTGTCATAGCCCTGTAACGCCGGTATTGGTTTCCCTTTGTACCTAAATTCACTATCATAGTCATCTTCGATAATATAGCGCTTCTCGTCTTCTGACGCCCACTTTAAAAGCTGCATTCTCCGTTTGATTGGCATAATGGTCCCCAGAGGAAATTGATGGGACGGCATAACATAGGCAATATCCGCCCTGGAATTCTCAAGCTCTGCCACATCCATTCCGTTCTTATCCATATTAATTACCAGCATCTCATTAGAAAGTACGTTCAGAATATCATAAGCCTTTTTATAAGTTGGATTTTCCATTGCTATGATATGGCCTCTTCCAAGAAGATTACATAAAAGCATAAGCAGATAATCATTACCTGCCCCAATAATAATCTGCTCCATACTGCAGTTTACACCTCGTGCCTGGTGCAGATATGCTGCAATCGTCTCACGAAGTTCCCTCTCTCCTTTGGGTTCACCAAGCTGAAAAAAATCTTTATTATCTTCAAGCAGAATATTTTTTGAAATTTTTCTCCAGGCATTATGGGGAAAACTGTTTAAATCTACACCACTGGGTGAAAAGTCATAAGCAAAATACTCTTTTATTTCCTGTACTGCCCTTTTCGGCGCCTGAGCTGCGGTAGAAAGATGGTACAAGCCATCCAGATCACTTACAAAATAGCCTTTACAGGGAACAGCCTCTATATATCCCTCTGACAATAGCTGTTCGTAAGCCAATTCAACCGTACTTCTGCTTACCTGGAGATGTTTTGCCAGATTGCGGGTGGAGGGCAGCCTCTTTTTACAAGGCAGCCCTCCATTTTGGATATCATTTTTGATATACTCATATATTTGCTCATACAGGGGCCTGGAAGATTGAACATCCAGGCTGATTGTTAATTCGTTCATATATTCCCCCCGCTGCCATAATCTATTTTGGCAGTTTAAAAGAACTCTTCAGAGATACAATTCGGTTAAACACCAGTGCATCCGGTTTGGAATCTTTTGCATCCACACAGAAAAAGCCCTGGCGCACAAACTGGAAGCTGTCATATGCTTTCGCATCTGCAAGGTTTGGCTCCACAAAACATTCTTTTAAAATAACCAGCGAATTAGGGTTCAGGTTTAAGCTTCCGTCTTCGTTGTAGACACCTTTTTCTTCATCGATAATATTTTCATAGAGACGTACTTCTGCTTTTAACGCTGTCGGTGCCGCTACCCAGTGAATGGTACCTTTTACCTTACGTCCTGTAAAGCCCGTGCCGCACTTTGTCTCGGGATCATAGGTACAGTGAATTTCTGTTACGTTACCATCTTCATCCTTTATGAAGCTTTCACATTTCACAAAATACGCATTCATTAAACGTACTTCATTACCCGGGAACAAGCGGAAATATTTCCTTGGAGGCTCTTCCATAAAATCTTCCCTGTCAATATATAATTCCCTGCAGAATGGAACTTTACGTTTGCCAAGGCTTTCATTTTCCAGATTATTATCAACATCCAGATACTCAATCTGTCCTTCCGGATAATTGTCTATCACTAATTTAATCGGATCTAAAACGGCCATCATACGTGGTTTCTTCAGTTTTAAGTCCTCGCGGATACAGTATTCCAGCATGGCATAATCTACAGAGCTCTGGCTTTTGCTCACTCCGCAAAGATCCATAAACATTTTAATAGACTCTGGTGTAAATCCGCGGCGTTTTAAGGCAGCAATGGAAACCAGTCTCGGATCATCCCAGCCATCCACAATGCCATCTTCCACCAGCTTACGGATGTAGCGCTTTCCGGTAACCACATTGGTCAGATATAACTTTGCAAATTCAATCTGTTTTGGCGGATGGGGATATTCCAGTTCACGAACCACCCAGTCGTAAAGAGGTCTGTGATCTTCAAATTCCAAAGTACAGATGGAATGTGTAATACCTTCAATTGCATCCTCAATCGGATGGGCAAAATCATACATCGGGTAAATGCACCACTGGTCACCGGTATTATGATGTGTCATACGTGCAACACGGTAAATAATCGGATCACGCATGTTGATATTCGGAGATGCCATATCAATTTTTGCTCTTAACACCCGTTCACCGTCTTCATATTTGCCATTTTTCATGTTTTCAAATAATTCCAGGTTTTCTTCAACGCTTCTGTCCCGGAATGGGCTGTTCTTTCCCGGCTCCTTGAGGGTTCCGCGATATTCTCTGATCTGTTCCGCATTCAAATCACAGACATAGGCTTTTCCTTTTTTTATCAGCTTCACTGCACACTCATACATCTGCTCGAAATAATTGGATGCAAAAAACAGGCGGTCTTCCCAGTCAGCACCAAGCCATTTAATGTCTTCTTTGATAGACTCAACAAATTCCACTTTCTCTTTTGTAGGATTGGTATCATCAAATCGCATATTAAACTTGCCATGATACTCCTGTGCCAATCCGTAATTCAACAAGATTGACTTTGCATGTCCTATATGAAGATAGCCGTTTGGCTCTGGCGGGAATCTGGTACATACTGTCTCGCAATGTCCTTCTGCTAAATCTTTTTCAATAATCTGCTCAATAAAATTTTTGGAAACTGTCTCTTTTTCCATGTCTTTCCTCCTAGGATATAGTCTGTTTTTCATAATACCATAATTTTCTCAAAATTACAACGCTGTAAACGTTAGAAAAGTACTAATTATGCATCTGGTATCTTCTGAACAGGGTAGACTTTGAAGTTGGAAATTATTAAATTGGGGGTTCGCTGAGTAAGGCCCTCCTGAATAAAAATATTTACTTTTCCCTTCTCTTATATTATGATGTTATCATATCAACTTTGGGGGAACTATTATGTATTATTTTATTGTAAATCCAAAATCCAGTTCCGGTAAAGGCCGAAAGATCTGGAATATGCTGGAGAAGGAATTGAGAGAGCGTAAAATTAAATACACCGTCTATTTTACCAAAAAGAAAAACCATGCCCTTCGTCTGGCTGAACTAATATCTACTACGAAAAATCCTTGTACGATTACTGCTGTGGGCGGAGACGGAACCGCAAATGAAGTAATCAACGGGCTTAAAAATCTGGACTCCATCGTGTTTGGTTATATTCCAACCGGTTCCAGTAACGACCTTGCAAGAGGCCTGCGTCTTCCTTCGAATCCCCTGGATGCCTTGAATGCAGTTCTGCATCCAACCAGAATTCAAAAGGTCAGCATTGGTGTCAATCAAAGCAAACAGGAATGCAGGAACTTTATCGTCAGTACCGGTATTGGTTTCGATGCAGCAGTCTGCCACGAAGCCCTGCACTCCACCTTAAAAAAAGCTTTGAACAAAGTTAAACTTGGTAAACTGACCTATGTTGGGATTGCATTAAAGCAGCTGTTCCTCTTAAAACCGGCTTCCATGACACTGACAATGGATGATAAAAGGAAACATTTCTATAAAAATGCATATTTTATTACAGCTATGAACACTCCGTATGAAGGGGGCGGATTTAAGTTCTGTCCAAAAGCGGATGCATCGGATGATATCCTGGATATCTGCGTTATAGAAAAAATGTCCAAGCTAAAGGTATTATTACTGCTCCCTACAGCGTTTTTGGGAAAACATACCGGAGCAAAAGGTGTACATATTTTCCACTGCCACCAGGCGCGTATACAGACGGAAGTACCTCTCGCCGTCCATGCTGACGGAGAATCTTTTGATTTCCGATCTGATCTTGAAATCTCTTTTGAATCAAAAAAGCTCTCCTTTATCCGAGGATAAGGGGGAGCTTTCTCTATTTTTGGATAAGGGAGAGCTTTCTCTTTAATTAAATCCAAAAAACTTTCTGGTTAATTTATATGCGGCTACAGATACATTCCTTCCGCTTTTGCCCGGTAGATTAACCGTACGTCCAAGCAGACCTGTACGTATCTTTATATAAAGTCCCCGGTCTACTTTCTTTAAATATGACCAAAGTTCTTTCTTCTTTTCAAAGTTTTCATCTGTTTCTGAACGTATCAGCATAATCGAAGACACTGTCATAATAATATCAAGATAATTCAGCATATATTTACGAAGCTTCTTATTTGAAACTTTAGCCGAAGCCATTGTATCAATCATAATTTTATTTACCCGGATCTGCTGGTCAATCCTGCGGATCATAACTTCTTCATTTACAGACTGATCATCTCTTCCAATAAAATAATGGTAGAAATTTACATCCAGATAATACATATTTTTTACATAAGGCAGAGGCTGAAATACAAACAGGTTGTCTACGTAAAAAGTATGCTTCGGCAATTCCAGTCCACAGGCTTTCAGAAGCTGGGTTCTGTAGATTACAGAATGCATCAGGATATAATGGCCCTTTCGGAGCTTGTGTACTTCATCCCAGGTAAAAATTTCATTTTGCGGAAATGCAGAACGATACTGCATTACTTTTTTTCTGCGTACCCCGACTTTATCGTAAATAAAGTTACTGATAAACATATCCACGGTATTGGGACCACCTATCATATCTGCTATTTTACCAAGAATGGTCAGATATGCATCGGGATCTACCCAGTCATCGCTGTCTACTACTTTAAAATAGATACCGGTGGCATTTCTAAGTCCGGCATTTACAGCTTCTCCATGACCGCCGTTTTCCTGATGGATTGCTTTCACTATGGTAGGGTATTCTCTTTCGTATTCATCTGCAATCTCTGCAGTATTATCTTTGGAACCATCATCCACTACCAGAATTTCCACATCTTCTCCACCCACCAGCAGAGATTCGATACATTTTCTCATATACTCCTGCGCATTGTAGCATGGAATTGCAATTGATAATAATTTCATGTTATTTTCCCCTATACTTCGTATTTTTCCTGTCCTAGTTTAATTTGCAGATAATCCGCATATGCGCCAAAAGCTGCCGGTATTGGATATTCTTCCTGGGTTTTCCAGGGCTCTACAAACAGCATTCCCGTATCTTTAGCATTTTCCAGTTCTTCAACCTGAATTACATATCCTGTCATTCTCCATTCCACATGACTGAATATATGCTTAGACTCTCTGAGCTGCCTGATCCGTATAGGTGCAAGCTGACGCTCTTTTATATACTCCAGCACTTCATCTGCTGTCAAATGCCCTTCCAGGTTAGGCAATTCATACAGGCCTGCCAAAAGTCCCTTTTTAGGCCTTTTTCTAATCGCTGCTTTATCCCCGTCTTTTATTACCAGCACCGTTTTTTCTTCGATACGCCTTGGCTTTTGTTTTGTTTTCTTCGGCAATTCCATGACGATATCCAATGCTTTTGCTTTGCAAATTGATGCCAGGGGGCAGATATCGCATTTTGCCATACCGTTCGGTACACAGACAGTGGCCCCAAGTTCCATTAATGCCTGGTTAAAATCACCGGGGCAGTCTTTTGGCATGATGGCTTTTATATCCTCTTCCATCTTCTTACGCACAGATTGTTTCATAATATCTTCTTCACTTGCCAACACCCGGGAGATCACCCGCAATACATTCCCGTCTACTGCCGGAACCGGAATATTATAAGCAATGGACGCAACTGCACCAGCTGTATAGTTTCCAATTCCTTTTAAGGACAGTAATGCTTCATAATCCGCCGGAAGCTGTCCGTCAAACTCTTCTACTATGGTTTTTGCAGCAATCTGCATATTCCTTACCCGGTTATAATACCCCAGGCCTTCCCAGAATTTTAGCAGTTTATCTTCCTCACATACCGCTAATGCATGTACATCCGGCAATGCCTTTGTAAATCGTTCAAAAAACGGCTTCACTGCCTCAACTCTGGTTTGCTGCAGCATAATCTCTGAAACCCAGATCCGATATGCTGCCTTATCTTCCCGCCAGGGAAGTACCCTGGCATTTGCCCGGAACCACATAAGCAGCGGCTCCACGATTTCATTTAACATATATTCTCCTAATATTTATTATAAAATAACGGTAATCTCTTTATCAATTTTTATGCTGTCCTCTGTTACAATACTGTCGAATGCCAGTATATGTACACCTGCTTTTTTCGCCAGCCGAAGTGCATCACCAAATTCCGGGTGAGTAAGATCGTTAGGACGGAATTCATTTATCTGTTTCATCTGAATAACAAAAAAGATATATGCCTCATAACCTTCTTCTAAACAGCCTATCAGCTCCATGATGTGCTTCACTCCACGCTGAGTAGGTGCATCCGGAAATCTCGCTGTGCCATTTTCTTCTAACGTGACACCTTTTACTTCCATATAAATCTTCTTTCCATCTGCCTCCACATAAAAGTCAAATCTAGATTTACCATATTTCATTTCCGGTTTGATATAAGTAACATTCTTGAAATAATTACTTTCCTGTATCCATTCCTGAACTACTTTATTCGGCGCCTGAGAATCCATATTGATCATTATATCGCCTTTTATTACTCCAATCAAATCATATTTCGTTTTTCGGTTCGGATTATTGCTTTTTTGAACGTACACACTGGCATGGGGCGTTAAAAGCTCCCTGCACCGACCTGTGTTCTTCACATGGCAGACTTCTTTAACGCCCCTGATTTCTACATTCGCAATAAAACGGTTCGGTCTGTCTAAAAAGATTCCCTTTTCCATATTTTCATATTGCATATTCTTTACATCCTATTCTTTATCGATAGTAACAGATAATTGGAAAACCCTTATAAATCTGTTCATAAATCTGTCTTGCAGCATCGGTTGGCAGATTAATACAGCCGTGGGATCCATTGTATTGATAGATATTTCCCCCGAAGCTTCCACGCCAGTTGGCATCATGAAGCCCGATACCGCCGTTAAATGGCATCCAATAAGTCACCGGTGTAGCATAGCTGTCTCCGGGTTTATCGCTTCTTAATACATCCGGGGATTTCTTATAATACAGCGTATAGGTACCGCCAGGCGTGGCACATCCTGCCTTTACCATGCTTCCTGATACAAAGTCACTGGAAACTGCCACCTGACCACCAATATACATCCACAGATGCTGCCTTGTCAAATCAATTTCCACATAGTCCTGCCCCAGATCACTGTTATCAAAACTGACCGCTGTCCGTGCAAAAGCAGGTGTTCTTTCCTGAACGGCTCCAAGCTGGATTAACTTGGTTAAGTCTACGATCTCCTGCTCCTGATCAATCATCCACCCATAGCTTCCGCCTTTAACCGTAACCATTGAGCCGTCATTGGTTTTAAATTCCCTTGGTCTGTCATAAGTGTCGTATTTATCAGCCAGCATAGCAACATAATTACGTACCTGTTCTTCATCAAAGGTGACCGTACCCGCCTCATCATGTGATACCCAGTCTTTGATGGTTTTGCCATCCAGAACTTCTCTCTTCTCACCAAATGCAAACGTAATACTTGTTCTGCAGTATTGATTAAGATTATTCATCAGCATATTCAAATGCTCATTATCAGATCGGACTGCCGGCTGCACATAACAGTCATTCTTTTCCAGTGACGCCTTCTTTTCTCCATGCTCAATCAAATTTTTCACCAGTGAAACCATTTTATCGTAATCAACCTTGTTGCCTTCTACTTCCGGTTCAATTTCATAAGTGGTTTCGCCAAATTTCATAAATGCATCTTTAGGTGCCACTATATTTTTTTCATTCATACATTCCAGTGATTTCAGAGTTTTGGCAAGTTTTTTCTCATCATAAGTGGTACTGGAATCGAATTTATAGCGGTAATTCTCCCATAACGCTCTTGGCCAGGTATACGGGTTTTGCTGGTCTTTAAAACCTTGTACTTCTCCTTTAGACACATAGTGATATCCTATCTGATCTGCAGTTATCTTCTCTTTTACCTTCCCTCTTTCGGAAAGTGTAATGGTATATTTATGGATTTTATTTGCAATAGAATTATCAACCATTTCAACAGTCTGTTTAGATACATCAATACCATTTACTTTGGTATTGAAAAAGAATTTATCCTGGAAGTAAACAGCACCGCCGATATATACACCTAAGACACACAATAGCAGAAAACATCCGAAACCAATCAGCAATTTTTTCCATAGCCGGCCTTTTTTTCCCTGTCGGGATGCATCTTCACTTTCTTCTGTTTGATCATGTTCATTACTTTCAATGGTACTATGTGCTTCGGCATTGCCTGTCTCTTCATTTCGCTCTGGATCTTGTGTCTCTTTAAGTTTTTCTAAAGATTCTCCATTTGGCTGATCCTTCTGCTCTTCTTTTAGTTCTCCATTTAACTGATCCTTCTGCTCTTGTTTTACTTCTTGATTTACTTCATCTTTTGCCTCATCTTTTGCTTCATCTTTTACATCATCTTTTGCCTTATCTTTTGCTTTATCTTTTACATCATCTTTTTCATCATCTTTTACATCATCTTTTACTTCATCTTTTACTTCATCTTTTGCTTCATCTTTTGCTTCATCTTTTTCTTCAACTTTTGCCTCATCTTTTGCTTTATTTTCTGTATCTCCTTTTTCTTCATGTTCAACTTCATATTTAACTTCTAGTACTACCTCTTCATTTTGCTTTATTTCTTGCTTTATTTCTTGCTTTTCTTCAACATTTATATCCTGCTTTTCTTTAACCTGCCCATTAACATTTTCTTCCTGCTTTTCTTTAGCCTTTTCTTCTGCATTCTCTTCTTGCTTTTCTTTGTCACTTATGTCAGCACTATTCTCCTGAACATCCGGGGTTTTATCCTGGGACTCTTTATTTATATGGTTTTCAGCATCTTTCCCAACCCCAGTGACTTTCTCATTTTCAAGCTCTTCCCTTTTTTCTTCTTTCATTTTCATCCCTCATTAATCACTCTAGAGCGTGTCTGAAAATTGCTTTCTGACAGCTGCGCGTCACAGTTTGTGGGAGATTTGTCCCGAATGAAAGGCGCGTAGCGGGCTACGTAACCTGAATTCGGGGCAAATATACCGCAAAGCGGGGCGTGCAGATGGCTGGAATGAATTTCATACACGCTCTAGTAGTATGCTTTCTACTATCATATCATTTTATGCATATTAGAGAAAGTACTTTTCGATAATTTTAAGAAATATAAGAATTTTAGGTATATTTTGAATTATTGCAAAAACGATTCCCATGCATAATATTAAGAAACAATTTTAAATTTTATCGCTTCCTATAGGTTTCTCAATCTGGATTGAAATATACGATATTCATATTACTATTCTTTGTTTCCAGGTTGACTGATACTACAGCATAGTCTCCAATTGTGCCATATGAAATATGATACCCAATTTCCTTAATCATACACAACTACCGGTGTTCCCCGCTCTACATTATTAAATATAACAGCCGCCGCTTTATCCGGTGTATTTATACAACCGTGAGATCCGTTCCATAGATAGATATCATACCCAAATGCCGAACGAAAAGAACCTGCATCATGAATCCCTACATTTCCATTAAAAGGCATCCAGTATGTCACAGGTTGGGCATAGTCTTCGCCTCTTAATATCTGTCCGTGAATGACTCCGTCAATTGCCCATACATGATTCGAAGGGGTTGCATTTCCTTTATTCGGGTTACCGGTGACAACCGGCGTATCGACCAATTCTTTTCCGTCCTTATAAAACCACATTCTTTGCTGAGAAATACAGATTTCAACATAGGTATTCCCGATATCATTTTTGGATCTGTCTTTTGCGGTATACAAATAGGCAGGTTCCATATTTCCCGAAATACCATTTTTAACTGCCTCATATAATTTTTTGGTTGTTGCGGGCCGGTCAATACACCAGCCATAATCCCCTCCTCTGGGAAGTGTTATAGTTTTTCCATCGTGTTTTTTAAACTGACGGGAAAGCCCGAAGGTATCCGTTTCATATGCTAACTGGCAAACCCATTCCCCCACCTTATTTTCATCTAGAAAATAGTTGCCATCCGTATCTTTAGTAAGCATTTCACGGATAACACTGCGGTTCACCTCTTTTTTCTGGTCAGTAAAATCAAAGGTTATATCCGCAGTGGTCAGTTCATTCAACTGTGCTACTTCTGACTGAAGACTCCTGTCTGTGTGAAGTACGGAAGGTGATTCGTATATCCCGGATTTATCCAGATCAATGGATGATTTTCCGGTAGCTATTGCATTTTCAACCGCTTTTCTAAAACGTTCCCGGTTTAAAGTAGTTCCAAGGATTTCCTGCTGTATCTCAAATCCGTAATCTTTTTCAACAATGACTGCATCCCGGGGCTCTATGATTTTGCCCGGTGCGAAACAATCCAGTCCATCTATAAGGTCATTTAACACACCTTCTTCATATTCAACCGGAAGAACAACGCTGTAATTTTTATTTTTCCCCAGAGATATTCCCCAGGAAAATGCATTTTGATTTTCTAAAATCTGTCCAACCTGCCCCGACTGAATATATGTAAGCCCAAGCTGTCTTCCTGTAATCACCTCAATAACTCCACCCCGCTCAATCAACTCCAGCCGATAATCCAGCAGATTTTCTGCCATTTCATTTTCTGCTTCTTCAACCGTCATTTTACCGCATTCAATTCCATTAATCGATGAACAGAAAATAAAGTGAGAAGAAAAGTAAGCACCAATCCCCAGATAAATACCAGTTACAATACAGACGCTGGCAGACAGAATACCGGCTGCCATTACTTTGTTTTTCGACTTTTCAACTATAAATTGGTATAATGCATCCCGTGAAAAATACATGCATACACCCCTTCTTATATTTCTAAGTTCTGCAGCCGTCAACAACCATCAGACATACATTTTTGCAGAATTCGAAACTTATATTGTTAATACATATGATTCCTAATGAAAATCATGTACTATAAATGATCTTTTTTTACAGAAAAAATCTCCGCCATGGTTCCGTAAATACCATAGCGGAGAAAATACCCCTCAACATAATTATTCTAATTTGTATGATTTTATGCCTCTCATCAGTCCCGGCTGCCATTCATATTTCCTTACGTGGTTAAAAAAGTCGGATAACCATACCTGCGAAGTGTAGCCTCCATGCGAATTGCATTATCCAGTAACTCAAATGCACCAACCTGAACTTTATAATAACCGTCTTCATTAATAATAAATGCTGGGAAGCCCTGGCTTTGCAACTGTTCCAACAGTCTTTCCGCATTATCTTTTCTTCTAAAAGTTCCGGTCTGCACACGATAATAAGTAGGCTGCGACGAAGCTTCGTCCAGAGACTCCATAATTCCATTTACGATCGCCTGAGCGATATCATCAAACCGGCTGTCAAATATCAGATTGTCCTCGTCACTATTCATAAAACCTACTTCTACCCAGACAGCAGGCATCTTTGTCCTTTTTAACACAACCAGCCCCGGACGGACTTTTACTCCCTGATTTTTGAATCCGACCTCTTCCAGTTCTCCATTGATATCATCTGCCATATCCGCTTTTGTGCCGGAATCATCATAAATTAAGGATTCCACACCAGAGTACTGATTTTCCACCGGACTGGAGTTTCGGTGCAGGGAAATATAGTAATCCGCCTGTTCATCGTTTGCAATAGATGCCCTTTCTATCGGTGTTCTGTATACATCTTCAGAACGAGTATATACCACCTCTATTCCCTTTTCTTCCAATAGTGCTCCCACTGCATTTGCAAGCTTTAATGCATCGTCTTTTTCCTGACGGCCATTGTAAATCACACCGGTGTCCGTACCACCATGTCCGGCATCTAAAATAATTTTAGCCATAAAAATCTCCTCTGACATACCTTTATAATTAAGATATGTCGTAGGCGTCGGTTTGCTACTTTATATAATTCATTACTAATGCATCATTCTTTCTTTTGCCGATTCCAGAGCGTACAATTTCAGCTTAAATTTGGGTTTAGCTGAGGAAGGACGCTTTGTAGATGTAGGTAGTGTACGGAAAGATGGGTGTGGGAAACTGGCATGGGCTCCGTCAGCTGGCCGCAGAACTGGTATTTTCTAACCTTTCCGAAGCGCTTTTTGGCGGCACGCAGGCATTCGCTCCGAAATCCTGATGCATTTCGCAGCTCACTGCCCGCTTAGTATCCGATGGGAGCCAGTCGAATACTATCCGCCAAAAAACGCTTCGGAAAGGTAAGTAAATACTCAGCTCTGCTCTACGCTTCCTACGTCCATACCAGTTTCCCACACCCATCTTTCCGAGATAGCATTTGTTGATACAAAGCTGGTTTTCTCAGCCTGGTGTAGACCCTTGGGTTGTGACGGTCTGTTCGTTTTTGGATGCAGCAGAGTGTGTTACGGCAGTTCAGTGTGATAACATCCAGCTGGTTTAATGGTTTTTAAGTGTTCTATGCCAATAGCGTACAGCATGCCACAACCCCGGGGCTCCACCATGCTGAGAAAACCAGCTTTGTATCAATAAACTGCATCCCGGAAAGAGAAGGGGGCGGACCATGGCAGGTGTTTGGAAGGCGTATAGCAGATCTGAGCATTTACTTACCTTGCCGGAGTGTTTTTTGGCGGATAGTATTCGACTGGCTCCCATCGGATACTAAGCGGGCACTGAGCTGCGAAATGCATCAGGATTTCGGAGCGAATGCCCGCGTGCCGCCAAAAAGCGCTCTGGGAAGGTTAGGAAATGCCAGTTCTGCGGTAAGCCGTCCAAACGCCTGCCATGGTCCGCCCCCTCATCTTTCCGAACACTACTATATCTACAAAGCGTCCCCTTGCTCACCTAAACCCCACTTTTATAAATTACTTTACATTTTCTTTAGCTGCAGCTCCAGCCATAGCTCTTGCCTTTTCTTTATCCCTGGACATTTCTTCCACTGTCTTTTCTTTCATGGTGAATCCTTTTGCGGGGCGATACGGAAGCAGTTCACCCTGCATACGCTCTTTAGCCTGTTCAATCTCACCTGCATACTGGGGGAGCCATTGTTCCCCGGCGATTAACATCTCATCCACCATCTGCCTGATCTCAGCAGGGGTACATACTGCGCCTGTGAGCGGATCCATCATTGCCGCCTGATACAAAAGTCTGATATCCCCTTGTACCGCTGCTTCCACAGAGAGCTTTTGTACCCACACGCTCTGAGAACAAATCGCTGCACATCCAAGAGGAAGATCCCCTACTTTCGGTACCGAAACTCCATTGAAGTCTACATAACACGGAACTTCCACCACACATTCATCCGGAAGATTGGAGATACACCCTTCGTTCATAATATTAAAATGTCCCCGGTACGGGCGGCCTGTTTCCAGACTTTCTATGATATAGCTTCCGTGTTCCGCGCTTCTGTCTTCATATTTGTACTCCTTTGCCGGTTCCTGCAGCCAATTTGGAAAATCCGTTTCAAACCAGTTCCTGCCTTCTTTGCAGACTCTCAGATATCCGGCTGTCTCGCCTTGAATCCAACTGCTGTAATTAATCCATTTTTCCATATCTTCCGGCCGTTTCCGGTACCAGGAAAGGTATTCTGACAGGTGACCATTGGATTCTGTAGAATAATAGCCAAAATTTTTCATCACATCCAGACGGATATTTTCATTGTCCAGCATTTCCTGCTGATTTAACATCAATTCATAGAGTTCCTGTACTCTTTCTTCACCCTTTATCTTTGCACTTATGTACCAGGTCTGATGATTTAGTCCTGCACAGATAATATCTACATCTTTAACTTCCACTCCGAATGCCTTCGCAATCTGCGCATGTCCATGCTGAACCCCATGGCACAATCCATAAGTCTTTACTTTGCCATATTTATTACATGCCCAGGTCAGCATGGCGTTTGGATTGGAATAATTTAACAGGATACATCCCGGTTTTGCCACCTCGCGGATATCCCTGCAGAAGTCCAGAAGAGTTGCAATCCCTCTCTGCCCGTACATAATTCCTCCAATGCACAGCGTATCGCCGACACACTGGTCCACACCGTATTTTAAAGGAATTTCCACATCTGTTTCAAATGCTTCTAACATTCCGACTCTTACACAGTTAATCACATATTTCGCATCTCTAAATGCTTCTCTACGGTCCGGGGTGGAATGAATCTTTATGTTAAGTCCATTTTCATCAATATCCCGCTGACAGAGCTGTGTCACCATTCTTAAATTTTCTTCATTCATATCGGTGAATGCTACTTCAATATTAGAAAACTCTTTCACTGATAAAATATCTTTTAACAGTCCTCTTGTAAAACCTAAACTTCCTGCTCCGATAAATGCTACTTTAAAGCTCATAATATCCCTCCATATGGTAATTTTTTGCTATATACTTTACGTATACCCTGTGTTATCATAATTCTATAATATATGGTTTTCAACAAACAATCAATCTGACTAATATGATAAAAGGGGTAATTTTTTGATGGCGTATCAATTTGGATTTTATAACTTTTTATTTCCCGATGAACTCCAGGATCCCTACATTTCCCTGAACTGCATGGGGATCGAACAGAGATCCAATACCAGCTATTACTACGATAACCGGGACCGGAATATCGACAACTACCTTTTCCAATACACATTAAAAGGAGAAGGTGTCTATGAGTCCCATGGAAAACGTTTCTCCATTAAGCCTGGACAGGGATTTTTTATACATATACCGGACGATGAAAAATACTACATGCCGGATGACAATGAAGATCAGCCCTGGGAATTTATTTTTCTGCTGCTAAGCGGAGAAGCCGTTTCAAAATACTATGAACTAATTACAAAAAAAGCCGGAAAGATTCTGGAACTGCCGCTGCATAACAGCGCAGTCCAAACTCTTTTCGACTTATATAACCAAACCCAAAGCGGCAGAATGTTTCATCCGTTTTTAGCAAGTGAACTCGCCTACCGCTTTTTGTGCAGGCTCTGTCAGAGTGTAATCCACAACGAGGCAGATTACTCCAGCAGAACCCAGGCAGCTATTAAAATTATGGAAACACAATATGCTTCTATTCAGGGCATAGAGAGAATTGCCGGACTTCTTGATATTTCACCAAATCATCTGACTCGGGAATTTACCAGAGAAACCGGAGTTCCTCCAATAAAATACCTGACAAACATCCGTTTACAGCAGGCTGCAGCCCTTCTTCTTGAAACCGCGCTTCCGATTCATCAGATCGCCGTATCCTGTGGATTTTCCTGTGGAAATTATTTTACGAAAATTTTCCACAAGCATATGAATGTTACACCTCAGGAATACCGCCGTGAGTGGAAGTAATGCTGTACTAGATTGAACAATTTCAGCTTAAATTGGGGTTTAGGTGAGTAAAGACGCTTTGTAGATGTAGGTAGTGTACGGAAAGAGAAGGGGACGGACCAGGACATTGGTTTGGAAGGCTTACCGCAGAACTGGCATTTTCTAACCTTCCCAGAGCACTTTTTGGCGGCACGCGGGCATTCGCTCCGAAATCCTGATGCATTTCGCAGCTCACTGCCCGCTTACAATCCGATGGGAGCCAGTCGAATTGTATCCGCCAAAAAGCACTCCGGGAAGGTAAGTAAATGCTCAGCTCTGCTATACGCCTCCCAAACCAATGTCCTGGTCCGCCCCCTTCTCTTTCCGGGATGCAATTTATTGATACAAAGCTGGTTTTCTCAGCAGGGTGGGGCCCCGGGGTTGTGGCATGCCGGACGCGATTGGCATAAAGCAACTGATCTTGAGAACGGAATTTGTTTTTCATTCTGTAACCAGAAAAAGGAGCAAACTTTCTTCTTCTTTTACGCAAACAGCCGAAACATACTGCGCAGTATCCAATAAAGAACAGCCTGCCACAACCCAGGGGTTACAACCTGCTGAGAAAACCAGCTTTGTATCAACGAATGCTATCTCGGAAAGATGGGTGTGGGAAACTGGTATGGGCGGAGGAAGCGTAGAGCAGAGCTGAGTATTTACTTACCTTTTCGGAGTGTTTTTTGGCGGATAGTATTCGACTGGCTCCCATCGGATACTAAGCGGGTACTGAACCGAGAAATGCATCAGGATTTCTCGGTGAATACCCGCGTGCCGCCAAAAAGCGCTTCGGAAAGGTTAGAAAATACCAGTTCTGCGGCCAGCTGACGGAGCCCATGCCAGTTTTCCACACCCATCTTTCCGTACACTACCTACATCTACAAAGCGTCATTACTCAGCAAAACCCAAATTCAAGAAATTGTTTGCTGTAGTACTAGAGCGTGTTTGAAAATTCATTCCTGCCATCTGCACGCCCCACTTTGCGGCATATTTGCCCCGAATTCAGGTTACGTAGCCCGCTACGCGCCCTTCATCCGGAACAAATCTCCCACAAACTGTGACGCACAGGTGCCAGAAAGCAATTTTAAAACACGCTCTAGGGCGATCGGGATTAATCTAAAATTCCAAAATAAGCAGCTGCATTCCCATAACAGATATCCTGCACAACTTTTCCAAGGTACGCCATGTCGGATGGGTATTCACCATCTTCCACCCAGGTGCCCAGTTTCCCGCATAGAATTCTTCGGAAATATTCGTGTCGCGGGAAGGATAAGAAGCTTCTGGAATCAGTCAGCATTCCGATAAATGTGGGCAGAATTCCAACATTTGCAAGATCCTCCAGATGCTTTTCCATACCTGTTTTATGGTCGTTAAACCACCATGCCGCACCCAGCTGTACCTTTCCTTTCATCTGTCCGCCCTGGAAATTTCCCGCCATAACAGCCAGCATCTCCATATCGTTGGGATTCAGACAATACAACACAGTCTTAGGCAATTCGTCTGTTTTATCCATACTATTCAGCAATGCGCTGATATCAGGAGCATAGTGAAAATCATTCATTCCGTCAAATCCGCTGTCTGCACCTGTAATTTCAAACATTCTGGATGAATTATTGCGGAGAGCACCGATATGCAGCTGCATAACCATTTGGCGCCTGTGATATTCACGTCCAAGAGCACTTAGCAGAAAACCACGGTATTTTGCATATTCCGTATCACTGATTTCTTTACCAGCCAGTTTTTTCTGATAAATAAAATCTGCCTCGTCTCCTTCAGAATACCGGTATATATTGCACTCCAGGCTGTGATCACTTACCAGACACCCCATCTGCCTAAAAAATTCCAATCGTTCCCTTAACGCATCCAGCAAAAGATCTATGGATGTCAGTTCATATCCAACTTTTTCCCCAAGTTCTTTTACATACAGTACGAAATCATCTTTCTCCAAAGCAATCGCTCTGTCCGGACGAAAGGTGGGCATAACCTGTATTTGAAAATGCTCGTCTCTCAGCTTTTTGTGGTATTCCAGGTCTTCCAATGGGTCATTTGTCGTACATAATGCTCTTACATTCTGCATACGAAGCAGGTTTCGAACCGAGTATTCTTTCATTCCCAGCAACTCATTGCATTTATCCCAGACCTCTTTTGCATTTTCAGGCATTAAAGGCTCATGAATATCAAAATACCGCTGTAATTCCAGATGCGTCCAGTGATAAAGTGGATTTCCAATAGCCGCCTGAATTGTTTCCGCCCAGGCTTTAAACTTCTCGTAGTCATTTCCTTTGATTGCGGTAATGTGCTCTTCCGGAATACCAAATGCACGCATAGCTCTCCATTTGTAATGATCCCCTCCAAGCCATACCTGGGCTATGTTTTCATAACACCGGTCTTCATAAATTTCCCGGGCACTCAGATGATTATGAAAATCAAAAATTGGCATTTCTTTTGCATAACTATGATACAGCGTTTTTGCCGTATCACTTTTTAATAGAAAATCTTCGTCTAAAAATTGTTTCATTTTATCCTCCCTGCCATTCCATAGATCGTTCTTAAAAATATTTCTACCTGGCTGGTTGTTACCGCCTTGTGGGTTGCAGCCAGACAGGTGCAATGATTCTACAGGCATACTCTAACAGCCACTGGTTAATTTATTCAATAAGGTTCTGACAGCTCCCGGTCCTGCTGTCATTTTTTTTACGTAATCTTCTACAAGTTCCCCCATTCCCGCATCATAAATATTTACGCCAAAGATCTTCTCATTGGACAGAATCGGTTCTAATATCGAATGAATATCTGTCTCTTCCCCCAGCTTCAGATTCTTTATCTGAGGAAGTAAAGTATCAAGCAGAGGATCCGGACTCAGCGTAAATACATTTCCGTTATCATCGACACCACAGAGGTAACGTATCCAGCCGGCGAATACCAATGGTATCATCTTCAGATCCTTTACATTTAACTGATCGGACTTCCGATATGCTTTCACGGTTTCTCCAAAGCGGATTGCCAGCTTCTGGGAAGTATCCGTAGCAATTCTCTGAGGGGTATCCGGCATAAACGGATTTGGTATTCTTACATTCAGGACTTCATCAATAAACTTTTTCGGATCCAGAATCCCTGGATTTACCACTACAGGAAGCCCTTCCTGGTATCCGATGATTTCCACCAGTTTTTTTAAAGCGGGATCTTTCATTTCTTTGGAAATTAAATCGTATCCTAAGAGGCAGCCAAATACCGCAAGGGAAGTATGCAGTGGATTTAAACAGGTGCACACTTTCATTTTTTCTACTTTATCAACCGTCTCTCTGGAAGTAAAGATAATACCACCTTTTTGCAGATCTGGCCTTCCATTTGGAAACGCATCTTCTATCACCAGATATTCGCACTCTTCCGCATTGACAAATGGAGCCACATAAGTATTTTTAGACGTTACGATCGGGTCTTGCTGTTCTACAACATCTTTTTTGAGAATTTCCTTCACAGAGGGATCCGGTCTTGGCGTAATTTTATCAATCATCGTCCATGGAAAAGATACTTTTTCTTTATTTGTTACATAATCCAGAAACCCTTTTTTTACAGTGCCGTTTTCTTCCCAAGCTCTGGCGAAAGCTGCAACTGCGTCATATAATTTGCTCCCATTGTGGGAACAGTTATCCATACTTACCATGGCTACCGGCTTTTCTTTAGACAAATATCTTTCATACAAAAGTGCAGCAACTTTTCCAATATAACTTTCCGGTTTCTTTGGACCACGCTCCATATCCACACTTACGGACGGTAACTGCTCGCCTTTTCCATTTACCAGACTATAACCTTTTTCTGTAATGGTAAAGCTGACCATTTTCAGAGAATCTTTCTGAAAGATCTCTTTTAACCTATTGAAATCCCTGTCATTTTCACTGTCTGCAGTAAGGGATTCCACTACGCTTCCAACGACTGTTTTCTCCACGGTTCCATCTGCCTTTAAGGTAACCAGAATACTGTAGTCCTCATGGGGTACATTCATCTTCTCCACAATTTCATAGTCATAACCTTCCGCAACAACCAATCCTCTGTCCAAAACGCCTTCATTCAAAAGATTCTGCACCACATTCGCCTGAAATGCCCGAAAGATATTACCTGCTCCAAAGTGTATCCAAAAAGGGTTTTCCATCGTTTTATTTCTCACCGTTTCCCGGTCAAATTCCGGCAGTTTATATCCCGCTTTTTCCCATGCTGCCCTATCCTGTAAACCATCTTTATTTAACTGCATCATGATTCCTCTCTTCTATATAATAATTTGTTTTTGATTGTTCATTTTTGACTTTTTACAATTGCTTCCCATAATCCATTTAAATAGGCGGCGCCTAATGCCCTGTCATATAATCCGTAACCCGGCATTGCAACCTCACCCCAGATCATACGACCATGATCCGGTCTGACCGGTCCCTCAAATCCGATCTCATACAAGGCCTTCATAATTTCGTACATATCAAAAGTGCCATCACTGGAAAGATGTGCCGCTTCCTCGAAATCCGTTGGGGAATTAAATTTCAGATTTCTGACATGTGCAAAATGGATCCGGCCTTTTAGGGAGCGAATCATATCCGGCAAGTCATTTTCCAGATTTGTACCATAAGACCCCGAACAGAAAGTCACACCATTATGAGAATTATCCACCATTTTCATCATTCTTAAAATATTTTCTTTATTGATAATGATTCTTGGAAGTCCAAATACGCTCCATGCCGGATCATCCGGGTGAATTGCCATATTAATGTCATATTTATCACAAACCGGCATAATTCTTTCTAAAAAATATTTCAGATTCTCAAACAGTTTTTCTGCATTTACTTCTTTATAAAGATCAAATAATTCTTTGATTTTTGACATTCTCTCCGGCTCCCAGCCTGGAAGGACGAATCCATTGGAATCAGAATCTATGGACGCAAACATACCTTCGGGATTCAATTTATCCACTGTCTCCTGATTATAAGCCAGAACAGTAGAACCATCCGGTCTCTTTCTTGCAAGCTCTGTTCTGGTCCAGTCAAATACCGGCATAAAGTTATAGCAGACCAGATGAATATCTGCCTGCCCCAATCGTTCAAGTGTGGTAATATAATGATCGATATATTGATCTCTGTCAGGAGTTCCAATCTTGATTGCATCATGAATATTTACACTTTCAATACCGGACACATGAAGCCCTGCTGCCTCTACTTCGACCTTCATTGCCTGGATATCCTGTACGCTCCAGGCTTCTCCTGGAACGGAATCATACAAGGTAGTGATAACTCCTGTCACCCCCGGAATCTGCCTGATCTGCTCCAAAGTTACTGAATCATGCTTACTCCCATACCATCTCAATGTCATTTCCATAAAATCCACCATTTACCTTTCTTATTTAACTTATTCTCCCAACAAGTTACTCTCTTTTTGTTAATTCTAATTATACTTTTATTTTTAAAAATTCCAATTGGTATAGTTGTTGTATACATTGCAAAACTTGCTATAATGTATTATAGTAAAGTTCACACCAATACGCGAACTATATAGTATGGATTTTTCGGACATACTCCAAGAAAGAAGGATTCTTATGAAAAAAAACCTGCAGACAGCTTTCAGCACACGCCAGTATATGCGTTCCAAGGATTTCGAAATCTATTATTACAGTGATCTGGGACTATCCCCTGTGGAATCACACAGCCATGATTACTATGAATTTTATTTTTTTCTGGAAGGAAATGTGAGCATTTCCATAAACGGAACACCTCATCCTGTCAAGCCCGGTGACTTTTTATTGATACCTCCCGGCACAAAACACCATCCCTGTTTTCTGGATCAGGATAAGCCCTATAGGCGGTTCGTGCTCTGGATCAGCAAAGACTACTGCAGCCGGCTCACCAATGCCTCTACCGATTATATCTATCTGATGCAGTATACCGTTACGGCTAAACGCTATGTCTTCCATACGGAAGTAATCACCTTTAATGCGATTCAATCCATGATTTTCCGGCTTATAGAAGAAACGAGAAATGACCGTTTTGGAAAAGAATCTGAAATTTCCCTTCAGATAAATACCCTGATTCTCTACCTGAACAGACTGGTTTATGAACAGAACCACAAGAAAACCAATCCGGCCGAAAAATCCCTTTATCTGAATATATGTAATTATGTATCTGATCACCTGGAGGCAGACCTGTCACTGGAACATCTGGCACAAAAATTTTATGTAAGCAAATTTTATATTTCCCATACGTTTAAAGACAACATTGGCATATCCATCCATCAGTATATTACAAAAAAACGGCTGCATGCCTGTAAAGACGCCATCCTTTGCAGTACCCCCATCAGCAGGGTTTTTGAGCAGTATGGATTCAAAGATTATTCCAGTTTTTATCGGGCATTTAAAAAAGAATACGGGATCTCACCAAAAGATTATAAAGAAATGTATCAGCTTTCCGATGACCTTCATCAATAATCATGCATACCGCTGCGCATAACTCTTTACACCTTTACACCAAAATACGGCTGCAAAATCGCTTCCAGCAGGACTTAAAACAAAGTCCAAATCTGGCTGATTCTGCAGCCGTATCCACTGTTTATAATTCTATATATATGGGAAATCAACTGATACCTGTATAATGCTTTCTTAACTTATCATCTATTTTTTTAGCTATCCTATCTTTAAGTACATAGCAGAAATTAACAAATCTTGCAAATCCACGTTCCAGTACCAGCGCCATACAGATCATCGGTATTACAAAGATCACTTCCCAGCGGAAGATATCATATATTCCCAACAGCCCCGGTGCAATCAGAATTCCTGCACAAAAAATAGCAACTACTCCAATACTCAGGACTCTTCTGAGCATATTCATTGGCTTACATACTCTAAATACCACAAGCATACTCACCATACCGCCAACCAGCAGATTAAATGTGGAGGTCATGGTTTCATTCATACCCCAGAATGGACTTAATGCCTGAATCGTACTCATAGTAAGAACCATCGTCAATGCAGCCGGCAGTGACACCCGAAGTACATGCTTTAAAAAACCGGTGGTAGTTACACCTTCTGTCTGCTCCAGCGTTAAGATAAAACTGGGGATTCCGATTGCCGTACTGCTGATCCAGGAGAGCTGAATCGGAATAAACGGATAAGAGCGCTGTAAAAATATAAATATGACGCATAAAATGACAGAATATATAGTCTTAGTCAGATACAGCGCACTTACCTTTTCAATGTTGGTAATAATCATACGGCCTTCCCGTACAATATTCTTCATCGATGCAAAATCCGAATCCAGCAGCACGATATGGGCAACCTGTTTTGCCGCATCACTTCCTGCCGCCATGGCAATACCACAGTCTGCATCTTTCAAAGCCAGAACATCATTGACACCATCTCCTACCATTCCCACAACCTTCTGGTTTGCCTGATAGGCTTTTACAATACTTTGTTTCTGTTCCGGGCGAACCCTGCCAAATACAGAAAACTTTGCAACTTCCTCACGAAGTTCTTCAAAGTCCTCCGGAAGCGTGGATGCATCCACATAATGCTCTCCGCCCTCCAGTCCGGCTTTCACGGCAATATTGGAAACTGTTATCGGATTATCGCCTGAGATAACCTTAATCTCTACCTGCTGCTCTTTAAAATATGCGAAAGTATCCTTTGCCGTAGAACGGATCTGATCAGTAATAACCACAAGCCCCACCGGGGTTACTCCTTCCACCGTTCCATCTTCCGACGATATTTTTTCACAGCCTGCAAGGAGCAGAACACGGTATCCCTGATTAGAATAACCATCCACCCGGACTTTTAATTCTACGTCATCCCGGATTAAAAACTCAGGTGCTCCAAGTACAAATACACCTTCCTGCTCAAACCTGATCGCTCTGTATTTACGTTCTGAAGAAAAAGGGATCTTCTCTTCCACTTTCCAGAGATTTGATTTCTTAAATCGCTGCATCAATGCATTCTGGGTAGCATTCACATCGTCAAAGGCGAATGCTATCTCATTCATAATATTCTCAACACGGATTTCCTGCGTATCACCCAGTGGCACTACTTCCACAACCTCCAGGTTACCGGTTGTAATGGTACCTGTTTTATCCAGACAGAGTACATTTACCCTGGCAAGTGCTTCAATAGCTTCCATTTCCTGTACCAGCGCACGCTGCTTCGCCAGACGCCCTACCCCCAGGATGAAAGAAACACTGGTGAGCAATACCAGACCTTCCGGAATCATTCCAATAATACCGGCTACGGTACTGACCAGTGCGTTGGAAAAACTAATGTCATGAATGCTCTTCTGGGACCAGAATAATAATATTCCAACCGGAATAATCAAAATACCCAGAACTTTAATAATCCGTTTGATAGTACGCTGCATTTCCGACGTTGCACGTTTCTTGCTCTTGGCCTTTTTGGCAAGTTCTGTTGCATAATTTTCTTCCCCAACGTGTTCTACACGCCCGATCCCGCTGCCTGCAACCAGATAGCTGCCTGACATCAGAACATCTCCGGGTTTCTTCTTCACCGGCTTGGATTCTCCGGTAAGCATAGACTCATTTACTTCAATACCGTCAGATTCCAGTACAATACTATCTGAACATACCTGGTCTCCATTTTCCACAACCAGAATATCATCAATAACAACCTCATTTACCGGGATAATAATTTTAGCACCACTGCGGATTACCTTTGCTTTGGATGCCGTTATTACCGACAGTTTATCAATCAATTTCTTTACTTTAAATTCCTGGGCAATACCAATAACCGAGTTAATGATAATAACTCCCATAAAAGTAATATTCTTAAATTGCCCCGATATCAGTACCAATACGCCTAAAAACAAGTTTAAAAAGTTAAAATATGTCAGCGTATGGGTTTTCACAATTTCCTTTTTCGATTTGGAAATATTCGTATCTACCGTATTGACCTCACCCAGGTTAATACGTTTTTGTACCTCATCATCGTTCAGTCCCGTATAGTTGTTCGTCATCTACCCATCCCTTTATCCATCGTCTCTGGTATAGTATATGTCATTCCTGTACCAAGCGCCGCTGCACTTTCGCACACGGAATAAAACTTTTACTTAATTATACTCTGGAGAAATTGCAAAGTCAATAAATGGTAATATTATTATTTCTTTAATAATAGGAAGAAAATATAAAATATATCAAAACAGGACGATCAATCATAGCCGTAAACCTCAAAAAATCACATATTTAGATAGTTTTTTATCTGTCATACTATACAAATTCTGATTATTATTATATCATAAAAGCTGATGTGCGCAATTATAACCACTATAAAGGAGTGTTTAAATATGAGACATAAAAAAAATCACAGAAAATTCTTCACCTTCTTATCCGCAAGCGCCCTATTTCTACTTGTTCCAGGCTGTTCCGATCCTGGAACAGCGGGTGTCACCAAATCCGTAATACAGGAAATCACACCTGCAAGCCCAAATGGTATTAACGTGGGGTGGTCTGTCTATACACTGGAAAATGATTTTTTCAAACGTATGGATAAAAGTTTAAAAGAAGATGCCGGTAATCTCGGCATCACACTGCTTACCCATAACCAGAACAACGATCCGGACGAAATGCTGCGGGGCTGTAAGAGTCTGATCGCACAAGACATCGATGCTTTGGTAGTGTCTCCCTGTTATCCGGGGTATATGGAAGAAATTGTAGACCTGGCACACGAGAAAGACATACCGATTGTCATTGTAGATATTGGGGATGGCGGTTCAGACAAAGATGCCCTTATTGTATCTGACTGTACTGCCGGAGGGGAAGCCGTGGCAGAGTATGCCTTAAGTTTATTAAAAGATGCCCCATCCGATAAAAAAGAAATGGCTGTGCTGAAATGTGAATCCTCTGCCGTTTATGCCAATCGCCGCGGGGATGCCTTTATTTCAAAGGTGACGGATGCCGGATATGAGATCTCGGCAGTAGAGTACGCGAATTCCGATGAAAATATTGCATATACAAAAACAAAGAAAATGATTTTATATCATCCGGATATTACAGTTCTTTTTGCCGAAAATGACCCAATGGCGCTGGGTGCTTCCCGCGCTCTAAAGGAAGCCGGTAAAGAGGATGTACTTGTTTTTGGCTTTGACGGAAGCCAGCAGGCGGTTAATGCCATTGTAGAAGGCGAGATGTCCGGAACCATGCTGCAGGATTCAGAAAAAATGGGCAGACTTGGTTTAGAAACAGCGCTTCAATTGTTAAATAAAGAAATACCGGCATATGATGAACCGGACAATAAGGTAATTTATACAGGTGGTTATCTGATTGGTAAAGATGGAGAAATGGTAAATAAATAATAAAAATAAAGCTGCATAACAGAAACCATCCGGTTCATTACCAGACGGTTTCTGTTATGTAGCTTCAGCCAATTTTAAACGAATGATAAATCCTATCATTTAGAGATTTAATTAGGGATTTACGCTAAACCCTAACCTACGAGCGGATCTCCATCATCCTTTGACGGATAATGTCTGAGATATTTTCATCTGCACCATGTCCATTCAGACGAATTGAAGGTTTTGTTTTCCCATGAAAATCACTTCCACAAGTAATCAGTAATCCGTTTTCTTGTGCTATCTCATTAAAATAAGTTATTTCCATTCTGCAGTGGTAAGAAGAATATGCTTCTATGCCGTCAATATCAGTCTTCATAATCTGCTGCAGGAAAGCGTAGTCACCCTGCAGATTCTGTCCGGGGTGCGCCAGAACTGCGATTCCGCCTGCTTCATGAATCAGAGCAATGCCCTCTTCCATCGAAATATATTCTATGGGCACATATGCCGGTTTACCCTGGGAAAAATAATCCCAGTAAAAATTTACATATGGGTTATCACAGCGCCTTCCTCCTGGCAGGTATGGTGAAAGTACTTTATAATTCTTCGCATCTTCTTTTGTAAGTAAAATTTCTGCAATCAGTTCCCCGGTTACAATGCCATCACCAGAAGCTTGTAATACTTCCTCTGTATGAAGAGGAATACCAGTTTCATTTCTAATGAGCTCAATTTTCTGCTCAGCAGCATTTTGCTCCTGCTTCAAAATACCCTTCTCAATTTCTGAAAATACAGGTTTGGTGTAATCAAAATGATAACCCAGCAGATGAAAATTCCGTCCCTTATAAGCACAGTCTAACTCCACACCTGATATCACATGAATTCCCATTTGTCCTGCAAGTGCCAAAGCCTCCGGTATGCCTCTCACGGTATTGTGATCGGTAATTGACATATACTTGATTTGGGATTGTTTACACAAATCCATAATTTCAGGAATAGAAAACTCTCCATCATCACTGCAGCTGGAATGGATATGCAAATCTATTTTTGCCATGTCAGCACCCTCCTTCTAAAGTTAATTTACTACCTCTGCTCTTAAAACCCAGCACCAGAATCTGCAATATTATAATCGCTACAGTGGATACTACATATAAAAGCCGGATATTTCCAAACTGTATTGCACCTTTAACCCAACTGCTGGATTCCAAAAGATGTTTCACGGCTCCTCCGATGACAGGTCCCAGGATAAACGCCAGCCCAACTGCAGCACTAAAGAAATTGTCAAACAGAATCCGCCCGTCTCTTGGCATCAGTTCGTAGCGGCGATTGAATACCGAGACCATAAAACCGGCATTGGCAACTGACGCAAATAAAAACGCTGCTGGAATAAAAATGTATAAATTGTGTGAATTTGACAACGCAAGAAAAAGTGTCTCACCTATAAAAAACCATATGGAAGCCGTGAGTGCAAACTGATGCCCTCTTTTATCACTGATCTTCCCCCAAATCCCCAGCAAAAAGATCTGTGGTAAAGAAATCAGCATCTGTATGGCGGTTGTCGCAATATAGGAAAGTTTTAGATAACGCATCATATATACAACTGTAAAACTGTCAGCTATGGAAAGCATGAGATAAAACAAAAATATATACACAACAAAAAACAGAAACCGCCGGCTTTTAAACCGCTCAATCAGGGAAGAGAAAAGGAGGATTGATATTCCGCAGATATTGCTAATCATACTGATATAGCTTACCAGTAAGTCGCTTGCTCCCATATACATAGCCAGACCACTCAAAAAAACTCCGCTGGTCAGGAATGTAAAAGATGTTCCGAAAACCACTTGTGTATTAAATGATCTTCGACCTGTTGGAATAGCCGGGCCGCATTCTATCATATGATTCATTTTACCCCCTTACAAGCATAACATCCGCAAAAATCTGTTCAGCAGTTAAATAAGCCATTCCTTCAAAATAATCATGCCATATATCTTCTGCATAAAGTATTTCAGCAGACATTTTATCCGGCAGTGTGCTGTCAAAATAGTTATTAATCATAGACAGACAGTCTTTGCGGAAATCATTCCCCCCCAAAGCAATATACTGCGGATTCAATATACAGCAAATTCCTGCAATTAATTTTGCAATAATACGTGCATAATGATCGTCTTCCAAAGGTGATGACAACAGATCATCCAGCGTTCTGGTTTCATCCACGGGAAATAATCCCAACTCTCCTACGAAGTTATTCCAGCCCCGCAAAACCCTTCCTTCCGAAAGAAATCCCGCACTTAGGCAGTCATTATCAAAATGTACATATGCCATGTTTATATTTTCACAGCTCTCTTCCGGATATTCTTTTAAATAGCAGCGTCCAAATCCCAGAGTAATAGCATTCAAGTCATTTTCTAATATGACCGGTATTCCATATCGTTCGTGGATTGCCTCACCTATTGGATGATCCTCCAGTTGTCCTTCCGGATTCTTTCTCTGGTATTCCATACCATTGACAATTCCAGGAACACCGATACCAATAGACTTAATTTCTATCTTCGTTACAAGTTCATCCAGGAAATCGCATATGGATGCTGCCACATTTTCATTTGCCGCAAATACTCCGCTCTCTTGAATCTCACCACAGATATTAACGGTTAGATAACGGATGCTGTCACCATCCAGACACAGTCCTACTCCAAAAAATCTGTTCTTATTCAGCTCATAGCGAACTGCTTTTCTTCCGCCTATGGATTCATCGTAACCGGCATCAACAATTTCATTATTCATCAGCATTTCTGTCAGAAGTGTGCGTACGGTAGTTACACTGATTTTTGTTGCTGCCACGATCTCCGCCCTCGTCGCCGAGCCTTTTTCCTTAATCGCCTTGCGTACAACCGAAAGATTGACTTGTTTCAATGCATGAGGCTTCCCTAATATATCTTTCATGTTAGCTGTTACTCCTGTCTGTATTCTTTTGTAATATACTTATATAAGTTTCTAACAAAAGTATATACCTGGTTATTAATTATGTCAAGTCTTTGTGTATTGATTTTTAGATTGAACTTTACATACTCGGTTAGAGTTGATTTTGAACTAATTAGCATTTATAATAAAACTAAAATCAGAAAGGATCGCACAATGAAGAAACTTATTCATATCATATGCTGTGTAATACTGCTGTTCATAGTTGGCATTATTGGATTCTTTATTGGTAAAAATATACATGCACCAGTTGACGGTACTACATTTTATGCCACTATTGAGGAAATCAGGGATAACTATTTAATGGTTAGTGGTTTGAAAATTAACGACATAAACAGCCGGGGAGAATTCTTTTTTACTATAGATGATAAAACGCATTTAGAATGGAGACATACAGAAATTACGTTAACAGATTTAAAAGTCGGTAATACGGTATCCATTACATACACCGGCTCTGTTCTGGAGACATCTCCCGCTTGCATTGAAGATGTGGTCAAGGTGCAGCTTTTAGATGATGAAATATAATGATACGGAGAATTTTCTTGACCAAGATGGTCACAAAGTAAATGAGCGAGCAATAGATACCAGTATTCGTAAATATTGCAGATATGCGGGAATAAATACACGTGGTATGCACAAAACACGGAAAACCTATATTTCTACCTTGTTAGAAAAGGGAATGTCACCCAACATGGTCAAGGACCAAGTTGGGCATAACGATTTACAAACTACATTCAACAACTATTATTTCAGTCTTACCAGTGATGAGGAAAAAGCCGAGAAGTTGAATGATATCTTTAATAAAAAAGTGGAATAAAGTGGAATAAAAGAAAAAGCCCCGAAAACCTTAGTTTTCAGGGCAAAACAAAAGCGCGAGACGGGACTCGAACCCGCGGCCTCGACCTTGGCAAAGTGATTACATGCATTCAATAAAATATAATATCGTATAATAAAATGCGCTAACACCTGATTTTATAGGGTTAGCGCATTCTTCAAATTCAATAAAATATAGTATTATTTAATAAAATATAATAAGTTTAGTAGTCAAATAGTAGTCAATTTACTACCGGATACAATTAACCTTAACTATCGTATCCATTATGTTCTCATCTGATTCCACAACATCAAAATCTATTATATATTCCACTTCTTCCACTGAATCCCATATTGCAATGGCTCCGGATTCTAATAATTCTTCACCGTCTCCATTTCCGTTCCAGATCTGACCAAAATAGTATTGTCCCCCAACTTTGATTTCTTCTTCCGATCCTCTAATATAACTAAGTGTATTCATAAAAACTCCCTTCTCCCGATCGTATCGGGGATAAAATATATTTATTGTAATAATATCAGTTTTTTTGACTGATATCAAGTTTATATGTTCCCGGTATTTCCCGACCGGGTGCGGGTTATATTTCCACCGAATTGTATAACTCTTTTTCTGACAGTTCTCTTATATTTTCCAGTCTTTCAAAAAATGCCGTACCCATATGTGCAATATCTGCATGATATAGCCACACATTCCACCCAACCATCCCTTTTGTAATTTGAAATTTCCCGTCACACGCGGAATATCCAAATGGTTCCCTTTTCAATTTTACCATTTTCATCCTGCTTTCTCCCGGTATTTCTCTACTGGGGCGGGTGATCTATTTATTTAAATTATTGGTCTACCTTTACATCGTCAAAATCTTTTTCTACAACTTCTATTTTACATGTGTCTGGATTTGCTACTGCCCGCAAAATCATTTGCATTTCGTCACTCAATTGTGACCACGGCTGAACAAACATCTGCCCGTTGTTGCAACTGGCATATACAAGTTTTGTTCCTGTTTTCTGATCTGTTGCGAATGCTATTTTTGTAGTGTGCATACTTTCCTTCTTTCTCCCGGATTTCCCGCCGGGACGGGTTATTATTTAATAGTTATCATTAATTATCTATTTTTAAACCGTTCTACTATCCTATCAAGAATATTTTTTTGTTCATCTGCATACCGATTAAATGCGACTCTAATGGAATTGTTTTCGATATTTTCCATATCTTTGTATGCTTCCATAAGCATTTCATAAATAGATAGAAATATGGCTCGATCATCGCAATCGCAATCCCTCCATTTTTTGTAATATTCTCCATAACCATTTTTTAAAACTTTGCTCTTTAGTCCATACGCTTCCTTGCTTGTCATTTTCATAATTCCTTCTTTCTCCCGCCGATCCCCGACGGGACGGGTTATTAATTAGAGTTACTTCACTGATCATCTTTTTTTCATTTTCAGAATGGCTACAATGACAACAATGCTGAATATAATTTCTACTACATCAAATATAATTTCTACATTTTTCATATTAGACATTGACAATGTGACAATAAAAAGCTATCATATTCTTAAAGGATTGGGGCTTTCGCCCCATCCCCCTTAATTCAGTAGTTTGTCGATCAAGTCGATTACTGCACGAATTAAGTTTAGTATTGCAGTGGTGAGAATGATGTTTGCAAGACTTCTCTCATCACTGCTTTTCTTTTTATTATCCATTGCTTTCCCTCCTCTCTCTTGGTGATATAAACATTGTATCACTATTTTCGTTATTTGTCAATACGTTTTTCGTATTTTATTACTATTTTCGTAAATATTTTTTCGAAAATCGTATTGACTTTAAACGTTTATCGTTATACAATGAATATGTATTTAATTTTAAGAAAGGGTGTGATCTTATGGCAATCAAGCTTCATCTAAAAAGAGAAATCGCATTGAAAGAAATGACGCAAAAAGAACTTTCTGAAATAACGGGAATACGTCTCCCGACGCTTTCCGCTATGTGTACCAATACCGCAAAGCATTTACCAATAGATGTACTGGACAAAATTTGTAATGTATTACATTGCACCCCCGCGGATATAATTGAACATATACCGGATGACAACGAAAAATAGCCCTCATGGGGCTATTTTTTATGTCGGTTGTGATCCTATTTTTGATCTGATCGCAAAGAAAGTTACCGGATTAATGGAAGTATTCAGTATTTTATTTTTAAGTTTGAGTACATACGTCGTATTCGATTCGGGACCGTTCGCAATTATTGTATAATCAATCCATTGACTTACAAGTAATCCATTTATGAATACAAATACTAAATCACCCTCATTATAAATGTCTGTTATATCATCAGTTTCTAAAGGTTCTGAACGGTTCCACGTCTTTGTTGACCATCCTATATATGTGTCAATCTTAAGTTCATCTGTCAAAGTTGCAAACCAGCTATCAAAAGCCGTTTTTTGCTGTCTTTTCCAATCATTCAATTCGTTTAGAAATTGAGCATATGCCGTTTGGTACTGTAAAAACAATTGTGATGTATCCACTTGTTTGATCAATCCGGTAACAAACCCGCATATAGAAGTATTTACCCTGGTATCCTCGATTTGTGCCTGGGTAATTGCTGTCACACCTTTACCAATATACACATATGCCAAAATGTACTCTTCAACGAACTGCGTTCGCTCTGCCGTCGGTTTCGTTGGTGTACTGGCGGCTGTTCCTTTCTTTATAGTAATTGTTCCTGTTCTTTGGCTCTGGTTACTGTCCATCTTTGCCACTATTGCGTCATACCTGTTTAATACCAGATCTGCCGCATCCAGTGTAAGTACTAAAGTACTGTCATTTTGCAACCACCTGCCATTGCTGTCAGCAAGCTTTCCGGATGCAACCTGTACTTTCATCCCGGAATTGACTTTTACCTGTAATCCGCCGCCTACGCTCTCATAAACACCACCACTAACCAGTCCCGTCAGATAATCATTTATTTGCTCTGCATTATATCTGCGGTCACCATTAACGCTGTTAAAAAATCCGCTTGTTATTGCCATTTATCCCACCTCCAATGTGCTGAACGTTGGTATTATAGATTTACCGTTTTCGTCTTCACTTTCTATTATTTCCAGTATACGGGGACTTGCTTCTATCCCGTATTCATTGATTACCTGCACGATGTCACCCAGGTAATAATCTTTGTTAAGTTCATAACTTATTCTGGTTTCTGTACTGCCGTCAAACGACTGTACAGATTTACTCTCTTCCAGACTTTTATTTCCCCGGTCTTCCAACATTTTTAGGTATTCTTCCTCGGTATACTCCCCGTTGTTACTGCTTACGTCCCGGGCATCCACAAACTTCTCATAACGGTCAAGTCCTGCGGCAGTCCCTACCACCGTTGTTTTTCGTTCAAGTCCTTCACCTTCCCCGGCTACCAGTGCAACATTTTTGAAATCCTGCTTTAAAAATTTGTATTCTGTATTTAACAGGTTTTCGTAATCCGAACTGAAAACCACGTATGGATTTTTTTCCTGATTATATGATCTGTTTTCCCCAACATACAGTTCAAACCGGAACGTTTTATTTATGATATAGATGTCAAAACCAATCCCGTATTGCTTGCACATTTCCGCAATGACTTCACACAGATTATCACCCGTGACCTGCATATCTATCGTATCTTCCAGACCTAATAAACCGCCCATTTCGAGGTTTTTTATCTTCCGCTCTGCAATTATAGGGCTTACCGCATTTTCTTCTATCATGCGCCGTATACACAGTTCTACTCGCCCTGTCAAATTGGTCTGCTGCCATATAATCCGGCGGGACAATATATTTTTTAAACTCCTGCCAGATACCGTGAGATAATTACCGTTTTCCACATCTGTTTTAATTGTAATGTTTTCTATGATCATTACATTTTTATATATGGTGTCGTTTCCCGACACGGTAATATCGGATGACCTGCACAGGTAATTATCTTCTTTTAGCAGTGATATTAAATCCATAGATACAGGAAGATATAATTCAAAATCCCCAGTATCGAAAAAGCGGGTAGTCCATATAACACTCTGGTAATTATCTATTAATCCGATAGTATCCAGATCCTTATTAAATACATATATTTCCATGCGCTACACTCCTTCGAATTTATCCGTATGCAGGATCTTTAATTGTAAAAATTCCAGTCCGCTTTCACATTCATATGTGAAAACATTGTCTCCACTCTGTACATGTATCCAGTGACTTGTTTTGTCCAGGGCATTGACTATATTTGAGTTAATCCCGTCCCGCTGTAAAACTACCGATTTTTCGCCCGATATAGTGTTTATCCGGATTAAATCCGCGGTCTGCATCGTGACTTTAAGTTTCAATGTTTCCCGGGTTGTGAGGTTGTAAATTACCGGATTGATAACGGTACCCTGTGAGAACAATTCAATGACCACTCCCGTTTCGGCATCCCCCTGGTTGATAATATTTTCTTTTGCAAGAATGGTCATTCTGCTAAACTCAATCCCCGGTTTTTCTATAGCAAACGGAAATTCAAACAATGATTCTGTACTGGAAAATTCTTTTACCAGTTCATCTATGCTTTTGAAATACGGCTGCGGGCATAGGATACTAATTTGTGCCTGCACCCCCTGCTCAAACGGGTCACAGTTCAGATCTTCTGTGTATCCCTCAATACACACATTCCGCATGGAGTTTTTAAAGTATATTTTGACCGGATGTTTCATTTTGAAATGTTTATATAGTTCTATCCTCCCCCTGCTGACATCTCCATTAAGTGCGACGGTGATAACCAGATTTCTTTCGTTCACCCGGGAACTATTAAATTTAGTACCGTCTGCGGTGGATATTGTGGAGGTATTGATTGTGGCATTGGGGGGATCAAGACCGTCTATTTTTAAAACGCTGTATTGTGGATTATGGGTTAATTCCAAAACCTCGTTATACATATTTTCTGCTTTTAAAGTAAACATCTTATACCCCCCTTGCAAAATTTAATTGGTTTCTTGTCTGTCTGTAAATATCTAATCTGTTTAAAGATTTAGGACTGTTATTGGTCTGGTAGAAATTATAAGTAACCTGCTGCACTCCGCTTTTTCCACTTGCCACTTTTGAACTTAATGCCTGTTTTCTTACGCTGTCCGCAATCGTATTTTTAAAGTTTGCCATGCTCCCCTTAAATCCGTTAAGATATCCGACTCCGGAAAATACTCCCAATTCCTCAAAAACCCGTGATGGTGAATGAATTTTTAAAGATTTTTTGAACTGTTTTACAATGTTGTTCGCAATCTTTTTGACCTGTTTATCTGCCTTTTTCGCCTGTTTCGTCATACCATTCATAAATCCGTCAATTGCATTTTTTCCCGCATTCTGTAAATCTTTGCTCACATTTGCAAATGCCTTGTTTACTTTATCGGTATATTCTGCCTTTATTTCTGCCATCTTCTCCGCATAAAAGGCTTTAGAAATCTGTTTTGCAGTTGCCAGTTTTTGCGTATAGGCATTGTTGTACTCCTGTAATTCTTTTTCGGACATTTGCAATAATCCGGCTGTGAAGTCCACGGCATCCTCTACATTCATCCCGGCAATTTCCTGCATTAACTCTTCGGAAATTTTACCTTTCAGCTTTGTGAGATTGGTTCCATATGTTTTTAAGGTACTGATATCCTTATTAATATCATTCAGGATCATGTTACCGTCTTCATCCCTGGAAAACAGTTCTCCGTAGTCACCTAATTTTGTACGGAAATCTTCTTCCATCTTGGCGATTTCGTCATATTTTGCCTGGGTTTCTTCTGCAATTTTATTAAGCTTATTCGATAAAGCATTTTTTACTTTATCAGCCGCCTTCTCCATTGCAGATGAATAGGCATTAATAACAGATTTACCGGCTTTTGAATACTCTTCTTTTTTCTTCTTTGTGTCAGCTTTAATTTGTTTTATTTCTTTATCAAGCGCCTTTTTATTGGCATTGATCTGCTCATTAATCTGTTCTTTGTTATTCTTTTTAATCTGCTTCTTTAATTCTTTGTTCGCTGCTTCATTTGCCGCCTTTTTCTTGTCAATGCTCTCCTGCTGCCTTTTGTCTTCCCTTGCATTTTGCTTTTTGACATATGCATTTACCGCATTTTCGATATTGGCGGATGATGTGGACATCATCTGTTTAAAACCATCCTCAAAATTTTTCACAGCATTGCTTCCGGCAGTTTTATAATTGCCGTTTGCTTTTAAAGCACTATTGAGCATTTTCTTACAAAGATTATTCAGGGTATTAATTGCGCTCGATGCATTTCTGGCAATACCTACTGCTAAACCTTCCACAAGCATTTTACCAACCTGATCCCGGAAAACTCGTGAAGGTGATTTGATACCAAAAAAGTTTTTAATTCCTTGCAAAACGGTATCGCCAAACCCTTGTATCTTTCCGATCACCCAGTCTGTCATATTTGATATTCCGTTCCATAACCCCTGTACTAAATTGGTGCCAACTTCTAACATTTTTTCAGGCAGGCTCTTTACTCCATCAACTACAACTCTTACTAAATCACTTGCGGCTTGTGCACCCTTTGCCGCTAAATCCGATCCCCATTGAATAACTTTATTTATTGCACCTACAATAGCGTTCCAAATCCTACCAGGTAATGCTTTCACAGTATTAATAACGGTTTTTAAAAATGATGAAGCATTCTCTTTTCCGGTATTAACCATGTTACTACCCCAAGTGACTACCTTTGAGATGGTACTCGTTAACCATTCCCACACCTTACCGGGCAATTCTCGGATAAAATTAATAACCGCATTGATAAACTCCGACGCTTTTTGACGTCCAGTGCTCACAAGATTAGATCCCCAGGATATGACTTTAGAAATTGTGTTTGTTAACCACGTCCAGAACTTCCCAGGTAATTGAGAAATAAACTGTACAACACTAGACACGAATTTTGGTATCTCTGTCTTTGCAAAGTTGATCAATTTCTTGCCAAATTCTAAAACTTTACTTATCACTGTAGCGAGTTTTGAACCAATCTTCGAAGGAAGTTCCGAAAAAAATTGCATTATATTACTGACAAAATTTGTCCCCATTTCTACAGCCTTAGAAACCATATTGGAAGTCCATGTAGCAACGTTGGTAATTACATTTCCCAAAAATGTAGCGATCTTTCCTGGTAAACTGGTAAAGAAATTAATAACAGATGTTATAAAATTCCCTACAGCCGTAACAGCATTATTAAAAGCCGTTGGGATTGTAACCGTGAAAAAGTTTACAATGCTGTTTACGATCCCTCCCAAAAACGTTATGAAGTTGTTAAATGCTGTAGGTATAGTAACAGTAAAGAAATTTACAATCGCATTAAAGGCTGTCATAAATGCAGATTTCACAGTTTCCCACACGCCTATCCAAAAGTTTCTAAACGCTTCGGATTTGTTCCACAATATAACAAATGCCGCCACCAGTCCGGCAATCAATGAAATTATGATACCTATAGGATTTAAGTTCATCACTACATTTAGTGCCGCTTGTGCCCCCGCTAATAATTTCTCAACAGTAACCGCGGCTTTTATTGCCTTAGTAAATGCAATTATTTTTGTTGCTACAAAATATGTCGCTACTGCTGTGCCAACTCCGACAATGTACGGGATTAATTCATTTATCTTCTCGCCAACCTGAATGAATGCTTCTTTAATCTTTGGAATGTGGTCTTTAACATAATCTACAAGTTCTGTGACTGCCGCTTTGAATAAATCAACCCAGGGCGAAACTTTCTCCCATATCCCGCTTGCAACTTCTTCAATCCTACCTATGACGGTTTTAAAAGTTTCAATTATTTGCGGCAAGTTTTCTTTTATCTTTGCAACCAGATCTTTCACACCCTGAACAAATTTACCTATAAATTCAGAAATTTGTGGCTGATATTCGTTGATTAGCCCCCCTACCAGATCCGCAATTTCAACTTTCGCCCCCTGCATACCTAACTTGACTTTGTCTATTCCGTCTTGGGTTGCGTCATATGTCGTTTCTAGCGAACCCGCCGAACCTTCAATTAATTTAAGCATTTCGGAATATTCGAATCTACCACCCTTAATTGCGTCAGCAAGATCCGGTCCGGCTTTCTGCCCGAATACCTCTATAGATTTTGCAGTAGCGCTTGCTATATCGGGGCAAGCCGCAATTTCAGCCAACGTCTTTTTGAATTCTTCTCTTGAATCTTTACCTTCCTTACCCCAGGTTCCTATGGCTTTCTTCATTCCGGAAAATGCTATTTCTGTATTAACACCCGCCTTTTCCCAACCTGAAAAAATAGCAATGGATTCTTCCGTGGTTAACCCTAACGCACGCATCGGTGCACCGTATTTTGCGAGATTTTGTGTCAATGCATCCATTCCGATACCGGATGCCTGGGCGGCTACGGTAAGTTGGTCTAATACGGTTGCATATTCGCTTGAATTAATACCGGCATCCCCCATTGCCCTACTAACAAGCTGTACAGCACCTTTTGCATCTGTTCCCGCAAGATCCGCAAACTTTGTGAATTTTTCTGAACACTTCTCTAATTCAGATCCGGTAAAACCAAATCTCGTATTTACTTCACCTACGGTGTCCCCTAAATCGCTAAATTCACCTATTACAGATTTTGCAACTTTTTTATAAGATGCCTGTAACTCTTCCCCTGCCTTCCCCATTGTTCCGGTTGCTTTGATTACATTGTCAGCACCTTCGTCATACTCCATATAAGACTCAAGTGCCGCCTTCCCCATCTCTTTAATACCGTCAATTGCTTTTCTAATCCCATCCGCAACAAGATTTGCCAATGCGCCTTTAAGTACACTAAAACCGCCGCTTGCCTTATCGCTCGATTCTTCAACTTCCACAAAGCTATCTGACAAATCTTCTGCTGCATCTTCAGCATTTAACAATTCTTTTTTGTTATCGTCCAGATCACCAGACAAGGTCTTGATCTCTTTTGCAAGGTCTTTCGCTTCTTTAGAGTTTTTACCCTGTTCCAATACAACATTTGCGTAAGCTGTTTTTAACTTTGCAAGCTGACTATCCTGTTTAGAGATCGTATCCTTTAATTTATCTAAAGAAGTACGGGAATCGTTGGTTTCATCTGCCATTTTGGATGATGCTGTTTTTACATCATCCAACTTCGTTTTATAATTCTTAAGTTCCGACTCTGTTTTCCCAATGGACGCTTTCTGATTATTAATCTTAATCATTAAGTCCTGCGCGCCTTTGGAATTTTCCCCCTGCTCCTTTGCCACTAAAGCATGTTGTTTTTCTAAAGAAGATAAAATAGTTTTCTGAGAAGAAAGTGTGCTGTCCAGTTGCTTCACTTTTGCGCTTAAACCGTCGGCACTCTTCCCCCAACTATCCATACCGGCAGTCGATGCTTTAAACTCCGAATTGGCAAGTGCGATACTTCTTTTCGCTTCCTGCATCCCGGCTTTAAGTTCCGATATATCCACTTTAAATTTTGTTGTCGTCTCGCTACCCTTCGGCATAATTACACCCCCTTTTTAAAACCAGTTGTCACCGGCTTTCTTTCGGATGACGCCGGGTTTCTTCTTCTCTTTCTTTTCCCGCTCCAATCTGCGGTTCATTCTCTGCACAAGTAAGAAAACCTCATGCGCCGGGTACTTCCGAATCATAATCGGATTCATACCCTTGAACACTTCACAGATCGAATATTCCAAATCAAACAGGACGTCGTAAATCGGGATATTTACGCCTGTTTCTTCACCTTTTTTGTTGCTGTACCTTTTATTTCAGAAAACGCAAATTTAAAGATGTCGATAAATAACGGTACCAGTTCTTTTACTTTGGTCCTTCTTAACTCTTCGTCCGTTACTTCCGGGAAAATATCCTTTAAAAATGGTTTCAGCATACCTATACCATTTTTTACAAGTTCTAAAATATCCCCTTCGTTGCCGTCTTCGTCCAGGCTAAACCCGTCTAACAATGACATAATATCTTCAATCGTCCCAAACATTAAATCGTAAGTGTCCGCCTCATAAGATTTTTCAATTTCCCGTGAATTTTTATATATGTTTAACATTAACTGCATGTTGTTTTCCTCCTTATTTTTAGAAAAGGGCACCTGTTTTTAGTGCCCTTTATGATTTCAATTTACATTTCTATTACGCCGCTGATTTTGCTTTAATGGTATCCGGTGTCTGTACGGTCTTAAAGAAATCCGTAACATTTGCCAGATCTTTACCCAGATCCACGTTGATTGCTTTTGCCACTTTTCCGGTCTTTGTGAATTTATGAGTTGTGCAGATTCCGGTATAAGTTAATTCCTGACCTTCTCCGTCTGTGCCGTCATCCTCTGTTTTATGTGTGGAATCCGGAATGTTAAAGGTTCCCTTTAATCTCCACACAAAGACTTCTTCGCCGTTCGTTTTCTTAGTTTTGTATCCCAGTGCAAAATATTTTGTTTCCCTCACACCTTCCACCAACATACCGGTTGTTTCGTCATACGTCTGCCCTGTTATTTTTGCGATTACAGCCAGGGGGATACCTGCGGTATTGACAGTTACTTCGTCCGATCCTGTAGAACTTACCACGATGGCAGGTACATTATCGTAGTAATGCGGTTCCGAACTGGTTTCGGTAGTTCTCCCCAGTTCCGACATGGGCGCAACGTCGAACACCGCACCTGTCACATATCCCCCATCTGTTTCATTGTCATCTCCGGTTACTTCTGCTGCAACCAGTCCTTCTACACCACGCCATTCAAAAATTTCGTTCATAATTATTTACCTCCAATTGGTTCCCGGTACAGGGCATTCATCCCCCTGCCCGTATGTGTTGGTTCATCACTGGCAACATCGTGCCCTTTGCCAAAAATGAAAAATTTATTGTCTTTTAGTTTCTGCCTTGCTTCTAATAACTTGCTGTATGTTAGTCCCGGGTCGGTACTGTAGAAATTTACATCAAAATCATAAAATGTACAGCTTTCCCGGTTGTCGTAATGTGCACATACACTGGGGTTTTCCCAGAATGTAAAGAAATGCTCTGGATATGTGGCATCTTCTGCCAGGCTCCCTTGCCGGATAACCGGATACCCGAAACTTTCCAGTACGCTAATTAGTAAATCTTCCACGTCCTACCCCCCTAACTTTGTAAATGCTCTGTCGAATGTCTTCTTTTGCAGTTCCTTAACTGCTTTTTTTGTCTTTGCCCCATAGATGGAATCATACAAAGCTTTGTCTTTCGCGGTACCCGGATGCTTTTTAGCGTGCCTGGGTGTGCCATACATAAGAAACACAGATGGAAGTCCCCCACTTTTAAGATCAAAACCGATTTCTATACCTGCTGTAGTCCCTTCCCACTCCACTTTTGCGTTGTCTACTATGGACGCTTCTGTTTTCCCGGTATCTTTGTGTTTCGCCATTGCCGCATGTATACCGGGTGTGAGATAATCGTGCGTATTTTGCAGGGCTTTTTCTGTTGTCTTTTTCAGGTCCCCGCCCATCTTTTCGAATTGTTCCGCATACTCTTTGAATCCCTCAAATTGCAGACCAATTTTGTTTCTCGCCATCTACGCACCACCTTTCACCCGCTGTATCTTCGCTTTTAAAAACTGGTTCCTCATGGAGATGTTTTCCGGGCTTCCCAGAACCTCGTATTCCGCCCCGTCAGCCGTTTTCACACGGCAGTCTGACTTTATATCGGGACGGTACCAACATTCAATTTCTGCGGTATCTACGACGCTGTACAGCCCGTTCACGGTCTGGTCAGTACCGCCAAATGTTTTAAAGCTGCATAAAAATTGTTCTCCGGCAGCAGGGTATACCTTTTTCGGTACACCCTTGACCGTTTTATACTCCGGGATGAGTAATTCCAGTGGAACTATAAAAGGTTCTTTGGGTCTATACATTTTCGCCACCTCTTCCATTCTGTATTAGCAATAGCTGTGTGATTCTTTGCATAAAGTATCTGGAAAATCTTGCTTCCCCTGCACCATAGTTCCACAAATCCATCACTCCCCGGCAGATGATACCCACGGCAGACTCCCCATTGACTGTTGTTTGCTTTAACCCTGCATCAAGTAGGAACTGCTGAACCTCTTCTATATACACATTTAGTGTTGCGTCCTGGTAATCGCCAGATATTCCGGTTGCGTCCTTTACTTTCTGTAAAATGTCAATTTCTCCTACCATGTGCTAATCCTCCTATTTTGCGGCTTTTGTTACCACCCCAGAATCTTTCTTTTTAATCAGGTAACATCCGGCAGTATCCAGGATTTTACCGTCTACAATCGTAAGTCCTTTATTAATCCATTCGTTTGTGTCTTCGTCAAAGTAGCGTTTCATCCCAAACTGCATGTTTGTATTCAGCGCATAGTCTCCCGGTACCCAGAAAATACCAACTACATCCCCTGCCGCTGCTGTGCCAAAATCTGCGATAACATCCGGTTCCACAAAGTCAACGTCTCTCCCGAAAAACTTACCATCTGCGTTGCCAACCGTCAGGTCCGTTGCTTCTTTGTAAAGCGGTCTGTCGTTCTTATCCTTCATCGTGTAAAGGTAAGATTCTACCGTAGATGGAGGGAATAAAAATTCTCCCTGCCCTCTTTTAGCAAGTGGAACAACTGCAAACAGTTTCTTTCTCCATGCTGTCCAGTCTGCAAATTCTTCTTCGGTCATCTCTACTACATTTGTAACTCTGGAATCTTTTGTGATCCCCAGTGGCTGACCTGATCCGGTACCGGAAATAATGACGCTGTCCATCATTTCTACATAAGCTTCCGTCATAATCCGGACAATTTCCTGTTCGAATACTGCCAGGGAAACAACCTGTGAAAGCAAGGTCTGTGCAACCCTGATCTCTCCGATGTTGTAAGAAAATTCGATGAACTCTTTGATTTCTCCGGCTTTCTGCTTACCGGAAACTGTAGTTTCTGTGATCCACTTAAACTGTGCTTTTAATTTGGAAATTGGGAACTTAATACCGCCCTGAACATTAAGTTTCCGAACCTTTGCATAGATCTTGCCGCGGACCTTAGAAACTTCTTTGATAAATTCGTTCATGATTGTGGATGGGATAATGGCACCTAAATCTGTAGAAACAGTAGTTCCTGCATCCCCTCCGGCACGCTGTAAAATATCCCCTGTAATTGGTGCACCGGTCTGAACATAATTCTTAAATGCAGAACGGTATTCTACAGATGAAAACGGCTCCTGACGTTCCTCTGTCTGTGCAGGATCTCCGTTTGTATTCTGGCGGTATGCAGCCATAGGTACGAAACTTCTTGTCGCCCCTGCGGGCAAATTACTGCGCTGTGATGGATCATCCACAACGTGACCGCCATCTCCTGCGCCTGCCGGATCGTCTTCGCTCAAGCAGTTAATTTCTTCCTGTGTTTCCTCGATCTCTTCCGTCAGTTCACCCAACTGTTCATTGATACCCCTTACTTCTGCGGCATCATTGGACGCTAAAGCCCTGGCTTTTAAATCTTCATTTTTCTTTTTCAATCTTGCCATTCTTTTCTCTAATACTTTTTTTCTTCCCATTCTAAAATCCTCCTGTTATAATTTTGGTTTTTAATTTTAATAGTTCCAATTCTTCGCCAGTCTCCACCGACGTTTCACTCCGCTGTTCCCTTGCAGTCTCCACCGCATGTCTGGCGCTCTCCAACGTCTCTTTACAGCGTGCATTTATTTCTGTATCGCCATAAGCCGGGAAAGTAACCGCCGACACTTCAATGACGCTTGAAATACTTCTTATCCTCCTTGTGGGATGATCCGATTCCAGGTTCTCCCACTCTTCTGTATCTATGGAGAACATAAATGACATTCCCGTTATGTCTCCCCGGATCACTGCCGAATACAGGTTTTTTGCTTCTGTATTATTTTCGATATCCAGATTTACCCGGATAGCAAGCCCGTTTTCATCGACGGACAACTGCATGGTACTGTTTACATTGTTCTTTCGGCTCCTTGCCAGTGGTATTTTACTGGTATCGTGGTTTACCAGAAACCGAACGTCTGTCAAGTCCGTATGATCCAGTGCTCCACGCTCTATGATTTCATCGAACCAACCCAAATTGGTTTTTGATTCATAAACAATCGGGCGCCCGGTTATATATGTCCCGGTATCATCGTTTTCCGCTCTTACCTCGAATAAATAACCTCTACTCTCTAGGGGTTTCTTCTCCGTTGTCTTCTTCGCCGCCATCTTCTTCACCCTCCTTCTTTTTCTGATCTATCTGATATTGATTTGCAATATTTACATCCACATAGTTTAAAGACTGTTTCCGCATTCCCTCTAATTCCGGTAACGGTGGTAATCCCAGGAACACACGCTTTTCGTTCTCGAACAATGCGCCGCTGTCTCCCAGTAACCGGATCATTTCCAGTGTTTCTTTCGTGCTCATAAACACCAGGTCTTTCGGGAAAAATTTAATCTTATTTCCGAAACTTCGTTCTCTCTGTGTAAACAGTGCTTTTGTAAATGCCTGTGACATTTTAATTACCAACGGTTCCAACGTTTTTTGGTAAAATGCTTCATATTGGGCGGGTGTATAATCTCCGGTTAGAATTGGCAGTGAAACACCATAATTTCTAATTATCTTTTCGTCAATGAATTTTAATGTGTCAGAGTCCACAAGCTTGATCTTCCGGTCAATCGGGGAGAAACTGCCCTTTGTGTCCAGTCCCAAAATTCCACTTTCGTTATTTCTTAACTTCTTTTCCAGTTCCTTTATGTTTGCGTCCACGGTACCGTCATCCAACAACGTGTCGTATTTGACTACGGCATTGACGGCAAAACTTGCTTTCATTGCCTTTGCAACGCCCTGCAACATGGTGTCGTTAAGATCCAACGTCTTTAGAAGTGCTTCATTATCCGGCTGACCGGATTCATTACCGCCCATAAATTCATTAACACTGAACTTATGCCGGATGTGGATAACATCCGAGTACCGGATTGTGGTTTCATAGTTGTTCGCAAAATGTAATTTTACAAACATTTCCCCGGAACCGTCCTCTATGAAATCCACAAACGACGGCTGAACCGGATACAGCCCGTCAAAGCGGCGCCTGAGTGTTCCATCTTCTCCCACCCATGTGTAAAAGGTCGGGATAATGAACGAATTGTAATTAAAGAACAACTGCCATGTAATTTTTTCTAAAAAATCACTGGTTGTCATAAGCGGATTAGGGTTGTTTAGGACTGTCTGAATGTCTCCGTTTACCACAGTGCTATCCATGCCAGTTTCACGAATGTGCGAAGGTCTTAATTTCCCCATTTCCTGCACAATGCAGTTTACAGACTGCTGTACAGCATCCGATTTGTAAACGTCTTCCCCGAACTGACTGAATATCGGTGCGAATCCATTCATTGTGTCTACATATTTATAGTTTGCACTTGACTTTCGAAAAAGCTTGCTAAATATCCCCATTGTCTTTCACCGCCTTTCTTTTATTTCTGTTTTCTATGATCTGCCTAAACTCTGTCCGGTTCCTCCGGAACGTTTCGTACAGAATAATTGTGGTCACTGCCCCGTCAATCCTCTTTGCCGATTCCGATTTCACACATAAACACTGCCCGTAATCATCCACTTTCACACCTGCATTCTTAAAGCACCAACGGTCAACCTCATTTTCGTTATAATTTATAAACTGGTGTTTTAGATCTGCTTCCACAAGCTTCATAGCGTTGCTTAAGGTCTGCGCATTCTGTAGAATCAGAATCATGCTTTCGTCTCCCTTCGTCCATCCGTAATGCTCCATACGGTTTAAAAATTCTTTAGAGAATCGCTGATCATATCCACATTTCCATAGTCTTATATCCCATTCCAGATACAGCTTGTAAAACCAGTCTGCCACTAAAGACAATTCAATGTCATTCCCCTCCGTAATGGTCATGAGTCCGGCTTTCGCCCACTCTTTGTATTTCGCACCTGCGCTTTTATCGTCAGATTCTTCCAGTTTCCCCCGGGGAATCCAGTAATGCGTATGGATGTATTTTGTAAGGTCGCCCGGTTTCATTAACAGGATTTTTGCACAGCATAAATCTGTCGTTTCCGATAAATCCACTCCGCCGATGCAGATATTTCCCCTGAACTCTTCCAGGTCAAACACTGCTTTGTATGTGTAATCTTCCAGATCAAGCCAGGAAGCAACACCGTTCTGCTTTATATTAAAATCCTTGCTTAAAACAAATATTCTGTCAGGTTTGGAATCCCTTGCAACGTCGATCTGTTCCTCCAAATAGTCCCAACGTTTTACAATACCGAGTGTTGGGTTACTTTTCATCCAATATCGGTTTTCCCGGTTTCCTTCCCATACCTCCTGCTCACTGTCCTGTGTGTACAGCCAGGGTAGAAAACGCTCTGCTGCCCTGCTGTCATCCTCACCGTAAATAATCTTGCGGGCTTTGATTAATTCATTGTCCAGGTATCCATCAACCACAAACCCCTCTGTCGTAATGTTTATAAACTTCGGGTTTTCTTTAAGGGACTGCGACTGCTCTATGGATTTGCCGATTACATCCTCCTGCATCTCGTGGGTTTCGTCCACGATTGCGAAGTTGATGTTCCGCCCCTCTTTATTTCTGGTACGGTCAGACATTTTAAAGATCTTGGTATTGGTAACTTTATTTAAAATGAATCTTTGATTTCTTTTTGAGTCCAGATCATCCGGATCAACCAGTTTCCGCATTAAATCAATTGCATCAAAGGTGATTGACGCCTGACTGTCATCGTTGGAAGAACACACAATGTCAGATCCGGGGTTTCCGGTTGCAAACTCCGCGTCTGCAAGAGCAGAACACAATTCTGACTTTGTATTCTTTCGCGCTATCAGTAACATGATCTTTTTAAATCTTTCCAGGTAAGTATCCGACATTTTAAAGCTGTACATTGTTTCAATCAGGGCTTTCTGCCAGTCCATGAGTACCATTGGTTTGTTATAAAATGGGTCTTTCGTAAGCCTGATACAATTCTCCATAAAGTCCATTCTAAGAAGTGCCTTTTCTGTGTCATAAAAATACCTGTCATCATGCAAATCATCATTCAGATTTTGCAATTCAAGCGCAAGATCTTGCCCGATCACATAAATACCGCACTCACACTTTTCTTTATACAGTAATAAACTTGAATTGTCAGGCGTCCAGATCTTCTTTTCCTGGATTAACATTACCCTTCACCGTTCCTTTTCCGGAACCATTCTCTAAGTGGACTATCCTGGTCACTTCCACCATCTTTACAGAATGTACCGAACAGTTTTATACAGTTCGAATACTGTTGTAAAAGTTCTTTGTACTGTTTGGCAGCAGGTGTGGCTTTCTGTAATTCCGGATTGTCCGGATTAATACGAATGAAAGGGTACTTTTTAAGATTATCAAGTTGATTTTCCAGGAAAACAATGTCTTCCACCAGTTCAATAACTATTTCCTGCTTATCTTCTACCAATTTAAGTAATTGTTCTTTTCTGGTCATAAATCCCCCTTATGCGTGTATTTCACCAGTTGTTTGATATGAGAATTGAAACCTATGCCATCCAGGGCTTATGTTTAATGTAGGTATAATATAGAAAGCATTATTATACACCGAACAACTTACCTGAAACTGAATGCCTGTATCGTATACTAACAATCTAGTATCATTATCTGTGATGGGGGTATAATAGCCCGTAAAATACATTCTTGTATATGCCGTAATTGCCGCATTTGTCTGAAAGCTAATATCCGCAAAACATCTATTGCCGATCATCTGTTGTGTACTTAGATTTCTGGATATTCCGGCGGTACCAGATTTGAAGTTCAACGCGCTACCAACTGTCGGAGAACCTGCGCCTGAATACGTAACCCATTTACCCCAGGACTTATAAAAACCTCTTACATTAATAAGTCTCCCATTAAAGTCAGTCATCGTCTGTGTTATTACGTCTTGATTGACCATGACATCAAGCCATCCGGTTAAATTCGATCCCGGACCGTTTAACATTGTCTCTGTTCCGCTCCGGTGAATTATATAACGCCCTGCTACCGTATACTTATTAAAGTCAAGCGAGTTAAAATAATCTGTAGCAACACCTGCCTGATTTAAGGAACCAATTACCTGCCACCGGCTGCTGTAATATACGAAACTCACAATGTCATCCGCTTGAATTGCTCCGATGCACAACGGTTTATTATTATAGTAAATTGGTTTTGCTCCGGTAGACGATACATTTAATGTGCTATTTGCAGTGTCTATTGCGTACCCGAATCTTACCGTTATCACGGTACCAGTAATCAACGTTTTTATCCCTGATATTGATACTGTTTTTGCCGCTGTTGTACTGCCAGTTCCGCAATACGCCCACCCATTTACATTGGATGCCACACTACTACTTACATAATTTTTAACTTTAGTCCATAATGTCGGTAAGTTTGTATTATCTAAATATTTTGCCATAAGCCGTCACCATCCTATACGCAAATTGCGTCAATATCGCTTGCAGTCATGGATGTGATCTGAAAAATTTCTCCCAAGCTATCCCATCTTGTACCGTCCCATGCAACATTTGCACCTGGTCCACCGTATACCGACGCCGCTACGATGTTGTAGACATCTCCTGTTACCTGCCCTGTAGTGGGTAGTTTTGTTGCATCTGCTACAGAACCTTTATATTTGTACATTCCTGCTATATCTGCTTTCAGAGCATATGTACTGGCTGCCCCGAATGCTGCTAATTTATTTTTTTCGGTAGTGGTATAGTCATTAGTGGATAGTCCTTTTCCCGTAACCTTATCCACTTTTCCGTCCAACTGATTTCCTAATTCGGATACACCATCCATGACATTCGCAATCATTTCCTGGACTACTTTTCCCGCCAATGGGTTGGAGGACTGATTTACCAAACTTTGCTCTACTATTACTTTTGTTGCGCCAGTCGCAATACCGTTAAGCTTTGTCTTATCTGCCGCCGCCATTAAACCGTTTGCTGTTGTCGTAGCCACCGCTGTACTGGCTTTGCTATTCCATGTATTTTTTTCAGTATCTGTAGCAAATCTGTGTGTAGCATCCTGGGTGATCATAGTCGCCGGGTGGGTGGATGGATGCACATAATTATTTGCGTTTGCCGCAATTCCTGACAACTTTGTCTTTTCTTCCGTTGTAAAATGTTCAACAGGTTTCCATGCGTCCCATGTGGTTGCACTAACTCCGCGGGATCTTATATAAAACTTGTTATCATCTATACATAACTGCGTACTTTTATAATTGGCAATACACACCAACACCGTCACGGGGTGCCCTGATACCGGACCATTCTCAACCCCTGATGATGTTATATAAATACCAAATTTTCCTTGATTATAAAGTGTATCTAAATCATCATCTCCAACCTCACCCTTCGAAAATTTAAATTTACCATCTAATGCATTTTGTGTTGCTGTAGAAATTGGTTTGTTTAAATCACTGGTATTATCTACGTTGTTCAATCCAATTTGGCTTTTGGTTAACTGGTGTGGGTTATTTCTGTTATTTATATGTGAGTTTACTAAGGATTTAATTTTGCTCCAAACCGAAGCAAGACCATTTTCCTCTAAATATTTTGCCATTCCTTTTCCCTCCTATATTAAAATCCGGTCAATATCTTCTTGTGTCATACTTTCTATTTCCCCGCCTTTGCTTGATAGATTACCGTCGCCCTCAATGTCCAATCCATTCCCGATCTTTACAACACCTAAACTATCCCGCGTGGCAATCGGTACTCCGGTTGTATTCTTTATAAATGACCTTAAAATGTAACCTTTTTCGGTCTGCTGCTTAATTAGAAGATTTCCGACATCCTGAACCTGATTACATAAGAAATACAATGTTATAACACTTCCTGCACCACCAATATTAAGGGTAAACTGCAGGTGATCTATAAAACATTCTTTTGGGATCTCGACAAGGAAGCTATCGCCCTTTTTCACATACGATAGGTTCTTACTATATCCGCCATCAAGAATATTGAATGTTAAAGAATCGTAGGTAGGGGAATGTGCTTCCACAAAAAGTGTGTTTGTCTTATCATGTACAGTGGCAATGCAGTCACAAATACCGCCGCGGTCTATATCTAAGATTAAAGTATTTTTCACTTTATCTTCCCCTTTCCTTTTTCATCAAATTTTCAAATCTTAAAAATCTCAATTTTTCATTTTCTGCGGCAATTTAGCACTCCCTAACAGTCCCCCGCTGACTAAAAAATTTTAAGGAGTAGGGGGCGTATAGCGGTCAAACCATTCGAGAATAAATCTCTCCCATTCTTTTTTGTCCCGGTCATTCGAATGATTGAGTCGTAACAAACATTCTTCTTTCGGAACATCTATGAAGATATCCTGTGCGCCCAACATATACACAAGTCTTTCCCGCTCTGATATAAGAGGATAACCCCCGATGACATAAGCATTTGTCCATTTACCAGTCCGGTGTTTAACCTGATCGATAAGTGCATCCCTCACAAGGAATACATTTCTTTTTATTCTGGCAGGCTTTATATACCTATCCATACCACTAATGCATTGCCATATTGAATCAATGTCTACGATCAAGTCACCTTCGTTCATGTTCTCCTTAACCCAGGTGGTCTTACCACTTAGCGGCGCGCCCCACACTACATACACTCTGCGTTCATACCCGCCTAACTTATTGTGTATCTTGTTATGGCATCTGTGATGCACGAACAGTATATTGTCTGGGTTAAGACTAACCGTAACATCATTGACATTGCTCTCAGTGAGCTGCTCCACATGATGACCTATACAGTCATAAGCCCTTACAATAGGCTTACCACAATAGGCACATAGAAGCTGTCCCTCTGCATTGAGCCGCTGTGCTTTTAGGATCGGCAGCAGTGCTTCCCACTTCTTACTCTTATAGAAGTTCTGTAGTGTGTACATTAAGATTCACCTAATACTAACAATCTAATTTGTATAGTGTCAAACTCACAAGTCTTCCCGCTGTCTCCTGAGCCTAAGATATCACACGAAAAGATAAGACTACTCACTCCCCATGTTATAGAATGTGAAAACAAATACCCGGCACTTGCTGAGTTGTCTTCTTTTGCATCTGCATGCAGATCTAAATAAATGGGGACTTTTGTTATCCCTGGCTTATAATTAAACATGGCACTTGCCGCTAATACAAAGCTGTTGAAGTATGACCATCCTAGTGGTAAAGGGATCTCCTGACGTATATTTCTACCGTTACTCGGTACATTTATTGTATATTTTGGTGTAAAAAAATATTGTGACTTTGGAAACACTTCTACCTTATGTTTATTATCATCAAATCCATATGTCAATTTATTACCTCCTTACCATTCACTTAAGAATGCGCCTTTACTTTTTGCTAATAGTTCGGACGCCCTTATCCGGTCAGACGTCCGATAACCTTTGTTTTTTATACACTCTGTCCAGAACTCCTGTATATCTAACAGTTCCATAATGTCCCGCACATGGTTCTCTCTACTGTTTAAATATCTGATGTATTCCTGCACATCTTGACGCGCAACCAATTTGTGAGCGTTGCCCCTGGCATAGCTTTTGCTATAACCTGCTTCGATGGCGGAACGCTCTGCATTCCCGGCGCATTTACCGCTGTAATTAATTGCAAACAATTGCAACTGTGGTTTAATTTTAGGTTCTTCCATAGGCACAACCTACTTACTTAATTCCTTCCATGTAGCAGGTCCCACAATACCGTCAATTTCTAACCTGTGGATCTCCTGGAAATTACGCACTTCCCGGTTCGTATTTCCTCCGAACTTTCCGTCGGCTTTCTTAAGACCGTACTTTCGGGCAATTAGGTTTTGCTGTAATTTCTTTACATAATCCCCCTTACTCCCTTTGCGTAACGTCGGATATCCGGATACGTCGATAACGTCCTTAAGTTTAATTGTCTGCCCCACATTAATTACATTTGCGTCTTTGATCCGGTTAAGTTCTACCAGATATTTAACGGTTGTTCCGTATCTGTTCGCAATACTTGATAAGGTATCGCCAGATTTTACAATGTACACATCTGACGTGTTTAAATTAGTATCCGGCGGAACTGTTGCATTGTTTTTGTATTTGGGTACACCATAGCCCATAATTACAGATGATCCTACCGCATAACTTTTTCTACGGCACTGATCCCCGCTGTTCCCTTCTATTGTATAAACTACTCCGCCAGTACATCTTTCCACAATTCCGGTATGGTCAGATACTCCGTCGTTCTCCCAGTCAAACATAATAATGTCACCCGGACTCGGTTTATAGTTTCTTCCCTGCCAGATCCCTTGCGCTTTGAACCAGTTAACTGCCGTCGGACAATAACAGTAATTAAAGCAAACGCTTTTCTCCACTCCCGCCTGTCTTAACACCCAACTTACAAAACAGGCACACCACGCTACCCGGTAACTAAACCCATACCATGACCAGAATTTCTGACCGCCCACGTTCCCGATCTGCTGTGCTGCAATACTTACAACTTTCTCTCTATCTGTCACTTTTCTACCTCCTTAATATCTTCTTTGATTTCGTCAATGTTGCGCCATACCGTCTTGATATCTCTTTCTAAAATTGCAGTACGTTCCACAACACTGTTATGTTTTTCCACTTTCTTCTCTAACTGCTGTATCCGGTAGGATGACATCTGGTTTGCTTTCCATATCCCGGCAAAACTACCAACCAGTGTACCTACCAGAGCCAGTAAAGCAACTATGATTTCTGCATCCATACTTATTCCGCCTTGTGTTGCTGTTTAGAAAGCTGATTCACAAATACCGATGCACCCGCACATAAGATTCCCTGTGTAATTGCTGTAAATAATCCGATGACCGTAACCCCTTCGGTACCACCAACATACATACAGGATAAAATAACACCCGCTACTCCGATAATCCACGGAATGAACTTATCTTTAAATTCCGATCTCTTGACTGCCGCACCTAAAATGTAAAGTACCGGCACCAGTATTAAAAGTTCCGGCTTAATGTAATTCTGTAAAGCTTCCATGCAATTTCCCCCTTATTCGTTAATTGATGTTCTAAGTATAGCAATTCCTCCCATGCATTTTTAGAGTGCGCTAATGCACGCTACTGCGCCTGACATCCCCTAAAGCGTTTAAACGCTCATACACAAAGAAAGCGTGACAGGTATACATTTCACCTACCACGCTCTAAAAGCCTGTCATTCCCTATATTAATGCGTCCTCACCGCATGATAAATGCAGTTGCAGTGCTAGACGCTTTTTATTACGTATAATTGTAGAATCATCCACGTCCATATCTTCCGATATAGCTTCCAGAGTGACATTATCACGGTAGAATAATGGAATGATTTTAAAGTATTCATCGTGCGCTATATCCTGCAAAGCTTTTTTCAGTTCCGGATCATTTACACATTTTTCTCTATAGAATGTAAATAATCTTTCTGACATTTCTTTATATGCAGGCGTCTTCCAGTCTCCGTACATATCCTGTTTTTTTATTTGTAATACTGTTTCCGCAACAATTTTTTTAATATGTTCCTCGGTCAAAACCGTTTTCCACCTCATTTCTGTAGTCAATTTGTAATCGTAAATTTAAGTAAAAATCACTCTCAAACCCGCATGGTTGCTACATTCTTTATCGCTTTAACGTCACACAGTTATTAATATATATATAAATTTCTTATTATATAATAATATAAAAAATTTTTTATAGTTAAAAACATAAAAGATGTTGAGAAAACCTGTAGTACCCGTAGTAACCCTCATAAACACTGGAAAGTAAGCGTAGTAAACCCGTGGTAATTGCGTGGTAAAGTGTGGTAAATTAGTTATTTAATGAAAATACGTACCGATTTGTAACCAATTCGCCTACTTTCCGACTTTACATTAAAATGTTGCATTACCCTTTTTGAAAATTCTATTCTACCCACTGCCTTTAAACCGTTCACATTACAAAACTCATTGTATTTATAATATACATCCGCAACAGGTTGCCGTAACACGTCATTTTTTTCAATTTCATTAAAAAATATAAGTATTGGATTATTCATCTCGTTATACTCTTCTACCAACTGTTTACACTTTTCAGGTTCCGTAAATTCCCGGTTCTGCAATATACGTTTTAATCCCGCCAGTGCAACATTAATGATATGGCTCATTACTTCCTCCTGCATTAATTTGTGCTTTATGAACGGGTCATATCCCTCACTCCCAGGTTCGAATGTCGCTTCGAACGGTATTAAGATCATACGATCTTTTACTGCGCCTGTTTTATCTTTTATGTGCGGCATACTATTACAAGAAAATAGCAATTTTGCATAGTTATTAAAATCAAACGGGTTTTGACCTTTCCGCTCTACGTTAACTCTGTTACCGGATACCAGTTTTTTAAATACGGCAGGGTTTGTTATAAAATCATCTGAGATATCATCACCGATATTCGCCAACTTAGATACTAATTCAGATGTTTTAAAACGGTCATTCAGTTCCTTAACATCTAACGCGGCGATGTTTTCATCTCCTAGCAAGTAATTTATAACTTCTAGAAATGTACTTTTGCCGTTTCTTTTTTCCCCGGTTAGAATAAAGCATTTCCTTAACTCCGAACAACTTCTGTAAAAACAATAACCGATCATTTCTTCCAATAGCATTTTGATTTCTTTATCCCCGCACGCCAGACTTAAAAATGTTTTGTCGCAAACTTCCGAGTATGCATCCGGATCATAGTTGTGCGGTATCCGGTTTGTAATAATATACTGATCGGAAAATTCCCCGAAACTGCCATCTACAATATTATAAACACCATTTTTAAAAGCAATATAATTAGCGGAAGACGCCCGTATATTATCCGTAATGCTTACACTTAAGTACTTTAAAACCTCTACTCTTTGCCGGCTTGCCAATGTAGGGATTAATCCAATCATAGCAGCTTCTATTTTTTCCGATCCTTCTTCATAAATCCCGTCTTTATATATGTGTAAGTTGTTGTTTATCTTTACTATGTGCCTGTTATTCTTTAAATACGTTGCAAATTCGTTGAATAAAAAAGTATTCTTCTTAAAGAAGATCGGCTTTGAAAATGCTTCATCCCGCAAGATCACTTCCAGTTCATCAGCAGGAAGCGGATCTTTAAGGACATATTTATTAATGATCTGAATACATTCTCTGGCTTCTTCCACACTAAAGTCTGCGGCTTGTAATGTTAAAATGTACCGGAATAATGCATCATTCCTGCCGCCGCCCGCTTCCATTTCTAAAAAGTCCATGGATGTGCATATCGGATACAGCCATCTGGGAACGCTGCTATACTCTTCATCTTCAAAGATGTCGTATATTACTTCGCGTTCCCGTCCGTTATATTTCCGGATACAGTAACTTGCAAGTTTCCCCACTTTTATATCCACGTGCAACCCTATTGCAACTAATTTGTTAGTTTTGCAACGCTCCATGCCGCTATTTTTAAATAGGAAGTGTTTTCCCTTATCCGTTTCATACACCCGGCAGTTAATTTGCAGTTCGTCTATGATATCCATTAATATTTCTGACTCTTCGTAATTGTCCAGATCCACCAGAACGGCATCTTCTGCCAAAATCCCGGCGTACTCTTCCAGGTCCTTAACCTGCTCATACGTGTGTAATTGCTTCGACGTCATCCCTTTAAAGGGGACTAAGCATTTTTTATTTTTTGTCGGCACGTACCCTTTAAAAAATTCGTCCATTTCTTACCCTCACTTTTTGTGGCATTTTATGACATTCGATGTGATCCGACTTATCCTCGCCCTACGCTGACTTTCTTTTATCCCGATCCGCTCCGTAAATTGTGTCAGATCCCGTTTACGCCGAATCTCCATATTCTGTGCATAAACACTTTTATACTTTGCACAAATACCATGACATCCCACTTCCCGGTCCTCACACCCCTGACATGGATAACTTATCATTTTTCAATCTCCCATTGATATGGATTTTCTAAAAGACACATACCGTCTGCTCCCTGATACTTACAATCTGCACAGGCTTGCTTATTTTTACAATAGTCCATAACTAATTTTACGGATAGCCTGAGTAATTCCTCGGTTGGTTCAACGTAATTCATGTTAAAACCTTTCTCAAATCCCTTTCTCAATATATCACCCAACTCTCTACTTGCCATTGATTCACCCATTATATACTCCTTTCTTAGTTAAATTTAAAATTCTATTAACAGCGTGTTCAAATGAGCCCAATAACTCGTAAACCCACTCTTTCCTAATCACACAACTGTTTCCTCCCCAAATATTTCTGGCAACTCTTTTGCCACAATGCTGCTATAGCGGCTTACTGTTTTAAGATTTTCCCGGGCTAATGTAATATTTGGGTTCCGGTTTATTTGGTAAAATTCCCATTCCGGCGATCCCCCCTCCTGCACGCTTAATAACTTTCTTTTATATTCCTCGCTATACTCTATTTCCCCTTTGGCTACTTCCAAGGAAGAAATCATAAAATCGATTTTTTGTTTGATATTCACTTTCATTCCTCCTAGTTTAAATTTAAATTTTTTATAGTGTATCTTGCAGTAACATCTCTGTATCCTTGGCAAATATAATTCCGTGCCCATAATATCCGTTATGTTCGTTATATACTGCAAATTGCAATACATCGCCATCTGTAAACACAAAATCTACAAATTGTATACCGCCCTCTTCATATCCATATGCGCCATTTTCTTCTGCTTTTTCTTTATTTAGAGCTGTATCTGTAAGATTAACCTCTTTTAACTCTTTTCCTATATATTGACTAAAATCATCTTCACTTGCAAAATATCCCCAGTTTTCACAACAGCATTGACCATTATCAATCAATATATTAAACTCATGTTCTTGTGTAGTTATTTTATATCCATCGTATTCACCAAATTCACGAAGCGCGTTAAGTATCTGCGTCATACCAAGTCGACTACCATTGCGCCCTTCGATCTGTCCTATGTTCCCTAATCTGGCATTATTTATTTCTTTAATTGTTTTTACAATTCCTAACATATCGCCGCCTCCACTAAATTTCAAATTTGGTTAATTAAAATCCGTTCCATATTTTTTCATCTCCGTACATAAAGTACTCTGCATCTTCGCACTCTTCCGGAACTAACTCTGCAATCCGTTTCCGTGATCGCGATATATATAGTTTACTTTTAATCTTAGTATTTGGTTGTTCCCGTTCCAACATATTGTCAAATTCAATCAGATCGTTATACTGATCTGAATCGTTTTTCTTTATATATTGGAAAAAATAGTTCCTGTGAAACGGGCAAAAGGTACATGCACTTGCCTTTGTTTCCAATCCCCATACATCCCGAACGTAAGCATAATTATCTTTACGTTCTACCCCCATTTCTACCAGTGGGAAACAGTTTACAAACATCTTATGCGGGTTTTCACTGCATCTGTGCTGTTCCTCTTTAGAAAAACCCAGGTGCATTTCATGGGCTTTAAGATCTTCCGCTTTTGCCCGCTGTCCTTTCCGATATCCGAGTATTTCCCAACGAACAAATTTTTGTATAAGGTTGATTTTATAATCCATCGTACAGTTACGCATCATTTTGCCTTTTCTCCCGTCCTCTCCAATAGTCCAGAAAGGAATTGACACTACCCTGGTATTACCAAAATTATTTAGATAATCCTGATATAGTGGAGATTCTATTATTTCAAATCTAATTCCCGCAACTTGGCAAGCTGCCCTGATAAAATCCACCTGATGTAATACCCAGGGCGGTTCCTTCCCCAGATCGCAAAATACTATGAGATCATAGATAGGTACCAACGGGTGTTTTCCTGGATCTTTAACATTTTCGCAAGCCATCAAGGCTAATGCTGTACTTTGCATTCCTGCGCCGCAACTTAATATCTTCATTCTTTAATGGAGTAAAACGCATTTTATTGGTCGACCAAACCTCTTACTCCTTTCGATTTTTAGTTGTTAAATTCTAATAATTTAAATACATACGCATATTTAATTTGATAACTAACTCCTCTAAATCTTTCTTAGTGGATCTCGCAATTTGCAATTCTTCATTTAGTTTATAAATCTCTTGCTTTAATTTCTCATTTTCTGCCGCTATTTCTGCATCACATATACGTAGAATGGAACGCGGAAATTTTTCTTTACATTCTTCTGACATACTCTTTAACCTCCTAACTTTCATTTCTATGGTTTTAAGTTTCTTTCTCTCGAATTTCAATTCCTGTTTTTCTTCTTAATACTCTCTATCGCATCTTCGATTTCAGCTATCCTTATGGCGGTCAACATATATTCCCGATTCGGCTTTATTACTCTATATTTATTAAGTCGAAAATGTACTCCCCGACTTACTGCATAAAGATTTTCAATATCTGAGTTCAGTGTATTGCCGTCCAAAAATATAATTATCTTCCCATCCGGGAGTGATCCGTAATGCTTTTCCCATACTAACAGGCTTTTCTTCTTCCAAACATTCGGCTCTTCCACCTTTACCATTTCATATGTGTACCGTTCCCCGTTTTTTCGTTTCCCAAACTGTGACATAATAACCGATCCAACTGGCACATGGCGCGTAGCCACTCCGGGTTGAAACCTTCCAGTCTTACCACTGTATGGAATCTTCCGATACTTCATAGCATCTCTTACCTGACGAGGTAGTACATAATCTCTATCCTTAAAACGAGCATTAAATGCATCTGCAATTTCGTTGTACGATTTCCCTGGCGAAATTTCCTTTAGAAAAGCTATCTCGTCATCCTTGTATTCTCTTCTCAATCATTTCTCGCCTCCAAAAAAGCCGGAACACGTGCTTCTGTTGCGGAAATCACATCACTTTTAAACTGCTCCGCCCTCAATGCCAAAGAACCATTTGCAATAATTTGCGATGCTACACAGGTGATTGCCTTAGCCCTTTCTATTTCCTTGTCCAGTTCATCACCTTTCAAATCCTCATCGTTCAAGCGTTCCATTTCAGCAAACAAGTGATTATTCAGATCCGTCAGTGTATTCTTTATTGCCATAACCTTAACCTCCTACCTAATAATCATCATTCAATTTTTATCAGTTGACCATATTTTAATATTTCTGTCCAAATAATGCCTTAGTTACTGCGATTTTAAGTTCATGATCTGTTCTGACATTATGTGCCTTGCATTTATTCTTACAATAATTCTTTCTACGACACATATTACAATTACCACTTTCTTTCCATTGTTCGTTACTCATGTTATCCTCCATTACCCTGATTTTTTAGACACTGTTATATAAGACTTTCCATTGCGGCGCATGGCGCGAACTTCCCACTTCTCTACCCGTTCTGCATTTTTAAAGTTTCTTTCAAGTGCCCTTTCCCGAACTGCTCCCATCCCTCCATATAGTAAATTGAGACTCGGTGAAGCAATTCCCAGAATTCTATCTATAAAATTATTGTAATATATCCCTCTTCTGTCCTTGTACATACCTGCATCACCTCCATTATTCTAACTTTGCCAGGGCTTCATATTGTGCCCGTGGGATCGGCGGGTTATATTCTTCCCGCTTAAGTATATCTATTGCCGTTTCTACTGCTTTGATATACTCTACTTCCGGTACACCAAATACAATTGTTTCCGCCCTCATTAAGATCAAAGCCGCTTCATTATTTGTCATTGTTTCACCCCCAACGCCCCGAACTGGCACAGCCTTTCATTCGCCAGATTTATATACCATTGTTTATCAAGTTTCCGCGGCACACGCAAGCCTTTAATATCATCGTTGTTTATAAAACAATGATCTGCGGTACCTCCAAACTTTGCCGGGTTACAACCATCCCGGCATTTATAAATCTTACCGTCATCCGCTCTCTTAGAAGCAAACACCCGGTAACACTTGTAAGTATATTTTTTGCCATTATGCTGAACGTGCTCATACTTATAAGAAAGTTTAACCAGTTTTTGGAACTGGATTAACTCGTCACATTTCATTATCGTATCTTCTACCGGGATACCATTTACCATGTAATTCACCAGGGCTTCATTTACGACTGGCAGGTCATTATCAATCGGGCTTAATTCCTTTACATATGCCCCGATTCTTTCAAGTCCTCCGTTTTCATCTACCCACAGGTAGTTGTTTACATCCTTCTGGTAAATCTCCCGGATGACGTCCAGACCTAATCCCATTCCGGTTCTTTGTTCCCACTCGAAACAAATATCATCGATCATGTCGAATGCCTGATCTGTGTCAGGTATTTCAATAATAAGCCCATCTGTATTACTCTGTATGAGCGTACAATGCCCCTCTAAGCGTTCTAACAAATCTAACAGCATTAATTGTCCATTGACGCACATAAGGTTGTTATTTCGCGGATCAAAAAGTTTATTATACTTATCTTTCATAGCGCCGGATGCAGCATTAAGAACTTTTTTGTATGGTGCCTGCTCTTTCTTTTTCCCCTGTCGCTTAAGTGCCACACGCTGATTGTATATTTCTTCATATTTACCGGGGTTTTTACTTGCCCGGCTCATTAATTTATAAAGAATTAACAGGGATGGATAGTAACTTGTTACGTCTACATGCAGCAGCAGACCTTGGGCATGATACTTCTTTCTTGCCCCATGTAACCCGCCCCACCCGAATGTATGTGGTACGCCGCAAACTTCTACGATTAACTGATTTTTTTTACCGTCCTTATCCTTATAAGCTTGGTTCTTAGGGTCCAGGAACCAGTCAGCGACAAATTTATATTTGTCAAGCCGGATCGTATCCAACATAAACAAATCCCATTCATCCGTCCATTTGCAATAGTTACATTCCAGTATTTCCGCGGTGATCTGTGCTTCCGTCTTATCCAGGAATGTAAGCGGTAACTTAAAAGTGTTTATAAGCGCCATCTGGCTGTTAAACTCTTCCTTACGGTGCAGAAATACTTCCATTGTCTGCCCAACATCATGTGTGCAGTATTTAATTGTCTGCGCAATCTCTTCTTTCGTAAGCTTCCGGTCTATGTCAAACGGCACATCTGTTTCTTTAATGTCATTCCCCATAAATCCCTCCATGGTCTTTAAACCGATAGGTGGATTTGGGATAACATCGTAATTTCTAAGCGGGATCTTTCTAAGTGCACTACTAAACGCCCAACCTTTTTGCTCTTCTACAATAATAAAATCATTTATTTCTTTGGGATTAAATCCGCAAAGAATTGCTTGCAGAATATATTTGTCATAATTCCGGCTGTTGTACCCCACCCATATGCGTTTTTTATACCGATCATATATTTTCTGTAGCTTATCCGGATCATTGACCACTACATGCACTTCATGCTCCCAGGTATCCGCTATAACGACAAGCCAGTCATACTTAAACACCTCAAAATCATATACGACCATGGTACCCTCCTTAAAATTCATGCAGGGTGTTACCCCTGCACATTTTATTTAAATTTGGTACGCATCTTTGATAGTTACGTTATTGAATGCCTCCGGGTCATAGTCAATCTCATACTCCATATTTTTCATTATATCTTCCGCAATTTCTTCTATGAGATCTGCAAAATCGTTGTAACCCTGAAAAATGATTGGCTCCACCTCTGAGTCCAGTTTTTTCAAAAATCCTACGACCGAATTAATCATGTTCGCGTCATTTTTAGTACCATAAACTACACGGTTTACGAAAATACATTGTTTCTTATGATCACCTTCCTGGATTCTTGCCATTGCTCTGAACATCGGCTTACCTGCTTTAGATTCTCCTAACTCCATTTTTTCAAACCGGACAATATATGTCCCTTTCTCCAACTCGGTATTACCGCCGTTTTTCTCAGCTTCTTCTATCTCTTTTTGCATCTTTTCAATATCAATCTCTTTGTCATATTTGCTAAAATCCATGTTCTTATCCTCCTATTTTTCAATTGATTTATTAGTCTGCTATGTTAAAAATGATACCTAAAATATTCGGTTCATCCGGTTCACTGATGGAATCAACTACCATCAGTGCGGTACTTCCGAGCATTACATCATCTCGGTTAGGAAGTTCACATTCCACACTTTGTGTGAAGTCCCGCTTTTCAATAAGACTAAATGATTTATTGCTTATGTTAACTCTGTATTTGCCATCAAGTGCAAAAACACGGCGTACCTCGGATGTCTTAGAGTCCGCATCCGGTAAATAAGCCTCTTCCAATTTCACCGGGTGCATATCGTCCGGATCGGAAAATACAATGTCATTGAACCATGTGGGAGCAGCAAATTCTTTGCTACTACATACACTTCCTGTAGTTTCCGGAATCTTCAAAGCGCATCCCAGACCGCACAACCACTTCCCGCCCTCTTCGTCCTTATAAATAAAACCTTCACTTCCAATTGCCTTTACAAAATTATTAAATTTCATCCTTTTTATCCTCCTTCTACTCTGCTCTGCGACGTCTACGACGTGGTGTCGTTTCTTCTTCTGCTTCTGGCTCCTGATCTGCACCGCGTCTCTTTCGGGTGCGTGGCGGTGTTTCTGTCTTCGGGTCTTCTACTTTGTTATAGTCCACCTCTTCGGCGTCTCCCGCTTCTTCTAATCCGGAATTAACAACCTTTTCGGTATTTTCCGCCTGAACCTCTTCCCGGGATCTACGACTGCGGCGCTTTGGTTCTTCCTTCGCCTTGTCAAATGCTTCTTTTGCTCCGCTGTATTCTTCTTCCGGTTCTTTCCTGGAAGTTTTTTCTTTAACCGCTTCATCTTCCGTCTTTCTTCCTCTGCGACGTTTTCCATCTGCTGCGGGCTTTTCAATTTCCGGTTTTGCAGCCTGCTTATCTGCTTCTGCGATTTCATCGTCAGATACATATTTCCCTAACTCATAATAATTCCTAATCTTGTTATCGACATATTTTAAATCATTGTCAATAGCATAAGTTGGAAACATACCGAACGGTGATTTTACCGTATCATGACCGTTATTCTGGGTTACGAAAGTGAATTGACCATCGGAAACATTCGTCTTAAGAACGATGGTGCAAAGACCTTCCACATTGATTTTTTCATCCAACATTTTACCCATTGTTTTGAATTTCTCTGTCCCGTTTGCGTCCAGTTCAATGTGCCCCAACAAATACACAATTTTTTCGTCCGGCAGATCTTTGATGACATTTAATAACTTCCAGAAATTTTGTGCCATTTCTGTGAATTTATCATATCCCTTTTCTGTAGCCCTGCGCATGAACTCATTCCCCATGAGATATTGTGCGTCATCGACGACAATTGATTGTTTTTTCGTATCTTTTATGAAGTTCTTTGCCTTGTTATAGTCATCACTGGATAACACATCATCAAATCTGCCTTTAAACGGCAGCGGCTTTCCTGCTACGTTTACCAGGGCAATATCATCCCCTTTAAAATTTCTCATGCTCGCACTTTTTCCTGTACCGGAAACACCTAAAATTAATACACTTACACCCATTATTTTTTCAACTCCTTCTCTTCTTCAAAAAATAAATTAAAACCTTCTCGAATCATTTCCAATATACCACCTACGGCTCTGTCATTAAGTTCATAAACGCCCGTGTATAAGGCGCTACTGTCACTTATCACAACGCATCTAACCTTATTACCTCTGGCTAAATGATTTATTACATCACCCGATTCAATTTGCTTCCACTTACTCATTTTTTAATCTCCTTTTCTATAATCGTCACAGTTCCTTCCATAATTCCCATTGTGGAATTTTCCTGAAAGGTGTGCGTCTCCGGCAGTTCATCATCCCGCATAGGGCGGCAGAGGTACCATAAATCAGAATCTTTCCAGGTTATTTCTTCCAACTTCACACCCGGTTCCAATTCAATTGTCATGCTTCCGCCATAGCTTTTTGTCATCGTCTGTTCACAGCCGGAAACCGTTAATAATACGGCAGTTAATAAACCTAAAATCAATACTTTTTTCTTCAATCTTTTTCCTCCTTTTCTGTCACCCGGGACGCCCACATATCCGCCCAATGAATGATCATATACAATGGTGTTTCTTTCCCGGATATCTCATATTTGAAACACCCGTACAAGCCGTTGTGATACAAAATAGCCGCCTGTTCCTCTTCGGTTAGGTCAATGAACATTGTGGCAATTGCCACGCTCCTGACCTCATGTGGGACGCTTATGAGTGCCTTATTTACTTCATACGGCTTGTCGGTTGACGGTTTGCCGCTCTTTAAAATATTTGGCACATATCCCGGTTTCCCAAACTGTCCGCATTTCCCTAAATCGTGTAACAAGGCAGAAATTACAATAGAATCCTGCAATTCTTTTGTCAGATTTTTACCGCCGACCAGTGGAACACTGATCTTCTGTGCGGCATGTAACACATTAAGGCTGTGCTCCGCAAGACCTCCCTCACATGCCAGATGGTGTGCTCCGGAACATGGAGAAGAGAAAAATTTAATATCATACTCCATATAATCAAGTAAATCTCCTATACCTTCACGCCCTGTTTTAATCAGAGATTCCTTTATTTCTTTGATCATCTTATCGTTTAACATCCGCGATTACCTCCACTTCATGACCTAATTGTTTTTGGATCTCTGCTATAGTCATTTTCTTCGGCTCTTTCCTCTCCCATATAGGATCGTTAACAGTTTTTACTTCTTCAAATGTGTCAACTTTCGGGAACACCGTCATTACATCTAAATCGGTATCTCCGGGAAATCGCATGTCTGCATTGTGGTTCCCGTAATTTCCGCCCACAAACTTTGTGTAAAAATTTCCGTCTGAGCACATCACATGAATTTCTTTCTGGTCTCTAAATACCAGATACCGGTCTCCATTTCTGGTTTCCACAACCATACGCGTCTCTAAATCATCCAACGTAAAGTCTGCTATTCCGGAAAACATTTCTTCTGTCCATGGACACCAGTTGTCAGTTTCCACTGTTTCGTATCTACCGATGCATGTGATACCTTTTATCGTTACACATTTCCCCCGTAGAGCAGCCATTTCTTTTGTAACTGCACCCGTCGGGAATCTCGAATCATCCCATTCTAAATCTTCGATTACTCTGACTTTATCCCCTACTTTATATTTCATCTTAAAATCCTCCTGTTATTTTAAAATTTCCGGTATATTCCGGTTAAATTTTTCCTGTTTTAGATCTTCAACAAATTTTTGAAATTGATTATATCCACTGGGATACAATGCGAACGCAAAACCTCCCGCATTCCGGATCTGTTTAATGTTATATTTCTGTATTTCTGACACAACACCTTCCTGGGCTTTTACTTCTATTCCCACAAAATACCCACCGACGCAAGCTAAAATATCCGGTATACCTGCTTTTGTGAACGGGGCACCCGCCCAATATTTTATAAACCATGCACCCTGTGATTTTAAAAACTTTTTAATCTTATTTTCATAATTCTTTTCTTGCGCCATTTGTGGAAATCCTCCTGTCAATTTCTTCTAATAAGTCTTTAGTCGGGATATTCGGCAGGGTTTTAACATACGGCTGCTTACTGTCTGTTAATGCCAGTAAATAATCCGTTGTTACCCCATAATGAGACGCCAATTGGGCTACTTGCCACGCATTCGGGATAAACCTCCCCATCTCATACCCGGCATAAGTGTTCCGGGTTACGTCCAACATATCCGCAATATCTTCCTGCGTAAGTCCCTTTTCTTCCCGTAATTCCTTTAAACGTCTAGTCAAATCATTCATTTGTCATCCTCCTTTTCATAAAGCGCCATTGTGTAATCCACTCCCTTAGAGAGTGCCTTATAAATTTTCTCCTCCACACTCCGGCTGCATATTAAATAATAATAGAAGCAAGTGTTCCTCTGTCCGATCCTGTGGGTACGCTTCTTGCTCTGCATAAACAACTCACACCATTGTGTAAGGGTAAAATAAATGATCTTATTTGCTTTCTGCAAATTAAGTCCCATAGCCCCCGCTTGATACTGTATAAAGGTCACAGAGTCGTCATATTTCTCATATGAAGACAGGTCTTTTTTCTTACCATTTACCACAGAAATATGTTTCGTATACTCCCGGGTTATCTTTACCAGGGCATCAAGTTCTGCATCAAAGTTGTAGAACACAATTAATCTGTCCCTGGTAGACTCTAATAAATCCCGGTATGCTTGCAGTTTTTCCTTACTGTAATGACCACACAACATACGCTCATACAGCATTTTTGTGAGACTGGTGTCACCTACCAGATCTGTGCCGTCCACATTTATATAAGAATTGACCTGGAAAGTCTTATATTCTTTGGACATCGGGACGTTGACCGTCTGCTCTATCTGTTCCGGTAGGTCAAAGACGTCGTCTGTTTTCATAAACACTGCGCCATGGTCCGCCAGATTTCGTTTAAGTTGATCCACATTTTTGTATCCGACAACCTTTTTTATCGGAAATCCACAGCCGTAATCCATATCTATGGTTTTAATGTAGGTATTCCAGAAAGCATCTTTTGATATCTCCCATCCCAACAATTTGATCTGTGAATACAGTTTTTCGTACTTGCCGGATGTTGGGGTACCACTTAGCAAAATAACATTCTCAGGTTGCAACCTAAGGATAAATTTTGACCGTTTAGCCTGTTCATTTTGTATCATGGAACTTTCATCAAGCATCAGTGTAAAATTGCTTAATTTGGCTAATGACGGACGTCTGAACGCTAATTCGTAGTTAATTACTCCTATATTCATTTTTTCTCCTGGGGGGCGCTTCGTTACTACTTCCCAGTTGTCAAATTGCCGGGGATTTGTTAGATCCCAAACGTTCATACAGGAAGAATAGCAATCCTGAAAATGCTTAATCCAGTCATCCACTTTAGATTTCTGACAAATGACAAGGTTGACGTCTGAATCCAATTGCCACATTTTTTCAGATCCTACAAAGGTTTTCCCGAGTCCCATTACATATCAAGATAATATGCTACACGATTTCTTTTTTCTGTTTCACTTAACGCCTGTCGCTGATGATCGTATAGATTTATCTCTGTCATTTACATCACCTCACTTGAAATATTGGAACATAAATGTTACAATACTTTTGTTAGTTGTTCCCCTTTCTAAGTTGCCGCTTAGATGGGGGTTTTTAAATATACGACGTCCATATCCTTACTGTAAACCGCATGGAATACATCCCCGTTGCTGTCTGTTATAACGGCTTCTCTTCCGTCCATTTCAACGTTTAGCTTTGCCGTGTTAAACATTGTTCCCAAATGATCTAAAATGCGTCTTTCTGCTAAAGTAAATGCTAATTTCATTATTTTTCCTCCACTATCCCCAGGCAGTCAAACAACTTCCCCATGTTTATTAGGGCTTTTGTGCCTGTATATATTACATCCGGTATCTCCTGCTTTTTAAGCATGTTTCTAATAGCAGTTTCCGAGACGCCATATTGTTTCGTATATACTGCGGCTTTCTTCGGCGGCAGTAATTGGCTCCTTATCGTACCCATTTTTATTCCTCCTTTTTCGAAAATCTTTCTGCAATATCGTTTATTCTCCAGTCGTTTGGTGTACGACTCCTAAACATACAGCCGGGACAGGTGAGTCTATCATCGTTTATAGGACACGTATCACAGGATTTACCATTACAGAATTTCTGAATCCGTTTCAAACTTTTGATAATCTTTTTTTTCTTCATACTTTAATCTCCTTTTCAATTTTGATTTTATATAATCCGCAAAGCATAACCATGCAGTATATATCCCTAATATTGCACATACTGCCTGCATATTACTTAAACTCACATCCGGCAGTAACAAAAATGTGATAATTGTCAATAGTAACGCTTCCACCCAGTAGATGTCACCGCGTCTGATTAATTCTTGCATTATTTACCACCTTCCCCTAGGTTCTGACAAATGAATTTCTCCATTTTCGTCAAGCGCTAAAACCATTGTTAATTTTGTTTCGATGTTATAAAGATCCATTACAACATAATCTGTTCCGTCATCGCTCATACCTTCTGCGATACGTGTTATGAGGTACCCTACTAGTGAGTTTAGATCTTCCTTGGATAAACTTCTTTCAGATGCGACAATACTTTCTTCCATTATTTTCTCCTTCTTGATTCCCTGCTGAAATGACCTTCTTGCAGGTTCAGCGCATCCGTTATTTTCTTCCGAGCAACTTCTCCCGGTCTGATAAATCCATTTCGATAGCCGGATATCTGGCTTCTACCTAAACCACTACGTTCTGATAATTCCGATGTAGACATATGGATACGATCCAAATAACTTGAAAATCCTATAGCGTCCCACGGTTTTGTATAGCCGCTACTCGATGTTTTATTTTCGGATGATTCACCGTCATTAATGTCCGGTACGATATGTCTTAAAATGTTAACCACATATCGTCGTGAGCTTGGAATGTTCCCCATGATCCGGGCGGCTTCTAAATAAATGTTTTTATCTTCTTCCTGATTCCCCATTGTGTAACCGCCCGTCTTTCTTATAGAAGGAAGAACTTCACTTGTTACCCAGTGTTTGAACTTCTTCGCTTCCGGCAGCTTACTACCAAATATCAAAGCATACATTCCGGACTCGTTAATTATTGTTAAATTTTGCTTTCCTCCAGGGGTGACCATTTCGTTCACCCCTCTATCTTCGGTGTCAACATGATCCCTAACTGCCTTTTGTGGATTTGAATACCCCAGTGCTTCTGCTACATCTTTACCGACTAACCATGGCTCGCCGTCAATCTCAACTGTTCGTATCTGCCCGAACTCAGCATTTTCAAAAATCTTAATTTCGTTCATATCTTTGATTCCTCCTTTTTTCTATGATATAATTGAATTATTAAAGTGTAAGGGCGGTGTTTATTTTGACATTCCAGTGTAAGAAAATATTAAAACGTATAAGAAAATTATCAAATAATGAACCGATTAAATTACATTACCAGAATGGTTTAATTCGTGTGCACAATGATTTATCCAGGGTCTGTGATTGTTCTGATTTAAAAGTTGAAATGATTACTATCCTTAAAGAATTATGCCGTACCGAATACCTTGAATTTGGGAATCATGGTATTTTCACCTTGACACATTTAGGAATACATCCTTATCAGTACACCTGGGATAAAATGAAATCTTTTTTATTCAAATCCTTCTTCGTTCCGGTTGTAGTAGCCTTTTTCACTTCATTAATCACTTTTTGGATCTCTTTACAGTTTCCCGGTTAATGCCAGTGTGGTTAAAATGGCGGTCAGCATACTGAAAACTATAGTAAATAAGTAATGTAGTACCGCCCTGTCAAACTTTTTTATCTTCTTTTCTAATTCTTTATCGCGCTCATTCATCCCTACACCTCCACTTCGTCATGTTCGATCAATGACATATAGCATTTGATCAAAGATTTTTGTTTATCTGAGTATTCATCTAACTTGTAAGCCAAATTCCTACTCTCCTTCGACGGAATCTTTAACTCCGATACCAGGAAATCAATACTTACACCGAAGTATTCCGCCACCTCTTTCACTTTTTCAAGTGATGGATTTTTTGATTCCCAATTTCGGATCGTTCCATTTCCAAAGTGAAGATTACGTTCTAATTCGGCAATTGTGATACGTTCGCTATTACATAACTCTACAATTCTTTTAAAAAGCACATTTTTCACCTCTTTTCACTAGAAAATTTATAATATAGTATTGACAAACACTAGAAAATAATCTATTATATATGCATAAAGGTAACAGCAAATTATCATGTACCATAGCAGCAAGTTTCGCACACTTGTTTGCTTTAGTAGATTTTTTTCATGTGTTCTTTGGTATAAACACATATTACATGATTTTTTTCTAGTTGTCAATACCTTTTGCATGATTTTTTTCATGTATTTTATTTTTTTTGAAAGGGGTACTGAAATGACTCTAGTAGATAGGATTAGAACACTAGCAAATCAGCGTGATATGAGTCTCCCCAATTTAGAAAGTGAACTGGGGTTAGGGAACGGAACTATTAGCCGATGGAAAAACTCATCACCTAATACGGATAAGCTTTCTAAGGTGGCTGATTATTTTGACGTATCGGTTGACTACTTACTCGGGCGTGAATTAACGGCTAAGGATGAGAAGGACATTGCGAAAGATTTAAGTAATATAATGGGTAAAATAAGATCCGGTGAAGATGGACCATTGAGATATAATGGTGCTGAAATAGATCCTGACTCATTAGATTTGTTACAAGACGCCATAGAAATGAGCCTTCGGCATCTAAAAGTAAAAAATAAGGAAATATACGATCCGTACAAAAACAAAAGATAAAAAAGTAGGTGGGGATAAATTGAAAAAAGACATAAAATGTCTAACAGCCTTCTTTATAAGAAAATACGGGACTAATAACCCTTTTGAGATTGCCAGGTCATTAGGTATTGAGGTTTTCAAAGTTCCTTTAGGTGAAATCAGCGGATATTACAAATATCAAAAAAAGCATAAATGTATCTTTATAAATTCTGAATTAGAAGATATGTATTTTATGCGGTTGGTTATGGCGCATGAACTGGGGCACGCAATTATGCACTCAAAAGAGAACTGCTACTTCTTAGAACATCATACACTAATGCTCACCAACAAAAATGAAGTAGAAGCAAATCGTTTTGCCGTAAATTTATTAATATCAGATGACGAACTGTCAGATTATAAAGAATTCACTGTCGATCAAATATCAAGAATCACGGGCTATGGGATGAAATTAATAGAATTAAGAATGAAAGATTATGGGAGATAATATTATGGGATTATTAGGTAAAAAAGAAGCATGCGGCATATGTGGCGGTAAAACAGGCTTACTTAGCATAAACGTGAATGACGGCAAAATATGTCGTGACTGTACTAAAAGTATTGGCGGAACTTTTGGGATTAACATTAACTCATTTGATGATTTTCATCAATATAGAGAAAGTCTCAAAGACAATGAAATTCTTCTTAATACTTTTACGATCACTAATAAAGAAGATCCTTATATTTTTATAGATACTAAAAATAAACTTTTCAAAATCGGCAAAAAAAAACGCTGTGAACAGTAATAAGGTATTTCATTTTAATGAATTAATTGATTATGAATATGTAGAAGACGGAGAAACCATTACAAAGGGCGGGATCGGCTCCGCTGTTGTTGGGGGCGCATTGTTTGGCGCTGTTGGGGCTATAGTAGGTGGAACAACGGGAAAAAAGAAAACTAAGCCGGTTGTCACTGATATGCATATTCGTATCTCATTAAACAACAAATGGATTTCGAACATGACTATAGAACTTTTGTCCAGTGAAACAAAAAAATCCAGTATGACCTATGGTCTGATGAAAAGTTCATCTGAACGAATCATATCACTATTAGATTTAATAGTAAGGCAATCTGAAAATGTTACTGATCCGGTGCAAAACACTTCGTCGGTAGCAGATGAAATATTAAAATTCAAAAATCTTTTAGATATTGGCGCTATTACATTGGAAGAATTTGAAGCAAAAAAGAAGCAATTACTTAATCTTTAACTAATTTACTACACTTTACCACGCAATTACCACGGGTTTACTACGCTTACTTTCCAGTGTTTATGAGGGTTACCACGAGTACTACAGGTTTTCTCAACATCTTTTATGTTTTTAACTATAAAAAATTTTTTATATTATTATATAATAAGAAATTTATATATATATTAATAACTGTGTGACGTTAAAGTGCTAAAGAATGTAGTAACCATGCGGGTTTGAGAGTGATTTTTACTTAAATTTACGATTACAAATGACTACAGAAAACAAAAACTGCCCGGTATTGGAGTACCGAACAGTTTTAGATAACCTATCAACCAAAATGGATGTAGATTAATTTAAATTAGTCACTTAGATTATAACATACATCCTTAAAATTTCATAGGGTGTATTTTTTATACCCTTTTTTAAGAGAAAGGATGATATTTAATGGCAAGCGTAAGAAAAAGAGGTAACACATATCAGATCACCGTCAGCAATGGCTATGACTGTGCCGGGAAAAAAATTATTGAAACTACTACTTACAGGATGGACATGTCGCTGACTCCTAAAAAGCAAGAAAAGGCACTGGACGTATTTGTGATGGAGTTTGAGCAAAAAGTAAAATCCGGCAAATATTATGACGGTGAAAAAATTACATTTAAAGACTTTTCCGAAAAGTGGTGGGAAGACTATGCAAAACAAAAATTAGAGCTGACTACACAGGAAGTTTATGAGGATCGTTTAAAACGTCATATCCTCCCTGCTATCGGTCATCTTAAAATGGCAAAGATTACACCTATGACATTACAGACCTTTTATAATAAGCTGTTTAAAGACGGTAGTAGATCCGACGGAAAACCCGGCGGCTTGAGCCTGGGAAGTGTACAAAAAATAAACACTGTAATAAGTTCTGTATTAAGTACTGCCGTAAGATGGGGTGTTATAGACTCCAATCCCTGCCGCAAAGTTACCGTGTCGCAGCCGGCGCAAGATAAAGTAGTGGACAACAAAGTTAAACACTTCAATGCGGAACAGGCTGAACGCTTCTTACAGGCGCTTGAAATGTCCTATACGAGTGTTTATAAGGCACACGGTAGAATCGATGATACAGGGCGAAAATACAACGTTAAGGACTATATGCAGAGCCATCAAATGTCCATGTCATTAAAAGTATTCTTTCAAATGGCATTGTTCGGCGGCTTCCGGCGCGGGGAATTAATAGCCCTTACCTGGGATGATATAGATTTTTCTAAAAACACTATTCACGTTCCAACCTCTTCCGCCATGGTAAAAGGGAAGATGATTACAAAAAAGCCAAAAACGAAAGACTCGGAAAGGGATGTGGTATTACCACTTCCGGTTATGGAATCCTTAAAGAAATGGAGAGCACAACAAAATATGCTAATTATTAAGATGGGGGAAATTTGGAACCGAGACGGGAATTTTGTATTTACAAGGTGGGACGGCAGGCAGATGAACCCCAGTACTCCTACACACGCATTTAAAAGCGTTGTGAGAAAGTACAATCTGACTGTGGATGATGAACATAAGCTTCCGGACATAAACCTGCACTGTCTGCGGCACACCACCGCTACACTGCTGATTAGTAAGAAAACCGACATAAGCACAGTATCCGCACTGTTAGGACATAAGCGCAAAAGTACCACAATGGATATTTACACACATGCTCTAAAAGAATCAAACTCTGTTGCATCGGATACCTTAGAAGATCTTTTATTAAAAAAATCCATGTAGTAGTCAAACAGTAGTCAAATAAAAAAATCACCCTGGTGTGGATGATCTTAAACATCAAAAAAGCCCGTATTTACGGGCAAAACAAAAGCGCGAGACGGGACTCGAACCCGCGGCCTCGACCTTGGCAAGGTCGCGCTCCACCAACTGAGCCACTCGCGCATAATCATCTTTCGATGAAAAGCGGGTGATGGGAATCGAACCCACGTATCTAGCTTGGAAGGCTAGTGTTCTACCATTGAACTACACCCGCATATGAAATTGTGTGTTGCTTTTGCTTTCGCAATGCCCAGAGCCGGAATCGAACCAGCGACACGAGGATTTTCAGTCCTCTGCTCTACCGACTGAGCTATCTGGGCTTAAAGACTGCTGTTCCTGTTGTTTGCTTTTCTGTATTTGTTCCGTTCAGCAACGTAGATAATTCTACAATGATTTCTAAGATTTGTCAATACTTAATTTGAATTTTTTTAATTTATTTCTAATGGAGGACCACAACACTTTTAATTTCGTGGTCCTCCGGCATTTTACTGCTTATTTGTATGCTGGTAAGCAACCTGATAAAACAGCTTCTGGGAATCCAGCGCTACTTCTGATGCTGCCACTTTCTGATAGGAACCATCTTCCATTTGCTCTCTTGCTTTTACATTATCATTTAGCATTGTAATAAACATTTCATGTATTCTCACTTTTAGATGGGTATCATAAATTGGTACTGCTACTTCCACTCTGCGCAGTGTATTCCTGGTCATAAAATCAGCTGATGCTATATATATTTTTGCTCTTTCCCTGTCACCAAAAATATAGATTCTGGAATGCTCCAGGTATCTGCCAACGATGCTGATTATCTTTATCTGATCTGTCTGCCCCGGAATACGGGAACGCAGGCAGCAGATTCCCCGTACAATCATCTCTATCTTTACTCCGGCCCTTGATGCCTCTATTAGTTTATCAATAATTTTCTTATCTGTAAGGGAATTTAATTTTAGCCCGATATATGCCTGTTCGTTATTTTTTGCTGCACGGATTTCTTCATCCATCATTTCCAGTACTTTGTTTTGCAGGCATTTGGGGGCTATCAGAAGATGTTCTGCTGATTCCACTACTTCTCCCATAGCTAGTGCCTGGAAGACACCGGCTGCCTCTATACCTATTCTGTTATCCGCAGTCATCAGGGATAAATCCGTATAGAGGCGGGCTGTCTTTTCATTATAGTTTCCAGTTCCCACCTGTGTAATATATTCAATCTGTCCTTCTCTTTTCCTGGTAATCAGACAAAGTTTGGAATGTACCTTTAGCCCGTCCACGCCATAGATGACATGGCATCCGGCCTCTTCCAGCCTTCTGGACCACTCTATGTTATTTTCCTCATCAAACCTGGCTTTTAACTCTACCAGGACATCTACCTGCTTACCGTTTTCCGCGGCTTCTACCAGGGCTCCAATGACTTCACTATGCTTAGCCAGGCGGTAAAGAGTCATTTTTATTGATACAACATAAGGGTCCTCCGCTGCCTGATTCAGCATCATAATAAATGGTCTGATGCTCTCGTATGGATAAGACAGTAACATGTCATGCTCCAGTATCTGATCGATGACCGGTCTTTTTTCATCTACAGCAGGTGATTTTTGAGGGATTCTTTTTTCAAAAAACAATTCGCTTTTCATTCTAAGCTGATCCTGAATCTGGAATACAAAAGAAAGATCTATTGGTGATTGGGACACAAATACCTGCTCTTTTTTTAATAACAGGTGTTCACACAGCTTAGCCGTCATCTTATGATCCAGCTCCCTGCTCAATTCCAGCCTTACGGGACAAAGTCTTCTTCTGAGTTTTACAACCTCCGCCATATGCTCCCGATAATCCAGATCTTCATCAAAGATACTATCTGCATCAATATCAGCATTTCTGGTTATCCGAATCAGAGACTTTGCACTCACCCGATATTTATTGAATACTTTTGGCAGAAAATGAAGAATTAATTCTTCTACCAGCAGGAAGCTTCCAGCTCTTCCCGGAATAGCCGTGAGTCTTCCGAATACTTCACTGCTGCAGGGAACAATACCAAATTTTTCACGGTCTGTTTTTGTTTCTAATACTGCTGCAGCATAGATCTCGTTATTTTTCAGAAATGGAAACGGCTGTTTTTTCCCTACCACCATGGTGGATAGAAGCGGCATAATCTCCTGTTCAAAGTAGCGCTCCAAATAATCAATTTCCCCGGTTGTCAGTTCTTTAACTTTGACCATTTGAATTTCTTCTTTTTCCAGAAGTAGCATTAATTCCTCATAAATCTGGTCTTTTGCTTTTCCCAACTCCCTGACCCGTTTGAAAATGGCCTCCATCTGCTCCTTACTGGTCATCTGCGTTTTATTTTCCCTGATTTCTTTTGATAAAAGCATCTGGTCATGTAGGGAACCTACCCTGACCATAAAAAATTCATCCAAATTGCTCTGAAAAATGGACAGAAAAGTAAGGCGCTCACAAGTGGGCACCTTTGGATCAGCAGCTTCTTCTAATACACGTTCATTAAATTTCAGCCAGGATAATTCCCGGTTTTCAAAGCAAGACATCTCATTTCCTTTCATATCTTTATCTTTTATGTCTTTATGTTTTTTATCTTTATCTTTCATGTCTTTATCTTTTATGTCTTTATCTTTCATATCTTTATCTTTCGTATCTTTATCTTTCACATCTCTATTATCTTTATCTTTCGTATCTTTATATTTCATATCTCTATCTTTCATGTCTTTATCTTTCATGTGGCTCACATCCTCATTTTCTTATCTCTTGTATATGACCTCTCACATTTGCTGTTTAACAGACTTTATGACCATTCGCTGTCAGCTTAAACTTCGACCCCAGCATTTCGGCTGCACGCTTGCACATCAGCATCCGCTGCAAAAAGATTTCAAAATAATCCATAATTGAACAAATACTTTCATCCAGTTCCACACTTAGCTGGATTGTCTTTGTCTCAGTCTGAATGGTCAGTTCTGAAGTAACTGCTGCATAGTTTACCCGGTCGTGTTTATCAAAACTTTCTTTCACTGCATTTCTCACACGGTTCCTTCTAACATCTGTCTTATCAGCCAATATGACAGCAGCTGATACTGCATCTACTGCCGTTCCTGTCTTCTCATCATGCTGCCCTATGGCACTGACAATCGTAGCTGCATCTTCCGGCGGAATATCGTACTGGCGAAGCAGTGTAAATGCCATAATTGCACCGCTGTGGGCATGGTCATTCCGATTGATACTGTTGCCGATATCATGCATATAACCGGCAATCTTAGCAAGTTCAATGTCCTTTTTGCTATAACCCAGTTCTTTTAAAATTCTTCCGGCGATCTGCGCTACCTTTACTGCATGACTCAGAGAATGCTCCGTATATCCCAGCACACCCAGATTGTCATTTCCCTTTTTTATATATGCTCTTATTTCTTCTGATTCCTTGATTTTCTTATAGGTAATCTGCTCCATATATCTCCTTTGTTAATAGTACAGTATTGCGTAAATAACTGCGGATACCTGATATCCGCACATGTTATCTGCAGGATCCTGCACCCATTTCACTGCAGCCGCTTCCAATATCTGCCGTTAACTGTGCTTTCGGGATAACACGCTGCACTATGTATCATAGCAGTACAGATTTTCTTTCTCTATCCGGGCTTGGTTAAGAATATGTAAAATATATGTAATGTTACTGATTCTTTTATTACTTAACATTATCTCCAGTTTTCTCTTCGGCAAACCATCAAATACCTGATAAGTTTGTATATTCTTAGCCTTCTGCCCTGCCTTAACGCAAAAAAATATGCTATGCATATTATCGCTGATAATAGCAAAGCATATTTTAGAATTTAGTCTTTGGAGCCCTCTTCTACAATTGCTGCCCCCCAGGGTTTCAGATTAATCATCTCTCCCGGTTCCACAGAATTATGATTTAACAATTCTACCCCCTTGGGATGACTGTATTCTACCGTTCTTTCTTCCGGTGAATAATTAAAATAATAACGGATTTCTTTTCCCTGCTGGTTTATCCCGCTTCGGATTATAATAGGAAATGCTACTTGTTGATCCGCTGTCCACAGGCCTGCATTTTGATACGTGTATTTAATAATATTTTTCAATACTTCCGCTGATGTCATACATCCAATATAAACTGCAGTCCCTTTTCCGTATCCATTAACCGTAACAGCTGCGTATTTATTCCATGCCGCATGCTCGTAAGATGCAAGCACTTTTGCGGTATCCGTTTTTAATAATTCCATAAACCCATTCACTTCCAGATTGGTTTGCTGATTTAATTTGTCTTCCGGCATTACGTTCTCCAGCATGTCATTATCCGGCATATTATTTTTCAACCGCACATTTTTCGGAAAGGTAAATTGACTGTAATTTACGCCCAGACATTTACTGAGAATCCCAGGCTGCTGTTCAGTGCGTACTTTTACGTTCTCATCTGTAAAACCGCTCTTAAACGTAGTGACCAGATGGCCGCCCTGGTCCACAAAGGAATTGATCCTCTCTAAAAGAACTGACGGTGCACTGTAAAGTGCCGGAACGATCAGTACCTGATACTGCTCCAGATTATCGGATTCCGGAAATATGAAGTCACACTCTATATTGCTTTGATGCAGTACATCATAGATCCAGCGAACCACATCATTATAATAAAGCTTTGGCGCCGTGGATGCTCCCATGTCAATCGGGAACCATTTCAGTGCTGTCAGGGATTCATTACTTACCAGTATTGCCGTCTTATTCCGCTTCTTTAAATTTACCAGCTTTGTCCCAATCCTTTTTAGCTCATTGCCTATAATTCCCGCTTCCTGATAGGTTGCATTTTCCTTAAAATCATGACTGAGCAACCCTTTCCAGTAAGTCTCCATTGAATTATGAATGGAGTGCCAATGCCAATACATCACTGCATTTGCACCGCTGGCGAGGTGGCTGTAAGCCTGGAGCCTCAGCTGCCCGGGATAGGGCACCCAGCATGGAAATCCCTGAGCTTCGGTCTCCAGCACCAGATAATTATCCTGTTTAAGAGATCTGGTAGAATCCCCGCCAAAAGCAATTTCTGCACCGGTCAGATCGTCCTGGGTAGGATGGTAAATATCGGTTCCTGCCACGCTCAGGCATTTCGCTGCCTGGTAATGATTTACATCGGGCTGTACCCCATAAGAATACCCTCTCCATTCAAAATCAAAGTTTTGTGTAACAAACTGATTTTCTCTTTTATACTCTGCAACAATTTGCGACTGCCATTCCAGAAATTCCACCACAAGAGACCTCTGGAATTTCTCAAACTCCGCTCCCAGGCTTCCATTAATTGTGCCTCTGACATCCGGAAAGTCTTCCCAGGCATTAATACGGTTGCTCCAATAATCCAGACCAAATGCCTGGTTCATAGCTTCCAGGTCATTGTGAAATTTATTTCTTAAATACTTTACAAACTTCTCCTGTACATTTTTTCCGGCAGTTCCATAATACTTGGTTTCATTGTCCAATTGATAGCCAATCACGCATTTGCGCTTTGCAGTACACTCCATCAGCTTACGGATAATACGTTCGGAATAAAAGAGATAGACCGGGTTGGTAATATCCATAATCTGTCGTGGTCCATACATTCCTTTACCTTTAACAGTAGTTGCCAGTACATCCGGATAAGCTTTTACCATCCAGGTCGGCACTGCATAGGTGGGGGTGCCAATGATTACAGATATGCCGGCTGCTTCCATAGCATCCATCACCCGCTCCACATGGGTAAAATCAAAAACGCCGTCCTGGGGTTCACAAGTACTCCAGGTAGATTCGGCAATCCTGACCACATTAATTCCCGCCTGCTTCATCATTTTAATATCCTGATCCAGCCGTTCCACGGGCATATACTCATCATAATAAGCCGCTCCATAAAGTATCTGATCCATAAAGAAAACCTCCTGTATAATATCATTTTCTGATATTTTACCAGACTGCATTTCCAATATATATCACAAATCTTGTATAAATACTATTAATCTTATATTTACATGCCTGAAATCTACTTTTACAAGCAAATGTCATTCCCCATAACTGCAAATCTCTTTCGATACTCCCCCGGAGTCATCCCGGTAACTTCCTTAAAAACCTTCCCGAAATGGCTTTGGGAATGAAATGCAAAGTAATACCCGATTTCTTTGGCTGAATAATCGGTATAACGCAGCAGATTTTCACTTAGTTGAATCCGATTCTGCATAATATAACGCTGCAGGGTGATTCCCTCCGTCCGGTGAAATAAATCCGAGAGGTAATCTGCATGAATTCCCAATTCCATTGCCATATCCTGCACACTGATTTTCACATGCATATTTTTAAAAATGTAATCTTTTGCACGTTCTACCAAAGGATTCATGTCTCCTTTTTGCTTCACTTCCCACACCTGGAAGGCAAAATTGTACTCTGCCTTTCGCATCAGGGCACCTATTTCCATTACGCTCCCCATATCTTCTATTTTCTGAATGTAACCATCAACCATGGTAAATGCAAGCTCCGGAAGTATGCCCCCCTCAATTGCAGCTCTGGATGCAAGTGTAATGACACAGATTGCCAGATTTTTTGCCTGTCGCAGCTCGCTTCTGGCAAGTTTGCCCACTTTGCCGGGATAAGTTTCCGACAGGCTCTTTTCCAGCATCTTGCAGTCTCCCTTTCGAATGCTGTCCATTTCCCGTACTTCCTGACTGTATGGGTTATGGGCAACTGCCCTCTCCTGCCGGTCAAATATTTCATCTGATATTTGTTTTGTGGAACCAGCCAGGCTTTCTTCTTTTAATCCATTCCTCTGCCAAAGCTCATAACGGGAAATTTCCTGATTATTTAATAATCCGTTTAACATTAAAATGCCCGCACCAAATGTCTCCATATCCACTTCACCCACACGATAAGCTTCTTCGTGATTCATTTTGTGCTTTCTTGCCAGGCTGCGGCTCACATCTCTTCCGGCACGGCCTGTGCAGACCGGTCCTGCCACGTAGGCATTATCACGGGAATCCCAGACGATTCCATATAAAATCTGACACGGCTCCTGAATAATTAAGGGTACGCCTGTCTGCTCTGTCTTCCGTAATTCCATCCGAAATGAGCTATCGCAGACCAGAGGATCCTCATGATCCTCCATGCCGCCATAGCTCATTATTATCATACCATTTTTATCCATAACACGAATCGGTGCATGTATCATAGTTACCAGCTGACTGCAGGTATATTCTACTGACATTCCTTTTCCTCCTGTGATGCAGCAGTTGCTCTGTTATTATAACATACCGTGGTCTTCTAAAAATTTCAAAAACTTTTTTTCACTCAGTATCTCGTTTGTGACAAATTTTCCCTCATGGAAAAAGCTGTATGTCGTAAATGGAGAGGGTGCATTTTGAGCCTGCTGTGTTGTTTCTATTTTACACAGTTTGACATCGGTACCGTGCTCTCTTGCTATTTTCTGAATGAAAGGTGCATATTTATCCGTATGAGGACATTGATTGGTATAGTAGAGCACCATGCCCTTTTCATCTGTCTCTCCTGCCTTTGCGCATTCCTTAAACCAGGGAACCGGTGCATTTTCTTTTAATGGTAAATATAAAAGCTCATAATACGGTGCTGCAGTATCGGCAGTCAAAAACCCTTTGTACTTTAAATACTTGGGGTCGGATAAAAAAGGCATTTTCTTCTTTGCTGATAATACCGTTACACCATTCATTTTCTTTTCCCGTGCTTCTTGGATACAGGATTCCAACAGTTGATCAGCATACCCCTGTCCTTTGAACTGACCGGATACCCAAAAGCAGTTAATATGCAGATAATTGGGAGCTTCCATCGGTAACCACGCTTTTTCAGCCGGAATATATTCTATAAAGACTTTTCCTCTTTCATTTAGTTTACGAAATACCAAACCATCTGCAAATCGTTCCTTCATCCATGCTTTCTTAGATGATACGCAGGTTTCCCCTTTTTTATCTGAAATTGCACAGCAGATATGCTCCTTATCAATATTTTCTATATTTACCGTTATTAATCCCATCGCCCTGTCTCCTTTACCTGATACATTTATTTGTGGTGTCTTATCGTTTTCTTGTTTTATAACTATAGTTTACGACACAGAATATGACAACTGTGTGTCATATTATAAATTATTACCACAGACTTTTAAACTCAGCCTCTCTTATAGCAATGCCAGGAATATATTTTCAATTCGGAATTTATTTTTTCTATGGATTTTGATATGAGCAGCTCCTGTTTTTTTCTATCCTGGATATTCTGCAGTTTCAAATTCAGACTTTCCAGATAGGACTTCCGGTTCGTACTTGCTTTTGGCAGCATGGCTTCGTTCCCTTTCAACTGGGGCAGATCCCAGGATTCTCCAATCGCCGTCATTCTTACTGTCAAAGGTCCTTCTTTAGAAGTCAGACTGCGCCTGTGGAGCTTATCATCCAGCGTACCCTGTCTGGGCGTTCCATCCTTTTCAAAGTTTTTTCCGCCGTCCCTTCTGATTTCTCTTTCCTTCACCGCTTCCATATGCAGCCTTTTATATTCCCGATTGACTTCAATTACTTCTCCTGATTTTTGAACAATTTTCTGTACGCTCTCTTTTTCTGCTTCCCGCTCCCGGTAAGGATTTTTATCAAATATTCCGGAGTCAGCATTATACTGATACGCCCTTTTCTTACTTTTTAAAATTTCTTCCACATCTTCTATAAATTGGTTTTTACAGGTTTCAAATGGGCAGTTTATTTTACCCGACGGATCTATGGTTATCTCTTCCAGTTTAAAAGATTTTGTAAATACCCTTTCTGACTGATTAAAAGGTATGGTACAACGCTGCTTCAGCCGGATCTCCTGATCTTCCATATCCAGCAGCAAAATAATTCCCTGATTAGAATAGATCAGATATTCAAACGTTGCCAGCACATCATCTGCATATTTTTTCCCATTTAAAAACCAGAGATCCATAATTCCCTCTTCTTTATAATACGCATGTTTCTTTTCCCACAATTCCAGTTTTACATCCTGTCCTGCATATTCCAATACCATTTTCATATTCCCATCTTTTATAAATATATCCGATATATATTTACCGCCCTGACGGCTGCATGTAATCTCTGCATTGGGAAAACTTCTCTTCGCTGCCTGAAACAGCAGCCGCCTTGCCAGCAGATGCCGGCTCCCCTGCCCATTGGTGCGGACAGGACAATTCGCATTTTCATGGTGCCGGAAATAAGGTTCCACTTTATTCCCCGCACATAAAACCAGGTGTTCTCCGCAGTCCGGACATACAAACTCATTGTTCTGGCTTGCTTTTCTCATTTTCAGCCTGGTTTCTTCATAATAATTTCCCTGGGCATCTTTTAACTCATAGACACACCACAGCTCGTTTTTATAGCAGGCATTTTCCTGTGTTATCATAACGTTCCTCCTCACAAACAATCTCCGGTAATAAATGCTGCGGTATTGAAAATATATAAAAATATTCTTACTTTCTAATTTAGCACACCACTCCCGCAATATCAATAAACCTGAATATTTTTATGACTTATTTTTTATATATTTTGTGTCGTATATCTCCCTATATTTTATTTCTGATATTCCTCTTGACATTGCGACACACGTGTCTTATAATTCTTTTAAGAGACACGCGTGTCGCATTAATAAATTCATAATAACCAAAGATTGATCTAATGATAAAGAAAATCGCTTTTACACTACTAATTTAGGAACAGCACAAGCCGGCTTGCGCTATTCAAGGGGGTAAAAAATGAATAGAAGAGGAACCGTAACCCGCAGACTAATTCTCAAGAAATCATATCCGCTTTTTGCGGAAAAGGGTTTTAAAGAGGTCACCATGAAAGATATCTGTGAATGTACAGGACTCAGCCGCGGCGGGCTATACCGCCACTACGACAGTACGTCCCAGATATTTGCTGAAATATTAGAAGAACTATTAAAACGCCAGGAAGATGAATTTTCAGAAAAAATCAAGAAGAAGGAATCTGCATTCTGTATTCTTAACGACGTTCTGGAACGTTACCGCCTGGAAATGTTGGATTCCGGTAATTCGCTAAGTGTAGCCATCTACGAATTTTACAGCCTTCCCCAGTCAGAACATATTCCAAATGCCCTGCTGGAACAATATCTGCTGTCTAAAGAAATGTGGAGCAGATTAATCCAATATGGGATAGAGCAGCAGGAATTCAAACAGGTGGATATTCCGGCTGTATTTGATCTGATTGTATTTTCTTATCAGGGTGTACGAATGTACAGCCGTCTTATGCCCCTTGACAAAGATATTCCGGACCGCATTGTAAGACAAATAAAAGAATTACTTCTGCCGCCTGAAGGCGCATGATACAAAACAAATTCAAAACAACTTTAAAACAACCTAAAAACAATTTCATTTCACTGAATAAGGAGGATTATTATGGCAGCAATTTTGGAAAAATTTGATTCATCCAAGACCGCATTTATCAATCCCTGTGATTTTATAAAACCCATAGAGCATTTTCCCGAGATCTGTATCTCCACTTTTTCTAATGATATTATCGAGAAGTTTGCCTCAAGAGATGGGGTGGAGGTAATTGCCCATCTGTACTCAGCTAACGGAACACTGCCCGTATATAAGACCAGTTATGGCGGCGTGGATATTGCGTTCTATCTTTCCAGAGTCGGTGCTCCCGCCTGCGTTGCAGGCTTTGAAGAAATAGTCGCCATGGGTGCGCAGAAATTTGTATTATTCGGGTGCTGCGGTGTCCTGGATGATACTGCCGTAGGATCTAAACTCATCGTTCCTACTTCTGCTGTCCGTGACGAAGGCACCAGCTATCACTATGCTCCGGCTTCCTTTGAGCTGTCTGCTGAACGATGGACAACTGATGTACTGACCTCTTGTCTGGATAGATTCGGATGCTCCTATGTAAAAGGAAAAATCTGGACCACAGATGCCATATACAGAGAAACACCGGACCGCATTGCCCAGAGAAGAGAAAATGGCTGCATCGGTGTGGAAATGGAATATGCCTCCATGCTGGCTGTTTCACAATTCCGAAATATCCCTTTCATTCAATTTTTATATGGGGCGGATAACCTGGATTCCGATTGCTGGGAACCGCGGGATCTGGAACTCTATGGCCTGTCAAATGCTGAAAAATACATGGCACTTGCATTTGAATGCGGTCTTGCACTTGTCTGAAAATTGCTTTCTGACACGCTCTTGCACTGTAACACTGCCGATACAGCTTTTATACACTCTCAGGTATGTGATAATACCGGAAACATACATTTTTTCTCGCGGAAAAATTCCGCATCTTTTCCTTTACCGAATAATAAGGTCTCTTCCTCCTTTACTTCATCAATCCTAAATCCATCTTTGTCCTCTGGCGTAAACATTAGCTTAACCTGTGTAATGGTTTCATTCGCCAGCATCTCTATAACCTGTGATAATGATACTTTTTTCTAACAAAATACTTCCGCCAGAATCAGCGTATCATCCTGATACTCTGCAAAGACAAGCGTATCCGCCTCTTCTATATAGTAAAGCTGCTCTCCATAAAACATCATTGCATAAAACATGTACAGTTCTACGTTGTTAACCATTGTCAGGCTGGAGAATGGATTTTCCAACTCCATATATTTCATTGCCAGCACTTTGTCTTTAGCCCTGTTCAGATCCAGCTTCCTTATATTTATCGGATTCTTATTTTGCTGACCTCTCATGATTTCTTTAGAATAATAGTACTGTGTTATTTTCTCAAATCCATATTTGGGATAAAAATCTAAAACGGTATCATTTGCAAATAGATAGATCAGATCAAATCTGTCCCTGTACTCTTTTAGTACTTTTTCCATTATTAGCTTTGCAAATCCCTGTCCTCTGTATTTCTTTGCCGTCATTACCGTTCCCAGCTGGAGGTAAGTCTTACGCTGGCCAAATACATTCAATTCCATAATATTTGCCGAGATATTAGCTGCTATTTCCCCCTCACACATAACCACATACGGCACATGCTGTTTCTTCCAGAAGCCCTCCTGATACCATTTTTCAAACTGAAATCCAAAAACAGATTCGGTCAGGCTGTTATAGGCACTGCGCATATTAGCATCCTGAGGGTCGACAATTTTTATTTCACATCTCTTTTCTATTGGTATACTCACTTTATACTCCTCCTGTTATCCATACGAATTCTATATTTGTAATAATTTTGTTTTATTATACCTTATAATCATCGCCGGGACATCCATTATTGTATAAATTGTTCTTTTTCTTTTATGCATTCATTGTTATAATAAGCAAAAAAGAACTGTTAAGGAGATAACATGGAGATACGAAATACTGCACCTGATATCAGGCCCGACAAGGGGCTATCAATCGAATGGGATCATATTAAATTGCTGGAATATAACCGGAATCTGCAAAAAGATCTTCTCCAATTCCTGGAGAATTGTATGCCCGAATCAGGAAGAACTTTTGAACCCCTGGGAAGGCACCAGGCAGTAAATGATATTCCAAATTCTTATGATGCTTTCTGGTATCTGACAGATGGAGGTCAGATTATAGGCACCGTTGCTGTTAAAAGTCTTTCTCCCTATACCTGCGAACTGAAAATGATGTATTTGTACAGTGCCTGCCAGGGAAGGGGCTTAGGCCAGAAGCTTTTAACTCACGCGATCCGCTATTCTGCTGTGCAGGGATATAGGAAGATGTTTCTGGATACAACACAGGAAAGCCGATCTGCTATATCCCTATACCAAAAAAACGGATTCCATGAAATTTCACGTTATAATAATAATCCGTATGCTGATGTATTTATGTTGAAAGATCTGTGCTAATCAGTTCACATTAACCAGTACTACAGTGAACAATTCCAGCTTGAATTGTTCACTGTAGCACTAATTTTGTAAATGAACCCTGGCATGTAAAATCCAGCTTATGCATCGCTCTTGTACATGCCACATACAAGAGGTTTCGATCCCACTCCATTCTGTAGTTCTCCCAATTGGCAAAGGGTACTGTAACCTGGTCGAATTCTAATCCTTTTGATACGGGAATAGTGGTGACGGTTACTCCGTTTTCAAACTTCGTACTGTTCAAATCTAAATAATGCACTTCACAGTCAGAAGCAAGTTCTTCATATAATAAGGCTGCCTGTGTCTGTGTTTTGCATAATATTCCCATAGAGCCATAACCTTTTTTATGAAACTCATCAATCTTCGTTTTTATAATGGCTATTTCTTCCTCCAGGTTCTGACAGCAGCTAATCGTCGGCTGATCTCCGTGTCTCTCAAATGCCTCTATCTTCTGATTATTTTTAATCCGTCTGGAAAATGCAATAATTTCATAAGTAGAACGATAGCTTTTATTCAGCTCTATAAATTCTGCATTTTTATACAATCTGCAGAAAATCTCACGGGAACACATATTGGAAGGCACCAGTGACTGTCCAAAATCACCCAGTATTGTTTTTTTACAACGAAACAACCGATTGATCACTGCATATTGTACCGGGGTATAGTCCTGCATTTCATCAATTACCACATGCTGAACAAACGAGTATTCACCAATCCCTTCTATTGATGATTTCAAATACAGATAAGGATAAACATCCTCCCATTCCAGAGTATCTTTCTGCTTCATCGAAAACCAGCTTTCTTTTTGAATATATTTATAAAAATCTGCATAAAGAGAAAGTGTACTGTCGGCCAAAAACATAGATCTGAGCTTTTTCCCAATCTCATTCTGACTGGGCAAATTATCCCACCCTAAGTTTTTCGATTTAAATACCTCCCATATATCCTCTGCTATCTGCTTAAACCGCTCCATTACCGGAAGATAGCTGCAGGCATAACAGCGGTCAGCAATGTATTCTCTGGAAATAAAAAATTCCCCAAATCTGCAGTCTTTTATTTCAAAATACCTGTCAACGGCGTAGCGCAGATATTTATCCAGAAGAGCCAGCATTTCCTCTGAACCCTTAAAATTCAGTCTCTTTACATCCTCTGCGTTCTCATTCTCTATCTCTATCCACGATATATTTTTCGTAAAATTGATCTTCCCGTTTAATTCCTCTGCAGCTATCTCTGCAAAACTTAGTTCCATGATAGGTTCTTCCCCTAACTCCGGAAGAACATTAGAGATATAATCTGCAAATACTTTGTTTGGAGAAATAATCACAACATTTGAATCAGACAGTCTTTCCTTATTTCGATAAAGCAAATACGCTACACGATGCAGGGCAATTGAAGTTTTCCCACAGCCTGCAACTCCCTGGATAATTAATACTTCCGCCTTTTCATTACGAATAATCCGGTTTTGTTCTTTTTGAATTGTTGCGATGATATTTTTCATTTTTTCATCAGAAGTACTGCTTAACTCTCTTTGCAAAATATCATCGTCTATATTCATCGTGCTTTCCAGGACATATTCCATTTCTCCTTTTCGAATCTTAAACTGGCGCCTACAGGTGATTTCTCCTTCTATGTTACCTATGGGCGCCTCGTAAGATGCTTTTCCCAGCTCATATTCATAATACATATTTGAAATGGGGGCACGCCAGTCAAAAATAAGCATCTGATTCCTATCATCGGTAAACGCATATTTTCCAATATAGATCTGCTCCGGTTCATCATCCCCCTGGTAAAGAAAATTTATTTTGGCAAAATACGGTGAATCCATCAGCTGTCCAATTCTCCTTCTTTTATCCAGTGATAAATTACCTGCCCCTTCTATCTGGTTGATAGACCGCTGATTTGAGAACTTTTCCATAGAATCCAGTTCGTTCCAATATTCCGCCAGATATCGTTTTGATTTCCGGTAATCGTCTTCACATTTAGTGAAATCCTCATTGGCTTTATCAAAGGCACTTTTCAATTGTTTTTGTGTAAATTCAAGATGGCTTTGTTCTTGTGGAAAAGGTTCATTCATATTGATTCCTCCTTAGGTGTAATCATTTACTGAGAGACCATATTATACCGCTGATCAAATGTCTGGTGGTATAGTGGAGGGTTTCAGGGCATCTGTATTTCTTAGAGCGTGTTTTCTTGTTATGTATTTTATCCTGCAACATATAATAGAAGAAAAAGAAAAGGAACAGATACCTTTGAGTGAACACTATCCTTTTGTAAATTACCCACTGCCATACAGCTATAATGCACTGGAGCCTTATATTGATGAAAAAACCATGCACCTTCACCATGACCGCCATCTGCAGACTTACGTGGACAATCTGAATGCTATTTTAAAGGCTAATCCCCAGCTGCAAAATATGACATTGGAACAGCTTATTCTGTATGCCCCTACTCTTCCGGCTAATATCAGAACTCCTCTGCTTAACAACGCAGGAGGTGTCTATAATCATCGTTTTTATTTTGATAATATGACCAGCCCCGGCATCGACAGGCCTTTAGGGATATTTGCTTTTTATATCAACCAGGCTTTTGGAAGCTTTCAGAATTTTGAAGACCAGATGGCTGCGGCTGCCCTGTCGGTCTTTGGATCCGGATATGCCTGGCTGGTTGCAGATCATGATGGAACACTAAAGATTATTACTACTTCCAATCAGGATACCCCCCTCTCCATGAATCTGCATCCTCTGCTCAACCTGGATGTATGGGAACATGCCTACTATCTAAAGCACTATAACAACCGGCCTGCCTATATCCACAACTGGTTTCATGTAGTGAACTGGAAAACAGTAAGCCAGAATTATCTTGCTTTTATTAATGGTTATACCTGATTAAGAAACAAATGGGATAATGCAGGAAATACATTTTCCGTCATTATCCCAGCTCTTAAGGCCCTTTTATATCTTTTTCTTCTGACTATCTATTTCTCATCAACACTCTTTTCATTAATTTTGCAATTTCCGATACCAGGATTACACTGAACGCCACTACAATAATTTTGCACCACATCAGAAAATCTAACGGAACCGTACCAAAGAAGGCACCTCCAATCTGTGTGATGATTACCTGAAGTGCAAAGGTCAATGCAAAAACTCCAAGCATCAGCCTGTTAGATGCCAGATTACAGAAGATACTGGTATCGGAAAGCTCACGGCTGTTGAATGCATTGAACAGTTGAAAAACAACAAACAGCGTAAACAGTATGGTAGGCAGTTCTCTTTCCGCACCTCCCATAAAATTAAACCAGTGCTGAGCCATAAATACAATTGAAATATATAGCCCGTTTATAACAATTCTTGACATCATACTTTTGGTAACTATGCTGCTATTCCGCCTGGTTGGCTGTTGTTTCATCAAATCTCCCCGGATGGGTTCCAGTCCCAGGGTAAGCGCCGGCGGTCCATCCATGATTATATTAATCCATAACAGCTGCAGTGCTGAAAACGGAGCGGCAAAACCTGCAATAATAGAAGCCAGAACTACAACTACACTGGATAAGTTAACGGTAAGCTGAAATTGAATAAAACGCTGGAAATTCTCATATATCCCTCTTCCCCACTGAACAGCTTTTACAATCGTTGAAAAGCTGTCATCCAGGAGTACAATATCACTTGCTTCTTTCGATACTTCTGTTCCCGATATTCCCATTGCAATTCCAACATCGGCATTTTTAATCGCAGGTGCGTCATTAATCCCGTCTCCGGTAACCGCCACCACATCACCTCTGGATTTTAAAGCTTTTACTACACGCATTTTAATCGTTGGCGTACTTCTGGCTATCACCCGTATTCTGGGCAGTGTTTCTGCCAGCTGCTCTTCGGTCAGACTCTCTAACACTTTCGCTTCTACGGCTATATGGTCATCATCCAACAACCGCAGTTCCTTCGCAATGGCAGATGCTGTGATAATATTGTCACCTGTCAGCATTTTTACATCAATTCCCGCTTTACGGCATTTGTCCACCGCATTACAGACATCCTTTCTGAGCGGATCCGTAATTGCCGAAAATCCATCGAAATGCAGTCCATCTTCCAGAGACTTGCGCTCCTTTTCAAAATCCACAATCAGATCCCCATGACTTTTATGGGCAAAAGCAATTACCCGAAAAGCCTTGCTTTCATACTCAAACATCTTTTCTTGTGCTTTTTCTTTTTCCTCCTTCGATAATGCGCACATTTCCAGGATCTTCTCCGGGCTTCCTTTGGAATAAATATGATATCCCTTGGCATTATGAAGAACAGTCGTCATATTCTTTGTTTCTGAAGAAAAGGGAAATACATAAGCTGCCTGAAAACTGTTTCGTATATTTTTGTAATTGCCTACTGCCTTATTTGCAGCAACCAGCAGGGCACACTCTGTGGGATTTCCAATAAAGTGGTTCTCTCCATCTGCATACCGGATATCCGCCGTACTGTTCATGCAGAAATTGCGGATCAGATGAACATCCTTTACCTGATCCGGATACACCATATTCATATCCTGACAGACTTTTGTGACTGTCATACGGTTCTCCGTCAGCGTTCCTGTTTTATCAGAACAGATTACATTGATGCAGCCAACGGTCTCGCAGGCTATCATTTTTTTTACCAATGCATTCTGTTTGGACATTTTTATAATGTTTATGGAAAGGGATACCGCAACAATGGTAGGCAGTCCTTCCGGCACTGCGGCAACAATCAGTACAATACTTGTAATAAAAGCTTCGGAAATGGTCTCCCATGATGCCGTCCCATGAAAAGTAAATAATAAAACCTGGAGTAAAAATACCACTGCTGCTGCCGCAGCTCCCAAAATCGTAATTTTTTTACCAAGTACCGCTAATTTTTCCTGTAACGGAGTACTTGTTTTATCCTCAGAAGAAAGTTCCGCGGCAATCTTACCAAATTCAGTATGGTCGCCTACTCCGGTCGCTACCATCTTACCGGTACCGCTGGTAATAAAGCAGCCTGAATAAACCATATTCACCCTTTCCGCCACTGGAGTCTTTTCATCCTCAATTATTGCGGTCTCATCCTTTTGTGCCGGAAGGCTCTCTCCGGTAAGCGCAGATTCATCCGCCTGAAGAGAATTGCACTCCAGTAAACGTCCATCTGCCGGAATCCTGTCACCCGTTGCCAGACATATGATGTCACCAGCTGCGATCTCCTTCTGACAGACCATCGCCACTTCCCCATTTCGGATAACCTTTACCATGGTATCGTCTGTTATTTTACTCAGCTCTTCAAATGCCCTGGCACTTCGTCCTTCCATAATCACTGTGATTACTACCGATAAAGCAATTGCTGCAAAAATACCAACGCACTCCAGATAATCCGCCTCTCCCCCGGTCACAGCTCTTGAAATATTCACGCCCAGCGTAATAAATCCAGCCAGAATCAGCATGATAATCATTGGTTCTCTTGCCGCTTCCCAGATTCTCCTTCCTAAAGAAACCGGTTTTTCTTTCTTCAGGATATTGGCACCGTTTTTTCTCCGGCTTTCTTCTGCCTGTTTTGATGTGAGTCCTTTGTCAACATCACTTTGAAAATACTGCACCACTTTGTCTTTCGGCTCCAGATAATATTTCATATCCTTTTTCCTCCTTTTTGTTTTGCAATCAAAAAGACCCAGGTACAGCACTTAAGCTATACATGGGTCAAAAAAAGGCGCATGTATAGTATAAGTCCTATACATGAGTCTCATTATTTAAGGCAAGCCAGACCAAACGGTCAGTATGTTGACTTGACACGTACCTTGCGATACGCCAACTACTCCCTCACGGGTATTTTCAATTGATGCTATTCTATCATTAAGGTTTTGGGTTGTCAATTACTTTCTGTAATGGACAACCTCTCAATTTATGTCAGCTTATGAATAAAAACCATTTGGACTTACAGAATGAAGGGTGATGCTCCTGATCTGGAAATATACAGCCAGAGTGATGATCTGGAAATCCGGGTTGCCGTACAGGATAAAAAAATGCCGATCCATGGAATATTCTCCTGCGGATCGGCATTTTCATTACATATTACTGCCCAGTTTACCGTGTATTTCATCCATCTTCTTCTCCGATAATGGATAAGCTATCACGAGAATTGCTGCAGCCAGCAGCATTAGTCCGGGTATCAGAAGAATTATATTCTGAAGGCTCACCAGCTGTGATCCCTCCAGTGCAGCCCCGGCAACGTATCCCATACTGGACAACAGCCAGTTGATCATACCGCTTGATATGGCAATACCAAGTTGTATGGGGAATACATACAGAGACATAATAAATCCGGTTGCATTCAGACCTGTTTTCGCCTGATAATACAGGGAGGAATTTACAAACTGAATCGGACCTGCACATGCATTTAATGACATACCAAAATAAATAAGTACAAAGCCGACACCAAACATAGTGACGCTCGGCGGCATAAAGCGCGGCAGCAGTGCTCCCACTGTATAAAATACCAGTGCCACGATACCAGCGTTCTTAGAACCTGCCTTTTTAATAATAACCGGTGCGATAAGGCTGGACCCAAGCGCTACGACAGAAGCGATAGTCATGGTAACTGTAATTGCACTGAAATCATTTAATATGTACTGATAATAATAAGCAAATGTAGATATAAAAATCATAAATGCCGTAAACTTTAACGTTTCAGATAAAAGCATAAATATTAACGGTGGATTTTTAATAACACAATCCAGCATCTGTTTTGCAGACATTTTGGATTTTTTCACTTCATCGGGAACTTTTCCTTTTACATCATAGATGTCATGTTTTTTTCCTGACCATGCCGTTGCCAGATAGCCAAGTGCCGCCAGTATGGCAATCAGAATCGCTGTATACTGATATCCTTTTGCCTGATTTTCGCCGCCGATCAATAATACGAGGGGCAAAAATGTGGCTGAAAATAATATTTTGGCAATATCCTGGTACTGGGACCGGCGTGTAGACAGCCTCCTTTGCTGGGACGGATCCTTACTGATCACATTCATCAGGGACATCTGTGCATTTCCGCACAAACTGCTTGCTCCTGAAGAAATCGTATATGCCAGCGAGTAAAATATCGCCAGGAATATTCCAGACCCGGAAAATTTAGTGAACGACAAAATTGTAAATACCAGGGATAACGGAACTCCGATAAAGATCCACATCCGGTACTTTCCAAATCTGGAATGCCCATTTTGGACCATCGCCCCCAGAAGCGGTACAATAATTACAAACAACAGACGTACGACGAAGCTGGCCGTTCCAAATACATCGGTTGGAACCAGGGCTATATCCGTCACATAATAATTAAAATAGCTGTTTACCAGGCTATAATACAGACTGGCGGTCAGAGTACCAACGGCAAATGCGCTGACGGTCAATTCGGGTAATCGTTTTTCATTACTCATCTTGAGATCCTCCTCTCAATTCTACAGAACGTATACGTTCTACAAAGCCAATTTTAAAATCTGGTAAATATCCTCTTCCTGTAAAGGAAATGCCATTCCTACTGCCGAAGTTCCTATCATTGCTTTCTCCGCCATGGTTCGCAGGTTTTCATCCCCGATTCCCGCCTCGCTTAAACGGGTCGGCAGATTCATTTCCCTATAAAACTCTTCTAACTTTTTAATCCCTCTATTTATGGTCCACTCTTTTCTAGGAGCGGCATATGCTACGTCAAAAACCCGTTGTGCAAACTGTACAAACCTGTCCGGATCTCTTTTCCAGACATACTTTATCCATGCGGGGAATATGATGGCAAGTCCTGCACCGTGGGCAATATCATAGATACCGCTGATTTCATGTTCAATATTATGGCTGCCCCAGTCTCCCAGCCGGCCTGCCATAAGCATTCCATTGTTCGTAATATTAGCCGCCTGGTAAAGCTCTGCACGAATATCATAATTATCCGGATATTCCAGTGACAGCGGTCCAAAGTGGATAACCGTTTTCATGGCAGCCTCTAAAAGCCGGTCTGTTAAATCCACATTATCTGTATTTGTAAAATAAGCCTCCATCAGATGTGCAAGTATATCTACCGTTCCACAAGCAGTCTGATATGGAGGAAGGGAATAGCTCATTTCCGGATTCAGCATGGCAAACCTGGGAATGATGTAGTCAGAAAACAGACTGCGCTTCAAACCTGTTTCTTCATTTGTTAAAACAGCACAATTAGATGATTCTGAGCCTGTTGCCGGCAGAGTCAGCAAAACTCCGCACGGCAGTGCATCTGTGATAAATCTGGTAAACGTGCCAAAATACTCCCAGATATCACCTTCACATTTAACGCCTGCTGCTATACTTTTCGCCGTATCAATTGCAGACCCCCCTCCAATTGCCAGCACAAAACCAATGTCATGCTTCCTGCACATTTCAATCCCCTCACAGACCTGCTTTAGTCTTGGGTTAGGAACAATGTGATCCAGATCGTAATAAGTGATTCCGGCCTCCGACAAGGATGATGCAACACGGTCATACAGTCCGTTTTCCTTTATAAACGGACCGCCCAATACAATGAGAACACGCTTTGCATACCCTGCGACTTCTTTTCCGATCTCCAGTTCGCAATCTTTTCCAAATATAATTTTACCCGGATTGTGGTAAACATAATTTATCATGACAAATCCTCCTTCCCATTCCTATCGTCATGATTATTTCAGCCAGGCTACGTAACCTGAATTCGGGGCAAATATGCCGCAAAGTAGGGCGTGCAGCTGGCGGGAATGAATTTTCAAACACGCTCTATCGTCTGCCCAGATTATCAAGCAGCCCCATCATAAACCTGCGCCTGGCTGCCGTATCCTCCGGCAGAAAGTCCAGATGCTTTAACAGTTCATCAAAACCTTCCGGATATGTAGTATAGTCAACCTTTTTTTCTCCGCTACTGTTTTCATTTCTGTTTTCATTTCTGTTTTCATTTTCTGCTGCCATCTTTATTCCTCCTCATCATGGGCGGTATTCGCGAACAAAGTCGCAAACAGCCAAAAGATTTTCGGGATCTGCATCTTTGCGGTACGACATCATCTTATCCTGGCTCATGATAAATCCGCCTTCACTTCCCAGCTCATCACACAGACGTTTTGCATAGTCAAGACATTGCTGTTTCGTTCCGCTGCCCAGCAGACTTGCTTTCATCCCTCCAATCACACAGACGTTCGGCAGTGCCTTACGCAGTTCAAAAATGTCATCCTGCTCTACCAGCATACAGATATGTCCCTTGGGATAATCCTGAAAATACTCAGCAAACCTTAATATACCGCCCTCCACAAAGAGGTAAATCGTCTTGTCCTTTGCCACAATTCCATCCAAAAGTCTCTTAAGCGGCGGCCAGTAAAACATTTCCCATTGTTTTCGGTTCAGGATAGTATGTGCCAGCAAAGCTGTTAAAGCATCAAAGCAGAAATCAGGGTGGCTGCCCGGCGCATCGTTCAGCACATTTTCAATAACCGGATCGGCGCTGATTCGGTCAAGCGCTTCACATGCCTCTTTTACTCTGATGGGATCCTTCCTCATGTCGATGGATAACCCTTTAATTCCTCTGAGTCCCGTAAACAGATATTCGATTCCAAGAGACATAAAACCATTAAACGGACAGATTAAATTTGGAACGCCGTAAACATTTGCCAGTTCATCATTCCTCTTTAAGGATTCATCAAAAAAGATTTTCTGCTCCCATGCACATTGACGCATCAATGCAGGATCCATATCCGGCCTGAATTTTTCAAACTTTCTGGGCAGTACCTTTTCCCAGATAAACTTGGTGGGATCGGCAATCAGCTCTGGATATTCTTCCGTGTAAAACAGGGTAAAATCCTTGATGGCAAAAATTTCACGCTCATCGTCTATGGTATACAAAGACGTACCCAGGGTTTCCACTACTCTTTGAGGATTTCGTATTCCGGTTTCCTGATAGCCGTCAAATCCGTATTTTTCATGGAATTTCATAACAACATCACGCATGATATCATAGTCATGCGTTGCTTCCGTAAAGGTATACCCTGCATCCAGGATCTGCCATGTCCAGAAATTCGCTATATGCGGAACCCTGTCCGGCTTCTGCTCCATGCGGATCGCATCATGAAACAATTTAATTCGGTATTTTTTTAACTCTTCTTGCGTCATGCCAATTCCTCCTCACCTTATTGGTAGACTTCCTCTGCCCACTTCCGGCAGATTTCAACAGATTCTGCTGCATTAATGCTCCAGGCATCCGCACCTACCAGTTCACAGTATTCAGCAGTAACCGGTGCTCCTCCTATAATCACTTTTATATCATCACGCATTCCCTCGGCATTAAGCGCTTCTACGGTCTTTTTCATTGACTCGATGGCAAGCGTAAGAACACCGGATAACCCGAGGATCTTTGCCTTTGATTCTTTTAATGCCGCAATAATTGTCTCCGGGGCTACGTCGATCCCAAGGTCAATGACTTCAAATCCTGCCGTTTCAAACATACATTTCACAATATTTTTTCCAATATCATGAAGGTCATCTTTAACCGTACAGAATACAAGTTTGCCCAATTTCCCGCTGATATCACCTGCTATAAAAGGTTTTAGCCGGGCAAATGCATCCGACATCAGATCACCGGAATAAATCAGGTCACCCACAAAATATTCGTTGCTTTCAAACCTCTTACCTACAATAGCCAGACCATCCTGGCACGCTTTTACTGCCGCTTCTGAATCCACATTTTCTTCCTTCGTGATCAGATCCAGCTGCTCAAATACCGCATCTTCATCCAGATCTCCCAAAGCCTGCGTAAGTTTTGCATAATCGATCATTTGCCTTTATCCTCCTAACATCGTATTGACGAAAAACAAAGCTAACTTGTGTTTACAAGTTAGCTTTATCATAATGGACTCTCGTCATATTGTCAATGATATATGTGATATAGAAATACGATTTATGAGTATTGCACAAAAATTGACATCTCTTTTTTAGCTTATTTCTGATTTTTCAAATATGCATTCAAATATGTGTTCCAATATGCGCTGAAACCTTCTAGACATTTCCGTAGGAATGCGTCAAATCTTCCGCACACGCAATTAATGCATTCAGATCCTCTTCTGTTGTATCAAATGAAGTTACAAACCTGGAAATTCCAGGCTCCGGTCCGAAATGCTGAAACGGAAACGCATCACATAGCTGCCATTTGATCCTCTCATCCACATGGGCGAACAATTCATTTGCCTGTGGTACAAAGGGCGTCCGAAAGACAGGTAATCCACTCATTTTTTCATACAGCATCATTGCCATCCGGTTGGCATGTCCAGCCATCTCAAGCCACAGGCCGTCTTTTAATATTTCTATGAACTGAGCTGCTATATAACGCATTTTACTTGGCAGCTGTCCGCAGCTCTTCCTGGTGTACTTAAAATTTTCAGCCAGTTTATGATCAAAAAAAACGACTGCTTCTCCGAACATCAGACCATTCTTCGTCCCGCCAAAGGATAGTACATCCACGCCTGCTCCCCAGGTTGTTCCGGTCAGGTCATTTTGGTTTGCGGCAACGGCATTTGCCAGCCTGGCTCCATCCATATGTACAATCATATTGTGATCATGGGCAATTTTACAAAGGTTCTTTAACTCTCCCGGCGTATATACCGTTCCATCATCCGTCACCTGTGTCAGACTCAATACCCGCGGCTTGGGAACATGTTCGCTCTGCCATCCTCCTACTGCATCCTCCAGACTCCGGGGACTGATTTTGCCGTCTATAGAAGGAACAGGAACAAGCTTTGCATTTGCAATGCGTTCCGGGGCTCCTGTTTCAGCAGAATTAATATGTGCACTGTCTGCACACAGGATACTCTGCCAGGGCGTAACCAGATGCGCAAGGGCCGCACAGTTCGTTCCCGTTCCATTAAAGGTAAAAAATACATCTGTTTCTCTGTCAAACAGATGATTAAAAATGCGATCTGCTTCAGCAGTCACCGGATCATAACCATATCCCGGCACATGCCCGCAGTTGACATCCATAAGCGCCTGCATTACACGTGGATGCACCGAAGAACAGTTATCACTTTCAAATCCCCGCTTTCCATTCATCTCCAACATAAAATACCTCCTATAAATTTATAAGGTTTATTGCTACAAATTTATCTGCAAAATTTGTGCAATTATACTAATTTTATATTTATAAGTAGTGTTTATCTATTTCTATTTGACAATTTTCGACTTACATGCTAACATCAGATTTAGACAAAGCAACTTATAAATACAAGTTATACTGAATTATACTTTACTAATTAACAGACGTCAACTAATGAAAATCTGAAAGGGGAGTTCCTTCATGTCCAACTCACAGCAACCAAGCCGTAAGCTGTCACAATTACTGGTCTTTCAATTTGCTGCAGGTTCTTTTGGAGTCGGCCTGCTGTTCAGCCTTGCAAACACCTATTTTATCTATTTTGTAACTGATGTAGCTCTTGTACCTGCCGGTATTATGGCAACAGTTTTCACCTGTACCAGGATCTTTGACTTCTGCTGCACCCCGATCATTGCGGGATTTGTCCAGAATGGAAGATTTAAACTGGGAAAGTACCGCTCCTGGATTCTTTATATTGTACCTGTTACATCATTTTTTACGATACTTTGTTTTTCCAGGATCACCGGTAATCCCATTGTTGTGGCCATCTATTACGGCATTATGTATCTGCTGGCTTATGGACTGTTGGATAAACCGGGCGGCGCTCAGAGAGCTTTGATGACAAGAATGGCGCAAAATGATAAAGAACGTATGATGCTCACCGCCCGTTCTGCACAATTTGAGCAGGTTGGGAACATTGTTTTCTCCCTTATCTGCCTTCCGTTGATTGCCTTAATCGGTCAGGGAAATGAAGCAAAAGGGTATTTTGGTGTAGCGGTTCTGTTTGGATTGACCGGACTTGTATGCTATTACACTACAGCTCATGCCGGAAAAGACTATGACGTTTATTATGACGAAAATTCGAAAGATGATCATTCGGACCGGCTCACGGTAAGGCAGATGATTGACACGGTCATTAAAAATCCCCCACTGATCTGCTGTATGTTAATTGAAGTCTTCCGATATCTCGGATTTATGATTTACGTTTCTACCATGGCATATTATTTCAAATGGTTTCTGGGCGATATGTCAGCAATCACCACCGTGGCTACTGCTGCAACTGTCGTGTGTTTTATCAGCAGCATACTCTCTCCACACATCAGCAGCCTGATTGGGAGGAAAAATTCTTCTATTCTGGCAATGTGCATGTATGCTGTGGGTATGCTGGTTCCCCGCTTTTTTGCAGAGGGCAATCTGGTAGTCTACACCGCCTGCATCTGCCTGGCATATTTTGGCGCCGCCCTTCAGGTCTGTGTCGGAATCGTAATGTATTCCAAAGCGGCTGACTATCACCAGTGGAAAACAGGACTTTCCGCTCATGGATTCGTGATGTCTATCTATGTGCTTCCTGTGGAGATTGGAATTGCATTCAGTGTTATCATTATCGGAATTGCATTAAACGCCATCGGATACGATCCGGCAGCTGCCAGTCTGACTGCTTCCCAGTTATCCGGGCTGAAAAACCTCGTCTTGCTCATACCCGGCATTTTATTCATCATTGCCGCTGTTATTGCCGCGCTTATGCCGCTGAGTGAAAAGAAAATTGCTGAAATGGAATTAGGCTTAAAAGCCAGCTAAGGAGGATATAAGATGATTATTATTGGAGAAAAAATAAATGGAGCTATCCCCTCTTCTGCCGCGGCTATTACAAACCGCGACGAAGATTTTATACGGAATCTTGCAGTCCGCCAGACAGAAGCCGGTGCGGACTATCTGGATATCTGCGCGGGAACCGATCCTTCCTGTGAACTTGAAGTGATGGAATGGCTGATAGAAATCGTCCAGGATACTGTGGAGACCCCTCTTTGTATTGACAGCCCCAATCCGGAAATTCTAAAAGCAGTCATGCCAAAGGTGAAAAAACCGGGCATTATAAATTCTGTATCCGGCGAAGGAAATAAATGCGGGATCCTCTATCCGCTTCTGACTGATAATGAATGGAAAGTAGTGGCTCTGACCTGCGACGACAACGGTATACCATATGATGCGGAAAGTAAAGCAGCCATCGCAGATCAGCTAATTGAAAAAGCCGGCACTTATGGCATTACCCCGGACCGTATCTTTATCGACCCGCTGGTTATGGCTTTAAGCGCTGTTAATAATTCCCTTCTTGTATTTACGGATGCCATACACCGGATTAAAACAAAGTACCCCGATGTTAAGACCACATCTGGACTGTCCAATATTTCCTTTGGTATGCCACACCGTAAAGCGATCAATCTGAATTTCCTCACCCTTGCCATGAATGCCGGGATGGATTCCGCTATCATTGATCCTACAAACCGGGATACCTATACCACTCTTCTGGCAGCAGAAGCTCTGTTATGCAGGGATAAATACTGCCGTAATTACAATACAGCATACCGCAAGGGACGTATCGGACCGATAAAAAAATAGCAAAAAGTGCGCCCGCATATGGAGCGCACTTTTCTATATTAACCAGGGAAAAATCCCGAATGAGCTGTCAAATGGCCACAGTCCGGATGAAGGTAACGTTTTCCAAAGGCAACCGGCCGTTCCATTTCATCATACAGATAACGGTAGATGACCAGTACCGAAGTTCCTTCTTCTAACATCAGCCTCTTTGCAACTTCTCCGGTTACGGCTGCTATGCCAATTTCCATTTTTGTATGAATTGCAAATGTTGATACTTTATTTTTTACCAGATCAGGGAAGTCCGCATACTGAATTTCCATTTCGATTAAAGGCATACCTTTTTGATATGGGAGATACATCAAATCACAAAGCATATTTTTCTTAGTATTATAGAGAATCCGCATGATGGACACTACGCGCTGACTTGGATCAATGTGCAGTGCTGACTGAACTTCTGCTTCCGGGTGGAGCAGACGTATATATTGCAGTTTGCTTTCCAGTGCTTTGTTATGCTCTTCGTAAACAAACGTGAACTTCGCATGTTCCGGTTCAATTACAAAATATCCTTTTCCGTGCCATGATTTTACAATACGCTCATTTTCCAGCATTCCAAGACTTTTGCGGATGGTAACTCTGCTGGTATTATATTTTGCGGCTAATTCATTCTCTGAGGGAAGCATATCGCCGGGCTTGTATTCCCCTTCAAAGATAGCGCGCTTTACGTCACTAAAAACATGTTTATATAATGCTTCGGCCATAGACTAATCTGCCTCCGTTTCAAATATCCATTTTTTACAGAGTGCAGAACCATCCAGTAAATCACCGGAATAAGCGTCTGCCCCTATATTTTCTGCCATTTCTGCCGTGATACAGCAGCCGCCGACGATAATTTTAATCTGATCCCTCAGACCTTCCTGGCAGATCAGGTCTATGGTTCTCTTCATAGAGGAAACAGCAAAGTTCATGATGCCGCTCATCCCCACAACTTTAGGAGCATAGGTGCGGATGCTGTCTGCAAATACTTTGGGAGATGTATCCGTACCAAGGTCAATGACACGGATTCCCTGCGCTGCAAGCAGACTGATAAAAATATCCTTTCCAATATCATGAACATCCCCTTCTACAGTACCCATTACCATACAGGGTGTATCACTGGAAAGTGAGATGTCCAGAATTCCGGGAACGATTACACCGTAATGTTCAATTACACTGCGAAAGATAATTCCTGACATAATCAGGTCTGCAATAAAGTATTCTCCTTCTTCATACCGGTTCCCTACCAGCTTTACGCCGGTCTGCAAAAGATCCAGAATAACCATCCAGTTTACACCATTTTGCATGAGCTGATCGGTGAGCTCCAAAGCCTTGTCCTCATCCAGATCCTCAATTGCTTTCACAAATTGTTCATTCAGTGTCATAATCATCACCCCGCCTTGCCTGTATAATAATTTGAATTTTCTTCCAGAGAATATATGTATAATATTATATAGGATTATTTTGCATTTGTCATATGAATTTTCTTAATTTTGGGTCAAACTTATAAAGTTATAAAAGGCGGATAGTATTCGACCGGCTCCCATCGGATACCACACAGATAGTACGGAGGTGTTACCATGAAAACTATATTGATCGCATGCAGAACCATTGAAAGAGAATTAAAAAAAGCAATTCAGGATACCGGCATTTCCTATCCCTGCACCTGGCTGGAATCCGGTCTTCATAATTATCCTGAAAAGCTAAGAGAATCACTGCAAAAATCCCTGGATGAAGTATCTGCAGACACAGACCGTGTCATCCTTGCATTTGGCTACTGCGGCAATGCAGTAAACGGGCTGAAAACCGGAAACTTTCAGCTGATCCTTCCAAGAGTAGACGACTGTATTACCCTGATGCTCGGATCATTTAAGAAACGCCAGGAAATATCCTCAGAAGCTGCATCCTATTTTCTTACGAAAGGCTGGCTGGACGGCGAACGCAATATCTGGGCTGAATATGTATATACACGTGAAAAATACGGAGAGCGGAAAGCAAAACTCATTTTCCGCTCCCTGCTGTCAAATTATAAACGGCTGGCAGTAATTGACACTAAGGCATATCATTTACCGGCCATTCTCCCGGAAACAAGGCATATCGCAGATGAATTAAATCTCACCCATGAAATCATTGAAGGGAATGACAGTTTTATAAAACAGCTTCTTACCGGACCTTGGACAGATGACCGTTTTCTGGTCATCGAGCCACACCATGCCATAACTAACCAGGATTTGATGGTTTTTGGCTGATTACAAAAGCTCCGCAGCCTCCCATATCCCTTCAGAGAAAGTAGGATGTGGGTGGATGACCGATCTGATATTGTTCTTTGTCAGTCCCCCTGCAATTGCAAGTCCGATCTCCCCGATCATGTCAGTGGCTCTTGCACACATCATCTGCGCTCCCAGTATTTGTCCGGTATCCTTTACTACCACTAATTTGATAAATCCCCTATCCTGGCCGGTAAGCAGGGACTTTCCATTTGCAGACATCAAATATTTCGACGTAATTACTTCAATTCCGCTGTCTTTCGCTTCCTGTGCCGTCATTCCCACACAGGCTATTTCCGGATTTGTGTATACACAGGCGGGAACGGTGCCCAGATTCATCACAGCCTCTTCCCCATTCATGTGGCAGACAGCATTGATTGCTTCCGCACTTGCCATATGGGCCAGGGAAATCCCGCCAATGACGTCTCCTGCCGCATAAATATTTTCGTAATTCGTCTGGAAATTTTCGTTTACCTTTATCTTGTCCCGTTCCATTTCCACAGACATCTGATCTCCAAAAAGTCCTTTGGTACATGCTTTTCTGCCGGCAGCCATTAAAACGGCCTCTGTCTCAATCTCCTGTCTCTCTCCTTTTACTTGAAAGGAACAGTGAAGACCGTTGTCATCCCATATTTTTTCCAGGTTCGCCTGGGTATAAATGATGACGCCGCGCTTTTTCATAATCATTTTCAGATTCTGCCCGATTTCCTTATCCATATTGGAAAGTATGCGATCCATTGCCTCTATCACCACCACCTCAGTACCAAGTGCCTGGTAAATGGATGCAAATTCCATGCCAATCACACCACCACCTATAATCACAAGCTTTTTACAGGGTTTCTTCCTTTCTAATAGCTGATCGCTGTTAAAGACACCTTCCAGGCTGGCACCTTCTACCGGAAGATCTGCCGGAACCGATCCGGTTGCAATCAGAATGTATTTGGTAGTAAGCAGTTCTTCTCCCGTCCATACCGTATGCGCATCCCTGATCTGTCCCGATCCCTGATAAAAACTAATTCGGTTATTGTTAAAAAGCATATGGATTCCACTGCCAAGCTGTTCAACTACTTCATCTTTTTTCGACTGGATTTCCTCCATATTATAGGAAATGGATTCCGCGTGAATTCCAAATGCCCCGCTGCTTTGCAGTTCCCGGAAAATCTCTGCACTGTGTAAAATTGTCTTTGTCGGAATACATCCTCTGTTCAGACAGGTTCCCCCTGCCTGTTTATTTTCTATGACTGCAGTCCGCATTCCTGTTTTAGCAGCTTTTATCGCTGCCACATACCCTCCCGGGCCAGATCCGATCACTGCCAGATCATAATCATATTGATTTTCTGCCATCTTCCTGAACTCCTTTTCATTAGGTGCTTTGCATTGTATGCCCTTTAATTTTGCCATCCCGATTCATTTTCCGGAATATACCGCAGCTTTGGCTTCCTTGCGGCTTTTACTTCATCCGGACGCCCGATTATTGTACTGCCCGGAGACTGATGGAGCTTTTGTGGATTTTCATAAGCCTCACGATAGATTTTCAGCAATATATCCACGGCATCGTCCAGGGTTTCTCTGGATTCCGTCTCCGTAGGCTCAACCATAAGTGCTTCCGGAACAATTAAGGGAAAATACATAGTTGGTGGATGAAGCCTGTAGTCCAGCATAGATTTGGCAGCATCCATTGCAGTAACGCCCGTCTCCTGCTTCATTTTAGCCAGAGACATTACGAATTCATGCATACATGGACCGCCGTAAGCCATCTCATAGTGACCTTTTAACCGGTGCATCATATAATTGGCATTCAGTACTGCCGCCTGGGACGCTTCTTTGATCCCTTCCCTTCCCAATGTAAGAATATACGAAAGGGCTCTCACGACCACCAGAAAGTTTCCGTAAAATTCTTTTACCATGCCTATGGATTCGGGTGATTCCATTAAATGAAGTTCGAATCCTGAACCGTCCATGCCGGAAATCAGGGTGTTCTGGTCGGTGGAATGACTATTCTGACACACTCTGGGCCCCGGAAGATAAGGCATCAGAAATTCCATGCAACCACAAGGTCCGCTTCCCGGTCCGCCTCCGCCATGTGGCGTAGCAAACGTCTTATGAAGATTCAGGTGGACAATGTCAAATCCCATGTCTCCGGGTCTTACAATCCCCATTACCGCATTTAAGTTGGCACCGTCATAATAATTCAGCCCTCCTGCTTCATGCACAATCCTGGTTATCTCCAGGATATTTTTATCAAACAATCCCGCTGTATTCGGATTCGTAAGCATTAATCCTGCCGTATCTTCTCCCACTGCAGCTTTAAGCTGTTTTAAATCGACGCATCCATCTTCCATGGAAGGGATATTCACGATCGTATATCCCGCCATGGCGGCACTTGCTGGATTTGTCCCGTGTGCCGAATCCGGAACAATCATCTTCGTTCTTTTTATATCCCCACGTTTTTCATGGTATGCTTTTATAAGCAGCAGCCCCGTAAATTCGCCATGTGCTCCTGCCGCCGGCTGAAAAGACATACCATCCATTCCGGTAATTTCACAGAAGATTTCCTCAGCCAGTTTCAGAACTTTCAGACATCCCTGGATGGTTTCCACAGGCTGTAGTGGATGGATCTCTGTAAATCCGGGCAATGCTGCTATATCTTCATTTACTTTGGGATTATACTTCATGGTACAGGAGCCTAACGGATAGAAGCCTGTATTCACACCGTAAGTATTCTCTGCCAGTTTTGTATAATGCCTGCTGATATCAATTTCTGACATCTGGGGCAAATCCAGTTTTTTCTCCCGTTCCATCCCCTTATGCTGCACTGCCGGGACATCACATTTCCAGAGGATATCACATCCCCTGCCGCAGACGCTTTGTTCAAAAAGCAGTTTCATTATTCCCGCACCTCCTTTAAGAATGCCGTCAATTTATCCATCTCAGCTCTGGTATTCATTTCCGTGGTACACCACAGGATCTCTCTGTCAGACAGCGGCAATCCCCCCAGAATCCCCTGTTGTTCCAAATAATTTAAGGCCTTTTCTGCCGGCACCGGAGTCCGCGTGACAAATTCATGAAAGAACGGTTTCTGATATTTTAATTCATATCCATTCTTTTCTAATTCCTGCTGCAGGTAATGGGCTTTCGCTGTACACTGCCTTGCCGCTTCCTCCATTCCTCTGCTCCCCATAACTGCCATATAGATAGCCGCCCGGAGGGTACAAAGTGCCTGATTGGAACAAATATTGCTTCCTGCCTTTTCTCTTCTGATATGCTGTTCCCTTGCCTGCAGGGTCAGGACAAATGCACGGTTTCCCTTTTCATCGGTGGTCTCTCCCACGATTCTGCCCGGAAGTTTTCTCGCCATGGAAGACCTCACTGTCATAAATCCCTGATAGGGACCTCCAAATCCAAGCGGCAGACCAAGGGGCTGCCCGTCACCAACCGCCACGTCCGCACCATACTCACCCGGTGTTTTCAGGACTGCCAGCGCAATCGGATTGCATCCCATAATCAGCATTGCCCCGCTCTTATGTACAATCTTTTCCATATCCCCATAATTTTCAAGTATACCATAATAATTGGGCTGCTGAACATAAAAACAGCAGGCATCCGCTGTCATTGCCGCTTCCAGCGCCTGAAGGTCTGTTTCACCTGACTTTTCGGGCACGATCAGAACTTCTGAACCATTTCCAAAACAATAAGTCTGAATCGTGCGAATCACCTGGGGGTTTACAGCGGCAGATACTACTATCTTGGTTCGTTTCCTGTCACGGCACATGGCTGCTGCCTCAGCAGCTGCGGTAGCCCCGTCATAAACGGAAGCGTTGGATACGTCCATCCCGGTCAGTTCGCAGATCATGGTCTGATATTCAAAAATAGACTGCAGAATTCCCTGGCTGATCTCTGCCTGATAGGGTGTGTATGCAGTGAGAAATTCCTCCTTTTGTGAAATCTGATTCACCGCAGATGGTATATAATGATGATACGCACCTGCCCCCCGGAAAATATGCCGGAATACCTTATTCTCATTTGCCAGCTCCTCCATCCTGCGCAACACTTCCATTTCTGAACAGCCGGGCGGAATATTCAGATCTCTATTTAATTTAATTTCCTCCGGTATCCCGGAAAATAAATCCTGGAAACCTGTATAACCCATAGTTTTTAACATCTGCTCCTGTTCTTCCCTCGTGGAAACAACATATGATCCCATACAGCGACCCCCTTTCTTATCATTTTTTAAAGCTGCTCTGTATATTCTTCGTAACTTTGAGCATCCATATATTCTTCTTCCTCTGTGACCTCCTCTACTTTAATAAACCATGCACCGTAAGGATCATCATTTATCAGTTCCGGACTGTCCAGCAGTTCCTCATTAATCTCTGCTACCCGTCCGGTGACCGGAGAGAATATTTCCGATACTGCCTTCACAGACTCCACATCCGCAAAAGGATTTCCAACAGAGATTTCGTCCCCTGTCTCCGGAAGATTTACAAATACCAGATCTCCTAATGCGTCCTGGGCATAGTCTGTAATACCAATTACCACGATTCCGTCTGCTTCTTTTCTAATCCACTCATGGGATTTCACATAATTTAATTCCTTTGGATAATTCATAGATTCCTCCTATCACGTGTCTGCCGCTTGCTGCGGCTCCGGATTTATTTACCTGTTTCCTGCTGCTTCCTGCTTTTTTCTGTAAAAAGGTAATTCCACTACCTGAGCTAAAACCTTCCTGCCCCTTACAACTGCTTCTACTTCGTCACCAGCTTTTACTCTATCCCGATCCAAAAGCGCCATAGCAATGGAATACTGGAATAGTGGAGAATACGTTCCCGAAGTAGTCTTCCCAATCAGACTTCCCTCCCGGTAAATATCAGCCTGTTCTCTTATAATTCCCCGTCCTGTTACTTTCAGTCCCATTCTGTGCCTGGGATAACCAGCCCCTTCCTCCAAAGCTTTCTTTCCGATAAAATCTTCTTTTTTCATTTTTATAAAGTTTTCCAGCCCCGCTTCGCACGGTGTGATCTGTTCATCCATTTCATGACCATAAAGGGGCATAGCAGCTTCCAGTCTGAGTGTATCCCTGGCACCAAGTCCGCAGGGCAAAATCCCTTCTGCCTCTCCAAGTTCCATGAGAAGATCCCAGATTATAACTGCATCTTCCGGTTTACAGTAAAATTCAAATCCCTCTTCCCCGGTATACCCTGTTTTTGAAATAGTACAGGGGATTCCTTTTATCTGACCTTTAAAATTCGCACTGTAATACTTTTTCGGAATATCTTTTTCGGATACCGCCTTTGTAATTACCGCTTCTGCTCCAGGACCCTGAAGTGCAATCTGCGCCGTGAAGTCTGAGATGTCCATCAACTGCACATCTCCAAAACGATGCTGATTCATCCAGGCAAAATCTTTTTCCCTATTAGCCGCATTTACCACAATAAAGTAATCTTCTTCTTTGATCTTATAAACGATCAGATCATCCAGAATTCCTCCCCCTTCGTTACACATGGGACTGTACCTTGCCTGCCCGTCATACATATTAGTAAAATCATTTGTCAGAAGATAATTTAAATTTCTCAAAGCATCCTTTCCCCTGCAAATAAATTCACCCATGTGGGAAACATCAAACAATCCGCAGTTTTTCCGCACTGCCATATGTTCTGCAATCACTCCCGCATCATATTGAACCGGAAGCTGATAACCTGCAAAATCCACCATTTTTCCTTTCTGACTTACATGTCTTTCGTAAAGCGGCGTCTTACGCTCCATAGTTTTCCTCCTTTTTTACTGACTCCACCCACACCGAAACACACAAAAAAAGACGGGCTGAATAAATGAAGATATACTTCATTCATTCAATCCGTCTCTGTCCTTTTACCTGAAAGATTAGTCCATTCCTGCATACGTCAGAAAATGACCTGTACCGGGAACAGATTTACTTCGTTGGTGCTGCTGCGCTCTCCAGAGATTCGTCCAGATCTGGTTCTTTTGCCTGAGAGTTTCCATACTTTCCCCTTCGGCGCTATCTGCATAGTCTCTCCCAAATCCTTCTACCGAATATGCTATTTTAATTCCGTCACTTGTGTATACCAGTGCCTGCTTCTATAGATTCATCCTATCATAGAGCATATGGTACGTCAACCATATTTTTCCCGGAGCGTACTATTTCAGCTTAAATCTGTGTTTCGCTGAGAAGGACGCTTTCTTCCTTTGCTCCTGCACTCATCGCCATCACATTTTCAAATGGCACATTTGGAAGCAGCGCCTCATGGCTTGGGGATACGATAAACTTACCTTTAAAGATATCGCGAAGTCTTAATACTTCTTCTTTTACCTGACTGCCGTTCCCAAAGGGCAGCAGTTCCTGAGTATCCACACCTCCCATAAATACCAGCTTTCCTCCATATTTTGCCGCCAGATTTTCTGCATCCATTCCTGCTGCTTTTGCCTGAAGGGGATGAAGGATATCAATGCCCGCATCGATCAGTTTTGGAATAATCAGATCTATGGCCCCGCAGGAATGCATGGCTGTTTTCAGCCCCTCTGCCTTTATTCCCTGAACGATTTCCGTGAGATAGGGCAGTACAAATTCATCAAAACTCTCCGGACTGATCAGAAGACTTAACTGAGTGCCCAGATCATTTCCAAAAAACGCTGCGCTCAAATATGGTTTAGCCTGCCACAGGTAACGCCGGTTGGCTTCCAGATAAAAATCTACAATATGGCGTGTTGCAGCATGTACTACCTCCGGATCGGTATACATCTTAACAAAATAATTTTCCATTCCAAAAAAATCACATAATACATGAAAAAACGGACACCACATCCCGCCAAATACTGCCAGACCTTTTTCATATGCGTATCTGCTATCTTCCAGACAATTTGTAAAATCCAGATATGCAGGATCTGGCCAGGGAAACGCTTCTATTTCTGCAATACTTTCACAATCAGCAAATATCCCGCCGCTTCCAAGACTTTTCCTCTCCTCGTTAAAACAGTTCCACATAGGTGATCCATCCGGACTTTTCCAACACTCCGGATCCAGTTCGGGACTCAGCCATATCATATCGGAATTAATTTTCAGGTTAAAATCAGCTTCTGACTTCCCGTTATTTCCAGTAATACCTGTTTCCTGATAATAGATCTTTTTCGCTTCATCCGAAGGGTGCCCTACCCAGAATCCATTTACTTCACAGCTGTTTCCTGCAATCGCTGCTTCAATCAGTTCTCTTCCCCACATAGTTTCTTCCTCCATGACCCGTTCGTTATATTATTCGTAGATACAACAGGCAGCTTCCTGCGCAAAAGCACGGATTAACTCAGGATCCGCATCAAAGAAATGATCGGAAGGTGCCAGGATAAAACCACCATTTTCTCCTGCCGCCTCAAAACATTCTCTAACCCTGGTTCTGGTTGCCTCCCGGGAACAGCCATTGAAAAAATGAAACTGATCGAATCCCCCGATCATACAGACCTTTTTCCCAACTCTGCGTTTTGCCTCTTTTAAATCTGCGTCCCCTCCCATATCCACAGGCGTAAAAGTTTCCATTGCATTGGGACCCATTGCTGCAATGTCCTCTAAGATCGGCATCATTCCACCGCAGGTATGATATACTACCCGTATGTTCTTCTGCTGGATACCATGAATAATCGGCGTGTCAAACGGAGCAACAAACTCCTGAAATATGCCTGGGGATATCACCGTGGTAGATGCATCCCCACCGCCCATTTCCAATATATCATACTTACATCCATCCAGCGTATCTACATAATCCAGTTTGCGTCTCTGTAAAATTCCCAGCACTTCCTTCACCCACTGTGGATCGTCATATGTTTCCATGATCAGATCCTGTATTCCGAAAATGCATGCCAGATCCTGCCAGCAGCCCGGCTGTCCCGAAATATCAAAACATGGTATAAAACCACGGATCAGGCAGTCCTGATGTTCTTTTGCTTCTTCATTGATTTTACCCACGTCCGCCCTGGGACTTGGAAGGTACCTCGCCAATATTTCAATATCTCCTTTCTCTTTGAGCAGGTGTTCCGTCACCCAGGATGTATATTGATTATACTGAACAACCATCGTAAAGGTTTTCTTAGGCGTGTGAATCTTATAGCGAACAGTCCGGTAACCCGTGGTATTTACGGGTTCTTCTTCTATTCTCCAGTTTTCTTCCTGTTCCCTGGTATAAAACGAGTGATTGACCCAGTGTATGGGATCCAGTCCCATCTCCCGGAAAAATTCCCGGTCATTGCATCCCCCCATATAAGTATCCCGGAAATATTTCATAATATGATGGGTCGTTGCCGGAAGCCTGTCGGGACAGCCCCCGTCCAGTGCTATTAATAATCTTTCTTTACTTGTCATAATTTCCTCCTTCACAGCAGTCCATTAAGCTTTTACTGGGATTCTAAGTTTTGTGGGCTGCCAGAATATACTTACCCCTTAATCGCTCCATCTATCATTGAGTTAATAAATTGCTTTCTGAAAATAAGAAAAATAATCAATACCGGAACAATACTGACAAAAGATACTGCACAGACTGCACCGTAATTTACATTATTTTTACTCATCATATAATACATGCCCATGGTGAGCGTCCTGAGATTTCCACCTGTGGTAAAGATTAAAGTAATAATAAACTCATTCCAGATGGTAACAAAAGAGATCATGGCAACAGCAATCACTCCCGGCAGAATTACCGGCAGAATAATTTTGGTCAAAAGCTGGAATCTGCTGCATCCGTCAATCATTGCAGCTTCCTCCAGCGTAAAGGGAATTGCTTTTAAATAATTCTGCAGAACCATAATGGAAAATGGCATCACCGACGGCAGATACAGTAGAATTAATCCAAAGAAATTATCAACCAGTCCCAGTTTTGTATAAACGGTAAACAGGGGAATCAGGTTTACAAGTCCCGGAATTAACATAGGACATACCACAAAGCCTATAAAAAAGCCCTTTCCCCGGAATTTATATCTGGAGAATATATAAGCTGCAAAGGTCGCAAACAATATCCCGATCACAGTAGAGATACAGGCAAGCCCCAGCGTAGAAAGAATATTCTGTCCCAGATTCTGGGTTTCAAAGACATGCTTATAATTCTCCAAGGTAAGCCCGGAAAAAAACTTAGGGGGATATGTAAAAATCAGGTTCTGCGGCTTTAAAGACGTAAGAAATCCCCATAATAGCGGCACAAGCATATATGCTGAAACCAGGATCATGATCACATGTTTGATCACTGCAAATATTTTTTTCTTCATATTTTTATTTTTCATTCCCACTGCCATACTTAATCCACCCACTCTCTGCTTTTTTTATTGATATAGAAATAGACAAATACAATCAAGATGTTGATCACTGCCAATACCATGGAAATTGCAGATGCATTTGTCAGATGGAAATTCGTAAACGCCTCTTTAAACATATAAAGTGCCAGCGTTTCCGTACTGCGAAGAGGGCCTCCATTTGTCAGCACCAGTAGCATTCCGGACTGGCTGATGAAATTAATAATATCCAGCAGCGTGGTTACCAGCAGGATGGGGCTGAATATAGGAAAGGTAATATACCAGAATGCCTGAAGACCGGAACAGCCATCCAGCTTCGCCGCCTCCAGAAGTTCTTTGGATACATTTTGCAGACCAGCCAGAAGCAGAATGGTGGAATAAGCCAGCTGCTTCCACATAGTCACCATGATTACTGCAATCATGGCATATTCCGGTTTCGTAATCAGATTGCTTACCCTTAGATGTAAGGGTTCAAACAGGTAATTCAGGACACCAAAATCCGCATTCAGCATCCATTTCCAGGAAAAACCGGCAACTACATCCGATACAATCCAGGGAATGAATAAAATTGTCATATAGACACCCATTCCCTTAATCTTGCTGTTTAGAATCAGCGCCACGATAACCCCTAATACAATTACAACTATTGTTGCCACAATTACAAAGTACCCTGTATTTCTCATGCTCTCCCAGAAATTCGGATCTTTTAGTATCATCTTGTAATTCTTAAGTCCTACAAATTCCATTTCTCCGGTTCCCGGCATGACGTTCTGGGACGACAGATACACCGTATATGGAAAGGGCAGGTAGGAAAACAACAAGAGAATGCAAAAGACCGGAGCTACCAGAAAATAGGGCAGATAGGATTTCTTTTTTGTATGGAACATATACCTTCCTCCTGACATTGCTAATATGCTTCAATAGAAAAGTCTGCATGTGTCTGCATTTATATTGCAGACACATGCTTACAAATTATTCTGCATAGTATTTTTGGTTAAATGCTTCCTGGGATTCTTTCAGTACTGCCCTCAGATCGCTGCTGGGATCCAGGCAGTAAGTTGCCCCCGCTACGGCTAACTCCTCCAGACCTTCCTGGTAATAAACGAAAGGATCCATGCTATGTGCATTGTTATTCAGGTTATCAATAAATTTCTTCTCCAGCCCTTCCTGATACATCTTGTCCTGCTGCGCCTCAATAGTAATTGGAAGTCCTCCCTCTGCCTTGGAATGTGCCAGCTGCTGTTCTTTCTGCGAGAACCATTTTATGAATTCCCAGGCCAGTTCCGGCTGTTTCGATTTACTTGGAATTCCCCATGCCCAGCCATTGGAGAAATGAGGCTGGGGTCCCCCTTCTGTCTTGGCTGGAACAGGAGCAAAATCAAATTTCCCTTCTTTTCCCAGATCAGAAGCTTCCAGTGTTGGTTTTGCATAAGAGCCATCAAAGATCATTGCTATATTACCGGCTGCAAACTGCTGGGTAACATCATTATAATCACTGACTGACAAACAGGTCTCCGGCGTAATCTTATATTCATTTACGCAGTCAGACATAAACTTTATGGCATCTGCTGCAGCATCATTATCCCATGCCGCACTTCCGTCATCATTGGTAAGTTTTCCGTCTCCTGCCCAGGTCAAAGGACCTATCGCAGTTTCACCGGAAGCATAATGTTTTCCGCCCCAGAATCCGAAGCCATAAATGCCTTCATGCTCTGACATAGCTTTTTGTCCTGCCGATACAATTTCATCCCAGGTCTTAGGTGCTTCTTTTACATAATCCGTATTGTACCATATTCCTCTGGTATGAACGGACTGCAGCATACAATAAACCTTGTTGTCTCCGCTGTAAGTGCCTGCTGCCCAGACAGCATTTGAAAAATCATCCCGGTTATAGCTTTGGTCAATCATATCATCCAGAGGCATCAGCGCACCGCTGTTTACCAGGGATGCCAGCTTTTGTGAACTGACTGCAACCAGATCACTGGGTGCCCCTGCCCGGTTAGTAATAACGATTTTGGATTCCAGCTGATCCCAGGGAACCACATTGTATTCAATCTTGATCCCCGTTTCTTCCGTAAACTGTTCATACAGTTTGATCACTACAGACTGCATTGGATCGTCTGTGTTTGCAGGATCAATATAGTTCATCATAGTCAGTACTTTTTCTTCCTGTCCGCCGGATGCTTCTTTCGTCTCATTATCGGAAGCTTCCTTTGTTTCTCCTTTAGTTTCCTGCGAACCGGAAGTTTCTTTTCCACCCCCGCATCCCGCTGCCATGGAACACACCATTGCCGAAACCAGTAACAAAGACATCAGTTTTTTCTTTTTCATACCATTCATCCTCTCTTTCACTTTTCATACATCTTGCAGGCTTACATTCGTTTGCAGTTCTATTTTATGCCTAACCCCATGAATACCACTGCTCTGCTTATGATATCCCAATCACAATTCACCTGTTGTTAAGGTATCTTTATTATATCGAACTGCATCCTGTTATGAAATAGAGAGACCAACGGTGTTGTTTACCAAATTCATCCATTTCATTTATACCGGATTACAGATATAAATGATTTCCTTTGCCATGATTTATAAAAATCAACACACTTGTATAAATATCTAATGTCATTATTTCCCACGTCTTGTTTCCCGTCTTTTCTTATGCTATGATTTCCATAAAGTTACCCCCCCAACTGCAAGCGGAGATGTTTACTAACCTCGCCGCAGGCGACAAATGAGCCCGCAGGCGCATCCAATTGGGTCCTTGATCGCGGGAATAAAATGATAGGTGGCATAATATGCATAAGAAGACTTATTCCCTTATGAAGATTTTATTTACATCGGCATCCGGCATTATTATCTTAATTTTAGTTACGGTCAGCATTAGTATTACAACCTACTTTACCGACATCTTCCATCAGATGTCCACCACAAAATACGAGGAAGTTTTTGAACAGGCAAATGAACAGCTGTCTATGATTTTTTATGATGTGGCAACCCTCGGTTCTATTCTGGAAAATAACTCTGAGCTTACAGGAGCGGTAAATCTGGCTACCAATCATCCAAACCAGTTTATCCGACTGCAAAATGAATCCAAAGTACAGCAGCTCCTTGCCACCTCATCCAATTATTACAAATACATTCGAAATATTTATCTTTATAAAAATGACAAAGTTTATTTTATTCATGACAGCTTCTCGCCGATCAATTATTCCGCAATTATGGAGCAGAACTGGTTCCAGGATGTGCAGGAAGGTAAAAAAGACCAGGTTATACTCACATATGATGAAAATTATTTTATCTATGCCCAGTCATTTTGCCGTACACTTATTTCAAAATCACCCGGTGTGATGCTAGTGCTTCTGGACGCTAATCTTCTTCAGAACTGCCTGAAAAATATCAACAGTAATAATGGTGTTATTATCTCGGCATTTGATGCGGAAAACAACCTGCTCTACATACAGAATACCAGCAAACAGGATCTGCTGGAAAACCACCTGACTAATTTAAATGCCTATAATACCGGCGCACATATCAAACTTAAAAATACTACTTATATATTAGCAAAACAAATTAATCCCTTCACCAACTGGACCCTGGTTTCCCTGACTCCGAAAGATGCGACCAAAAAAGACCTTTATCCCATTTATCATCAGATCGTGATGATCGTTTTGCTGGCTTTATTAATCAGTATGGTTTTGACGTTCTTCCTGAGCCGGGTAATTACCAGATCCTTTAAGCCCCTGATGCGTTCCATGGAGCGCAGCGCCAAAGGGGATTTTACATTTGACCCATGCACTTCCCAGGTGTCGGAAATTAATGTTTTAATTGAGGGTTATGACGATATGCTGCACAGAATCTCCAACCTGATCAGCCAGATAAAAAATATAGAAGAGGAAAAAAGAAAAACGGAACTTGAAATACTGCAGGCTCAGATCAACCCGCACTTTACCTACAATACCCTGAATTCCATCCGGTGGCTGGCACTTATGCAGGACTCCCCCCAGATTGCAGAGATGATATCTTCCTTTTCTACTTTGCTTCAGATTACCAGCAGCCATCCCAATGAATTTATTCTGGTGGAACAGGAACTGCAGGAAGTCACCTGCTATGTAGATATTATGAAGTTCCGGTATAACTCTGCCATCGATATACTCTTTGAGGTTCAGGAGAAAACAAAAAAATGCAAGACTTTAAAGCTTCTGATTCAGCCTTTGGTGGAAAACTGCTTTTATCATGCTTTTTCAGATGCATCCGATTATGGTAGAATTGTAATACGCGCTTATCTGTCAGAGGATGCACTGGTTTATGAAGTAGAAGATAATGGGGAGGGAATTTCTTTTGACGGCTGCCAACTGCCCCACTCTTCAGAAGACGGGGTACATAATATTGGTCTTACCAATATTAACAAACGCATCCAGATCTGGTTTGGTGAGAAATATGGGATTTCATTTCATTCCGAATTGCATATCGGAACAAAAGTAATCGTAACTCAGCCAATTCTAACAGAAACAGCCAAGGAGGTTGATTAATATGATTCCTGTAATGATCGTAGAAGATGAATTTCTGGTCCGGGTTGGACTGAAATCATTAATAGACTGGAATGCCTATGGATTTTATATTGCAGCAGATGCATCAAACGGCCAGGAAGGGCTGGCCTTATATGAAAAACACCACCCCTACCTGATCATTACTGACATTCGCATGTCCCCGGTAAGCGGACTGGAAATGATGAATGAAATCCGAAAACTGGATAGTGAAGTGAAATTTATCATCATATCTGCCTATAATGATTTTGAATATGCTCAGCAGGCAATCCGCTACGGCGTGGAACTGTATCTATGTAAATCCACTTTTAAAAATGAGGACCTGACTGCGGCACTGCCGAAAATCAAAGCCTCTTACCCGGATTCCAGGCAGGCGGACCCATCTGATTCAGAACCTTCTATTCAGAATTTCTCAGAAGTTTTTACCGATGCTTCCGATATCCGCAGCCTGGAGAAATATCTGGAGCAGCACCATCTGTCCGACTGTCCAAAGATGGTCATTGCCGCACGCCATGACCGTCATACTAATAACAGCATCAACCAAAACTTATACCACAATATCATCCAGAATATTCTTAAACGTTGTCAGATAACATACCAGTTATACAGTAAAGATGATTTTATCCTCTGTCTTCTGGATGCCTCCGATACAGAAAAAATACGTACCATCGCACAGGAACTAAACAAAACACTGCTCAATTATACAAAACAGCCCTGCTATTTCGGAATTTCCTCTACATTTGCCAATCCTGCGCTGAAACTTTACCGGGCAGTAAATGAAGCCTGCCTCACCTGCAATGAATTTATTTTTGATAAATCCGTAAACATAAGGAATTTTTCCGGCAGCAGTTCATCGAACTGTTACAGCGGCCAGTGTGCCGGAAGTACTGCGAATCCTGCTAATATTGAAATAAACGTGGAACGATTAATGTCTTCTGTTTTTTCATTCCGCAAGCAGGATTCGGAAATGATTATCCGGGAAATAATATTTTCCTGTAAAAATTACAGATCCCTGGAAAAAAGTGTCTTCACGATTTTACTATCCTTTATTGAATACGATAACAGCAGCATGGTATCTGCCCTATTAGAGCGGGAATTGAAAAAAGATGATCTGGACAGGATTGCTACATCTTTGCTGGATTGGATTTATGCCCTTCCATTTAATACAATGGCAGTCAGTAACTCCAATGAATATGTGGAGACCGTGATATCCTATATAAAGTCACATCTGAGCGAGAATCTGTCAATTCAAAGCCTTGCCGATATGATCCACCTGTCTCCAAACTATCTTGGAAAAGTATTTTATCAGAAGACCGGGGCATTTCTGAACAACTATATTACCGGATGCCGTATGAACAAGGCATGTGAATTGCTTCGCGGCACCGACCTGCCGGTAAATACCATCGGAATCATGATCGGCATCAGCAATCCCCATTATTTTTCCAAGCTGTTCCGGGATACGGTAGGTTCTTCTCCCAGTAAATACCGGCTTACGCCGCCTGCTACGTAAGCGCATACACCAGAATCACATGTATAAACAGATCTGATTTATGAATTACAAATTTCTTACGGTCTCGAATAAAAAAGGAACGTGGAAATAAATGATGTTTTTCATCCTCATTTATTTACGGCGTTCCTCTGTTATTCGGTAAGGTATTCTTCCAGGAATAAGCTGTTTTCTATCTCCTTACAAATCGGTGTCATTTCATCCTTCTATCTTTAAATATCACCACGTTTTATAGCTATTTTTTTAAGATCTGTTCACATTTCTTTGCAGGCATTCAGAAAATACTTTATTTTTTCATCGGAAACATTTTTATCAATTCCAACACAGGAAACTGAAATTAATCCACCATTTTCCTGTCCTGTTACCGCCAATTCCTGCACTTCCCGCATAATTTCCTCTTCTGATGCTTCCGAAAGCCGCGCAGGACTATACCTGGCATTTAAAAACACCCCCGGAAACTTACTTCTTACCAAGGCTAAGTCTGAAAAAGCTCCAACTTCCGCAAAGTCCAGATTAGGAATCTTCCGGTATCCGTCCACCACATGTTCCATCGTCGCACCACAGTGATGCACACCAAAGCTGCCAAATGTTTCCGCCAATATCTGATCACAGGGTAAAAGAAATTTTTCGTATAAGTCATTGGAAATCATCTCCACCGAGCAATTGGATGTCAGATAAACCTTCGGCCGTACCTTTCTTACAATTGCCGTAACACCGCCGGAAATATCATCTGACAGCATCTTCAGACGTCTCCCCACTGAAATGGAAAGTTTTGTTATTTCATACAGAACATGCTCTGCTTCTTCCGGTGCCGTATAAAACACCACCATGGCTTCCTGCCCCATCAAATCCATGGAAATGTTTTGTACCCCCTGAAGATTGATATATGGCTCCACATAACCAAACTTACCCAGCAGGTAATCGATTTGCCTCTGTGTTCGCTGCCAGACTTCGCTTTTTTCAAGTTCGGGAGCAAAAATCTCACCTATCTCATCTTCATCCAAATCCCTGCGAATAATCTGCGGAGAATTATCTGCCTGGTATTTTACTTCACAGCCCATCAGTTCCGAATAAAGATATCCTGCGGCTAAAAGGTCAGTCCCAAGCAGAGGGCGCATCAATGGAGCCTTTTCACCCAGACCATACTCACCAAAATGATCGTAAAGTGCACGGCGCATTTTCATATCGCATTCCATTCGATACTGCGGCTCATCAAAAAAGTCCCTGGTAAAATCTATTCCTGCATGGGCATGCCACCAGGACGGATGAAAGGTTATATCATATTTCATCATTTCTCCTCCAAACTATGTAACTTTTCATATAGTTTCTTCTGTTCATCCGGTGTCTTACAGTAAGTTACACAGATAAGCTTCTGTTTTGGTTTCCACAACTTTTCAAAAACCGAGTATGCATGTTCTGCATCTCCAACAGCCCGGGCATTTAACACAATACCACTGCCTGAAAATCCCTCTGCAAAAATCTCCGGGCAATTTGGAGAAGGATCTGTCTCAATGGAAAAAGCACCGTCAGCCATGAAAATATTTTGATAGCGTTTCACCATTTCAATTTTAGACTCCCAAACTCCGCAGGAATGGTATACAACACCTCCAAATGCCGCTCCCAGCCTCTCATCCGAGCTTTTAAAAATGTCCTCATAATCCTCGTTCTGAACCATAATTGACATATCATTACTTAGTCCGATTCCTCTGAAAGCCCGGCTGGATGCGAATCCATGTCCCGGTCCTGCCAATGCACTGCCCAACAATTTTTTCTGCTCCATTAGAAAATCTAATAAAAGTCCTGTAATCAGTTCAGACACTTTTTTTACCTGTTCCGGTTCATCCACCACATCATAAAAAAGATTGGTCACAGGCAGCAGATAGGTAAGCATATTAATGGGGGATTGAACATCGGTCAGGGAAACAGGCACTTTTCCTCTGGTTTTTTCTATGAAATATTCCGTCATCTCTAAAATATGCCTCCCAATCCCAGTCCTGGCTATCGGAACAAAATCGCTGTTCAAAATATCTGCTGTTGATTCAAACTTAGGATCAACACTGGGTGCCTGCCCCGGTTTCCATACATATTCCCCCCCAAAACAGGAGGCAATATATCCAATTCCGTACCAGGGTTCCAGAAAGTTTGCAATGTCTGCCTCATAGTTCATGCTGAGTTTCAAAGCCCCCAGCTGCAGCGCCAAAGATTCTTTATAATCTCTGCATCTGTCATAGAACACTCCGTCAGCCCGTACTCTGCGGTAAACTAAAAGCCCTTCTTCTTTTTGCAGAAAATTACGATTCTTTTCCAACTGTTTTTCCTCATAGTCTGCATATGCTTCCAGGTCAAACCTTTCCGGGCTCACCGGCTCCACTGCTGTTCCCTGTGAATCCCTCAGAGTAGTGTCAAATTTTCTATCCATCATTACCTTTCCTCCATATATAATCAATTCCTGCATTTTTCTTTTTTCTAAACTCTTATGCTAAACATATTCTGACTGCCGGAAACACTTCCCGTCCAACATTGTAAGCGCTTACAAAGATCCTATATTCTTTTTTTCTATTTGTCAATGGAATGAGATTATGAATGTTGAATTTTTATAGTTTTCTTGAGATTTTATAAATGCGGGAGCATTTAAAAATGGTGCGGGTTAAACTTATGAAGTTACAAATTATATTGGGGTTTAGCTGAGTAAGGGGACGCTTTGTAGATGTAGGTAGTGTACGGAAAGAGAAGGGGGCGGACCAGGACATTGGTTTGGAAGGCTTACCGCAGAACTGGCATTTTCTAACCTTCCCGGAGCACTTTTTGGCGGCCCGCGGGCATTCGCTCCGAAATCCTGATGCATTTCGCAGCTCACTGCCCGCTTACAATCCGATGGGAGCCAGTCGAATTGTATCCGCCAAAAAGCACTCCGGGAAGGTAAGTAAATGCTCAGCTCTGCTATACGCCTTCCAAACCAATGTCCTGGTCCGCCCCCTTCTCTTTCCGAGATAGCATTCGTTGATACAAAGCTGGTTTTCTCAGAATGATGGGACCCCGGGGGTGTGGCATGCCGGACGCGACTGGCGTAAAGCAACTGATCTTGAAAACTGAATTTGTATTTCATTCTGTAACCAGAAAAAGGAGCAAACTTCCATCTTCTTTTACGCAAACAGCCGAAACATACTGCGCAGCATCTAATAAAGAATAGCCGGCCACAGCCCAGGGGTTCCAACCTGCTGAGAAAACCAGCTTTGTGGCAGTAAACTGGATCTCGGAAAGATGGGTGTGGGAAACTGGCATGGGCGGAGGAAGCGTAGAGCAGAGCTGAGTATTTACTTACCTTTCCGGAGTGTTTTTTGGCGGATAGTATTCGACTGGCTCCCATCGGATACTAAGCGGGTACTGAACCGAGAAATGCATCAGGATTTCTCGGTGAATACCCGCGTGCCGCCAAAAAGCGCTTCGGAAAGGTTAGAAAATACCAGTTCTGCGGCCAGCTGACGGAGCCCATGCCAGTTTTCCACACCCATCTTTCCGTACACTACCTACATCTACAAAGCGTCCCCTTACTCAGCCAAACCCAAATTTATTAATTAAGCCCCCCCTAATAATATTGAATTCTAATTGCTTTTTACCATACAAGGCCTTATAATAATCTATTAATAATATAAGACCTTACTCTACTAAAGAAAGGGCAGGTGCGTTATGAATATCTATGATATCTCAGAAAAGGCAGGCGTATCCATCGCCACTGTTTCCAGAGTCTTAAACGGAAGTGGAAATGTGAGTGATAAAACAAGGGACAAAGTATTGTCTGTCATACAGGAAACAGGATATACACCCAATATATTTGCAAGGGGACTGGGTTTAAATACAATGAATACCATTGGCATTTTATGTGCTGATTCTTCCGATAGCTTTTTGGCAAATGCCATTTACTTTCTGGAACGGGAACTGCGCAGACACGATTATGATTCCATCCTCTGCTGTACGGGCTATGATCTGGAAATAAAAGAAAAATATCTGAATCTGCTCCTGTCAAAGCGGGTAGATGCTATTATTCTGGCCGGTTCCAGTTATATAGAAAAGAATGCAAAGCAAAACAAATATCTTCTCAACGCAGCAAAATCAGCACCACTGATTATTGTAAATGGCTACTTGCAGGGAGACAACATCTATTGTTCCCTCTGTGACGACAGCCAGGCGATCTACCAATTGACAACAAAACTTTTAGAAAGCGGACGAAAATCTCCCTGTTATTTATATCGCTCCCTCTCTTACAGCGGCCGTCAAAAATTGAACGGGTTTTTAAAAGCCTGTTTAGACTTTGGTATAGAAAACGCAAAAAATATCTGCTGTAACAGTGATATACTGTCTACCAGAGACTTTCTGTTATCAGACCGTTCATTTGAGATGCATGACGCTTTTATCACCTCTGATGATGATATGGCGATCGGCGTTTTAAAATACGAACAAAGTCTGGGGCGCAGAATCCCGGAAGATGTATGCATTACCGGCTATAATAATTCCAAGATGGGTATCTGTTGTGAACCGGAACTAACTACCCTGGATAACCGGCTAGAGTTTTCCTGTATCAATGCTGTCTCTATGTTAATGCAGGTTCTGTCAGGTAAGAAGGTTCCTTCTAAGGCGATCATCACTGGAGAAATTGTGGAACGGGGGACTACGAATATTCGGTTTTAGGCTTTTCCTATCATCTAAAGCAGGACAGTATATCCTGGGTTTAGAAAAATTTCAAATTAAATAGGATTGAAAAGGAAATAAACCACCCTTCAATCCTATTTAAAATTTCACATATATTTTTTTTATACTCTGTTTTTATTTATCTGTATTTTCAAACTCTGCCGCTTTTTTAAGTGCCTCTTTCCAAGCCTTCTTATAATACTTCTCCACATCATCCATTCCCAGATCCTTCGCTTTCTTCACCATATTCTGCCAAAGATCTTCAAATGTATTCTCGTCTTTTGCATAAACCAGGTCCCAGGAATCGCCGCGCACTACTTCTCCGATTTCCGCAATTTTATTCTCCATAACATCGGATACAGGAGGTATCATATTGACCGCTATGGTAGACTTTGCCACCATATCATTTTCATAAAGGTATTCCGCAAGGACGTCTTTCCCCAGCATCTCATTAACCTCTTTCTGCATTAATGTTTCATCCACATTCAGGCTGGAAGGCCAGTAACGGTAACTGATGGTATACCCGTCATCCATCAGAGTAGATGCCTGTAAACCCAATCCATTAAAATGATATACCCCGTTTTGGAAAGAGCCGCCGCCTTCAACCGGCATGAGATCTTCGCTTTTCTCATTAATCACATCCCAGCCCTTTTCCGTTACATAAGGCTCGCCATCCGATTTGCGTTCCCAGACGCCGCCCTTTGGACCATTATACAGATATTGTTCCACCTCCGGATCATAAAGCCAGTTTAAGAACTCACATGCTTTTTTTACATTTTTACAATTCTTACTTATGGCAAAATACCAGTTACGCCCGATTACCTGATCCGGGGCTTCATAAATTTTCATATCCGAGGCCAGAATATTAGCATAACCGTCTGGTCTCTCCTCATTATTTACATGTCCGGAGGAGACATTGTTATAGTTTCCCCAAAGCCAGGAGAACCAGGAAAACATGACTCTTCCTTCGCTGTACTTCTTCTCCAGGTTGCTATAACTCTGCGTAGCAGAATCGGGATCCAGCAGCCCTCTCTGATTTGCCTCAAAATAGAACTTTAATGCACGCTTATAAAAGCTGTCCTCTTTTAATATAGAGTTTGTCTCCTTTGTTAAAATATTGGTTTCCATCAGTGTAGACACATATTCTGAATCAATCCCATAAAAGTAGGACAGCGATGCAATTTCCAGGGCTGAATATTTGTCCCAGTCAGAAAAAAGAGAAAATCCATAAACTTTCTCACCGGATTCAGTAACTGGCTTTATTTCCACCATTTTTTCTACAACATCCAGATAATCTTCCAGAGTATCTAGCTTTGGAGCTCCTGCCATCTTATAAGCATCCCATTGCAGAAGCGGCACCCAGTTATAAGCATTATAGGACACCGGCCCAATTGAAGTGGGCATGAAGAACAGTTTTCCAGTGCCATTACTGGTATTTTCCATGGTATAGGCAATAGCACTTTGATACTCCTCTGTTTTAAATATAGCCGGCAGCAGATTTTCATATTCTTCCAGGGGAAGCAATAAATCAGCATCCATGAGAAGCTGCACCTCATCCAGATCACGAAATCCAATGATATCGGGTAGATTCCCCGCTGCCATGTATTGCTTTAATTTCTGCTCTACCTCATTGCCGCTTGCATAGAAATCTACTTTGATGTTGGTGTCTTCATACAGCTTCTGGGCTCCCCAGCCTTCCCATATTCCATCATCCGAGGCTACTGATTGCTGAACAAATGCTGTCAGTATCGTCTCGGCACTATTATTTTCTGTTTTTCCCGCTCCAGACAAATCCTTCGATGTATTACATCCGCCCAAAATCATCAGAGAAGCGCCGGTGATCAACACTCCTGTTATGACTTCGGTGATTTTCTTCCCGATTATTTTCTTCCATTTTATTTTCTTGCACTTCATTTTTTTCATTTCCCTGATCCTCTTTAAATCCCTTACTTTCGCCTGTTTTCTTGCTTTTTATTCTATCGGCTGTTATAATCTCAGTATATCAGATTCGTCTGAATTTTCATAGAATAGATTTCAAGGAGCTATTATGCTGAAAAAAATCACAAGCGGTTATTATTCAAAAATGATGTTAATTTGTATTACCGCAGTCTGTACCATTACAGCTGTGCTTCTTTCTTTATGCAGTTTTTTAATACGGGATCAGGAGAAATCGGAATATTTGAAAAACTATGATATTGCAGTGAATACCCTCTCTTCCATTCTCGCAACCAAGCAAAACTCTTTTGCCAATACTCTTTCTCCTGTATTTTCCAGTACCTCCCGTTACCAGGCACTTTGCAGCCTCTACCAGAAAGATTATGACAATGATTATAATACATCCCAATCGGTAATCCGTATGCTGTCTGAGATCTGCCGATATGACCAGTTCTGCCGCGGTATTCTGCTGATTACGAATTCCGGAAAGCTTTATCAGTATAATGTTAGCTACGATACTCTGGTTCCATTGCAGTTTGACGGCACAGCGCCAGGTTTCACATCCTATGATCTGCAAATTCTTTCTGACTCCCAGATCGATGCGTTAAGCAGTAACTACGATAAACCGGCGGAACATGTCTATGGACTTAGCAGCACAATTTTTGATTACTCCAATAAAAATCTGGTCACATTAGGTCAGATGATAATATTGTACTCTACCGCTGAATTTACCAATGCGATCGCCGATGCACATCTGGATGAAAATGGCCTGTTTACAATTACTGATATGAAGAAAAATATTGTTTATGCTTCCGACGGAGAATACGGGAATTCTTCAAAACTGCTTCTGACAAATGAACATCCTGACACAACAAATAGTGTCCAGCTTCCAATAGCAGAACATATGAAAAATAATACCAAATATTTCAGTTCCTCAATATTTAATGGAAAGTATGATTTTTATACCAATTACCAACTGCCGGCTTCTGCTGTTGCCGGAAGTTTTACCCTGGTCATCCTTGCTATTCTGGCACTTGTTATCTGTCTGGCATCCATTCTGCTCTACGTTATAACCATGAGGATATCCAATAAGAAAATCAAGACGATACAGGCAGGAATGAGCCGTGTAGGACAGAATAATCTGGATTACCGCCTGCCTCTGCCAAACAGTAACGATGAGTTTAAACAGATCACCGTAAGCTTCAATAAAATGTGCGATGAACTGCAGCGAAACGTGGAGAAAGCATATGTATATGAAATTTCCCAGAAAAAAGCGGAACTTTATGCAATGCAGACAAGTATCAACCCTCATTTTCTCTACAATGCACTGGAACAGATCCGCGTTCAGATCGTCAAAGGCCTTTATAACGATGCTTCCCAGATGCTGCTGCTGCTTTCCAAGATGTATCGAAATCAGACCCGCAGAAATCTCTACGTCTCCATCGGTGAAGAACTGAATCTCTGTGAGAACCTGATTAACCTGTATATGTACCGTTTTGGTAATTTCGAATATGAATTTATTATCGATAATGCACTGAAGATCTATGGTATTCCCAAGAATACCCTTCAGCCTCTGATCGAAAATTATTTTGTACATGGTCTGATTCTGGACCGGGATGACAATATGCTGACCATAACGGTCACCTCAGTTACAAGAGATTCAAAAGACATGTTAGAACTTGCTGTAGAAGATAACGGTTCATCCATAACACCGGAGGAACTGGAATTATTAAACGAAAAACTCAGCCAGCCGGTTATGAAACGCAACGAAGATAATGGTTTTGCACTTTCCAATGTCAACACCCGTTTGAAACTGGTATTTGGTGAAGGATCCTGTCTCATTCCCCAGGCCGGCAGTGACGGATGCGGATTCCGCATTGCATTTTATATACCACCGGTATTGCCGGAGGATATCAAATAGTATCCACTTTATGCAGTGGTATCAACCTGAACAGCGCAAAAGTCTGTCCGGAATGCAGTTTACCGGAATGCTTAATGGTGGCGGAACAGGAATTGAATATTAAAAAATACAGGTATTTCAACCGGATGAGCAAGAACCTTAAAGGAAACGATAAACAAGGCAAAACTTCACTTATTGTTTTTATTATCATTCATATGAATTAATTATGCTATTTAAAATACTTTTTAATAGACAATATATTTGTATAATGTTATACTGTGATTATGGAATAACCGTTACAGGGTAGTTGACCTCCTACTTTAAAGGATAGGGGGTGGTGCTATGACTACATACCAGGTATTGACACTTATGTTATTATTTGGCGGGTTTTTATTGACACTCCTTGGCTATATAGACAAGCGAAAATAAAAAACTACCCTGTTCTCGCAAAACAGGGTAGTTTTTCTTATCAAATTAACTAGAGGAAAACTGCCTAACCCGAGCGGTTATTCCTTTTATACTCACATGATACCACCTGACGTAAAAAAAGTCAAATCAAACGTTATTCGTTTATCTCATGAAAATCTATACGCATACCTTTGCCTTCATAACATATATGTTTTACCAATACCTTTCCATCCAACCGGAAAAATTTCACATCGAATTCCTGTGGATAAGAATAGTTCCCCTCCACATCATTTAACATCACACATTTTTGCTTTTCTTCGTAGCGTATTGGAATTAAGGCATAATTTCCTTCTTCGTATTGATAATCCACACCATTATCAAGATAATAGTCAAAGCTGCCATCCTGTCCTTCATAGACTTCTATCGTATCGGCCGTGCCATCCTTCATACATTTTTTACTCAGCGGTAGAATGGAACCTGCCTTGATAAATACAGGTTGCCAGTTTATGGGGGCTTCTACTTCCAAATTCTGTCCGCCGTTTAATACTTCTTTCGTCTTCTGATGATACCAGCAGGTTCCTTCCGGAAGGTAGACTTTCCAGGTGGTTTTTCCATCCAGCTTTGAATTTTCCGGACCGTATTCCATCGCCCGGGTTACCGGGCAGACAAGATAAGAAGGACCATACATAAATTCTCCGGATATTTCCCGAACATTAATATCCTTATTGAAATCAAACATCAGGCTGCGCAATATGGTATAATCATCTGCTTCTACCTTGTGTGCCAAGGAATATGTATAAGGCAGCATTTCATAACGCAGCTTAATATAATCCACAATGGTATCGTAATATTCTGTCCCCGGCTCTCCAAAATACCATGGTTCCCGATAGGTATCTGTTCCATGTGAACGCATAACCGGAAGGAAGGTTCCAAACTGCAGCCACCTGGTATACAATTCACGATAACCAAAATCATCTGTTCCTTTTTCGAAAAGACCATGCCAGAACCATGGGGCTTCTCCTTCCTCCACGCCGCAGAAGCGTCTGAATCCTTGCGTAGAGCCTGCAAAGAATGCTCCGATATCCAAGGTCCAGTAAGGAATCCCTGACATACACATGCTTAATCCTTCTGCAATCTGATTGCGGAAAACTTCCCAGGTCGCCATGATGTCTCCTGACCATAGAATTGTGCCGTACTGCTGTATTGAAAGGGAACCGGAGCGAGTCAGGTTTGCAACCCGCTTTTTATTGTCTGACGCTCTTTGATGCTCGTAGATTCCTTTCGCGTGTACAAGTGCATAATTATTTGCTTTTCTTGCATCAAAATATCTTGTCAGATTCTCTCTTGCAAGCTCATAACGCTCCTCCTCGGATCTCTTTTCCAAACCGTTCCAGTCAGGAGTGAAGGGTTCTGTGGAATCACACCACCAGGCATCTGCTCCGCTTTTGAATAATTCTCTCTCACACTGCTTCCAATACAGATCTCTTGCTTCAGGATCAAATGCATCATAAGTAGATAGGTTTGCCAATAACTTGCCCGCATCCATCATTTCCTGATTGTTATCACATCCTTTATTCATATTTGGCCATATGGAAATCATAAAGGCGGTATCTTTTTCATGAAGTTTATCCGTCATTTCCTTTAAATTCGGGAAGCGCTCTTTATCAACGAATTTATTCCCCCACTGCCCTTCTGCCCAGGATTTCCAGTCTAATACCATACAGGACACCGGAATGTCACGTTTTTCAAATTCCTCCCGGGTAGCCAATATATCTTCCTGGGTAATATAGCGCTCCCGGGACTGTATATAACCAAATGCCCAGCGCGGAAGCATCACTGCTGTTCCTGTTAGTTCCCGGATACCTGCAATCAGAGCATCAAAACCATCTCCGGTAATTACGTAATAAGACATCTGGTCTACCGCATCAAAATTCAGGGTAATCATATTATCTGCCTCTTCATAAGCCATAAGACAGTCAGCATCCAAAAGTATAGCATATCCCTTTGAGGACAGGAAAACAGGCATGGGGATCTGCATATTGTTCTGATAAAGATATTCTTTAACCCCGCGGTAATTATAAGTTCCCTGCTCCTGCTGACCCAATCCGTAGATTGCTTCATCTTCGTCTATTGTAAATTTAAGAGTTCCTGAAAATGCATCACCTGTCTTAATACTGGCTGCATTCTCAATAAAAGAACGCTCCCCGTCAATCGTCTTCTTTGTAACAATCTTTGCTTTTTTTCCTTCAATCACATACTGGAAAATCTCACGGTTCTGGAATTCAAAGCTTTTCTGTGCAATGAGCGGAACTCCCCTGCGAGTAAATGCCACGTCCTCATTTGTATCCTGATCCAGTACCAATGTTTCATATTTTTTCTTGCTCACAATTGCCATTCCCGGCTCTCTTAACTTTCCATCCGGCGTCAGCACGACCCTGGTAATATGGCTAACTTCTCTGTTCATACTTATACCCATTGCATATTGCGGACTTGTGTTCATACTTATGCCCATTGCATATTGGGGACTTGTCTGCAATACTGCCACAATTAAAACAGGTTGAAAGAATCCATGCGTGGCTGCCTTTCTTATTCTTATTTTTCTTTCAACTTATCAATAGTGCAAGCTGCATCATTACAGCCTTTTTAAAAGTGCAAATCCATTTCTCTCCAAATGCACTTCTTTTTGACACGTACAATTTTTCAGAACATCTTCCATAGGCTTCTCTAATACCAGGCTGGTATCCTTAGCCGTAAAGTTGATCACATAATAATAATCAGCTCCATCCAGTTGTCTATGAATTACTTCCACTTTTTTCTGCGGGCATATAGGATTCTTTTCAATTCCGGCTTTTTCGCAGAAATAGGTAAATAAATGCATCATGGATTCATCGTCCACATCTGTTCCAAGATAACATGCCGTACCCTTACCATATGTATGTTCACTGATTGCCATAGCACCCGTTTTATAATCTTCCATATATATTCCGATTGCCCTCGCATCGCCTTTCAGTAAATCACTCCACATACTATCCAGACTCTCCTGCACAGTATTACCCAGATTTAACCTGAGCTTTGTTCTGTTGGATGCAAACACCGGCTCCACTTCTTCAACGTTCACACCAAAGACATCATTCAATCCTGCCGGAAGTGAGTCCGTATATCCAACATTGTCTTCATTCTTGGCTGAAGTCAAGAAGGTAGCTATCAATATTCCGCCGTTTTTTACAAAATTGCGCAGCTTCTCCTGGAATTTTCGGTCTGCTATAAACGCAGTAGGCACCACTAGGAATTTATATCTGGAAAAATCTGCTGCAAACCCAATTACATCGGCATTATATCCCGCATCTTCCAATAAATTGTACATTCTGCCGGCATAATCCAGATAATTGAAATCCGGATCATTCACAGGTTTTATGCGAAGTGACCAGTGCACATCATAATCTACGCAGACCGCGATCTCATTTACAAACTCTGCATTCCCGTAAGCTTTTAACTGCTGCAGAACCCTTGCTGTTTCCTGCATTTCATAATATCTTCTTCTTGGTACTCCATCCATGTCCACGATAGCATAATTCAGCTGCTCTGCTCCAAATGGGAAGGTACGGAATTGGAAATGTAACATCATATCCGCACCATGGGCATAAGACTGGATTACTGCCTGCTTCAGTGCACCCGGATTCGGCTGGACTCTACCGGATCCTCCAAAACGGTGTCCGCCGCCCGACATAAATTCCATTACCCAGAATGCCTTCCCATCCTTAACCCCTCTTGCAAATGCATAAGGAAAGGAATCTACGGCGGCATCCCGAAGTCCGGGATAAAAATCAAATCCGTATACATCCAGGTTCTTCGTACTCTTATAATAGTCAATGCTGTTGGTAGCAAGACCGGTACCATTCGTGGTAACCGGATAATCGCTGTACCTATGGAGAATATCCGCCTGAAGATTCTGATACTCTATCTGTGAGTCGCTGGCAAACCGTTCGAATTCCAGGCGCAGAGTAGGATTTTCAAAGTACACCGGCAGGGTCTGCTCTGCACTTACTTCAATTGTATTTACCGGTGGCTTTATCTGATCAAAATTCTCATAATCCTGTCCCCAGAAAATATTTCCGCTTCGCCTGTTGTATTCTTCAATCGTTTTATATTTTACTTTCAGATAATCTGAAAATTTACTTTTACATACCGGACAATGACAGCGTCCGGATGCTTCCTGCGCCGGTTCATTGTCGATCTGAAATCCGGAAACATATGGATTTTTCCCAAAACGTCTGCCGATTTCCTCTGTGATTTTCACGGAATACTCCCGATAGACCGGATTATTGTAACAATAGAATCTCCGTCCACCAAAAGGTCTGACTTCCCCTCTGTTATCCACATAGAGAACCTCAGGATGTGCATAAACCAGCCATGCCGGCGGGCATGCAGTCGGTGTGCAGATAATACTGCTGATCCCTGCTTCACCTAATTCTATGACTACTTCTTCCAGCCAGTCAAACTGATATTCTCCCGGTTCCGGCTCCATTTTACACCATGCAAATTCACCCATACGAACCGTGTTAATACCGGATTCCTTTAATAGTTTCAGGTCATGCTGTAATTCTTCCTTTGTTTTATGTTCAGGATAATACGCTACACCATACTGCATTTTCTATTCCTCCTACTCTGTTCTCCATAAATAGCACCAGTCGGCTTGTAAAAGCGGTTTTTCTTTCACACTTTCCCCATGAATCGCGCAAGCTGGCTTGTGCGATTCCTAATATGTAGTGTGAACAAAGTTCGCACTGTGAAAGTGGGTTTCCTTTCACACTTTTCCTGTAAAATAGATTTCTGCCGCCTCGGCCTCTTTCACTTCTTCTTTTAAAGTAAGTACTACAATGGTATCAACTTCCGGTTCCCGGATACTGCTTAGATCAATCCGTACCCCCACATCATCCTGTGCAAATGGAAGTGCATCTCCATGAAGAAGTGCTGCATTTTCAACATGATACTCCTGTAATGGAACCTGTTCCCTGGAAAATGCTTTTGTATCCAGCACATGCAGATAGATTTTATTTGCTTTGCTGGTAGTTCCATATACGTTATCTACCGGTTCAACAGGGCCCCCTCTGGTTCCATAGACTGCTTCGCCGTTTATCTTTAACCATGCTCCGATTTCCCGCATTCTGGTTTTCACCTCTTCTGAGAGCTTCCCATTTTTATCCGGTCCTACGTTCAGAAGCAGATTCCCATCCCTGCAGATTACATCTACCAGCATTTTTATCAGCCAGTCAAAATCGGATACCGGATCTTCTGCCATCCATCCCCAGGAACTGCCGCTGCAGACACACATATTTTTCTCCCAGGGTACCGGAAGAATTTTACCGCTGATCTCGTGGGAACCCTCATCGCAATAAAAGTCTCCTTCATATCCGGAACGTGGATTCAATAAAGTTTTTGGATTATATTTACGAACCACTTTATTTAAATTTACCGGCTCCCAGAACCATGCACTGGAGGTGTCACTGCCTTTGTGGGCAAGCCATCCGCCATCGTACCACATAATATCAATGGGACCGTATTTGCTGCAAAGTTCCTCCACTTGTCCGTAACACTGGTCTTTCATCAGTTTTGCATTATCCGGCAATCCTTCCGGGTCAAAATATCCCGGAAATCTCCAGTCCATTGGCGAATAATACAGTCCTACACGAAGGCCCGCTTCTCTTGCCGCATCCGTATATTCTTTTACAAAATCTCTTTTCGATCCTGTATTGTAACTGGTAAATCCCTCAAAGCTTGCAGGACTGTCCCAGAGCGCAAAACCATCATGGTGCCTGGTAACCATTACCATATACTTTGCACCGAAATCTTTTGCCAGATCTGTCCATTCCGTCATAGAAAAATTCTCCGGGTTGAATTCCTGCGCCAGTCCCTCATATTCTTCTTTTGGAATCTGTTCATTAAATCTTGCCCACTCCCCTCTTCCAAGTATGGAATAAAGGCCCCAGTGAACGAACATACCTACTTTTGCATCTCTCCACCATTGTAAATCCTCCGGCGGTAATTTCAGTTCCGGGCATTTTACCCCCCCTAAACTTTTTAAATTTATACTGCTTTTCAGCATAGAGCGCAATTCTGCGCCCGTCATCTCTCTTGGTGTTTTTGAAGCCATTTTTATTCCTCCTATTCTTCGTATAACCAGTCCAGGGTATCCAGTCCCTCACCGCCCAGGTTGGCATTTCTGGGTTTTAATACCGTATCAGCAGCTACGACACCGGCGAGCATGAATGCTCCGGTTCCAAAATAAATTTCATGAACTCCTTTTTCATACCGGTAAGCATGAATGTTAATTGGCGGACAAGCCTCTGCCTTAATGGCATTTGCATAGACTACCGTCAGCCCTCCCCGGTCATCTGCGTGGGTGTTAGTTTCAAGATCCGGCAGCTGCAGCCACTCTACCCCCTTGGCATTCATATATCCAATCAGTACATAAGAATCCTGTGGCAGATCCAGTTTTACGGTTACCCCTTCTTCAATGGCTGCTCCCAGTCCCATACGTACTGCATGCAGCTTTTCAAGTTCCGGCGCCAGGTTGATTACTTTGCAGGAGCAATCGTAAAATACACTGTCACCTTTTTTCAGATCATAAGTCTCACAGCTCTGATCACCCAGCAAAGTAAACGGCACAGGTATCAGTGCATCCGCTTTCACTTCCTCTGCATGATCAGTTGGCAGAATTCCCTGCTTTAATTCTGCAAGGTGTTTCTTAAAGTTCTCATATTCCTTTTCGTACTCTGCGAGGCAGGCTGACCAGTGTCCGAAGGTTTCTCCATTAGGAAAAGGTATTTTTCTCTGTGGAGTCTGCATACTGTTGGCATAGAGGTAAGTACTTTCTGTAAGTTTTGCAAGATTTCGGAATTCATGAAGAGAGTCTTGCATTAATGCCGCTGCATTTTCTAACAATGCCACATCGCCTTTGCACTTTTTATCCATCGTATATTTATATTTCAGGATTTCCATGGCACCCTCTAGCTTTTTACAGTAGGAAATACTCATTTCGTAAACAGCTGCCGCATCGGTATACAGGCGGTTCAGCTCTTCATTTCCTTCTCCTTCTTCTTTCATAACCTCTTCCATAAGCCGTAATGCCTTTGTCGCATGAGCGCTGACTTCTGAAATCATATCATACGGCGTCTCTCCAATATGTGCCTCACCAGCCAGTTCTTTTTGAATATAATCATCCGGCTGTTCCCCTTTTCGGGCTACGGAATTCCAAAGTTCCTTGTTTGGACGGTAGCGGTTAACATTGGTAAACTGGCTCATGGTCATTCCAAGACTCATAGTCTGCCTGTTTCCTTCTGTAATACCTATTCTTCCCAGAATTTTCGGCGCACACTGCCCAGCATTTTCCTGAGAAATTAATAACTTTCTTGCTGATTTCGCAGAAATCCGGTAGTGCTTTGCAAATACATTTACCCAGTGTTCCATTTCTGTATTTTCTTCACGGTTTGGATTCCATGCATAGCGGAACCATGCGGCATACCAGATATAATCCCTGTCCATCTGCAATAATCTGGGTGACACCTTATCCGGTGTATATGGCCAATCCCAGTAGAACAATGGATACAGATGCAGTCCATTACAGCCAAACCGGTGCTGTCCAGCCTGCACACACTTCTGAATGTACAACGGGGCATTAAATTGGAAGGGCTCCAGATCTGCCAGAATATGTATATTCATTATATGTGTGGTGCCCAATCCGCTTAGCGACTGGTGAATGTCCTGCCATTTTCCCTTAGGATAATAAGTAGTCAGACTTTCTCCATTATATTTCCACATGGTGTAAAGGTTGGAGTACTTTTTCTTCGCCTCTTCCATGGCTCCAACAGGGTCACAGTCATGACCGCGCAGAATAACCGGAGGCTCTTCTGACAGTCCTGCTTCTGCTGCTCCTTCTTTTACTGCGGGTATGATGGTATCGATAAACCAGTCTGTCTTGTTCTGCGTTCCGCGGAGTGCTTCTCCCAGGCATACCATAAGACCGATATGAGGAAAGGATTTGATGAATTCCTTAATTGTTTTTCCTGTGTAGTCTGCTACCAGTGGTGTAATCTTACTTTGCAGCAGTTCCAATCCATGCTTCCTGGCAAATGGGAGAGGGATATGTATATTGTAGAATTTTAATACTACCCAGATACCTCTGCGGTCACATTCCCTGGTAAGCCAACCGAATACTTCACGGTTTAACTCAAATTCTTCTTCCGTTACCTCCAGGGCTTCGGGATAGTCTGCCACTTTCACCAGGGATGAAAAGGGGTGTCCGCTCCAGATATAGAGCACGTTACAACGCATGGATAACAGCATATCCAGAAACTTTGTCCACATCTCTTTATCGTAAAACCACGGGAACCGCTCCGGGGTAATTGGATATTCATAGGTAAGCCTTGGAGGTTCGATCTTTGTCTTTTGCAGACCGACTGCAGGTCCCCTCAGTTTAAATACAGGTGCGTCTCCAAAGGTTATTTCAGCCGGAAATTCTCTGTCTCTTTCAATTCTCTCTTTTAACTCCATACAGCCGTATAAGGCTCCGGTGTCTGTTCCTCCACAGATGACCGTTAACTCTGCAGAACAGGTTTCAATATAAAAGCCTTCCCCCTCCGGCTGGCGGGTATGGAAAATTAATAGTTCGTTTTCCACCATCCACTGTAAGAATGTGTCTTCGCATAATACAGAAATATAAACCTTTTTCCCTTCTATATTCCGATACTCTGCAGGTGACTGGGGGAGCGGGGCGTAAATCACTTCATACCCGGCACTGGTCATTGCCTGATCAAGCTGCAGTAATCCAAAATTGATTCTTTCATTTTTTGTGCTGTTTTGTAATATTGTAATTCTTTCCATTTGTTCCTCCATAATCTTAGAGCGTTTTTATAAATGTCAAAGTGTGTCCGAAATTACTTATATAATTGAATTGCATATTTACCAATTCAGTTCTACTTTTTCTCCTGCCCTGCAGATAACATTTCTAATCTCATTCCTCCAGGCCAGCTGATACGTCTTTGTGCTTTGTGAAGTCAGGGCAATTCTCACAGGCCTTTCATTTTCCCAGTCCATGTCCAGTCTCGTATTTCCTATTAAAATATAACCTTTCAAACTGCCGTCTTTCCATTCCTTTGGCAGTGCCGGCAGCAGTACCGCTTTTCCTGTCAGGCTCCGCACAATGCCTTCCAGAATTGCCTCTGCAATTCCAAAATTCCCATCAATTTGAAATGGCGGATGCATATCCAGCAGATTATCCTGAATGCACTTTTTCAGAAGCTGACTCACATGCTCTTTCAGTGATTTTCCATCCTCCAGCCTTGCTGCAAAGCATCCAAGCCATGCACGGCTCCAGCCTGTGTGTCCGCCGCCATGGGTAAGTCTGGTCTGCAAAGTCTTTTTAGCTGCTTCAAAATATGCCTCAGTTTCAGGAGTAATTTCATTTCCCGGATGCAATGCATAGAGATGAGAAATATGCCGGTGCCCCGGTTCCATTTCCTCATAATCCTCCATCCACTCCATTAGCCTGCCGTCTTTTCCAATCATAAGCGGCGGCAGCTTCCCAAGAATATTCTTTAAGGTTTTTTCTTCCTCTTCATTTTGAATTCCAAGGACATCCATACTGTCCAGATACGCTTTAAGAAGCTGTCTTAATATTGCACTGTCCATTGCGGTTCCCATAGATAATGCTCCGGTTTCACCCACCCTTGAACGATATGTATTTTCCGGAGATACAACCGGTCCTGTGACCAGAAGGCCATTTGGAAGCTCATAAAGATAATCTTCAAAGAACAGGATCGCCTCTCTCATAATTGGAAGAGCTTCTTTCAAAAACTCCATGTCTTCTGTATATAAATAATGTTCATACAGATGCAGGCACATCCAAGCGCCTCCCATAACCCAATAGGGAGATGCATCAAAAATTCCTTCCGGTGCTGTACACCCCCATACATTTGTATTGTGATGTGCGCAGAACCCTCTTGCACCATATAGCTTACGGGCTGTTTCCTTTCCGTTCCCGGCAAGCAGCTTTACCAGATTCATAACAGGCAGCTGACACTGGGATAACCCTGCTTTTTCCGCAAACCAGTAATTCATCTGGGTATTAATATTAATTGTATACTGACACTGCCACGGCGGTTCATAGGAGCCGTTCCATAACCCCTGGAGATTAGCGGGAAGCTGGCAGTTATAGGAAGAAGCAACCATCAGATATCTGGCATAGTGTACCAGAATTTCCGTCAGATAATTGTCGCACGAAATATCCCCCTGGCGAAAGGCATTCAGAATTTCAGCTGTTGCCATTTCTTCTTTCCCTGTTCCATATAAATCCAGATTAAAATCACCATATACAGACTGATAATCTTCTAAATGCCGCCTGCGTATCTCATCATATCCCGCTGCCTGTGCCGCGTCCAGCCGTTTGCCAACCACCTGATACAGTTCTTCATAAGCTTCTTTGCCGTCTTTACGCTTACCATTCAGACAATCCAGGTAATCCGTACCTGCTGCCAGATATACTACCACTTCCTCAGCTGCTTCCAGATAAACGGCATCGCCCATGGTCCTGGCTCGCTCCGATGCTATGCGTACCCCACTCAGATAGTGCATTCCGCCTGCGCCGTTTTCTCCCCAGTTTCCCGCTGTAGCCTCTCCCAGAACTCCCGTAAATTCTTCAAATGGTTTCCGGCTGATATTGGCACTCATGGTTATCTTATGTTTTCCCTTAGAGCGGACACGGATTGCAAGCACCTGATAAGCTTCACTGACAAAATGTTCCCTTTCATACCGGGTTTCATCCAGTTCATATACAATTGTGGCGATTGCCTCATTCAGACACAGCCTGGCTTCGTATTTTGTTTCCTTCCCGGCATGATTTAAGAAACAAAGTCTCAAATCTCCCATAGGCTGGTAAGGATTGTTGTATTTCGGCGTTGACGTCAGAGCCATTTTAGCCAGAAATGCCGCTTTTTCCACCTTACCTTCCAGTAAAAGGTCCCGGATTTCTCCCAGATGCCCGAACGCATCGGGATTTTCCCTTTCTCTTGGAGGTCCATAACACAGGGTCTCTTCATTTATAAATATAGTTTCTTCTTTCAAGCGCCCCAGCAGCATCGCTCCCAGGCGGCCATTCCCAAGAGGGAATCCATCGTCCCACTTCCTGGCGGGCTTTTTCATATATATTTCATATCTCTTCATCTTTTCTTTTAACCTCTCACACTCCATGCCGATTCCGGTATGCAATTATCTGTCTCCAGTCATCCCGGCTGAGATAATGAGTCCCCCGCCGCAAATGGTATCCGATTCTGCCTTCATGGTAACATGCTCCTGTTTCCGGCAGGCGGTCCGGTGAAACCAGACCTTCTTCTCCATACAGACTCCAAACTTTCGAACATTCCGCACACGTTAAAAATTCAGACTTTGGATCTGCCCAGTCATCCCTGTCCGCACTGGCTATATAGAGATGGCGGGGAGCTGTCAGGGACAGGAGAAAATGCTGGTCAAAAGGCATCCGGGTCAGATCCTTTCGGTAGTTAAAAAAATTTCCGTCAAACCAGAGTCTGGATCCCTTCCCATAGAGATTTTCTATCTGCTCCCCGGTTTTCCCCCGAAACAGAGCGGCTCCACCCGCGCCGGATTCATTTGCAGCCGTCAGGGAAAACCTCTCATCAAAAGCCCCGGCAATTAACGCTGTTTTTCCCAGACGCGAATGCCCCAGAACTGCAACCCTCTTTTCATCTATTTCCTCCCTTTCCAAAATATCATCCAGGATTCTGCTGGTCCCCCATGCCCACATTGCCAGTTTCCCCCAGCTGTCATAATTATTCCTGGTACAAAACCTGCCCAATCCGCTTTGATGCTCGTCATAATAATCGGCGGTAATATCCTGATAATAAACATTTGCCACACCATATCCGGCATCCAGAATTTCTTCTCCTAACCCATCCGCAATTTCCGGTGAAAATGCCAGATAGAGAAAAACAGGGGGACGCTCTGCATTTTTCGGAAGCATGAGACGGTATGGAAATGATACATAAGAATAATCGGATGCAATCCCAAGGTTTATGGTCTTCACCACCGCTTTGCCACCGTAGGCACTATCATCCTCCAGAACCTGTTTACCTGCTATTCGATGCGTAATTCTTGGGAAACAGCCGCAGAACTCTCTGCAAAGCAGATTTTTTATCTCCTCCCGTCTGGATCTCCAGCCGCTTTCATTCTGTACAGCCTCATTGTCTTTATTTCTAAATAGCTCCGGAAGATTTCTGCTTTTTATTTCTTGCTCAAGCAATCCCATCTTATCTTTCACCTTTCAAGATCAAATTTCTGAACAGTTCATCCAATCCCGGATTACATCCGATTCTTCCTGATCTGGCCAGACTTATCAACAGAATCTCACCTGCACCCAGTGGGCATTTCTTTACAAACGGAAGATGCGGTTTTGCGCCCTGGTTTTTTCCCGCCCCCTGCTTGTCATAAGTATATATCAGTGCCTCGCCCGGAAGCTCCGTCTGAACAGTGAAGGATGCAGTAGCATCAATATATCCCTTTTCTTTGTTATATACCATGGAAATCGGATAATCTTGGAACTCTTTCTTTGCTGCCGCAAAGAACAGTTCCCCACATCCCTTTGTGGATACCTCTTTTTCTCCGATATTAAGTATTACTTTTTTCTCCGGCATTAGCAGAATGCTTCGTCCGCCAGCCTTAGCATGGGCTTCTGCCTCTGAAACGCTGTCAGAACTAAAATCACTGATTATTAAGATATCATTGCCGGTTGCGTCAGACTGTCCTAAGGTAGTCTGATCTTCGGTTTCTATTGGCGTTAATCCCAAGTTAGTGCAAAGTAAGATTGCTTCATCACCAATTGTTCTGACCTTCTCCGTATGTATCTTACGTTTATACACCTGTAGAAATAAGGTTTCTGTATTCAGAACATTTCCTTCTTCATTTAAAATAGCTGCTTTAATCTGCACTTCTGCATGAGTGCCGTTAAATCCCGGCATTTCCTCAAAGCTTAACGGAATCTTGCCGGCACATATGGCATTCGCCGCTAATGCTGTATCTTCCATTTCATAAGCCGCGAAGGGATCTGTGTCATGACCTGCAAATACTTCTGCCCGGATTGTCAATACACTGTCTTTCCCCGTATCATTTAACAGCCACGCCTCTACGTCCACCTGTTCATCCAGATAAGCATTGCTGCGCCCGGTATAGAGATTTACCCGGAGCGGCTGCAGCGATTCCTGATAAGTAAAATATGCCCTTTTAGGCTGACGCCTGCAGTCTACCAGGGTCTTCATCCAGCCTGACGGCCATGCATCAATCAACAGATGAATTGCCGTATGGTTTATAATATCGCCCCTTCTTCGATAGGCATCCGTCAAAAGCTTTGTGGCTTTTGCCTGATGAATCTGGCTCTCCCTTACCCAGTCAGCTATATTATTCTGTTCCTCATACCAGTCCCCCTGTACCGAATAGGTCTGTGCACGAACAATTTTATCCGGATACCAGGATCCGTCAGGCTGTGTTTCCAGCCATTCCTTTGGATAGAAACTGCGCATTACCTCCTCATGATCCAAGCCCTCGGCACCATATTCACCGCATCCAATCATCCAGCCTTCTTTAACCGGGGGCAGATATCCTTTCAGCAGTCGGCCAATCGGTTCTCCATGATTGGTATACCACATGGTGTAACAGTGAAAATCCGGCATACCTTCTGCGGTAGGCCCGTCATAGTCCCCTTCCACATTTTTAATCACACGATCAGGGTTTTCCACATATACTGCCTTTCTTGCCGCTGCGAAAAATGCCTCCAGTTCATCTCTTAACAGATGCCGGTGTCCTTTAGCTTCATAGCGTCTGGAATATTTATCATCAGGATCTTCGGTGCGCCGAATACACATGGGTTCATTTATAAAAGTAACTAACACAGCAGATACATGCTTTCTTACCAGATGTTCCATCTCCTGCACCTGCTTCACTGCTTCTGCAAATTGAGGCCTTCTAAGAAAACCAAAAAGGGGAAAGTCACACTGGTGCATCATTCCAAGCATATCAAAGTAATCATAGATTTCTTCCTGTACCGGACGCTGAGTGATACGGTAATAATTCATATTGCACATCCTGGCAATCAGAATGTCATCCACCAACTGGTCAAAATCTCCCTTCATCACACACTGTTGGAGGTGTCCCATTTCATTGGCACCGCGAAGTACTATGGGATGGTTGTTCAGATAAAATTTCCCTTTTGGTACAGAGGTTTCATCACTCACAAATTTTTTTAGTCCAAAATTCTGGCTCCTGCCTGAAACAGATACACTACCTTTTCTCAGATTTGCCCGGGCTCCATAAAGCCACGGGGTATCCGGTTCCCAAAGCCTGTAATCTGATACCGGTATAAAGTAGCGGTATTCATTCTTTCCCGGTCCCACGTATGGAATCGTCGTATGGAAATCTCCGATCTTTCTCCCTTCATAATTACGTGGCAGCAGATCCAGATCCAAATTGTAATCTGTTTTCACCTCATCTGTATAGTTCAGGACCCCCAGCCGTACTTCCACCATATCATTGTCGATATCCGGTCTTACAAAAATATCTTCCAGGTATACTTCCGGGCGAATCTCCAGGGCAACACTTCCAAATACTCCAGCACCTGCCGGACAATGGTGCCATCCAACATTTGGGTCATCCCATCCGGGTCCGGTAGCCGCATAGATTTTATCCCCATCCAAAACCGGACCAACGCCAAGTATCGGCACATCATTTTTACACAGGATAACCAATTCATTTTCTTCTTGCATGTAATCTGTAACATCAAAAGAAAAAGGAGCAAAAAATCCTTCATGGCTGCCTACATAATTGCCATTCAGATATATTTCAGCAATATAGTCCACACACTGAAAATACAGAACAGCTCTCTTCTTATTTTGAATGAGCCCTTCTGACCATGTATCTCTATAAGAGCATCTGTAATAACCGCTCCACTTTCCATCTTCCAGCGCAGGTCCTCTGTAATCAGGTACCGTTACTTTTTCCCATACCTTATTGACATCATCCCGTTCTGTAAATACCTCTCCTTTTTCCCGATAGCGGAATTCAAATTCACGCAATTGAATACTCTCTGTCCCCGTCTCTGCAAGCGGCAGATAGTTCTTCATGTATGGACGGTATTGCTTTCTCATAGCTTCTAAGTCCCGCGTGAATTTCTCACACTGCTCTTCGAATGTCTTTTCCTTCTCCCAGGAAATCTTATGCTGACGGCAGTCTTCTTTTGAAAACCAGATATCCGGTGTTGGTAAAGGCTGTACTTCTTTATCTGTTGTCCCAATTGGATGCTTTGTCATTGCAATCTCATGAAAAAAATCCTGATTAACCATATTTATACCCATTGCATATTGCAGGCTTGCCTGCAATACTGCCACACTAAAACAGGTTGAAAGAATCACACCATGGCATCCTTTCTATATCATAATTTTCTTTCAACCTTATACTTCCTGCATATCGCGGTCCTGCCTGCAATACTGCTTTACAGATTAACAGGGCACATCCACGTACTTTTCATCTGTCAGTTCTCAGTTGTTAAGCATATCGTGAATGAACCCTGTTGCCAATTTCTATTATTTAGCTGCTTCTGCCGCTGCGTCTTTAAATTCTTGCTGGATTGCTTTGTAGTCAGCAGAATCTACGATTCCCTGTACAAAGGTTTTCCATTCTGTTTCCCCAATCTGTCCCATAATATACTGTGCACAAAGGGTATTTACATCATCGGTCAATACATTCCAGTTATTATTGTAAGTTGCTGACTGGAGGTTACTGATTGCATTTTTCATTCCGGTTTCTTTTAAGTCGCTATATACAAACTCTTTGATTTCTTTTACTTTTGCAATATTTTCATCAGATGCTCTCTTGGTTCCGTCTTTCATAAATTTGTCGTTTATCTGATCCGCATCTTTTTTCAAGAAGATCTGGTTCCATGCACCTACATAACCATCCTGTCTTTTTTTCTTAAATGTTTCATCATCTGTATTTTTTGTTCCGTCTTCTTTTAAGGTATAATGAATATCCTGTACACCATCCATTATTACAGAATCGTATCCCGGATGAGTCTCTTCTGTTGCATTAAATACTTCCATAATCTTCTTAATTTTTTCATCAGAGCATTTAGCGCTGATTGCGATACAGGAATCAATGTCCGTATAGTTTGGACTTACCGTATATGCTTTGTCTCCCTTAACCGGCATCAGACACCATGCTTTTAATTCCGGTCCTGTACTTTCATCAAATATTTTATTACTGGTAAGGTCTGCTGACTGATTCCAGTTATACCATGCTGTCAGATATGCCACGGAATTGCCTGCTTTCCATTTAGAAGTATCGGCATTTGCTAAAGCAAATTCAGGATCAATAACACCTGCATCGTATAAATCTTTCATCCAGTTCAGGAAATTGATATATTCATCTTTAAACTGCATGTATTCAAATTCGCCGTTTTCATTTACAGACCAATCTGACTGTCCCGTAAACGCTACTGCAAAAGCTTTAATTCTGTCATTCATAAAATCATCATCAAAATATTCCAGAGCATAAATCTTCTTGCCTTCACCTTCAGATGCCGCTTTAGACAGATCGATTAACCAGGTCTTCAATTCTTCCATGGTTTTTGGTTCTTCCGTGAAATTATATTTTTCCATCAGGTCTTTTCTGACTTCTATACCGGAATTCTGTCCGCTTTCCGCCTTACTTCTTGGAAGAATATAAATGCCGCCGTTATATCTTGCCTGATCCCACATATTCTCGTCCCAGTTTTTCATAACTGCATTGGTCTCCGCAATTCCGTTTCCATTATCAAATAAGTAAGGTGTCATATCTACAAAAGATCCTGCTTCTACCGCCTGTGTAAACACCGGATAATAATAAGAACCATTTCCCTGCTTGCTCACCTGGATAACATCCGGCATACTGTCTGCGGCAATCAAAGTATTTACCTTCTGGTCAAAATCCTGATAGTTCACCCATTCAATTTCCAGATTTACATCAAACATATCTTCCCAGTACTGTTCCATCTCACTGTTTGCCAGAGGACCATATCCCCAGTCAATACCCATAACAGAAATTGTCATGCGGTCTCCGCTTTCACCTGATGCTGCTGTTTCGCCGCCGGCAGTATCTCCCGTAGCTGCTTCTGCCTGTGTTCCTTCTGTTTTTGCTGCTTCTGTGGTTTTGCCGTCTGAACCACCGCATCCTGCCAGAGCAGATGCTGCCAAAACTGCTGCTAAACCAAGAGCTACCTGATTTCTAAAATTCTTCCTCATATCTTATTCCTCCTAAAAAATATTCTTTTTATGCAAAACGCTCCGCGTTTTTAACCTTTGACTGCTCCTACCATCATTCCTGTCTCAAAATACTTCTGCAGGAATGGATAAATAATTAATACGGGCAACACAACAACTACTACCGCAGCCATTCTCATAACTTCCTGCGGAACGGCATTCTGAACGGTTGACTGCACATCCAGGACATCTGAAATATTGGATGATAGTACAACTTTCTGCACATATACCTGTAAAGAAGCCTTCGCTGTAGATGTCATATACATAATGGAGTTAAAGTATGTATTCCAATAACTTACAAAGGAAAACAGTGTCATGGTTGCAAGCATTGCTTTGGACAGAGGAACTACAATGGTTCCAAAGATACGAAGCTGTCCGCATCCGTCAATCTTTGCTGCCTCCTCCAGTTCAATGGGTAATGACTGGAAGAAAGATCTCATTACCATGATGCTCCATGCCCCGCATGCTGCCGGCAGGATACATGCAAAATAGTTATCTATTAATCCTAATGAATTGATATTCATAAAGTTTGGAACCATACCAGCCGTAAACAGCATAGTAATCATAACGTATTTATTGATGAAACTTCTTCCCGGTATGGGCTTTGACAACATATATGCCAGTCCGGCATTTAAAAAGACGCTGAGCGGTACTCCAACTGCTGTAATAAATATTGTTGATTTCAGGGAATTCAGGAATCCTGTTCCCGATAAGATCAGTTTATATGCCGCCAGAGACCATTTTTTCGGCCATAACATAAATTCGCCTGCTACATACGCTGTGGAATCTGTAAAGGATAATACTACAACATACAGGAATGGCAGAATCATGGTACCTGCTATAATAATAAGAATTAACCACAAAATGCTCTGATAAATATTTTCTTTGGCTTTCATACCCATTTTATTCGCTCTCCTTTCCATCCTCATCTTTACATAACCCCGTCATAACCTTTGCGGTTCGTAATCCAGTTTGTGAAGATAACAAGTGCCGTATTAATTACAGATTTAAACAATCCGATTGCGGTTGTGTAAGAGTACTGTGTACTTCCGCTGGCAATACTGTTGTTATATATGTAGACCTCAAATACTTCCAGTTTCGATTTAACCATCGCGTTATTCATCAGGAATACCTGTTCAAAATCTACGGAGATGATCGTTCCCATTCTCAGGATTAACATAACAGCTACGGTAGGCATAATACTTGGAAGTGTAATTTTCATCATACATTGGAACTTGTTAGCCCCATCCATTTTTGCTGCCTCATACAGTGACTGGTCAATTCCGGAAATCGCTGCCAGATATACGATGGATCCCCATCCGATGCTTTTCCAGAGTGACTGGATTACAATAACCAGATAAATCCATTTGGTACTGAATAAATAAGCCGTAGATTCATATCCCAACAGGTTCGCAATCTTGTTTACAAGGCCCTGTTCTGTAGACAGCAGGAAAAATGTCAGACTGGCTACGATCGCCCAGGATAGAAAATGCGGAAGGTATACCGAAGTCTGTACGAGCTTTTTAAACTTCGCATTCCGTACCTCATTCATGATCAAAGCCAGGAAGATTGGCGCCGGAAAAGTCAAAAGGCTTAATCCACTGATGATCAAAGTGTTTTTTAACATGTTATAAAATTTGGGGTCCTGAAACAGTGCTTCAAAATGTTTAATCCCCACCCATTTGCTATGGAGTAAACCTAAATGTGGATTGTAATCCTGAAATGCCATCAACAGACCTCTCATCGGCATATAGCAGAACAGGAATAAAACAATTAATCCCGGTAATCCTAGTGCATAGATCCATCGATATTCATAGATGTGCTTTCTTAATGTCTTTTTGGAAGTGCTTACATTTTTTTGACTGGAAGCCCTCATACAATATCCCTCCCGATTATCTTTTTCAAGACGGTGTGTTTTCCGTCTATTCTTCGTCGTTAAGGAAAGTATAAGGGATTTTTAGAATTTTTTATATAGTAGAGATTCAATATTTTTGTACAAATTTCATCTTTTTTTATATTTTTTTCATATTTTTAATATTTTTGACATCCATATTATGGAAGCGCTTACTTTTTTCTCTATGTGTCCCCCAATATTTTTTCTTTGCAGCCGGTATAACAATTGCAGCAGCCAGAATTGCCACAAAGGCAACGGATATATTACTGACCATCATTACGATACCTACGCTTTCACTTCCCAGATTCGTAAAATTTTGCAGAAACCATAGAACCGGTACCCGGAACACAAAGACACGGCTCATACTGATTAACAATGATATTTTTGTTTTCCCCAAACCATAAAGCAGCGCCATGACAGCCGAATTAATCCCAAGAGGTACGAACCCCATAGCTTCAAACCGGAATATTTTCATAATCAGTCTTTGAAATTCCGGGTCATTTTCCGAAAACATGCCGCTTATCTGTTGTAAGAATCCCATTGCAATGGCATATGCAGCAGCCCCTGCAATTAAATTATAAACCAAGACACTCCAAAACGCCTGTAATGCCCGGTCAAATTTGCCTGCCCCAATATTCTGACTGATTACGGAAGCGGCTCCTTCCTGTAAACCGTTTTGCGGTGCAGCGGCAAAGCCTCCCAGATTATTGGAAACCCCCAATGCCCCCACGGTAAGAACACCATACAGTGTACTCATGGAATTTACCATCAGTTTCCCCATAGAGAATAAAGCCCTTTCTACAACCAGAGGAACAGACTGTATAATCATAGGTCCTGACAATCTTTTTTTGAAAGACACAAACCGTATTGAAAATCCAAACGCATTCTTTTCACGATTCATCTTGATCAGCCCGATCACCATTAAAGTTGACTGAGAAATAATCGTAGCCAGAGACATTGTAACGATACTGCCTTTTAGAACATAAACAAACAATGCGGTCAAAGATGTCTTGGTAAGGATTACAATAATATTCATTTTCATAATCAGCTTTGTTTCGCCCCTGGCACGTTCTATAGCAATAAACACATTGTTGAAGAAAATAATAACCATCGCCAGCAGCTGCAGCTGAAAGTAGGTATTGCCCTCTGCAATCAGCTCCGGCGGCGTTTTTGCAAAAGCCAGAATATGCCGGGTAAACGGAATGAGCAGGAGTATAATTGCAGATAAAACACCGCACATGGCATACAGGGTACTGACCCGTTTTTTTACCAGGTCATATTTTCCCTCACCATAAGCTTCACTTACCTTCAGGCTGGCACCTACCGCCAGACCTCCGCCCACCGCCGAAATGATAGAATTAATCTGAGCCAGATAGGCCACTGCTGATACCGTATTGGAGCTGATATGGGAAGCCATCATGGTATCCAGCACTCCGAATACCTGACCCAGACACTGATATACACATAGCGGCAATGCGACCTGCCATACTACCTTCCACATATTCCCGTTCAGCGTAAAATCCCGAAACTTCTGATCTTTTGCCGACAGCCCCGCGTTATTCTCTTCCATGATGTCTGCTCCTTTAGAACATGTCAAAAAATACCCGTACCAGCGAAATACTTAAGATCCGCTGCGTCACAAATGCGTACCTTTTTTGGACAGCAAAGGCTGGTGCCATAAATTTTTTTCATGCTCTTGTCTCATTAACTGTTTTATGAACTGTATTTTGTATTGTATTTTACCGCAAAATCTTATTGATATCTACTGTTTTTTCGTGAAGATCAGCTTGAATTACAGATATTTTGTGTTATTCTAATAGGGAGCATTAAAAATAATCAAATCATATATATTTAGGAAAGGCAATATTGAAATGAATCCAGACAATAAAGAACTCACAAATGATCCTCCGCTGTTTTTTATAAACCAGTTGAGGCGAAACAGCAGTTTCCGTATGCCCGAATCCCATTCTCACGACTGCTATGAACTTTATTACCTTCTGTCCGGCACACAGAAATTTTTTATTCAGCACACAGTACATGCCATGTGCCCCCATGACTTTGCCCTGATCTCCCCCGGACTCCTGCACCGCACTACATATTCCCAGGTATCTGCACACGAGAGAATTGTGATCATGTTTGATCCCTGCTATATTTCCGCACTTACGGATGCCTTCCCGGACCTGATAAAAGACAACTTTCTGGGAACACCCTGTTTGCATGTATCCGAGCTTTGTCATGAAGAAATTATGCAGACAATCAATCATCTTTTTCAGGAATTTGAACAAAAGGATGAATTTTCCACAATGTTAACGTCACAATCCCTGTGCCGGCTGCTTGTGCAGCTTACAAGGCTCAAGCAGGAAGAGCATACGCCTGCCCCTTCCCCTTTGACACCTCAGGACGAAGCCATAGGCAAAGCCGCCTTCTTCATCAGCCAGTCATACTGGCAGTCCATCACTTTGGAAGATGCCGCCAGAGAAGCCAATTTAAACCCTACCTACTTTTCCCGTAAGTTTAAAGCCGTTACCGGTTTTGGCTTTAAAGAATACCTGACACAGATCCGCATACAAAAAGCTTCTTATGAGCTCCTCCACACAAATGATTCTATTACCGAAATTGCAACACGCTGTGGTTTTGAAAACAGTAATTATTTTGGGGATTTGTTTTATAAGGTGAACGGGGCTTCACCAAGGGCTTATCGGAAAGCCAGAAAGTTGAAATGATTCTACTTTACAGGTGTTTGCCAAATATCTGAGCAGATGGTATTGCAATATTATATTTTGCTTTCCAGAATTTCAAGCGCCAGAACATATTCAACACAATTCCTACTAAAAAGCTTTTTTTCATCTGATTTAGAAGGCTTGTGTCTAAATTCTATCCACATTTCTTCAAGTCTTGACTTTCTTAAAACAATCCGCTAGTATAAAATATAGAAACAGCTGCCTTTGCGGCAGCATCAAACTTATGATAAGAAATGAGGCCCTGCTATGTATCGGGTATTAATTGTTGATGATGAACCTTTTGTGATTGAAGGAATGAAAACGGCCATTGACTGGACCGGTTTTAATTTTGAAATATGCTGCAGCACAACAAACCCTCTCCACGCTTTGGAATATCTGGAGAACAATCCGGTAGATCTGCTGATCACGGATATATCCATGCCCCAGATGGATGGACTGGAATTGATTCAAAGAGTGCGTAAAATAAACTCGCTGATCTCTATTTTAGTACTCTCTGCCTATGATAACTTTGAGTATGTCCGGACTGCTATGCGCCACGGTGCTGAAAATTATCTGTTGAAGCCGCTGAATCCAGATGAACTGGGAGAATCGATCAGCCGGATTGTCAGCCATCTGAAAGAACGCTCCACCCTTTCCAATACTTACGGTTCCATGATGCTGACTTTTCGAAGTATCTTTACGGAAAGCTGGGTGAAAGGGTCTCTCAGCGAAGACGAATTTATTACTCGCGCCCAGATGCTTGGCGTAAACCTGTATCTGAATAATTATACGGTGATGATTTTCACTGCGGATACGGGCATTTCTCAGACAACCGAGAAAATGTCCCATTTATTTGACTATCTGCTATCCCTTTTTGTGGGTACTTATATCAGTCACTTTTATTTTGAGACACCGTCCCGCCTGGTCTGTATTATCAGCAGTCCCACCACAGAGCTTCCCCTTGACAGTCTGTTGTCTGAACTGGAGAACGCCAGGGTAATCCTGAATTTCCCGTTTTTTGTTTCTACCGGGAATACCGTTAACAATTACGAGGATGTCAGTATCAGCTACCGGAATGCAAAAAAATATCTGTTTCTCCAGTACACTAAAATGAGCAGCTTTATCTATCAGGATATGGATCTGCCAATTACTTCTCTAAACGTCATTGAGCAGGACTACACCGATATTACAGAACAGGAATATCTTTCCCAGGTAACCGGTCTGTTGGATAAGGCACTTGATCCTTCCAAACATATTCCTTGTATTCTGTCTGTTTTAAGCTGGTGTACCTCACAGACAAGCACTGATCTGCAGCCACATGCTTCTATGATTGAATTATTAAAGTGCCTTAAGCCGGAAATACAAAATAATGCTGACATGATTTCTTATCTTCACACATTTATCCATACGGGATATGAAGTGCTATCCCAGAAGCAGCTGCTGCAGACTGCATCCTATCCCTGCGTAGATGCAGTCATTAATGCCGTACACGAATTCTCCGACAAGGATATTTCACTTAAAACCCTGGCAGCTAAGCTGAATATGCACCCATCCTATCTCGGAAATATCTTTCATCAGCAGACCGGATTTTATTTTAACGACTACCTGAATGATGAACGTCTGAAGTATGCAGCAGGGCTTTTGGAAAATTCAGATATGAAACTAAAAGACATCGTGGATAAGGCAGGGTTCTCCAGCCAGACTTACTTTAACCGCCTTTTTAAACGAAGATACGGTGCACCGCCAAATGCCTACCGGCGGGAATTACGGGCGAAAAAGCTTTAATTGCATAAGAAGTATATATTTTTATAAAAAAGAACGCACCGGAGTAAATTTGAATTTATCAAACATCCTTCGGTGCAGTCTTTTATTTTAAAATGTTCCTTTTACATCGCTCCAGTTTTTCTCCGCATAAGCAATCAACTGATTCGCCTGATCCAGAGGCATATCATTGAAGAAGAGGTATAAACCTTTGGAACCATATTTCTTAACAATTCTTTCGGTATTACGGATCCAGTCATCAAATTCTCCGGAATATACCTTTACCCATAGAGCTTTATTGGCCGCCCTTGCTTTATCGTAAATCACATCCCACTCTTCCAGTGTTCCGTCCGGTCCATGGTCTCCGCTGGTCCATTGCAGTGCATTGATACCGTCCACTTCCATCAATGCATCCATATGCTTAATAGCATCCGGTCCATCCAGATGATACAGGACGTTATCCACTCCCTTAACTGCCTGTTTCAGTGAATCCAATACAAAGGTACGGAAATATTCCGGAGAGAGCAAAGCAGAATAATCACACTGCAGCTTCTGGGTTTTTCCGCTTCCGAATATCTGGAATACCGTGTATGCACTGCCTCCTTCATACTGGGCATATTTATAAAAGGCATCATAGTACTTCTGGTAGACATCGGTTACCTGCTGCACACGTCTGACTACCTCTTCATCATCGTCAATCATATCGTAGATCAGTTCCTGGGCTCCACGCAGAGATGCCAGAACATCTACATTTTCCATAAGATCCGGAATTGCAATTGGAAAATCATTTCCGATTAATTTCTTACATTCATCAAAAAGTGCAATATGTTTCTTAAACCATATATTATCCGGGTCAAAGACTAAAGGTTTACATTCTTCCCAGTCCTCTACACATGGCTCAAACCATACCGTTTTATCCTGAAATACAATTTCGCTTCCCAGATATCCTGCGATGGAACCGGGACCAAAATCAGCATTCAGATTCGGGAAACTTTCTCCCAGAAATTCATGCGTCTCGCAATAATGACGGAAGCGGTTTACAATTCCCTGGGCATTCATATATTTATCTTCCATATCCTTTGATTTTAACGCTGCGGGAAGTGAATACGGATAATATTCCGGTTTTATACCTGTTACACGCATAATCGGCCTGCCTGTATTCTGGCATTTCCAGTAATCATCAAATCTTTGTTTTGTGGCTTCCCAATCCTTTTTATACTGCATACCTGCTCCTCCTTCAAACCCCGGTTTCCATCCGTTCTGTCAAACTCCGGGGTTTCCTTATCTCCGCTATTTATAATCAAATCATAACATCGGAGGAGCCCAATTACTTGCCCAATATCCAGTATTTTTTGCACTATATTTGGATTTTCCGGTAAGTGCCCGGAGAGACTCCCTGCACCTTTTTAAATATCCTGTTAAAATAAGACACGCTGTTAAATCCGGTCTTCATTGCAATTTCCGTTATATTCATCTCTGTGGTGGTCAGCAGCATACATGCCTGGTTAATCCTGAGCTGGTCAATATATTCAAATATCCTCATATGAAGAATATTTTTAAAACAGGAACAGAGGTAACTTTTGTTCATCATTGCCACTTTTGCCATTTCATCCAGCTCCAGCTGTTCCATATAGTGTTCATGGATATAATCCAAAACGGGCTGCAGCCGGATAAACGGCTTGTGCCTCCTCCCAAAATCCTCTTCCAGGCAGCTGTCTATATAGAATCGGTAGAGTCTGGCAAGAAACAGCTGGGTCCAGGATTTTACAAACAGCTCCCATCCCGTATGTTTACCGGCATATTCATCACATATATGTTCCAGGTCCTCCTGAAGTCCGATATATCCCTCCTGGCTTGGTCTGATCCGGTTGGTAAAGTTAGGGCTTCGGTTGAAAAAAGGTTCCAGAAACTGATATCCCTGATTTTTGTCCCAGAAAAAAGCCGGATCAAACACAATCACCTTAAGCTGCAGACTCCCGTCATGAACTGCCATATGGCGTTCCAGGTTATTAATGATAAAAATATCGCCTTCACATATTTCATATTCTTTTTCTTCAATCAGATAGAAACCCGTTCCTGAAATAACGTAATTAATTTCCAGAAAATCATGGGAATGAAAATACATCTGCCTTGAATTGGAAATGAATATCCGATAAGGAAACTCCGGTTTGAAGACCATCTTATCTTTGATACTGTCCATGTTAAACTTCTCCCTTATTCTATCATCCTATACTTTGAAATATCCATAATGAATTCAACATGAGCCTTAATTCCGTTCCAGTTAATTATTTTCCCTTTCATTAATAACTCTGTTCCTGAATATGGTACCTTAAACCTGCGCTCGCAGAACGATTCCCTTTTCATACTGGAGATCTTGCAAAATGGGCATGGATCGTTCAAATGCATCAATTCCTTGTAGCATTTTTTTCCAATATAAGTATTCCCCTGTGTATTTGCCATCTGGCGTGCTAATTTATTCATATATAACAGTTCATAATTTTCTACATTGCAGATATAAATTGCATTCGTTCCTTCATCCAGCAGCCATTCCATATTCCGCAGCAATAAAGAAGATGGCGTTGACATTAATTCTCCAAAAAAACGGTATTGATTCTTGCCATTGTTTTTGGCAAACAGCAGCGCTTTATCTGCCTTTGTATATAACTCCATATACTGAAATCCATCTTTGGGAACCCGGCTGATACCCATCGAACAGGACATGTAAATTTTACTGTCCTGGTAATCATACTCCGCACATGAAATGCGGAAAAATTTTTGAATGAGCATGGTCAGTTCCTCTTCCATAGAGATTCCGGTAACAAAAACTGCAAACTCGTCACCACCCATACGCGCAACAAAACTTCCCTCACCAAAGGTTTCTTTGAGAAGTTTCGTAATCCTGCAAAGGATCTCATCTCCCTTCGTATGCCCCAGGAAATCATTAATCTGCTTGAAATTATCAATATCCAGCATTAAAAATGCTGACATGTCCGTTTCGTGCCCGCTCAGATATTTTTCGATCTTCTGCTCAAAACTGATCCGGTTCAGCGCTCCCGTAAGGCTATCCCGCTCCGCCAGCTCACTTAGATGTCTTTGGGTATTTCTCTCCTCGCTGATATCCATAAAGATAGCGTAATAGATTGGAAATCCTCCCTCTTCCCGAATCCTCAGGGCAGACAGATGGATCCAGACAACTCCTCCGTCCTTATGCCTGATCCGATAAGTTGCATCAATTTTTCTATTTTCTGATACAGCCGCTATTATTTCATTATTTAATTCCTTGCGGTCTTCTTCCAAAACGATCTCAATTGCATCAGATTCCACTATCTCCCAGTATTCTTCTCGTGAGTGACCGCTTAACGCACAAACTCCATCATTAAAATACAATATCTTCAACGGATCTGCCAGTTTATAAATTGCGATTCCTCCGGGAATATGATTGATTAAATAATTCAAATCAAACTCATAGGTCCCTTTCTCTTCTTCCTGCATATAATTCTCCTTATACGAAACTTTTAGGCTGCAATTCTATTAATTGCTATTCTATCACACTAGTTAAACTTTCACCATCAAATCCGTATCGTAACTTTATCATTTTCCAACATAGACAGAATTTAAAAGGAAAACCGACTCATCACTTATTTTTTAATTGGTAACTTCTTTACACTGCTGAATTTACCATAGATTTTTTTTCCTGCGGAGTCGAACTTATAGGCACGTACCTTCACATAGTAGGTCTTTCTTTTCTTAAGCCTTGTAACTGCCTTTTTTATCTTCGTTGTATATACCTTCTTTTTTCCTTTGGTAAATGAGGAACTCGATCCGTATAAGATCTGGTATCCCGCTGCTCCTTTGACTCCTTTGAAGGCAATATCCATACGCCCTTTCTTTTTATTGTAAAGTTTTAATGAGTTTACACGCCCCACAGTGACTTTGCTCCAATGCGCATAGAGCATCTGTTCCTGATTCAAATTAACTCTGGTTTGGGATGTAATCTTCTTTCCACGGCTTTTCGCCGTATACCACCCTGTGAATCTGTATCCGGATCTTGCAGGTGCCGGAAGGGAGCCATAGGAATCCCCGTTCTTTACACCTCTTCCGGAAAACTTCTTTTTTCCACCGTTGCTGTTAAACTGTACCTGATAAATAATTTCTTTCCATCTGGCATACAGATTCTGGTTTCCGGTCTGTCTGAAATTAGATTTACCGGTAATCTGAGTTCCTCCGGATCTGGAATTAAACCATCCTGCAAACTGATATCCCTGTCTGACCGGCACCGGCAGACTTCCGTAAGCACTTCCGTAAGCTATCGTTTTTTCCTTTACAAACAGACTGCCACCCTCCGGCTGAAACAAAATTTTATAGCTGCAGGGCCGCCAGGCGGCATATAATGTATGATTAGCAGCTGTGCCCACAATTGTCTCTTCTGCTACTCTGCTTCCTCCGCTTTTCATTGTATACCACCCTGCAAATTCATATCCTGTTCTTTTTGCCACCGGCAGGATTTCATAGGCATATCCCAGCCGAACCATTACCTGATTCTGGGATACCGTTCCGCCATTACCGTCAAACAATACAACCAGTGCGTTTATGTTATTTCCCTTTTTTACATGATCATTATTTTCCCCCCTGGTGGTCAGGATACGGTCAATATTCTGAACATTCTCTGTATAGTGAACCGTCAATCCATTTCCATCCAGCCCTGTTTTCTCAAAACACTTTGCATAATATTCCGGATTAGCCTTAATGATTATTTCACCCTGCAGCCGGTAGCAATATTGAAACGTATTTGAAATATTGGAAACCCCCTGCGGAATATCCGGCGCCTCTGTCAACTCCGTACATCCTGAGAATAACGAAGAAATATTATCTGCACTCTGTGGAATATCTGTTGCCTTTTTTAGGCTGCTGCATCCCCGAAAAGTTCTCCATAAATCAGTGACTCCTGCCGGGATCACAGGCGCCTCCTCCAGACTTGTACAATCCTCAAATGCACTTCGCATAACCAAAACCTCTGCCGGTATCTCCGGGGCCTGCTCCAGGTTTTTGCATCCCATGAAGGTAAATGCCAGTGTATACAGCTTCTTTGGCAGAACAGGGGCTTTTTGCAGACTCGTACAGTCTTGAAAAGCTCCATACAAGGACGTAACCTGATCATTAAATTCGGGGACTTCAACAAGATTTATGCATCCGGCAAAGGCTCTTGATACTATTCTTATGCTGTCCGGTAAATCTCCCGCTTTAACCATGCTGATACAATTTTCAAAGGTATTATACAGCCGTTGTACTCCCTGGGGAATTACCGGCATTTCTGTAAGGCTGCTGCACTCCTGAAATGTCCTGTCCATATCTTGCAGGCTCTTTGCAGATAACTCCGCTTTCTGCAAACTTCTACATGAATAAAAAGTACGTGTAACCGACTCCAGGGAATCACTTTCTATAGAAATCTGCTGTAATTCACCACAAAACCGAAAAGCTTCATTTGCCGTCCTTAAGCTGTGGCTGTAGATATCCGGAACCGCTTTTAACTGATAGCACTCTGCAAAAGTACCATCCATATTTGTTACATTGGGGGGAATTTCGGGACCATATTCCAAATTAATGCAATTAAGAAACATATAACTGATGTCCTGTGCCGATTCCGGAAGCTTTGGTGCTGACATTAAATTTTGGCAGCCCTGGAATGCACTGTTCAAATTCAGGACACCTTCCGGTATCTCCGGTGCCTCTGACAGCCGGGTGCATCCCTTAAAAGTATTCTGCATTTCTTCAATACCTGGTGGTAATCTGTCTGCATAGATGAAATTCTTACAATTTTTAAACGCATCGTTCATCGTACGAACACCATTTGGAAGCCCTGTAACTGATTCCAGATTCCCACATTCAAAAAAAGCTTTGTACATACTGTTATTGCGGAAACGAACCCCATCCTGAAAGGATACGGTTCTTATATGATTATTTTGGAAAAACGGTCCTGTACTCAGATATTCATAACTGCTGGTTCCCACAACGGTATCCATAATTTCCACCCCATAAACGTTTCCGTCTTTTACAACAGTACCAGGCACTTCCACATCAGTGTCAGCTCCCTTATATTCTGTAAGAGTTACCGTAAATGTGCTTTCATCCCACTCGCAAAGCCAGGATGACATATCCGTATCCTGGGAAATCACGTCCTCTTCCACTGCCAAAATACGTTCTGTTTCATCTCCTTCATCCCTCTGTACAGCTTGCTCATTATCCAGCACCGCTTCTGCCTCTGCCGGAAAATAAAAAGCCATAGTTAGTAATACTGCCAGCATTATTGCTCTTATTGCTGTTTTGCATCTCTTTCTCATTTGTTTCTCCCTCCTGCCGGTTCTTTCCTCAATTAGAGTAAATCCCCTTCCTTTATCATACATTATAAGACATTATTATCGTTTTTGCCAGAGCGTTGAAAATGCTTCCTGCAAGATATATCTTCCAAAAGCAGCAAAAGGCAATAAGGCATAAAGTACCGCAAATGATTTACTCAAAGATCTCAAACACTGGATCAGCAGAAAAATGAAAAGATAAAAAAAGGATAAACCCACTATACGGGTCTATCCTTTTTATTTTCGAGAATGCCGGCGACCGGAATCGAACCGGTACGGGAGATTAGTCCCGCAGGATTTTAAGTCCTGTGCGTCTGCCAGTTCCGCCACGCCGGCATAAAAATAGATTGCTCAGGCAATCTATTTTCAATGGATGGAGGTGGATTCGAACCACCGAAGCAATTTGCAGCAGATTTACAGTCTGTCCCCTTTGGCCACTCGGGAATCCATCCATATGCATTGATCTTTTACAAGATCAATGTTCTAATTTTGTTCTGACAAGATATATTTATATCACAACTAAGAACAAAATGCAAGGCTTTTTTTCGAATTATTCAAAATAATTCCAAATGCTGACACAATGAGCACCATCACGATCCTTTCAGACACTTTTGCAGGGTATCAAAAAGGACTTCCGTTTCTATGGGCTTGGATAAATGTCCATTCATTCCGCTGGCCATGGACTTTTTTGTGTCCTCACTGAATGCATTGGCAGTCATTGCAATAATCGGAATTGTTCTGGCATCTTCACGCCCGGAGGTACGGATCCCTTTTGTAGCTTCCAGTCCGTCCATAACCGGCATTCGAATATCCATCAGCACAGCGTCATAGTAATAAGGCGGATGAGTTATATACATATCCAGCGCCTGCTGCCCATCTCCCACAGCTTCGATAATAAAGCCGTTCATTTCTAAAATGGTACTGGCAATTTCCTGATTTAACTCATTATCTTCTGCTAGCAGGATTCGTTTTCCATCAAAATCATAATCACATTTCACTTCTTCTTCATAAGGTACTTCAATTTCGTCTGAACCATATGCAAATGTCAGTGTAAAATAAAATACTGATCCTGCCCCCGGCTCACTCTGCACCTCCAGGTTCCCACCCATCATCTGTACCAGTCTGCTGGATATGGCAAGCCCCAGACCGGTTCCTCCGTATTTAGAAGAAGTTTTCTTTCCTTCCTGTTCGAATGCAGTGAAGATTCTGCCAAGAGCTTCTTTGTTAATCCCTATTCCATTGTCTTTCACAGAGAAATGCAGTACAACCTGGGCTGCCTCTTCCTTCAGAGGATCAATATTTACGATTACCTGTCCGCCCACACCGGTAAATTTCAATGCATTTCCTACAATATTTACCATAACCTGGTTGAGACGTAATTCATCAGCGATAATTCTGCGGTTATTGATATAGCGATTCTCCATCCTGAAATCAATGTTTTTACGTTGGGCCTGCGGCATCATCAACGATTCCAGATCATCCATTTGTCTTTTCAGATCCATGCTCTCTTCGTTTATCTCAATTTTACCGCTTTCTATCCTGGACATATCCAGCACATCGTTCACAAGATTCAGCAGATAGGTATTGGCTGATTCAATTTTATTCAAACAATCCATCGCCTTCTCTTTATCATTCAGAACTGTTTTTGCAATGGCAGTCATTCCCGTAATGGCATTCATAGGTGTCCTTATCTCATGGGACATCCTGGATAAAAAGTCTGTTTTCGCCTGACTCACAGCATCTGCCCTGGCTTTCATAATAAATGAAAATATGATCTTAGCCATTTCCTTCACCAGTTTGCGCTGCTCCTTCGTCCACACATAATCACCTTTCCGGATCTCAAAACTTAACGTTCCGGTTATTTTTCCATGATTCCAAATGGCGGAGATCAGGCATGATGGGATCTTGGAAACCCTCGGGTTCATCCGGTCGCACAGCCCCTCTTCATCAAATATCTGATCTATTTTGCTGACTTCTTCTCTGAATATATAAAAATCCCGGTCCATTTCAAGATCCGACAGGTTTCCAGCCCACTGGTAAGTATAACGGTAACTTAAATATTCGTAATCCATCTCCATAATGGTAACCCTGTCAAAATGATAGGTTTTGCCGATTCTGGATAACAGAAGGAAAATGGCATCGTCCAGACTTTTCGCCTTCCCCAGAAGCTCCAGGGCAAAGGAGGTCAGGTCCTCTTCCCGGTATTTTACCGGTCTGCCAATTTCATTGATAAAATGAGCTTCTTTATAGAGTTCCGTAAGTACCGTCCCCAGTTCATTTGAGGTATCCAGGTAACAGCATGCACGGCCCCTTTCATACTCTTTTGCATATTTCAGAGTACTTTCCGCACACCGGTAAAGCCCGCTGTATTCGTCTACAACCTCGGTAACACACATCCCGATGGTAACCGAAACCCGCACCTTGCTTTGCCCTGAAACCACCAGATTCTGTACCATCGCAGCGATCTTAGGCCCCAGTATAGTTGCTCTTCCTTTTGTACAGCCTTTTAAAAAAAGCATGAATTCATCGCCGCCCAAACGGATCAGTATATCATCTTCCTGTGTTTCAGACTTAAGGATCACCGCCACTTCCTGCAAAATAGCGTCTGCAAATACGCTGCCTTCTTCATCATTTACCTTCTGGAAATCATCCATATCCAGGAGCATTAGCCCGCAGATTTCATCCGGGCTTTTCTGCTCCATGTACTCCCGCGCCAGGCGGATACCCGCTTCCTTTGTATACAAACCAGTCAGCCCGTCCCTGTATTTCGCCTCCTCCAGCGCGAATTCCTTTTCTTTCTCTGACTGGATGTTGCGCATTTTACCGATCATTTTAACCATATTTCCTTCATCATCATAGATCGTTGTGCCGGATATCCGGGACCACACAGTATGGGAACTGCCCACATGGGGTGCCAATTTAATATCTATTTCTTTCCCTGCCCTGCCCAGCATAAAATCCCGTAAATATGCCGCATCCTTTTCCCCGGCTAAAGAGTACAGCTCCTTTTTGAGAAAATCAGGTACGATTTCTTCTGTATCATTTTTTCCCTTTGTCTCAGACAGGGTACCATAAGACCGATACTGGTCCTCGCGGACATCATATTCAAAAATAACTGCCGGGGAACTTTCAATGGCAATGCGAAACCTCTGGTGTTCTTCTTCCAATTCCAGTTCCAGTTTCTTCTTTTCCGTTATATCCACCATAACGCGCTGAATGATATTTCCGCCGCTACTAGACATCATCAGCTCTGTCGTTCCATATACCCAAAGAATATCAGACGAGGGTCCCAGAATCCTGTATTCAAATTGAAAGCGGTCACCCGGGTTTTTTAATTTATTGATCTTATCAATGATAACCTGGCGATCCTCTTCATAAATTCTGTTATAAAATTCATTCATACCCAGTTTATAGCATTCATCTTCTGACTCATACCCCAGAATCCGAAGTGCTTCGTGATTCAGTGTCAAAGCAGAGAACTCCCCGTCCTCCAATTGGTACCGTAGAATTCCGCACATCATAGAATCGTAAATGCTGTCTAAGAGTTCTTTCTGAGATGCCATTTTCTGATTTGCTTCTTCCATTTCCGTAACATCCAGATAAATGCTGTTGATAATAACTTCTCCATCTTCATTTCTGACCTTCTTACCACTGTCAATGATCCATTTCAAAGATCCGTCCCTGCAAGCTATCCTGTATTTAATGGCATAATCCATACTGCCATCCCGAAATGCCTCTTCACACTCTTTTAAAACCCTTGGGAGATCCTCCGGATACACAGCACCTACGGCGCTGCCTTTGGTCACTTCCATAAACTCATCCCTGGTATAGCCAAACATACTGCACAATTCATCGCTTAGATAGGCATATGTATACATATTATCATCGATACTGATTTTCAGCCCGCCCTGTATCGCATCCAGGACAACCTGTATCTGATGGTTTTTCTGCATATACTCATCATAAGTCTGCTTTTGAACCTGAACAGCCTTCTGAAATTCCAGCTCCTTTTTCTTCAGCTCTTCTTCAACCTCTTCCATTTTCTTTTCCAGGTAAGAGTATGCCTTACGTCCCTCTTCATTTGGAAAAAGATCTCCCATTTCCATTTTTTGATATGGGTTTGAATTATGAATATGAACACATTCAAAGGTGTCAGCTTTCCTTCGGAATATAAATGTAATACGCTGATGTTCTTCAATGCACAGACCAGTCTCTTTGTTGGCAGCAACCCAGAATAATCCACTGCATAAATACATCCCGGTTCCAAGTTCCGTCACTTCAAATTCTTCGTCCCATATATGACATGGCGGAATCTTTCCTTTAAACATCTGAAAATATTTTGCGGTCTCTTCCCCGGACTCCCGATGCTGTTCCTCCCCGGCTCCAATCCAGGTGATATCCGGAGCAAATACTGCTGTTACGGCATCTTCATCATTTTCAACATAATGCTTCTCCAAAATCCAATGGGCAAATTGTTTTACCTCTGTTTTTATATGATCATTCATAGTAATCCCTCTAAACATTACGCCATCCTTTTGGATGAACATATGTAGCCGCTTCATATTATACTTTAATCCCATTATAGATAAGAAACCGTCAAAATACAAGCAGCAAAAATTTCCCTTTTCACCACCTTTTAAAAATGCTATACTGAATGAAAATAAAAGCCCTTTTTAAGTGGGTTTTAAACTGAGGTGACATATGAATTTTTTATTGAAACCACTAGCTTTTCTTCTTATAATTTTCGGCGGGTACCTCTTAAAACGTTTTGGGTTTTTTAAAGAAACGGATTATCCCCTCATTACGAAAATTGTGCTGAACATTACACTCCCCGCTGCTGTTATTAACGGCTTCGGAGGCTTCCAGCGTGATACTTCCCTGTTTTTAATCATTGTACTGGGCTTTATGTGCAGTTTTCTGCCATTGCTCATCACTTTCCTCTTATCCAAAAGAATGTCTAAAGAACGCCGTGTATTTACGATGATCAACTCCTCCGGTTATAATATCGGCTGTTTTGCACTGCCGGTAGTCCAGAGTTTTTTCGGTCCTGCCGGAACTGTTGTAACCTGCCTGTTTGATACCGGGAACTCCATGATTATGACCGGGGGATCCTATGCCGTTACTTCCTCACTGCTTCACACCAATCCGGGAGAAAAAACGAGCATTTCTTCTATAATAAAGAAACTTGCATCTTCCATTCCCTTTGATACCTATATGCTGATGCTTCTGCTGGCAATCTTCAATATCCGGATACCGGATGGGGTAATCACTTTTGTAAGTCCCTTTGCATCCGCTAACAGTTTCTTAGCCATGTTAATGCTTGGGCTGATGTTCAAACCGGTCCGCAATCCATTATACATAAAAGATACGATCCTTGTGGTGGCAGTAAGACTTTTATTTAGTACCTGCTTTTCCCTGTTTTTATACTGGTGCACCCCATTTTCTCTGGAAATCCGACAGATCCTGGCCGTTGTTGCATTTGCCCCCATAGGATCACTTGCTCCGGCATTTACGGAAAAATGTCATGGCGACGGGTCCCTCTCCAGCTTTGCAAATTCTATTTCTGTTATTGTGAGTCTGATTATTATGACCGGGATGGTGGTTGTGATGGGCATCACCGCATAACCGCTTCTTTCATTTCCCGGACATATTGTGCAACAGCCGATACCGCGTTTTCTCCATGCTTTGCAACCAGTTTCACAATAGCGGAACCCACAATTGCGCCGTCTGACACTCTCGCCATTGCAGCTGCCTGTTCCGGCGTGGAGATACCAAATCCTACTGCACAAGGGACATCTGTCTCTTCTTTTACCATTTTTGTCATCTCGGCAATATTCGTCTTAATCTCGCTTCTGACTCCGGTAACCCCAAGAGAAGATACACAATACACAAAGCCTTTTGCTTCTTTTGCAATCATCCGAATCCGCTCATGAGAAGTGGGGGCTATGAGGGAAATAAGGTCTACATCATACTGTTCGCATACACCGGAAAGCTCCTCTTTCTCTTCATAAGGCAGATCCGGCACAATGATCCCATCCATACCGCATTCCACGCAGCGTTTCATAAATTTCTCTTTCCCATAAGTATAAATAGGATTTACATAAGTAAGGAATACCATAGGAACGGTGACCTTCTGTCTGGCACGAAAAATCATATCAAATAATTTGTCGGTGGTACAGCCAGCCTCCAGTGCCCGCTCATTTGCTTCCTGGATTACAATCCCTTCTGCAATGGGGTCTGAAAAAGGGATTCCGATTTCTATCAGATCTGCCCCTGCATCCTGCATGGCATACAATAACTGTTCTGTTACATCTAATGTGGGATCTCCTCCCGTAACGAAAGGAATAAATGCTTTTCCATTTTCAAATGCTTTTCTAATATTACTCATAGATATTCACTCCTCTGTATCTTGCGATCGCCGCAACGTCTTTATCTCCGCGTCCTGAAATGTTAATTACAATAATTTTATCTTTATCCATGGCAGGTGCCAGTTTTCTGGCATATGCGACTGCATGGGCGCTTTCAATTGCCGGAATAATCCCTTCTTTTCTGGAAAGATATTCAAATGCCTCCACTGCCTCGGTATCCGTAACAGGTACATACTGTGCTCTGTTAATTTCAGCAAGATGGGCATGTTCCGGTCCTATTCCCGGATAATCCAGACCTGCTGAAATAGAATATACCGGAGCAATCTGACCATACTCATCCTGGCAGAAGAGGGATTTCATTCCATGGAATACGCCTTCGCTTCCCCTGGCAATGGTAGCTGCATGTTTTTCCGTATCTACGCCCAGTCCTGCTGCCTCGCATCCGATCAACTGCACTTGGGTATCCTCTATAAACTCATAAAATGCACCCATTGCATTGCTTCCGCCGCCTACACAGGCAATTACGGCATCCGGAAGTCTTCCTTCTGCTAATTGTATCTGTTCTTTGATTTCCTTGCTGATAATTCTCTGGAAATCACGCACGATGGTAGGAAATGGATGTGGTCCCATAACAGAACCTAAAACATAGAGCGTGTCATCGCAGCGGCTCGTCCACTCTCTCATTGTTTCATTGACGGCGTCCTTAAGCGTCTGAGTTCCGCTGGTAACAGAATGAACCTTGGCGCCTAACAGCTCCATACGGAATACATTCAGCGCCTGACGGTCTGTATCTTCTTTTCCCATGAAAATCTCGCATTCCATGCCCATTAAAGCCGCCGCTGTTGCCGTTGCCACACCATGCTGCCCCGCTCCTGTCTCTGCAATAACACGGGTCTTTCCCATTTTCTTAGCCAGCAGCACCTGCCCCAGTACATTATTAATCTTATGGGAACCGGTATGATTCAGATCCTCTCTTTTTAAGTAAATCTTAGCGCCTCCCAGATCCTCTGTCATCTTCTCTGCATAATATAACAGTGATGGCCTTCCGGCATAATTTTTATATAAATCATCCAATTCTGCAATAAATTCCGGATCCTTGCTGTATTTATCATATGCTGCTTCTAATTCATATACTGCATTCATCAGTGTTTCCGGAATATACTGTCCGCCATATTCCCCAAATCTTCCTTTGCTCATAATTCTACCTCTTTTCTGATTACTCTTATTTGATTTCACTCCTGCGGCTGCCTTGCCGGTTATACTTATTTCAGACCTCTGACACGTAAGATAAATTCTGCGATCTTCTGTCTGTCCTTTATCCCAGCCGTTTCAACTGCACTGCTGACATCTACGGCATATGGTGCACACTTTTTGCATTCCGAGATAGAAGCCGCTGCATTATCTGCTGTCAGTCCGCCCGCCAGGAAAAATGGTTTCTTAAGCTGTGGAATCAGGGAACGGTCAAATACCTGCCCGCTTCCTCCGTACTGTCCCTTCGTATAAGTATCCAGAAGCAGATAATCACAGGGCAGCTCTTCTGCATTCCTGATCTGCTCACCACTCTGCACCCGAACTGCCTTAATCACAGGACAGGAAATACGATTTTTCAATTCTTGAATATACACCTGGGTTTCATCCCCATGCAGCTGTACCAGATCAATAATTCCCATTTCACATAGCTGTACGATTTTCTGCTGCTCCTCATTTACAAACACGCCGACTGCTTTGATCGACGGAAGAAGCAATTTTTTCAGCTCCCCAGCCTGCACCGCCGTTACCTGCCTGCTGCTCTTTGCAAATACGAAACCGATATAATCCGGAACCAGGTCATTTACCATACAGATATCTTCCTGCCTCTTCAATCCGCAAATCTTAATTTTAGTCATACTTCACCGCCTTTATCCGACCATTTTCCCACCTTTGCACTACCATTTCAACCAACTTATTTTCCATTTCTCAGAGAGTATCCGGAACCCGCCTTAGAACGTGTTAAAATTGCTTTCTGACAGCTGTGCATTACACTTAGCAGGATTGAATTTTCATCCACGCTTTAAGGAATCCAGCATCTGTTTTTTATTGCTGCTTCGCATTAACGTCTCTCCAATCAAAACCCCATTTACCTTTGCTTCACGCAAAACCCGGATATCCTCCGCCGTCTTTATTCCACTCTCTGCAATAAAGATCACATCCGCCGGTGCCAAAGCACGGAGTCTGGTGCTGTTATGGATATCCACAGTGAAATCTTTCAGATTACGGTTATTCACCCCGATGATCCTGGCACCTGCTCTTAATGCACTCTGCATCTCGCTTTCATCATGGGTTTCCACCAAGGCGGATAGGCCCAGTTTATCGCAGATTCCGATATATTCTTTTAGTGTCTCCGTATCCAGCAGTGCACATATTAAAAGTACCATGCCTGCTCCAAGCACTTTTGCTTCATAAATCTGATAGGGATCTATGGTAAAATCCTTACGCAGTACCGGTATGGAAACTTCTTTTGCTATTTCTTCTAAATATTGATCACTGCCCTGAAAATATGTTGGTTCAGTCAGGCAGGAAATCACAGATGCCCCCGCCTCCTCATATTCTTTCGCAATGGACAGATATGGAAATTCTTTTGCAATTAATCCCTTTGAAGGAGAAGCTTTCTTCACTTCACATATAAAGTGGATTCCTTCCCTTTTCAACTCCTGCTCAACCGGGAAACCGGTCTTCGCGTTCATGCTAAGCGCTCTGTCCATCATTTCTTCCATGGAAACTCTTTCTTTCGCCCCTGCCACCCGCAGCCTTGTATCTGCAGCAATATCATCTAATATCATTCTGGCACCTCACATTTCCTTTGTAGTCTTAATAAATTCTGCCATTTTCGCATATGCCTTACCACTGTCAATGAGGTCTGCCGCCATTTTAATTCCATCCGCCAGGGTAATATCATCAATTCCAAGATAAAGACTCATTCCGGCATTCATTAAAATGACATCCCTTTTTGCCCCGCGTTCTTTACCGGATAAGATATCTTCTGTAATCTTAGCATTTTCTTTGGGATCTCCGCCTACCAGATCGGAAAGCTCACACCGGTTCAGTCCAAACTGTTCCGGAGCAATTGAATAAGAAGTAATTTCTCCAAAACGGATCTCATAAACCACAGTTTCTCCGGTAAGTGTAATCTCATCCAAGCCATCATTTCCGCATACCACTACGCCCCTTGTAACTCCCAGATTGGAAAGCACCTGCGCCAGCGGTTCCGCCAGTTTTCTGTCATAAACGCCAAGAAGCTGCATTGTCGCCGCTGCCGGGTTTGAAAGCGGACCCAATATATTAAATACCGTTCTGGCTCCTAATTCCTTACGTACCGGCGCTGCATACTTCATGGATGAATGGTATACCTGGGCAAACATGAAACACATTCCTGTTTTTTTCAGTATCTCTTCATTCTGCTCTACGCTCAGCGAAACATTTGCTCCCAGATTTTCTAATACATCCGCTGCACCGCATTTACTGGAGACACTGCGGTTTCCGTGTTTTGCAACCGGAACCCCGCCTGCCGCAACTACAAAAGAAGCTGTTGTAGAAATATTAAATGTTCCGACTTCATCTCCGCCGGTTCCAACAATATCGATTACTTCTCTTTCCGGTTTTAATTTTATGCCCTTTTCACGCATAACCGTAGCAAATGCAGTGATTTCCTCTATTGTCTCCCCCTGCATACGCAATGCAGTCAGAAATCCCCCCATCTGTGCCTGGGTTGCGGTTCCATCCATCATTTCTTCCATAACTGCCTTAGATTCGTCATATGTCAGGTTGTTACCATTCATCACTTTATTAATTGCTTCTTTAATCATGCTAATTACCTCCTGCTTTCTATTTATTATCGAAATTTTACTGCATTCTGGGCAAATATGCTGCAAAGTGGGGCGTGCAGATGGCGGGAATGAATTTTCAAACACGCTCTGATCTATGAATGCCCCATATGCATATTTTTTTACCCCTGGGTATCATATCTGAAAATTATTTTAACAATGTAATGCTCTATCCCATTGCATGATTGTCTGTTATGATAACTTCAGAAAATTTTCCAATATCACCTTCCCCTGGGGGGTTAATATGGATTCCGGGTGAAACTGTACACCAAAAACGGATTTTTCTCTATGCTGTACCGCCATAATTTCGCCCATTTCATCCACCGCTGTAACGAATAGAGAATCCGGTATGGTTTCTTCTTTTGCTACCAGAGAATGATACCTTGCCACATCTATTTTTTCAGGAAGTCCTTCAAACAACGGGCACTCTGAATCAATCTTAATCGTACTTTTTTTCCCATGCATCAACTCTTTTGCATGACCGATCTTTGCTCCGTACACTTCACAGATCCCCTGATGTCCAAGGCATACACCCAGAATGGGCATTTTACCCTGCAATTTTTCCACAACTTCCTCGCATACGCCTGCATCCTTGGGATATCCCGGTCCCGGCGATAAGATAATATGCGAAGGATTTAAATTGCGGATTTCATCAATACTCATTTCATCATTTCGGATCACTTTAATATCCGGGCAGATGCTGCCCGCCATCTGTACTAAGTTATAAGAAAAGCTATCATAATTATCAATCAATAATATCATTATTCCAGGACCTCCTTTGCATTCATAATGGCGTTCATAACTGCTGCTGCTTTATTAGCCGATTCCTCATATTCTTTCTCAGGAACGCTGTCAGCCACAATTCCGCCTCCTGCTTCCACATATACTTTGCCGTCTTTCTTTACCGCCATACGAATGGCGATACAGGTATCCAGGTTACCGGTAAAGTCCAGATATCCCAGCGCCCCTCCGTAAATACCTCTTTGTTCACTCTCCAGCTCATTGATAATCTGGCAGGCACGGATCTTCGGTGCACCTGACAGGGTGCCGGCCGGAAGGACTGCTTCAATGGCATTTAATCCGTCATATTCTTCCCTAATATTTCCTTCTACCTGAGAACAGATATGCATAATCTTGGAATATTTATGAATCATCTGATACTCTGTTACTTCCACTGTATCAAACTTCGATATCCTTCCCAGATCATTTCTGCCAAGATCTACCAGCATGTTGTGCTCGGAAAGTTCTTTTTCATCTGCCAGAAGTTCCTGTTCCAGTTTTTCATCCTCTTCCTGATTTATCCCCCTGGGCCTTGAACCGGCAACCGGGAAAGTAGTCAGCCTGCCATTTTGCAGACGCACCAGGGTCTCCGGTGATGTACTAATTATTTCTTCCTCATTGATATTCATATACACCATATAGGGAGAAGGGTTGGTAGTCCGGAGCACCCGGTACGGATTGATCAGATTCCCTTCATAAGGACTTGTAAACTGTCTGGCAATAACTGCCTGGAATATATCCCCGTCTACGATATACTCTTTCGTCTTTTCAATAATCTCACAATAGGCTTCCTTGCTTACATTACAGGTAAATTCAACTTTCTGCTGAATCTTCTGATCCTCCAGAATCGGTGCATTTCGTATAATATTGGTGATACTCTCTATCTCAGCCATAGCTTTGCCATAATTCTCCATCACCTTGTCTGTTTTCATATTTACTACAATGCAGATCTTTTGTTTTAAATGGTCATAAGCAATTACCTTATCAAACAACATCAGGTCATAATCATTAAAATTACCTTTATTGATATTTAATGTGGGTTCCGCATATCCAATCATAGAATATGCAAAGTATCCAACAAACCCACCCGCAAATGGCGGCAGCCCTTCCAGATTCGGAGCCTTGTAATCTTTCATTATGGAGCGTATTACCTCAAGGGGCTTTTTCGTACTGATCTTTTCCATAACCCCATCCCGCGTGATGGTAACCTCATCATTTTTACAGAAAACCCGCATCACAGGATTAAATCCCAAAAAGGAATATCGTCCCCATTTCTCGCCGCCTTCTATACTTTCTAACAGATAGTAACATTTGCTGATATTTGCAAGTTTCCGAAGTAAGGTGATCGGTGTTATAACATCCGCATATATTTCCTTACAAACCGGGATCACATCATAATCCCCTGCTAATTCTAAAATTTTGTCACAGCTTGGCTGCATCATGGTCACTTCCTCCTTTTTTGTCTTCATTCCCGTTACATATTGCAGACCTGCCTGCAATACTGCCACTGCATTTTAGCTATAAAAAAAGACCTCTGCCCCCTATATCCAAGGGACAAAAGCCTGTAGCTTCTGCGGTACCACCCAAGTTGCTGATCACTCAGCCACTCTTTTTATGTACGATCATACATACCTCGTTGATAACGGATAAGGCTCCCGTCAGCGTCTACTCTCACCTCTTCCACTCTGCATTATTTACAGGGTTTCCGTTAACTGCTGTGATTTTGAGCTGCCCTCGCAAGTCCATTCAATAAAATCTTTATTACCGCCTTCACACCACCGGCAGCTCTCTGGGAATAACGAATCTTATTTACTACTCTTGTTCATCGGTTTTGGTTCAATACTTTAATTTAGTACAGTATATGCTTTTCTTTTTTATTTGTCAACTAAAAATTTTGTTTTTCTCAGATTGAATGTAGATTTTTTATTTTAGTCCTACTGAATATTTTAACAGGGCATATGATGAGCGGGAAGGCGGATGACATAATTTCAGCGCTTCCATCTGTCTCCGGGTCTTTAGTTTTTATTGTACAATACCCGGTTCTGCATCAGCCTGCTGCATCTCTGCGCCTTCCCTGCCCTCTTCTGTTATTTCCTGATATCTAAGTAATAACACATTTTATTTTCTTAATTCTATACACTTAACCAGCCGACTCCTCCGCCTGCTCTCTGACAATTTCCACCGCCCGCCTCACATCTTCCAAATCCCGTACGCGGTAAACATCCCGCATAATAAATTCACACTGGCATCCTTTTGCCGCATCCAAAGTTTCTTTAATATGCTTTGTCCAGGCTTCTTCATCCAGCCTGCTTTCTACGCCCAGATAGTTTGCATAGGGCTTCCTGGAGAACACCACGTCTGTTCCCCGAAGCATTTCTCCCATTTTCTGCTGGCTGCTCCACGGCGATACGGATACCTTCTGTATATTAGGAATTTCCTTTATGACATCCTGCCATATATTATGCATTGGCTCACAGCATCCATAATAAATCAGACCCATTTCTCTGCATGCCTTTGCCATATATGGAAGGCAGAACTCGCGGAACATATCCGGTGATATGGATGCTGCCTCCTCCGCTTCTGCCCAGATCCAGACATCCTTTAATGTCGGACTTTCTGCTCCCGTCACAGGAAGGCGATCCGTAAAGCCATAGCTGCTGAGGCAGGTTTCCTGATTGCTGTTATTTAAAGTCAGAATTCTGTTTTTCTCATAATATTTCATTACCTTTATCTGGTTTTCCGTTAAATAGTGCATCAGTTTATGCAGGGTTTCAGGGCAGTCATACATGGACATCATATAATTTTCAAGGCCCAGTAGCTTTACTGCCTGAAAAGGAAGTGCAATCATTGGCGGGGTTCCTGTGAGTCTCACTGACATAATTCCGTCTAATATATCCTGCACAAAATCATAGGAATTTTGTGTCTTTTTATGGTTTATGTTAATTACTGCAGGTTTCAGCCTGTAAAAATCCTCTTCCAGATCCCGGATTGGCGAATGATATTCATAGCCGACATCCCTGCCATTGGCATCCAACGCATGGCATTCCTCTATAGGAAAGCCAAATTCATCAATCTCTGCCTGAATTGGAATCTCAAATACATCCGGAATCACTTTGTCATCCTGAATCAGTTCATATTCACGAATATTCCTTAACAAACGGTATTCGATTTCACGTGCCTTTGGATCCGTACAGTACAGAATATGATCAGGTACCATGTACTGCCGGAATGTCTCTGTCTCCACAACTACGGGCGGAACCGTCTTTTTCCCCGTATTTACATCCATCCATTTTTGCTTTTTCTGTTCCATTTCCGGCAGATTTGCATATGCTGTCTGCCTCTTAGCCAGTTCTCTCAGATACTGCTTTTCTTTTGCCCACATGAAGACGAATCCCCCTTTACTTCTCTTTCCATGCTTCCGGCAGCAAGTCCAGATTTGCATGAATCAGATCCTTTAAAAGTAACTCCGGATACAGACAATTAGCTGACAGCGGATCCAGATACACCGCCTGTAATGCCTTCTCATAACTGCATGATACCGCTGCTTCCACCATGAGAAGATATTCTCTTCCCAGCCTGTCGCACTGCGCAGCAATAGCGTCAGGCAGCCTCCCTATATTCTGGGGATGCAGACCAAATTGATCAATATAAGTGGGCAGTTCTACAATGATATCTTGTGAGACATTGTCAATATATCCTCTGTTCACTACATTTACCATTTCACTGGAGATTTCCCCTGTATTCAGAGATCTTATAAAATTTGCCGCAGTTTCACCGGAACCTTCCAGCAGTTTCTCAAATCCCCTGTTATGCATTCTTACCTCGTCGAACAGCTCTCTGGCCTGATCCCTCCAACCATCCACCACCTTAAAATCATTATTTTTCCATTCGTAATCCTTTTCTTTCAGGATCTTATCCTTTAAATAATACGGCACAAATTCTCCTACATGCCGGTCTCCTGGGGCAGGATAACATCCATAAATGCGGTATAGTTCCGCAGATATGGGCTCTTTCTTATCCATCCCACTTCTATTTAATGCATGGCTAAGTTCAGGGTACACGTCTTCCCCGTCAATCCTCATATCTGTAAACCAGGTAAAATGATTGATTCCCGCTGCCCGGTAAGAAAACCGCTCCCGGTCAACCTGAAACACTTTTTCAGCCAGCCACTGTGCCGTATCCGGTGTACCATGGCAAAGGCCAAAGTTCTTAATCCTGGAAAACTTTTGAAGAGCAAGACAAACGGCACCCTCCGGATTGGAATAATTAATCATCCAGGCATCAGGGCACAATTTTTCCATGGCACTGGCAATATCTAATATCACAGGTATTGTTCGCAGCGTCCTGATAATCCCACCGGGACCGATTGTGTCTCCTACCGATTGCAGCACTCCGTGATCCGTACATATTCTGATATCCTGTTTCCACCGCTCATATCCTCCTGTCGCTATCGTCATGAACACATAGTCGGCATCCGGAATCGCCTGCTTATAATCCGTATGGGCAGTGATCTCAAACTCCCGCTTCGCAAAATGTATCAGATGAATAACAGCTTCCTTCGTCTCCTCTAAAACTTCCCCGTCAATATCTACCAACGCAATATGTCCGCCGTTAATACTATTTTCCTTTAAAATATCCCCAATCAGACGCAGCGTAAATACAGAACTTCCCGCTCCGATAAATACAAATTTACAATATCCGTTTTCTCTCATTTTTGCTCCCATCCGTGCGCTTTAAGCGCTCATATAAATTAAGGAAGTTGAAAGTACTTTTCTTTCAACCTGTCACCTCTCTACTTAATCCCCGTTAATGTGATACTTTCTACAAACTGCTTCTGGAAAATAAAATATACAATTATAATCGGCAGCATTACTAAAACCCCCGCACTCATTGATGAGTTATAATCCGTTAACAGACTGGAATTGAAAAAATTAAGCGCAAGGGGCAGGGTCATCTTATTCTCACTGGTAAGTGCAATCAGCGGCCATAAATAATCATTCCACCTGCCCATAAAAGTAAAGATGCAAAGTGCCGATATCGCGGGTTTGATCATCGGAATAATCAGTCCGAAAAAAATCCGCCACTCTCCGGCTCCTTCAATCCGTCCGGCTTCCATAATCTCATCCGGCACATTCTCCGCAAACTGACGGCACAGAAAGATTCCGAATCCGGAAACCATATAAGGAATTACCAATGCCGCAAGTGTATCTAAAATATGCAGCTTATTACTGATCAGGTACGTTGGAATCATCGTTACCTGAAAGGGAACCATCATGGTTGCCAATATTCCCATAAACAGTATATTTTTTCCTCGAAATTGAAATTTACCAAAAATATATCCTCCCAGACAACTGGTCAGTGCCACAATTCCGGTGGCAAGAACAGACGTTACAATACTGTTAAACAGCCATCTCATAAACGGAGCCTCTGTTAAAACCTTCTTATATCCATCCAGGACAATCTGCGTAGGAAAGAATGAGGACTCTATACTCATAATTTCCGCATTTCCTTTAAAAGAAAGCAGAACACACCATAGAAACGGAAAGGCAACTACCAAGAACCCTATACCTAATATAAAACCTTTTAAAATCTTTGACAGTATCTTCATGGTATCCCCCCTCCTAATATTCCCAGTCTGACTTTACACTAAAAAACTGTACCATGGATATAATTAAAATGATTCCCAGTAATACCATTGCCATTGCAGAAGCATAACCCATCTGGGAATATTGGAATGCATAATTGTAAATATTGTAGGCTATGACATTGGTCGCATTATTGGGTCCGCCCTTGGTCATAATCTGTATTTGGGCAAAAGCCTGAAAATAGGTGATATACGTCATCATACTGACAAATAGCATATTTCTGGATAAAAGGGGAAGCGTAATCCGGAAAAACCTCTGTACGCAATTCGCACCGTCAATGGAAGCAGCTTCCAGAAACATTTCAGGAACGCTGTCCATTCCTGCCAGAATTAAAACAATATTATATCCCAGATCACACCACAAAGTAGTAATGATAATCGCAATTAATGCCGTACTGCTGCCTGTTAACCAGTTAACAGGTGCTATTCCTGCTAAAGAAAGCATTTTATTAATAATCCCGGAACTGGGCTGATACATAATGGCCCAGACATAGCATAACGCTACAATAGGAATAACTGCCGGGATAAAAAACCATCCTCTGAAGAATGAACGGATTTTCCGCTTTTTTATTGATTTGATTACAACTGCCATCAATGTTGAAATAACGATATTTGCATTAACCGCAATCAGAACAAAAATAATTGTATTTTTCAATGAACCTAAAAATTCCGTATCATGTACTAATTGAACATAATTATCCAAACCCACAAAAGGTGCCTGGCCAAATCCACTATGATTAAAAAGCGACATGATAAAACTATAAAATATCGGTATAACGGAAAAGACAAAGAATACAATCAGAATAGGAGTCAGCCCTATTATGACAAATCTTCTTTGACGGCGGCTGATACCCTGTTTCCTCTTCACTTTTTTATTCATCATCCTGCCTCCTTAAGGAACTGCTGCAAAATAAAGTCCGGAAAATTTATTTTGCAGCACTCTCCATTCTGTTTATTTTGTCTGGGCTAACAGAGAATCGATATGCTGATTAATATCCGTCTCAGCCTTATTCAAAGCTTCCTCTGTGGTATACTTGCCATCAATCTGGCTTTTAAATATATCCCGGATTGTGGTCTTGACAAAATCCATATCCTGAACCGGGCCTACATTCTGCGCATATTTTAAATATTGGAACTGGTCCTTAAATCGTACATTCTCTTCCGCTTCCGTATATGCCGGATCTTCTACTAATGCTTTTAAAGACGGAATTGTCTTTGTTGCAAGATTAAACTCAAGTGACTTTTCGGGCTGCAGACAATACTGTATGAATTTAAAGGCATTGTCTTTATTCTTACTATTTTCAGATACTACATAAGCCCATCCGGTTTCCACAACAAAATGCGGTTCATCTCCGGTGACCGGAGGAAGAAATGTATATTCCCAGTCATCATTTTTCAACTCCTCACCAATCGCTGAAGCCCAGGATCCTTTGATTAGCTGCGCTGCTTTCTTGTTAAAGAAAAATACATCTGATGTGATATCCCCAGTAATATGCTTAGTATCTGTGACCTTGTCTGCTTCGATAAGATCCACCAGTTTCTGCCATGCCATTTTTGCCTCTTCCGACTGGAGAACCATATGGGTCCTGCTTTCATCCCAGAAGTTTCCGCCATACTGCAGTATCCAGGACAGGAATAACTGTGCAACATTGTCACCGTTGTCAAATTCCAGACCGCCATATTCCAGAACATCTCCATTGTATTTCACATGATCCTTGGCAATTTTAATAACTTCTTCAAAAGTCTTAGGTGCCCCTTCTATTCCGGACTCCTTAGCCTTTTCCGGCACATAAAATAATCCGCTTTCCATCTGCATTTCGATGGGAACACCATAATAGGAGCCATCTTTTTCATACCCCTCCACTGCACCGGACAGGAAATTCTCCTTTAAATCTGATGCCATATCATCCGGTACTTTAGCTAACACTCCCTGGTTGATATAGGTCGGCATCCATGCACCGAATCCCTGAATAATATCAGGCTCATTCCCGGCAGTAAAAGAAGCTTTCATCTTCTGACTCATAACATCATACGGAAATACCTGTATATCAATTTTGATCCCGGTCTCAGACTCAAATTCTGCCGCCAGTTCCTTTGTTGCCTTTACAAATGCAGGACCGTTATGCATCCAAAGTGTCACAGGCTCTCCATTAGCCTCTGCATTTTGCGTATCCGGCTGATCCGCTTCCGAAGATACCGCTGTTTTCGTTTCATCTTTTTTCTGTGCTTCTGAATTTTCTTTACCGGAACAGCCATAAAGAACTGAAGACATAGTCAGCATACAGGTCAAAATAACTGTGATTCCTTTTTTTCTTCTCATAGTATTATCCTCCAAATTTACATAAACCAAAATTATGGTTTTGTTTTCTAAATTGCTACAAGGCATCCTTTACCTATCTGATCCAAACCTTCTCCTGATTTTTTCCGGATCAAGTGTGAAAGAAAACCGCTTTCACACTACTGATTTGGGAATAGAACAAGCCGGCTTGTTCTATTCATGGGGTAATGTTTGAATATTGCACTTATCAAGTCGTCATAATAATGACCCCCCGTTCACCTCTCTTCCTATATTGATCCTGTTTTTATAGAACCAATATTCTTCTTGTCCTTACGTTTCCCTTATCTAACTTGTATTGCTATTATAAGACAAGTTTATACTACTTGCAATACATTTATACAAATTATTCACTTTTCATCATTATTCAACAATATTTATAGTCATTTTTTATACATTATTACGTTTTATTTTTATTTTTCAAAAAGCCCTTGCACATTTTTAATAGTTGTTATATTATATTAATACCTTTAAGATTTATTTCCGCTGTAATGTCATAATCATATTTAAGGAGGATCCTGTATGTCAAAAAATAACGACGTTCAAAATAATTTCAAATACACACAGCTCTACGATATATTAGTTGAGAAAATAACTTCCGGCGAGTGGAAGCCACACGATAAAATGCCTACCGAACGGGAATTATGTACGCGTTATGCGCTCAGCCGCATTACCGTCCGTGATGCTCTGGACTTATTAACTAAAGACGGTTATATTTACCGTAAGCAGGGCAAAGGTACCTTTGTCTCTGTACGCAGAATAGAACAGACTCTGACAAAATTTTATAGCCTTCGTGAAAACATTGAAGCAAAAGGAATTATGCATAGTAATAAAGTTCTATCATTTAAACAAATACCGGCAGTAGGCAAGGTAATGGAAAATCTGAAACTAAATCCCGGCGATATGGTATATGAGTTAATACGCTGCCTATATGCCCAGGACATTCCTTATGCAGTGGAAACTTCATACATACCGGTGAGCATTTATCCTGAGATGACCCTTGAGAAAATTAAGGAAAACGGACTTTATAAAACGATGCAGTCATTTAATATTATACCGGAACGGGCTACTGAAAACATAACTGCAGTCCCCGTTTCACGAGAAGATGCACTGCTATTAGGCATCAAAACTTCTGATACTTCTATTAAGATTGAAAGAATCACTTTTTCCAGAAATTATATCATTGAGTATACCGTCGCCTTTATTAAAAGTGATTTCTTCTCTTACCGAGTGGAACTGAATTAACGGATGTCAAGTACATCCAATAACAGTAAATTTAAGATAAGGATCGAGATGCATGGAGCATGCAAAGGAGGAACCAACATGAAGTATCTTTTAAGTATGGATGGGGGCGGAACTAAAACCGCCTGGATGCTGACTACCTACTCCGGGTCTGTTGCCGCCCGCTTCGAAACTTCCGGCTGTTCCCATCCCCAGATCGGTATTTCCGGTGTATGTGATCTGGTGGAAAACGGGATCAGCAAGCTTGTTGAAACAGCCGGATGCCGCAAAGAACAAATTTGCAGTGCAGCCTTCGGCATCCCCTGCTATGGTGAAGATTCCGCTGCAGACCGGAAGATCTCCGGATATTTCCACGCTCTTCTGCCACAGGCTGTACTAATGCTCTGCAACGATGTTTCATTAGGTTTTGCCGGATCCCTCAACCTATCTCATGGTATACATATTGTAGCAGGCACCGGTGCCATTGCATACGGGGAAAATATGGAAGGAAAAAGTGCCAGAGCTAATGGATGGCATACCGTATTTTCAGACGAAGGTTCCGCTTACTGGCTGGGAATGCAGACACTTTCACTGTTCGCTAAAGAATGTGATTATCGTGAAGACCGTTCGTACTTATATGATGTAATACATAATACCCTCTCTCTTCATGATGAAGAGGATATGGTCTCATATTATAATAACTTCTTGTCAGGAAATCGGGAAGGTATTGCAAAAATGCAGATGTATTTGAGTGAGGCTGCCAAGAAAGGCGATGCTAATGCCCGCCGCTTGTATGATATGGCAGCTTATGAACTTTTTATTTCAATAAAAGCAATTTATCGAAAACTGGGATTTTCACCTGAAACTCCGGTACGCGTTTCTTATTCCGGAGGAATTTTTAAAAACGAAGGTCTTATACTTGACCCCCTTCAAAGATATTTAAAGCAGCTTGCGATTACCCTTACTCCCCCTTATCTTCCGCCCGTTCAAGGCGGCATCTTACTGGCTGCTCAAAATATATATCATCACGAACTATCAGAATTAGCTCTTCATTTAAAAGAGCAAATATCAAAGGAGGAACCACATGTATACCATTCAAACTGAAATTTTTTCCCAGCCTTCTGCTCTTATGCAAACACAGGCACTTTTTAAAGAAAAACACGATCAGATTTATGAATTTATAAAAAAACCCTTCCAAAACATTATTTTTATAGGCTGCGGATCCGGCTTTATGCTGAGTGAGGGTGCCGCTGCTATGTTCTCCATGTACACTGACAAAAAAACAGTAGCTGTCTCCGGCGGTGAGATTATTTTGTCACCGGAAAAATACAGCAGGATATTTACCAACGCTCTGGTTATCGTTGCCTCCCGGTCCGGTGAAACCAGTGAAGTATTATTTGCTTTAGAAAAGCTGCGTAAACTTACAACCTTTAAAACTATGGGTATTATCGCAAAGACCGATTGTTCTTTGAAACCATATCTGGACTTTACACTGGAGATTCCATGGGCTTTTGACCATAGCGTATGCCAGACAAGAACTATTTCGAATATTTACTACTCATTAACAATGTTATTGGCGATCTATATAGAAAACGAGCAACTGGCAGCGGCATTTCAAACATTTTTTGAAAACCAGTCAGCATTTTTAGAAGAACACAAAGAAATGTGTCAGATAATAGCACAAAAAGAATGGAATAATGTAACTGTGTTGGGTGATGGGGAAATCAGCGGAATTGCAAGTGAAGGAAGTCTGGCATTTACTGAAATATGTATACTTCCCGGAGAGTATTTTAATCTTCTGGATTACCGGCACGGACCTATTGTCCTGGCAAATGAAAAAAAACTGTTTCTTATTATCATTAACCCCAATGAAAGTAATTACCAAAAGCAGATGATCAAAGATATAAAAAACCGTGGTTCTTATGTTATTACTCTGGGACATCATACAAAAGACTACTGGGAATCGGATTACCATGTTTCCCTGCATGCCATTGTTGAACCCATTGCCTGGGGTATTCCATTTATAAATATATGTCAGATGCTGGCATTTTACAAGGCCATTGAAACAGACCATAATCCGGATATCCCCGGCGGCCTGAATCCTTATATTTCCCTGAAATAACAAATCAGTTTTTATATAAGGATAAAAAATATTTCCAAATAAATATAAAGTGCTGACGTATTAAACCGAACTCCTAATCGATAGATTTTTGGTCTAACAATTAGGAGTAGGTTCAATCAAATCAGCACTTTTTATTTATTTTTCTAAAGCTTTTTTTCCGACATACAATTTATTTTTATCACCCTGAACGGTGTTAACAAGAAAAAACATACCCGTCTTCCTTTTATTTATAAATAACACCAGAACAAATCCTATGATACATATTCCCAAAACGAAGTATATATTCTGTTGGTAGGAAATAGCTTCCGCCAGATAAGCAATCTTCGACAGGAATACAAAAAATGATGATACAAAAAATATTCTTGCACAAAATGAAAAATATTCATTCTGATCGGCCTGTTTCACAAGCCTTAATGCACGTTTATGCGTTGATAAAATAGACTCTGTGCAATAAGAGATTCCTATTATCATTAAAACAAACCCTAATATCACCTGCATATTTCCCTCCCACTTTATTATAACATTTACTTTGTAACTTTATTATGTCTATATTCTACATGGGATTTGTTAATTCTAGTCTTGTTTTATTTAAAGTTTATGTAAAATTTAAATCGTTTATATTTTGTAGACTTTCATTATATTTTATAGTTACCTATGGTCTTCCGTGTTTTCTCACTATTTTTGCTGATCCACGACTGACTATGATGCCTATTATTTTTTTCATTATTTATTCTTTACTATGTTACCTACTATTCTTTTTCATGTTTCATTCTTACCTCATATTACTGGCTTATCCATAAATTTATACACAAAAAAAGCAGCTATCTTTAGCTGCCTCACATACATATACCTTCAAAATCACACATAGAAATTCATCAAATTATCATCCGTTCTTGCATTACCAACTTCGTTGATCATATCAACTTTATTGACATTATCCTAAACCTTATGGATAAGCCTTCGACCTATTAGTATTAGTCAGCTCCATACATTACTGCACTTCCACCTCTAACCTATCCACCTCGTCGTCTTCAAGGGGTCTTACCGCTTATGCGGGGGATATCTCATCTTGAGGGGGGCTTCACGCTTAGATGCCTTCAGCGTTTATCCCTTCCCGACTTGGCTACCCGGCCATGCTCTTGGTAGAACAACCGGTACACCAGAGGTCAGTCCAACCCGGTCCTCTCGTACTAAGGTCAGCTCCTCTCAAATATCCTGCGCCCACGCCGGATAGGGACCGAACTGTCTCACGACGTTCTGAACCCAGCTCGCGTACCGCTTTAATGGGCGAACAGCCCAACCCTTGGGACCTACTACAGCCCCAGGATGCGATGAGCCGACATCGAGGTGCCAAACCACTCCGTCGATGTGAACTCTTGGGAGTGATAAGCCTGTTATCCCCAGGGTAGCTTTTATCCGTTGAGCGATGGCAATCCCACTTTATACCACCGGATCACTAAGTCCTACTTTCGTACCTGCTCCACCCGTCGGTGTCACAGTCAAGCCTTCTTCTGCCTTTGCACTCTGCGAATGGTTTCCAACCATTCTGAGAAGACCTTTGAGCGCCTCCGATACCCTTTCGGAGGCGACCGCCCCAGTCAAACTCCCCGCCTGACATTGTCCCACCACCGGATCACGGTGGCTGGTTAGAAATCCAATACTGCAAGGGTGGTATCCCAACAATGACTCCTTCACAACTGGCGTTGTGAATTCATAGTCTCCCACCTATCCTGTACATGCAATACCGAATCCCAGTATCAAGCTGGAGTAAAGCTCCATGGGGTCTTTCCGTCCTGGCGCAGGTAACCAGCATCTTCACTGGTATTTCAATTTCACCGGATGCATTGTCGAGACAGTGCTCAAATCATTACGCCTTTCGTGCGGGTCGGAACTTACCCGACAAGGAATTTCGCTACCTTAGGACCGTTATAGTTACGGCCGCCGTTTACTGGGGCTTAAATTCAATGCTTCGCTTGCGCTGACATCTCCTCTTAACCTTCCAGCACCGGGCAGGCGTCAGCCCATATACTTCACCTTGCGGTTTTGCATAGACCTGTGTTTTTGCTAAACAGTTGCTTGAGCCTATTCTCTGCGGCCTCTTTCGAGGCACCCCTTCTCCCGAAGTTACGGGGTCATTTTGCCGAGTTCCTTAACAATGCTTCTTCCGTCGGCCTTAGGATTCTCTCCTCATCCACCTGTGTCGGTTTACGGTACGGGTATAATATAAACAATAGCGGCTTTTCTTGACAGCTGGCTCACACACTTCGCTACTTTAGTTCGCTCCACGTCACGTCTTCGGATTGTAGTACGGATTTGCCTTTACTACTCCTACCCCGCTTGTACCGGTTTTTCCATTCCCGGATTGTGCTTTCCATCTGTGTCCCCACAGTTCTGTTATACTATAGTACAGGAATCTCAACCTGTTGTCCATCGACTACGTCTTTCGACCTCGCCTTAGGCCCCGACTTACCCAGAGCAGATCAGCTTTACTCTGGAAACCTTGGATATTCGGCCGGAAGGATTCTCACCTTCCTCTCGCTACTCATTCCAGCATTCTCTCTTCTTAACAATCCACTGCTCCTTACGGTACAGCTTCGTCTCAGTTAAGAATGCTCCTCTACCAATGACTATGTCATTCCTCAGCTTCGGTGTTGTGTTTTAGCCCCGGACATTTTCGGCGCAGGACCTCTCGACTAGTGAGCTATTACGCACTCTTTTAATGTATGGCTGCTTCTGAGCCAACATCCTAGTTGTCTTCGAAATCCCACATCCTTTTCCACTTAACACACACTTTGGGACCTTAGCTGGAGGTCTGGGCTCTTTCCCTTTTGACTGCCCAACTTATCTCGTGCAGTCTGACTCCCATACATCATCTATACGGCATTCGGAGTTTGATATTCTTTGGTAAGCTTTGACGCCCCCTAGGAAATTCAGTGCTCTACCTCCGTTAGACTAATATGAGGCTAGCCCTAAAGCTATTTCGAGGAGAACCAGCTATCTCCGGGTTCGATTGGAATTTCTCCCCTATCCACACCTCATCGCCACCCTTTTCAACGGATGTGCGTTCGGTCCTCCATTACCTTTTACGGTAACTTCAACCTGGACATGGATAGATCACCCGGTTTCGGGTCTACTCTGACTGACTCTTTCGCCCTATTAAGACTTGGTTTCCCTCCGGCTCCACACCTTGAGTGCTTAACCTTGCCAGCCAGCGTAACTCGCTGGACCGTTCTACAAAAAGTACGCGGTTCCACATATAAAGTGGTTCCACAGCTTGTAAACACAGGGTTTCAGGTTCTTTTTCACTCCCCTCCCGGGGTTCTTTTCACCTTTCCTTCACAGTACTATGCACTATCGGTCACTAAGTAGTATTTAGCCTTGGGGGGTGGTCCCCCCGACTTCCCACAAGGTTTCTCGTGTCTCGTGGTACTTTGGATACTGCCTGCTCTCTTCTGGTTTCAAATACGGGGCTTTCACCCTCTCTGGCCGGATTTCCCAAAACCGTTCTTTTACCATTCAAGTCACGTTATGCAGTCCATAACCCCGGAATGCACGCATTCCGGTTTAGGCTCCTCCCATTTCGCTCGCCGCTACTTTGGGAATCGAGTTTTCTTTCTTTTCCTCCGGGTACTTAGATGTTTCAGTTCCCCGGGTTCCCTTCCATACGTTATGTATTGGCGTATGGATACTTGAGGTTTGCTCAAGTGGGTTTCCCCATTCAGATATCTCCGGATCGTAGGATATTTGCTCCTCCCCGAAGCTTTTCGCAGCTTATCACGTCTTTCATCGGCTCTTAGTGCCAAGGCATCCACCCTGCGCTCT